>NZ_CP048602.1:0-1315267 GCF_012427705.1 Vreelandella piezotolerans | reverse complement strand
ATCAGGCGTCCATGCTGGTCTTCGACCCGAAAAGCACCAAAGAAGAAGTGGCTGAGTTCTTCCCGAAAGAGATCGTCGATGCCGACGGCTTTGCAGGCTGCTTCGGCGTCTATCCACGCCGCCGCGTCGTGAGCCGCCTAGAGATTCCAGAAGAGACGGAAGATCACCCCTACTTCGAGTCTCACGAGCTGACCCCACCGCTGGAAGAGACCGTCACGAAACGCACCGCCTTTGGCACTCACTGGGGGTTGATCTACTTTAAGGGTGACGATGCACATACGATTCGCGATCTCCTCAAACGCCAAGAAGATCTCGACTTCTATGTATAATCCCCGCTTACGCTGGGATAAGGAGTCACCGTGACGACCAAGCACGAGGCTACTGCCACACAAGATGGCAAGCTTGCTGGACTACTGAGCAAATTCGATGATGCATTGCGCCTGCTTTCGCAGGCGCCAACCTTTTCTAAACCGTCAAAGCTCCCCCGCGTGCTCGACACTGCACGCCGCGTGCTCCTTCAAGCAGGCGGATGTGCCGCTCTGGAGCATCGCTCGATGGATATCGAGTCTGCCGGGGTCTTTGAAGGTTCCGATTGGGCAACTCCTCAGTTTTTGGTACCTACTTTGACGACCTTCTCGCTGAAAAGCGCCGATGCCAACGTGGTCGTCATCGAAGCGCTCAGCGAATTACGGCTTCTCGCCGTCGCCAAGGGCGATTATGCCCACCCGCTCGTTTCTCAAGAGCATGCCCATCACTACCTTACCCAGGTCATGGCGATCAATCTGTGGCTGCTCTTCAACGCACCCAGCGAAGCCGAGCGAGAGACCCAAGGGCGCTTAGCCAACATTTCTCGTCAGCTGTTTCACCATCTGGCCGAGCGTATCGGCTATGAGTACGTCATCGATCAGTTGATCGATGAGATCTGGCGCATTCTCAAGCAGCGCCCGATTCAGGTCGATGCCATTAAACAGATGATCACCCAGATTGCACTCTGCCAAGCCAATCCAGACATCGATCTAGGGGCCAGCGGCCATGGCGCGGATCGACTCGTCAGCTCGCTATATGGCCCGACACAAGCCTGCCGGGAAGATCCCGGCATCGATATCTACCGAGGGCGTCTGGAGCGAATGGATAACGCCACGCTTCAGGCAGAATCCATTGGTTTTGCCCGCGCCATGCACGATACCGGCCTGGTATCTCCTTACCATGCGGTGCTATTACGCTACCTGCTAGAAGAGGGCGACCACCTGCTCTCCGAAGCCCTTGGGCTCTCCTCCACCGGCCGCGACTGTTTGCTCTGCTACCGAGAGCTGGTGCATGCACTGATTCGCAGCGGTGTTTACCCGGCCACCGCGCAGGCGGTGTACGGTCTGGCACTTTTACTAGAACGCGGCATCCTCTATCAACCGCCTGTCGCACCCGCCATGTGGCGTCAGCTCAACCTTCAACTCTCCGAGTGGGCCGAGGCGCGTTTGACCCTAGCGTATGGCGAGGTAGCCTCACCCCGTGCACGGCTCATCGAGGGTGTATTGTGCATGCTAGGGCTACCGCTGGGTGTCGGTCAGGGTAACAACCCTACCTGCCAATCGGCGCGGGCACTCTCCATGTGGGCCTATAACGACCCGGACTATCTGCTGCAGATGGTGACTTGGGCGGCGCGGGACGATGAAATCATCATGCACTTCGAAGGCCAGCCGATTTCCTCCAACGAGAGTATCTCGGGCGTGGCTACCGAGCTGCCGATGGATCTCGATCCGGTGTCACTGATCGTAGTGCCCCATCTGGACCGAATTTATGCCGAGATGGGACGTCGCTGCTTAGGTCGCGAGGGCGATCCACACCGTTGGGTCAACCCTGAATTTCATGGCTGGTGGTCTGGCCGTGGCTTCAGCATCAATGTCGATGTCGCGACCGGCCAGTTGGCCGAAGTCGATAGTTTCGTCCGCCATTTTTATGCCAGCTATCATCCGTACTACAACGGCAACCAGCCGTTGATTCATCCCCAGCCTGCGGGTATTGCCGTGACCGACAGCGCCGCACGGTTTATTGGCTGGCACGCCATTACGATTTTGCGCGCCTCGCTAGACCCCAACGACATCATGCGGGTCTACTTCTACAACCCCAACAACGACAGTGGCCAAGATTGGGGCGACGGGGTCAAGGTCAGCACGTCCGGCAACGGCGAGCGCTTTGGCGAGGCATCCCTGCCCTTCGAGCAGTTCACCTCGCGACTCTATATTTACCACTACGACCCCTTAGAGCGCGGCGAACTGGCGACGGTATCCACCGAGGAGCTCGACCGCGTGAAGGGATATCTGCATCGTAGTTGGGGAGCGACTCGTCTCCCTTCCGCCGCGCTACAGGCTGACCAGGGGCCCCAATAACCCGGGCGCTTTACCATCACAGACATGACCACCATGATACGACTCGACCAACTGTTGGTCAGCCAAGGGCTGGCCAGTTCTCGTACCCGTGCCCAACGACTGATCAAAAACGGGCGCGTTTTTTTGAGCAACGGTAAGCCGCTGAGCAAACCATCGGAGAAATGGCCCTCCGATACGCCGCTACGCATCGACGCAGACCCAGAGGAGCGCTACGCCTCTCGGGCGGGGCTCAAGCTGGAGAGCGTGCTACTGACGTTAAATATGCGCCTCGACGAGCGAGGCGTGCTGGATATTGGTCAATCGACGGGGGGCTTTACCGACTGCGCCCTGCAGTTCGGCGCGCGCCACGTCATTGGTGTGGAAGTGGGCCACGACCAACTCGCCAGCCACCTGCGCAGCGACCCTCGTGTGACGTGCCTAGAAGGACTCAACGCCCGCTATATGAGCGGTGCAGCGGCGCTATTGAACACCCTCGCCGAACGGCCCATTGATCTTGCGGTCATGGATGTTTCGTTTATTTCCCAGACCCTGATCTTGCCTGAGGTTGCCGCACTGCTGCCACCCAGCGGGCAGCTCCTCTCCCTGGTCAAGCCGCAGTTCGAACTCGACCCAGGCGCGCTGGATAAGCGCGGCATCGTGCGCGACCCGCAGCGCTATCAAGAGGTAGAACACCACATACGCGACGCCTGCGAGCAGTGCGGCCTCGTCATCAGTCACTGGCAAGAGAGCCCGATTACCGGCAGCGACGGCAATCGGGAGTTTCTACTATTTGCCAGCAAGCGGTAGCGATCAGCTCAAGGTAGCGGGCGGGAGAGTCGAATCCGACTGCACGTTCACCGGCTCTCCCTGCTCACGATGTAGCCATACGTCCAACTGCTCGAAGGCGATTTTCACTCCAGCCTCCTTGAACAGCTCGTCCACCCGGCAGTTCACCTCGTCGGCAGCAAACAAGCGGTCCAGTAGGTCATTGACAAAAATACGCAGTTCGAAATTCAGGCTGTGTGGCCCATAGCTCAAGCAGAACACCTGCGGCTCCGGGTCATCCAATACGCGTGCGTTCTCATCGGCAGCTTGACGTAACAGTCTATGCACGAGTGGTAAATCCGAACCGTGGGAGACGCCGTAGGTGAGCACCACGCGGGTCACGTTGTCGGAGAGCGACCAGTTGATCAGTTGGTCGGTCACGAACGTTTTGTTGGGAATGATGATCTCTTTGCGGTCGAAGTCGGTCACCGTGGTCGCCCGAATGCGAATCCGGCTGACCGTGCCGTGAAGGTTCCCTAGCGTAATGGTGTCGCCGATACGAATGGGGCGCTCGAACAGAATGATCAATCCCGAAATGAAGTTGGCAAAGATCTCTTGCAAGCCAAACCCCAAACCCACACTCAGCGCCGCCACCAGCCACTGCAGCTTGTCCCAAGAGACCCCCAAGGTCGCCAGCGACATGACGATCCCGGTGCCTACGATGGTGTAAGAGAGCAGTGAGCTAATCGCATAAGCGCTGCCCTGCTTGAGCGCCAAGCGAGAGAGCACCATGACTTCGAGCAGTCCTGGCAGGTTACTCGCCATGATGAACGTGACAGCCACCACCAGCAGCGCCGTAAAAAAATCCGAAATGGAGAGAGCATCATCGACCAGATCGCCTTCGCCCGCGTCCCAAAGCGATACCTGGTCCAAGTAACCCAACACCGAGAGCAGGTCCGACCACACCAAATAGAGCAGCGCACTGAAACCAATCAGTAGAATCAGCTTGGAGAGCCGCAGCGACTGAGCGTTGATCTTTTCCATATCCAGCGGCGGCTCTTCGACTACCTCGAGCCCGCCTTCGGCACCCTCTTGCACCTGGGCGCGCCGTCTGGCCAGCGCTCGGCGGTAGGCCAAGCGGCGGGCGGCAACGGCCAAACTACGCACCACCGTCGCCTCCACTACCACCCAAAGCCCTAATAGGTAGAGCGTAATGGCAAAACGCGCTACCAGCCTGAGCGCCGTGTACTCGTAGCCCCAGGCAACCAGGCCCATCAGCACCAGTGGAACGGCGGCCATGGCGAGCCCCAAGATCAGCCTGAAAAGCCGCACACCAAAGATTGGGACATGGGCCAGGATGAGCTGCGTCAGCGACCACGCCATGGCAAGCAGCCCCCCCATGAACAGTGCCATGGCGACAGGGCGCTGGGCCAAGGGGGTCTCCATCTGTTCAGACATGGCCGCAATGGCCACGACCGGTACCAGCGCCATGCCCAGCCCAATCAACAAGCGACGCAGCCGCGCGTTGTACGCCGGTGACCAGGTAAAGTGACGCTCGGCGACGCCGTCGGGCACCAGCAGTCGCCGCCCAAGGGCTACCACGAACCAGCTCAAACCAAGCTGCAGCAGCGCCGGTGCCAGTCCAAGGGCCAGACCGCCTTCCGCCGTACGTAGGGCTACGCCCGTGCCAGCCAACGCCAGCGGGCCTGGTACCGCCAGCAGTGCATTGAGCAAAACGGCCTTGGGGGTATGCAGCTGGGTATCGCTCTTCAAACGGCCAATTTGTGAATGAATCAGCGCCAAACGCGCTTTGATATGCCCTCGCAAAGCGATTAAAACCACGCTCAACAGCAGCAGTGGCGCGCCCACCAACATGTCCCATGAGAGCCCTTTCCAACGAGTAGGCAACACCGCGCGCCACTCCCCTTCCCGCCACTCCTGCTGAAGATGCTGGGGCAGTTGGCGCAGCCAGTTCACATCTAGAGGACGACTGTTGGCCACCCAAAACAGCTGCTCATCGATGGTAGTGCGTAAATCTTGTGTCGTGCTGAGCAGCTGCTGCTGATTGAGCTGTAGCTCGATAGCCGAGCTTAATAGGTTGCCGTATGCTTGTTCGAGCTGCTCGACCAGCTCGCGTCGGGATTGATACAAGCGGGTCAGAGAATCCACCAGCCCTGGCGTGACATCGACGCCAGCCTCTTCCAGGCGCTGAGCTGCCAGCCGCTCGCCCTGCCGGAGTTGATCGCGCTGGCGGATGAGATCGAACTGCTTCAAACGCAGATCGGCGATCTCATCTTGCAAATCCCGGCGCGGCACCACAACGGGTAGCGATTGACGCTGTTCGCGAAGAATACGCGACAACAGTTGGCTGCCGCGAATCGCCTCCATCTGCTCGTTGAGGCTGCGCTGGAGCTGGCGAACATGCTCCAACTGGCGCTGCGCCTCGATGTTTTCGCGCACGATGCCATTGGCACGGTCCGTCGCCCGCAATAGCTCCAGGCTAAGCGTTTGGTTGATCTGCTGTGCATTCAGCACGACAGGGTGCCCCTCGGCGATCAATGGATCGTTCTTGGCGGCGTCGGCAATGGCCTGTTCAGACTGAAGACGTCGCTGGCGGTCGATCACGCCCTGGAGCAGGTTGAGCTGCTGCTCTTGCTGGTCGATTTGCAAGGCAATCAGGTCACGACGCTGCTGAGCCAGCTCGCGCAGGCGACTGTTAGCGCTCAACTCCCGCTGGTTCAGGGTGACCTCTTGCTCGGCCACCGCTCGCTCTAAGCGCCACTGAATGAGCTGGGCATCCTCACGGGCCGAAAGCTGGCGGTCGGCGAGCAGCGCGGCTCGGGTATCGTGCTCACGACGCAGTGTTTCAGCCCGCTGCAGCGCCTCGGAAATGGCCTGTTGCGCCCGCTCGGGCAGCGTTTGCGCCGCAAGGAGTTGGGAATTCACCTCGGCCATTTGGCTCTGGAGCTGCTGCAGTTCGATCACGGCATCCGCTTGTTCGGCTTCCAAAGCCTCTAAAGGCATATCGCTAAGGTTGTCGACCGACAGCTGCAGACTCTCCTCTTGCGCAGCGTTGAGCTCACGCTCCAGGCGTAGCAACTGCTCAGGCGCCTGACTGACCCGCTGCTCGAGTGCCTGCTGACGCTCTTCGATCGCTTGGAGCCGCTCATATGCCTGCAATGCAGCGGTCAACGCCGCTTGGTCACGCTGCTGCTCAGCGGTAGGCTCAGTTTCAAGAGATTCAATGACTGCCAAGCGTTCGGAGAGCTTAGCTTGAGGAGGAACGCCCTCGATCGAGGTGCTTTGAGCGATGGCGGTTTCCGCCAACAGCACTACCACAAACAGGCAGCCGATGGCGGCTTTCAGGGCATTTCTAAACACGTGACGGATGCCTCATAGACATATCGGCCCGCGATGTCGGGCGAGATGGCCATTGTCATGGGTAAGACAGCTCGACGCAATATTGTCAGCACGTCGCCATACGGAGTTGACTTACACAAGCGGCATGTATAGAAACAATGCTGGCATCTCTCTACTCTTAATTTGCGAGCCACGTTGATGGTTACCCGAAAACTGCTGTTCACCGGTTTGGCGACATTTGTGAGCGCGACCGTGCTCAGTCAAAGCGCCATAGCCGATTCCCGAGAAGACATTGAAGCGCGCATTCAAGCGCTCAATACCGAACTCTACCAGTTGCGCCAGCAGCTTCAGCAAATCGAAGCACCCGAAGATGCCGCCCAGGGTATCGAACCAGCGCCGCTGCCAGTCGAAGTAGCGCTAGAAGACCTGAGCGAACGGCGACAGTTGGAACAAGAGTCGTCACGTAACCCCTTCGCCATCACGACGCATCGCACCAACTATCTGTTCCCCATTAGCTACAACACGAATCAAAACGTCGAAAATTTCCGCAGCATCACAGACGACGTTCAACCGGATAGTGGTGAGGTCAAATTTCAATTCAGTGCCAAGTTCAATTTGGCCGAAAATGTCTTCGGTGACATAGGCGACGTTTACTTTGCGTATACCCAGCGAAGCTGGTGGCAGGCGTACAACACCGATGCCTCCTCGCCGTTTCGCGAAACCAACTATGAGCCCGAAGTGTTTATCGACTTCGACAACGCCTGGAGTGCCTTGGGATGGGTGAACACCCGCAACCGCGTGTCGTTCATCCATCAATCAAACGGCCGCTCCGATCCGCTCTCGCGCAGTTGGAACCGAGTGTACTTGGAAAGCACCTTCCAAAGCGGCGATTGGGCGCTCACCCTGGCGCCCCACTGGCGCGTGCCCGAGTCGGATAGCGATGATGACAACCCCGATATCGAGCGCTTCGTCGGCTATGGCGACATTCGCCTCGCCAAGCGCCTGCAAAACAACCATGAATTTGCCGGTCAACTGCGTGGCAACCCTAGCGCCGGCAACTACGGCACGCAGATCGATTACAGCTGGCCCGCGTTCAACGGCGTGCGCACCCATGTGCAGTATTACTACGGTTACGGCGAGAGCATGATCGATTACAACCACCGCGTGCATCGCCTGAGCCTTGGTTTTAGCCTCAACCCACTGTTCAGCGCCACTGGGCTGAACCGTTAAGCCAGTAAGGTTGTCTATATGATGATGACTGCTATGCTGAAGTCGTCACTCGAAGTCGTAACTCATTCACTCGTCAAAGGAAGACATCATGGCAAAACGTAATACAGACACCTCTGCCCGTGCTGACCAGCTCAAAGAGGATCTGCGTCACCTCAGCGAAACCGTCGAAGAGCTGATGAACGCCACCTCCAAGGATGCTAGCGGCGAAATGCGCGACCTGCGTGAGCGTGCCGAACGACGTTTGAAAGATACCCGTGCCCGCCTAGAAGCCCGCGGTGAACGTTTTTACGAAGATACCCGCGAGACGCTTTCAGAGCAGGTCGATTGCTGTGATCGTTACGTCCGTGAGAACCCCTGGACCAGCATCGGCCTTGGTGCCGCAGCGGGCCTTGTCGTTGGTATGCTCCTCGGACGTCGCTAATGGCTTTGGGTCCTACCCAACGTGTCTTTTCCGCCGCCAAACGCCTGCTAAAAACACTGGTTGCCAACAGTGAGACCCGCCTGCGTTTGGCGGTTTTGGAACTAGAGGAAGAGCGCGCCCGCTTATTAGTCTTACTGCTGCTTGCTGGTGCCAGCCTGCTATTACTGCTTCTTGGCATTGCTACGCTAACGGCTCTTGTCATTGTGCTTTTTTGGGACACGTATCGTCTCACGGCCATCAGCGTGAGTGCTGGTGTACTGATTGCACTCAGCGTACTACTCGCCGTAATAGCACTTCGTCAAGCCAAGCGTCATACGCTGCTCAAAGAAACGTTAAAGCAGCTTGCGGCGGACCGGGCCTTGCTAGAGGTGAATGAGGATGACCCGTCACGATAGCGTCGTTAAACCACTCAGCCGAGCAGAGCGCAAGGCGGCGCTGCTCGCCGAACTGGAGCAGCAGCGTATCGACATATTGGTCGATAGCGACACGTTGCTACATGCCTCTTCCCCGCTGGAACGTCATTGGAAAAGCGTCAAACTGCCGCTTTACGCCATTGGCGGCATTGCTGCGTTACGCATTGCACGTCATCCAGGCGGTGCCATGGTGCTAGGTCGTAAGGCACTGGCAGGTTACATGCTCTTTCGAAAGTTGAAGCTCCTTGCCAAAGTGGCGACATAATCGTCCGTTGACCGCTACGCCTGCGATAAGGATGATCCGACAAGCCGCTGCGGCTCACTTACCGCAGCGGCTTGTTTAATGCGTGTCGATGACACTTAACACGCTTGTCCACAGGCAACACCGCTAGCCCATGCCCACTGAAAGTTATAGCCGCCTAGTTGCCCCGTCACATCCAGCACCTCACCAATGAAGCGCAACTGCGGTAGGTCTTTGACTTCGAAAGTTTTCGATGAGATAGCATGGGTACTTACCCCGCCCATCGTCACCTCCGCCGTGCGCCACCCTTCCGTACCCGCCGGTTTTAGCTGCCATTGGTTGAGCCGCTGAGCCCACACATCAAGCGCTTCATTGCTGTACTGGGCCAGCGGAATAGCCAGCTCTGCGTTGGGGTACCACTCTTGCAATGCTTGGGCAAAGCGCTTGGGAAAACGCTCGCCAAGCCAGGTAGACAATAGGCGCTTAGGGGTTTCCTGCCGTGCATGACGCAAGGCCTCCGCGACGCTTTCACCCGGCATGAGGTCAATGGTAATCGCGCTACCAGACTCCCACACGCTGGAGATCTGCAGCATGGAGGGGCCAGACAGCCCTCGGTGGGTAAACAGCATCGGCTCGACAAAGCGCGTCTCCTTGCAACTCACCGCCGAGGGCAGGCTGACGCCAGAAAGCGCTGCGACCCGCTCTTTCCAGCTATCGCTCAGGGTAAACGGCACCAAGCCGGGGCGAGTGGGCAGCACCTCCAGGCCGAACTGGCGCGCAATGTCGTAGCCAAATCCCGTCGCCCCCATGGTGGGAATGGAGAGCCCCCCTGTAGCCACCACGACCACGCCTGCATCGATGGTCCCCATGGAGGTGGTCAGGCGCATGCCCTCCCCTTGGCGCTCCACGCGCGAGATGGAGGTTTTCAGTGCCACCTCTGCCCCAGCCCACTCACACTCGGTCATCAGCACCCGAACGATCTCTTTAGCGGAATCGGCGCAAAATAATTGTCCAGGCGCTTTTTCTACATACTCGACGCCATGGGTTTCCACGAGCGATACGAAGTGTTCTGGACGGTAACGTTTTAATGCGGAGATACAAAAATAAGGATTTTCAGAGTAAAAATGCCCAGGCGCCGTATCAAGATTGGTAAAGTTACAGCGGCCTCCCCCCGACATTAGGATTTTTTTACCCGCTTTGTTGGCATGGTCGAGCACTAAGACACGTCGCCCGGCATAGCCTGCCTGCGCCGCGCACATCAAACCAGCGGCGCCCGCGCCAATGACCACGACGTCGAAGACCATTACAAAGGCTCCCAAAAAGAATAAGCGGGTATTTTAACAGGTAAAAAGCACTACATTGCTGTACATTATCATCCTTAAAGTACAAGAAGAGCACAATATTTCGCTTGGCGGTACGGCACCGCTGCGCCTAGGGGCTGACACCGGCCTGGACGGTGGAGCGTAAAGCACCCAGTCCGTGAATGATATCGAGACACTTATGCCTGCATCGAAACGCACCTTTTGTGGCCTCTTACTACTGCTTGGTTGGGCCACTCTTGCCAGCGCGCAAACACCCCCACCCGTCATTGGGTATCAAGTAGCGTCCGACACCTGGTCGGACCCGCTGGAAGCGCTGGGCACTTTGAGCGCCGACGAGAGCGTGACATTATCCGCTACTGTCACCGACACCATCGCGGAGATCAACTTTGACGATGGTGAACAGGTCGAGCGTGGCCGCTTACTCATTCGTCTGGAAGATGCCGAAGAGCAGGCACTATTGAGAGCAGCGCAAGCGCTCACCGATGAGCGGCGCAATGCATCCGGCCGCGCCTCGCAGCTGCAGCAGCGTAACTTAGCGGCCAGAGCCGACGTCGAAGATACGCAATCCCAGCTCCGCCAAGCGCAAGCCGATGCCCAAGCGCTAGAAGCGCGACTCGAGAATTATCGTATCCTTGCACCGTTTAGCGGCAGGGTCGGCTTTCGTGATGTCAGTGTCGGCACGCTCGTCACCCCAGGTATGGCGCTGGTGACCCTCGACAAGCTCGACGTCATGAAGCTCGACTTCACCTTGCCTGAGGTGTTTTTGGGCCGACTCTCTGCCGGGCTGAGCCTAACGGCCACCACCGCAGCGTATCCAGACGAGGTGTTTCGCGGGGAAATTGCTAGTATCGGCACGCGCATCGATCCCACCTCCCGCAGCGTGAACGTTCGCGCCGAGCTTGCCAACCCCGACTTGAAATTGCGCCCCGGCATGCTGATGGAGGTCATCGTGCAACAGCGCGTGCGCGAGACGCTCGTGCTCCCTGAAGCCGCCCTTCAGCCCAGTGGCAACCGCCATTTCGTCATGGTAATTCAACAGCAGGAGGCCCCGCGCTTAGAACGCCGTGAGGTCGCTATTGGCGAGCGACGCAGTGGCGAGGTCGAAATCCTCGAAGGCCTTCGTGAAGGCGACTTGGTCGTGATCCACGGCCTACAGCTCGCCCGAGAAGGCCAAGAGGTCAGGCTACTGGGCATTGCCGACGAAACGACGGATATTCGCTCGCTGCTGGAGGCTGATCGCTAATGCGTTTATCCGATATTTCCGTCCAGCGGCCCGTGCTCGCCATGGTGATTGCGGCGCTAATCATCGCCTTTGGACTGCTGGCGCTCAATCGCTTACCGCTTCAAGAGTATCCCACGGTCGACCCGCCCATCGTTAGTATCGATACACGCTACCCCGGCGCCTCAGCAAGTGTGGTAGAAACACGTATTACCCAAGTGCTGGAAGACCGTATTGCCGGGGTCGAAGGTATCGAACTGATCACCTCTCAAAGTGAAGATGGCCGCTCGCGTATCGAAATCGAGTTCGCCATCACCATGGATATCAACGCCGCGGCAAACGATATACGCGACCGCATCTCCGGCGCGCTGCGCAACCTCCCAGACGACGCCGACAACCCAGAAGTCACCAAAGCCGATAGCAGCGAAGAGATCGTCGTATGGCTGAGCCTGTCGGGGGCGGACTACTCGATTGCCGAACTCACCGACTACGCCAACCGCTTTCTCGTTGATAGCCTGTCGGTGCAACCCGGCGTTGCCCGCGTGCGTGTCGGCGGCGGCCAAGATTACGCCATGCGCGTGTGGCTCGACCGTAACGCACTGGCGGCTCGCGGCCTAACCGTGGGCGATGTAGAAGACGCATTACGCGCCGAGAACGTCGAGCTACCCGCTGGCTCGATCGAGTCCGATGACCGTCAGTTCATCGTCCGTCTGCCGCGCAGCTTCGCCACCGCCGATGATTTTCAGCGCCTAGCGCTCACTCAAAGCAACAACGGTTATTTGGTACGTCTTGCCGATGTCGCCCGCGTGGAAGTCGGGTCAGTAGAAGATCGCTCGGTGTTCCGAGCCAACGGTGTGCCCATGGTGGGGCTGGGGATGATCATGCAGTCCACCGCCAACGTGATCGAGCTGTCTGAGGCGGTGCAACAGGAGCTGGAGCGGCTGCAGGGCACGCTGCCCGCGGGCATGTCGCTTGCCCTCAATTACGATGCCTCAGTGTTTGTCTCTGGTGCCATCGAGCAGGTCGTCATGACGCTCTTTATTGCCATGGGCCTTGTCGTCATCGTGATTTTTCTGTTCCTAGGCAATCTACGTACGACCCTGGTCCCCGCCGTCACGGTACCGATTGCCGTGATTGGCGCGTTCACGGCGCTGGCGGCAATGAACTTCTCCATCAACCTGCTCACCCTGCTTGCCCTGGTGCTGGCCATCGGGCTGATCGTGGACGACGCCATCGTGGTACTCGAGAACATCAATCGACGCATGCATGACTATGGCGAAACCCCGCTAGTGGCCGCTTTTCGTGGCACGCGACAAATCGCCTTTGCAGTGATCGCCACCACCCTGGTGCTGGTCGCCGTCTTTGTACCACTGAGCATGCTGCAAGGCGACATCGGCCGACTGTTCTCGGAATTTGCCCTGACCATGGCGGCGGCGGTGATCGTCTCTACCCTACTCGCGCTGACGCTAACGCCGATGATGGCCTCCAAGATTCTCAAGCCCGGCATGCACGACAGTCGTATTGGCCAAGGCGTACAGTGGTTGCTGGACGGCACTAAGCGCCGCTATCAATGCGCTCTTGAAACCGTATTGGCAGCCAAATGGCTGGTGGTGGCGCTGTTTGCTTTACTGATCACGGGTACGGCGTGGCTCGCATCGGCGCTGCCCAACGAGTACACCCCCCAGGAGGATCGCGGTAACTTCATCGTGCTGGTGAATGGGCCCGAAGGCGCCACATTCGACTACATGATGGACTACATGGACGAAATCGAGGCGCGGCTAACCCCCTTCGTAGAGAGCGGCGAGCTGGAACGCGTGGTCGTGCGCGCCCCGCGTGGATTCGGCAATATCGAAAACTTTAACAGTGGGTTCATCATCGTCAATATGGCTGACTGGGGCAGCCGCCGCAGTGCCTGGGAGATCATGGCTGACGTGCGCCAACAGCTTGGCTCGCTGCCTGGCGTCCAAGCCTTTCCGGTGATGCGCCAAGGCTTTGGCCAGCGTACACAAAAGCCCGTTCAGTTCGTCTTGGGCGGCGGCACCTATGAAGATCTTGCCCGCTGGCGTGATCGGTTGATCAACCACGTACGGGAAAACAACCCGCGCCTGACCGCCATCGAGAGCAACTACGACGAAACCCAGCCCCAGCTAAGGGTGGATATCAATTACGAACGCGCCGCATCGTTGGGCGTTACGGTGACCGAAATAGGCCGCACACTAGAAGTCCTGCTAGGTGGGCGTAACGTGACGCGCTATGTAGATGACGGTGAAGAGTACGACGTCATCGTGGAAGGCGACCGCAGCCGCCAAAACAGCCCGCGAGCGCTGGATAACATTCAGGTGCGCTCGGCGCGCACGGGCGAACTGATCCCGCTGGCCAGTCTCGTGACACTGTCCGATTTTGCCGGGGCTAGCACGCTGAACCGATTTGACCGGGTACGCGCCATCACGATCGAAGCAAACCTCGCTGACGGCTATCCCCTTGGCGAAGCGCTGGCCTACCTCCAAGACGCCGCGGATACGCTTCTACCGGAAGAGGTACAAACCAACGTGGCCGGGCCTTCCCGGGATTTCCAGCAGGCCAGCGGCGCAACGACGTTTCTGCTGATCCTCGGCGCGGTGGTGGTCTTCCTGGTGCTGGCGGCTCAATTCGAGAGCCTGATTCACCCCTTCGTCATCATGCTGACGGTGCCACTCGCCATGAGCGGTGCGCTGCTCGCGCTGCTACTCAGCGGCCAGTCGCTGAATATTTATAGCCAAGTCGGCCTAGTACTGCTGATCGGTTTGGCGGCCAAGAACGGTATCTTGATCGTCGAGTTCGCCAACCAACTGCGCGATGAGGGCCAGGGGTTTCGCTCGGCGCTGATCGAAGCCTCGGTGACGCGTTTGCGGCCCATATTGATGACCGCCGTCACCACCATGGCCGGTGCCATTCCGCTGATCATCTCCAGCGGCCCGGGGGCCGAGTCACGCCTAGTGATCGGCACGGTCATCATGGCAGGCGTCGGGGCTGCCACCCTCTTTACGCTGTTCGTCGTGCCGGTGGCCTACGACCTGCTGGCCCGCTACTCCGGCTCGCCTGGGGCGGTCAAGCGTCAGCTCGAAGAGGAGATCGCCAATGCCCCGACGGCGCCACACACGCCGCTGGAAACGCCAGAGCGATGAATCGACGGGCAGTAGAGACACCAAGGGCGCCCAGTGGGCGCCCTTGGTGGTTTAGGCTATCGTAACGGGAGTGCTTATTCGCAGTTACCGATACGCTCGCCTTCGATCGTCGTGTTCATGGTCAGTTCGCCCATGGGCGACTGCGTCAGAATATCCACGGTGCCTTCGATCTGCTCACCCATGAAGCGCATTTCGCCATCGATGGTGGCTTCGCCACCCTCTGCGCGGCATACCATGCTGTAGGAGAGGCCATCGGCATTCATCTCTTGGTCCAGCAGCTCGCAGCCCTCTTCCTCTTCGATGAAACCGAACTCAGCGCCTTCCAGTTCTGCCTGGGTAATGCACTGACGCTCGGTTTCGGTTTGATCGGGAATCTGCATATCGCCACTGACGCTAGTTACGCTGACGAACTCCCACTCGCCGGGCGTCAAATTCGGTGTATCTGCCTGGGCGACCATTGGGAAGGCCGCTAGGGCCGCAACTGCCATGTATCGTTTCATCATCGCTCTCATCTCGCTAGGTGATTCGGGAAAACCCGCTGATATCCTACCTGATTCGCGCAGCAGGCGCCTGCCTGTAAAGCGCACTGCTACACTGAGTCATCATGTCCATGCTTCAGCCAGTGTAACGTTAAAAAGGGCAAACACCATGCAAGACGACGCGTTGATCCATCACGATTTTCACTGCCCTTATTGTGACACCCCGCTCACCTTCGTGATCGACATCTCACAGGGCAGCCATGATACCTGGGAAGATTGTCATCAGTGCTGTGCGCCCATCCAACTTCAAGCCATCGTTTCGCCGATGAC
Organism: Vreelandella piezotolerans; assembly: GCF_012427705.1. NCBI lineage: Bacteria > Pseudomonadati > Pseudomonadota > Gammaproteobacteria > Oceanospirillales > Halomonadaceae > Vreelandella > Vreelandella piezotolerans. The sequence goes on along the minus strand of NZ_CP048602.1, from coordinate 1,299,960 downwards.
CGGCGAGCTAGAAGCCGTCATCACCGGCCGTGATGACGACGTGCTCTAGCGGCGCTCGAACTCTATTCAAGCCCCTTCGGCCTGCTGCATGGCCGCCTGACGCTTGGCCTCGCTGCGGCGCATGAAATACCACGCCAGCAGCGTCGCCAACGACACCGTCAAAATGATCAACGTCGCCAACGCGTTGATCTTCGGCGACACGCCCATCCGTACCGATGAGAACACCACCATCGGCAGCGTGTTCGCACCCGGGCCCGACACAAAGCTGGCAATGACCAAGTCATCCAGCGAGAGGGTAAACGCCAGCAACCAGCCAGCGGCAAGCGCCGGGGAGATCACCGGGAGCGTCACGAAGAAGAACGTCTTGACCGGGGGCGAGCCCAAATCCATCGCCGCTTCCTCGATGGAGCGGTCCACTTCCCGCAGGCGAGCGGCGACCACCACCGCCACGTAGGCACTACAAAACGTAGTGTGGGCGATCCAAATGGTCGCCATGCCACGGTCAGCAGGCCAACCTATTAGCTGCGCCATTTGCACGAACAGCAGCAGCAGCGACAGACCGGTGATGACTTCCGGCATCACCAGCGGCGCAGTCACCATGCTCGAGAGTGCCGTTTTACCTCGAAAATGTCCGTAGCGGGTCATGACGAAGGCCGCTACCGTTCCCAGGCACACCGCCATGCTGGCGGCAAAGAAGGCAATTTTCAAACTGGTCCACACCGCCGACAAAATCTGCTGGTCGCGGAATAGCTCACCGTACCACTGGGTGGAGAACCCGGCCCACACCGTCACCAGGCGTGATTCGTTGAACGAATACACCACCAGAACGACCATGGGTAGGTACAAAAACAGCAGCCCCAGCACCAGCATCACGGTGGTAAAACTTGGGCGCCGATGCGATCTGATCATTCTTCAAGCTCCCGTGACTGGTAGCGGTGGAACCACACGATAGGGACGAGCAATAGCAGCAGCATGACCATGGCGAGCGCCGAGGCCACGGGCCAATCCCGATTGAGGAAGAACTCTTCCCACAACACCTTACCAATCATCAACGTATCGGGGCCGCCCAGCAGTTCGGGAATCACGAATTCACCGACCGCTGGGATGAACACCAGCATCGAGCCCGCAATGATGCCCCCCATCGAGAGCGGCAGCGTGACCTTCAAGAAGGTGTTGAATTTACGTGACCCAAGGTCCGATGCCGCTTCCAGCAGCGAATTATCCAAACGCGTCAGGTGGGCGTACAGCGGCAGCACCATGAACGGCAGGTAAGCGTAGACGATGCCTACGATCACCGAGAATTGCGTGTTCATCATCCGCAGCGGGGCATCGATGAGACCAAGCCCCATCAGCAGGTTATTGATCAACCCGCTATTGCTGAGAATGCCCATCCAAGCGTAAACCCGAATCAGAAACGACGTCCACGACGGCAGCATCACCAACAGCAGCAGAACCAGCTGCCAGCGCCCTGGCGCACGCGCCATGGCATACGCCATCGGGTAGCCAATCAGCAAACACACCGCCGTGGCAATGAACGCGGTTTTGATCGACCCCCAGTAGGCGGCCACATAGAGCGAATCGGACAACAGAAACAGATAGTTGCCTAAATTCAGAAAAATGTTGAGCGTTTGGTCGGCATACTCCACCAGCGGCCCATAGGGCGGAATGGCGATGGCCGATTCGGATAAGCTGATTTTCAGCACCAGCGCGAACGGGAGCAGGAAAAACAGCGTCAGCCACACCAGCGGAAGTGCAATCACGGCGCGACGGCCTAGCTGCATCCGCTTGATCACGCCTGAAACGCGAGATGGCGTCATAATAGGCAATCTCCTCTCATCCACCTGGGCATTAGCGGTTCAGCACGATAGCGCTGTGGTCTTCCCAGTAAACGTACACGCTATCCTCCCAGGTAGGGCGGTCGCCGCGACGCTCGGTATTGGCCATGCTGACCTTGATCATCTGCCCGGAGGTGGTGCGCACGTAGTAGAGCGAGTAACCACCCAAATAAGCGATATCGTCCACTTTGCCCGCTTCCCAGTTGTACTCACACGTTGGCTGTTCGCGGGTGAGCCAGATTTTCTCAGGGCGCAGCGCCGCCCACACCCGGCGATCGACCGCTTGGGTCGTAATACCGTGGTCGATATAGATTGGCCGAGAAAGCGCGGGTGATTCGATGCGGCAGTGATCGGCGGCGTCTTCGATGATCTCCCCTTCGAACAGATTCACCGTGCCAACGAATTCAGCCACCATTCTGCTCGCGGGGCTTTCGTAGATATCCACCGGTGAGCCCACCTGCTCGATCCAGCCGTCGGCCATGATCGCCACGCGGTCGGCCATGGTCATGGCTTCTTCCTGGTCGTGGGTCACCATGATGCAGGTGACGCCGACCTGCTCGATGATCTCGACCACCTCCAGCTGCATTTCGGTGCGCAGCTTTTTGTCCAACGCGCCCATGGGCTCATCGAGCAGCAGAAGCTTGGGTCGCTTGGCGAGCGAGCGTGCCAAGGCCACCCGCTGACGCTGACCGCCTGAGAGCTGATGGGGCTTGCGCTTGGCGAAACGCTCCATGTGCACCAGTTTGAGCATCTGAGCCACGCGCGTCTCGATGTCGGCTTTCGGCAACTTGTCCTGCTTCAAACCAAAAGCAATGTTTTGGGCCACAGTCATGTGCGGAAACAGCGCATACGACTGGAACATCATGTTGATGGGCCGTTTATGTGGTGGCATCTCGGTGATGTTCTCGCCACTCAGCAAAATGCGCCCCTCGCTGGGCGTCTCGAACCCCGCCAGCATGCGCAGTAGCGTCGACTTACCCGAGCCAGAACCGCCGAGCAAGGCAAAAATTTCGCCGCGCTTAACCTGCAAATTCACGTCATCTACGGCAAGCGCATCATCGAACCGCTTGCTCAAACGCTTGACCTCTAAAACGATATCCTCGGCAAAACGAGGCGTCTTACCCTGGGCGCGAGCCTGAGGAGGTACGGCAGACGAAGCAGAGGGAACGTCGTTCGACAGGGGCGTAGTGACCATTCGCCACTCCCATCAAAAGGCCCGAAAGACCGGGCGATAAAAGACAAACAGCGAGCCGGGCAGCTGCCCGGCTCGCCGTCAGACGATGATTGGCATTAACGTCCAGATTTGACGCGGTTCCAGGTGCGCGTTCGAGCACGCAGCAGCTCCTGGGGTTTTTCGACTTGGACGTAAAGGTTCTTCATTACGTCGGTCTCAGGGTAAATGGCCGGGTCGTTGATCAGCTCATCAGAGAGATACTCGTTAGCAGCCAAGTTGGGGTTGGCGTAACGCACGTACTCGCTGATCTCGGCAGCGATTTCCGGGTCGAGAATGAAATTGATGAACGCGTGGGCATTCTCAGGATTCGGCGCATCGGCCGGCACCGCCATCATGTCGAACCAAAGCGCAGCGCCCTCTTTCGGGATGCTATAGCCAATGGTGAAATCACGACCCGCCTCTTCGGCACGCGCAGCGGCCTGGAAGATATCGCCGGAGTAACCCGCCGCCACACAAATGTCGCCATTAGCGAGGTCAGAGACGTAGCGCGAGGAGTGGAAGTAAGTGATGTTGTCGCGAACGTTGGCAATCAGCTCACCAGCCGCTTCGATATCTTCGACGGTCTCGTTCAGCGGATCCAAGCCAAGGTACACCATGGCAGGCGATAGCATTTCATCGCCCGAATCCATCATCGATAGGCCACAGCCCGCTTCGCTCAGCTTAGTGGTAATCTCTGGATCGAACAGCAGTGCCCAGCTATCCAACGGAGCGTCGTCACCGAGAATGTCGGTCACTCGCTCGACGTTATAACCGATGCCGTTGGTGCCCCACATGTAAGGAACGGAGTATTCGCTGTCTGGGTCGATGGTTTCGAGATTGGCCATCAGCTCCGGGTCGAGGTTGTCCAGGTTCGGCAGCAGCTCATGGTTCAGCGGCTGGAAAACGCCCGCTTTGAGTTGGCGGGTAAAGTAGTACGTTGACGGCACCACCACGTCGTAGCCAGAACGGCCCGACAAGAGCGCTGCGTCGAGAATTTCGTTACTGTCGTACACATCGTACGTCACTTCGATACCGGTACGCTCGGTGAACTTCTCCAGCGTTTCCGGGGCGATATAGTCAGACCAGTTATATACCCGCACTTCCTCAGCGTGGGCAGCGGCAGCCGCTACGGCAAAAGAGATGGCCGTAACGGCCGCTGAAAGTTTTTGGATGTTCCCCATCTACCTGCTCCTAAAATGTAAAATTCACGTCACCACAGCCCACGGTCGGCAACCGACTGCTCTTTGAATGAAGGCGCTGTACGCCGACTCAACGCAGTTGAAAACAGCTTAGGCGATTCTCGCAACCGTGCGAATTTTGCGGTGCAGTGCCGCCTACCGCAAGAGCCACCGAAAAATTCTTGTATTAAGCGCCCACTGCCCCCACAACAAGTGTCGCGAAGGGTAGCCAAATCGTTCAATAGCCCACTTCTATTGGAAAGATTCATTTTTCCAATTTTAGCTATTAGTCGTAGCCCGCTACCATTAGCAACAACTTTTTTTACTGCCATTCACCCTTTATGGAGACGTTCTAAATGTCTTTGATCAACACTGAAGTAAAACCGTTTAAAGCCACCGCCTACCTGAACGGCGAATTTATCGATGTTACTGAAGCGGACCTGAAAGGTCAGTGGTCCATTTTCTTCTTCTATCCGGCTGACTTCACCTTCGTCTGCCCGACCGAGCTTGGCGATCTGGCCGACAACTACGAAGCCTTCAAGAAGCTGGGCGTCGAAATCTACAGCGTATCTACCGACACCCACTTTACCCACAAAGCATGGCACGACAGCTCTGAAACCATCGGCAAGCTTCAGTACCCGATGATCGCTGACCCGACCCTGCAAATTTCTCGCAACTTCGAAGTACTCATCGAAGAAGCGGGTCTGGCTGAGCGCGGCACCTTCGTCGTTGACCCCGATGGCAAAATCCAGATCGTCGAAATCAACGCTGGCAACATTGGCCGTAACGCCGAAGAGCTGCTGCGTAAAGTGAAGGCAGCTCAATACGTTCGTGAAAACCCGAACGAAGTGTGCCCGGCCAAATGGAAAGAAGGCGAAGAGACACTTGCCCCGTCTCTGGATCTCGTAGGCAAAATCTAACTCGCCTACCGCTGCCCTACCGGCAGCATGACACCCGGGCACTTGGCCCGGGTGTTCCGTTTAAGCACCCGTATCACCGCATCCCTGTTTTCCCTAGCGCCATTGGCTGCCCGACTGACTCGGCAGCGAGCGTTTTAGGTCGAGAACGACTTACTGCTGACTGCGAGGAAGCCACTGTCATGCTGGACGCCAATTTAAAAAATCAGTTGAAAGCTTACCTGGAAAAAGTGACTCAACCGTTCGAGATCGTTGCGTCCCTCGATGACGGTGCCAAGTCACGTGAATTACTGGGTCTGCTGGAAGATATCAGCAGCCTCACCGATAAGATTACTCTGCACACCGACGGGCAAGACAGCCGTACCCCGTCGTTTGCCATCAACCGCCCCGGAGAAGAGACCGGCGTGGTCTTTGCTGGCATCCCCATGGGCCACGAGTTCACTTCGCTGGTACTGGCGCTGTTGCAAGTGGGTGGCCACCCACCGAAGACCTCTCAAGCGCTGCTGGACCAAATCAAGGATCTCGACGGCGAAATGCTGTTCGAGACCTACTACTCGCTCTCCTGCCAGAACTGCCCAGATGTGGTCCAGGCACTGAACCTGATGGCAATCTTTAATCCGAAGGTGCGCCACGTCGCCATCGACGGTGCGCTGTTCCAGGATGAAGTCGAATCGCGCGAAATCATGTCCGTGCCCAGCATCTACTTGAACGGCAAGCCGTTTGACCAGGGACGCATGACCCTCGAACAGATTCTCGCCAAGGTCGATACCGGCGCTGCAGAACGCGAAGCGAAGAAGCTGAGCGAAAAAGCTGCGTTCGATACGCTCGTCATCGGCGGCGGCCCAGCAGGTGCGTCGGCAGCGATCTACTCCGCCCGTAAAGGCATCAACACCGGCGTTGCCGCTGAGCGCTTCGGCGGTCAAGTCGCCGATACCATGGGCATCGAGAACTTCATCTCCGTCACCCATACCGAAGGTCCCAAGCTGGTCAGCGCGCTCGAAGAGCACGTCAAAGAGTACGACGTCGACGTCATGAATCTGCAGCGCGCTACATCGTTCAAAGCAGCGGAGGCCGATGGCGGCCTGCACGAGGTCACCTTCGAATCTGGCGCGAAGCTGAAGAGCAAGACCCTGGTACTGGCGACCGGCGCCCGCTGGCGCGAAATGAACGTGCCTGGCGAACAGGAGTACCGCAACAAAGGCGTTGCCTACTGCCCCCACTGTGACGGCCCGCTGTTCAAAGGAAAGCGAGTGGCGGTCATCGGGGGCGGTAACTCGGGCGTCGAAGCCGCGATCGACCTGGCCGGCATCGTCGGTCACGTGACGCTGGTGGAGTTCATGGGCGAAATGCGCGCCGATGCCGTCTTGCAGAAGAAGCTGAAGAGCCTGCCCAACGTCGACATCGTGCTGAACGCTCAGACCACCGAGGTCACTGGCGACGGCAGCCGTGTCAACGGCCTGACTTACAAAGACCGCAATACCGATGAAGTGAAGAGCATCGCACTGGAAGGCATTTTCGTACAAATCGGCTTGGTGCCCAACACCGAGTGGTTGAAAGGCTCGCCCATCGAAATGTCCCCGCGTGGCGAGATCATCGTCGATGCCCACGGCATGACCTCGGTGCCCGGCGTGTTCGCCGCAGGCGATGTGACCACTGTGCCTTACAAGCAGATCATCATTGCCATGGGTGAAGGCGCCAAAGCGTCCTTGGGTGCCTTCGACTACCTGATTCGTCATTAAGCGAATGACTGGCTAAGAGGGCGGCCGTACCGCCCTACTGAGTTCGTTCCTTTGACGTGAAGACCGTGACGTCACGCCCGCCTCCCTGCGGGCGTTCTTTTATGCGCGGGCGCTACACACTGGGCAGGCAGGATCTCTCGGCACTTGGAAATGGCGCCACTGGCCGCTCAAGCCATCGAAGGTGGACAAGCCCTGATGTGACCTGCCCGCGCCACTGATCAGTTTGAACGCTTCGACCGCCTGGAAACAGCCGATCAGCCCCACCAGCGGGGCCATGACCCCGCTCTCCGCACAGCTCAACGTTTCGTCGTCACTATCGCCTGGCGGGTAGAGGCAGGCATAGCAGGGGCAGGCATCATCACGGGGATCAAACACCGCCAACTGGCCCGAAAAGCGAATCGCTGCACCGGAAATCAGCGGCACGCCCGCCCGCTGAGAGGCGGCATTGATGGCATAGCGACTGGAGAATCGATCGGTGCAGTCCAGCACTACGTCGGCCGAGGCCACCAAGTCCATGAGCGCCTCGCCTTCGGCATGTTGCTCGATCGCCACGACATGGCACTCCGGGTTGAGCGCCTGCATACGCTCCTTCGCTGAGCGCGCTTTGTTGACCCCCAGACTGGCTTGCTGGTGGGCAATTTGACGCTGTAAATTTGTCAACTCCACCTGATCCGCATCGACGATGGTGATCCTGCCAACGCCCGCCGCCGCCAGATAGAGCGCTACCGGCGAGCCGAGCCCGCCGGCACCAATGATCAGGGCATGAGCAGCACTCAGGCGCTCCTGGCCGCCAATATCGACCTCGGGCAGCATGATTTGGCGGCTATAGCGCAGCAGCGCCTGATCGTCCATCATCGCGTTACTTATCCTCAAACTCCTCGATATCGGGGATGTGCAGGCTAAAGCTCTCCTTTACCTCTTCCATCACCACGTAGCTTTTCGACTCTTTCACGCCGGGAAGGGTCAGCACTACATCGCCCAATAGCTGACGATACGCGGCCATTTCGGGAATGCGGCACTTCAAAATATAGTCGAACTGCCCAGAGACCAAGTGACACTCCTGAATCTGCGGCAGCTTCTCGACCGCTCGGCGGAACTCGTCGAACACCGTCGGCGATTGGGTTTCCAGACTAATTTCGACGAACACCAGCAAATTCGCCTTGAGCGCCCGGGGATCGAGAATGGCTTGGTAGCCGCGGATGATGCCCGCTCGCTCCAGGCGTTTGACACGCTCCAAACAAGGGGTTGTGGATAACCCAACTTCCGAAGCAAGGTCTACATAGGAGATACGTGCGTTTTCCTGCAGACAGCGCAGAATCTTCAGGTCGATACGGTCCAGCGTTCTATTTTTTGGTTTCATGGCAGGATCCAATACTGATGAATCAGGCAGTTATTCGAGATGCCCCAGGGTAACCCGTTCATGGCCGCCGATGTCTTGTACGCTTTCAACGTTTTGATAGCCCGCCTGCATCAATGCTTGGCGAACGCAGGCAGCCTGCTGGTAACCGTGCTCTAGCGCCAGCCAGCCGCTGGGAGAAAGAAACGCTTGGGCAGCGATGATCAGATGCATCAAGTCCGCCATGCCATCCCCCTCGGCCACCAGCGCCGAACGGGGCTCGAAGCGCACGTCACCCTCGGACAAATGCGGGTCGTCGGCGGCGATGTAAGGCGGGTTACTCACGATGATATCGAATGCATCGCCGTCAGGCGGCACTCCCAGCGAAGCAAACCAGTCGCTCAGCAAAAAAGTTGCGTTAGCGATGTGCAGTGTCTGAGCATTGTGAGTGGCAAGCGACACTGCCTCCGGCCGAACATCGACCCCAATGACTTGCCACATCGGCCGCTCACTGGCAAAGGCCAGCGCGATAGCCCCGGTGCCCGTCCCCAAATCGAGCAGCCTGCCGCTGGGCGCTTTGGCACGCGCCAGCACGACGTCCACTAGCGTTTCGGTATCGGGACGGGGGATCAGCGTAGAGGGCGAGGTGGCTAGCGGCAGGCCCCAAAACTCGCGCTCTCCGGTCAAGTAAGCCACCGGCTGTCCCTGAGCACGCGCGGCGACCAAGGCGTCAAAGCGAGCATGCTCCCAGGTGGGGCATTCGCTATCGCCCCAAGTGTATAGCCACGTGCGGCTGCGGCTTGCAGCGAATGCCATCAACACCTCAGCATCGATCCGTGGCGATGGCGAACCGGCGCGCTGCAACCGCTGGGCAGCGCTCTTCAGAAGGGCGTCGAACGTCATCAAGCGTCCTGCAGCGCCGAGAGCTGTTCTGCTTGGTACTCGTGAATCAGAGGCTCGATGACGTCGTCCAATTGCTCGCCGCTCACTACTTCGGTCAGCTTGTAGAGCGTCAGGTTGATCCGGTGGTCGGTAATGCGCCCTTGGGGGAAGTTGTACGTCCGGATTCGCTCGCTGCGATCCCCCGACCCTACCAACGAGCGGCGAGCATCGGCCTGCTCCTGGCGCTGTGAATCCACGGCGTTGCGTTTGAGCTTGGCGGCCAGCAGCGACATCGCTTTGGCACGGTTCTTGTGCTGGCTACGCTCTTCCTGGCACTCCACCACCACGCCGGTGGGCAGGTGGGTAATACGGATCGCGGAGTCGGTGGTATTGACGTGCTGACCACCGGCACCGCTGGAGCGGTAGGTATCAACCCGCAAATCGGCCGGATTGATATCGATATCCCCCACCTCGTCCACCTCGGGCATCACCGCGACGGTGCACGCTGACGTGTGGATACGCCCCTGCGATTCGGTTGCCGGTACGCGCTGCACCCGGTGAGCGCCCGACTCGAACTTGAGCCGCGCGTAGACGCCTTCACCCTTCACCCGGGAGATGACTTCTTTATAACCGCCCTGCTCGCCGTGGCTGGCACTGACGACTTCGACACGCCAGCCACGCTTTTCCGCATAGCGGGAGTACATGCGAAACAGATCGCCCGCAAAAATAGCGGCTTCGTCCCCGCCAGTACCTGCACGCACTTCCAAAAAGACGCCGCGCCCATCGTCGGGATCTTTCGGGATCAGCAGGCGCTTGAGCTCCACGTCGAGCGTTTCCAACTGCTCGCGGCCTTCGATGATCTCCATCTCGGCCAGCTCGCGCATGTCGGGGTCGCTGTCGCGGCTGAGCTGCTCGGCGTCGGCAATGCTCTGTTCCACGTCGAGATAACGCTTCCACGCGGCGACCAGCTCTTCGAGTTCGGCGTACTCACGGGAGTAGTCGCGAAAGCGCTGTTGATTGTTGATCACCTCAGGATCCGACAGCAGCATGGCCAGCTCTTCGAACCGGTCGGAAAAGCTGTCTAAACGTTGGCGCAAAGTCTCTTTCATGCGGGCGTATCATCCTTCTGGCGTTTTGCCGAGGGCGCAGGCTGCTCGAAGGCGGGCTTCGGTGGTAGCAGCAGGCGCGGCGCGGCGCTGAGCAAATCGTGGTTTTCCTGGGCAGCCGCTTCGCGAATGGTCAGCGTCGGCTGATGCATGAACCGGTTAGCGAGCTGGTGCGCCAAACGCTCGACCACTTTGGCGGGGTCTTCGCCTTTGGCCAGACGCTCCAACGCCTGGTCGCGGGCTTGGTCGCGCAGCGATTCACCGTGACGCCGAAAATCGCGAATCACTTCGCCCCCATTGCGTACCCGCCGCTCCTGCTGCCAGCTCCCCACGCCGTGTTCGATCAGCGACTCGGCTTGGTCGGCCGCAACCTGGCGATGACGCCGGTTCTCCTCGATCACCTCTTCCAGGTCATCGACGGTATACAGGAACACGTCCGCCAGCTCCCCCACTTCCGGCTCGATATCCCGGGGCACGGCGATGTCTACCATGAAGACCGGGCGATGGCGGCGCTTCTTCAGCGCCCGCTCGACCATGCCCTTACCCAGAATCGGCAGCGGCGAGGCGGTGGACGAGATGACGATATCGGCACGCTCCAAGGCGTCGGGAATTTCCGGCAGGGTAATCGCCGTGCCTCCGAGCGAAGAGGAGACCCGTTCGGCACGTTCACGGGTACGGTTGGCAACGGTGAGCTGACGTACCCCCGCCTCGTGCAGGTGGCGAGCCACTAGTTCGATGGTCTCCCCCGCACCTATCAATAGCGCATTGGCGCGACTGAAATCATCGAAAATGCGGCTGGCCATGCTAACGGCGGCATAGGCCACCGACACCGGGTTCTTGCCGATTCCGGTTTCGGTGCGTACCTGTTTGGCCACGGCAAAGGTGTGCTGAAAAAGCCGCTCCAGCTCGCCACCCAGCCCCTTGGCCTGGCGCGCCTGCTGGTAAGCCTCTTTCAACTGACCCAGAATCTGTGGCTCGCCCAACACCATGGAGTCCAGCCCAACGGCCACGCGCATCAAGTGACGCGCGGCATCGTTATCGTGGTAGTGGTAGGCACAGCGGGTAAGCTCTTCCACACGCAAATTATGAAAACGGCCCAGCCAGTCCAATACGGTTTGCTCACCGGCGGCATCCGTCACACAGTAAAGCTCCGTGCGATTACACGTCGAAAGTACCGCTGCTTCGCTGATGTGAGGCAGGCTGCGCAGCTCGGCCAGCGCGCTTTCTAGCTGCGTTGGCGTAAAAGCCACCTGCTCGCGCACCGCGACGGTAGCAGTACGATGATTGATTCCCAGGGCAAGAAGCGTCATGGGTTATGCGTCTTCGCTAGTGGATCGGTCGTCACGTCACTGTCGGTCATTGTTTCTTGGCTTGCTGATACAAGTCTAAGAGAGCAGCTTTGTAAGTGAATTGCGCTGACTCGGCTCTTTTTCAAGGAGAGTCATTCTATCACAGCCGAGCATCTTCTGGCGCACACCACTTTGCCGCAGGCAGCCAAGCCGCTATGCTGAACACTCGGCCACTTGATCGAGATACGCATGCCCCATCGCGCAACACTTCTGGGTATTCCCCTTTCGTTTTCGGGTTTTCCACTGTACCCCCTGGCCGCCATGCTGATGTTGAGCGGCTGTCAGCTCTCGCCCTCGCTGCTGGGTAACGACGCGCCATCTCGTGTCGATGATCCCATGGCATCGGCGCCCCCCATCACACGCGGCTTGGATGCCGCAGGCTTGAGCACCCTGCTGGCCGCCGAGCTGGCCGGGCAGCGAGGCGACTACCGCTATGCTGGGCAAGGCTATCTCGACGCCGCGCAGCGCTATACCTCGCCGGGGCTTGCCGAACGCGCCACGTTTGCTGCTCGGTTTGGTAACGACGCGGCGTTGATGGAAAGCGCCGCGCTTCGCTGGCGTGAGCTCGATCCACAAGCAGAGACGCCCAACCGCCTGTTAGCGTCGCTGTCGCTTCAGCGTGGCGATTGGCTCGACAGCCTTGAGCAACGACTCGCCATCGCCAGGGCTGGCGGTAACGGTGAGATCGCCACCTTTGCCGAAATCGCTGTAGCGGAAGAGGCACCGCTACGCCTGCTAGCCCAGCAGTTACGACGCTACCTCGGCGAGCCCGACGCCGCCCAGCGCGAGTTTCATAGCGATGTGCTGCTAGGTACCGCCTTGATCGAAGCCGCCCTAGGAGAAACGCAAACGGCGCAGCGCTACTTGAACGAGGTGGAGCAACAAGCCCCCGAGTCATCCGCGCTATGGCTTGCCAAAGCCCGTCTAGCACTTGAAACCGGCGACCACCGTGGCGCACAGCGAGCCGCCCAGCAGGGCTTGAACCTTGCCCCGGACGACGTGCGATTCATCCTCATGCTGGCTCAGGCAGAAATCCGGCTCAACAACATTACCGCCGCCGAGGAGCAAACCAACGCGCTTCTCGATAGTCATGGCGGCAACCAGGAACTACGTATTGCTCTCGCACAGCTTTATTTAGAAGAGGGACACAGCGAGCCCGCCTATCGGCTGCTGCAACCATTGATTGGTCAAGAGAACGTCCCAAACCTCGTCTACTTCCTGATGGGTGCCATTGCGCAGTCTCAAGATGAAGTCGACAATGCCCTTCTTTACTATCGACAAGTGCAGGAGGGCAACGAGTTTCTTCCCGCCAGAGCCGCAGCGGCCAACATGCTGATCGACGACGACCGCCTGCTGGACGCCCGCGCCTTTCTGCGCATCGAGCGTATGCGCCACGATGCTTACTTTGGCGACTTGGTACGGCTAGAAGTACAGCTGCTCGACGAGCTCTCACGTCAAGAGGACGCCACGGCGTTACTGAATCGTGAACTCACCCGCACGCCGGATGACACCAGCCTTCTTTACATGCGTGCCATGCGCGCCTGGGAGAGAGGTGATTTGGCCGGCATGGAGCAGGATTTACGTCAGATCCTGCGCACCGAGCCCAACAATGCCGATGCGCTGAACGCGCTGGGCTACACTCTGGCCGATCTCAATATTGCTGGCAGGCTAGAGGAGGCCCGCGACCTGATCGAGCGCGCCTACGAGGCCGACCCTAATAACCCCGCAGTACTCGATAGTATGGGGTGGGTATACTTCCGACTTGGCCAGCCCAATGACGCACTCGCGTGGCTGGAGAGTGCCTACGCCCAAATGCCCGACCAAGAAATTGCCGCGCACCTCGCCGAGGTTCTGCACTCGCTGGGACGTAGCGATGAAGCGCGAGAGCTCATCGAGCGAATTCTTCAGCGCGCGGCGTATCACCCGCAAATCGATGATTTGCTAGAACGCCATCCTGAACTTAGGCCCGTACGCGCGCCCTAAGGCTTACGCTTGGCGGGCGCACTAGCGCCCGCGCGCTCTCTTAATCGACAGCCACCTTTGTAAATAGCAATGACATGGAGCCAGTTATGTTGACCTCTTTTTTGCACCGCGCCCCCTCTAGCACGCCCTCTTGCTACCGCGCTGCACGCTTATGGGTAGCGGCTCTGGCCATCGCCACCCTGGCAGGCTGTGCCAGCCAATCGCCGGTCGATGAGAGCGGCCGCCAAGCAGGGCAATGGGAACGCCAGCAGGCCGAGGTCGAAGCGTTCGACACCTGGACCCTGGTAGGTAAAGCGGGACTGCGTACCCCCCAGGAGAACACCAGCGCCAACCTGGACTGGAACCAAACACCCTACTATTTCCGCATGCTGATCAGCGGTCCCTTCGGCGGTGGCCGTAGCGTACTGGAAGGCCGTGAAGGCCGCTTCTCGCTGACCACCAGCGAAGGCCGTTTCGAAGCCGAAACGCCAGAAGCCTTGATGGAAGAGCAGCTTGGCTGGTCGCTGCCGGTGCGCGCCATGCCCGACTGGGTGCGCGGCCTGCCCGGCGATCACGCCAGCTACCAGCTAGAAACCGACGAGCTGGGTTTTCCGAGCTTCTTGCAGCAGGATGGCTGGGAGATCGATTACCGCGACTGGGAGCAGGCAGAAGGCATGTGGCTGCCGCGCCGTCTAGTGATGAACTATGGCGACGTGCGTATTACCCTGGTCGTCAATCAGTGGCAGGCGTCACAGTAGTCTTCTCGGGCTGGCCTAGCGCCAGCCCTTTTCATACGCTTAGCAGTAGAGAGACGGCATGTCCGCAACACCCCAAACGCTTACCCTACCCGCTCCCGCCAAGCTGAACCGTATGCTGCACATCGTAGGGCGCCGCCCAGATGGCTACCACGAACTGCAGACGCTGTTTCAATTCATCGACCTATGCGACTACCTGAGTTTCACGCTGCGCCAAGATGGCATCATCGAACTGACCACACCGATAGCGGGAGTGGCCCACGATGACAACCTGATCGTACGGGCAGCCACCTTACTGCAGCAGGCCAGCGGCACCCACTTAGGCGCGACGATTTCCATCGAGAAGCGCCTACCAATGGGCGGCGGCTTGGGTGGGGGCAGCTCCAACGCCGCCACCGCACTCAAAGGGCTCGACCGGCTCTGGCAGCTTGGACTGGGCGATACGCACCTGGCCGAGCTCGGTTTGGCGCTGGGTGCCGACGTGCCGGTTTTCGTTCGGGGCCGCAGCGCCTGGGCAGAAGGCGTCGGCGAAAAGTTGACGCCCGTGACTCTCGACACCCCATGGTTCGTGGTCATTCACCCCGGCATTAGCGTCTCGACCCCGGCGATCTTCCAAGACTCGGAATTGACACGCGACAGCCTCCCCATTACTATGGCGCGCGCACTGCAGGGGGGAGTAGCCGAGTGGCGTAATGACTGCGAGGCGACCGTCAAAAAACGCTACCCGCACATCGCGGAAGCACTTGACTGGCTCGCGCAGCATGCACCTAGTCGACTGACGGGCACAGGCGCCTGTTTGTTTGCCGCTTTCGAGTCGAAAGAGGCAGCGCAAACGGTGGCTGAATTGGCTAATCGGCGCTGGCAAGCGTGGGTAGCGCGCGGACTCAACACCTCTCCCCTACAAGATGCTCTGGGCTGCTGAAAGCGCCCGGTCATCGCATTAGGTTATTGCTGGGGTATCGCCAAGTGGTAAGGCACCGGTTTTTGGTATCGGCATTCCCAGGTTCGAATCCTGGTACCCCAGCCAACGCTAATGTTGATCTGCGTTTTCTCCCCTGATCCCCAACACTGCAAAGGTGGCTGCGCGTGTCAAAATTGATGGTTTTCACCGGGAACGCCAATCCCGAACTCGCTCAAAAGATTGCCGAGAGCTTAGACAGCCGGATGGGTAACGCCACGGTGGGTCAATTTAGCGACGGCGAAATCGCGGTCGAGATCAATGAGAACGTGCGTGGTAAGGATGTCTTCATCCTGCAATCCACCTGTGCCCCGACGAACGACAACCTGATGGAACTGATCCTGATGGTCGACGCTCTGCGTCGCGCCTCAGCGACCCGTATTACGGCAGTGGTTCCCTATTTTGGCTATGCCCGCCAGGACCGTCGTGTACGCTCCGCCCGTGTTCCCATCTCCGCCAAAGTCGTGGCGGACATGATGGTGAAAGCAGGCGTCGACCGCGTTATGACCATGGACCTGCACGCTGACCAAATCCAAGGTTTCTTCGACGTTCCGGTCGATAACGTATACGGCTCACCGATCCTGCTGGACGACATTGAGCGTCAGAACTACGACGATCTCGTGGTCGTCTCTCCTGACGTTGGCGGCGTGGTACGCGCCCGTGCCATTGCCAAGCAGCTCAACGCCGATCTGGCGATCATCGACAAGCGTCGCCCCCAGGCTAACCAAGCCCAGGTGATGCACATCATTGGTGAAATCGAAGGCCGCACCTGCGTGGTCGTCGATGACATGATCGACACCGCCGGCACGCTGTGTAAAGCCGGTGAAGCCCTGAAAGACCACGGCGCTGCGCGCGTTGTCGCGTACGCCACGCATCCGATCTTGTCCGGCCCTGCGGTCGACAACATTACCAACTCTGTACTGGACGAGGTTGTCGTGACCGACACCATTCCGCTCGCCGACCACGCGCGTCGCAGCGGAAAAATTCGCCAGTTGAGCGTTGCTGGCCTGATTGCGGAAGCCATTCGCCGCGTCAGCAACGAAGAATCCGTCAGCGCGATGTTTCACTAACGCCTGACGTTATGAGCCCCCACTTGGGGCCCTGGAAACGTCGTCGTCTGGTCGCGGGCGGCGGCGTTTCCTTACTTAAACCAAGAGGCAAATTCCATGTCTGATTTTATCCTGCAAGCCAGCGTTCGTAACGACCTGGGGAAAGGTGCGAGCCGCCGCCTGCGTCGTGCGAACCAACAAGTACCGGCCGTTGTATACGGCGGTGAGAAAGGCGCTCAGTCGATCTCCGTAGAAAAAACGGCGTTCTACAAAGCGATCGAAGACGAATCCTTCTTCTCCTCTGTCATCAAGCTGGTGATCGACGGTAAAGAAGAGCAAGTGGTCGTTCGTGACCTGCAGCGTCACCCGTTCAAGCCGCTGCTGACCCACGCTGACTTCCTGCGTGTTGACGCTACTCACGAAATCACCATTAACGTGCCGCTGCACGTGGTGAACGAAGAGAAGTGTGTCGGCATCAAAGACCAAGGCGGCGAACTGCACGTACTGGCCAACGAAGTGGCCATTAGCTGCTTGCCGAAAGATCTTCCGGACTTCCTGGAAGTGGACATCAGCAAGGTCGAGCTGGGCACGACTCTGCACCTGTCTGACCTGACCCTGCCGGCCGGCGTCACCTCCGTTGACCTGTCCCATGGTGAAGAGCACGACAACGCCATTCTGAGCATCACCAAAGTGAAAGTACGCGGCGATGACGAAGAAGAAGGCGAAGGTGAAGGCGACGCAGAAGACAGCGCCGAGTAAGCCTGGTTAAAAGTGCTGCCAGCCAGCGCTGCCTGGGCCACGCTCGCATGGCCCAGGGATGTTAAAATCAAGCGCTTCGGCGCTTGATTTTTTTTTTGCGGCATGAGGCTCGATAGCCTCAGGCAGCCGCCTGCCAAGGCAGCTCCGTCACACGTCGTCATATCTTCCAGAACCGTTGGAGGTGGGAAAATGAGCCAGATAACGGCCATTATAGGACTGGGCAACCCAGGGGCTGAATACGACGCCACCCGACACAACGCGGGCTTTTGGCTCGTCGACGCCATTGCACGCAGCGCCCACACCGAATTGCGTCCTGAAAAAAAGTTTTTAGGGCTCTACGCCAAAGCCCGTGTGGGTGACCATGAGCTGCATTTGCTCAACCCCACCACGTTCATGAACCGTAGCGGTGCGGCGGTCGCCGCGCTTACCCAATTCTTCAAATTGACCCCGGAGAACCTGCTGGTCGCCCACGACGAACTCGACCTTCCCCCGGGGCAGTCACGTTATAAAACCGGCGGCGGACACGGCGGCCACAACGGGCTGCGCGATATCATCAGCGCCCTGGGCAACCAGAAGCAGTTTCACCGCCTGCGCATTGGGATTGGCCACCCGGGCGAAGCGAAGCAGGTGGTCAATTACGTGCTGGGCCGCCCGGGCAAGGCCGAACAAGAAGCCATCGAGCGCTCGCTGGACGAGTGTCTGGCCACGCTGCCCCTCGCGCTTTCCGGCGACTGGGCTAAAGCCATGAACCGCCTGCATAGCGTAAAATAGCGGCACGTTGTCGGACTCTATCACCCCGCGTTACGAACGCACTCTTTTCACACCGGGCAGACGCAGCAACGGTTGCGCCGCCCTAGCGGTCAGGAAGTTATTTTATGGGCTTTAACTGCGGTATCGTCGGCCTACCCAACGTAGGCAAATCCACGCTCTTCAATGCGTTGACCAAGTCGGGCATTGATGCCGAGAACTTTCCGTTCTGCACCATCGAACCCAACGTCGGTATCGTGCCGATGCCCGACCCACGTCTGGACAAGCTGGCGGCCATTGTGAAGCCTGAAAAAGTGCTGCCCACCACTATGGAGTTCGTGGACATCGCGGGTCTTGTCGCAGGCGCCTCCAAGGGAGAGGGCCTGGGCAACAAGTTCCTCGCCAACATTCGCGAAACCCAAGCGATTGCCCACGTGGTGCGCTGTTTCGATAACGACAACGTCATCCACGTCGCCAATCAGGTCGATCCCCGCGCCGACATCGAGACCATCAACCTCGAGCTCGCCCTGGCCGACCTGGACACCGTCGAGAAAGCCAGTCAGCGCTTGGTGCGCGTGGTGAAAGGTGGTGACAAAGACGCCATTGCCACCAAAGCCGTGCTGGACAAGATTCAGCCGCATCTGGCCGAAGGCCAGCCGCTGCGCAGTTTTGGGCTGGACGAGGACGAGAAGCGTCAGGTAAAAAGTTTCGGCTTCTTGACCCTCAAGCCCACCATGTACATTGCCAACGTCAATGAAGACGGCTTCGAGAACAACCCCTACCTGGACATCGTCAAAGAGATCGCCGCCGAAGAAGGTGCAGTCGTCGTGCCGGTGTGCAACCAGTTAGAAGCCGAAATTGCCGAGCTGGATGACGAAGAGCGCAGCATGTTCCTGGCCGACATGGGCATGGAAGAGCCGGGACTCGACCGCGTGATTCGCGCGGGCTACGCCCTGCTGGGCCTGCAAACCTACTTCACCGCCGGTGTGAAAGAAGTGCGCGCCTGGACCGTGAAACAGGGCGCTAGCGCGCCGGAAGCCGCCGGTGTGATTCACACCGATTTTCAGAAAGGCTTCATTCGCGCCGAGGTCATCGCCTATGACGACTACGTCGCGCTAGGCGGCGAACAAGGTGCCAAAGACAACGGCAAATGGCGCTTGGAAGGCAAAGAGTACATCGTCAAAGATGGCGACGTGATCCACTTCCGCTTCAATGTATAAGCGAGAAAAGAAACAAATGCTTGACGGGCGGCGTGCCTCTGGGTAATATTCGCCCCCGTTGAACGGCTACGTAGCTCAGCTGGTTAGAGCACATCACTCATAATGATGGGGTCCCCTGTTCAAATCAGGGCGTAGCCACCAACACCGAATACCGCTAGCAATAGCCAGGCCCGCTGACTCAGTCAGCGGGCCTTTTTCGTTTTTAAAATGCTGATCAATATTACGCAAGCGCCGGGCGGTTCAAGAAGACCGTCAGCGCACGGGTCAGGTAATCCACGTCTCGCGTACCGGACGTTTCACGAATCGAGTGCATCGCCCACTGGGGCAACCCGACGTCGATGGTCGGCACGCCCACTTCCGTGGCGGTAATCGGCCCTATGGTGCTACCACAGCCCATATCCGCCCGTGTGACGAACGACTGTACGGGCACATCTGCTTCGCGACACACGTCCCGGAACAGCGCGCCGGTGACGCTATTGGTGGCGTAGCGTTGGCTGGCGTTCACCTTGATCACCGGGCCGCCGTTAATGGCCGGACCGTGACGTTCATCGTGTTTGTCGCGGAAGTTTGGATGCAGCGCGTGGGCGTTATCGCAGGAAATCATCAGCGACGATTGAATCAGCTGAATCAACGACTCCTCGCTGCCACCGCCCACCTGGGCATTCAAGCGTTTCAGCACGTCGCTCAAGAACGGCCCCTGGGCACCGCACGCGCTGGCACTGCCCACCTCCTCATGGTCATTCGCCACTAGCAGCGCGCCCTGACTACCATCGCTTTCCAGCAGCGCTTCCAGGCCCACGAAGCACGAAAGCAGGTTATCCAGCCGCGCGCTGGCCAGCAGCTCCTTGCGCAACCCGACCAGTGATGGCGGCTGAACGTCGTAAAAACCCAACTCGAAATCCACCACCTCGACCGCGCGTAGGCCGTGCTGCTCTTCCAACCACTGCCCCAGCAGTTCGTGCAGCTTGGCGGTATCGCTCTGCATCAGCACCGGCGCCATCTGTGTTTGCGGATTGATCGAGCGCCCCGCATTTACATCGCGGTCCATATGGATCGCCAAGCTCGGAATCATTGCAATCGGACGCGCCACGTTGAGCAGCACGCTCTCCAAGCGGCCATCGGCATGGCGCACGTGAACGCGGCCCGCCAAGCCCAAATCGCGGTCAAACCAGGGGGCCAATAGCACGCCGCCGTACACCTGCACGCCCAACTGCAGCCAACCCGCTGAATATTGGGTGGCGTTGGGCTTCAAGCGCAGCCCTGGGCTATCGGTGTGAGCACCCAGCATGCGCAGGCTGGTCAGCTTACCAGCGGGCAGCTGAAACGCGATCACCGACGAGTCGTTGCGCGTCACGTAGTAGCGCTTTCCTGGCGACAACTGCCAGTTCGCGGTCTCTTCCAGGCGCGCAAAGCCCGCCTGCTCCAAACGCTCGACCATGCGTTGGGTCGCATGCCATGGCGTGGGCGACTGCTGCAGAAAATCGCACAGCCGCGTTAAACGTTCCGCGTTGAAAGCCTCGGACATGGAATTCCTCATAACAGTAATGATTGAGTCTCACAGGGGAAATGACCTGCTACAATGCTCCCTCGGCCTACGCAACTCATAGGCTGACTGCGGGTCTAGGGAAGAATGAGTGTACACAAATCCGGGAGAGCTTGACTGATGAGCTTGTTTGCAACGCTTTCGCGCTCGGTCGCCCTTGCCGTCATGCTGGTGATCACCAGCCCGGCAGCGCTGGCGCAACTTGCGCCGACCGACGAACAACGCCAAGCGGCGGTGGAAATTGCGGAAGCCCTCCGCTATGGCCATTATGCCGATATTGATTTCGACGAACAGTGGTCACAGGAAGCTTTCCAGCGCTATCTGGACATTCTTGATGGTCAGCGCAGCTACTTACTGAACCGTGACATCGAACCCTATCGCCACCTCGAAGACGACATGGCCGACGCGCTGTTCGACGGCGACCTAGACGATGCGTTTGCGCTTTACAACCGTCTCAGCGAGCGGCACACAAACCGCTTGGAATGGCTGCTCGCCGAATTGGACGACGGTTTATCGTTGGAGTTCGATAGCAACGAACGCTTGGAAGTCGACCGCGAAGACGCTCCCTGGGCCAGCCGCGAAAGCGAGCTGGATGAGCTATGGCGCAAACGGCTGAAAAACGACGCCCTGACCCTCGCCCTCACCGACCAAGACGCAGAGCAGATCGAAGACAACCTGCGCCAACGTTATGAAGGCCAGCTTTCGCGGTTACGCCAAACGGAATCGGAAGATGTCTTTGGGCTGCTGATGGCCGCTGTCTCCGGCACCATCGACCCGCATACCGGCTACCTATCTCCTCGCCAAGGCGAATCTTTTGACATTCAAATGAGCCTCTCGCTGGAGGGCATAGGCGCGCTACTGCAATCCGACGGCGAGTACGTCAAGGTCTCTAGCCTCGTACCCGGCGGCCCCGCGGAGCGCGCAGGTGTATTAGAACCCGCCGACCGCATCATCGCCGTGGGCCAGGAAGAGGGAGAAATGGTCAACGTGGTGGGCATGCGCCTGGATAACGTCGTCGACCTGATTCGCGGCCCGAAAGGCTCCGTGGTCCGCCTGGACGTGGTGCCGGCCCAGGCGGTGGATATGACCCGCTCGCAAATCGTCGAAATCACCCGCGATACGGTGAGCCTTGAAGATCAAGCCGCCCACAGCGAAGTGATCGAAGTGATGCGTGACGGCGAGCCACACCGCATCGGCGTCATCAATGTGCCCACCTTCTACGTGGACTTCGACGCCTGGCAAGCCGGTGAAGAGGAGTACCGCAGCACCACCCGCGACGTCGCCCGAGAAATCGAGACTCTCAAAAAAGAGGGTGTGGAAGGCATCGTGCTGGACCTGCGCAATAACGGCGGTGGCGCGCTACAGGAAGCCAATTCGCTGATCGGCCTATTCATCGACCGCGGCCCCACCGTGCAGGTACGCGACGCCCAGGGCCGCATTCAGCTCTACGGCGACACCGAAGCGGGCACCGTGTACGACGGTCCACTCACCGTACTGGTGAACCGCCTTTCAGCTTCGGCCTCGGAAATCTTTGCCGGCGCCATTCAGGACTACGGCCGTGGCGTTGTAGTGGGCGCCTCCACCTTTGGCAAAGGCACCGTGCAAACCCTCAACGAGCTGAGCCATGGCCAAATCAAACTGACCCGCGCCAAGTTCTACCGTATCTCTGGCGACAGCACCCAGAACCGCGGCGTGGAGCCAGACATCACGTTTCCCAGCTTGATCGACCCCGAGCGCATTGGTGAAAGCAGCCTGGATAACGCATTGGCTTGGGACACCGTGCAAAACGTTCAGTATCGCCGCTACGGCGAGCCGGAGCGCGTACTGCCTACGCTGATTGCTCGCCACGAAGAGCGCGCCAAAGAGAATCCCAACTTCCGCTATCTGGAACGCCAGTCCACGCTGGCTCGCCAGCTGCGTGAACAGCACACCAGCGTGAGCCTAAACCGCGAGCAGCGTCAGAGAGAGCTAGAGGCCCAAGAAGCCGAGCAACTCTCTCTGGAGAACCAGCGCCGCCGCGCCCTGGGCCTGCCGGAACTGGAAGAGTGGATGGACGCGCGTAGCGACGGCACCGCCGCCACCGAAGACGCCGAGACCGAGAACGACAGCGACGACGAAGAGATGCCCGTGGACCGCGCCCACGTGCTCGAAGCCGCCGAAGTGCTCCTCGACTACGTTCATCTGCAAGAGAGCCAGCGCATGGCCAAGCGTTAACCACGCTTACCCTACACTGGAAGCGACAACGCCAGCCTTCGGGCTGGCGTTTTTTTGCATGTCATCGATGGCTGTTAACAGAGCGCCGCACGCCGCGCCGGGCGATCTCCCATGCGCGCCAAGCGTTGCGTCAGCGCTTCCAACGGCACTGCACTCCCCTGCGCACCCGATGCGATGATCGACTGCGCCCAGGCCGGCAGCTGCGGCGCCAAACGGTAGTAGACCCACTGCCCCTCCCGCTGGTCGACCAGCAAGCCACACTGTCGCAGCTGTGCCAAATGGCGCGACACCTTGGGCTGAGACTCCTCAAGCGCATAGGTCATCTCACACACACACAGCGACTGCTCGCGGGCAATCAGCAGCACCAGCATCAGCCGCGTCTCATCGCTCAAACACTTGAACACCTGCAGCGCCTGCAGGCTAGCCGCTTCTCCCACGACACCTTCCCACGCCATGAATTGGAAACATAGTGTACGCCATACGATAGGCAGGCGTTAAGAAGGGACGGACAGCTAACAAATACACATGTAAAAACACCCAAGATGCCAGTTGGCAACGGGCGATAGAATCATTCAGATAGGAAAGGTGATACGCTAAATGGCTCCCCGAGCAGGACTCGAACCTGCGACCCAATGATTAACAGTCATTTGCTCTACCAACTGAGCTATCGGGGAACGTTTACCTTATCGGTAATAATAGCAGAACAGCGATGTGGCTCCTCGAGCAGGACTCGAACCTGCGACCCAATGATTAACAGTCATTTGCTCTACCAACTGAGCTATCGAGGAACATCGTTTGCTGTTGCGTCTGAGCTGGAACCGACGACTTATCAGTGTTTGCGTAGATTGACCTAAGCCACTGTGCTGATAAGTGTTTTGGCTCCTCGAGCAGGACTCGAACCTGCGACCCAATGATTAACAGTCATTTGCTCTACCAACTGAGCTATCGAGGAACTGCTCAAACACGGTGCGTAGTATACTGATTGAATCGCGCGGGTCAAGTATCGATTATGGGGGAGTGCTAGCCCCTGGTTGGCTGTGTCCGTATAATGCAGCCATTCGACGGCAGCGCTGCACGCTGTCTCACCGTTATTTCATTCATCCCTCGTCCCCTTCGACGACCCATAGATGACAGGTACCGATGGCGAAGAAGCTCTTCATCAAAACGCACGGCTGCCAAATGAACGAGTACGACTCCTCGCGTATGGCGGACCTACTCGGCGAATCTCACCAGCTAGAACTCACCGATAACGAGAAGGAAGCAGACGTCATTCTTCTCAACACCTGCTCCATTCGTGAAAAGGCGCAGGACAAGGTGTACCACCAGCTAGGCCGCTGGAAAAAGCTCAAAGACGCCAATCCAGACCTGGTCATTGGTGTGGGCGGCTGCGTAGCCAGCCAAGAGGGTGAAGCGCTGCGCAAACGCGCCCCTTACGTGGACATGATCTTTGGCCCGCAAACGCTACACCGCGTGCCGAAGATGCTCGACGCCCGCAACAATAATCAGATTGCGGCGGTGGACGTCACTTTCCCGGAAATCGAGAAGTTCGACCACTTGCCCCAGCCCAAGTCCGATGGCGCGACGGCGTTCGTGTCGGTCATGGAAGGCTGCTCCAAGTACTGTACGTTCTGCGTGGTGCCCTACACCCGTGGCGAAGAGGTCTCGCGACCCTTCGAGGCGGTGATGGACGAAGTGATCCACCTGGCGGACCAGGGCGTGCGCGAGATCAACCTGCTGGGCCAGAACGTCAACGCCTACCGGGGGGAGAATGACGATGGCGACGAGATCGACCTGGCCGAGCTGATTGCCTGCGTGGCCGCCGTCGACGGTATCGACCGCATTCGCTTCACTACCTCGCACCCAGTGGAATTCACTGACAGCCTGGTCGACGCCTTTGCCGAGATTCCCGAGCTGGTCAGCCACCTGCACCTACCGGTGCAGTCCGGCTCCGACCGAATTCTCAGCGCCATGAAGCGCGGGCACACGGCAGAAGAGTACATCGAGAAGATGGAGCGCATCCGCGCGAACCGCCCGGATATTAGCTTCTCCTCCGACTTCATCATCGGCTTCCCCGGTGAAACGGAAGAAGATTTCGAAGCGACGATGGATCTGATTCATCGCATCGGCTTCGACCACTCGTTCAGCTTCGTCTACTCGGCGCGCCCCGGCACGCCGGCATCGGGCTTGGCCGACGACACGCCAGAAAGCGTCAAGAAGCAGCGCCTGGCCATTCTGCAGGAGCGCATCCTGCAGCAGGCGGCGCAAATCAGCCGCCGTATGGTGGGCTCTACCCAGCGCATCCTGGTCACCGGGTTCTCGCCCAAGGACCCCGGCCAGCTCTCCGGGCGCACCGAGAACAACCGAGTCGTCAATTTCCGTGCCGCCAACCCCACCGAACTGATCGGCTACTTCGTCGATGTCGAGATCACCGAAGCGCTGCCCAACTCGCTGCGTGGCGAGCTTGCTTCGGGCGAGCGTTATTGATCGCTCGCCTATCCTATGTAATTGCCCCGGCCCCGCCGGGGCAGTAAGCTGAGACTCACACACATCAACTAACGGGTTTCTTACTCTTGAGCCAGCCATCACCTCAGGCCAATCGCATCATTACCCTAAGCCTTGAACCCAATGACCCGCAGCGCCTTGCCAGCCTCTGCGGCCAGCAGGACGAGCACCTAAAGCTGATCGAGAGCCGCCTGGACGTGACGTTGCGCAACCGTGGCAACGTTTTTCAGCTGGCCGGTGCCGCGAATCGTATCAAAGCGGCTGCCAACGTGCTGGAACACCTCTACCGTGAAACCGCTGCCGACGAGCTCTCGGCGGATACCGTGCATCTATTCCTGCAGGAGTCAGGCCTGGAAGCACTGGAGGAGGAAGAGGACGGCGAAGGCGGTAGCGATGAAGTGATCATGCGCACCCCGCGTGCCATGATCAAACCCCGCGGCCTGAACCAGCAGCGCTACGTGCAGAGCATCCGCGAGCACGACATCAACTTCGGCATCGGACCAGCGGGTACCGGCAAAACGTACCTTGCCGTAGCGGCTGCCGTGGAAGCGCTCAACCAGCAAGAGGTGCGCCGCATCCTTCTGGTCCGCCCAGCGGTGGAAGCGGGCGAAAAGCTCGGCTTCCTACCGGGGGACTTGGCGCAAAAGATCGACCCGTACCTGCGCCCGCTATACGACGCGCTGTACGAAATGATCGGCTTTGAGCAGGTGGCGAAACTGATCGAGCGTCAGGTGATCGAGATTGCCCCGCTGGCTTACATGCGTGGCCGCACACTCAACAACTCGTACATCATTTTGGACGAGAGCCAGAACACCACGCCGGAGCAGATGAAGATGTTTCTGACGCGGATCGGCTTTGGCTCCACGGCGGTCATCACCGGCGACATTACCCAGGTCGACCTGCCCCGGGGGCAGCGCTCGGGGCTGTCGCAGGTGCTGGACGTGCTCAAGGATACCCCCGGCATCGGCGTGACCCACTTTGCCGCGAAGGACGTAGTGCGTCACCCGCTGGTGCAGCGCATCATCGAAGCCTACGACGAGTTCGAGTCTCAGCAGGAAGTGGCCGAGCGTGCCCGGCGTGAAGCCCGCCAGCAGGAGCGCGAAGCGCGTATGCAGGCCATGGAGCGCAACAGCAGTCCGAGAGAGAACGACCGATGAGCACTATCGTGATCGACCGGCAGGCGGCCATCGATGAGCCGCTGCTCCCTTCGCTCGAACAGCTCACCCACTGGGTGGGCTGTGTCTTTTCTCGTCATCCGGACGACGAGCGTCAAGAGTTGACCATTCGTTTCGTCGACGAAGAGGAGAGCCAGGCGCTCAACCGCGACTATCGCGGTAAAGACAAGCCCACCAACGTGCTCTCGTTTCCGTTCGAGA
Organism: Vreelandella piezotolerans; assembly: GCF_012427705.1. Classification (NCBI taxonomy): domain Bacteria; kingdom Pseudomonadati; phylum Pseudomonadota; class Gammaproteobacteria; order Oceanospirillales; family Halomonadaceae; genus Vreelandella; species Vreelandella piezotolerans. The sequence goes on along the minus strand of NZ_CP048602.1, from coordinate 1,273,320 downwards.
ACCCACCTGGCATCACTCTTCCGCTGCTGGGTGACCTAATCATTTGTCACGCCGTGGTCGCCCGCGAAGCCGACGAACAGCAGAAGCCGCTGGCCCACCACTATGCACACATGGTCGTACACGGCACCCTTCACTTGATGGGCTACGATCATATCGACGACCAGGAAGCCGAAGAGATGGAGCAATTAGAGCGTGAGCTGTTGGCTTCCCTCGATATTGCTGATCCTTATCACGCGTCCTAAATCCAGCGAACGTTTAGAGTGGTGTCAACGGCCACTCAGTGATACAACGATGGCGTGTATGTACGATCACCCTAGCAACACCTTTTTTGGTAACTGAGAGATTTGACGCAATGAGCGAAGACCGATCGAGCAACCCCAATCAAAAATCATGGCTCGAGAAACTCTTTGGCGCCCTTTCCGGAGACAACGACGAACCCAGCTCACGAGACGAGCTGATGACGTTTTTACGCCACACCGCTGGCAAACTGAAGCTCGATCAAGACGCCATCATGATTATTGAGGGGGCGCTCGATATCAGCGATCAGCAGGTGCGTGAAATCTTGATCCCACGCTCTCAGGTCACGGCCATTACCCTCGATCAAACGCGGGAAGATTACCTGCCGCTAATCCAAGAAACCGGCCACTCCCGCTACCCCGTGGTGGGCGAAAATCTGGACGACGTGAAAGGTATCCTGCTTGTCAAGGATCTACTGCCCCTGCTGTCACAATCGCAAGAGAGCCGCGACGCCTTCAAGCTGGAAGACGTGCTGCGCCCAGCGATGTTCATTCCCGAATCCAAACGTCTGAATACGCTGCTCAAGGAGTTTCGCGAGACCCATAACCATATGGCGATCGTGGTGGACGAGTACGGTGGCACGGCGGGGATCATCACCATCGAAGACATTCTCGAACAGATCGTCGGGGATATCGAAGACGAGCATGATACCGATGAAGAGGACGATATCCGTACGCTGGAGAACGGCCACTTCGCCATTCGCGCCCTCACGCCCATCGAAGACTTCAACGAGCGTTTCGGCACCGAATTCTCCGACGACGAATTCGACACGGTGGGTGGACTGGTCATGCAGCAGTTCGGTCACCTTCCCGGCCGCGGCGAACACACGACGCTAGGCGGCTGGCGCTTCGTCATCTTGAACGCCGATAATCGCCGTATTCGCCTGCTCGAAGCCTACCGCGACAGCGACGCCGCTGACGACGAGCATCAGGACGACTAGATGGCCGTCCTCCCACTGTCTTTACTACCCTGCAGATAGGATATCGCCATGGGGTTCACACCCACGTTGATGCTACAGCTGCTCGCCGCTCTGGTGGCGGGCGGCTTTACCACGCTGACCGCCTCCCCCTTCGAACTCTGGTGGCTAGGCCCGGTGGCCATGGGCCTGCTGTACGTGGGCCTGCACACGCTGACTCCGCGCCAGGCGGCGCTGAAAGGCTGGCTTTATGGCGTGGCGTTATTTGCCAGCGGCACCTCTTGGGTGTACGTCTCGATTCACGATTACGGCTATACCGGGGTGCCGCTGGCGGTGTTTTTGACGGCGCTCTTCGTTGGGGTGCTGGCGCTCTTCTTTGCGGGCACGTTCTGGCTCTACCGCCGCTTCATCGGCCCCCGCTGGGCGCTGCTCACCTTTGCTGGTGCGTGGGTGCTGGGCGAGGTGCTGCGCACTTACTTGTTCACCGGCTTCCCTTGGCTGCTGGTCGGCGCGAGCTACGTGGACTCCCCACTGGCCAACTGGGCCCCAGTAGGAGGTGTCTACCTACTCTCGCTGCTGGTGGTGCTCACCGGCACGCTGGGAGCGGAACTATTGCGCCGCCAGTGGTGGGTCGCCCTGCCGCTGGCCGCCATCTGGCTGGCCCCGCTGGCACTGCCCAGCCAGTGGACCACGCCGGTCAGCGAGCCTACCCGCGTGGCGCTGCTACAGGGAAACTTGCCGCAGCTGCTGAAGTGGACCCCCGAAGGCCAGCGTACCGCGGCCAATACCTACAGCGAGCTGACGCGCGAAGTGGCGGATGAGACGGATCTGATCGTGTGGCCGGAAACGGCGTTGCCCATGATCGATAGCCAAGCACGGCCCGTGCTGGAGCGAGTGCAGTCCAACCTGCCGCCTGAAACGGCTCTCATCACCGGCATCGTGCAGTTGGATGAGAACGACCGCTACTTCAACAGCGTGATTGGCGTTGGCAACGTGGAAGGCAGCTACCAAAAAGAGCACCTGGTGCCGTTTGGTGAGTACCTGCCGCTGGAGAGCCTGCTGCGCGGCGCCATCAACTTCTTCGACTTGCCCATGTCCAGCTTTACCAAGGGCGCCTCCGAGCAGGTGCCGATGCAAGCAGCAGGAGTGGCGATCGGTAACGCCATTTGCTACGAGATCATCTACCCAGCGCTGGTCGCAAAGCGGGCGGCAGATAGCGGCGTGATCGTGACCGTCTCCAACGATACTTGGTTCGGCGCCTCCATCGGCCCGCACCAGCACCTGCAAATGGCGCGCCTGCGCGCCTTGGAGAACGGCCGTTACGTGGTACGCGCCACCAGCAACGGCATCACCGCCATCATCGACCCACGTGGCGACGTAGTGGAGCGCGCGCCGCAGTTCGAGACCACCTATCTCACCGGCGAGTTTTACGCCATGGAGGGGCTGACGCCGTTCACCCGCCTGGGCAGCCTGCCCGTTTGGTTGCTGGCGGGGCTACTGCTGCTACCGGGCCTCGTGCGTCGGCGGTAACGGTTGCGGCGCAGCGGCCATCAAAAAGCCCCCTGACACGTTCGTGGCAGGGGGCTTCGTTTTAGGCGGGCTTCTAACAGCCCTCGCCGATCAGGTGCTGCTAGGAATTTCTCCGAGCACTTCTGGAATGGTCATGCGCACGTAGCGGCCCGGCGCGGCTTCGATCACCTTCAGCTCGCCCGCACCCGGCTGGCGGGCGGGCACCATCTTTTTCGGGTCCGCATCGGCGTAGCCGTTCTCCGTCACCCACGCTTGCCAATGGGGCCACCAGGAGCCTTCGTGGAAGGTCGCGCCCTCCTGCCAGGCGTCGTGGGTCTCGGGCAGCGTGTCGTTGGTCCAGTAGCCATACTTGTTCTTATGAGGCGGGTTCACGATACCGGCAATATGCCCGGAACCGCCCAGCACGAAGGTCGTCGGGCCTTTGGGCAGCAGCGCACCGTAGTAGGTGCTGTTCCACTTGGCGATGTGATCCTCTTTGGTGGAGACGAAATAGCTGGGCGCCGAAATTTTGCGCAGGTCGATGTTGACGCCGTCCAGCTCGATGCCGCCCGGCTCCACCAAACGGTTCTCCAGGTACATATGACGCAAATACCATGCGTGAGTGCCAGCCGGCAGGTTGGTGCCGTCGGTGTTCCAGTAGAGCAGGTCGAAGGCTGCCGGAATCTCACCCTTCAGATAGTTGTTGATGTAGAACGACCAGAACAGGTCGTTCTCGCGCAACAGATTGAAGGTATAGGCCATGGATCGGCCATCCAAATAGCCCTGCACCTGCATGGTTTGCTCAATGCCCTGCACTACGCGCTCGTTCAAGAACACGCCGATATCGCCCGGGTCTCGAAAATCCTGCAGTGTGGCCATGTAGGTGACCGATTTCACCTTGCGGCCACGGCGGGTGCTGGTGAGGTAAGCCACCGTCGAGGCGGTCAGCGTGCCGCCCACGCAGTAGCTCAGCAGGTTGACCGACTTCTCTCCGCACGCCTTTTCGATGGCCTCCATGGCGCTGATCGGGCCCATCTGCATGTAATCGGCCCAGGTAATGTCACGCTGCTCGGGACCTGGGTTACGCCAGGAGATCAGAAACACCGTGTGGCCTTGGTCGACCATCCACTTTACGAGCGAGTTATCTTCACGCAGGTCGAGGATGTAATACTTGTTGATCCAGGGCGGCACGATCAATAGCGGCGTCTTGAACGTTTTTTCGGTGGTCGGCGTGTATTGAATGAGCTGGATCAGCTCGTTTTCATACACTACGGCGCCAGGCGTTACCGCGATGTTCTCGCCCACGCCAAAGGCGCTGCGGTCGGTCATGCGTACGTTGATACCCTCTGCCGAGTTGGCAAGGTCTTCACGCAGCCGTGCCAACCCGTCGACCAAATTCTGGCCTTTGGTTTCCAGGGTACGGCGCATCACTTCTGGGTTGGTCGAGACGAAGTTGGTGGGCGACATCGCGTTCACCAACTGGCGGGCGTAAAACGCCAGATTACGCTTATGAACGGGGTCCAACCCGTCGAGGTCGTTAATCAGCTCGTCGACCATCTGCGAAAACAGCAGATACTGCTGCATGATCGCCATGTAGTAGGGATCGGTGGTCCAGGCATCGTCCTTGAAGCGCCGGTCATGTTTGGGCGGGGTCACGAGCGGGGTGACCTGCTCTCCGGCCATGGCGCGCACTCCCTGCTGCCATAAAAGCCACTGGTCTTGCATCAGCCGCGACTGGGTTTGCCACAGCAAATTTGGGTTGCTCATCAGCGAGCGGGCGGCGGCTTCGAAGCTCTCGCGCATATCGCTGTAGACGGAGTCGGCGGCTTCGCTGGGCGCCATGCGTGTCAGTAAGTCGCCTAACAGAGCGTTGTACTGCTCACCAATGTCGTCGAGCTGCGCCTTCCATGCCTCCATCTCTTCTTGAGAGTAGTGTTGAGACGGCATTTTCCACCCTGACTGCATACCCCTTCCCCCTCACCTGCTGGGCGGCATCCGCCCCGGCAACGCTTTCAAGAACACGACAAACGAAGGCGGCGCCTCGATGGCGCCGCACGGCTCGTTCACGATCAGCTTTTGCGAGACGACTGGCTCGTCGCTTTGGCGGGCTGCTCGCCTTTGGCGGCGGCGCTGGCCTGTTCGGTCATTTTTTGCCCGGCTTCGCTAAACAGCTTCTCCATTTCGGATTTGAACTGCAGGCTCATCTCGCTCATCGCTCGCGCGTCTTCCTGCATTTGTTGGGAGAGCTCGTTCATCATTTCTGCTTGTTGGGTGCCGAAATCGCGCAGGCTCTCGGCGTCGCTGATCTCCGTTGCACTGCGGATGCGCTCGGTGCCCATTTGGGTATAGCGCTTCATCGCTTCGAGCTGATACTGGGTCATTTTTTCCATGTTGTTGAGCATCAGCGAGTTCATCTTGCGCATCGGCTCGAACATTTGGCGGGTCTGGGCGTTGAAGGCGTCCATCATTTTGTCTTGCATGGTGATTGCTCCTATCTCTCGTTCCTTGGCATGAGCCGGGAGTGGCTCATCACATCGCAAATTGCTGCACCGCAAAAAGAGTAATACGCGCCATGCTGCTTTGCAATATACTCCCGCCGCAGTGCTCCCCATCGATAGCGCCTAACTCGCCTACCCCTTGGCCCGAGAGCGAGAAGAGGCCGTGGCTTTCGCCTTGGTCGTTTTCTCATTGGCCGCCGACGAAGGTTCGCTATCCGTTTGGCTGGCACTACCGCTGTGGGCGCTACCGGCCTGGCGCAGCATATCCAGCATCATCTGTTGATAGGTGCCAAAATTGGCCAGCCCCTGTGAAAGCCCCTGCTGCATCATGGGTTGCTGCAAAAAGGGGCGCATCAAGCTCATGGGGTCATAGCCCTCTACCCCTGATTCCATCTGCCGTTGAATGTTGTTCAGCAAGTTCTGCTGGAACGCTTCCACATCGGGGAGTCCCAGCGACTGCCGAAACTCATCGGGCGTCAGGTCAAACTCAACGTTAATTTTCATAGGGAACTCCTTAACCGTCTTCCTTGAGTGTAGCAGCGAACTTCTCGGCGTACCTTGGCGTTATCGCTGACCCAAACGCGGTGTATCAACGCTAACGTCGGCGTTTTGGCCACGATGGCGAAGCCAGTGATCGAGCAGCGTCATGGCCATCATGGCTTCGGCGATGGGCGTTGCCCGAATGCCCACGCAGGGGTCGTGACGCCCTTTGGTGATCACCTCGACCGGCTCGCCGTATACATCGATGGAGCGTCCGGGCGTGGTAATGCTGGACGTCGGCTTCAGCGCCAGCCGCGCGACGATGGGCTGGCCGCTGGAAATGCCGCCCAGCACGCCGCCTGCGTGGTTGGAGAGAAAGCCTTCCGGCGTCATCTCGTCGCGGTGTTCGCTTCCGCGCTGGGCAACGCAGCCAAAGCCCGCGCCGATTTCGATCCCTTTTACCGCGTTGATACTCATCAAACCGTGCGCTAGATCAGCATCCAGGCGGTCGAAGACCGGCTCGCCCAGACCCACGGGCACGCCCTCGGCAATCACGGTGATTTCCGCACCCACGGAGTCCTGATCCCGGCGAAGCTGATCCATGTAGGTTTCCAGCTCAGGGACCTTATCGGGGTCGGGGCAGAAAAAGGCGTTCTGATCGACGGCGTCCCAGGTTTTGAAGTCGATCTTGATCGGTCCGAGCTGGCTCATGTAGCCACGAATCTGAATACCCTGTGCCGCCAGCACCTTCTTGGCAATGGCACCGGCCGCCACGCGCATGGCGGTTTCACGGGCACTGGAGCGGCCGCCCCCTCGGTAGTCGCGGTGGCCATACTTGTGGTGATAAGTGTAGTCCGCGTGGGCGGGGCGGAACTGGTCCTTGATCTTGGAGTAGTCCTTGGAGCGCTGGTCGGTGTTTTCGATCAGCAGGCCAATGGAGGTGCCGGTGGTCTTGCCGTCGAACACGCCGGAAAGAATGCGCACCTGATCCGGCTCTTTGCGCTGGGTGGTGTGGCGCGAGCTGCCAGGGCGACGGCGATCCAGGTCGCCTTGCAGATCCTCTTCGCTAATCGCGATACCGGGAGGGCAGCCATCGATGATGGCTCCCAACGCGGGACCGTGGCTTTCGCCAAAAGTAGTGACGGTAAACAGTTTGCCAAACGTATTGCCAGACATGGGCGTTAATTCCTCACGCAAAAGACGCCGCATGGGCGTCGAGTTCAGCGGCGCTCAGGGCGAACACGCCCTGGCCGCCACGCTCGAATTCAAGCCAGATGAACGGCACCTCGGGGAAGGCGGCCTCCACGTGGCGGTCAGAGTTGCCGACTTCGACGATCAGCCAGCCCTCTTCCGTTAAGTGTTGCCGCGCCTCGCGCAGAATGCGCCGCACGATATCCAGGCCGTCGCTGCCGGCGCCCAGCGCCAGCGACGGCTCGTGGCGGAACTCGGCGGGCATGGTGGCCAGATCGCGCTCATCGACGTAGGGCGGGTTGGAGACGATCAGGTCGAAGCGCTGGCCTTCCAGGCCGTCGAACACGTCCGATGCCACGGCGCGCACGCGGTCGCCGACATCGTGACGGGTAATATTTTGCCGCGCCACGGCCAAGGCATCCTGGCTGATATCCGCCAGCGCCACTTCACAGGTGGGCAGCACCAGCGCCGTGGCAATGCCGATACAGCCAGAGCCGGTGCATAAATCCAGCACCCGGGCGGGCGGCTCTTCGGGGAACCAGGCGGCAAAGCCATCTTCGATCAGTTCAGCCATCGGCGAGCGGGGGATCAACACGCGCTCATCGACGTTGAAGGGATAGCCAGCAAAGAAGGCTTCGCCCAGCAGATACGGCAGCGGGCGGCGCGTGGTGACGCGCTCACGAGCGAGGCGAATGATCCGCTCGCGCTCGACGGGCAGCAGCCGCGCATCCAGCACGGCGGGGTCGACGTTCCAGGGCAGATGCAGCGCACCCAGGCAGAGCGCTACCGCCTCGTCCCATGGCGACTGCGTACCGTGGCCATAGTGCAACCCCGCCAAATAGAACTCACTGGAAACCCAGCGCAAATAGTCTCTCAGCGTGAAAAGCTCGCTGATCAACGCAGATTCCGGCTGCGCTAACGTCGAGGGGAAGGACTCATCGGTGAGATGCGTGGTCACAAGGGCTCCTGGCGTCAAAAATTCGTTAGGGGGATTGTACCTTTGACGCCGCCCGGTTCACAGCAGCGCTAGGCTCGCTATACTGTCTCGCCTTAGCGTTTTTATTCATCGCCGTGTTTTTCACCACTACCTTGTTGATTCGAGCCGACCATGACGCGACACCTGCCCAACGATGACGATATCAGTGCCTTTCGCCAAGCGCTGCAGGCGGCAGGGGTGCGCCGTATTGCCACTAACCAAGCCGATCCCGGCAAGCCCAAGCGCCCGTCAGAGGCCAGCGAAGCGCGCCGCCGCGCGGCGGTGGAGAGCAACACGTTGCAAACCAGTGGGCGCACTTCCGATGGCCGGGTAGAGGCCGTGCGGCCCTCGGAGTATCTTGAGTTCAGCGTCCCCGACCTCCCCTGGCGTACCTTTAGCCAGCTCAAACGGGGCCAAACGGCATGGCAGGCGGGGTTGGATCTGCACGGCTACACCTTGGAAGAGGCGCGTTTGGAGCTGGAGAGTTTCTTGCGCGACGCCGCCGCTCAGGGGCTGCGCTGCGTGCTGGTGGTGCATGGCAAGGCGTGGGGCACCACGTCCGACTTCCCTGTGCTGAAAAGCCACACCAACGCCTGGCTGAGAGAGTGGCCCGGCGTGCTGGCGTTCTGCTCTGCCACCGATATCGATGGCGGCACCGGGGCGGTGTATATCTTGCTGCGTAAGCGTGGCCAGTAGGGTTATTTCTAACGTGTTTACTCCGCCGCATCCGAGGCGATGCTCGGCATGCGTCGCTCCAATGCCTCATCGGCCAAGTGACGGCCTAACCGAATCAACTCGTTGGCACGGTGGAATTCATAAGTGCTGCAAACCGTTTTGGGAATCTCGATCAGTACGTCGGGCGGATAGCCCGCCACTTTGTACTTCGCTAGTGCCGCCTGAGTAATATCGAACGACTCCAGAATCATATCCAGCTTGCCCCACTCACGCTTGCCACGCAGGTCCACGGTTTCGTCATCGTCGCTCTCGTCGACACCACCGCCCAAACCGCCCCACAGCCGCCGGGTGGTGGCGCGCACCTCTTCTATCCAGCCACCAATATTGGCGTCCCGATCACGCACTAGGGCGGTGCGTTCGTCATCGTGTGCCTCTTTGGGTAGCAGCTCATCCAGCGTGACGGGCTGCGGGCTGTGGGCGGTAACGTTCACCGCCACCACGAAATCCGCCTCATGGGCCGCCAGAATCGGCATCATGGGGAGCGGATTGAGCAGCCCGCCATCCACCAGCACCTGCTCACCAACGTGTACCGGCGTGATCACTCCCGGCACGGCAATCGAAGCGCGGATGGCGCGCAGTAGCGGGCCGTTTTGAAACCAGACTTCTCGCTGACGCACCAAGTCCGTCGCCACGGTGGTCACCGGAATGGGCAGGTCTTCGATCAGCCGATCGCCCACCAGCTCTTCGAGCTTGCTCATCACTTTGTTGGCGCGCATCGCGCCCATGGGGCTCCAAGTCACGTCGACCAGCTTGAGCACGTCTAGGTAATCGAGGTTACACACCCAGTCGCGATACTCCGGCAGCTTACCCGACGCGTAAATGCCGCCGATCAGCGCGCCCATGGAGCATCCGGCTATCGAAATGATCTCGAAACCTCGGGCTTCTAGCGCCTCGATCACGCCGATGTGTGCATACCCCCTTGCGCCACCGCTACCTAACACCAGAGCGACTTTATTGCCGCCCCCCAGTGCTCTCTGCGTCAATTGGCTAACCACGTTCCGACCCTCCTTGTTGGCCTAGCGACCCATGGGTGTGCGTTGGCTTTTCATGCACCATCAACTGGCCAAGCAGTGTTCACGAGAGATCACGTCGGCCACGCGTTCGACGGCCTGCGGCTCCAAATGCAGATGATGACCGCCTGATAGCACGTGCCGGGTGAGCTTCGGCACTGCCTGCCGCGCCTGAACGGCCCATGCCCGCTCGCCCAAAATACCTCGTTCTCCTTCTATCAATAGCACCGGTGCGCGAATCTCGCTCAGTACGGCCAGCACCTGCTGGGGCGTAAAGCGTACCAGCGAGGGTTTGAGCAGGCGGCTATCGGTACGCATCTGCACCTTACCATCGGCGGTGATTTGAGTATTGCGCTCGACCAAAGGCATCGCGGTGATACTGTCCAACGGCGTGACACCGCCCGCCACCCGGGCCGCCACGGCGCTTTCCAGGTCAGGATAACGCGGCGTGCGTGAAGAACTGCGCCGATGAGCGATGACGCCTTTGCGCAGTTGGCTAACCGTCTCTTCTGGCGGCGTATTGAGCGCGCCCAAGCCGTCCAGCAGCACCAGTTGCGCGACCTTTTCTGGCAAGGCAGCCGCGATCAAACAGGCAACCGCCGCGCCCATGGAGTGCGCCAGCAGCGTGGTCTGTTCGAGGCCTAGGTCGTCCATGGTATCCAGCACATCATGGGTGTAGTCCCAGAGCGCGTAGTCGCTGCCCGCAGGTGCATGGACGGAGTGCCCGTGGCCACGAAAATCGATCGCCACGATGCGAATGCCCAATGTACTCACCAAGTGCGGGGCTAGGCGTGTGAAGCTCGCGGCGTTATCCAGCCAGCCATGCAGCGCCAGCCAAGTGGGCGCGTCACGCTGTCCCCAGCTCAGGGCCGCTAACCGCCCATCGGCCAACGAAAGCGGCTGAGGCGCCGCACTCATTCGAGAAGCGTCCTTCATAAATCAGTGTCTCACAGCGAAAATCCGGCGCGTCAGATGACGCTATGGATGCAAACATTAGGATGCAAACGTTACCATGCTCGACGCAGCGCTTGCGCTGCTTTTACGCGGCCACGGGCCACGACGCCGATTATTTTTTGATGGAGATTGCCATGAAACCTCGCCGCGATACCCGCGTTCGCAACCTTGTGTTTTTTATCACGGTCATTAGTGCCCTGGTCGTGGGGCTGTGGCTGGCCCGCTAAGAGGCGAGCTTGCAATTTTTACCTCGTGGATAAATACTGTTTATTTATACTGTATATAAACACACCATTCATTCTCGAGGATACCGACGATGCCGTCTCAACTCGCCCCCGTTGCGACAGCCTTGCCGTTAACGTCTCAGCCGCTGCCGTTTCCTCCCTTGCGAGGCCGCGCAGGCTTTAGTGGCTTTCCTTCTCCGGCACAAGACTATGAGCCGCGCACCCTCGACCTCAATGCGCGGCTGATCAAACATCCCACCCAGACGTTTTACCTCACCGCCGCTGGCGACAGCATGGAGGGCTGGGGCATCTTCGAGGGAGATTTACTGGTCGTCGACCGCAGCGTCACGCCCCGCTTAGGGCATATCCTCGTGGCCATGTTCGATAACGAAGTGCTGATCAAACGCTACGCGCTGTATCGCGGCACGCCACACCTCTGCTCTGCCCACCCCCACTACCCGCCGCTGCCACTGGAAGACACCGACTGTCAGCACTGGGGCGTGGTGCGTGCCGTCATACACGAGTACCTGCCATGATCGGGCTGGTAGATGCCAATAACTTCTATGTCTCCTGCGAGCGGGTGTTCAACCCAGCGCTAGAAGGCAAGCCGGTGGGCGTGATGTCGAATAACGATGGCTGTGTGATTGCCCGTTCGGCGGAGATGAAAGCCATGGAGATCGCCATGGGCACGCCCGCCTACCAGTTAGAGGGGCTGCGCCGACGCGGAGTGATTCACCTGCTCTCTTCCAACTACGAGCTGTATGGCGATATGTCGGCAAGGCTGGCCCAGCTACTGCGCGATGCCTGTCCCGAGGTCGCCCCCTACTCCATCGACGAGATGTTCATCTACTTGGACGGCTTCGACGATGCCCAGTGCCAAGCCATCGGTGCAGCGCTGCGCCGCCGTATTCGCCGCCATTTAGGGCTGCCCGTGTGCGTGGGCCTTGCGCCGACGCACACGCTGGCCAAGCTGGCCAACCACGTAGCGAAAAAACAGCCGCATTATGAAGGGGTATGTCTACTTCAAGGCGATAGCGCGACCACCCATGTGCTGCTCAAACAGCTCGCCGTTAGCGACGTGTGGGGGGTCGGGCGACGCTTGGCGGAGCGGCTAGCGGTGAGCGGTATTCGCACCGCCTGGGACCTGCGTGAGTGCGACCCGAAACAGCTGCGCAAACGCTTTTCCGTGGTAGTGGCACGCACCGCACTGGAACTACGCGGTACGCCCTGCCTGGAGATGAACGCCGTGGAGCAGCCCCGTCAACGCATCATGACCTCACGCTCGTTCGGTCAAGCCACCGGCGTCAAAGCGGACCTGCACGCGGCGCTGCGCCGCCACGCCCAGCGCAGCGCCGAAAAACTGCGTCAGCAGGGCAGCCTGGCCCGCGCGGTGATGCTGTTCTTGAATACCAACCGCCACCGCAAAGATCAACCGCAGCGCTCGCCCAGCGCGATGATTCCACTCGACGCGCCTACCGACGATACCCGTATCCTCTTGGAGGCCGTTCGCGAAGGGCTCGACCAGATGTACCTGCCCGGCTTTCAGTTCATGAAAGCGGGCGTGATGCTGCTGGATTTGGTGGATGCGCAGCAGTATCAACTCTCGCTGCTACAGCCTGCCGCCAAAGCACACCCGCACTTGATGAAGACGGTCGACGCCATCAACCAGAAGATGGGGCAAGGTACGCTACGCTTTGGTATGACCGATGCCGACGCACCTTGGCAGCTGCGCTGTGCGCATCGCTCCAAGCGCTATACCACGTGTTGGGATGAGTTAATGGAGGCAGGCACTCACCCTGGCGCCATCGCTGAGGCCAGGGCGAGACGAGAAGCGCAGCAGCGCTTAGCGGGAAGAAAGCGCTCGGCGAAGACGCGGGCTAATGGCTTCGCCCACCACGGCCACGAGCACCAACAGCGCTAGCAGCACCGGCCAGTGGGCCGCAAACGACACCTGGTACAGCCCGAGAGCATCGACGAAGATCACCAGAATGCCCAGCGGGCTCACATAGCGCACCATGGCCAGCCACAGTGCATAGGGCAGTGGCGCAAGACCCAGCTCGTCGCGGAAGGTCTCGCTGTTCAGCACGAAGCCCGCCAGCAGCACCATACCCAGGCCACCCAACGGCATCATCCAGCGCGAGGTGAGGTAGTCCAACCAGTCGAAGAAGTGCTTGCCCGCCAGCGTCCAGTCTGCGCCCAGGTTGAACGACAGCATCGCCAGCGTGCTGATCAGCCACAGCACGATGCCGGTGGCCCAAGCTGCCGACCGACGGCTCATGCCTTTGTTATCGCACAGCCAAGAGACCGTCGCTTCCACCATGGAGATCGACGAGGTGAGCGCGGCCATGGAGAGCATCAAGAAGAACAGCACGCCAAACAGCGACCCCAGCGGCATGGCCTGAAACGCCAACGGCAGGCTCATGAAGAGCAGGCCCGGGCCTTCGCCGGGATTCATACCGTTGGCAAAAATCACCGGGAAGATCGCCAGCCCCGCCATCAGCGCCACCACGGTATCGGCCACGGCCACGCTCAAAGTGGTGCGGCCAATGGAGGCACCTTTGGGCAGGTAGCTGCCGTACGTCAGAATCGCTCCCGACGCCAGCGAGAGGGTAAAAAACGCGTGGCCCAGCGCCGCCAGCATCCCTTCGCTGGAGAGGCTGCCCGCCTTGAAGGAGAACAGGAACGCGACCGCATCGCCGAAGCCGCCAGAAAATATCCCGAAGGCGATCAGCAGCAAGAGCATCAGCACGAGGCCAGGCATCATCCAGCTGACGTTTTTCTCGATACCCTCTTGAACGCCTTTACCGACGATGAACATGGTCAGCAGCGTGACCAGGGTGCTCCAGCCGCCGAGCGCAAAGGGGTTCGCGTTGTTGGCGCCGAACACGGCCGCCATGTCGTCCACGCTGGACCCCGCCAAGCCGCCGGAGAGCATCTTCCATAGGTAAGAGAACGACCAGCCCGCCACCACGACGTAGAACGACAGAATCATGAAGCCGCAGAGCATGGCCATCCAACCCAGCAGCGACCAGGCCGACGACCCTCCAGATTCGGTGACCACGCGACGTATGGCGTCGATGGGGCTCCCGCGCCCCCGGCGGCCGAAGGCGATTTCCGTCATCATGACCGGCACGCCCACCGCCAAAATACACGCCAAGTAGACCAACACGAAGGCCCCGCCACCGTACTCGCCGGTGATGTAGGGGAATTTCCAAATATTGCCCAGCCCCACCGCCGAGCCGGTGGCCGCCAGCATGAAGCCCCAGCGGCCCAGCCACTGAATGCGAGGTTGTCCCGAAGACGCCATGACCATCTACCCTGTCGGAAAAAAGCGCCTATCCTAGTGGATTTTGTCGCGAATGCCCACGATGCCTGTGCAAGACGCCTTTAACGCTCTTTCCCCAGCCCTTTCTCCGACCCTTTCTCTAGCCTTTTGCGGTATCAGCATTCGATGGCATTGACGGCCAGCCCGCCTTTGGAGGTTTCCTTATATTTATCGAGCATGTCTTTACCCGTATCACGCATGGTGCGGATCACTTTATCCAGCGAGATGAAGTGCGTGCCATCGCCCCGCAGCGCCATCTGCGCGGCATTGATGGCCTTGACCGTGGCAATCGCATTGCGCTCGATACAGGGGACTTGCACCAGCCCGCCGACGGGATCGCAGGTCAGCCCCAAGTTGTGCTCCAAGCCAATTTCGGCGGCGTGTTCGACCTGCTCGGGCGTTGCCCCCATCACGTCGGCCAGGCCAGCGGCCGCCATGGCACAGGCGGAGCCCACCTCACCCTGGCAGCCCACTTCAGCCCCAGAGATCGACGCATTCTTCTTGCAGAGAATGCCGATGGCGCCCGCGGCCAGCAGAAAGTCCACCACCTGCTTTTCACAGGCGTTGGGCTGGAACTTCATGTAGTAGTGGAGAACGGCGGGGATGATACCCGCCGCGCCGTTGGTAGGCGCCGTGACCATGCGCCCGCCAGCCGCGTTCTCCTCGTTGACCGCCAGAGCGAAGATGTTCACCCACTCCATGGCCGAGAAGGTCGAGGCAATCAGGCAGTCGTTCTGCTCTGCGGTTTGCAGACGCTGATAGAGCAGCTTTGCCCTACGCTTCACTTTTAGGCCGCCCGGTAGAATGCCTTCGTGGGTCAGCCCGTTGTCGATGCACTCACACATCACTTGCCAGATACGCCATAGCTCGTTTCTGATCTCATCTTCGCTGCGCCACACCTTCTCGTTCTCCAGCATCAGCTGGCTGACCCGCAGCCCGTGATGCTTGCAGAGCGACAAGAGCTCATCGGCGGTATCGAAGTTATAGGGCAGCACGACGCCATCGAGGTCGTCCAGCGGCTTGTCTACCTGGGACTGCTCCACGACGAAGCCGCCCCCCACCGAGTAGTAGGTATTGTCGTAGAGCACCGCGCCTTCCGACGTGTACGCGGCCAGCCGCATGGCATTGGGGTGATGTGGCAGGCTCTCTTCGTGGAAATGAATGTCCGCGTCCCAGTCGAAGGGCACCTCTTTCTGACGACCGAGACTCAACGACCGAGATGCTTTCAAGCGCTCGATCGACGGCTCGATCACTGCAGGATCGATCGTGTCGGGCCTCTCACCCAGCAACCCCATGATGATGGCGTGATCGGTCGCGTGCCCGACCCCCGTGGCTGAGAGCGATCCGTAGAGATGTACGTCCAGATGCCCGACGTCGTTGAGCAGCTGTCGATCTCTTAGCTGGGTCACGTACGTATAGGCGGCCAGCATGGGCCCGACGGTATGCGAACTGGAGGGACCGACTCCAATCTTAAAGAGGTCGAAAACACTGATAGGCATTGGAGCACCTCTTTACCTATGCACGGGAGGACATCAGGCCGTGCCTGATACCTAGAATGAGTGAACGAACGATGGTTAAAACGACGGTCGGTGTCGAACGGCGTGTGCGCCGTTCGATGTCTTGGTTGGGCAAGGTGTCATGGGCAAGCCATGACGGGCGCTCGACGAGCGCCCGTCAACGTATCAGTTACCGAACACCACCGTGCGACCCGAGTAGAAAAACACGCGGCGCTCCAAGTGGTAGCTAATCGCCCTTGCCAGGGTCAAACACTCGATATCACGCCCCTTGGCCACCAGGTCTTCGGGATAGTGCGTATGATCGACCGACTCGACCCCTTGGGCGATGATCGGGCCCTCGTCGAGGTCGTTGTTGATATAGTGCGCCGTGGCACCCACCAGCTTGACCCCTTTTTCATAGGCCTGGTGGTAGGGTTTGGCCCCTTTGAAGCCGGGCAGCAGCGAGTGATGGATATTGATAGCGCGTCCCGCCAGCAACTCGCACATGGAAGGAGACAGCACTTGCATGTAGCGGGCCAGCACCACCAGCTCGGCGTCGGTCTCGGCGATGATGTCGCGTACCTGGGCTTCCTGCTGCAGCTTCGTTTCGGGGGTGATCGGCAGATAGTAGTAAGGCAAACCGTGCCACGCCGCCAGTGGCTCCAGGTCCGGATGGTTGGAGACCACGGCTTTGATGTCCAGCGCCAGCTGCCCCGTGCGATAGCGATAGAGCAGGTCGTTCAGGCAGTGATCGGCCTTGGAGACCATGATCACGGCCCCGGTGCGCTTGCCCGGCGCGGTCAGTTCGAACTGCATGTCGAACTCCCGCGCCCTGGCCAGAAAATCAGCGTCGAAGCGCGCTTCGTCGAACGTATCGCACTCCGGACGAAACTCGGCGCGAATGAAGAAGCGTCCACCCAACCGATCATCGAACGAGTTCAACTCGGTGATGTAGCACTGCTGCTCTTTCAAAAAGCGCGTCACGACGTCGACCGTTCCCAAACGGCTCGGGCACTGGGCGGCAAGAATCCAGGTATCGCTCATTCGGCTCATAATGTGTCTCTCGATGAGGGCAGACGATCACCGCCGGAACGCCGTTCCGGCGGGTCCGCTCATTGTTCTACGTGAACGCCATACTCGGCGGCTGCATCCAGCAACCAGCGATAAGAGTAGTCGGCGAAGCTACGGCGTATCACGAGCTCCCAGCACTCTTCACTGGGGCGACGTAGATTGACGGTCGCCTTGGCGAAGACGGTCGTCACCCCCTTGCCGACAGGAAAATGGCTGGGATGGACGTCGTAGACCACCGTTTTCATCAACAGCTCTCGGGCCGCCTCGCCGGTGAGTTCGAGCAGGGTCTGCCCGCCGCTGACGTCGCTGATGGCGAAGTGCGCATCAGCCAGACGCTCGCGCAGCTTGGTTTCCAGCGGATACTCCTCGCCACCGGGCACGATCACCAGCCACTCGTCCGGGGAGAGCCACTGAATGGAGCGCTCGCCGCTGGCATCGTGCACTAGCGCCTGCGGGCGCCCCGGCAAGCCAATGCCTAGCACGTCGCGCACCGCTTCGTCGAGCACGATGGCACCTCCCCGCAGCACCAGATGGCCGAGCATTGCACGTTCGCGTATTTTCAGCCGATAACTGCTGCCCCGTGGGGCGCCGCTGCGCCGGTAGCTGTAGGCGAGCGGTGACTCCACTGGAACAGCGGTATCGGTACGGGTGTCAAAAGTGGCCGCATTAGACATTCTGGCGCTCTCCCTTCGGGTCGTAGAAAACGGAGCTGACGATTTCGGCTTCATGGGTTTGGCCATCGGCCATGGGGAGGTAGACCGTCTCTCCCATCTTCTTGAGGCCGCCTTTGACCACGGCAAGGGCAAACCCTGCACCCAGCGTCGGGCTGTAGTAGCTGGAGGTCACGTGCCCTGCCATGGGCATGGGAATCGCGTGGTTCGGGTCGAACACGATCTGCGCCCCCTCTTCGAGGACGACCTTGGGATCCTTCGGCCTGAGCCCCACCAGCTGCTTACGATTCTCACGCTTGGTGTCGCTACGCGTCAGCGCCCGCTTGCCAATCCAGGAAAACGGCTTGTCGTAGCCGACGCACCAGTGCATGCCCAGATCTTCTGGCGTCACCGAGCCATCGGTCTCCTGCCCCACGATGATGAAGCCCTTTTCAGCGCGCAGCACGTGCATGGTTTCGGTGCCGTAGGGCGTCAGGCCATACTTTTCACCATGTTTGAACAGCGTTTGCCATACGTGCATGGCGTAGTTGGCCTGGACGTTGATCTCGAAGGTCAGCTCGCCGGTGAAGGAGATGCGGAATACCCGCGCCGGTACGTCGGCCACCTTGCCAGAGCGCCACTCCATGAACTTGAAGCCGTCCCGATCGAGATCGATGTCGGTGATCTCGGAGAGCAGCTTGCGCGCCTCGGGACCGGTGACGGTCATCGTGGCCCAGTGGTCGGTCACCGAGGTGAAGTAGACGTCCAGCTCCGGCCACTCGGTTTGATGCCACAGCTCCAGCCACTCGAGAATGGCCGCCGCGCCGCCGGTCGTGGTGGTCATCAGGAAATGGTTCTCGGCCAGACAGCTCGTGACGCCGTCGTCGGTCACCATCCCGTCGTCTTTACACATCAAGCCGTAGCGGCACTTGCCCACCGCCAGTTTTTCCCATTTGTTGGTATAGACCCGCGCCAGAAACTCACGGGCGTCGGGGCCTTGAATGTCGATCTTGCCCAGCGTCGAGGCGTCGAGGATGCCGACCTTTTCGCGCACCGCCAGGCACTCACGCGCCACGGCCTCATGCATCGTTTCGGTTTTGCCATTGACCTTCTGCGGGTAGTACCACGGCCGCTTCCACTGGCCGACGTCCTCGAATTCGGCGCCGCGCTCGACGTGCCACTGATGCAGCGCCGTGTAGCGCTCAGGATCGAAGAGTTCGCGGCAGTGTCGACCGACGATGGCGCCAAACGTCACCGGGGTATAGTTGGGACGGAAGACCGTGGTGCCGACCTCAGGAATCGAGCGTCTCAGGCAGCGGGCCGCAATCGCCATGCCGTTGATGTTACCCAGCTTGCCCTGGTCGGTACCGAAGCCCATGGCGGTGTAGCGCTTGACATGCTCGATGGACTCGAAGCCCTCGCGGGTCGCCAGCTCGATACCGGCCGCCGTCACGTCGTTCTGCAGATCGACGAACTGCTTCGGCGCACGCGTCGTCGCTTTCTCGTGGGGCACTTGGAACAGCGCCACCGCCTGGCCCTGCTGCAACGGCTCGACGCTGGGCGCATTGACGACCTGGGTGGTTTTACCCATGGCCGCCGCTGCCTTGATGCCCGCTTCGATGCCCGCCGCGAGCACGTCACCCAAGGCATAGGTGCCGTTGGCACCGCCGCAGGCCTGGACGCCTTTCACGAGCCCCGGCACGAAACCGATGATCTCGTCACGCCAGGTCGGCCGCGCGCCCGTATGAGACGCCAAGTGAATCACGGGGCTGTACCCGCCGGAGCTGGCGATGGTATCGCAAGCTAGCTCTTGCACCGCGCCGTTCACCTTGAACGCGTCGATATCGATAGGGGCGACGCGCGCCGCGGTGACCCGGTTGCTGCCTTTGGCCTCGATCACGGCACTGCCGGTGACGATCTTGATACCCTGGGCGCGAGCAGCGTCGATCCAATCGCCCTTCGGTGCTTCACGGGCATCGACGATCGCTACCACGTCATGGCCCGCCTCTTTCCAATCGAGAGCCGCGCGATAGCCGTAGTCATTGCTGGTGGAGAGCACCAAACGGCGACCGGGCACCACGCCATAGCGACGGATATAGGTGGACACGGCCCCGGCCAGCAGGTTGCCGGGAATGTCGTTACCGGCATAGACCAGCGGCCGCTCATGGGCGCCCGTGGCCAAGATGACCTGACCGGCGCGTACGCGATGCATGCGCGAGCGCACCGGGCGATGGCCGTGGACCACCGGCGCGGTCTCCCCCAGATGCTCGGTACGCCGCTCGTGCAGCGTGACGAAGTTATGGTCGTGGTAGCCGTTCGCCGTGGTGCGCGGGAGCAGCGTGACGTTGTCACAGCCCGCCAGTTCGTCGAGTACCTGGGCGACCCACTGATCGGCGGGGTTGCCTGCCAGCATCTCACGGGTATCCAGCAGCGATCCGCCCATTTCCTCTTGCTCGTCGGCGACGATCACTCGCGCACCGCTGCGTGCCGCTGCCAGGGCGGCCGACAGGCCTGCCGCACCGGCGCCCACCACCAGCACGTCGCAGTGCTGGTGGAGGTGGTCGTAGCTGTCCGGATCGTTCTCCAGGGGGCTGCGGCCCAGTCCCGCCGCCTTGCGGATGTACTTTTCATACGTCATCCACATCGACGCCGGGGCCATGAAAGTCTTGTAGTAGAAGCCGGGCGGCATGAACTGACCGCCGATCTTGCCCACCAGCCCCATCATGTCGCGCTGCACGTTCGGCCAGCCGTTGGTGCTGCGGGCGGTCAAGCCGTCGAACAGCGCCTGCTGGGTCGCACGCACGTTAGGCACCTGGGCCGCTTCGCTGCTGCCTAGCTGCACGATGGCATTGGGCTCTTCGGCTCCCGCCGCCACGATGCCGCGGGGCCGTGAGTATTTGAAGCTGCGATTGACGATATCGACACCGTTGGCCAACAGGGCTGACGCCAGGGTATCTCCTGCCTGGCCTTGATAACGCTGGCCATTGAAGGTGAAGCTCAGCGTGCGTGAGCGATCGATACGGCCGCCAGTGTCAAGGCGGTAGGCTTGTTGCTTGGACTGGCTCATGCCCGCACTCCTTCTGGACGACTCTCCGCGACCGCTTCGCGAGGCGCTGTCTGGCTCTCGGCCGTGATCGACGGCTGCTCACCCATCTTGTAGGTCTCGAGAATTTCGTAGCTCACCGTGTGACGCGTGACGTTGAAGAACTTACGGCACCCCACTGCATGCACCCACATTTCGTGGTGCACGCCGCGCGGATTGTCGCGGAAGAACAGATAGTCTCCCCACTCTTCGTCGCTGCACTCCTCGGGCTGTTTGGGACGCTCGATGTGCGCCTGACCCTTGGGGTGAAACTCCTCTTCTTCACGGTGTTCGCCGCAGTAAGGGCAATAGATATAGAACATGCGAATTCTCCTCGCTTACAAACCCTAGTGGGCCACACCGGCAGCGCCGTGTTCGTCGATCAGTGCACCGCTGTGGAAGCGGAACATGGAGAACGGCTCGGCAATCGGATGCATCTCCCCTTTGGCGAGGCTGGCAGCGAAAACGTGCCCCGACCCCGTGGTCGCTTTGAAGCCGCCGGTGCCCCAACCGCAGTTGAAGTAGAGGCCTTTGACCGGCGTCTTGGAAATGATCGGGCAGGCGTCCGGACAGGTATCCACGATACCGCCCCACTGACGGTTCATGCGCACCCGAGAGAAGATCGGGAACATCTCGACGATCGCTTGGAGCGTATGCTCCACGGTCGGGTAGCTGCCGCGCTGGCCGTAGCCGTTGTAGCCGTCGATACCCGCACCGATCACCAAATCCCCCTTGTCGGATTGGCTGACATAGCCGTGGACGTGGTTGGACATCACGACGGTGTCGAGAATCGGCTTGATCGGCTCGGAGACCAACGCCTGCAGCGGATGGGACTCCAGCGGCAAGTTGAAGCCCGCCATCTTGGCCAACACGCTGGAGTTACCGGCGGCCACGCAGCCCACGGTCTTGGCCTCGATGTCACCACGATTGGTGTGCACGCCGTAGATCTTGCCGTCACGGATCTTGAAGCCGGTGACTTCGGTCTGCTGAAGGATGTCCACGCCGTGAGCATCGGCACCCCGGGCGTAGCCCCAGGCCACGGCATCGTGGCGAGCCACACCGGCACGCGGCTGCCAGGAGGCACCCATGACCGGATAGCGGGCGTTCTTGGAGCAGTCCATGATGGGCACCAGCGCTTGCACGCCCTTGGCATCCAATACTTCACCGTCGATACCGTTGAGGCGGTTGGCATTCACCCGGCGCTGGATATCGCGCATGTCCTGCAGCGTGTGCCCCAGGTTGAGCACGCCCCGCTGCGAGAACATGACGTTGTAGTTGAGATCCTGGGAGAGCCCTTCCCACAGTTTCATGGCGTGTTCGTAAAGCGCCGCCGCCTCGTCCCACAAGTAGTTGGAACGCACGATGGTGGTATTACGCGCGGTATTGCCACCGCCCAACCAGCCTTTTTCGATCACCGCGACGTTCTTGACGCCGAACTCTTTGGCTAAGTAGTAAGCCGTGGCCAAACCATGGCCGCCGCCACCGACGATAATCACATCGTACTGTTTCTTGGGCGTGGGATTGCGCCATTGGCGCTCCCAGTTCTCATGGTGGCTCAGCGCGTGCTTGACCAGGCCGAAGCCGGAATAGCGTTGCATAGTGGTCTCCTTAGTTCAGCCGCGCCGGGCCCTGCCGGCAAGCCGATTCAAGCAATGGATTCGACGGATTCAGTAACGGCAGCGCCATACACCGGGTGACGAGCACACACCTCGGCCACGTTGGCACGCACCCGGCTTTCGATATGAGTGGTATCCACGCCGGCGGCCAGCTCATCGAGAATGTCGCAAATCCATTCCGCAAGTTCGGCACACTCGTCGGCATCGAATCCGCGCGTAGTGACTGCGGGCGTGCCAATACGCAAGCCAGAGGTCACGAAGGGGCTTTGCGGATCGTTGGGAACGGTGTTTTTATTGACCGTAATGTGCGCACGACCCAAGGCCGCATCCGCGTCTTTACCGGTGATGCCCTGGCGAATCAGCGACACGAGGAAGAGATGGTCGTCGGTGCCGCCAGACACCACGTCGTAGCCGCGCTCGACGAATACGGCCGCCATCGCTTTGGCGTTATCGATCACCTTCTGCTGGTAGCGCACGAAGTCCTGATTCATCGCCTCTTTGAAGGCCACGGCCTTGGCCGCGATCACGTGCATGAGTGGGCCGCCTTGCTGGCCGGGAAAGACGGCGCCATTGAGCTTCTTGTAGAGTGACTCGTCACCGTCTGCCGAGAGAATCAGCCCGCCGCGGGGGCCGCGCAGCGTCTTGTGGGTCGTCGTGGTCACGACGTGAGCGTAGGGCACGGGACTGGGATACAAACCCGCCGCGACCAGACCCGCCACGTGGGCCATATCGACCATCAGGTAAGCGCCCACTTCGTCGGCGATGGCGCGAAAACGCCGCCAGTCCACCACGCGGGAGTAGGCCGAGAAGCCTGCGATGATCATCTTGGGGCGGTGCTCGCGGGCCAAACGCTCCATCTCTTCGTAATCGATCTCGCCGGTCTCCGGTTTGAGACCATACTGCACGGCGTTGTAGTGCTTGCCGGAGAAGTTGGGCGCGGCACCGTGGGTCAGGTGGCCGCCGTGGGCCAGGCTCATGCCCAGCACGGTATCACCCGGAGAGACCAGGGCCATGAAGACCGCGGCGTTGGCCTGGGCGCCGGAGTGCGGCTGAACGTTGGCGTAGTTGGCGCTGAACAGATCACAGGCACGCTCGATGGCGAGCGCTTCGACTTTGTCGACGTATTCGCAGCCACCGTAGTAGCGGCGGCCCGGATACCCCTCCGCGTACTTATTGGTGAGCTGAGACCCCTGGGCCTCCATGACGACCTTGCTGGTGTAGTTTTCGGAGGCGATCAATTCGATATGCGCTTCCTGGCGTGCCGTTTCTTCGGTCATGGCTTCGGCGAGCAGCGTATCGTACTGGGCTAATCGGGCACGGGGGGAAAAATTATTCTGAAGCATCATCGCCTCCTCATTCGTCACTTGTTATTCACTATCATGCAGTGCGTTCAATACTGATGAGCCTTTGGCCACCATGGGCTAGAGCGCTATCACGTGTTGTTACGGCGATACTATCGCTGGTTGGTACCGCCAAGATGCTTACCGACGTCACCAGGGGATGCATTTGCGACATGCTCGGCATTTAGCCAGACGAGCTGCATCGGCCCCTACACATCGTCTTGTCCAGCGCCTTTTACGCAGTGGGCATCCCCACCTCGAACGTCGCCAACACGCCAATTACCGGCCACTCCCCGCCATCGCCAGGCTCGTAAAACAAGCAAAACGCCCCGAACGGTCAGTAGCCGTTCAGGGCGTTAGAAGCACATCAAAGCGTCGCGCGATGGCTAGAAATCGACCACCAAGTTGCCTTTCGGGCGACTGCAGCACGACAAGATATAACCCTCTTCGACATCCTCCTCGGTGATGCCGCCGTTATGCTCCATCTCGACGTCACCGGACTTGAGCGCCACCCGACAGGTGCCGCAAATACCCATACCGCACGCCTTGGGTATGTGCAGACCGAGCTTCGCGGCCGCTTCATGAACCGTCTCACTGGGTTGGATACGAACGCTTTTCCCGGAGCTGGCGAACTCGATACTGTGTAGCTCGCTGGTGTCGATCTGCTCGGCCGCGACCTCGGCCTGCTCGGCAAGCTCGAGCACCTCTTCGCGCACCTCCACCGGCGTGGCACCGAACGACTCTTCGTGGTAGTGGTTCATGTCGAAGCCGTTGGCACGAAGAATATTCTTGATGGCATTCATGTAGGGCGTCGGGCCACAGCAGAAAATCTCTCGCTCCATGAAGTCCGGCACGATGAGTTCGAACAGCGGCTTGGTCAGGTAGCCACGGTAACCGGCCCAGGCTTCACCGATATCGTCTTTGTTCTCACAAATGATGTGCAGCTTGAATTCAGGAATGCGCGAGAACATGTGCACCAGCTCGCGATGGTAGATGACATCGCGAGGCGCGCGGGCGCTGTGTACGAACTCGACGTCGACGCTGGCGTTGGTATCGAACAGCCAGCGGGTCATGGACATTAGCGGGGTGATACCCACACCGCCGGAGAGGAACAGGACTTTCTCGGCGGGAAAATCGATGGAGTTGAAGTTACCGACCGGCCCGTGCACCACCAACTCATCACCCACCCTCAGGTTGGCGTGCAGCCAGTTGGAGACCTTGCCACCCGGCACCTGCTTGACGGTGATGGAAAAACTATAGGGAATGGAGGGCGAGCTGGAGATCGTATACGAGCGCATGACGGGCTGGCCGTCGATCTCTAGCTCAAGCGTGACGAACTGACCGGGCTTGAAGAAGAACATCACCGGCTGCTCGGCCATGAAACAGAACGTACGCACATCCTGCGTTTCCTGTATCACCTTGACGCAGCGCACCTGGTGACGGCCGTTGGTCCAGGTTTGGGTCGTGACCGGATTGAAAAAATTGGTTGTCATTATCGCCTCTGCCTGACCGGCCTTCATCGCTGTGCATCACCGGATCGTGTCGCTGCACGACCAGTACCGTTGACGAGCATTCTGGGGATGCCCAACCCAGCAGACTTACCTGACAGCGACGCGCACTTACCTCGCGCCACTCTCTCTCGTTTAGAAATCACTTTTTTAGTCGCCACTGCGTCACCGTATGTCGCGGCTGGATAACTCGCCCACGGTCGTCTGCAACACAATCAGCCACAGACATCGCACCACAGTCGAACAAAACGCCAGGTTACGCAGCACAACAACAAGACAAACGATCTTGACTAACGGCCGACTCGCAGCCCTCAACAGGAAAGCGGTGGTTCACGAGGATACTGGTATGCAAAAAAGTGTGTTGAACATGATGGAAGACCCGCTGGCAGCGGCGCGCGAGGCAACGGCCCAAATGCTGCGAACCCGCGAAACGACCTATTCGCTCCCGCAGCCGTTTTACAACGATGCCCGGCTGTTTGCGCTCGACATGCAAGAAGTGTTCGAGAAAGAGTGGCTGTTTGCGGGCATGACCTGCGAAATTCCCGCCAAGGGCAACTTCATGACCCTGGACATCGGCGATAACCCAATCGTCATCGTCCGTGGCGACGGCGGCACCATTCACGCCTTTCACAACGTCTGCCGCCATCGCGGCTCGCGTCTGTGTTTGAAAGAAAAAGGCAAGGTCGCCAAGCTGGTCTGCCCCTACCACCAGTGGACGTACGAGCTCGACGGCCGCCTGCTGTTCGCAGGCAGCGAAATGGGCAGCCAGTTCGATCTCAAACAGTTCGGCCTCAAGCCGGTCCACGCAGAGACGGCGGGCGGTTTCATCTTCATCAACTTGAGCGAACAACCGCCCGCGTTCGATGAGTTCCTCGCCACCCTGGATCACTACCTCGAACCCTACCAGATGGATAACGTCAAGGTGGCCGTCGAGTCCACCATCGTCGAGCAGGCCAACTGGAAGCTGGTGATCGAAAACAACCGTGAATGCTACCACTGCAACGGGTCGCACCCTGAGCTACTCAACTCGCTGCAGGAGTTCGACGATACCGACGACCCCCGCGCCACCCCCGCCTACAAGGCGCTGGTGGCCAAAAAGCAGGCGGACTGGGATGCCGAGCGCGTTCCTTATCAGCTAAAGCGGCATGGCAAGCGCAATCGCCTCACCCGCACACCGCTGCTGGACGGTATCGTCTCCATGACCATGGATGGCAAACCGGGTAGCCAGAAGCTGATGGGACGCCTACAAAGCCCCGACATGGGCTCGCTGCGCATTCTGCATCTCCCGAACTCCTGGAACCACTTCATGGGCGATCACGCGGTGGTGTTCCGCGTGCTGCCCATTGGCCCTCAGCAAACCATGGTGACCACCAAGTGGCTGGTGCACAAAGATGCGGTAGAGGGGGTCGACTACGATCCCGAGCGGCTGCGCCAAGTATGGGATGCCACCAACGACCAGGATCGCCAGCTGGCGGAAGAGAACCAGCGTGGTATCAATTCCAAGGCCTACCAGCCCGGCCCGTACTCGGAAACCTACGAATTCGGCGTGATCGACTTCGTCAACTGGTATGCCGCGCGCATGCTAGAGAATCTCGAAAACGACCAGCCGTCGCTCAAGCTCGCCCAGGGTTGATCAATAGGCGTGAGCCACACGGCACCCAGCAGCTGGCCCGCAAACGCGGGCCAGCTTTTTGATGGGCACTCAACAACTCTCTCAACAACTCTCTCAACGGCCTCGATACGCGCTAAGGAAAGAGTGCCGGGCTCACACCATCCACGACAAAAACGGCACTCCGTGGAGTGCCGTTCGTGATCGTTGCCTTAGCCGATGCTATGGCGTTGCTGCGATCAAGCCACGCTGCCGTGGGGATCGATGACGAATTTCTTGGCCGCACCGCCATCGAAATCGGCATAGCCCTGGGGCGCCTGATCCAGATCGATCATCTGTACGTTGACCGCATCGGCGATCTTGACCTTACCGAAAAGGATCGCCTGCATCAGCGGACGGTGATACTGCATCACCGGGCACTGCCCCGTATGGAAGCTGTGGGACTTGGCCCAGCCGAGGCCAAAGCGCATGCTCAACGCGCCCTGCTTGGCCGCCTCGTCAGCCGCGCCTGGATCTTCGGTCACGTACAGACCGGGAATACCGATCTGCCCGCCCGCACGGGTCAGCGACATGGCCGAGTTGAGAACCGTGGCGGGCGCCTCTTTGCCATGGTTACAGCCGCAGGCGTGGGCTTCGAACCCCACGCAGTCGACGAAGGCATCGACCTCTCGCTCGCCGAGAATCGCCTCGATCTTGTCGGCCATATCACCGTCTTGGGTCAAGTCGAGGGTTTCACAGCCAAAGCTGCGGGCCTGGGCCAGACGCTCTTCGATCATATCGCCGACGATCACGCAGGCTGCGCCCAACAGTTGAGCGGACACCGCAGCGGCCAGCCCCACCGGGCCCGCGCCAGCGATATAGACGGTACTGCCCGGTCCGACGCCGGCCGTTACGCAGCCGTGAAAACCGGTAGGGAAGATATCGGAGAGCAGGGTCAGATCCTTGATCTTCTCCATGGCCTGATCGGCATCCGGGAACTTCAGCAGGTTGAAGTCGGCATAGGGCACCATGACGTACTCCGTCTGGCCGCCTACCCAACCGCCCATGTCCACGTACCCATAGGCAGCGCCTGGACGCGACGGATTGACGTTGAGGCAGATGCCGGTCTTGCCGGATTTACAGTTACGACAGCGGCCGCAAGCGATGTTGAACGGCACAGACACCAAGTCGCCCGGCTTGATGAACTCGACGTCGCGACCGGTCTCGATCACCAGCCCGGTGATTTCGTGGCCCAACACCAGACCCGCAGGCGCGGTGGTTCTCCCCCGCACCATGTGCTGGTCACTGCCACAGATGTTGGTGGTCACGACTTTAAGAATGACACCGTGCTCACATTTGCGATTCCCCAGCGCAAGCTCAGGATATGCAATAGATTCGACGGCGACTTCACCTGGGCCCTTATAGACGACTCCGCGATTGGCTGCACTCATGGATGACTCCTGTCGCTGCTTGTTGTTGTGCATAGCGTGAATGGCGCTTTTTCACACTATCCCTTCGCCACCCCGAGACTTGCTCCAAAAAGGCATCCACATGTCTATTCGAGACATGCCCGTCAGGATGAATAGGTAGAGGTCGCTTTCGAGATACTTCTCGCCTCGAACACGCTCAACAATTTCCGACGTCGGCGGTGCCTATCCTGCTCGACGCACTACAACAACCTAAAAGGAAACGCGATGAACAACGACGATGATCCCGTTCTGTCGCCTGGACAGGACAACAAACAGATACTGGGGTTGGACTTCCATAACCCCGTCTTCCCACTCTCCGCTCTCGCCATCCTGCTCTTCATTATCTATGCGCTGGTCTATCCAGACGCCGCGAACGCACAATTGGGTCTCGCCAAGAACTGGTCGATCGAGCATTTCGACTGGCTCTTCATGGTGGCGGGTAACGTTTTCGTAGTCTTCTGCCTGATACTGATCTGCTTACCCCTCGGCCGAATTCGCTTGGGCGGCAAAGATGCCAAACCGGAGTACTCACGCACCTCCTGGTTTGCCATGTTGTTCGCAGCGGGCATGGGGATCGGCCTGATGTTCTGGAGCGTCGCCGAACCGGTGGCCTATTACACCGACTGGTACGGCACCCCCCTCAACGCGCCCGCGGGCACGCCGGAGGGCGCCAGCGCCGCCATGGGCGCGACCATGTTCCACTGGGGACTACATCCGTGGGCCATCTATGCCGTCGTCGCGCTTTCGCTGGCGTTTTTTGCCTATAACAAAGGACTGCCGCTGACGCTGCGCTCCGCCTTTTACCCCATTCTGGGCGAGCGTACCCGCGGCTGGGCTGGCCATGTCATCGACATTCTCGCCGTACTGGCCACCATCTTCGGATTGGCGACCTCGCTCGGGTTTGGCGCGACCCAGGCGGCAGGCGGCCTCGCTTACCTGTTCGACGTGCCCAATACCATTGGCACCCAGCTGGCGATCATCGTCGTGGTCACGGTCATCGCGCTGATCTCGGTATGGCGGGGCATCGATGGCGGTGTCAAGCTGTTTTCCAACATCAACATGGTCATTGCGGCGGCGCTACTGCTGTTCGTGGTCGTCGCGGGCCCGACCCTGATGATCCTGACGGGTATCGGCACCACCGCAGTGGACTACGCCAGCTATCTTCTGCCGCTGTCGAACTGGATCGGCCGCGAGGATGACACCTGGTACCACGGCTGGACCATCTTCTACTGGGCGTGGTGGATCTCCTGGTCACCGTTCGTCGGCATGTTCATCGCTCGCGTCTCCAAGGGACGCACGGTTCGTGAGTTTTTGATTGCGGTACTGTTAGTGCCAACGCTGGTCACGCTGGTCTGGATGAGCACCTTTGGCGGCACGGCGCTCTCTCAAGCGACCAACGGGGTCGGTGAGTTGGCCAACGGCATCAGTGACGTTTCGCTTGCCATGTTCCATATGCTGGAGCAGTTGCCCCTGACCAGTATCACCTCGACGCTGGCCATCGTGCTGGTGCTGGTCTTCTTCATCACCTCCTCGGACTCCGGCTCGCTGGTCATCGACAACATCACCGCGGGCGGCAAGACCGACGCGCCCAGAAGCCAGCGCGTCTTTTGGGCCACCCTGGAGGGTGTGATTGCCGGCGTGCTGCTCTACGGCGGAGGCAGCACTGCCCTCACGGCACTCCAGGCGGGCGCGGTCGCCACCGGCCTTCCCTTCACCATCGTGCTGCTGCTGATGTGTTTCAGCCTCTATAAAGGGCTGCACAAAGAGTGGAAGCAGATCAACACGGTGCCCAACGCCGTCGTCTGATCGCGTCAATTAACGGCAGATGACGGGGCGCCACGCACATGGCGCCCCGTTCGTTTTTCGGACAGCGTGTCGTGATTCCGGCACTATAGGGCGCTGCTGGCAATGAGTCGTCCCGCCACGCGCTGCACCATTAAGATGACGTCATTCACATCACGTCATACGACATAACTTCAACGACTCCACGGCGCCCCCCATGATCTACACCATCGCAATACTGCTAAGCCTGGTCGGCTATTTCGTGATCGGTCATTTGGCCGGACGGCGCGTCAAGGGGCTGGACGACTATCTGGTCGCTGGCCGCAATGCGCCTACCTTCTTCATTCTCGGCACCCTAGTGGCCAGCTACCTAAGTACCAGCGCCTTTCTAGGCGAAACGGGGTTTGCCTACCAGGGCTATCCGTTCGTGATGCTGATCTTTGCGGCGGTCAGCACGTCGGGCTGCCTGCTGGGGGCACTGGTGTTCGGCCGCTACCTGCGCCGCAGCGGCGCGTGCACCGTGCCGGAGTTCTTCGGCAAGCGTTTTGCCTCGCGTCGGGTACAGGCCATCGCCGGTCTCACCACGATCATTGGCTTAGGGGCTTACCTGCTGGGCGTGATGCAGGGGGCGGGCATCATGTTCGCCGAACTGACCGGCATGCCCTACTGGGTGGGTCTGGTGCTGGTATGGGCGACCTACACCGGTTTCATCCTCTACTCCGGCTCGCCGGGGGTGATGCTCACCGATACCATCATGTTCGTGATCTTCTCCCTGGCCGCCGTGGGCGGGTCGCTGTATGTCATCCACGACCTAGGCGGCTGGAGCGGGGTCGTCGAGGGGCTGCTGATCCAGACCGACAAACCCGGCATTGCGCTTTGGCATGGGGTGATCGACGGGCCGGAGGCCAGCTTCTCTTCTGCTGGCGAAGCGCTGGTGTGGGGCCTCACCCTGGGGCTCGTGTGGGCCGCAGTGCTGGCGGCAAGCCCCTGGCAGTCCAGCCGCTATTTAATGGCCCGTAACGAGCACGTGGTGATGCGCTCGGCCATGCTCACTGCCGTGGCGCTGGCCGTTTTCTACGCACTGATGATGATGACCGGCGCCGCGATCAACCTGTACGACTCGACGCTCGAACCAGAGCGTTCGATGGTCTGGGTGGCGCTCAACGTGCTGCCGACCTGGCTGGGGGTGGTCATTCTGACCGGGGTGTTCGCTGCCGGGCTCTCCTCCTGCTCGACCTTTCTATCGATCATTGGCTTCAGCCTCTCCAACGACATCCTGCCCGCCTCCACGGATGAGCGGTCGGCCATGCGCAAGAGCCGCATCGCGGTGCTGGTGGCTGGGTTGATCGCGCTGCTGCTGGCACTGTTTCAGCCCCCCGCCGTCATGTCGGTGGTGTGGTTCGCGGCGACCCTGTTTGCCTCCTCCTGGGGGCCAGTGGCGCTGATGAGCATCTGGAGCCGTCGCATCACCGCGGCGGGCGCAAGCTGGGGCTTGGTCGTAGGCTTTGCCGGTAATGTCGCGCTCTCGTTGATGGTGCAGGCCGAGTGGCTTAGTCTGCCCGTCTACCTGCATCCGGTGCTGCTCAGCACGCTCTTGGCCCTGGTGGCCATTACGCTGGCCTCGCGTGTGACCCAGGTGAGCGAGGCCGAGTCGGCGTATCGAGCCTTTCTGCACGAATTCGATGCCAGCGCCATGAGCGGCTGGGTATCCGGCACCCGCTGGATCGCCCTGTGCACCATGCTCTCGGGCGTCGCCATCGGCGTGTTTCTGTGGCGGCAGTACGCCGCCATACTGGCGGGGTTCGCCGAGCGCTTCGCGCTGCCCAGCGGGGCGGTTCAGGGCGGTTATCTGCTGGCCATCGGCTGCGGCAGCATGCCGCTGATCGCGGGTGCCGTGGGTGTCTGGATAGTGCGCGAACGTCACGCGAAGAACCCGGCAATAGCCAGCCGTCCAACCCAGTGACGATCACCGCGAGGCCGCTCGCCTCATCGGCCTGACGACGTCCATCGCCCGCCTACTCGGCGGGCGCTTCACTTCAAGACGACCAAGGAGACGCGATCATGCAGCTCACAACGTATCAATGCGGCCTGCTCATCGTGATACTCGGTGTGGTATTTCTCAGTTTCGACGGTCTGCTGATCCGGCTCGCCGCCACCGACGGCTGGACCGTCATCTTCTGGCGCGGCCTATTGATGTTCTGCGTACTGGGGCTCATATGCACTGTCGGCCAGCGGCTGACGGCCTTGCGACGTTACCCGATGGCGTCACTGGCCTCGGCCGTTCTGCTGGCGCTGATCTCCAGCCTGTTCGTGCTGGCGGTGATGAACGCGAGCGTTGCCAACGTGGTGGTGATTCTCAGCACCGCGCCGCTGTTCGCCGCCGTGTTCTCACGGATGTTCCTGGGGGAGAGGGTCGCCCGGCACACGCTGGCGGCCATCGTGGCCTGCATGCTGGGCATGAGCCTGGTCTTCATGGGCCACGGCGCCCACGGGATGCTGCTGGGTAACCTGTACGCCCTGGCGGCCTCCGTCGCCATCGGTGGCAACCTGACGCTGCTGCGCCGTTTTCCAGCCGTCGATACCATGACGGTGGTCGCCGGAGGTGGGCTGCTATCCGCCGCGGTGGCACTCTCCATGGCCACGCCGCTGGCCCTCGATGCCCAGCGCTACGGCGTACTGGCCTTGATGGGGCTCGTGCAAATGCCCTTGGCGACGGTACTGATCAACAGCGCCACCCGCTACCTGCCCTCCACCGAAGTGGCGCTGTTTTATCTGGTCGAAACCGCCCTGGGCACGGCGTGGGTGTGGTGGTTACTGGGCGAAGCGCCCAGCGTCTCGACGCTGATCGGTGGCGGCGTGGTGATCCTGGTGCTAGTGCTGCACGCCTGGATAGGCCTGCGCCTCGAACGCCAGCGGCTACGGGTATCTCCCGCCTTTTGCGCCAAGTAACCAACGCCCCCACATGCGCACGCAATGAAAAGCCCGCGGGAGTGCGGGCTTGGTAGGTAACGCTAGAGGGATAGACGTCAGCGTAGCACCTCCTCCTCCTTGAGCAGCTTGTAGATCGCCTCGGCGCCCTGCTCAGGCGTCACGTCGGTGAGCACTTGACCGCCCTTGCCCTCGGACTTGGCGGCCGCCGCCTTGAAGCGATCCCTGGCCGACGCGGCCTTGACGATCTTCAAACGCTTGGGCCGTTTACGGGCGGGGGCCAGGTGCCACTCGGCCAGTGCCGTATCGGCTTCGGGCTGGGTCGGCTCGACGGCCAGTTCCCCGCGCCGCGCCGGACCAAAGGCACTTTGACGCGCCACCGGCGCCGCCTCGTCCACGCTGATGATGGCCGGCAGGCGCACCTTGAGGCGACGACGCTGTCCGCGTGGCAGCGCCTGCAGCAGGGTCAGCACGCCGTTCTCCACGTTTTCGACGGCCGCCAAGCCATTGATCAACGGCCATCCCAGGCGTTCTGCCAACGCGTAGGGCAACAGCCCCGAGCCCTCCCCGCGCTCCGCGCGGGTGCCGGTGATCACGAGCTGGGGTGACGTCGCCGTCAGGTGCTCGGCCAACGCCGGAATGGCGTCGCTGCCTTCGGGCTGCTCCAATAGAGTCATGGCATCGAGCCCCATCCCCAAGTAACCGCGCAGCGCGGCGTCGCTCTCATCGTCCTTCGGACCGGCATGCAAGACGCTTAGCCGCGCGCCCGGCTGCTCGGTCTGCATGGCCAGCGCCAGCTCCAGCCCGCGGGCATCCTGCTCGGCACGCCGCGGACGACCGGTGGTCGGGTGGCGACCAACGGAAACCAGCACCGCGATGCTCAACGCCTGCTGGGATGGCTGCTTCTGCTGCGTTGAATCAGGCCGCATCGCGCTCTCCTCCTCGCTGCCGTTCGACCATGGCCACCAGGGCGGCCAGAATCTGCGTACTATCACCAATGACGGCCAGATCGGCCCGCTTGATCATGTCGCACCCAGGATCGACGTTGACCGCCACCACCTTGTCGCAGCGCTGAATGCCCTGCAGGTGCTGGATCGCGCCTGAGATGCCGACGGCCATGTACACGCGAGCCGTGACCCAGGTGCCGGTCGCGCCTACCTGACGGTCGCGGGCCATGAAACCATCGTCCACCGCCACCCGGGACGCCCCTTCGGTAGCACCGAGCACTTTGGCAGCGTGGTGGAAAGCCTCCCACTCTTTGACACCGTTGCCGCCGGAGAGAATGAACTCCGCCTCGGCCAGCGCCACGCCCGCTGGGTCCACGGCCACCTGCCCCAGATCCTCGATCCGCGACAGCGTGGTGGGAATCGACGCCGCTAGGCTCACCGGCTCCGCCGCATGGCGCGTTTCGTCCATTGGCTCGGCGCACTCGGCCAGCGCCAGGGTGACGCGGCATAGCGGACGCTGAATGTCTAGGCTGTCGGCGGCACCGCGTGCGGTACAGCGCCAGCCCAGCGAAGCGCTTGGATCGGTATCGACCTGCCAAACGCCGGTGGCGGCGCGCTCGCCCAGGCGCACGGCCAGCCGCCGCCCCAGGTCGGCACCGCCCAGCGGCGAGTCCGGCAGCAGCCAAAAGCGCGGTGCCATCTCCCGTTCGACGGCGTTTAGCGCCGCCAGGCGCGCTTCGGGCGCGAACCCAGCGTAGTACTCATCGTCCAGATGCACGACCCGATCAATACCGGCTTCACCTAGCGCTTCCTCTTTGTGCTCGCCAAACAGCACCGCCACGACCGCACCAGGGCGCTCGGCGTCGGCATCCGCCAACCGCCGAGCCAGGCCCAACAGATCTTTGTCGTGACCGGATAGGCGTCCGCCGGTCAGATCGGGCACCACGGCAACCAGGAAGGCCGGTTGCTCGATGGTCACCGTGCGACGGCTATCACGGCTGGCCGTGGCGGCCGCCGTGGATGCCTCGCCCTGCTGGAGACCGCTGCGGTCGATACGCTTCACGCCATTGGGGCCGATGAAGCCCATGGCGTGGGGGTTCTTGCGCATCACGCCGTTGGGCCCCAGCCACTCGCTGACAGCAGCGCCATTCATCTCGGACGCCACGCTAGCGTGCTCGGGGTGCAAGCGGTTGCGGGCAATCCATTCGCGACGCGGGTCGCGGCGAATGATCTCACTCATACGGTCACCTCCTCGGCGGGCGTGGTGGTAGCAGATCGACGGGCCGCCTCGAGCGCAGGGTCATTAGGGCGCTCGACCAGGGCATCGGCCACCAGTTCGGCAATGTCACGCACCTCGGCAGTGGCATCCACCACGCCTTCCAACATGGCGGTACACTGCGGGCAGCCCACCGCCACCAGCTCGGCACCGCTCTCTTTGACGTCGTTCATGCGCATGTCGGGAATACGCTGCTTGCCGGGAATATCGGTAATCGGCGCGCCGCCACCGCCGCCGCAGCAGCGCGAGCGGAAGCCGGAGCGTTCCATCTCCTTGACCTCGATACCCAATGCCTTGAGCACGTTGCGCGGGGCATCGTATTCACCGTTGTAGCGGCCCAGGTAGCAGGGGTCGTGATACGTCACGCGACCGCCCTTCCAAGGTGCGAACGCCAGCCGTCCGGCCTCATACAGCTCGGCAATGAAGGTGCTGTGGTGGCGAACCTTGTAGTGGCCACCCAGCTCACCATACTCGTTGCCCAGTACGTGGAAACTGTGCGGATCGCAGGTGACGATCTGCAGGAAGTGATACTTGGACAGCGTGGCAATGTTGCGCTTGGCAAGTGACTGGAACGTTGCCTCGTCACCCAGACGACGCGCTACGTCGCCGCTATCGAGCTCCTCGGTACCTAGCACGGCGAAGTCCACCTCGGCGGCGCGCAGCACTTTCACCAGGGCGCGCAGGGTACGCTGATTGCGCATGTCGAAGGCGCCATCCCCCAGCCACAGCAGCACGTCGACCTGCTTGAGATCGGCCATCAGCGGCAAGTTGAGATCCGCCGCCCAGTGCAGCCGCGAGCCTGGATCGAAACCGCCGGGGTTGTCGGTGGCAATCAGATTATCGAGCACTTCGGCGCCTTTATTGGGCGTTTTGCCACGCTCCAGGGTCAGGTGGCGGCGCATATCGACAATCGCATCCACGTGCTCGATCATCATCGGACACTCTTCCACGCAGGCACGGCAGGTGGTACAGGACCATAGGGTCTCGGCATCGACGAGCGCCTTGCCCTCCAGCGCCACGATGGGTGCATGGGGCGCACCGGCGTGTTCGCCGACCGACTTGCCCGGGTAGGGAGAGCCGGCATAGCCCGCGTCGCTGCCCCCGGCCATGCCCACCACCATGTCTTGGATCAATTTCTTGGGGTTGAGCGGCTGGCCTGCGGCAAACGCCGGGCACACCGCTTCACAGCGACCGCACTGGACGCAGGCATCGAAGCCCAGCAGCTGGTTCCAGGTAAAATCGGCGGGCTTTTCCACACCCAGCGGCGCCTTGGCATCGTCGAGATTCAGCGCTTTGAGGCCCGTCGAGCGGCCGGTGCCGCCCTTGTGCGTCGAGAAGCGTTCGGCGCGGCGGTGAAACGCCAGATGCAAAGCCCCCGCAAAAGCGTGCTTCATCGGCCCGCCCCAGGTCATGCCGAAGAACATCTCACCCAGCCCCCAGGCGACGACGCCCACCAGCACCAGCGCCAGCAGCCAGCCGCCACTGTTTTCCAGCAGCCCTTCGGGCAGTAGGCCCACCGTGGGCAGAGTGATCAGGAAAACGCCTAGCGAAAACGCCATCAAACTCTTGGGCAGGCGCATCCAGGGCCCCTTGGAGAGCCGCGCGGGTGGATCGAGCCGCCGACGCGCCACGAAGAGGCTGCCGACGAACATCGAAGTGCTGGCCAGGAGCAGTAATCCACCCAGCACGGGGTTAGCGACCCCAAGACCGTGCACCAGGATCATCAGCACGGCAGCGGCCACGAAGCCACCGGCGGTGGCCACGTGGGTGTTGGAGATCATCTTGTCGCGCCCCACCACATGGTGCAGATCTACCAAATAGCGGCGCGGCATGGCGATCAGCCCCTTGAGCAGATCGACCTGCGCCGGGCGCCCCTGGCGCCATAGACGCACGCGGCGCACGGCGCCGATGACGGCCAGGGCCAAAGCGCTAAAAATCAGTATCGGCAAGAGCGTTTCGAGCATAGTACTCACCTCATCTTTCGCGGCGGGGCTGCTCCGGCGGCAGACCTCGGCGAGGGCGCTGTCTGCCCATCCCTGGGCGCTACTTTCGACATATGACCGCCATGGATGGCGGAAATGCCGTAAACGTACGGAACTGTTTTACGGCCCTGTCAAACGACCCTCGCTACGGTCTTCCACCGGCGCCCCGGCTCTCGCTCGGGTCAAAAGTCCTTGCAGATTCGCAGGGCATCGTAGATGGCCGCGTGGGTATTACGCGGTGCCGTGCAGTCGCCCAGGCGGAACAGCAGGAAGCCATCCCCCTCTTCGCTCAGGCAGGGCTGAGGCTGAATCGCATAGAGCGCCTCCAGATCCACCTGCCCTTTATTGCGAGACTGCTCCTTGAGGGCGTAGTAGAGCGACTCATCGGGGCGCACGCCGTTCTCGACGACCACTTGATCCACCACGCGCTCTTCCAGGGCGCCGGTGTACTCGTTTTCGAGCACCGCCACCAGGCTGCCGCCTTCGCGGTAGACCTTATGCAGCATCAGGTCGGAGGACATGATCACCTCCTTCTCGTAGAGGCTGCGGTAGTAGGTCGGGAAGGTGGTGCCGCCCACCGCTGCGCCGGGCTTGATGTCGTCGGTGACGATCTCCACCTTGGCGCCCTTGTCGGCCAAATAGTCGGCCGCCGAGACGCCGGAGAACTCGCAGATGGCGTCATAGATCAGCACGTTTTTCCCCGGCTCGACCTTACCGGAGAGGATGTCCCAGGTACTGACCACTAGGCTTTCCTCGGGATTGTCCGAGTAGCCCCACTCGGGGTGCTGGCTCAGGAACGGCTGTCCGCCGGTGGCCAGGACGACGATGTCGGGGCGCAAATCGAGCAGCGTTGCCTCGTCGGCGCGGGTACCGAGGCGCAGGTCGACCTTGAGACGCGCCAGTTCGAGCTGATACCAGCGGGTGATACCGGCAATCTGGTCGCGCTGCGGTGCCTGGGCGGCAATGGTGATCTGGCCACCCAGGGCGTCCGCCGCTTCAAACAGCGTGACATCGTGACCGCGTTCGGCCGCCACCCGCGCCGCTTCCATACCACCAGGACCGCCGCCGACCACGACGACCTTACGCTTGCCACCCTCGCTCTTCTCGATGATGTGCGGCAGTCCCATGTACTCCCGCGAGGTCGCCGCGTTCTGGATACACAGCACGTCCAGGCCTTGATACTGGCGGTCGATGCAGTAGTTGGCGCCGACGCACTGCTTGATCTGGTCGACCTGCCCCATTTTGATCTTGGCGATCAGGTGGGGATCGGCGATGTGGGCGCGCGTCATGCCGACCAGATCGACATAGCCCCCTTCGAGGATACGCTGCGCCTGGTTGGGATCCTTGATGTTCTGGGCATGGATCACCGGCACGCTGACCACTTCCTTGATGCCCGCCGCCAAGTGGAGGAAAGGCTCCGGCGGGTAGGACATGTTGGGAATGACGTTGGCCAGGGTATTGTGGGTGTCACAGCCGGAACCGATGACGCCGAAGAAGTCGACTTGGCCGGTGGCGTCGTAGTAGGCGGCGATCTGCTTCATGTCATCGTGAGAAAGACCGTCGGGATGGAACTCGTCGCCGCAGATGCGCATGCCGACGCAGAAGTCGTCACCCACTTCGGCGCGTACCGCCTTGAGCACTTCCATACCGAAGCGCATGCGGTTTTCGAAGCTACCGCCCCACTCGTCGGTACGCTTGTTGACTCGCGGACTCCAGAACTGGTCGATCAGGTGCTGGTGCACGGCCGACAGTTCGACTCCGTCGAGGCCGCCCTCTTTCGCTCGGCGCGCGGCCTGGGCGAAGTCGCCGATGATGCGCCAGATCTCTTCGACTTCGATGGTTTTACAAGTAGAGCGGTGCACCGGCTCACGGATACCGGAGGGTGAGACCAGCGTCGACCAATTGAAACCGTCCCAGCGGGAGCGGCGGCCCATGTGAGTAATCTGGATCATGATCTTGCCGCCATGCTTGTGCACGGCATCGGCAAGGTTCTGGAAGTGCGGAATGATGCGGTCGGTGGAGAGGTTCACCGAGCTCCACCAGCCCTGGGGACTGTCGATGGAGACCACCGAGGAGCCGCCGCAGATACATAGACCGCAGCCGCCTTTGGCCTTCTCCTCGTAGTACCTCACGTAACGCTCGGTGGTCATGCCGCCGTCGGTGGCGTGTACTTCGGCGTGGGCGGTGCTGACCACACGGTTACGGATCGTCAGTTTACCGATTTCGATCGGCTGAAAAATTGCGTCGAATGCCATGTACGTCTCTCCTCTACCTCTGGCTAGCGGGCGGCGTCGTTCAGCGGCTGGACGGTAAAGAGCCCAACGTCACAGCCCTCTTCGGCAGCACTTTGGGTCTGCTCGGCCACGGTGCGCAGCGAGCTTCCCCGCGCGGCGAGGATTTGATCCATGGCACCAGCAAACCAGCCAGTGAACATGTACTCCTCTTTTTTACCGGTCTTGCCGAGTTGGTAAACGAACGCGCTATGCTCGAGACGCACCTGGGCGGTACCCGAGTCGAGATCGATCTGCTCAGTCAGGAAAAGCCCCCAACCGCGCTGGGAGAGACGATTCATGTAGTGCTCGAAGACCGCCTCGCCCTCGATGCCGTGGCATTCGGCCTCTTTTTCGCACCAGTGCCAGGCGCTTTTGTAACCAGCGTGATAGAGAATCTCGGCGTACTTTTCGGCACCCAGCGCCTCTTCGATGGCCACGTGGTTGTTGATGAAAAAGTGACGCGGCACATACAGCATCGGCAGGGCATCACTCGTCCAGACGCCGGTTTCGCTATCGACTTCGATGGGCAGTGCGGGGGCCAGTTTGGTCACGGTTATATTCCTCGAATCTTTGTTATGTCAGGTTATCGACGGGGCTACCCCGGGAGCATGCCTACGAGGAGGCGCTATGAATCCATCCTTGGACGCTACCGACGCCATCCCTGGCGTCGGACCTCCTCTACGGCATGCTCCCGGCGCCCCTCGCTTCGGAGGCAGTCATCTGCTCGGCGTCAGGCGCCCCAGACGTCCTTGAGCACGCGCACCCAGTTCTCGCCCATGATCTTGCGCACCTGTTTTTCGCTCATGCCGCGCTTAAGCAGCGCCTCGGTGAGATTGGGGAACTCTCCCACGGTGCGGATTCCCTCGGGATTGATGATCTTGCCAAAGTCCGTCAGGCGGCGTGCGTAGCCCTTGTCGTGGGTCAGCCACTCGAAGAACTCCTGACCGTGTCCCTGGGTGAAGTCGGTACCAATGCCGATGGCGTCTTCACCGACGATGTTCATGATGTACTCGATGGCCTCGCAGTAATCATCGATGGTCGAGTCGACGCCTTTCTTGAGGAACGGGGTGAACATGGTGACGCCGACGAAACCGCCGTGATCGGCGATGAACTTCAGCTCTGCGTCGGACTTGTTGCGGGGATGCTCTTTCAAGCCCGAGGGCAGGCAGTGGGAGTAGCAGACGGGCTTTTTGGACTCGAGGATGACTTCCTCGGAGGTCTTGGCGCCGACGTGAGAAAGGTCGCACATCATGCCCACACGGTTCATCTCGGCCACGATCTCGCGGCCAAAACCGGACAGGCCACCGTCGCGCTCATAGCAACCGGTACCGACCAAATTCTGGGTGTTGTAACACATCTGCACGATGCCCACGCCCAGCTGCTTGAAGATCTCGACATAGCCGATCTGGTCTTCGAAGGCATGGGCATTCTGGAAACCGAAGATGATCCCAGTCTTGCCCTCCTCCTTGGCGCGGGTGATGTCGGCGGTGGTGCGCACCGGACGCACCAGATCGCTGCACTCTGCCATCAGCTGATTGGATTTGACGATGTTGTCGACCGTGGCCTGAAACCCCTCCCACACCGAGACGGTGCAGTTGGCAGCGGTCAAACCGCCGCGACGCATGTCTTCGAGCAGTTCGCGGTTCCATTTGGCGATGATCAATCCATCGATGACGATGGCGTCATCGTGCAGTTCAGAGGGGGTCATGGCTAAGCTCCAACATGGGTGAATGAAGCGAGCATAGCGCCGACGCTGGGCAGGGCGACGCTTGGAAACGACCGTGGAAATTCCAAAAGCGTCATTCTGTCGCTAAAACGACGCAGCCCGATTCCCCGCCAACAGAGCAACAGCCGACCGGCCAAAGGGGAGCCGTGCCCATAAAAAAAACGTGCCGCTCTCAGTAAGCGGCACGTTTTAAAGGGACTTTCACACGTCACATCAGCTCAATACCGGTACGCTAGCAAAGGTGGGCTCCCCCTGAGCGTAGGCCAACGCCTGCTGGGCACTCGACAACGGCTCGTTCTTGTAAGGCTTGATTCCCCACCGCTTGATCAGAGACGCAGATTTATCGGGGTGACTCTCCTGGCGGTCGGAGACACCCAGGCGCTCGTTGCGGGGCGGCACGCCAAAGTACTCTCGATAGCATTTCGAAAAGTGCGGCGTAGAGACGAAGCCGCAGACCGACGCAATTTCGATGATCGACAACGGCGTTTGCTTGAGCAGCTGTCTCGCCCGGGTCAACCGCAGCTTGAGATAGTAGCGGGAAGGTGAACAGAGCAGATAGCGTTGAAAAAGCCGCTCTAACTGGCGCCGTGAGACGCCTACGTAGCTCGCCAATTCGTTTAGTTCGATAGGCTCTTCTAGATTGGCTTCCATGAGCGCCACGATTTCCAACAGCTTGGGCTGAGTCGTCCCCAGCACATGCTTGAGGGGCACGCGCTGCTGATCCTGCTCGTTACGCACGCGCTCGTAGATGAACATTTCGGAGATACCCGCCGACAGCTCTTTGCCATGGTCGTGAGCAATCAGGTTGAGCATCATATCGAGCGGGGCGGTACCTCCTGAGGCCGTGAACCGATCGCGATCGATAGAGAACAGGTGCGGGGTCAGAATCACATTAGGGAACGCCTCCTGCATGGAGGGCAAACACTCCCAATGCACGCTGGTTTCGTAATGATCCAGCAGCCCCGCCTGGCCCAATGCCCAACTACCCGTGCATACCGAGCCAAGCCGCTTCACCTGACGCGCCTGTGCCTGCAGCCAACGGAGGTGTTCGCGGGTCACACTATGCTGCGGGCCCACTCCGCCACACACGACGACCCACTCGAGCGACAGCGGCGTATGAATGG
The DNA here is from genome assembly GCF_012427705.1 of Vreelandella piezotolerans. Taxonomy (NCBI): domain Bacteria; kingdom Pseudomonadati; phylum Pseudomonadota; class Gammaproteobacteria; order Oceanospirillales; family Halomonadaceae; genus Vreelandella; species Vreelandella piezotolerans. The sequence continues at coordinate 1,231,347 of NZ_CP048602.1, read as the reverse complement.
AAGCGTCTGGCGTCACCTGCAAGCCGTCACTGGCACGCACCGGCAGGCCATCCTGGGTCAGCGTGTACCAGCGATAAAGCTCACGACCGGCCAACTGGTTGGCCATACGCAGTGGATCGATGGCGGATGCCAGCGAAATCAGGGTGAAATTGTCCAACAGCAGAAAGCCAAGGGTCTGTGGTTCGCACGCACGGTTAGTCGTGGCCGAGTCTTTTACTGAATGTGATGTCATGGTCCTACCCTCACTCACCTTTTTAAACCATTCGTCTTTTTTATTAGAGTTTTTTGGTATCCCTGGCGTTTCATAGCCTCCCCTGATGCAGTATGCCTGAATGCTAACTCATCCAAGGGGGCGTCTTGCTCCGTCGTCGTATACTGGCACGAATAGAGCGGTTAGAGACAAGACTATTACACTCATCTGCTCGCAAAAGTCGCAAATAACATGTTGTAAGTCGCATTGGGACCTCTAGAGGTGTATTGAGCGAAAAAATGTTAGTTCCAGACTTGAGGATGAGACGCTGATAGAGGAGCACACTGAAGGTTGCCTTGTGTAGACCGCGGAAGGTTAGCCCTCGTCATCGCTGACTAATACGTTGAATTAATTACTTTTAAGAATATTCATATCGATAAAAATTGCCATTCAGGTATCCATGGACAGTAGCCACTGATACCGCCAGCATGACGTGCCCTAGCCGTTCATGCTGATGAGCAATTGACCAGCGACCCAAATGATACTTAATCAACTAACTTCAAGTACTGGCGAACGCTATACAGCCAGCCACAATCTGGCAGACTAGTGTGTTTATACCCCCTCAGAAGTGAGTAAGCATGATGAGCGATACCGCAAAACCCTGGACGCAACCGATGCCCGATGCGCAGTTCAAATTGATGCGCGACATTTTGGCGGCCCCCAGCCCAGTGGGCTTGGAAGGCGCGATGACCTACGGCGTACTAAAGCCCTACTTCGAGAGCTTCGCGCCCAGCGACTGGCACCTGCACCAGTTCAAAGGCAACGCAGGCGTGGTGCTAGACACGCATCCGGGCCGCGATGACATGTTCAAGTTGATGATCATCGGCCACGCAGACAAAATCCGTATGCAAGTTCGTTCGATTGGCGAAGACGGCAAGGTCTGGATCAACACCGACTCTTTCTTGCCCGGCGTATTAATCGGCCATGAAGTCACGCTGTTCAGCGAAGATCCAAACGCCCCAGGCCACTACCGCAGCATCGAAGGCGGCACAGTAGAAGCACTCGGCGCTATCCACTTTTCTGATCCCGCTCAGCGCGATGGCAGCAAAGGGATCAAAAAGGAACAGATCTATCTTGACCTGCAAATCCATGGCGAGAACAAAAAGCAGCAGGTACTGAACCTAGGCGTGCGTCCAGGCGACTCGATTATCTTCAACCGCCCTATTCGCTCTGGCTTTAGCCCGAATACGTTCTATGGCGCGTATTTAGATAACGGCCTAGGCTGCTTTGTCACCGCCGAAGTGGCGCGCCTAATCGCCGAAGCGGGCGGCACCGAGAAGGTGCGCGTGATGTTTGCCATCGCCAGCTACGAAGAGATTGGCCGTTTCGGTAGCCGCGTGCTGGCTGGTGAGCTCAAGCCCGATGCGCTCATTGGCGTGGACGTTAACCACGACTATGTGGCCGCCCCTGGCATCGGCGACAAGCGCATGCAGCCGCTGGAAATGGGTAAAGGGTTTACGCTGTCGGTGGGCTCGATTGCCAGTGAACAGCTCAACCGTATCATTGCCAGCGCTGCCAAAGAGCAAGACATCCCCATGCAGCGGGATATCGTGGGGGTGGATACCGGCACCGATGGCATGGCTGGCGTTCTGGCCTCCATCGATAGCGCAGCAACGTCTATGGGGTTCCCAATCCGCAACATGCACACTATTTCGGAAACCGGTAACACCCATGACGTGCTGGCGGCAATTCACGCGCTACACCACACCATTAAAACGCTGGATACCCTGCCCAATCCCAAGCAGGCATTTTTGGATAATCATCCGCGTCTCGATCAAGCCAGCCCACTAACCCATCAAGGCAGCGCCAAACCTGAGAACGATGACGAAAAATCCGCTTGATCCCTATAAAAAAACCCCGGCCATTGCTGGCCGGGGTAGTAGTAATTCCTCCGTAATCCTTCTTCACGAACCTCCTGTTCGTGCATCCCTGGTCTGACAAGCGTTCCATGCTTGCTCTCGCTCCTTAACACCTCTCCCTGTGTTGCTACTTACCTTGAACCTTCTATGTGTCAAAAACATTAACCTGAGATAGAAAATAGCGCACTTTTGATAAATTTTACCTTTTGGCATACCGAGCCCCCTTCAGGCGCGCAGCATGCTTTTCTTAGCGCTTTACCAGGCGACCGCCTATACTTTTTCTGCATCCATCGTGATGTTTCTCTACACGGACGTTACCACGCCTGAACCCACTCATTCCCTAGCGGTAGGAGGTCAGCGTGAGACATATCATGATCAGTTCGACCGTCCACGGTGTGGATATCATGTGCCGCCACTGCGGCAATGCAGAATCCGCCACCACATCGTACCTCAATCGGTTCCGGTTGGAAGGCACCGGTAAGGACAGCGTGCTGCTTCGCTGTTTGAGTTGCCAAACGTCGGTGTCGGCCCCCATGAGCCAGCTAAGCGCTCTGTTCTATCACTACGCCTGTTAATGGCTTAGATGAACTCGAGCACATAAGTGCGGCTCGCAAAAAAAACCCCGACCATCGCTGGCCGGGGTTTCATCAGGTCCTCCCTAATCTTACATCACGAACATCCTGTTCATGCTTCCTTGTGCGCCGCAAGCACTCCCTACTTGCACTTCCTTGTAACGCCTTCCTTGCGTTATGTGCACACAGTGCGCCCTATAAAGCTCGAGTTATCTAACCTGGGATATGAAACGCGAAAAGTTTTTAGTTTCGTGCGCGCACCATCTACGCGTGCTTACGCAGGTCGGCATCAAAAACGTCCCACGCTTCGCTGGCCACTCATCGATGAGTGAGACCGCGACGCTTTAACGGCCGATGGGCTGCTTACCTACGCAAAAGGCGGGCTCGAAGGCCCGCCTTGTCGATGGCATTACGTCAGCGTACTAGCGTGTGAACCATGCCATCAGCGCCTCTGCCGTAGGAGCAGAAGAGGGCGGGTTTTGGCCGGTGATCAACTGACCGTCCTCACGTACGTAGGGTGTAAAGATATCGGCTTTGCTGTAGATACCGCCACATTTCTGTAGCGCATCTTCTACTAAATGCGGTACGACATTAGTGAGACCCACCGCCTCTTCTTCACCATTAGTAAAACCGGTCACTTGACGACCTTTCACCAGCGGCTCGCCGCTTACGTCTTTGGCATTCACCAGCACGATAGGTGCGTGGCATACTGACGCCACCGGTTTACCTTGGGCGATAAAAGTTTCGATCAAATGGATAGAGTCTTCATCGTCCACCAAATCCCATAACGGCCCATGGCCACCAGGGTAAAACACCGCGTCGAAATCGTCTGCGCTCATGTCGCTCAGGCGATGCGTATTCGCCAATTCGACTTTAGCTGTCTCGTCTTGCTGAAAGCGTCGGGTGTCGTCGGTTTGGCTCTCTTCCGCATCGCTTTTGGGGTCCAGCGGCGGTTGCCCACCTTTAGGTGAGGCAAGCGTTATTTCAGCGCCCGCGTCTTTGAAGACGTAGTAAGGTGCCGCCAGCTCTTCCAGCCAAAAGCCGGTTTTCTCTCCTGTATCACCTAGCTGATCGTGCGAGGTCAACACCATTAGAATACGCTTACTCATCTCGATGCTCCTATTGGTCACGCATGGGATAGCATTTGCACTCCTAGGGCTACGTTGGGGCGCTCATCGAGGCTTACAAGCCCTACCTCCTGATATTGTATAGCAAAACCATCGCGAACAAACGAAAAGTAACTCTTTGTTTTATATAAATTAAACGACATAAATCATCATTTCGTACCATTCAGGTACAATAAATATACAATTTAATCTTGTACATTATTTATCCCTAACCTATAGTTTGAAGGGTCGGCGGCAGGGATACCGCGGCACAAAGGAATGTACGCTAAGGAATAGCGACACCCAGCTCATGGAAAGAGAGCGTGCTCAGGAAGAGCCATGCAAAGCCACGGAAGGAGCTAGCCAAGGAAGCGCTAAGCGATGACCATGGAAGGCAAGGTACTAGAAGCATCGGTGCTTAAAAAAGCGTCCTCAGTTTTGAGGGCGCTTTTTCATGGGCGAAAGGTAGCTAACGCTATGATTTCCACCGACATAGGTGATACGTGAGCTTTCATGAACGACCATTTTTTCGGAACGGCCCTACACATCGCGCAGACTCCGCCAGTAGCTTTGGCGCAATTCGCCGCCAATTTGACTTCCGCTCTATCGAAATTGGCCGCTGGGTAACGCGTGAAGAGCGCGATCGAGCGGCAGCCCTGTTTCATGATGCGCTCTGCGACCTCATGCTCATTTTACAAGGCAACGAAACGCTGATTTCACTTAGAGGCGCACTAGCGCTGCAGTACGGCACCGGTGGACGTCCTGGCGTGTCGGCACACTATGATCCCAGCCAGCGTAGCTTTGCGCTTGCCAAAAACGCTGGCCCCGGCAGCATCGCTCATGAGTGGTTTCACGCATTCGACCACTTCATTGCCCCCAAATGTTTTCAAGACCTGCCTAGTAACGCCTTCGCCTCAGCCGCCTGGTTGACCAATGCCGCGCCCATTCGCCACCCCCTCAACCAGCGATTACTCGCCTGTTTCCGGGCCATCTTACTTCAACCGGACGGCCAGCAGCCTAGCGCGCTGTTTTTTAACGCTGCCGCAATGGACAAAGCGCTGGGGCAGCTTTACTACAGCAAACCCGAAGAGATGTGCGCTCGCGCTTTCGAAGCTTTCGTTCAAGATGCTCCGATCAAAAACCACTTTTTAGTCAAAGGCACCCAGTGCTCTCCTGACGCCGAACGCGGCTTGTACCCGGTAGGTGAGCAACGCGCAGCGATCAACCGCGCATTTAACCACTACTTCTCTAGCCTTGGCGCAGCGCTGAGCCTTGAGCAATAGCGATGTGCAAAATCTTTTGCTAGCGACTAGGCTGTAGACTCACTTATTTCTCAGAGGACGAGAGCATGCCATCTACTACTACTATCGTGGTCGTCGTTGTCGTGGTTGCCGTGGTGATCTTTGGTTTTAGCGGTGGCCTACCGTTTTGACGCACCGGAGTATGCACGAACACGCTGTTTTTTCATCCGGTACATGTTGACATCGGCATGGCGAAGCAGTGTGTTGGCATCTTGGCCGTCTTCGGGATAGACGGCCACACCCACGCTGCAAGACGGCATACCCATGCAGAGTGTACTCACACTCTCGTTCGAGGATAACTCGTCAAGCAGTTGAGCCGCTTTTTCCATCGCGGCTTCTTTGGAGTGAAGATCGGTCAAGAGTACCGTGAATTCATCCCCACCCATGCGTGCCACCGTGTCGGTATCACGAACACAGCTACTCAAGCGGCGGGCTATCTCACACAGCACGGCGTCTCCTGCCGCATGACCGTGCACATCGTTGATACTTTTAAAGTCATTCACATCCAAGAATAGAAGAGCCAAACGGGCTTGATAACGCCTAGCGGTAGTCAACGCCGAGGCTAGGCGGTCATAAAACAGCGAGCGATTGGTCAGCTTCGTCAACGGGTCGTGGTGTGCGAGAAAACGCAACTCCTCTTCCGCTTGAACTTGGGGGGTGATGTCGCGTGCGACGCCAATACGCACCTGCTCCTCCTCGGACCAGCGCGCAGACCATAATATATGCACCACGCTGCCACTCTTGTGCAGGTAGCGGTTACGAAAATCGAGATGAGGCTGTCCATTCATTACTCGCTTGATGGAAGCATGCGTCATCGCCACATCTTCTGGGTGCATATAGCGGGTAATTAGGGTGCCTATCAGCTCATCAGCGCGATACCCCAATAGCGACTCGCAGGCATCACTGACGAATAGAATGCGATGCTCTGCATCTACCACGAACACGGTATCGAGCATCAGGTGAATCAGCTTGGGGTAAAGCGCCTGCAAATCGACGGTCATGGGCAGCCTGGTGGGGTGACTTTCTCCCGAGTATAGACGGATCAAGAGCTGTATGAGTACCGTCTGTCTCGACCCTTCCATCGAAATTAACACTGTGAACTCGATGAAGTTTCCAGCCAACCTTGTTTCACGGAGATCTCACCAGAATGTTCCCAAAACCGCTCCCAAAGCCCAGAAACGACGAAGGGGAATCAACATAAGTGTTGATTCCCCTTCTATATTTCGTGGCGGAGAGGGAGTCCGTTGTTTTAGCTTCCCACGATGTCCTGAAAGCTCCACATACTCACATTAAATCAGATAGTTGTATTGCCACAAAGTCCAACAAGGTCTACCTTAATCCAATCAACCTGGGGGACCATTTGGGGGACTTTCCCCTTCCATGGAGGCAGGGCATCGATGGCAATACACAAGCTCAGTCCGCGCAAGGTCGCAACCGCGGGGCCTGGCAAGCATGAGGATGGCGGCGGACTTCGTCTGGTGGTCTCAGGGGGCGGGGCAAAGAAGTGGGTGCTCCGATTCACGCTGAAGGGCAAGCGCCGTGAGATGGGGCTGGGAAGCTTCCCTGACACCGGCCTGGCTGATGCTCGTCGCAAGGCTGAGCATTACCGTCGTCTCGCCAAGGACGGAGCCGACCCGATTCAGGCACGAGATGCAGAACAGCAAGAGACCTCTACGCCAACCTTCACGAGTTGCGCTGCTAGGTACATCCAATCCCACCGGCGCAGTTGGCGCAATGCGAAGCACGCTCGACAGTGGGTCAGCACGCTGAAGACATACGCTCGCCCGGTAATTGGCAATATGCCGGTGGACGAGATCGATACCCAAGATATCGTATCGATTCTCAATCCTATCTGGACGTCGAAGACAGAAACAGCGAAGCGGGTACAGGGGCGAATCGAAAACGTCCTGGACTATGCCTCAGCTCACAAGTACCGCGATGAAGCCAATCCGGCGCGATGGCGCGGCCACTTGGACAAGCTGCTGGCCAAGCCCTCCCGGGTCAAGAGGGTCAGCCACCACCCGGCTATGCCATACGATGAAGTTGCTGCCTTCATGGCCGAGCTTCAGGGCTATACCAGCATTTCCTCCAAGGCGCTGCAGTTCCTGATCCTGACAGCGACGAGGACTTCGGAAGTCCTGCGGACGGAGTGGCCGGAAATCGACCTTGAGAACACAACCTGGACAATACCAGCAGAGCGCATGAAAGCGCGCCGGGAGCATAGAGTTCCGCTATCTACCCAGGCTGTCTCACTGCTTTCCGACCTGCCGCGGGTGCAGGGTAATCCATACGTATTCCCTGGGGCACGGCTCGGCAGACCCCTGTCGAACATGGCAATGCTGCAACTGATGCGCGGCATGGGGTATGGCGTCGGTGGCAAGCGTGGCGACTACGTACCCCACGGCTTCCGCTCGAGCTTTCGTGACTGGTCAGGTGAGGTTTCCAGCTATCCGCGGGATGTCGCCGAAATGGCACTGGCCCACACCATCGAGAACAAGGTGGAAGCTGCCTACCGCCGAGGTGACCTGTTCGAAAAACGCCGCTCGATGATGCAGGACTGGAGTGACTTTATTACTGACTAACAATGCATAACATGCTGGGATACCTGTGGAAGCGATACACGACATAATGCCAGTGCTGCCCCCACGGGGGCAGCACTGGCTTGACGAGTAAGCATTTTTTGCATGTAGCTATCGACACTTAGGTTTTGACAGAGCGCTCTCTGGCGAAATCGTCATCGGCCCAATTTTTTTAGATACAAAAACTAACTTTCAGATGCTTCCCACAAAAGATTGCATACCTGAAGATTCAAATCGACAAATTCATTCCAACTGTATTGCTCGGCGTAGTGCAACTCATACTGCCGATCAACCCGACAAATGTCAGGTCGATCAGTGTAAATGGTACACCTCCTATCAGCATCACTGTAATGCCTGCAAGTACCATCTCCCCGATCAAGGGGCTTAGTCTCGTTCGCCAAATTGACATGCTGGCAACAAAGGCCACACTGGGTGCATGGAAACGTGCTTATCACTTGATGCATGATGCCAACCATTTCCGAGTACTCTCAGAGCCCTCGGCTACCGGCAGAGCCCAGAAGACGTGACACTGGTCGCCAACGTGGCGCCTCAGGTAGCCTGGCTGCTCACCGAGACACCCCTGTCCGTCGAGCAGAACCTTGCACTTCTTCCAGGCAGCGACTGGAAGCGATTAAAGGCCCTGGTGCCTGACGATCAGCAGACCTTGTGGTGGCTGATGGGCATGGGCGCCAACGTTGAGGTGCTCGAACCTGAGTGCTGGCGAAAGGAAATCATCGAGACAGCAAGGAGGGTTCTCTCGCAAGCAGAGTGACATAACAGGAGTACTTCACGCCTGGCTTGCTGCCTGGCGTGAAGTACTCCGATTAGGCGTCAGCAAGCTCCATATTTTGCTGATCATACGGGACAATGACATTTTCTCTGGCACCACCAAGTGAAACAGCTATCCTAGGAAAAATATTCTCTAGATCCGCATGATCTTCCTCCAGCCATTCAGGGAAATCATGCGATTTAACAGTTTTAAGTGAAATATTTCTGGCTTCGATATTTTCTCCCACCATGCTTCGCACAAACGGAAGCGATGCACCGCCTCCCGTCAGCACCAAAACCAACTCTTTACGCGGAGCAGTCCTGAGAATAAAATCATCAACTTCCTCAAGCACCTCTACGATCTTGTTGCGAAGCTCTTTCTGAAATTCATGGATAGATTGAGATTGAAGCAGCTCCTCAAGCATCACCTCGATGACTTCACCGTTTGGAAGCGGCACATCGATACTTCCGGTTTCAAACAGCTCTTCTTTATACACTCTGATCTTGCGTTCGAGATCATTTCTGATACGACGATAATTGTCTGACTGGTAGGTTATCCCGGCTGACGAAAGAATTTTCTGCACCAGCACACGATCGATGTAATTTCCGGCCATAGTCAGACCGCGTGCAGCGCCGGGGACCTGATTGGCAACATAAACACTCTCATTGGAATCCACGCGAATACGGAAAAGACTAATATCAGTAGTGCCAGCACCGATATCGATAACCATGGATAGATTATTTGCGGCACCATCCTCACTAACCAGTGCAGACGCAACGCCGAGAGGTTCTGTGACGGGGCTTCCAACAAAGGAGTATTCAAAGTTCTTTTCCTGAACTTTATCACAAATAAGCTTGAGTTTATCCAGAGCAATGCCTTCGCTGATCTCCTCAGCCACTAAATCAGCTACCACCTGAGCATCCCCCAGCATGCGGGAGAGCATGCTCGAATACTGTCGTGCCTTGCCAACCTCGAAGCATGGCATAGCGAACCGCCGGCAGATCGCCTTCTCGTAACCCAGCTCATCCGAGCATTGGTTGATCACCCATGTCAGGTAGACAAGGTAAAATAGAACGATATCTCGATAGTCAATCTCGACACTGGTCGGATTGAACTCATCTGAAAGAACCTGATCGATACCGTCTTCGGAGAGAAAACGTTTCATGTTATCGATACGCTGACGGTTGCCGTCACCGGCTTCTTGCTCGGAGACCTCCAGAGCATCCTTGCCAAAGTAAACATAGCCATCGTTGCTAATGTAGACGGAGGAAATCAACAGCTCTAGAGGGCCGTCGGAAGGGTCCTGACCAGCGACTTCGCCAAGCTCAAGCACCCGGATCTCGTCGCCTCCGTCCTTTCCCGCGCCATCGTGTACCAGGGTTACCTTGGACATAGCCGTGCCAAAGTCTATGCAAAGCCTGAAGTCCGGCGATACAGGCTCATCAGCGAAGCTAGGCAAGCTGATCTCAATTTCATCATCTTTCGACTCTAGTGGCTCTTCGATCTCAACGTCACCATCGACTGGCTCCGATTCTACGGCAGCTTCCTGCGCTTCATCCGCTAAGGCATCGCTATCGCCACTGCTATACTTCTCAGCAACAATACTGGCTACCGGCGCCCTTGCACGCAAAGAGAGTGTATCGGTGGGCTCTTCCGGTGTCGTCTGAGGTGGTGTACTCAATGCACCGATAGCTGCTGATAATGCCTGCTGTTCCGCTTCGGTAATAATGCCAGGTAGCTCCTGCTTTCCGTCGTCCCGATCAGCCAAACGAAAGAGCAAATTCTCCAGCAGCCACTTTGCCTTGTTGTTGTCCATTCCCCCTCCGTTCCCTTATATTTTTAGTCGCCTGCTGACTATACCGGCTCAACTAACGCTTTCACCAAAACTCTTTCACGACCATAGAGTTTTTGCACGACCTGATCACGTACCACTCTGACTTTCGTTACCCCCGGCTGATGCCCGCTAACCATTTCATGTCGGGTGCGGTTGTAGGTGATGATTTCTCCCTCAAGCCCAGACAGTTCCAAGCGTCGCATGCGGCATAGCTGACGCAGGACTGTGGAAAGCTCCACGAAGCCACCAAGCCCCTTGCGCAGTGAAGCGGTCACCACAGGATCATGAACGAACTCCTCGATCAGTGGCAGCAGATTGGTTCGCACATTGTCCAGCGGGCGCCGGGCGCTTTCACCTTCCAGCAACAGCTGGCCGATCAGCATGTCCTCATCGGACTTTAGCGATTTTTCCTTCTTAGCGTTGGAGGCTCGCTTAGTGCCCCCTGAGGTCCACCACTCCGCCACTTCGGAATCCAACTCGTGATGGCCCTCGAAGTGGCGCCGCAGGTCATTGCCCATACTGGTACGAGTGGCATACATCACCTTCATGGCATCGAGCATGGCCATGTCAGTCTGCCCCTGGCGTGCAAGTACGAGACACGCCTCGCGCAAGCAGGAGAGCACCCGGGGCTTGACGGCGGAGTGACCACGCAGATATGTCCATAAACGAGTTCCCAGATGCGCCTTCAGGGTAGCCAGAGGCGCATAGGTAGCCGACTCCAGCGCATAGGAGAACCGAAGCTGTACCACGCGCAGCAGCAGTTCGAAGAGCAGGTCACCAACTTCATTTGCGAGTGCTTCTTCCTTGGCTCCAGTCACTTTGCGCATGGCCGCCTTAACGACACGGGAGATGGCTTCCCCTGGGTTTGCCTCAAGCGCCCAGAAGTGGTCTTGAGCTACTTCCTTCCAGGCCTCGAGCACCCGCTTGACTCTTCTCAGCCGTGCATCCGGTGCCTCGATCTGCAGGCCATCAAAGCCCTGAGCCAGGCTGTTCAATATCGCCAGATAGTCATCAGAATGATCCCTTAGAATGATCAGAAGTGCCTTCCTGGCATTCTCGGCGGCATCCAGGGCGAAGGCCTCACGAATGACGTAGTCACTCAACCAGGCAGGGCTGAGCTCTCCCAAGTTGGCTAATGCCAAGGCAGCATAGGCCTTCTCGTCACCATCCTGTAGCACTGCCAGTGAAGCCGGTGGTTCCGTCATGAAGTGCTGAAAACCTTCAAACACCTCGCCGCTTCGGCCTCGCGCTACGGCAGCAAGGCGTCCCAGCACCGAGGCCAACAACAGCCTCTCCTCAGCACTATTCAACTCACAAAGCGCCTGAGCGCGCTGTACAATCAAGGAAAGGCGGTCACCATGGATGAATTCCTGCACATGGCGAGCCGCCATAACGGCAGTCAGCTGGTCGTCCAGCTCACGAAGACTCTGGGCTTCACTGATATCAGCAACTTCATCCTGTAACGTCTCGCTCACATCCCCTCCCCTGCTCATCTCGACAAGAGCTGTTTTGCGCCGTCATCTAAACGCCTAGCCACATCATGGCTAGTCCGACTGTCTCTTTTCATATCCCCAAGCTGCCTGAATATGACATCTCTAGCTGCACTTAACAGCAGAGGATCCGCATCGACTGTTAGCCCATCTTTCTTTTGCAACACTGGCCACAGAAGCTTATCCTTCAACGCCAGCATTCCACTGCGATCCGGCGCATCAAACTTCAGATGCACTCGTTGTCCATGTCGGTTGTTGACATCAGATCGGAACCGATCAATCTCAGCAATCTGGTTATTAGCTGTCTCGGGGTTGGGTTTTAACTTCAGCTCGGCAAGGCTGGCGGATACGGTATCCAGCATGACCTTCTGCTGACGCCCAATCCGGTCATCTTGTCGTTTCGCTAACGGGAGGGAGCGCTCTACCAGCTCAATATCAGATTCTTCACCAATTTTAACGCCAAAGGCTTCCTCGAAGGTTTTCAGGTCATAGTCAGCTACGCGCACGGATCCCAGTGGTTTGCGCGACTGCCATGCGGCTTGCACCGCTTCCAGCGGTTGCAGCATGTAATCCAGCAGCTTCTCAAAGACAGGGTCGCCATAGGTCGCAAAGTGCAGTCTGCGATGATCAGACTCTCCAAGGCCATGCTCATAGAGCTCCCGAGAGGTCGTCAGCAACACTTCCTTAGGTAACCCGGGGACGTCGACCACCCGGTAAGCATCCCCATGCTTGAAGCTTTCGATGCCGCCTCCCAGAGCCCTGAGATACTGACTCTCGCTAATGGCCCGCCAGATATCCTCCAGAGTCGCCGGCATCGGCTCTGCACGACGCTGGGCCTCGAGATGTTCATAAGCCGCCTTCTGCTCTTCCGCCTTGAACTCAGTGAGCTGTTGTCGCTCCTTGATGCGCTCCGCATGCCGCTGGGCTCGGCGAATCAGCTCCTCTTCGTCGATCTTGCCTTCCTCACCTTCTGCCTTGGCGTAATCCTCGAAATCCTCTGGCTGGATGGGAAGAAGCGAGAATTGCAGCTCGCCGGATACAGTAAGTGCCTCACGGAAACGCCTGACCAAGCGCGAGTACACCACCTCTTCCACGCTATCCTGATAGAGGTAGTTAAGCACGTGGATGTGCTCGTGATGCTGGCCGATACGATCGATGCGGCCGATGCGCTGCTCCAGCATCATCGGGTTCCAGGGTAAATCGAAGTTGATCAGCAGGTCAGCGCTCTGCAGGTTCAAACCTTCTGCTGCCGCATCTGTACATAACAGGATGTCGATTTTGCCAGCGACGAAACGTTGCTTGATCGTCGTGCGATCAAGCCTTTCAGGATGGTATTCACCAGCACGGCGCAGGGTACCACCAGCTCCGGAGAAGGTACCGATTGGACACCCAGGGAGTAGCCGCCTCAACTCATCATGAAGGTAGTTCATGGTGTCGGCGTAACGTGTAAACAGTACCAACTGCCGTACACGGTCGGTGCCATTGGTTCGTCGCTTTTCGATGTCCTTCAGTAACTGCTGCATCTTAGACGGCGTCGTCGGGAGCCGGTCCATTGTGGAAATCAAACGGGCTACAGCGCCCTGCTCCCACGTCAGATCACTTTCGGTGCGATGCTTGAGGATCAACCCTTCGACCTCTTCATCACCTAGCTCTTCCAACTCTTCCCGATCGGCATCATTATTGGTGAGCTGCTGAGCCTTGTGATCCAGGGTTTGCTGAATTTTTACCAGGCGCCTCTCGAGAGAACATCGCAGTGCATGGAAAGAGGACGAATAACGGAGGCGCAGGAAGCTGAGGTAGAAACCGATAGCCGCTCTCTGTTGACCCTCTTCCATGTTGGCGGCCATATGGCTGGCCAGTTCGGCACAGTAAGCCTGTAGCTCGTCATAGACCTCACGCTCCACCCCAGCCAGGGGGATGATACCCGGGTGGACTTCTCTCCATGCCAGGTTGGCATTCAGCAGACCTTCCCGCTGATAAGCGCGCAGCAGCGAGCGGGTGTGGCGAAGCATGCTGCGGCCCAGCGGTGCCAGCAGGCTCAGCGCCGGTTGCACCTCATCCCAGCCAAAGATGGGCTCAACCCAGCGCTCGACAAAGTCATCCAAACCGCTCTTACCAAAGGTAGAGAGCACATGCTCATGCACGAACTGCCACTGCTCGGGCGATGACGCACGGACATTGTTCAGGTAGCGGCGTAGCCACTCGCTTTCGTAGTCCGCCATGGGATCGTTGTTCAGCAGCTTGTCCCGGACCCGGTAGAAGATCTCGCATAGGTCTTCGGAGAACTGTACGGCGCCTGCAGAGGGCATCAGCTTAAGCAGATCAAAGGCCTCGACCCGATTGAGCTGCATCGGTGTCGCCGTAGCCAGCAGCAGGGTCCGTGACTTGCCATACAGCGAGCTCTGCAGCTCCTGATAGAGCTTATTGAAGCGAGGCATGGTGGTCTGGTTATCGGGCGTCTGGCGCCTGGCCTTGTGGGCCTCATCCACCAGCACCAGATCCGTCTCTGGCAAGCTCGACAGCAATCGGCCTCCATGGCGGTTGATAACCAAACCAGTAGAGACGATCTCCAGCGGGGCATCGAACATCTGTCCATCGCCCTGGATGGGCTCGCCGCTGAGCATGTCAAGACGCTCCCAGCGCCCCTTGCGAGACGTGCGCCTCACGAAGGGCAGGAAGAACTTCTCGGCCATCTCAACCAGCCACTGCGAGGTCAACGAGGCCGGGGCAAACACCCGTATTGAGCTGGCACGGCCACTGAGCCAAAGGGAACGAAAAGCCAGACCCGCCTCAATGGTTTTGCCAAGACCCACCTCATCACAGAGCAGATGATTGCGCGGATAGGTGTCCAACAAGCGGCTGGCCACGAAGCGCTGATGAGGCCAGGGCTCGATAGGCGTGGTCTCAATCCCAATTCGCTCGCCACCAGGGAGCAATGGCGCCAGGCGGATCAAAGCAAAACTAAGGCGCTCGGACAGGCTGGGCTTTAGCTCGTCTTTCTCACGGACTTGGTGTGGACTCCGCGACATGGGCGTGCCATCGATCTCAAACAGCCCACTGGTGCGACTGGCGATTTTTACCAACTCGGCCTTGACCGCCTCGGGTAGGGAGAACGTCTTGATGGCAGGATGCTTCCCCTCCCAGAGAGCGAGAAAACTGCGATGCTTTTGTGCGAAGAGCTTGCGATTCCACTCTTCCCACGAGGGCTGGACGGTAATGTTTTCGGCATTGATGGCAAGCGCCGTTCGGGATTCGTTCAACGAGCCCGAAATGAATAGCTCATCTTGGCCATCGCCAATGATCGCCCACTTCTCATGCAGGTAACCATCCTGGGCAAAGTCCATGGGTTGTGGGGTACCATCCTGAGCATGTACACGCAGACCCACCCGAATGGTCAGATGGCCATTAGCCACCATCCACGCCAACAGTTCGACGCCATGGCGTAATGCGGTGGGCCATTGCTGGGAAGACTCGAGCTCAGCCAGCATCACTTGACTCGCACGCTGCTCATCGCCTTGCAGAATCGCGGCGGCATCTTCGGGGTCGAGCTGCATGCCTACCACGAAGCGCGCCACACCACTGTTCTCGACAAAACGTGAAAACCCTTGTGATGCCGCTGCAAGCGAAGAGGACGTGAAATAGCCGGCGACACGGTCATAGCGGGTCGCCCGCCTTAGCGCCGGGATATAGAAGTCATGCAGCACATCGACCAGCTTACCATCCTCACGAATATCGGAAGTGGCATAGCTCGGCTCCCAAGAAAAGTCACGTAATGTCATGCCCACCTCCAATCATTAAACCTCAACGAGCTCGAGTCCCTTCAAGCTCCAATTGCTCGCCAAAACCTTAAGTATGTCCTTCTGTCGCTCCTGAACTTCTTTTGGCGTCCAGTTTTCATGGTTCAAAACTTGAGTAGTGCATGCATAGGGAGAAACTCCTTTATCGGTTTTGAAATAAACCTCTTTCTTTTTCTTGAAGTCATGATTGGAAGCCTGAGGATTCTTCTTCCTGGAAAGAAGCACCAGGTTACCAAGCCGATGCGTCCATTTCACACGCTCTTCTTCTGACCAGTCTTTGTTCCATACCGATTCATTTTTAGGATTTTGTGGCAGCACATGCTCAATTGTCGTGACGCTATGCTCATAATCCACGCCCTCGCCAGATAAGAATGAATCCAGGCGAAGCATCACATAGCTTTTTATCGGACCTGCATACCAGTAAATATCACCGTTAAGGTACTTGAGAACCTCAAGCTGAGTCTCCTCAGCAATGTCCAGCGCGGATCCAGCCTGAAGCAGATCCTCTCGGGCCTCTATCGCTGCAAGCACTCTGGAGTATCGCTTTATTCGAGAGTTGACATAGCTGCCACGAATAAGGATTGCTGCCGCCAAGCGCTCCAGCTTTTCCAAGTGTGAAAGCAATATCTTGGGATCACTTTCAAATATCCTTACCAGCTCCATAGCAACTGGCACCCAGTCCGAGTTATTTAGCCGCCCTAACCAAGTCAGCAACTGGTTTATCTTTTTCTCTTCTTCGGTCCCTCCATCTTGATAGCATTGGTGGCTGATTATAGTCAGCGCTTCGCTATAAGGAAGAAGAGTATCATTAACTACACTCTTCGGATCACACCCCTTAACAACCTCTCGCCTAAACTCCTCTACGGTAGATCTTCTAGCTTTGGACTTTGCTTTAATCATTCTCACATATGGGAATAGTGAATTGAATGAATCGCGACCCAGTCGCTCCTCCATCTCTTCCCACATCTCATTGTAGCCTGTTCTTTCTTCCGAATTTTCTATCTTGCTTATTATTTCCGCTTTCAGAAGGTCGCATGCTTGAAGGTCAAGGCCTCGGTCATTCATAACTGAAAAGATACGATATGCAGTTTCGATTCCTTGAGTTGTCACAAAAACAACCACACATCTGGCAACAACAAAGCGACCGAACTCTAATATTTCCTTTGAGCTCACGCCCTCAAGCCGGGTCAAAAAAAACCTTGCGTTCTTGTAAATATTAAACTGAGAATCCTTCAAACTGGATTCCTTGACAGACCTTATCCCTTCGATACCACCTGGATCTTGAATAAATTTTTTAAAGAAATCTCTGTCATTCTTCCTGAGGTAAAGCTTAGGCTGCGGAGGTATATTCAACGACACATCAGAAGGGGCAATATACTTTTCAAACGCACCTTCTCCTTCTGCACCACGCAGGCAATGAGAAATAACAGAGAGCAAGATAGTCAAAGTGGTGAGTCGCTGCTGCCCATCAACAACATCAAAAGTAAAATTATCTCCAGGGCTTTTGGCAACAACTATACTACCAAGAAAGTAATCATCAGACTCTTCTTCTTTTTGAAAACCAATCAGATCTCCCAATAGCTCATCGCACTGATCAACACCCCAAGAATAAGGCCTTTGATACTCAGGAATATTGAATTTATTCTCCTTAGAGAATATTTCGTGAACTTTTTTATCTTGACCTGTTATCGAATTCATCCCTGCGTACTCTTCGTCCAAATGTCAAAATCTAGTTCACCGCCAGCTCATTCCATTCCAATGCCCTTGACCGCCAGTGTTCCTCGATTTGTTGCACAAAATCAGGGTGAACAAGCTTGGCGCGGCGTTCGCACCACTGCGGCCCATCCTGGCGAATCACGAGGCCTTCCAGCCTGCCATCTCGGTAGGTGCTACGGCCGGTAAGTACCAGGCCTTCCAGCTCCTTGACGGTGAAACGCCCTCGATTGAGTAGCGGCACCACGGAAAGCCCCAGTTGGCTGGCCAGCACATTGCGCCTTGCCTGATTCCAAAAGCGCTGGGCCTGTCGGTCGTAAACATCGAAAACCAGGAACCAATCCGGCAAGGCGGCATAATCCAGCGAGTGGCGCGCAGCGCACCACTCGCCGAAGAGAATGACGTGTTCGAGTAAATGTTCCTGGAACACCGCGAGGTGCTGCATCAGCCACTGGTTAAGGCGCGAGAACTGGCCACGGTAAGGCGCCTCAAGGTAAGCCCCACGGTTCTGTGTGCGCAGCTGACCTTCTTCTCCCCAGGAAATGCCAAGGTTGGCACCGTCGAGCTTCTCCTCAATCAGCACCTCGCCGGCCAACATCGCCTCGACCTCTGGAGGATCGAGCAGCTTGTCGTCGCGGGGCTCCCCCTCGCCGAGCCAGGCAAGGTGCGGTGTATGGGGAAAGCGGAAGAACTCACTCATCCTGCGGTAGCTCCGGAACAGGACCGTCGAACTTACCGCGGTAAAAGCGCTTCACATCCACTGGGCACACAAAGCGGAAGCGAACCCCTGCCTCGGCAAGCTGCGGCCACCAGCTCAACCATTTGCAGTCGGCGGCCTGAAGCACGTGTGGATTGCCATCATCAGCCGCCGCCACAGCGATAAACTTGCGATCCGGTGGATCGAACACCTTTTGGAGTTCGTGATTGGGGAACTCCTCGAACCAGTCCGCTGCCGATTCGGTCACCGACACCTGGGCGACATGCTTTGGATTGGCCTGACGCTGCAGCAGCCACTTGAGAAAGGCGTCGCCGGGCTCGGGCTGGCCCTTGTTTGGATCCAGCTTGTGCAGGTACTCCTCGAGCAGCCTCCAGCTATCATCGATGACCACGACGCCGCGACGGCGGATCTCGTCAATGGCCTCGATACAGGCAATGATGCATTCCTCTGAAACGCCCTCATGATCATCATTCGCCACCAGCAGCACGTTGGTATCGACCACGGCTCGCCTCATGTACCTGCCCCCTGTGCCTTCCTGACCTTGCGCTTGCGCGCCGCCGCCAGCGCCCTCTGGGTGATGTCCTCCATGTCATCACCGAAGAAATCGTCTGGCCAGTTCTCGATATCGCCGTACTCGTTGAGTAGTAGCGGCTCGAGGTGGGCGCCATGACGATTGCGCGTCACGAAGTAGATCGCTACTTCATCGGGTGTCACCCCGCCTTCGGCGATGCGTCGCTGCAGACGATTTAGGAAGTGCTCGGAGTGGCTCTCGATGATCAGTTGGGTATTGCGATGTTCGCCATCCTCTCGTGCTTGGATCGCGCTGATGAAGGCATCCGCCAGATTGGCTTGAACGCGCGGGTGGAGATGGATTTCCGGCTGTTCCATCCATAGTACCGAGTTCGGCGGGGCATAGAAGGCCTGAACCAGGGCCGGCAGGATCTGCGAGACGCCAAACCCCACATCGGTCAGCTTTACCTCGGGGGCGCCAGTATGGGTCTGGATCAGCACCTCGTACTCTTTACGTCCCTCCGCGATGGGCTCGACCTTGAACTCGTGGATGATACCCAAGTTCTTGAGCCAACCGGCGATGAAGGCATCGAAGGGCTGATACTTCTGCTTGGGCCCACGATTCAGCTTCCTACCTTGCTGGGTGGCCGCCAGGAGCGCCGGTATGGTCAGCTCGCCTTCCGCTCCGACATCGGGCGGGGTATCACCCGACCAGGGATAGACACGCTTGGGGGGACTGCGGAGCGGGCCGAGGTGGTAGAAGTTCTCCAGCAGCTGCTCGGTCTCCAGCACGAAGTCGGTCAGGAAGTGCGCATTCTGGTAGCGCGACAGCGTCTTGTCCGAGAAACGGTAGAATTTCTCCGGCGATTCGACACCCCAGTTTCGGCCTTGGGCATGCACCAGGCGCAGCGGCTCGCACTTGAGGAAAGGCTTTCCATCACGGCGCCCATGCCGAACCTTGAGCACCTCATCATCGCCCCTGTGCAGAGTGTAGGAGAACTGCCGCGTCTCGGGTTGCTGCGTCTTGCTGGCCGCGATCTCCGCCGCAAGCGTTAGCTCATCGCCACAAAAAGTCTGGTCAGGATTGAGGATGTCGCTCAGCTCAAGAAGCTCCCGACTCTTCCAGCTCAGCGAGAAGCCCAGCGTCTGGTTCAGGTCGTGGTCGTATAGGCAATCCTCGAAGGTGCCCAGATCGATCAGCGAGTTGTCGTCGCCCAGATGCAGAGAGCGCTTGCGATCGGTCAGCAGCGCTGTCTGCTTCAGAGCCATCAACAGATGGCCCAGGCTCGACTTGCCTGAGCTGTTAGTGCCGAAGATCACCGTAAGCGGTGCCAGGCGCATGGGACCGGTATCACGCCAGGCCTTGAAGTTCTGCAGTCGCAGCTCAGTGAGCATGGGCCTGTCTCCTTACAGCTCGTAGTCGATCAGCTGGGCTTCGCGCTTGAGCTCGTCGTCGCGGCACTCCTTGGCCCATACCTTGAGCAGGCCGCGCAGGGCGTCGCTGTCGCGCTTGCCATGCTGGGTCAGGAAGTTACGCGCTGCCACGATGCCGCCGTCGCGGTAGGTGACGATCAGACCACCCAGCACATCCCACAGGGTCTGCGGATTCTCCAGACGCGCAGCGGCACGCTCTTCCGGCTTGAGCAAGCGCAGCTTGTTACCCTTGATGGCCAGAGGCGCGGCGCGCTCGTCCTCACCGACGTTGGCATAGGCCACCATATCGTCGCTGACGCGGTAGTTGCCGTTACGGTTCTGCAGGCGGAAGTTGAGCGAGCGGCTCATCTGCAGAGCATCGTCGAAGGCGAAGTCGCCCAGACCATTGATGCCGAGCGCGATCACCGCCAGGCGGGATTCGGCATCCAGGTCGTCGACGGTGACCAGGCCACCGGAGAGGCGGCTGACCTCCTCCTCAGCCACCACGCGGGCGGCTTCCTGCATGGCGCGGGTGGGTGGTACCTCTTCGTCGCCATCTTGAACCGGCCAGTGGGCGGAATAGACGCGCAGGGCGCGGCCCCAGGAGGCAATCATGCGGTCGACGGGGTTAAGCTTGAGGCGCTCGAACTCGACCAGACCCTCACGCACCGCGGCTTCCAGCTTGCCCTTGACCTCATAGGCCCAGCTGGAGGGCTCGCGATCACGGCGGTCTGCCGGGCGGCAGGCGATAAAGATGGTGGAGGCGGCCGAGGCCATATTCATCTGGTGGGTTGAGTAGCCGCTTTCAGACTCGACTGGCATACAGGCTGTGATATCCCAACCGGACTGAATAAGCGCATTGGTGAGGGTTTCCCAAGCATCAGAGCTCTTGTGGGTAAACATCAGCGTCATGATGCCGTCCGGCTTGAGCACCCGCTTGCTCTCGGCAAAGATGCCCTGCATCAGCTCCTCATAGCGAGCCTTGGCGCTCTTGGCTGAGCCGTCGCGAGCCGGATTGGCGACGGCTTCCAACGCCTTGTCAGTCACTTCCTGATCGAACCAACCTGGATACAGATCCCCGAGCGTTTTCTTTTGCCAGACGTAATAGAAGTCAGAGAGCTCGCTGTACTGGACGTTGTCGTAGTAAGGTGGGTCCATCACCACAGCATCGACACTTTCATCAGCGACATCGGACATATCTGTCGCTGAGCCTTGAATCTGTAAAACTTCACCTTCCTTGATCCCGAGCGCCCCCCGCTCTTTCACCAAGGCTGCTATCCCCTTATATGCATCAGCCGCTTGAGAAAGCCCCCATTTTAACCCTGATGATGGGCCAGCATAGACCATCTCACCGAAAGTCCACTTTAAAGAAAAGTCATGCCGACCAAAACCTCCTTTAATGACACCTCGGGTATACTCCCAGCGCGTCTGCCGACTGTTATAATCCACAATTTTGTCAATCGCGAACTGAAGATAGGTAATCAGTGCCCGCCCCTTATCTTCCCCAAATTCTGAGAGAATTTCAGGTTTCGCCTCCTGCAGTGCCTCCATCACACTAAGATGGCCTAACAGTTGACGCGGGGTAAACAGGTCTGCCCAGGTTGGCATGCCATAGTTGACCGGGCGCATATCGTTACCTTGAGGAAAAGGCTCATTTGGCATAAGCCCCTTCATCTCAAACTCAAGGCGACCCTCCTCCAGCTCCTGCTCTGCCGCATGCAGCGCTTCCAAATCTTTCTGATTCGCCGCACGGAAGTAGCGTACCTTGCCTGTCTTGATCTCTCCCTTCCGCTCACCTGAGGCGAAGCGCTGCACTTTGCCATGTTTGTCTAGATTGGGCTCGATGCGGATGCCGACCACGCAGTACAGCACGTCCTTCCATTTCCCCAGCTCTGACTCGCCACGGGCCTGACGTTTGATTTCATCCCCCGAGATCGCCTGATGGCAGTGCACGCACTGGCCCACGCCGCGGGTTACGGTGCCGGCATCCAGGTCTTCTCCGTTGGGGCCGCGATTGCCGCTGGTCACCTCGAAGGGCTCGAAGCGCACTGTCCTGTCGGGCTGAGGCTTGACTGCCACTCCCCACTTGTCACCCACCTTGGAAAGCCATAGGGAGTTAAGTAGAGGTGCATCGCCCGAACAGTGGGGGCAGGTCACCTGACGACAATAAAGATATGACGCATCCCGATTAACTGCTTCAGGATGTGACAGATCGATTTCGGCATCGCAGCTAGGAAAAAAAGGCCTCATCCTTGCGTCGAGAGTAGACTCAAGACGCTCTCCCCAGTGCTGAATATCCTTCAGCAATTCAGAGCCAAAACGAGCTGGATAATCGAGAGTGGCCTTGAGGATCACGCTGGCAACAGGGTTAAGCTCGTTGGCGATGACCTTATGACCTAGTCGGAGTGCTTCGAAAGGAATGGAACCACCACCCGAGGTAGGATCCAGGATCACCTTGGGATCTTTGGTAAGCGGTGCCGCATTCTGGTACGCACGGTCATAGCCATAAAGGTTGGGCACCCTCACTCCAGCCTGTTTGGCAAGCTCCATTAGCTCCTTGAACCAAGCTGGGTCGCCCATTTCTTCATGAACATGGAGCCATTCACCCTGCTGTGGCAAATAAGGAAAGTCCTGAACTAGCTGTTGCCATTTCTGTATAGCCTCTTCCTCTGCAAGCTCAGGTGTCTTGTTGAGCATCTCCCCAATTAAGGCCTGCTGCTCATAACGTGCTTCCTGCTCTTTGATCAAGGCACGGTGAATGACGCCATCCACTTCCAGTATCGCTTGACCATCCTGCACAGTGACGCGATCACGAAGCTTAGCTTCATTCAGCACCCAACCAACACCACCCACTTCGGCTACTTGCAGTCGAATACCAAGGCCTTTAACAAACTCCTCGGAGTCGGCATCAGCAGGCAGCAGAGACGCCAGGATGGCCGCACGACTAGGCGTCAGGGGCCGCCGGGCCCACCAGACGTGCAGGTAGTAGAGCGGCGGCAGTGCCGAGCTGGCACCGCGCTCACGCTGGGTCTCCGCCCCCACCTGGTGGCAGGGAAAGCCGGCTTCGATCAGGCGCTGGTCGTTGCTGAAATCCATGGTGCTGCTTCCTTGTAAAGTGACAGCCAGGCGGCGGGCCTGGCTGATCATGCATTCTTGGCGCTGCCGTTCTTGACACGGCTAAGCTGCCATTTCCGGCCCGCTCTGCGAGCCACGTCGATTCCTATCCCTCAGCCACGAGCGCGCACTTTCTCCAGGATACGCGGCACGCGCTTGTCACCGGCCTCGCCGCAAAGCAGCATGCGTAATCCACTGGTGGCCCAGCTGCGCAACGCCGGGTCGGCGGTCGTCACGTTGGCCAGCCAGTAGACGGCCTCCTCCCGGGAGAACATCGCGACCCGGCGTCCGATCAGCTCGATGCGGTCGACGTCCTTCACCTTGGTTTGCAGGCGGAAGAACAGCGCCAGTCGTGCACCGGCAGCTTCATCCAGAGGGAAGTTGATATCGGTCTGCTTGAGCCCCTGGGCGGACATGAAACGCTCCAGGCCCAGCGGGATACCCTGCTCGTCATTTACCTCTTCCAGGATGCGCTTGAGGACCGGCAGGCAGGCACGCACGCTCTCGCCGTGTAGGGTGCCGCGCTCCACGTGCTTGGCCCTGGGATTGGTCAGCCCTTCGGTATCGTCACGGTCTTCCGGTGCAATGCGCTCCTTGACAACCAGCACCGGGGGCGGCAGATCCTTGTGGCGCGTCAGGCGCAGCACATAGGGCGAGCGCCTGGCCAGCTTGGCCAACTGCGCTTCATCGGCCTGTGAGCTCTTGCGGCGCCCGCGGGGCGCCGTCTTGGTGGCGGTGGTGGCCATCGGTCGTGTTTATCCTTCCAGTTGCTCGAGCATCTTGGTGAACTTGCAGTTCTGATCCAGCTCACCGAGGGTCAGGCGAACCTGATGCTGTTCAGTAGTAAAGCGTAAACGGCTGTTCAGGGCCGCGAACAGGGAGCGGCTTTCGACCAGGCCACCAACCGTGGTAGGACCCATGGCCAGCTGGAAACGGCCTTTGTCGGGGGTTTCCGCCTGAATCTGCAGCATCTGAACTTCAGTGGTGGACTGACTTAGTACGGTACCCGCCAGCAGGTTAAAGAGCTGCTTGACCTTGTCGGGTGTGCGCAGCAGGAATGCGCGGTTCTCGACCTTGGGCTTGCTGATCCAGCCCCGCGCCTGTGCCGTCTGGTAGGGCACCACGATGCCGCCCGTCACGCCGCCAACGGGTACAGTATCCCCTGTCATCGCCTGTTCGGGGTCGGCGTCACCCTCCTCGTTGAACGCTTCCTGCGGATAGGCCGCCAGTTGCCGCTGAGCGAAGAGATTCTCCAGCTGCTGCTGGTAGACGTGTGGGTCGACCTTGTCATGCTCCTGCTCGATGATCTGCGGCAGTTGGCTGAGGTCGACCTGATCACGGCTCTGGATGGTCTGCTCGATCCAGGCTGCGACGGTATTGGGGTCGCGTACGATGCTCTCCAGCCAGCCCAGCTGCTTGGCGTGCTCCTTGGTGCAGAGAATCCAGCCTTCGCCATCCTTCCCCAGGGGCTCCACCGTCAACGGCGGCGGGTTGTCCTTGTGATAGAGGGCATCGGGCTTGTGGGCCTTCTTATCGGGCATGTGGCCCAGACACCAACTGCTGCGTTTGGCGCCTTCTACCAGCACGTTGGCCAGCAGCGCTGGACGTTGCAGTATCGGCCAGTTACGGCGCGTGGCGAAGCGCTCCACGAGGTCACTGACATTGACCTGCTTTTGGTTCTCGAAGAACAGCTTGCCGAGCAGCGTCGCCGCTTCTGCGGTGGAAGCACGTTCCTCGGTGATCAGCTCGCCTTCCTCGGCTAGCTGCTTGAGGATGGCATCTTCCAGGTGCAGGCCGCTGGAGCCACCTGCGGTGGGACCGGCACCACGCTTGCCCAGATCGCGCACCACCACACGGCCACCATCACGCCCCGGGTAGATCAGGAAACGATAGGCTTCGTCGATGGCCGTGCGCAGCTCGGCCGGGCTCTTGGCGGCCCGTTCCCTGAACTCCCCTTTTTGAAGCTGGTCATGACTGACACCCCAGTTCTCGGGGTTTTCCTTGAGGCGCTCCACGGAGATGGCCTTGCGCGCCAGGGTAAGGATGTTCTGCCGGGTGCGGTGCTCCTGGTGCGTACGCGCTTCCGTCCAGGTCGAGCCGGCAATATGGGTGGTGCTGGGAGCTAGCAGGAACACCTGGTTCTGGTACTCGCGAACTGCCTCGCCGCGGCGCTCGATAAAGCGCGCCGGATCCAGTGCTTCCACCCCGAAGGCGATGACGCCCAGCTGCGGCTTGCGCGTCTTGTCGGGAATCCCTTCACCATCATCGATATTGGGATGAATATCGAACACGGACGACTGCTTGATCAGGCCCCGAACGACCTGCTCGACACGCGTCATGGCCTCCGGGTAGGCCACGTTGCCCTCGATACGACGCAGGATGTTGTTGAGCGTCGGTACCGTGTCGGCATACAGCCGACCGTTACGCTCGCGGAGGTAGTTCGCCTCACGCTCGATGGTTTCCAGGGCGGAACGCACGGTGGCCGGCTTGATGGCGGGTGAGGCCATCTCATAGACCGCCGAGGTCATGTCGATGCCGAACTTCTCGTCCTGCTGACCACCTCCACGACCGATCAGGCTGTGCAGGAAGACCACGCGCCAAGCCCACTCGTGCACCGGGTAGCCATCGGGATGGGGGTTGGCGGCATCCAGTTCGCCGGCCACGGTACGGCTAGTGGTCTGAGTGCCTGAGGCCTTGCTGATATCGGAGTCGAGCACGGAGACGAAATCGGTGTTGTCCGTCTTGCCCAGCAGCTCACCGCGGATGGTCCCATCCGAGAGATCGATATGGCCGGTCTGGATCAGCGGGATAGCGAGCTTGGCCTCCCAGATCCGCCGCACGGCCCGTGCCAGGGTGCGTAGCAGCCCCCGGGTACCCTGAAAGCTCTCGACCTGGGCCAGCTCCTCGGAGAGGAACTCGATCAGCGTGGGGTGGAAGGGATAGTGCGCTATCAGGCGATCATGCAGCTGTGGGTCGTTGGCTCCGGCCGGCAGATCCGTCCCAGCTTGGCGATAGGTCTCGATGAACGCTGAGGCAACTTCGCTTGCCGCCTCGAGATCGACCGACACGAACAGGCGCTTGGCCATGATGCGCGATAGGTCGCCCTCCTGCACCGGCGTCGTAGCCTCGGAGGTGCGGTTGACGACGTCCAGCACGCTCTTCTGGGCATCGGCCACGATAGCTTCAGCCTGCGCATCGGTGAAACCGTGCGTGCTTTTCAGACTTCCGATTAGCTTGTTGAAGCTCCCGAAGGCATTGGTTGCCGAGGCCAGGCTCAGCACGACTGCGACATTGGGTTTACCGGCAGCGTAGGTGGAGAGCGACATCAGGAAGGCAGCGGACTGCTCGGCACCCACGCCCGGGAAGGCGGCTTCCATCCGCGACAGGTACTGTGCGATCTCATCGATGATGATCAGCGTCGGCCGGTCGCCGAACAGCGTCTCGAAGAACTCATCCGAGGCCGGCGCCGAGGCATCATCAAGGCGCGCCTGAATGGAAGCCTGCTGGTCGGATGAAAGGGTCTGCTGGGCGATCTGCCACCACAGGGTGTTGGGCTTGGGAGCCGCCCCGCCGGCGGTTTCTCTGAGCGTGTCCACGGTGTCGCCGATGATCCCTACCACCTGGACCAGGTTGGGCTCCGGCAGCCGCTCAGGCTCCACGATCCCTGTCATGTGCTCGGCCAGGGGCTGGCCCTGCATGGCCGCATGAGCCAAGGCGATCAGCGTGTGGGTCTTGCCGCCACCGAAGGCGGTATCCAACCGCTGCATCGCTGGCCGGGACAAATCGCCGTTGGTCAACCTGGCCAGGGCGTTATCCAGGATCGTGCATAGGCCCTGGGTCGGGTGTGTGGCATCCCGGAAGAAGGCCACTGGGTCGGAGTAGAGCGAGCTGGCTCCTTCGCGGGCCTCCCCCTTGCGATAGTCGCCCAGTACGCGGCTCAGGCTGGCCGTGAAGATCTCAGGGTTGAAGGTGCCCGCCAGGATCTCGGGTCGTGGCTGGCAGGTGGAAAGGACGTCTCGCATCGGTTGCTCCCTGCAGTGCTGCTTGCTGCCGACCAAGGTGCCCCTCTGATCAGCGACGAGGTTCAAGGCCGGCATAGGGATGCTTCGACGAGGCGTAGACCCCTGGCCAGCTCGCTTATGGGTATTAGGAGGTCATGTTACGCCAGTTGACTAAGATAGGTAAGGGGGATGAGGGCCAGCTTGAGGCCCTCTTGTCATGAATGGCGAGCCCTTCCTCCCCTTGCCCCGGCTACCACAGCTGAACGCTCTCGATGCGGCACGTCACCGAATCGAGTTGAACACGACGGATCTCATCAAACGTATTGAATCTGAAGGATAAATTCATAGAGTTCCAGTCGGAGCTCTGTGAGTACAGCGAGTGGCTGAACCAGTCTGACTCTGAACTACTGCGTCGCCTGCCGTTGATGGCGTGATGGGTAATCTCGGCGTCGCAGGAGACATCCACCCCCAGGGACGACTGCCCACGGTAGTCGGTCGTCAGTTCGTACTCGGCAGTGACGTCGCAGCTCCGGTAGGTGTCGCTGGAGAAGTCTTCGCGACAATCGAGGTTGGTATCGATGATATTCAGGCAGACCTCTGCCCCGGAACGATATTCCGTTTCGCAGCTCGAGCCACCAACACCGGACGCGGAGGTCAAGCGGAAGTACTGGCCGTGAATCCAGCCTTCGCGAGAACGGCTGGTATCCCCTCCCTCGAAGTACATGACCTTCAGCCAGTCCCCCTGCATATCCAGCACGCCAGCAACCGTGCCCATTGGCAAAGAGTCCACTACCTCACCCGATGGTGCTGACCGGACATTCAATGACTGGGCCGTTGTCATCCCGATCGGCATGGCCACCGCCATAGCCACCGGCATCAGCCACAACAACGCAAATAATAGAATTTTTGTCATTCCCCCCCCCTCAGTTCCCTTATGCCCCCACTGGCATGGTATCCCAGAAGCTGCTGCATGGCGGCGTGTGCAGCCGGCCCGATCCTCCGCATCGCTATCATAACAGCTCAGGCAGCGAAGCTGAATTATACTTAACGACTTGGGAATGGGGTAGGTTAGAGAGATCACCCTGTGCGGGGAGAATACTGACTTGGAGGTCACTCAATGGCAGAGAAAGTCATCATCAATATGCCCGACACCCTTTTTCCGTTCATGCCACCGGTATGGGAGCTTGTCGGCTGGCTCGATGATAAGTGCACCGGCATGCACACGCTCCTCCATCGCATGCAGGAAGATGAAAGTCTAAAACTGACACCAGTCCATAGGCAGACTCTCAAGAAGGCCTACCGGAATGGAGTTTCTCCTCGCATTGCCGAGAAGATCGAGAGAAACCTCCATAAAGTGGCGGAACAAAAAAATATGGCTGATCTGCTCAGTCATATTACTCCGAAAGAGCCTATAGTTAGAGATACTAATGGAACCAAGTGGCTGGTGTTCAGCCAAGGACTTCTCGAGGGAATCAACCAGCATCAGCCGATACAGAAGCTCGAACTCCCCCTGACGCTCTCTTTCCTGGAGAAGCGCGCCAAAGCGGAGAGGCAACTGATTCTGACATGCCATCAGGCCAGGAAGATGGAGACCTCGCCTGAAGAGAAACTTACACGAATGCGCAAGGCCATTTGCGAAGTGTTCCGACACCATACTTTGCTCAACTCACAGGAGATCCGAAGCTATAGCACTGCCATGATCGATGCCAGTCGGCCTGGTCAGCAGAGAACGACAGAGCTGGTAGCAGAAGCATTAAAAGTTTTATTTTGCCTCCGGGTGGATTTTTATCATCAGCTCCTTGCCAGCTTCATGACTGACATGCTGAAAATAAAAGAATCACTCAGGATTCCAGACACACTGACAGATGCTCTGGTCAACCACGGTGGCATGGGGCAATTGATGCCATTTCTTGAAGGAGAAAAACTCGTCACGCCGACATATCGGCTGTACGAACTCTGGCTTGGCGCATTCTCGCTAAATAGCGAGAAACCGATGTCGTACCGCACCATGTCACTGCACCTACCGACCCCCTCGATCACACGGACTCGTGTCGGTGATCAGGCAACCTTAGAGGACATTCATAACGCTGCTAATGAGACACGCCGCAGCAGGCTCAAAGAATGGAGAACTGGCACAGCTCCCAAAATAGATCAGTTGATCGCTTTTATCGAATCCTTAACCGGCGAGAGCTATGGCGCCTTCATGCCACTAATAATGACTCATGTTGCAACCGCTTGGACAAATTGGATCGAACAAGAGCTAGCTAACCTTGAAAAGCAATTGCAGGAAGACCCATCCCTTACCGTGCACTTGAATCGAGATTGGCTGTTAGCCAGATTCTCGAGTTATCCGGACTATTGGGCACACGTC
Source organism: Vreelandella piezotolerans (assembly GCF_012427705.1). Taxonomy (NCBI): domain Bacteria; kingdom Pseudomonadati; phylum Pseudomonadota; class Gammaproteobacteria; order Oceanospirillales; family Halomonadaceae; genus Vreelandella; species Vreelandella piezotolerans. The sequence continues at coordinate 1,201,950 of NZ_CP048602.1, read as the reverse complement.
AAAGCCCAGGCTCACCAGCGGTGAGCCTGGGACCATAGCACTGAAACGCTACCTCTTACCGCGACTACCACCAGTATTGTGAGCGGCCGCCTTGGCAGCTCGAGCAGCAAAGTCACCCGGTGACACTTTGCCACCACTCGATTTTGCCGTGCTGCTCTGGATACGTGAGGCAGCTGCCTGGGTCATGGGTGTCTTACCTTTCGCCATGGTGATCATCTCCTGTGAGGGTGAACCAGCAGCAGAGCGAGCTCACTGCGCTACTGGTACTGAGATGATCGCTGTGTTGAAGTACTCTTGGGAGGGGAGTCGATGTGGGAAGTTTTTAAGTCCTCGCGGTGATACGTCTCTACCCACCGCCGAAGAAGCGTTGTCCCGGGGGCCTTGGGCATCCGCCGGAATTGTAACCACTCCTCGAGGGTCCGGTGCGGCACACCCACCTCTTCAGCCATCTGAGCCTGAGTGATCTTGCGGATCTTGGCCAGTGCCTTCGCATCCCGGATCAAGCGTCGCTTAGGCTGATCCCGCTCCATCGCATCGAGCCGACGCTGAGCGTCCTCTGGCGCGTCGGCAGCGCTCTGCCAGGGCAATGGGCTACTTGTGTGGCTTGCATTTGGCTGAACGGCGTCTGCGGCGTTCTGATGGGTATCCTGTCGGAAGCGGAACGGGAACATGGCGAACTCCTTATGGTGAAACGAAGAAGGCCTGCTCCCCATCAAGGGGCAGGCCGAGTCTCGTGTGGCGTGAAAACAAACCCGGCGTTGGTCGTCGGCGGGGCGGAATCCCTGACGTTTTCCCGTGATTGCCGGGGCGTGACATAGCATAGGCAGGTAGAGAGGTCAGAAACTGAGCTCGCCGTAACACCAGGTGGCGGGGGGCTGACGTGGACGCCCAGGGCGAGGTCCTGCCGGTACATGGGGCATGGGGCTGGTCTGGAACTTGCGCCCTGTCACCAGCATGGCGGCGTATTCGTCGACCTTGGTCAGGTAGCGAGCAATGTAATCCAACCCGCGCCGCTTCTCAAAGTCGTGATACTCGATGCGTCCCAAGGCGTTGTAGTGGTACACGTTCTCCGCATTGCGATTGCAGTTGAAGTAATGGCCTTGGCCCCCGGTGATCGAGCGCGCCCACAGCTCGCCGATACGCCGGGCCTGGGTAACGTCTTCCTGCACGTGGTGGCCGTGGAAGAAGAACACGAAGTGATAATGGAAGCCTTTCTTGGGCTTCCACTCCAGCTTCCAGGCAAAGCCGAGCAAGTGCTTGAAGAGCGGGTTCGTGTGGAATGCCTGACACAGCTGCTTACGATGGTAGCGTGCTGTCTCGTAGTCGATGGAGGGACCATCATGCTCGCTATAACTTAGATCCACTCTCAGTACCGTCAGGCGGCTATGGCGAGCGAACAGAGCATCCATCAACGCCTGGAGACGCTGGTAGTTGTTGCGGCTATTGCGGCGATTTTTATTGCACTCGTAGACAAAGTCCGGCTGCTTTAGGCATTGGTACCAGGCCGTCAGGCGTTGGTTGAGCTCCATCACGGTCTGCTCGGCTACCTGCCGACTCATGCTGGGAGGCTGATGAAACCCTGCCTCGCGCAGGTACGCACTGCTCGCAAACGCCCACAGAAAACGCAGAGCGTAGGGGCTCGGCCGGTAGTGCTGACCGATATCGGTCTCCTGGAATATCGTCATCAGCACCGTGTAGAGCGTGGTCAGCGTGTCCAGCAGAGCGTCCGGTGCCAGCACCACGATATCGCTGCCGTAGCCATCCGGCAGCATTAAGCGCTGGCTGTCCAGCAAGGTCTCTGTCGTCGCCAATGCCTTGAGTTGGCGATCCACCTCGATCACGTCCTGTCGCCACAGGTGGTGAGACAGCGTGGCGATCTCCTGGCCCAGGGCGGTGGTTTCCAACACGGTAGCGTCCATGCCTTGGCAGATGGCCAGCATGTCGGTCTCGTTCAGGGTGTCGTCGTAAACATCGTCGTACATGGGAAAGCCTCTGTTGATGGTCGTGGAGCGTTTCGCTCGTACCATCGCCGAGGCCTGTAGAAATTTACGTCACCACCGGGCAACGGGTCAGGTCACCAGAAAGGAGGCCTGCCCATCGCGACCAAAGATTCCCTACCTGAGGACGTGTCGTGATTCGGCTTCGCCGTCACTCCCTCGATGCTTTCTCCGGTGTCTTTCTCGCTGTCAGGGAGTCGGTGCGATCCTTTGGGGGATCGTCCCTCCCAGTCTTTCGCCTCTCTCTCCTGTTCTGCCTTGTGGGCTCTTACTACGTGAGCCCATTGCTCTCTCTGAGTCTACTGGTTATCCCTATTAGAGCTATTGGCTATAACTAATAACATACAAAGCCAAATTAGCATGGATGGCTCAGGTAGAGACTACGGGGAGACAAGAGCTATCAAGGACGGTATCCACCAGGAAGTTGGGCCGTAAGCGATTGAAAAAGTTAGTGTCGAAGACAAGGCTCGCCATGGGAATACTGGCTGCCCACCTACCGATTCGATTCAAAATAATCTCAGCCCTGTATTACCTCCATGAAGCTGTCAGGCGATAGCTTCGATGAACGTTCACACCACACGACAGGAGGTAAGCGCATGTCGATTCATTGTCCGAGCTGCGGCTCGCATCACGTCATCACCCGCAACATCGGTCGCAAGGTCGGCGGCACAACCGGAGCGGTGGCGGGCACCGCATCAGGCGCTGCCGGGGCTTTGTCGGGGGCCAAGGCTGGTGCCCTGGTTGGTGCGGTGGGTGGTCCTCTGGGGGCAACCATTGGCAGTCTGGCCGGGGCCGTCTTTGGCGGTCTGGTCGGGGGCACCGCAGGCGGCATCGCCGGTGCCCGGTTGGGTGAGGAGCTGGACACCAAGGTACTCGACAACGTTGAGTGCTGTCGCTGCCATCACACCTTCCGGCCCCACGCCGAGTAACCATGGAGCGTGTCGCTCCGCTCCCGGTCATCTCTTCTCTCGTCTTTTCCTTTCACACGCATTCACGGTTAGCCCGCTGCCCTGGAGGTGGCGGGCCTTTATGCCGTGATAAACACTCAAGCAGGAGTCATTCTCATGGCCCATCTGATCGAGCAAATGGCTTACATCGGGGACACGCCCTGGCATGGCCTGGGGCAGCAACTGTCGCGTCATCAACCGCTGGAAGTATGGCGGGAACAAGCCGGGATGGACTGGCACATCAAGGAGTCCCCGGTGCGCTTTATTGCCGATGGCGCTGGGCACCTGGGCAGCATCCACTCCTTCCCGGAGCAGAAGGTGCTTTACCGCTCCGACACCCGAACCCCGCTGTCGGTGGTCTCCCAGCGCTACAAGGTGGTCCAGCCCGAGGAGGTGCTGGAGTTCTACCGCGACCTCACCGAGTACGCCGGCTACGAACTGGAGACCGCCGGGGTGCTCAAGGGCGGCCGCAAGTTCTGGGCGCTGGCCCGTAGTGGCCTAGGGACGGCGCTGAAGGGGCAGGATCAAGTGAATGCCTATCTGCTGCTGGCGACCTCCTGTGACGGGTCACTTGCCACGGTGGCGACGCCCACCTCGGTACGGGTGGTCTGCAACAACACCCTGACCATCGCCGTGGATGGCATGGCCCAGGGCGTGAAGGTTCCGCACAGCACCGAGTTCCGCCCGCAACTGGTGAAGCAGCAGCTGGGCATCTCGGTCTCGCAGTGGGACGACTTCATGTACCGCATGAAGACCCTGGCCGAGCGCAAGGTGAGCCAGGAGGAGATCCAGAGCTACTTCCAGTCGGTGATCTGCAACGCCGAGGAGCCGCAGGACGATCCCTCCAAGCTGCCCAACGTCCGGGCACTGAATCGCGTCCAGAAGCTGTTCCATGGGGAGGGGCGTGGAGCGCAGCTCTGCACCGCCCAGGGCACGGCCTGGGGCCTGCTCAACGCCATCACCGAGTACGTCGACCACGAGAAGCGTGCTCGCAGCAACGACTACCGTATGGACTCCGCCTGGTTCGGCCAGGGGGCGAGCCTCAAGGACAAGGCGCTGGAATCGGCCATGGCGCTGGTGGCCTGATTGGCTCCATCGGCAGCGACATCAGCAGTAAGCCTCGTCACTTCATCCAACCCATTCCCATCACGGCATAGCGCCCGGCCCACCTCGGCCGGGCGTTTCTGCTTCTGGAGGATTCCATGTCATCGCGACTGTCATTCGAGATCTGCCGCGCCCTGACCCAGCTGACCCGTCAGCTGCTGGGGGCCGGCGAGCGTGAAGCCCAGACCCATGTGCTGGCCAAGGGCCAGGTCTACCGCGTGGTCGTCTCCCTGGAGCCGGTGCCCACCGAGCAGCTCCCGGACGTCATCAACCGCTACCTGTGAGGTGATTCCCATGGCAACGCCCATTCCTCCCCAGAGCCGTCGGGGCAGTCAGCCCAACGGCCAGCTCACTCCCGAGCCGATGGCTCAGCCCCTGCAGGAGAGCACCGCGATCATCCAGGTGATCGAGCGGGCCGCCCTCAACCCCGAGGTCGACATCGACAAGATGGAGCGCCTGCTGCAGATGCAGGAGCGCGTACTCGACCGCCAGGCGCTGATGGCTTACAGCACCGCCATGGCGGCCATGCAGACCGAACTGCCCAGTATCGCCGAGCGGGGCCGCACCAACACCGGCTGCTACGCCACCCTGGAGGACATCGTCGACACCGTCAGGCCGATCATGAAGAAGCATGGCTTCGCGGTGAGCTTCCGCATCCAGACCCAGGAACGCGGCATTCAGGTGACCGGTGTGCTGATGCACAAGGACGGACACCGCGAGGAGACCAGCATGCTGCTGCCGGCCGATACCAGCGGCAGCAAGAACGCCGTGCAGGCCTTCGGCTCCTCCACCAGCTACGGCAAGCGCTATGTGTTGTGCGCCTTGCTCAACATCACCACCCGCGGCCAGGACGACGACGGCCATGCCGCGGCACCGGTAAAGCTCGTCACGCCCTTCCAGGCGGGACAGATCCGGCAGCTGATCGCCGCCTGTCCTTCCGCCACCCAGGAGTGGTTCGTCGGCAAGTACGGCGATGCCGAGCAGGTGCCGCGCGACGACTTCGACAGGCTACGCGCCTCGCTGCAAAAGCGAGCACTAACTAACTGTCAACAGCACTGACAACCCGGCGAGGGGCGTTCCCTCGCTGGCTATGCCGCATTTCACCAAGGAGATTGTCATGCAGATCCTGACACTGGAACAGGGCACGCCTGAGTGGCATGCCGCCCGTCTCGGCATCGTCACCATGTCCGAGTTGAAGACCCTACTGGTCAAGGGCAAGGGGCCGGGTGGCTTCGGTACCGGGGCGCTGAGCTACATGCACCAGCTGATCGGTGAGCGCATTACCGGCGAGCCCTCGGATGCCTTCCAGGGCAACGCCCACACCCAGCGCGGTCATGAGCTCGAGCCCGTGGCCCGGGAGCTCTATCACGAAGCCACCGGTCTGCCCCGTCTGGAGCAGGTGGGCATCATCCTCAACCACGGGGCGGGCTACTCCCCGGATTGCTTGGTGGACAACAACGGCCTGGTGGAGATCAAGACCAAGCTGCCTAAATACCAGATTGAGCTGCTGCTGGCCGATGAGCTGCCCCAGGAGCACCTGGCCCAGTGCCAGGGCGGCCTGTGGGTCAGCGAGCGGGAGTGGATCGACTTCGTCAGCTACTGGCCGGGGATGCCGCTGTTTGTGAAGCGCGCCTACCGGGACGAGGACATGATCCGGACCATCGCGGAGCGCGTCGAGGCGTTCTACGAAGAGCTGGAGCGCCGCATGGCCATGGTCATGGCGGCTTGAGGAGAGACACCATGAATCACCGTAAGCTGAGTGCCGGCGAGACCGCCGGCACCTATCGCATCACCGCCCCGGTAACAGAGGCGGAACTCTTGAGCATCGCCAAGGCCTTTTCTCGTCGACGGTTGGCCAAGGGGCGCAAGATCACCCAGCCAGCGCTGGCGTTCGAGTACCTACAGATCCTTTTGCAGGACTACGAGTACGAGGTGTTCAGCGCCGTCTTCCTCGACAGCCAGCACCGCGTTATCAGCTTCGAGGAGCTGTTCCGCGGCACCATCGACTCGGCCAGCGTCTACCCACGCGAGGTGGTCAAGCAGGCTTTGGCCAACAACGCCGCCGCTGTGATTTTTGTACATAACCATCCATCTGGCGATCCCAAACCAAGTGATTCTGATCGACGTATCACTCAGCGACTTCAAGAAGCTCTTAGACTTATTGAGGTGAGAGTAATTGACCACATTGTAGTCGGTAACGACGGTTGCTCTTCATTTGCAGACCTTGGATACCTATAACTTCGCGACATATAGGCTACTGTGACGCCGGTGGGCGTCACAGTAGCCTATGGGGAGACAGAATTTTTTTTATTCCAAGAGAGTGGCACGCATTATACTGATGCGCAGGAGATACGAACCTCAGCATCAGGGTACTACTAAAGCAGTTTCATCATCCCGCTCCCTTATTCTTTCAAGAATCCAGTCTTCCACTTCGCTTTCAACCCAAGCAACGTTCCTAACTCCCAGAGAAACTGGCTTTGGAAAGCTACCATCAGAAATGTACTTGTAGATAGTTGAACGTGAGAGCCCTGTGTTATCCATGACCTTTGCAAGCTTGATGAGCCTCATGAGAAAGTCTCCGATTTGATCCCATGAGATAGGCCATGCATGTGAAAAATTACTAAAAGTCACTCCCGTCGGGGCGGCTCAGGATTAAGCGGATCCCATCCTGTCTCAACCATATAGTCGGACTGGATGGCTGATAACCCCAATCTTTAAAATGAGTCATTCAAGGCTGCGCCGGCTAAACTAAACATCCACACCACTGTTCGCCCACAGCTCACCCATAGAAGAAACCAGGGGCTCGCAGCCCCCCCCCTTGCATTCAGCAGGAAAATCAAGATGAATCTGCGATTCATGCCGAAAAAAAGTCAGTAAACCATTGTATTTATTAAGAATCGCAGGCTTTTTGGTAATAATAAAAATTCGCAAAATTTACAGAAAAACCTTGAAATCCTATCGATATCCATACAGAATTGTTTCTAGAAAAACACAAAAATACTACGTAGTTCTGCTGTTGCTCAAAAAATATCGAGATTTAGTTAAACTAGAAAGGAAGCAAATAATGGCTGTTCTCATAGGAACCAAGCATAAAGAATTTAAAGGCCTGAAAGGAATGTCCGGAAGGGATTTTGTTTTTTATGCGCACCTGCTTAGCTCTAGTTTCAAAATATTTAATGCCGTCACTTCAACCCCCGGCGCGTGCATGCAGGAAGTATTAAGCTATCTATCCAGATATACAGGCAGCGATAGATCTGAACAAATCAATTGGCTTAACTCTCAACGAAACTTAAGCCTGCTACCAGACGAGCACTTCGAATGGATAAAGATTGATGAGCGTGTATGTTGCTGGGCTTGGGGATGGCTGATGACAAGTCATCTAAGCAGTCCAGTTTTCAACAATGACGGAAGTATGTCTTATCCTCCTACGACTGAGTTTCAAAATAGCTTGAAAACATTTCCTACCAACACAAGGGAACGATTTAATTCGATAGTTTATTTTTTCGATACCAGATCAGTAAATTTAGAAGAAAAGAAGCAGGATATTGAGAAGATGAAAGCAACATGGATGTCGGTTTTGGATAGCCCGCATCCGTTGAAATTTATCGATCCTTCAAATGAGTTACAGTGCGCCTGGGCGTGGGAGTACTTGCAAAAACATGGTGCCAGCATGTCCATTTTCAGCCCGACAAACAATAAAGAGAAATACCTTTCAGCCGTTGCCTCCATGGACTTAGCTGGTGTCCATAGGGATACAAAAAGAATTTTCCTGATGAACATGAAGAAGGCATGTGATCAGAAAAAATATCGCGAGAAACTAAAAGGTAAAAAACCTTTAAATACATTCATCAACGAAGATTCCAAGCAGAGACTTAATTGGCTAGCCAAGCAGCGCGGGCAAAATATAAACAAGACACTCGAGTGGCTAATCGACAAAGAATATGACAGTCATGTTTGAGAATATTGAGCGGACCTCCCGGGAGGAGTGCTCCAAGTCACGGTCCGCAGTCTCACCCTTGATGACCTCGATCTAGTCCTATGCCCTGCATGCGTGCTGCTATCCAGGCACTGAAGGGCCATAGAAGACGTAATTGATCTCTGGGCCAAGGGTCGGCTACAGCCGAGGAGTGACAGGGCACCAATGACGTTGCCGAGCGAAAGGCTGGCATCTGACCCCGGACCGCTGCCACAGAAGGCGAAGGATGGCTCAAGGGGGCTGAATGACACGGTCCCCCATTACAAAAACGACTGGGGGACTGAGTGGGGGACTGGAGATAGCCTGAAAAAGAAAAAGCCGCTGAAATCAGCGGCTTATCTATATTCGGTGGCGGAGAGGGAGGGATTCGAACCCTCGAAGCCTTTCGACTTACACACTTTCCAGGCGTGCTCCTTCGACCACTCGGACACCTCTCCACATTGTTGCTCTGCCGTCGGGCGCTGCCTTTCTCAACAGAACGGCGCGTATTCTATGGCCTAAGCCGTGAAATAGCAAGCCTTTTCCTGATTAGGCATTGGGCAGCACGGCGTAGCGTCCGTGGGCTTCTAAACAGAGTGCATCACCGCAGTAGAGCTGATGGGTCAATTCGATACTGCCTTTGCCTCGCTCGTTGAGTTTGTCGGCAAGCTGGACAGGGCCCTCCGGATGGCTGGGCGTGCAGATGAGGCGATAGTCCCTTGTGACCGGAGCAAGAAACCGTTGGTCGGCCTCGGCGACCACCACGTCTTGCGCTCTGCCCTGCTGACGAAGCCACAGAGTGACCCAACACCAGCCTTGCAGCGTGGTTTGCGCGGTCAGTGCTCCGCCGAAGCCAGTGCCTTTGTCATTGAGATTAGGCGTAAGCGCCAGTTGCCACGTGAGCGCGCCATTGGCTTGACTCATATGGGTAATACCCAGCGCCTCTACCATAGGGATGGCGGCTTCTAGCCAACGTTGAAAAGCCCGCAGATCCTCCTCCCCGTCTGGTAACGGCAAACGAGGGTATGGCATACCCGGCTGACGCGTATGGCGCATGTTGCTCTCCTTCATCGCTAGGCGGCGTGCATTAGCGCCAGTGCTCGACGAAACTTGCCGCGTCGTGCTTTGGCACGGGTTTGTGACGTCCGCCCAGGCTGCCGAGGTAGATGAACGCCACGACCTCGTCCTCCTCATCGAGACCAAGACCTTTACGCACCACCGGATCAAAAGCGTACTTACCGCTGCGCCACATGGCTCCCAGGCCCAACGCGTGGGCGGCCAGCAGAATGCCGTGAGCCGCACAGCCAGCAGAGATCACCTGCTCCATTTTGGGTACTTTGGGAATATCCGGAGTGACCTTGGCAATCACGGCAATGATCATCGGCGCGCGTAACGGCTTTTTACGCGCGGCATCGAGCGTATCATCGCTGACGCTGGGGTCTTCCTGAAACTCCGCTTCGGCAAACAGCTCGCCTAGGCGCTCCCGGCCTTCGCCAGTAAACTCGATGAAGCGCCACGGGCGCAGTTCTTTGTGGTCAGGGGCACGCAGGGCCGCCTGATAAATGGCGCTGAGCTGATCGGCGTTAGGGGCAGGCTCGGCGAGCTTGCCCATGGAACTACGTTCGTGAAGCAGCGTGAGTGCGTCCATGGAAACTCCTATCCATTGAGGTGAGCGTTACTGGCGCGCCAAGCGCAGAGGGCTGGGAGGGGCAAGGCCCGGTGTGGCACGCCACGGACTGATGTCCAAGCCGCCGCGTCGCACGTAGCGCGCCAACACCAGCAACTCTTCCGGCTTCGCCTGCTGCATTAAATCAGTGAAGATATGCTCGACACAGTGCTCGTGAAAATCCTGGTGCTGCCGGTAGCCAATCAGGTAGCGCAGTAGCCCTTCTCGGTCGAGTTTGGGACCTTTATAGCGAATCAAGACGCTTCCCCAATCCGGCTGACCGGTCACCGGGCAATTGGATTTTAGCAGATGCGAATGCAGCGTCTCCTCGACGATCTCATCACTGATAGCAAGGTGCATGGCACTCGGGGTGTAATCGCTCACCTCGATATCCAGGTCGTCCAGGCACTCACCCGGCAGTCGCTTGGGCGCCAGCTCACTATCATCAACGCCCAACAGCTCGACGCTAACGCTGGCACCGGCAGCGCGGCTCAGGTCGTGTACCAACGTCTCCTCTACCTCGGTCTGGCTAGCAAAGCGCGTTTGGTTGAGACTGTTGAGATAGAGCTTCCAAGATTTGGACTCGATGAGATGCGGCGAGCTGGCGGGTAAGCGAAAACGCGCCACCGCGACGATGGGTTTACCGCGCGCGTTGAGCCAAGAGACCTCGAAAGCATGCCACTCGTCTTCACCGACGAACGGCAGCGTACGCTCGTCGATGCCCAGCGGCGCACGGTTGGCTGCGCGAGGAATGGGGTATAGAAGCCCCGCGTCGTACTGCTCCGGGTAAGTGGAGTCGCGCCCCAAGGGCGCGTGTTCTAAGGTATCGGGGCGATGTGCCATGGACACTCTCTCAGTCGTGCGATGTCAATGAAGGCATGTCGGTGGGCGGCCGTTACCACCCATTAGCTGCGAATGCCTTTGCCGCGCTCTAGCATGGTCAGCGCGACCATGAATAGCACGATGATAAAGGCAAAAATAGCGGCCAGTGCCCAGCCTACCGGAATATCGGAAACGCCCAAAAAGCCGTAGCGAAAGACGTTCACCATATACAAGATCGGGTTGAGCATCGATACGCCCTGCCAGAAATCCGGCAGCATCGAAATCGAGTAGAACACGCCACCCAAATAGGTCAATGGGGTCAGAATGAACGTCGGCACGATAGAGATATCGTCGAATTTATTCGCCAGCAGCGCGTTGATAAATCCGCCAATGGAGAACAGCGCCGAGGTCAGCACCACGACCAGTATCGTCAATAACGGATGTTCGACCGTCAAACGGGTGAAGAACAGCGATACCAGAGTAACGATCAACCCCACGCCCAACCCCCGCGCCATGCCGCCGAGTATGAACCCGGAGAGAATCACGCCGTTGGGCATGGGTGACACCATCATCTCTTCGATGGAGCGTTGAAACTTGTTGGAGAAGAAGCTGGACGCCACGTTGGAGTAACTGTTGGTGATCACCGACATCATGATCAGTCCTGGCACAATGAAGTCCATATAGCTGAAGCCGTCCATATCACCAATGCGCGACCCGATCAGGTTACCAAAAATGATGAAATACATGGCCATGGTAATCGACGGCGGCAGCAGGGTTTGCGGCCAGATACGGGTAAAACGCTTGATCTCTTTGAGCACCAACGTCCAAAGGGCCACCAGAGTTTGCATGATATTCATGCGCTGGCCTCCTGTTGCTCACGCTGATCAATGGCCTGCTGGCTGCTCTCTACCATGGAAACGAACATCTCCTCTAGGCGGTTGGCACGGTTACGCATGGAGACCACCTGAATCCCCTGCGCACTCAGCGCACTGAACACATCGTTCAGCTGCTGGCCACGGTGAATGACCAGCGCCAACTGGGACGGCTCGATCTGCTGTAGCTCGAATCCTTCGATGGCAGGCACGCGTGTCAACGGTTCGGCCAGGTCCAAGAGAAAAGTCTCGGTGTCCAGCTCCGCCAACAGCTCGCGCACGCTGGTATTCCGTACGATCTCACCGTGGTTGATGATGGCGATATTGCGACACAGGCTCTCGGCCTCTTCGAGATAGTGCGTCGTCAGGATGATCGTCGTGCCCTCATCGCGGTTGATGCGGCGCATGTACTCCCACATGCTGCGGCGGAGTTCGATATCGACGCCCGCCGTGGGCTCGTCGAGAATCAGCAGTTTGGGACGATGCATCAACGCGCGGGCAATCATTAGGCGGCGCTTCATGCCCCCCGAGAGCATCCGCGCGCTACCGTTGCGTTTTTCCCACAGCCCTAGATCGGTCAAGAGCTGCTTGGCGCGGGGCAGCGCTTCGCTGCGCTTCATACCGTAATAGCCTGCCTGAGCCAGCACGATATCCAGCACCTTCTCGAACTGGTTGAAGTTGAACTCTTGAGGCACCACGCCGAGCTGATACTTCGCCTTGGCGAAGTCCTTATCGATGTCGATCCCAAAAATCGACACCTTGCCCGCCGTTTTCTGCACCAGCGAACACACGACGCCTAGGGTGGTGGACTTTCCTGCGCCGTTGGGGCCCAACAGCGCAAAAAAATCGCCCTGCTGGACGTCTAGATCGATACCTTTTAACGCTTGAAAGCCGTTGCCATACGCTTTGGTAAGGCCACGGATCGACAATGCCGGTTCGGCCATGAACATGTCCTGTCAGCAAGTGGGGAAGCATAAAGCGATAAGAGTAAGATATCGGGGCACGCGTATATTTTTTCAAGTTAGCAGCATAAAGCGCGTCAAAGCCTTTTCCATGCTGCTGGTTGCCCTCTATTAAGCACTACATTAAGTGACACTTTGCCACTCGATTACTGCGGCAGCGCTCAAGTTAATACTTTAGTATTAGGCCAGTGCCTGCCTAGCTAGGCAGCAGCACCTCAAGGGAACATACTGATCATACAAGAGAGCCTATCGATAATGAGCACCGCCATTACCTCGCCCTCCGGCGCTAATACCCATCTCTCGCCATCAGAGTCGTCTGCCTCCACACAAAAAAAGCTATCCACACTGCCGCTGCGCCGCCAACGATGGCTGGGCGTCGTTGTTCTTTGGTTGATTCTGGCGATGATGATCACGATCAACGCTTGGCAAAGCCGCGCGTTGCTGTATGCCGAGCGCGAACAGCGCATGGTCACCGCCGTGGATATCGCCGTGTCTACGCTGGAGCATTACCATCAGCTTGCCGAACAGGGCCAGCTCTCCATGCCAGAAGCGCAGCGACAAGCCTTCAACACCCTACGCGACGTGCGCTTCGGCGAAGAGGACAACTACCTGTTCGCGTTCAACGGCAGCCTGCGCATGCTTGCTCACCCAAGCCGTGACGTAGGAGAGGACATTTCGCAAGTCAAAGACCCCGAGGGGACGCTGATCTTCCAAACCATTCTGGATAATACGCAGCAAGCCGGCAGTGGCTTTACCGAGTACTTCTCCAACTTTGCTCGTGGGGGCGACGCCAAGCCCAAAGTGCGCGCTTACTCAGCCGCCTTTACGCCGTGGGATGTCTACGTGGCTAGCGGCGTGTTCGTCGGTGACGTCAGTAGTACCATCATGCGCCAGCTCGTCAAAAGCATCTTGGTAGGCATCGTGGCAGGCGCGCTGGTCACGCTGGCCTTTTGGGGCATGATCTCTCTCATTCTACGCCGACTAGGCGGGGAACCGCGCTATGCCGCAGGCGTGGTATCACGCATCGCGCAAGGCGATTTGACGGCCCCTGTGGCGCTTCATCCCAACGACACGAGCAGCCTGCTGCATGACATTTGTCAGATGCGCGACAAACTACACGATGCCATGCAGGAGATTCATGCCACCAGCACGTCCGTAGACCATAACGCAGGCGATATCGCCGCAGGCAATCAAGAGCTTTCATCGCGCACCGAGCAGCAGGCCGCCGCGCTTCAACAGACGTCCTCCAGCATGGAAGAAGTGACCGCCACGGTTCGCCAAACCGCTGACAGCGTCGAGCAGGCGAAAGCACTGGTCAACAGTGCGAATGAAACGTCTCAGGCGGGCCAGAAAGCCATCGGTGATACAGTGGCGTCCATGAAGGAGATAACAGCCGAAGCGGATAAAATCACCGAGATCGTCACGCTGATCGACAGCATTGCTTTCCAGACCAATATTTTGGCGCTCAACGCTTCGGTCGAGGCCGCCCGCGCGGGTGAGCATGGCCGGGGGTTCGCAGTAGTGGCTGGTGAAGTTCGCCAGCTAGCCAACCGCTCGGCCAACGCGGCGCATGAGATCAAAGGCTTGATCAATACCTCCAACGCCCAGGTCAGCAACGGCGCCAACTTAGTGGATGCCGCCAAACAGCGCATGCAGGAGATCGATCAGCGCATCCAGCGCGTCAACGAGCTGTTTACCGACATCACTACCGCGACCCATGAACAGACGCGCGGCATCGAGCAGATCAACGTCGCCATTGCTCAGCTCGATCAAGCCACCCAGGACAACGCCGCCATGGTTCAGCAAACTGCTCTGTCTGCTCACGACTTGAAGCAGCGCTCCCAGTCGCTCAATAGCGTCGTCGGCCACTTCACCCTAGTGGATTGACCCACCCACTGCCCAGGCCCTGCGCCTGGGCACGCCCACCCTACGTATCGGTCAACGCAACACACGCGCACACGAAAGCGCCGCAACGAGGCGGTAGCAACATTTTTCGAAAGGGGATTAAAAAAAGGGAGTATGTAACGAAACAAGAAGGGGTTTGCATGGAGCGGGAAAAGAGATTCGAACTCTCGACCCTCGCCTTGGCAAGGCGATGCTCTACCACTGAGCTATTCCCGCAACGCAAACATGCAACGATGCTTTAGAGTGAGTGGCGTCCCATAGGGGGTTCGAACCCCTGTTCCCGCCGTGAAAGGGCGGTGTCCTAGACCACTAGACGAATGGGACGTGCTGGAGCGGGAAAAGAGATTCGAACTCTCGACCCTCGCCTTGGCAAGGCGATGCTCTACCACTGAGCTATTCCCGCTAAACAGGCTGTCTCACTATTAGCATTTCTGCTATCGGATTGGCGTCCCATAGGGGGTTCGAACCCCTGTTCCCGCCGTGAAAGGGCGGTGTCCTGGACCACTAGACGAATGGGACGTACTGGAGCGGGAAAAGAGATTCGAACTCTCGACCCTCGCCTTGGCAAGGCGATGCTCTACCACTGAGCTATTCCCGCAACTCCGATACCTGAACGACTTAATTGGCGTCCCATAGGGGGTTCGAACCCCTGTTCCCGCCGTGAAAGGGCGGTGTCCTAGACCACTAGACGAATGGGACGTTTCATTGCCTCGTCGAGGTGGCGCGTATATTACTCAGGACGAGGGTCGAGTGTCAAGCACTCTGATATCAAAACATTAATTGATGGTTCATGAGGCAGTAAGGTGGCTCAAAACAAACGCTGCGCAATTGTAGTGCCTAACAGAGTGTTTACAGCGCGCATACGCATCACATCGGTGCACTTGCCGCTACTGAGTTCATCGACCGTGTAGCCCTCCTGTTCTCTGACAGTAACGACAAACCGCTAAAAATCTTTCATTTACAATAAAATCGATTTTTTGGCACACCCCTTGCAGTCTCATTAACGATCCAACGACGTAACTGCTCCACGACTCTTCGCTTCCCGACTGCTTGAGGTGCCTTATGTCTTTTACTCGTCGCAAGTTTCTTACCACCGCTGCACTGACCTCCACGGCTGGCTTAGTGCTTGGCGCACCTAGTGTGGCAAGCGCTCAATCCTCCGAGCGCTTCAACTGGCGCATGACCAACGCTTACAGCCCCGGCTCGCCCTTCTATGTCGAAGGCCCCGGCAGCCCTACCGATGTGATTGCCAAGATCAACGCGATGTCCGGCGGGCGTTTGAACATCCAGCACTTCGCAGCGGGTGAATTGATTCCTGCACTGGAAGGGTTCGAAGCCGTGCAGAGCGGCACCATCCAAATGAACGCAGCCAACAGCTACTTCTGGTCGGGCACCACCTTTGCCGCTCAATACTTCACCACCGTGCCCTTCGGCATGAGCTTCATGGGGCATATGGCATGGCTCTACCACGGCGGCGGCTTAGAACTGTGGGAAGAGGTCTATGCTCCTTACGGCATGGTCGCCCTACCGCTCAACAACACTGGCGTGCAGATGACTGGCTGGTTCCGCGAGCCCATCGAGGATATCGGACAACTCAACGGTTTACGCATGCGCGTGCCCGGCCTTGCAGGCAAAGTCTACTCGGCACTGGGCGTCGATGCCCGTGTACTGCCCGGCGGTGAAATTTTCCCGGCGCTAGAGCGTGGCGTGATCGACGCCGCTGAGTTCGTTGGCCCGTATCAAGACCGCCGCATGGGGCTGCAAAACGCGGCCAAGTTCTATCACACCACGGGCTGGCATGAACCCTCTACTACCGGCGAGCTGCTCATTTCCAAGCAGCACTGGGACGAACTGCCGGAAGACCTGAAGATGATCGTGAAGAGCGCCTGCATGGCCGCATGTCTTGAGAGTGTCACCTGGTCCGAAGCGGTGAACGGCGAAGCGATGACCGACCTGGTCGATAACCACGGCGTCACCGCCAGCATGCTGCCCGACCCCGTAGTGAATGCCCTGCGCGAAGCCACCATGGATACGCTGGCCACCGAAGCCAACGCCGACCCAATGGTGCGCAAAGTCCACGACAGCTACATGGCCTTCAAGGCCAACCATGACCGCTGGGCAGGCGCCAGCGAACGCGCTTGGTTAAACGACATCATTGGGGTGTGATATGCAAACCGTGGAACGCGTTGTCCACGGGATCGAGGCGGTGGTCCGGCTATTTGGCTGGATCGCCGCTTGGATCTGCGTGGTACTGGTGGCCCTAGTCGCAGGCGATGTGGTGATGCGCTACCTGTTCAGCATTGGCGCCGTGTGGCTACAAGAGTTGCAGTGGCACTTGATCTCCCCCATTGCGCTATTCGGTATGTCGTACCTTTTGTTCATGGGCGAACAGGTGCGGGTCGATGTGTTTTACGAGCGCTTTCCGGAAGCCTTACAGCGGGTGATCGAAGTGATTGGCGGCTTGCTGCTGCTGGCCATGGGGCTCTATATCGCCTGGTTAACGCTGCCCTGGGTCGAGCAGTCCTATCTTCGGAACGAGGCCTCTCCCAACCCAGGCGGCCTGCCGCTGCGCTGGGTGCTCAAAGCTCTTATCCCCTTCGGGTTTCTTTTATTGGCGCTTCAGGGCTTGGCCCATGCGCTGCGCCAAGGGTTTGCTCTACCAAACCGAGGTGAATAACGCATGTCTCCTAATGAGTGGCTCGCGATCGGCATGATCGTCGCCTTTTTTGTACTGCTGTTAATCGGCATTCCGGTAGCGATCAGTATTGCCGTCACGGCTTTTGTATTTGGCTATCTCGGCTTTGGCCCTGTGCTATTTAACCTGCTGCCCTCGCGCATTTACGGCGTGGTGACCAACTACACCTTCATGGCGATACCCCTGTTCGTGTTCATGGGCGTCATGCTGGAGAAATCGAAGCTAGCCGAAGAGCTGATCGATGTGATTGGCCACTTGTTCGGCGGGCTTTCCGGCGGGATGGGCGTGGCGATTATTTTCGTTGGCGTGCTGTTAGGAGCCGCTACCGGTATCGTGGGCGCGACTATCGTCACCCTGGGCCTGCTGACACTGCCCACCCTGCTTCGCAGAGGCTACCCCAAAACCTTGGCCACCGGCATGATTTGCGCCTCAGGCACATTGGGCCAAATCATTCCGCCTAGCTTGGTACTCATTCTATTGGCCGAAATCCTGGGTGAATCGGTGGGCACGATGTTCGCCGCTGCCATGGTCCCCGGGTTAGCGCTAGCGGGTATCTACATCGTGGCGATTTTAGTGGTGGCACAGCTTTATCCCGGCATGATGCCCCCCATCCCGGCAGAAGAGCGCGCTGAGCTTAGCAAAAGGCAGTTACTGTACAAGGTGATGACGGTAGTGGGTCCACCCGTGGGTCTGGTGTTTGCAGTACTCGGCTCCATTATTGGCGGCATTGCGGCTCCCACGGAAGCCGCCGCCATGGGCGCGCTGGGGGCGTTGGTGTTCGTTGCCTGCTCGGGACGGTTGACCATATCGCTATTAAGCGACGTGGCCAAAGCCACGCTAGTGATCTCCGCCATGGTCTTTTTTATTTTAATCAGCGCGCAGGTCTTTGGCCTTGCCTTCCGCGGGCTGGGGGGCGAACACTTGGTAGAACGCATGTTTGACTGGGTGCCCGGTGGCGAGTTTGGCGCACTGCTGTTCATGCTACTACTGATGTTCGTGCTGGGTTTCTTCTTGGAATGGATCGAAATTAGCTATATTGCTCTACCGCTCTTTTTGCCCTTCTTTATACAGATGGGCGTGGATATGGTGTGGCTGGGTATTTTAGTGGGACTGGTGCTGCAAACATCGTTTCTTACCCCGCCCTTTGGCTGGTCGCTATTTTTCTTGAAAGGCGTCGCGCCCAAAGAGGTGACCACACTGGATATCTACAAAGGGGCGCTACCCTTTATCGGGCTGCAATTTTTAGCCGTGGCGCTAGTGTTTATGTTCCCAAGCATAGCCACGTGGCTACCCGATGCCATTGGCTGGTAACCACAACTAATAACAAAGGACTCTTCAATGCTCCACACCCAACGTAGTTACGGCGGCAGCTGTGTCGCGTCACACCACTTGGCCGCCAGCGCCGGTCGCGATGTTTTGAAACAGGGTGGCAACGCTGTCGAAGCCATGGTCGCAGCAGCAGCGGCCATCGCCGTGGTCTACCCACACATGAACGCCCTGGGGGGCGACGGTTTTTGGTTGATTCACGAGCCCGGCAAATCGCCAGTGGCCATCGACGCTTGCGGCCCCGCTGCACAACTCGCCAACGGCGATTTTTACGCCGGGGAATCGCACATCCCTGAACGCGGCCCAAAAGCCGCGCTTACCATGGCAGGCACGATTAGTGGCTGGCAGGAAGCGCTCAATGTGGCGGCGGGTTGGGGTAACGCGCTGCCGCTGACCACGCTGCTGGCCGACGCCATTCGTCACGCCGATGAAGGGGTGGCCGTTTCGCAAAGCCAGGAAACGCTCACCGCCAAACACCTGGAGCGCTTGCGCCAAAGCCCCGGCTTCAGCGATGCCCTGCTGCTTGACGGTCAAGTCCCCCGCGAAGGCGAGCGCCTGCGCCAGCCCCGCCTGGCGAAGACGTTGAAACGCCTCGCCAGCGCCGGGCTGGAAGACTTCTACCGGGGTGAACTCGCCGCCAGCATGGCGAAGGATCTGGAGGCACTCGGCAGCCCACTACGCTTAGCCGATTTTCACGCTTACCGCGCTCAGCAAGTCACACCGCTGCACGTGCGCCTCAACGACGCAACACTGTATAACCTGCCCGCGCCTACTCAAGGCATGGCATCGCTGATGATTTTGGGCATTTACGAGCGCGTTAAAGCCGCCGAGCCCAATGGCTTTGACCACCTGCACGGGTTAATTGAAGCCACCAAACGCGCCTTTATGCTGCGCGACCGCTACGTTACAGACCCACACCGAGTTCCCACGCCGCTACAGGAGCTTCTCAGCGAAGAGCGCATTGGTGCAGAAGCTGCCGAGATTAATCCTAACCAGGCGCTACCTTGGCCTCACGAACCTGCGCCCGGCGATACTATTTGGATGGGCACCGTCGACAGCGAAGGCCGCTCGGTGAGCTTTATTCAGAGCATCTACTGGGAGTTTGGCAGCGGCGTGGTACTGCCTGAGAGCGGCGTGCTGTGGCAAAACCGCGGCATTAGCTTCTCGCTCGACCCTGACGATTTACGCGGTTTAGCCCCTGGCCGCAAACCCTTCCACACGCTCAACCCCGCGCTGGCACTGTTCAACGATGGGCGCACGATGGTGTACGGCACCATGGGCGGCGAAGGCCAGCCGCAAACTCAAGCCGCCGTGTTCTCCCGCTACGCGCTGCACGGCATGCCACTGCAGCAAGCCGTCACCGCACCGCGCTGGCTATTGGGGCGCACCTGGGGAGAGTCCAGCACTAACCTGAAATTAGAAGAGCGCTTTGATGACCGCTTAGTGGCCGAACTTGCCACCGCAGGCCACGACGTAGAGGTACTGCCAGAGGCGTTCAGCGACACCATGGGCCACGCAGGCGGCATCGTGCGCCACCCGAATGGCCTGATCGAGAGCGCCCACGACCCGCGCAGCAACGGGGGAGCGGCTAGCGTGTAAGGAGCCTTCAGCGGGTGTTTAAGGAGCCTTCAGCGGTTTAGTGTGGAAAGCGACTGGCGGATTTTATCACTTTCGCACATGCTGAACTTGGACAGGCGGCCCATTGTCGTTAGCCTTGCCGCACTCGCTACGATGCGTGCTAACGCTAATAGGCTAGCCGCCTTAGACAGCCTCTGATAAACGGCAACCAGAGGGAGAGGAGATTCCCATGGCGAAAATTGAAAAATCCCCCGACGAGTGGCGCAAGCAGCTCACGCCCGAGCAGTACCGGGTTGCCCGGGAGAAAGGCACCGAACGACCGTTTACCGGAGATCACCAGGTAAGCGATGCTCAAGGTATTTACCACTGCGTTTGCTGCCACGCGCCACTGTTCGAGAATGAGCATAAGTTCGATGCGGGCTGCGGCTGGCCCAGCTTTGATCGCCCACTGGGGGCTCGTTGTGTCGAGGAGCACCGCGATACGTCCCACGGCATGACTCGCACCGAAGTGGTCTGCTCGCACTGCGACGCTCATCTGGGCCACGTCTTTCCGGATGGACCTCCTGACACCACCGGTTTGCGCTACTGTATCAACTCCGTCTCGTTGGAGTTCCACCCCGACGAGTAACCTTTGAAAGGAAGCACGGCAAGGCGGGCACCATCTGCTAGAATGGTCGCCCGCTTTTTTTGTGCTTGTAGGAGACCCCCATGCTCGGCTGGTTCCCCGGACATATGAATAAGGCCCGCCGCCAGATCAAGGACGCGCTGCCAGAAATCGATGTGGTCATCGAGGTGCTCGACGCGCGCCTGCCCTACTCCAGCGCCAACCCGATGCTGGCCGAGCTGACTCGCCATAAGCCGGTGCTGAAAATTCTTTCCCGCGCCGACTTGGCCGACCCCGTTCGTACCGACGAGTGGGTGGCCTTTTTTGATGCCCAGGCAGACACCCGCGCTCTGGCGATTACCACCACACAGACCCGCGAGCTCAAGAAGATTCCCAAACTGTGCCACGAGCTGGCCGGTGCGGTGCGTGCCGACCGCGATGTACGCGTGATGGTGATGGGCATCCCTAACGTCGGTAAATCGACGCTGATCAACGGCTTGGCCGGTCGCAAAATTGCCAAAACCGGTAACGAGCCGGCGGTCACCAAGCGCCAGCAAAAAGTGCGCATCGACGGGCGTGTCGCGCTGATCGACACCCCCGGAGTGCTGTGGCCGAAAATCGAAGACCAAGCGAGCGCCTACCGTTTGGCGGCTAGCGGTGCGATTCGCGATACTGCCATCGAGTATACCGACGTGGCCATCGTTGCCTGCGCAGAGCTCGCCAAACGCTACCCCGCCGAGCTCACCGCCCGTTACAAGCTCAAAGCGCTGCCCACCTACGCAGCCCCCGAGTCAGATGACGTAGATGCCGACGGGCCGAAAAGGCCCGACTTCCTGGCGCTGGCCGGGTTCGATGGTCACGCCATTCTCAAAGAGATTGCCGGTAAACGCGGTGGCCTGCGCCCCGGCGGCGAAGTGGATCTTCACCGTGGCGCCGAGGTGCTGCTGCATGAGCTACGCGATGGAAAGCTTGGCCGGGTAACGCTTGAAACCCCCGCAGACATTCCGCCGCCGCCCGAGCAAAACGACCAAGACAGCCCGGCCCTATCCGACGCATAATAAGCCAACAACAGACACTTCCACGGCACTGGACACTTTTGGATAACGCACCCCATGGACACGCCCCAGCCTAGAGAATCACACACGCTAAAAAAATCACACAAACTGCACAACGTTTGCTACGACATCCGCGGCCCGGTCCTCGACCACGCCAAGCGCCTGGAAGAGGAAGGCCAGCGGATTTTGAAGCTCAACATTGGCAACCCGGCACCGTTTGGCTTCGAGGCGCCGGAAGAGATTTTGCAGGACGTGATGCGCAACCTGCCCACCGCCCAGGGCTACTGTGATTCCAAAGGCCTCTACTCCGCCCGCAAGGCGATCATGCAGGAGTGTCAGCGTAAGCAGATTCCTGGGGTGGGTATCGAAGATATCTACATTGGTAACGGCGTGTCCGAGCTAATCGTCATGGCCATGCAGGCGCTATTGAATGATGGCGACGAGGTGCTGATTCCCGCGCCCGACTACCCGCTATGGACGGCAGCCGCTCATCTCTCCGGCGGCCATGGCGTGCATTATCTGTGCGACGAGCAGGCCGACTGGGCACCGGATATCGCCGATATTCGCGCCAAAGTCACCAGCCGCACCCGTGCTATCGTGGTCATCAACCCCAATAACCCCACCGGGGCGGTCTACCCCCCGGAAGTGGTCAGGGAAGTGCTCGATATCGCCCAAGAACACAACTTGGTGGTGTTCTCCGATGAGATCTACGACAAGATCCTCTACGACGGGGTCGAGCACACCGCCACTGGCGCACTAGCCGACGATGACCAGCTCGTGATCACCATGAATGGCCTGTCGAAAAGTTACCGCTGCGCCGGCTTTCGCTCTGGCTGGATGACGATCTCTGGAACCCTAGCGAAGCAGCGGGCGAAGGACTTCATTCAGGGCCTGACCATGCTGGCCTCGATGCGGCTATGCGCCAATGTACCGGCCCAACACGCTATTCAAACGGCGCTTGGCGGGTATCAGTCGATCAACGACCTGATTCTGCCGGGCGGGCGATTGCTGGCCCAACGCGACATTACCGTCGAGAAGCTCAACGCGATTCCCGGGGTCTCCTGCGTGACGCCCAAAGGCGCGCTCTACGCTTTTCCGCGCTTGGACCCCAAGGTGTTCAATATCAAAGATGACCAGCAGCTGGTGCTGGATTTGCTTCTGCAAGAGAAAATACTGCTGGTGCAAGGTACCGCCTTCAACTGGCCAGCCCCCGACCACGTGCGTATCGTGACGCTGCCCTGGGCCGACCAGCTCGGCGACGCGCTCGACCGCTTTGCCAATTTCTTGTCCCGCTATCGCCAAACGTGATCGACACGCTACCAGCGACTTGAAACTGACATGAAATGCACGTATCTAAGCCATCATTCCATTAACGCTTGTTATGACCTTGAGGGAGATCGTCACCCATGATGCGAATCGTGCTGTTTTTAGCCACCAACTTAGCGGTGTTGCTGGTCGCCAGCCTGACGCTAAGGCTGTTTGGCGTTGAGAGCTATCTCAACAGCCAGGGCATTAACTTTACCAGCCTGCTGATCTTCTGCTTTGTGTTCGGTATGGCCGGTTCACTGGTCTCGCTGTTCATCTCTAAATGGATGGCGAAACGCTCGACCGGCACGGTGATCATCGAAAATCCGTCGAACGCCACCGAGCAGTGGCTGGTGGATACCGTGGCCGAGCTTTCCCGTGAAGCGGGTATCAAAACCCCAGAGGTGGGCATTTTCCCCGCCCAACAGTCCAACGCCTTTGCCACTGGCTGGAATAAAAACGATGCCCTAGTGGCAGTATCGGCGGGCTTGCTCAACCGTATGCGCCCAGAGGAGGTGCGCGCGGTGCTTGCCCACGAAATTGGCCACGTTGCTAACGGCGACATGGTGACACTAGCGCTGATTCAAGGCGTGGTGAATACCTTCGTCATGTTCTTCGCTCGTATCGTCGCCCACTTGGTCGATAGCTTCCTGAAAAGCCGCAGCGATGGCGAAGGTGGCCTGGGCTTTATGGGTTACTTCGCCGTGGTGATGGTGGCCGAAATCGTCTTTGGTATCGTCGCCTCCGCCATCGTGGCCTGGTTCTCCCGCTACCGTGAGTACCGTGCCGACGAAGCGGGTGCCCGCCTGGCAGGCACGGGGGCGATGGTCAACGCCCTGGCACGTTTGAAGGCCGAAACCGAAATGCCCGACCAAATGCCGGACACCCTGCGCGCCATGGCAATCACCAAAGGCCAGACCCGCTCGCTGGTCGAGCAGCTCTTCGCCAGCCACCCGCCGCTGGATGACCGTATTCGTGCCCTGAAAGAAGCGGCTTACCGTCAGTAAGCGACAAACCGCGCGATAAAAGATGCCAAGGCCCGCTAATGCGGGCCTTGTTAATTTAGGCAATCCAAAAACCCGCCGCCTGAAGCGATGGCTGCAATGACACCGCGTCGTTCTCCAAGTGAACGGTCAGCGTGCCAAATTCGCGACGTAGCGGATAGTTGGCGCGGCAGCTATCAAAGCCTTTGGCAATGCCCTGATGCACCACTTGACGCTGCAACGCATCGTGGTCGCGGCGTACGTCATACACGGCCCGCGCACATAGCCGAAGCGCCTCTTCCACCGGCAGTGCCTCCTGCAGCGTGAGCGTAGCGAGTGCTGGCGGTGGGCAGAGCGCGCTGAACGGCATGTCGCTGGGCAGGCCTAACTGCGCTGCCAACGCCTGCTGAATCATCCAGGTGCCGCGCAGCTTGCCATCCAGGCTATGCCCGGCAATATGCGGTGTCGCTAAAGCAACCAAGTCACGTAGCCCCGCATCGATACCAGGCTCGTCTTCCCAAACGTCCAGTATGGCCGTGATATCGCCCTTCCCTGCCATACGGCTGCGCAACGCTAAACCATCCAGGCAGTCACCGCGCCCAGCGTTCAACAGCAGCGTACCCGGGGCAAGCTCGTCGATACGCTGGGCACTCAGCATCTGATAAGTGGCATGAGGACCCGCCTTCACCAGCGGGGTGTGCAGGCAGATGACGTCGCACTCCTCGATGAGCGTATCGAGGGAGACGAAACCTCTCGCGCCCTCTTGTTCCGCCCTGGGGGGGTCACACACCCGTACCGCCACGCCAAGTGCCTGCAAGCGGCGCTGTAAGCGACTACCCACGTTGCCTGCGCCAACGATGCCCACGGTTCGTTTCAACAGCGGCCAGCCTTCTCGCTCGCTCACCGTCAGTAAGCTGCTCAGCACATAGTCCACCACCGCGTCCGCATTGCATCCCGGCGCGCTGGCAAAGCCAATTCCACGCTCTTTGAGATAGTCGAGATCGATATGGTCAGTACCAATGGTACAGGTACCCACAAAACGCACCGCGCTGTTGGCCAGTAGTGTGCGGTTCACCTGAGTGATCGAGCGCACGATCAGCGCATCGGCGTCCTGCACGTCTGCCGCACGGATCTCGCGGCCTGGCAGACGGTGCAGCGTCCCCATGCCTGCAAAACAGGCGTCGGCAGCGGGGATATTAGCGTCGATAACAAGTTTCATAGGCGTTTTGGTATCCGGGCTTTACAATACGCCCGCAATGGCTTGCTGTGCAGGCGTGATCAAGCAGTGGTTAAGGAGATGGGTGTGATCGTACGCTGGGAAACCGACCATGACTATGTGTTGGTGCATATTCACCAGGATATGTTCGGCGACTGGATTTTCAGCCGCGCCTGGGGGCAAATCGGCACCCAGTTTGGCGGATTGAAACACCAGTTAGCGGACACTCTGGAGCAAGCAGAAATGTGGCTGGAGGATGAAACGACGATTCAATCCTCACGCGGGTTCCGCAAAGTGCTTGAAGCCGCCGACCATACGCCAGAAGGCCAAGAAGCGATGCGTCAGCTGTCGCTTTTAGACGCGCTCTGACGCATCACCCTTTTAGACTGACTCTCCCCGCTTCATTAGCCTAAGAAGCGCCGCCCGTTGCGCTGATGGGCCCCCACGGGGGGCGCGTGTTCTGGCGGCGCGGTGAGTGCGGCCAGCGCCGTCTCATCCAGCCAGCCCCGCTCGCTCAACCAGTGGCTCAAACGCGCCACGTCGAAGCCGCGATCCAACTCGACCCCGTCGTCATCGACCAGCACCGGGATCCGCGTGCCGTAACGCTCCACTAGAGCGTCGTCGTCGCTGATCTCGATGTGGTGCAGCCTCACCTCTTGGTTGGCCAGGGTTGCCACCAGCACCTCCAATTGGGCGCATAGATGGCAGCCTAGCGTGGTGTAAATCGATAGTTCAATCATCGCCTTGCCCTTTATCGGCAAAGGGGGCGTGACGCAGCAAAAATACGTGATGCAAGTTGGTGCGCCGCTGAAAATCCGGATCGAAGGTGCGCGCAGTGATCTCCTCGACGGCGTAGCGCTCGCTCAGTGCTTCGTCGAGCTTGAAGCGGCGCTGATTGTTGGAGAACACCAGCGTACCGCCGGGGGCCAGGCGCGCCATGGCGAGCTCCACCAAGCGCGGGTGGTCGCGCTGCACATCGAGCGTGTCACGCATCTTTTTCGAATTCGAGAAGGTCGGCGGGTCCATGAAAATCAGATCGAACTGCGCGTTGGCGGTTTCCAGCCAGCGGAAGCAGTCATCCCGCACCACGCGGTGCAGCCTGGGCTCGAGCTGGTTGAGCGCAAAGTTGTCCCGGGCCCACTCCAGGTAGGTGTTGGACATGTCCACGCTAACGCTGTCGCTGGCCCCGCCTAGCGCGGCCTGCACGGTGGCCGTCGCGGTGTAACAGAACAGGTTGAGAAAGCGCTTGCCGCTGGCCATCTCGCCCAGCATTCGGCGTACCGGCCGGTGGTCCAGAAACAGACCGGTATCCAGGTAATCCCGCAGGTTGACCCATAGCCTTGCGCTGCCCTCCCGCACTTCAAAACGCTCGCCGCTGGCATCGCGCTTTTGGTACTGGGCCGCACCGGTTTGCCGCTCGCGGCGCTTGACGTAAATCTTGCTGGGATCGACCCCCAACGCCTCGGGCAGCACGTCCAGGGCATCAAACAGCCGTTTTTGTGCCTGAGAAGGGTTCACGGAACTCGGTGCCGCATACTCCTGAACGTGCACGCGGTCGCCGTAGCGATCCACTGCCAGCGCGTACTCTGGCATATCGGCATCGTAAAGGCGATAGCAGGTTTCACCACTCTGCTTCAGCCATTTTTTCAGACGTTTTTGATTTTTTGCCAGACGGTTGGCAAACATCTTTGCATTTTCCGACACCGTCGATGTTGTCGTACGGCTTGCCTGGGGCACTACGCCCGCGTCTGTCGGCTCACCGCTCTGCTTAGGCGCAGGGCGGGCGCTGGCAATCTCCATGAGCAGCAGCTTGGCATCCAGCGCGCCGTTTTTTAGCGCGTGCTGTTTATGAGCGCGCAGCCCAAGGCGGTGGCCGAGATCCGGATTACCGGTAAACAGCGCCAGCGTCCAGCCAGGAAACAGCGCCTTGGCTTTTTCACCGAGCTGAGCATAAAGCCGCACCAGTTCCGGCAGCTCGCCCAGGCGCTCGCCGTAGGGCGGGTTGGTGATCAATAGCCCCTGCTCGGCGGTCAGCGTCTCCGGCCGATGTAGTTGGGCGAGACTCTGGCCGTGGAGCGTGATCAGCGCAGGAATGCCCGCCCGCATGGCGTTAGATTTCGCGGCGGTCAGTGCTGCCGGGCTTTGATCAAAGCCTATCAGTTCGGTTTTGCAACGTTTGCGTCCAATCGAGGCGCGTGCTTCGGCTTCGCGTTTTAATTCACTCCACACAGCGTCTTGATGGCCTGCCCAGCCGTGAAAGCCAAACCGCTCGCGGTTCAAGTTAGGGGCTTGGTCAGATGCCATCAGCGCCGCTTCGATTAGCAGCGTTCCTGCCCCACATAGCGGATCGATCAATGGCTCGCCCGCTTTGGCCCGTTCCGTCCAGCCTGCGCGCACCAGCAGCGCTGCCGCCAAGTTCTCTTTGAGCGGCGCGTGCCCGACATCGCGGCGGTAGCCACGGCGGTGGAGACTATCACCGGAGAGATCGATTCCCAGGCTTAAGTTGGCCCGGTGCAGGTGGGCGTAAATGCGCAGGTCAGGCGCTTTGGTGTCCACGTTGGGCCGCTCTCGACCGCCTAACTGCAGCGCGTCCACCACACCATCTTTCACCGTCTGTGCGCCGAAGCGCGTGTGGCGAATATGGTCGCTGCGGCCATGAAAATCCACCGCCAAGGTCTTGCCGGGGGCAAGATGCTGGCTCCAGGCGATGCGTGCGACCACATTGCGTACCTGCTCGGCGGTCTCGACCAGAGACTCCCGCGCCAGTAGCAAAATCACACGGTTCGCTAGGC
This sequence comes from Vreelandella piezotolerans, assembly GCF_012427705.1. NCBI lineage: Bacteria > Pseudomonadati > Pseudomonadota > Gammaproteobacteria > Oceanospirillales > Halomonadaceae > Vreelandella > Vreelandella piezotolerans. The sequence goes on along the minus strand of NZ_CP048602.1, from coordinate 1,174,166 downwards.
GAGACCATAAACAGACTCGGTAGGCCGTGGCTTGGTCGGCAGAAAAATAGACCCCCGCCACGGTGGTTTTACCCGGTTCGGCGCCCAGGGCCGTCAGTTCATCCGCCAGCAGGCCTTCGATGCCTTTGGGGCAGGTCGCTAGTAGGTTGAGAGGGGCAGTTTGGCTCAGCTCGGTCATGATGATCGCCGCGCGTCACCGCGCGATATTCCTGTATATGGCAAATGAATGTATGTCTTATGACAATTTGATGGTCGACAAGTGACCCCATCATGGTCTAACAATAAGAGGGTAGCTACTAAAAACGCATGCGTTGCTTGTCAGGGTCTTTATCGTGTCTGTTTCTAAACGCCGGTAACGATCCTTGGCTTGTCTGAGCTTGCCGCTTCTTCCGTTCAGCACGTGAGTGCTAGGCATTAGCGCTGAGGCAGCAGCTCACTCTTGAACTTGAAGTCACTTCTCGAAGTGGTGTTGGCAATCTGGGTAAAGCACGCCTATGGGCCTGTTATTACTACGTTGCCTTGTGACCTGCTTCTTATCAAAGGCTTTCATGCAAAGAGGTTAGCCAATGAAACGACAAAAACGTGATCGCTTCCAGCGGGCTTATGTTCACGGCTACAAAGCGGGCATCATGGGTCGCTCCCGTGATGATTGCCCCAGTCAAGATGTCAATTTACGCGAATATTGGATGAGCGGTTGGCGTGAAGGTCGTGGTGACCAATGGGACGGAATGATCGGCGTCTCCGGTATTCATAAAAACCCCATGGTCATGACCTAATTTATTTACCTTTTACTCAAACATTAGGAGACGGAGCCCGCTGCAAAGCGGGCTTTTTATCGTCTATCTGCGGCTTTTTCAACCGATTTGCTTGAGCGCCTCGGCACACTGCTTCACTAGCCCAGGCCCTTGGTAGATCAATCCCGAATAGAGCTGCACAAGATCCGCACCGGCCGCCATTTTCGCCCGGGCCGCTTCACCACTATCGATGCCACCCACGCCAATGATCGGCAGCGTCGGCAGGTGCTTGCGCAGTAGACGAATGACCGTATTGGACGCCTCGAACACCGGCTTACCGGAGAGCCCGCCGACTTCTTGTGCTTGCGGGTCGTTCTGCACGGCCTCCCGGGAGACGGTGGTATTGGTCGCAATCACGCCGTCCAGCTCGTTGCGTGCGATACTGCCAGCCACCAGCGCGACCTCCTCTTCGCTCATGTCTGGTGCGATTTTCACCAGCAGAGGCACCCTGCGACCTGCCTGAGCATCCAACTCGCGGCTTTTGGCGCGAATCGGCCCCAACAGGGCATCTAGCTGTTCGCCAAACTGCAGCGTGCGTAGCCCCGGTGTATTGGGCGACGAGATATTCACCGCTATGTAGTCCGCCGCGCCATGTACCGCATCGAGGCATAATAGGTAGTCATCCAGGGCGTTCTCAACCGACGTGGTCAAATTCTTACCGATATTGATGCCGACGATGCCGTTGTAGTGACGTTTTTTGACCTGCGCGACGAGATGCGCCACCCCTTTGTTGTTGAACCCGAAGCGGTTGATGATCGCCTCGTGGTCGGCCAATCGAAAGAGACGCGGTTTTGGATTTCCCGGCTGCGCCTTGGGTGTTACGGTGCCGACCTCCACAAAGCCAAATCCTAGCTCGCCCAGCGCATCCAAGTGGTCGGCGTTTTTATCCAGCCCGGCCGCCAGCCCAATACGGTTAGGGAAACGCAGCCCCATGAGTGCGACCGGGTCGCTCACCGGCTTGCCATACAGTCGCTGAATACCGCCCACTTTGTGCAACGCGTCGAGCGCGTTCAGCGCCATGCCATGGGTGGTTTCGGGATCCAAGCGAAACAGCAGCGAGCGTGCAATGGGGTACATCGGTAAGACTCTCCTAATCGGTGGGCGACGTGCGGGGCGGGCGCAGTATAGCGCACATCGCCCAGGCTTCGCAGGATGAAAAAAGCCGCGTCCTGATCCCCCAGGGCGCGGCTTCCTACCGAGCGTGCAGCGTGCCGTTGAGCACGCGCTTCGGTTTACGCTTCGCTGTCGCTTTCGGCCAGGTCGACCAGTTCACGCACGGCCACGGCAAACAGTGCAAACCCTCCTTCACTGCCACCGCGCACTTCGTCGATCAGGCGGCACCAGCGGCGGTGTAGCTCGGCATGCTGCTCTAGCCACTGGGCTACCCGCTCTTGGGTGTCACGGCTGCCGGCTTCTAGCTTCAGAACACTGGTAGTGAGCGCCAGCTGCTGACGGTCGATGTCGTCGCGGAAGGTTTCTCTCGCCTGGGCCTGCCAGGCATCGCGGACCTCCAGGTGGGTAACCTGCTGGATCATCCATGGTAGCTCTAAGCGGCTGCCGATTTCATAGAACACCTCGGCCACCCGTTGCGGCTTCTCGTTGGTGATCCGCGCGGCTTGAATGATGCCCAGGCCAGCGTAGAGACTCGGCGCGGCAGCCACGGTGGCGGCCAGTGCTTCCGGCACGCCAGCTTCCAGCAATTCATCACAGCGCTGGCGCCATACGGCCTGCTCTTCACCGCTGAGCAGCTCGCCAATGCCCTCCTGCAACTGCGCCAAGCGTGGGCCGAAGTACTCGATGGTGTCCTGGGTCGAGAGCCCCAGGTGCTGACGAAGGAACCAGCGCGTAGCGCGGCGGATCATGCGCATCAAATCCAGCATCATGGAGTACTGCACACGGCTGGGCACTTGGTTATCCAGCGCTTCGATCTGCGCCCACAGCGACGGCAGATTGAAGGCATCGCGGGCCACCACGTAGGCGCGGGCAATGTCCGCACGGCCAGCGCCGGTCGAATCCATCAGGCGACGCACGAAGACGATGCCCATGTGATCGACGAGATCGTTGGCCACCTGGGTGGCGACGATTTCACGCTTTAGACGGTGGTCGTACATCTCGTTCTGGTAGCGTTCGGTGAGCACGGCCGGGAACAGACGCTCCAGATGACGGTGGATATACAGATCGTCGGGCACGTCGGAGTTGATCAAGTCGCCCTTCAGGGTGCTCTTGGCGTAGGAGATCAGCACCGACAGTTCCGGTAAGCGCATGCCCTGATTGTTGCTGGCGCGCTCTTTGAGCACGTCATCGGCGGGCAGGAACTCCAGCTCGCGGTCGATTTGACCGGCGGACTCCAGCTCGCTGATGAAGCGACGGTACGGCCCCATGCCCTGGTGAGACAAGATCTCCGACAGGTCCAGTGCCTGGGTCTGGCGGTAGTTATCCAGAATCACCAGGTCGGCGACCTCTTCGGTCATGTCGGCCAGCAGCTGGTTACGCTGCTTGTCGGTCATATCGCCACGCTTGACCACTTCATCGATCAAGATTTTGATGTTGACCTCGTGATCCGAGCAGTTCACGCCGCCCGCGTTGTCGATAAAGTCGGTGTAGACGCGTACCCCGTTGGCGGCGGCTTCCATCCGGCCACGCTGGGTCAGGCCCAGGTTACCGCCCTCGCCGACCACGCGGCAGTTCAATTCTTTACCGTTGATACGCAGCGCATCGTTGGCTTTGTCGCCCACATCCGCATCGGTCTCTTCAGAACTCTTCACGTAAGTACCGATGCCGCCGTTCCAAATCAGATCGACCTTTGCTTTGAGCATGGCGCGAATCAGGTCGTTGGGCGACAGGCGAGCCTCTTCAATCCCAAACGCTTGCTGCATTTCCGGCGTGATGGTGATCGACTTGGCGCTGCGGCTGAACACCCCACCCCCTTGGGAGATCAGTTCGCTGCTGTAATCTTCCCAGCTGGAGCGCGGCAGATCGAACAGGCGTTTGCGCTCGGCAAAGGCCGCTGCGGAATCCGGGTTCGGGTCGACGAAGATGTGCAGGTGGTTGAAGGCGCCCACCAATTGGATCTTATCGGAAAGGAGCATACCGTTACCGAACACGTCCCCCGCCATGTCTCCGATACCCACCACGGTAAACAGGTCTTCCTGGGTATTGACGCCCAGGTTCTTGAAATGACGCTTCACGGATTCCCACGCGCCGCGAGCGGTGATTGCCATCTTCTTGTGGTCGTAGCCGTTGGCACCACCGGAAGCAAAGGCGTCACCCAACCAGTGGCCATACTCGATGGAAATCGCGTTGGCGATATCCGAGAAAGTAGCGGTGCCTTTATCGGCGGCTACCACCAAGTAGGTGTCGTCTTCATCGTGACGCACGACGCTTTGCGGCGGCACTACCTCGCCACCCACCAAGTTGTCGGTGACGTCCAATAGCGCACGAATGAAGATTTGGTAGCAGACGATCCCTTCCTTCTGTTGGGTTTCGCGGTCGGCGTTTTCCGGCATGCGCTTACATACGAAGCCGCCCTTCGCGCCGACAGGCACGATGACCGCGTTTTTCACCTGCTGCGCTTTGACGAGGCCCAGCACTTCGGTACGGAAATCCTCGAGACGATCCGACCAGCGCAGGCCACCACGGGCCACTTTACCACCGCGCAAGTGAACGCCTTCGACACGCGGCGAGCAGACAAAGATCTCGAACGCCGGGCGCGGCTTGGGCATTCCGGTGACTTTCGACGGCTCCAACTTGTAGGCGATGTAATCCTTGAAGCGGCCACCGTCGGTGGTCTGGTAGTAGTTGGTGCGCAGCGTGGCCTGAATCAGCTCCATGAAGCGGCGCAGCAGTTGGTCATCGTTGAGGCTGGCAACGCCTTCTAAGTGCTCGTTGAGTCGCGTAAGGCAGTCATCGACGTTGCTGGGCTGCTGGGCCGGGTCGAAACGCAGGCGGAACAACTCCACCAGGGTTTGGGTAATGGCCGGGTAGTTCGCCAGCGTTGCGGCAATGTAATCCTGAGACATACCGAAGCGAATCTGCTTCAAATAGCGTGCATAGCCGCGCAGCATAGCCACTTCGCGCCAGTCGAGCCCTGCGCCGATGATCAGGCGGTTGAAGGCGTCATTATCGGCCTCGCCTGCCCAAATACGCTTGAACGCTTCGCTGAAGGTGTCGCGCATTTCGCTCAGGTTGACGCCTTCACGGCTGTGTTCCAGTTCGAAATCGTGAATCCAGTAGCGCTGCTGTGGTGCGTTGATGTCGTAGGGGCGCTCGCCAATCACGCGCAGCCCCAGATTTTCCATCATCGGCAGCACGTCGGAGAGTGGAATTTGCGATTCGCGGTGGAACAGCTTCAGGTTCATGCCGCCCGCCTGCTCTTCCAAGGGGCGATAAAGCGACAGAGAGAGATCGTCGCCGTTATCCAGATTCAGCAGATGCTGGACATCGAACACGGCCGTGCGAGCGTTGAAATCTTCCCGGTAGCTGGCGGAGAACGCGTCGTGGAACTGATCGATCAGATGATTGGCACGCTCTTCCCCGAAGCCTTCGATCATCGCCGCCTGCAGATCGTCGCGCCAGCTGCGGGCTAGGCGAGCGACTTTACTCTCCAGACGTTTGAGATCGTATTGGCTCGGGGCGTCGCCGTTGAAGCGCAGGATCAATTGGATACGCGCCAGCACCGACTCGGATAAGTAGGTGTTGAAGTCGCCGAAGTGCGCGTCCAACTCGTCGCAGAGCATGCCCTGAATGCGCTGGCGTAGATCGGTCGAGAACACATCACGCGGCACGAACACCAGGCAGGAATAGAACTTACCGCTGACATCGGCGCGGATGAATAGCCGCACCTGACGGCGCTCACGGATGTTGAGAATACCCAGTGCGGTGCTAGCCAGGGATTCGGTACTGATCTGGAATAGGTCATCGCGTGGGTAGACTTCCAGCACCTGCAACAGCTGCTTGCCGTTGTGGCCCTGGGGGTTGAAGCCAGCGATATCCATCACGGCCTTGAGTTTGCGGCGTAGCAGCGGAATATTGCGCGGCGACTCGTTGTACACCGTGGCGGTGAACAAGCCAAAGAAGCGACGCTCACCGATCACGTTGCCGTCATCGTCGTAGCGGTCGACGGTGATGTAATCTGGATACGTGGGTCGGTGCACGCGGGAGTGGTGGGCGCTTTTAGCGAACGAGAGCAGCTGCGGCACCAGCACGTAGTCATTGTGTTCGTCGACACCCTCTTCGGTGCGGATTCGCTCGCGGTAGCGCGGCTGATCCAGCCGGAATACGCCCAGCACGCTGTTGGGATCACGCTGCAGCTCGTTGCCTTCTAACAGGTACTCATCGTAGCCCAGGAAGGTGAAGTTATCTTTCAGCAACCACTCCAGGAAAGCGATGGCCTCTTCATGGTCGTCCGGGTCGATTTGTGGCGGGCAATTTTTTTCCAACTCCTGTATCGCCGAGGTGATCTGGCCGCACATGGCATCGAAATCGCCCACGGCGGTACGCACGTCCCGCAGCACTTCGTGCAGATTACGCTCGATTTTTGCCAGGGATTCGGCATCGGTGTGACGATCGACTTCGATGACGATCAGCGATTCACGGGCGTCCGGTGCGTTCTCGTCTTTGGGAGAGGTCAGCGCCTTCAGCTGATGCTGGCTATCACGGGCCACGGCGAACACGGCGTTTTGAATGGCGTGTACCGTTAGGCCGCGACGGTTGAGTTCGATGCGCACGGAGTCGACCAAAAACGGCATGTCTTCATGCAGCACCGCCACGAAGGTGTGGGTAGACTGCCAGCCGTGCTCTTCGAAATCCGGGTTAAAAATGCGTACTTTAGGGCTTTTCGGATCATGGTGCTGGAGGAACTGCCAGATGGACAGCGTCGCACCGTACAGGTCGTCCAAGCGACGGTCGACCAAGTCTTCCACCGGCACCGTGGCATAAAAGTGGCGCGCAAAGGCTTCGATATCGGCCGCCCGCGCTGGCTCCAGTCGCGCTTCCAAACGCTCTTGTAGCTGCTTTAAAAGATCTCGCCGACTCTCTTCGATCGCAACGTAATGCATCCATCACCTCGACTGCCTGGGGCCACTACTTAGGCCAAAAAAACGAAGGACAATAGGCCTTTAGGCCACACTACCCATTAGCTTACGCTACCCATCATCGCCACCCTAACCATCTGACAGGTTATTCATGGTGTATGCCGCTTGTGCATCATAAGCACTATTGACAAGTTCCACGCGTCTCGTGTGAGTGCGCTCAAGGCTGACGACGGGTCAGCAGCACGCCACATTCACAGTGGTGGGTAAACGGAAACTGGTCAAATAGGGCGAATCGCTCGATGTCATGGGTCTTGGTCAGCAGCGCTAAATTTTCGGCCAGTGTGACCGGGTTGCATGAAATATAGACGATTTGAGCGTATTCGCTGACTTGATGGCAGCTCTGCTCATCAAGTCCCGCCCGAGGTGGGTCGACCAGCACGGTCGTGAAGTTGTACTCGTCGAGGGCCATGTCGGCCACGCGGCGGCCCGCCTTCTCGCCCTTTAGGGCCAACGAAAACTCTTCCGCCGACATACGCGCTACGTGAGCATTGGTCACACCGTTGGCATCGAGATTGACGTTGGCGCTGGCTACCGAGGTGCGCGAAATTTCAGTGGCCAGTACGCGGCGGAAATTGTCGGCCAGGGCAATCGTAAAGTTACCGTTGCCGCAGTAGAGCTCCACCAAATCCTCGTCCTGACGACCTTGTGTGACCTCTTTGGCCCAGCTCAGCATGGTTTGACAGATATACGCGTTGGGCTGGGTAAAACTGTTTTCCACCTGCTGATAATGCAGCGTGCGGCCATCTACCGTGAGCTTCTCCCATACATGGTCCTGGGTGAGCACTAAGCGCTGCTTGCGAGAACGACCAATAATCATGATACCCAGCGCGCGCTCTAGCGCACGGGCCTCCGCTTCCCAGGCATCACCCAGCGGGCGGTGATAGATCAGCGTTACCAGCGCTTGACCAGAGAGTGTGGTCAGAAACTCCACCTGAAACAGTCGACGGCGCAGCTCATCGCTAGCTAAAAACGCCTCTCGCAGTTGGGGCATCAACGCGTTGATCTGGGCACTGGCCACAGGAAACTGGTCGAGGCGTACCACCCGTTTGTTTTTAGGATTCTCTGGGTCGACCTCGAACATGGCATAGAACAGATCGTCCGCTTCATGCCAGATACGAAACTCGCAGCGTTGACGATAGTGACTCGGCGGCGAGGGATACACCTCCAGTTCAGGCGTATCGAACGCGGCGAAGGTGGTGGCCACGTAGGCTTGCTTATCGGCCAGCTGCTCATCGTAACGTGCTGGGTCTACAGTCGGGATCGCCAAGGTGGCTCCTCTCTACTCATGGTGAACGTCTTGGAAGATGCGCTGCTCGTTGGCAGCCTAGCGGGCGTTGGGCAATTCGAGCGGTTGCGCTGGCTGAAAACCGTAACGGGCAAAGCCGTCGGTCAATGCGATCGCAGGGGCAGTCGTAAAGCAGCGGTCATCGACGGTGTGGCTAATGAGCGCGGTGGCAACCTGGCCGACCCGTCGCGCAATGGCATCGCCAGAATCGACCCAAGTGATAGGCACCGGTGCCAGCGATGCTAGCTGTGGCTGCAAAAGCGGAAAATGGGTGCAGCCTAACACCACGGTATCTAACGCCGGTTGGGTCTGGGTGGCTTGCCATAGCGGTGCCAGCACCTGACGCATGCGTTCAACGTCAAAGGGCGCTCCCCCCAGCCAGGCCTCGGCCGCGGTCACCAAATCACCCGCAGCGACCCGGGTAACCACACAGTCGCTGGCAAAGCTGTCGATCAATCCTTGCGTGTAGGGACGATTCACCGTGGCCGCCGTCGCCAACAAACCAATATGACGCGTGGCACTCAGCTTGGCCGCCGACTTGATCGCTGGCACGGTGCCCACGACCGGTATCGAAAGCGCTTGACGCAGCTTCTCAAGTGCCAGGGTGCTCGCGGTGTTACACGCCACGACCAGCACGCTAGCCTGACAGGCGCGCACCGCCGCTTGGCACACCGTCACGATACGCGCAGCAAGCGTTGCGTCGTCGCGCAGTCCGTAGGGTAACCAAGCGTTATCGCAAGCGTAACAGAGAGCCGCCGAAGGGTAGTGTTGACGCAGCGCATGGGCGACGGAAAGCCCGCCCACGCCAGAATCGAAAATCAGTATTGGCCCTGCCATTACCCCTCACCTGCCCATCCGCTCTATTGAAGTACCGCGTTGATCAACGCCGGTGACGTTTGTTATCACGCGTTAGCGTGACGTTTCAGCCGCCCATAAAAACGGGGCGCTAGTTTAACACGCCCCGTTCGGCACTGAAGGTGTCACATGCTGAGATTACAGAGCAGGTACGTCGGCGCCGCGCAGCTCGGCGTATAACTCTGGATAGGCAAGCTGAAGTCGCTCTAGCTCTTTTTCCGCCTCTTCGGGCAGGGCTTGGCGCAGCTCCTCCAGATCATCTGGGGTGAAATGTTTGTCAATCAACGGGAAAAGCCCCTCACGTTCATGACGCAGATAGCCGCGATGCGCCTCCAAGTACGCTTTGAGGTCGTCGGCGAAGCGATCCATTGGCAGGATGTTGTCCATGAGGATCATGTCAATATCATGGGAAAGGCGCATCAAGCGAGGCTTGAGCTCACGATAATCGCTGGCCATTTGCTCCATGAGTGGCAAGTGTTCAGGGGCCTGCACCTGCAACCGCTCGACACAAATACGCTCTAACGGCGTTGCGAACCCCTCCATGTAAGACAGGATATAGTCCACCACTTCGCGCATCAGCTGAAAGTCAGGCCGTTCTCCGCTAGCCAAGGTTTTTTGCTTGAGCTGCAGCACATGGAGCATTCGCGCCATGTTGGCATGATCTAGACGCAGTTGGTTTAACATCGTGCCGTCTCCTTAGTGAGTGTCATGCTGGCTGCTTTCTACTGCAGTCAGCACGCGATCATGAGCTGGGTTCTACTACACTAGCGTTAATCCTTGTCCTGCGCCTCCGCGATATTCAATAACATGGGCGCTTCTTTACGGTCATGCCAAAAGGTAGTCTGACGTAACCTCTTTTACCACAGACACTTGTTAAGCGTTGGTTGTTCAACGTCTCGATTTACAACGGAAGTTTATATGGATCTTTTTGACGCAACCCCGGGTGACGACGCGCCGCTGGCCTATCGTATGCGCCCGTTGACCCTGGACGACTATATCGGTCAACAAGCACTCGTCGGGCCTGACAAACCTCTACGTCGCATGGCCGAATCAGGCGTGGTGCGCTCGATGATTTTATGGGGACCACCCGGCGTTGGTAAGACCACGCTTGCTGAGCTCCTAGCACGTGCATCCAACGCGCAGCTCGAGCACCTGAGTGCAGTGATGGCTGGCGTCAAAGAGATACGAACGGTCGTAGAGCGCGCTCGCCAGCGCACCGCGCCAACGCTTCTCTTTCTAGATGAGATCCACCGCCTGAACAAGAGCCAGCAGGATGCGCTGCTGCCCCACGTGGAGTCTGGTCTTTTGACGCTGATCGGCGCTACCACCGAAAACCCCTCTTTCGAAGTCAACTCGGCCCTGCTCTCCCGAGCACGCGTGTATGTCCTGAAGTCATTGACCCAGCAAGAGCTGGTCGAGGTCATGGAGCAAGCGCTTGCCGATACCGAGCGGGGACTTGGCAAGCGTGCCATCGAGGTAGAGACCGGTGTATTGGACGCGTTGGCTCACGCCAGTGCCGGCGATGCTCGGCGAGCCTTGGGGCTACTGGAAACCGCCTGCGATTTCACAGAACAACAGAGTGGTCGTGAGGTGTTACGTCAGGCAGTACTGGCGGACGTGGTGGGTCATCACACCAGCGCGTTCGATAAACAGGGCGATGCGTATTACGACCTGCTTTCGGCGATTCACAAATCGATTCGCTCCTCTCGTCCCGATGCCGCGCTCCTCTACATGGCGCGCTTCATCCAAGGCGGCGGCGACCCGCTGGATATAGTAAGACGTTTGACCGCCATCGCTTCGGAGGACGTCGGCAATGCCGACCCTCGCGCGCTACCGCTAGTGATTGCTGCCTGGGATGCCTATTTGCGATTGGGCGATTACGAGGGCCAGCGCGCGATTGCTCATGCCGCGATCCATTTGGCTGTCGCTCCAAAAAGTAACCGTATAGACCGCGCCTGGAAGAGCGCCCAGCAGTTCGTTCAGCAGCAGCCTCAGGTGGAAGTGCCCACTTACCTACGTAACGCACCAACCAAGCTCATGGAGCAGCTCGGCCATGGTGAAGGCTATCGCTACGCTCACAACGAGCCAAACGGATATCCAGCAGGCAGCGACCACGACTGCTGGCCAGAAGACGTGCCCAAAACACGCTTCTATGAGCCGAGCCCGTTTGGCCAGGAGAAACGGTTCGGGGAAATCATGGCGTGGCGGGAAGAGCGCGACCAAGAAGCAGATCGGGCGCCTTAGAGCGCCCGATCGTAATCTACTGATTCACCCTCTACATCTCTTCGCGAATCACGTCCGTACCTTCGGGGATCTGGAAATCGAACAGATCGCGGTCGATAGTGCCATTGCGAGTGATGCCGCTAAAGGTGATGGCAGTGCGCTGACCGGTACTGTCCATCATCCAGAGCTCGGTGAGAGTATCGCCGTCGAAGACCATGCTGAGCTCCTCGAACAGCGTATCGGCCAGCGTCGGCATCAAGGTAAAGACATCGTCGCCATCCTGCTGCTCGTAGAACACATCGTAACTTGCCGTCAATTCATCGGCGCTGCCTGATAACAACAGCGCGGGCGTATGGGTCACACGGTCATCCATCGCCTGTACCGTGACCTGCTCCAGGTCAGGGTCGTAGAGATACACCTCCTCACCATCGGAGACCACGGTTTGCGAATAAGGCGCCTCGACTTCCCAGCGCAGCATGCCGGGCCGCGACAGCCACATTTCCCCACGTGCGCTCTGCAAACGATCACCGCTGCCATCGAGAATCTGCTGCTCGAAGGTGGCGTGGTAGTTTTCCAACGGATCCAAGCGCTCGGTGAGCCGCTCTGCCGCCTCATTGGCCCAGGCAGTCATAGGGGCAGCAAAAGTCAATCCCAGCGCACTGGCGGCCAGTGCCAATGCCGGTGAACGGCGGTTAGAGGGTTCGCGCATGTTCTTTCTCCCTAGGCATTCATTGCCGAATAGCGGACGAGGCAAAGAGCGTAAAAAGCTCCCTATGCCCCTCAGACGCGAAACGCGCCGCAGGGTTTCACCGGCGGCGCGACTTTCACGCTTATTGCATGGTTGACGTGTTAATGGCCCACCGGCGGCGGCGCCAGCACCTCGCGGGCACCGTTGGTACCCATGGAGGAGACCACCCCGGCCCCTTCCATGGCCTCGACCAGACGTGCGGCCCGGTTATAACCGATCTTGAAGCGCCGCTGTACGGCAGAAATCGACGCTTTTCGCGTTTCAGTAACGAACTGCACCGCTTCGTCATAGAGCGCGTCCTGTTCGGCATCATCGCCATCGACGCCTTCCGCTTCTAGCCCGGTTAGCGCATCGGCAGATACGCCGCCGGAAAGAATCTCTTCGATGTACTCCGGCTCGCCTCGACGCTTCCAGTCATCGACCACCCGGTGGACTTCATCGTCGTCCACGAAGGCACCATGGACACGATTCGGTGGACCGGAGCCCGCGGGCAAGTAGAGCATATCGCCATGACCCAACAGGCTTTCGGCACCGCCCTGGTCGAGAATGGTGCGCGAATCGATCCGCGAGGAGACCTGGAACGCCATCCGTGACGGAATGTTCGCCTTGATCAGGCCGGTCACCACATCCACCGACGGGCGCTGAGTAGCCAGAATCAGATGGATACCGGCAGCCCGCGCTTTCTGCGCCAGCCGCGCGATCAGCTCTTCGACCTTTTTGCCGACGATCATGAACATATCGGCAAACTCATCGATGACCACTACGATATAGGGCAGCTTTTCCAGCACTGGAGGCGTTTGATGCATTTCCCAGGGCTGGGGCTCCCATAGCGGGTCGGCCACCTGGGCACCGGCACGTTCGGCTTCATCGAGGCGCGCGTTAAACCCGGCGATGTTACGCACGCCCATGGCGGCCATCAGCTTGTAACGGCGCTCCATTTCAGCCACACACCAACGCAAGCTATTGGCCGCTTCCTTCATATCGGTGACGACAGGCGCCAGCAAATGCGGTATGCCGTCATACACCGACAGTTCCAGCATCTTGGGATCGACCATGATCAGCTTGAGTTCATCGGGTGTAGCCTTGAGCAGCATGGAGATCAGCATGGCGTTGACCCCCACCGACTTACCCGAACCGGTCGTACCGGCCACCAACAGGTGGGGCATTTTGCCCAAATTCGCCACTACCGGACCACCGCCAATATCTTGGCCAAGCGCCATCGTCAGCGGTGAATTCTCCTGCTGGTAGCGGTCCGAATCGATCACTTCACGCAAACGAATCATTGCGCGATGCGGGTTGGGAATTTCGATACCCACCGTGGGCCGACCAGGGATGACCTCGACCACACGCACGCTCTTGACCATCAGCGAACGAGCAAGGTCTTTGGCCAGGTTGCTGATTTTGGAAACCTTCACCCCGGCAGCAGGCTTGATCTCGAAACGTGTAATGACCGGCCCCGGCCACGTATCGACCACTTCAGCTTTTACACCGTATTCACGTAACCTGACTTCCAGGAGTTCCGCCATATCGGCCAGCTGCTCATCCGTGTAGTTCGGCTGATGCGGCTCCGGCGGTGTTAGCAGCTGCAGGCTGGGCACCTCGCCCTCGGGCTCTGGAAGCGTTTCAAACGTCGGACGCTGGCTCTGAAGATGCTCGACGGTCCAGAGCGTTGGCCCATTGTCTGACTCTTCTTCGACCGACTCGGTCGAGAACGTAGGTTCATGGCGCGCACTGGCTGGCGCCTGGATGGCGGGCTTGATCGGTTGCTCATCATCATCGTCACCCCACACCGGCTCGGGCACCACCTCGGGTACGCGCTCACGGCGCGACTCCGCAGACATGGGCGTAGGCCGATAAGCGGGATCGCTTTCGTCACTGCGCAGCGTCGTAGGAGCGGGGGCGGGTGCTGCCTCTGGTTCTGGTGCTGGCTCTGAACGGCGAGCCAGCTCAACGGGCGCAATGGATTCCGAGGTCTCTTCTGGCTCATTGCGTAACGCGCGTAGCGGCACGGTCGGGGCAACGTCCTCGCTCGTTTGCTCTTCGCCAGCGCTCAAAGGTGAGTACTCACTATCTTCCTGACGCACGGCAGGCTCTGGCTCATCCACGGGCTTGGTCGCAAACGCATGCGCGTTTGGCGAGGATGTCTCAAGCGCTTCGAGCGGTACCTCTGTATCGGTAATAGAGGGTGTCGGCTCAGGTTCTGGCTCCGGAGCAGGCTCTTGGACGTCCTCCGGAGCGTGCGCGGAGAGCGGCATGATCGGCTCTTCAGGCGCGTCTTTCTCTGGCGTCATCTTCGGAGAAGGCGATGTCTCCAACTCGGGGTCTTGAGATGCGGCAGCCGCGGGAGGGGCCGGTGCATGACGCTCGCTCAGCACAGCGGCCGCTTCCCAGGGAATCGACGTATCGGTGACCGACGACGCCTCATCCTCTGCGGGTGCCGAGAAGCTCGGCTCACGGCGCTCGCGACGACCGACAGGTGAGCGCTCACTGACGGTAGGACGCACGGGAGGCTCAATTGCTTCACTGGCCCGAGGCGTAGTCGTCGCCACTTCGTCATCGACGGGATCGGTACTCGTGTCACTCGGCTCAGCCCAGGAGCGCTGCTTCACTTTCTTGGACGCTGCCTTGGCCGCTGCGCGCACCGCGGCCCGTTCGGCACGCTTTTCACGCCGCTTGGCACGGCGCTCGCCAAACCAACCGCCGATACGACAAAGTTTACGACCGACTTCATCGGCCACTTGCAGCCAAGACATACCGCTAAACAGCGGGAAACCAATGAGAATGAGCGCTGCAGCGATCAACCCTACTCCGCCACTACTGACGAGCGGTTTTAAGGTGCCCACCAGCCCCTCTCCCAATATACCGCCAGAGGCATAGGGCAAAATGCTATCGGGATGGTAAAAGTGCAGTGCCCCCAACATGGTCGTGCCGAACATCAGCAGCACTAGCCCGCCCGCACGTACGGCGATGGCCACTGGGTCTAGCTCGAAGCGTACCTGGCGAGAGCGCATCAGCCACCAGGCGGCGTAACCAAACATACCCGGCCACCATAGGGCACTTGCACCCAGCAGTGAATAGAGCACATCGGCCAGCCAAGCACCCACGGGCCCCATCCAGTTGCGAACCTCGGTTTCGGGGCCTTGGTACGACCAGCCTGGGTCGGCAGGATGGTAACTAAACAGGGCCAACAGCAAGAAGACGCAGAGCGCCAGCATGACGACCACCACCCCTTCACGGGCAGAGCCTTGCAAGCGCAGACCAACGCGGCGCGCCTTATCCTTCGCGGCATTGACCCGCGCCGATGATTGAGAACTCGATGGTGACTGACGCGACTGCCGCTGCGTTCGCTTGTCTACCGCCTTATTTACTTTCAAGCGATTCTCCCTTTACACCACACGGTGTCTTTAATCCACTTGCGAGTTTGCATCATACCGAGCATCCTTCCGCCGTCACAGCGCTTCGACGGACGCCACTAGCAACAGGAGCAAGCGATGCTACCTTGGCTCTCATCGCCACACCCCACTTTTCCTTCTACCGAACAGGCGTTGGAGAACCCTAACGGCCTGTTGGCTGCCGGTGGAGAGCTTACACCAGCCTGGCTGGTAGACGCTTACCGAAAAGGGATATTTCCTTGGTATAGCGACGATGACCCCATTTTATGGTGGAGCCCAGATCCACGCATGATACTGCTGCCTGAACAGTTTAAACGACGCCGCAGCCTTGCTAAACGGCTGCGACATGGTGGCTTTAGCGTGACGCTGAATCAACACTTTGCCCAGGTAATCGAAGCGTGCGCTGCGCCACGTAAAGACGAGCTGGGCACCTGGATCAATCCTTCCATGCGCGACGCTTACCAGAGGCTGCATGCATTGGGCATTGCCCACAGTGTCGAGGTCCACCATGGGGGCCAGCTGGTAGGCGGACTCTATGGCTTGGCGATGGGGCCGGTATTTTTCGGCGAGTCGATGTTTTCACGCCAGCCAGACGCCTCTAAAATTGCCCTCGCCCACTTGGCAAGCGCCATGCACACTTACGGCGGCAAGCTCATCGACTGCCAGGTGCATACACCGCATCTGGCCAGCCTCGGCGCAACAACGGTCGCCCGGCGAACGTTCATCAACTATCTTGAGAAGTGGCTGCCAGAAAAGGCGTTTTGCTTATCCAGCACTGAGACTCAAGCGCCCCAGGTGCCAGAATCTCCGTGGCTTGCAGCCATTGCTTCAAACGCAACAGCACAGTGACCGCCGTTCATGATCAAGGAGGCAAGCCGTGAGTAGTAACGCTCCTCGCCGACCCGTGCGGGATTTGCGCTTCTTCCTAACCGTTCCTCATGCCTGCAGCTACTTGCCAGGCAAAGAGGCTACTACGCTGTTTCTTGACCCCCAGGAGTCACCCGTGCCAGGGGTGTACGACTCACTGTCGCTGCTGGGTTTCCGACGCAGCGGGCGCCACTTATACCGCCCCCACTGCGAGGGATGCAACGCTTGTCGATCGGTGCGGATTCCGGTGGATCACTTTAGCGCCAACCGCACCCAGCGAAAAGTCTGGCGGCGCAATGCCGATATCGAAACGCGTGTCATCCCAGCGCGCTTCGATGCTTCGCACTACGCGCTCTACGCTGACTACATTCGACAGCGACACGCTGACGGCGATATGTTCCCACCCAGCCGCGACCAATATCGCACCTTTTTGACGCTGGAAGAACCTTACGCCCATTTGCTGGAAATGTATCTCGACGACGAACTGGTGGCCGTGGCAGCGTTCGACCAGCTCGAACATGGACTATCGGCCATCTATACGTTTTTCAAAGTGGATGATGCGTTAGAGAAACGATCCTTGGGCACGTTTGCCATTTTAAAGCTAATCGAGCTTTGCCAAGAGAAACGGCTTCCCCACCTTTACCTTGGCTACTGGATCGAGGAGTGCCGAAAAATGCGATACAAGCAGGCGTTTTCGCCTATCGAGCTGCTCGATGGTCGCCACTGGCGCCCCTTAATTCGCTAATCTGAGCAGCTTTTTTGCCTTGACGGCAGGCTTACGGCACAATATAGCGCTGTTTCTTAGGCGTGCAGGTCTGTGCCAACGCCGTCGGAAACACTCATTCGACTATCCACGATATCTAAAAGTGAGGATCTGCCTATATGGCACGCGAAGATCATATTGAAATGGAAGGCGTGATCGTTGACACCCTTCCCAATACCATGTTCCGGGTTGAGCTTGAAAACGGCCATGTCGTGACCGCTCACATCTCTGGCAAAATGCGTAAAAACTACATCCGCATTCTGACTGGCGACAAGGTCAAGGTAGAACTAACGCCCTACGACTTGTCCAAAGGCCGTATCGTTTATCGCTCGCGCTAAGCCTTGAGTGTGCCCTCAAGCAACGTCTGCTCACAGATCGCGTCCCACGGCTATTAGTAGCACCGCGTAACGACGGCGCCGCTCCCTGGAAACGACAACGCCCCGTCGAAGACAGGGCGCTGTGCGTGCTAGCGAATATGCATTACTGCTTGTCGGTCATCTTAGCGCCCTTTTCAGGGCGCATCTGCCATTTCCGACTCTGTCGAAAGATGAAGCTCTCCCTCCTCCAGGCTAACATGTACGATACCACCGTGCTCGGCCAGCTCTCCAAACAGAATCATCTCTGCGAGTGGCTTCTTGAGCTTCTCTTGGATCAAGCGAGCCATCGGCCTTGCCCCCATATCCGGGTCGTAGCCTTTCTCTGCTAGCCAATCTCGGGCGACGTCGTCTACATCCAGCTGCACGCGCTTCTCGTCTAGTTGCGCTTGAAGCTCGATCAGGAACTTGTCGACCACGTTGCGCACTACCGTCGTGGGCAGCGCATGGAATTGAATGATGCCGTCCAGGCGGTTACGGAATTCCGGCGAGAAGGTCCGACGAATCACTTCCATCGCATCCGTCGAGTGATCCTGGCTCTGGAAACCGATAGAGCGACGCGACGCCTGCTCCGCCCCAGCGTTCGAGGTCATGATCAAAATCACATGGCGGAAGTCTGCCTCGCGGCCGTTGTTGTCCGTCAAACGACCGTGATCCATGACCTGCAATAGCAGATTGAAGACTTCTGGATGCGCTTTTTCGATTTCGTCGAGAAGCAGCACGCAGTGCGGCTGTTTGGTGACGGCCTCGGTCAGTAGCCCACCCTGGTCATACCCCACATAGCCTGGAGGCGCACCGATCAAACGCGACACGGTGTGACGCTCCATGTACTCCGACATATCGAAACGCACCAGCTCGATGCCCATGATATGCGCCAGTTGCTTGGCTACTTCCGTTTTACCGACCCCAGTCGGGCCTGCGAACAGGAAACTGCCCACGGGCTTATCGGGAGATTTCAGGCCCGCACGGGAGAGCTTGATGGCCGCCGACAGTGAATCGATCGCTTCGTCTTGACCAAACACCAACATTTTCAGGTCGCGGTCCAACTTCTCGAGCTGTTTACGATCCGAACTCGAGACGCTCTTCGGCGGAATGCGCGCAATGGAGGCCACCACGGCTTCCACCTGCTCCACGTCGATCGTCGTAGCGCGTACCTCAGGGGGTAGCATCCGCTGATGCGCACCCGCTTCGTCGATCACGTCGATCGCTTTATCGGGCAGGAATCGATCGTTGATGTAGCGATCCGCCAATCGGGCCGCACTTTCCAACGCACCGTCGGTGTATTTCAGTTCGTGGTGCTCTTCGAAGCGCGAACGCAGCCCTTTGAGAATCTTGATGGTGTCCTCAACGGACGGTGCCAGCACGTCGACCTTTTGGAAGCGGCGTGCCAAGGCGCGGTCTTTCTCGAAAATTCCGCGGAACTCCTGGAACGTGGTCGAACCAATGCAGCGCAGCTCACCTGAAGAGAGCAGCGGTTTCAACAGATTGGAGGCGTCCATTACGCCGCCCGAGGCAGCGCCCGCGCCAATGACCGTGTGAATCTCATCGATGAACAAGATGGCATTGGGCTGTTTGCGCAGCTCGCTCAGCAAGCTCTTGAGGCGCTTTTCGAAATCGCCACGGTATTTGGTGCCTGCCAATAGTGCGCCCATGTCCAATGAGTAGACCACCGCATCGGCGATCACTTCGGGCACGTCTTCTTCGACGATGCGTTTGGCCAGGCCTTCAGCAATGGCGGTTTTGCCCACGCCCGCCTCACCCACCAGCAGGGGGTTGTTCTTACGACGACGGGCCAGGATTTGCACGACACGCTCGAGCTCGTGATCACGACCAATTAGCGGGTCGATTTTACCCTGGCGCGCCTGCTCGTTCAGGTTGGTGGCATAGCCCGTCAGCGGGTGAGCGGCACCTTCGGCACTGCCCTCTTCTGCATCGTCGTTCTCTTGAGAAGAGGGAGAGGGTGAAGGGCCATGACCAGACACTTTCGAGATGCCGTGAGCAATGTAATTTACTGCATCGACCCGTGCCACGCTCTGTTGCTTCAAGAAATAGACTGCCTGACTCTCTTGCTCAGAGAAGATCGCTACTAGCACGTTAGCGCCTGTTACTTCACTCTTGCCAGACGATTGAACATGGAATACCGCACGCTGAAGCACGCGTTGGAAGCCCAGCGTTGGCTGTGTTTCACGGTCACCCTGCCCCTCGGGGATCAGCGGTGTGGTCGAATTGATGAAATCCTGCAGATCGGACCGCAGCTTGTCGAGGTTTGCCCCGCACGCCTTCAGCACATCCACCGCAGAAGCATTGTCTAGCAGCGCCAGAAGCAGATGCTCGACGGTCATAAACTCGTGGCGCTTCGAGCGAGCCACGGTGAAGGCCGTGTTCAGGGTCAGTTCAAGTTCTTTGCTCAGCATGGCAGTCCCCTTTTCGCTACTACCTAGGGCATATCGCCACCTAGGGCTTGCGTCGGATCAGTTTAATCGACCGGCACTTTCAACATCGGGTACAAATGGCATGGTTGCAAGCCCCTGCGCTACTTTTTTTCAACGCAGGTTACGTCAACGGGGTCAATCGGCCGCTTCGATATCGCTCATTAATGGGTGCTCGCACTCACGGGCGTACTCATTCACTTGATAGCTCTTTGTTTCAGCAATATCCCGGGTAAAAATGCCGCACGTGGCTTTTCCCTGAGTGTGTACGGCCAGCATGACCTGTACGGCTTTTTCGCTATCCATATTGAAAAAACCCTGCAGCACTTCGACGACAAACTCCATGGGGGTATAGTCGTCGTTGTGCAACACCACTTTATATAAAGGCGGCTGTGCCAGCGCGGGCTCGGCCGACTGCACCGCTAAGTCATCATCGTGCTCGGGCATGCCTGGACGCGTCATGCCTGCCTGTAGCGTCGCTACCACGATTGGGCTTTCTGTAATACGCATAAGCTGCAAGGATCATCTCTAGGCTGACGGACGGTGTCTGACAAGCAGTTCTAGGGAGGATGCTGAGAGCAGCCTCGGTTGTACACACTATAATCTGCTGTATAAGACGCACGCCATCAACAAGGGTTCACGAAAAACTCGAAATTATCACACTGGGCAAAACAAAAAACCCCTGCCTGCTAAGCAGGCAGGGGGCGAGCCGCACACAGGGTGCGACTGTCACCAGGCGATTTAGCCTTTGGCAACCATTGCCAGGGCGTCGTTTAGCGTCTTGCTTGGACGCATGGCTTGGCTGGCCAGTTCACCGTTCGGGTGGAAGTAGCCTTGAATATCGACCGGCTGACCTTGAACGCTATTGAGTTCGTCAACGATCGCGGCTTCGTTGGCTTTGAGCGCTTCGGCCAAACGGGCGAACAGCGTTTTCATATCGCCATCCTGATCCTGAGCTGCCAATGCTTCTGCCCAGTAGAGGGCCAGGTAAAAGTGGCTGCCACGGTTATCCAGCTCGCCGACTTTACGCGATGGCGACTTGTTGCTGTCGAGGAATTTGCCATTGGCTTCATCCAGCGCTTTTGCCAACAGCGTCGCGCGGGCATTACCGAAGGTGCTGCCTAGGTGTTCGAGCGACGCTGCCAGCGCCAGGAACTCACCCAGCGAATCCCAGCGCAGATGGTTCTCTTCCAGGAACTGCTGAACGTGCTTCGGTGCCGAGCCGCCAGCGCCGGTTTCGAACAGACCACCGCCGTTCATCAGCGGCACGATGGAAAGCATCTTGGCGCTAGTGCCGAGCTCCATGATCGGGAACAGGTCGGTGAGATAGTCGCGCAGCACGTTACCGGTGACGGAGATGGTGTCTTCACCCTTGCGAATGCGTTCCAGGGAGAGTTTCATCGCGTCGACGGGCGCTAGTATACGGATATCCAGGCCGGACGTGTCGTGGTCTTTCAGGTACGTTTCGACCTTCTTGATCAGTTGGGCGTCATGGGCACGGTTGGCGTCGAGCCAGAACAGCGCTGGAGCACCGCTGTCGCGGGCACGAGTGACCGCCAGCTTCACCCAGTCTTGAATCGGCGCATCTTTGGTTTGGCACATCCGCCAAATGTCGCCCGCTTCTACCGTGTGGCTGAATAGCGTTTCGCCCGAGTCGTCGGTCACCACGACGGTACCGTCGGCGGGCATTTGGAAGGTTTTATCATGGGAGCCGTACTCTTCGGCTTTCTGCGCCATGAGGCCCACGTTAGGAACGCTACCCATCGTGGTCGGATCGAACGCACCGTTCTGCTTGCAGTCTTCGATGACGGCTTGATAGATGGTGGCGTAGCAACGATCCGGGATGACCGCTTTGGCATCCTGCAACTCATCGTTGGCATTCCACATCTTGCCGGAATCACGAATCATCGCCGGCATGGAGGCGTCGATGATCACGTCGCTGGGCACGTGGAGGTTGGTGATGCCTTTGTGGGAATTCACCATCGCCATGGCCGGGCGTGTTTGATACAGCGCCTCGACATCGCCTTTGATGGCGTCTTGCTGGTCGCTGGGCAGCTTCTCGATGGCGCTGTACAGGTCGCCGATACCGCTGTTGGCGTTGAAGCCCGCGCTCTTCAGTGCGTCAGCGTGCTTCTCCAGCACCTCTTTGTAGAACTCTTCAACTACGATGCCGAACATGATCGGGTCGGAGACCTTCATCATGGTAGCTTTCAGGTGCAGCGAAAACAGCACGCCGCTCTCTTTAGCATCGTTGATCTGGCTGTCGATGAAGCTACGCAGACGACGGCTGCTCATGCACGCCGCATCGATCACTTCACCCGCCTGTACCGCAAGCCCCTCTTTTAGCACTACCTGGGTGCCATCGGCTTGCTGCAGCGCGATCTTCAGCGTGCCCGCTTTTTCCATGACCGCTGACTGCTCGCTGCCGTAGAAATCGCCTTCGCTCATGTGCGCGACATGAGACTTGGAGTCAGCGCTCCACTCGCCCATACGGTGCGGGTATTTACGCGCGTAGTTCTTGACCGATTTCGGCGCACGACGGTCAGAATTACCCTCACGCAGCACCGGGTTTACCGCACTGCCTTTGGCTTTGTCATAGCGCGCTTTGATGGAGGCCTCTTCATCGTTCTTAGGCTCTTCCGGATACGCCGGCAGCGGATAACCCTGACTCTGTAACTCTTTGATGGTCGCTTTGAGCTGGGGGCCAGAGGCGCTGATGTTAGGCAGCTTGATGATATTGGCTTCCGGCGTCTTCGCCAGCTGACCCAGCTCAGCCAAGTCGTCGCTGACGCGCTGCTCGTCGTTCAGAATGTCGGGAAACTGTGCCAGCACACGGGCAGCCAGCGAAATGTCGCGGGTCTCTACTTCGACACCGGCAGAGTCGGTAAAAGCATCAATGATGGGTAACAGAGAGTAGGTAGCGAGCGCAGGAGCTTCATCGGTGAGCGTATAAATGATCTTCGGCGTTTTAGACATTTTTGCGTTAACCTCTTTTTCGGTCGCTGTGATTATAAAATCCTGAGCTACGCGGCCCATTACAACGATTGGCCATGCCGCGAAGCGTGTGGAGCATCCTGTATGCGCTGCCCCTTTAGTCAGTCGGTGGTACTACTGGTCACTCGGTGGTTACTGCGGTAACGGCGACGGCGCGGCAAGCACCGTTCTGCTTTCGGCCCTTTCAAACTCCAACAGCCGGGCCAGATTATACCAGCGCTGCACTTTAACCGCATGAGCGATTGTCGACAAATCCTCTGCCTACAGTCTGCAAGACAGTTCGAGAGACGATGAGCACCCTATATCTACTGCACAAACCCTACCGCATGCTCTCCCAGTTCACCGACAGCCAAGGCCGCTCTACGCTGGCCGACGTGCTCGATGCGCCGGGTGTTTATGCGGCCGGACGCCTCGATTACGACTCGGAAGGACTGCTCTTGCTGAGTGATGATGGCAACCTGATCCACCGTATCGCCCACCCCCGTCACAAACAGCCAAAAACCTACTGGGTGCAGCTCGAAGGTCACATTACCGACGAGGCCATTCGCGCACTCGTATCCGGCGTTACCTTGAAAGATGGGCCCACTTTGCCCGCCAAAGCTCGGCGTATGTCGCCCCCTGACGTGGCTGAGCGCGCCCCGGCCATCGATCCCAAACGCCATCCCGTGACCAGCTGGTTGGAACTCACCATTAGCGAGGGGCGCAATCGCCAAGTGCGCCGCATGACCGCCCACGTTGGCTTTCCCACTCTGCGCCTGATACGTGCCGCGATTGGCCCCTGGCAACTGGGCGATCTCGCACCCGGCCAGTGGCGCAAAGAGACGCTACACGCGCCACGGACGACCCAAGCGACCAAGCCGCGCAGCGGACAACACAAACCACTCAACACCTACAAGGACGCTGAAAGGGGCGCCAAACGCGGCTCGAAAAGCAGTGCAAAACCAAGAGGAAGACGCAAATGAGCGGCGTTGTCCAAACGGACGTTGCCCGCCCCATCATTCACAGCACCGTTGCCTGTGTGATCGAGCAGCAGGGGCGTTTTCTAATGGTGGAAGAGAATAAAGGTGGCCCACACACGCTGTTCAATCAGCCTGCCGGACACGTCGAGCACGGGGAAGGGCCGATGGCAGCCGTTCACCGTGAAGTCATGGAAGAGACCGCTTGGCAGATCGCTTTGACCGGCTATCTGGGGCTGTACGTCTTTCATACGCCTGCCGGTACGACCTTCCATAGTCACGGTTTCGTTGCCACGCCCAGCCAGTACGTTAGCTCTGCTATCGACCCGGCCATCGTCGCGACTCACTGGCTGACCCGAGAGGAGATTGCCATGTTGGACGGCGACCGACGGTTGCGCAGCCCGCTGGTTCTTCAACGCATCGACGATGCGCTGGGCGGCCGCCTTTACCCGCTTGGTGTGATCAAGGAGTGAAGCACTCGAAGCATCGAGCCCCCATCGTGTATAATCGCCCCCAATTGCACACCACTTCAATCGAGGATGCTCATGACATCCACCCATGGCTCAGCCACCCAGGACACGGCGGACATCCGCACTGCGGCCACCGGCAAGGTGATCGTCGGCATGTCTGGCGGCGTCGACTCCTCCGTTTCGGCACTCCTTCTGCTCCAGCAGGGTTACGATGTCGAAGGCTTGTTTATGAAGAACTGGGACGAGGACGACGGCACCGAATACTGCACGGCCAAAGAAGACCTAGCGGATGCAGAAGCCGTGTGCGCTAAACTGGGCATCAAACTGCATACTGCCAACTTCGCCGCCGAATACTGGGACAACGTTTTCGAGCACTTCTTAGCGGAGTACAAAGCGGGCCGTACGCCGAACCCTGACATCCTCTGCAACCGCGAGATCAAGTTCAAAGTCTTTCTAGAGTATGCCGAGATGCTAGGTGCCGATAAAATCGCTACCGGCCACTATGTGCGGCAAGGCATTCGCGACGGCCACCCGCGCCTGCTGAAAGGCCTGGATGGCAATAAAGACCAAAGCTACTTCCTGCACGCCGTGCCGGAAGCGGCCATCGCCCGCACCCTGTTCCCGGTGGGCGAGCTGGAGAAACCCGAGGTGCGCGCGCTGGCGGAGCAGCACGATCTGATCACCGCCAAGAAGAAAGACTCTACCGGCATTTGCTTCATCGGTGAACGTCGTTTCCGCGACTTTCTGCAACAGTACCTGCCCGCCCAGCCCGGGACCATCGAGACCCCCGAAGGCGATGAGATCGGCCAGCACATGGGCTTGATGTATTACACCTTAGGCCAGCGTCAGGGACTGGGAATCGGCGGCTTGGCCAACTACTCCGAAGAGCCCTGGTACGTGGCGGCTAAGGATCTCGATCGCAACGTACTGATCGTGGTTCAGGGCAAGTATCATCCGCTGCTGTACACCGATGCGCTGGCCACCGAGCCCATGGATTGGGTCGCGGGTCATCCTCCCGTGCAGCGGGGCCGCTTTACCGCCAAGACGCGCTACCGCCAAAGTGACTGTCCCTGCGAGATCATTGCCCAGCCGGACGGCAGTGTCGAGGTCGTGTTCGACGATCCACAGTGGGCGGTCACGCCCGGCCAGTCGCTAGTGCTTTACGATAACGATATCTGTCTGGGCGGCGGCGTCATCCGCGCCACCTGGAAAATGGCGGAGGCCGCCGCATGAGCGCCACCCCGATACACCGCGCGCCCGACTCCCCCGCTGCCCGCCAGGCCCTTGCGCTGGCGGGCGTATTCCAAGCCGCCAGTCTGGTCGACGAGCTGGCACGTACCGGGCAGGTCGATACCCGCGCCTGGGAAACGTTGATCAACGCGACGGTCGACACGAATCCCGAAAGCTTCGAGGCGATTTACGGCGGCCATCCCAATAATCTGCGCCGCGGTCTAGAAACGCTGGAAGCACTGGTGGGGCGCAAGCAAGCTAACCCGGTCGTGCTTCGCTACGGTTTCTCGCTGCTTTTGTTGATGAACAAGCTGCGCACCGACCGCCAGATGATGGACCTGCTAGGCCAGAAACTCGCTCATATCCAAGGACAAGCGGAGCACTTTGGCACGACCCACGAAAACGTCATCGCCAGCCTCGGTGAAGCTTACCAAGAGACTATCTCGACGTTTAAAACACGCATCGTGGTGCAGGGCGACCCCTCGTTACTGCAAACCCGTATGATGCCGGAGCGGGTGCGCGCTTGCCTGATGGCCGGCATCCGCTTCGCCCTGCTATGGCATCAGCAGGGTGGGCGCCGCTGGAAACTGGTTTTCCAGCGCAAGGCAATGCGCCGAGCACTGGATGACCTCGGCTAGCCTCTGCGCCACCTCACTTTCGATCCCTGACTTTGACTACTCTGGAAACCAAGCCATGCAACTCTCTGCTCTGACCGCCCTCTCCCCCGTCGACGGCCGCTACGGCGCCAAAGCCGCCGCGCTACGTGAACACTTCAGCGAATTCGGCCTGATACGCGCGCGGGTCATTGTGGAAGTGCGCTGGCTGCAACGCTTGGCTGACCACGGCCAAATCGTGGAAGTGCCCCCGCTCTCCGCAGAAGCTACCGCTTTTCTAGAGCAGTTGATTCGCGACTTTTCCGTGGACGACGCCGAGCGCATCAAAGAGATCGAGCGCACCACCAACCATGACGTCAAAGCGGTCGAGTACTTCTTGAAAGAAAAGATCGCAGGACAAGCAGAGTTGAACGCGGTCACCGAGTTCATCCACTTCGCCTGCACCTCTGAGGACATCAACAACCTTTCCTATGGCGTGATGCTGGCAGACGGCCTTAAAGCCTTGCTGCCGACCATGCATCAAGTCGCCGATGAAGTTGCCAAGCTGGCGATTGCCCATGCCGGTCAGCCGATGCTGTCGCGCACCCACGGCCAAACCGCTAGCCCCACCACGCTGGGCAAAGAGATGGCCAACGTGGCGTATCGCCTCAAGCGACAGCTCAAGCAGATCGAAAGTGTCGAGATTCTGGGCAAAATCAACGGCGCGGTGGGCAACTACAACGCCCACCTGACCACCTACCCGGACATCGACTGGGAAGCCAACGCGCGCACCTTCGTCGAAGGTTTAGGGTTGAGCTTCAACCCCTACACCACACAGATCGAACCCCACGACTACATTGCCGAGCTGTTCGATGCGATCTGCCGCTTTCACACGATTTTGATCGATTTCGATCGCGATGTCTGGGGCTATATCTCGCTGGGCTATTTCAAGCAGCGTACCGTAGAAGGCGAAATTGGCTCGTCGACTATGCCGCACAAGGTCAATCCGATCGACTTCGAAAACTCAGAGGGTAACTTGGGGTTGGCCAATGCAGTGATGAGCCACCTGGCACAGAAGCTGCCGATTTCGCGCTGGCAGCGCGACCTGACCGACTCCACCGTGCTGCGCAACCTTGGCGTTGGTCTGGCCTACGGCCTGATTGGCTACCACGCCAGCCTGAAAGGCATCAGCAAACTGGAAGCCAACCCTGAGCGTCTTGCAGAAGACCTGGACAACAGCTGGGAAGTGCTGGCCGAGCCCATTCAAACCGTGATGCGTCGCTACGGCATTGAAAAACCCTACGAGAAGCTCAAAGAACTGACCCGCGGCAAGCGGATCGATCAGGCAGGCTTTGCTGCCTTCATTGACACACTCGAGCTACCTGAGACGGTCAAAAAGGAGCTGAAGGATCTCTCGCCTGCCAGCTATATTGGTAATGCGAAGGCCCAGGCCGAAGCTCTCAATCAGCGGCTTGCTGCACTCTAAACGACGCTCTGCGGCACTGACGTAGTGCTCACTTGAACTAGGATAACGCCATGAGTCATCACGATAAGCCACTCACCCTGTTGGGCGATTTAACGCCCGCAGACTTCTTGGCCAATTACTGGCAGCAGAAGCCACTGCTGATTCGTGGCGCTATCCCCGATTTCGTCAGCCCCATCGATCCCGACGAACTGGCAGGCCTTGCCTGCGAACCGGGCGTCGAAGCGCGGCTGGTCGAAGAGAATGGCCCCGACGGCCCCTGGCAGGTCTCGCACGGGCCGTTCGACGACGCCACTTTCGAGCGGCTGC
This sequence comes from Vreelandella piezotolerans, assembly GCF_012427705.1. NCBI lineage: Bacteria > Pseudomonadati > Pseudomonadota > Gammaproteobacteria > Oceanospirillales > Halomonadaceae > Vreelandella > Vreelandella piezotolerans. The sequence goes on along the minus strand of NZ_CP048602.1, from coordinate 1,146,309 downwards.
CCGAAGGTCACTGGAGCCTGCTGGTACAAGCGGTCGACCACTACGTGCCCTCCATTGCGGCGCTGATGGACGAGTTCGACTTCCTACCTCGCTGGCGGCTGGACGACATCATGGTCAGCTACGCCCCTCCCGGTGGCAGCGTTGGGCCACACATCGACCAGTACGACGTCTTCCTCCTGCAGGCTAGCGGCCACCGCCGCTGGCAGTTGGGTGGCAAGCAGCTCGACAATGCGCCGATCATCCAAGGGATCGATCTGCGCATCCTCGAGTCGTTCGAGATCGAAGCAGACTCCGACTGGACCCTGGCACCCGGCGACATGTTGTATTTGCCGCCAGGCTGGGCACACCACGGCGTCAGCCAAAGCGATGACTGTATGACCATTTCGGTGGGTTTTCGCGCGCCCTCGGCCGACGAAGCCATCACCTCGTATGCCGATTATGTCGGCGAACAAATGTCGGACTCCCAGCGTTATAGCGATGCGGGCATGGCCCCTGCCGAGGAGGTAGGCGAGCTGGACGATGCCGCCGTCGAACGCATGCGTCAGTTCATGCTGAGCGCGCTGGATAACCCTGAGCAAGTGGCCCAGTGGTTTGGCCGCGTGATGACCCAGCCCAAATATATCGATCAAGTCGTGCCTCTCGAAGAGTCGATGAGCGAAGCCGACCTTGTTGCTCAACTACAAGACGGCGAACCTTTGTTCCATATGCCGGGGTCTCGCTTCGCTTGGCGCAGCGATGCCTCTGGCACCACGCTGTTCGTCGATGGCGACGGGCACGCCTGCTCAGAACCCCTCGCCAAACGCCTTGCCGACGCTACACCGATGTACGCAGACGTGCTGGAACTCGAGGGCGCCGCCGCTCTGGTGACTCGACTGATCAATAGCGGCAGCCTGGGCTTCATGGGCGACGACGAGGAGTAACGCTTGGAACAAAACGCCACCGTGACAAGCGGCCACTGGGAAATACTGGAAGAGCACGCTTCGCGGATCCGCCGAGTCGTCTTCATCGATGAACAGCAGGTAGCTCAAGAGGAAGAGTGGGATGGCCTCGATTCGCAGTGCCTGCATTTTCTGGCCATGCTCAAAGGCGAGCCGGTCGGCACGGCCCGCCTTCTTCCCGATGGCCACATTGGCCGAGTGGCAGTGCTCGAACATGCCCGGGGGCTGGGCATTGGCTATCAACTCATGGAGGCCGCCATCCAAGCGGCACGCGATGCCGGGCACGCCCGGGCGGTGCTCAGCGCCCAGCTACATGCTCTCGCTTTTTACGAGCAGCTAGGGTTCGTTGCCCACGGCGACGTGTTTATGGATGCAGGCATTCCCCATCGTGAGATGACGCTGTTTTTGTAGTGATTCAGCGCCAATGTCGCCAAGCGCCACCCCGTGTGGCGCTTTTTTTGTGTTCCTAGTCAAAGCCATGACGAAAAACGACTACACAAACAGGGCGTTTGGCGTAGTCGCTGTCGTCGGACTACAACGCCGCGTGCCCCCAAGTGACAATTGTTGGATCTCCTTGCCTAGTCGATAGTTATTGCACTGCAGCGTTAAGGACTCTCCTCTTCGGAGACACCGACGCTGTGAAACGCAAAGCGCCACACCGCGACGTTTTATTAAGAGACGATGGGTGTAGAGACAGCGCCGCGAATTTGAATAATGCTGGAATCTATCTCGCAGGTGCAGCATAAGAACAAGCTAACGTGCGAACGACGATAACTCTGGAGGAAACAGCTCATGACAGGACTGCTCGACGATATCAAAGCCATGGCCCACCTTCGCGAAGCCCAAGGCGGCAAGTGGTCAGCCATCAAACCTGAATATGCTGCCCGTATGCGCGCTCAAAACCGTTTCCATACCGGTTTGGACATCGCTCGCTACACGGCCAAGATCATGCGCGACGACATGGCCGCCTACGATGCCGACACCTCCCAGTACACTCAGTCGTTGGGCTGCTGGCACGGTTTCATCGGTCAGCAAAAGCTCATCTCGATCAAGAAACACTTCGGCACCACCAAACGCCGCTACCTCTACCTCTCTGGATGGATGGTAGCCGCGCTGCGCTCCGAGTTCGGCCCGCTACCCGACCAATCCATGCACGAGAAAACCTCGGTCGCCAACCTGATCGAGGAACTCTACACCTTCCTCAAGCAAGCGGATGCCTGGGAACTCAACCACCTGTTCCGCGCCCTGGACGACGCCAAGGCGGCAGGCGATAGCGCTAAAGAGAAAGAGCTGATCAGCAAGATCGACAACTACGAAACGCATATCGTGCCGATCATTGCCGATATCGACGCCGGTTTCGGTAACGCCGAAGCCACCTACCTACTGGCCAAAAAATTCATTCAAGCGGGCGCTTGCTGTATCCAGCTCGAAAACCAGGTCTCCGACGAGAAGCAGTGCGGCCACCAGGATGGCAAGGTCACCGTTCCCCACGAAGACTTCCTAGCGAAGATCAACGCCGTGCGCTACGCCTTCTTAGAGCTGGGCGTCGAAGATGGCGTCATCGTGGCGCGCACCGACTCCCTTGGCGCAGGGCTCACCCAAAAGATTGCCGTCACCCATGAGCCGGGCGACCTGGGCGACCAGTACAACAGCTTCTTGGATGGGGACGTCATCGAGAACGCGGCAGACATCAGCAACGGTGACGTCGTCATCAAGCAAAACGGCAAGCTGGTCAAGCCCAAGCGTTTAGCCTCGGGTCTCTACCAGTTCAAGCCGGGCACGGGGGAAGATCGCGTGGTGCTGGACTGCATCACCAGCCTGCAAAACGGTGCCGACCTGTTGTGGATCGAGACCGAAAAGCCCCACGTTGGCCAAATTGCCAGCATGGTGAACCGTATCCGCGAGGTGGTGCCGGATGCGAAGCTAGTCTACAACAACTCGCCCTCCTTCAACTGGACGCTCAACTTCCGTCAGCAGGTCTTCGATGCTTGGGAGAAAGAGGGCAAGGACGTGTCGGCTTACCAGCGCGACAAGCTGATGAGCGTCGAGTACGACGACACCGAACTGGGTCAACTCGCCGACGAGTGGACGCGCAACTTCCAGCGCGACGGTGCTCGCGAAGCCGGTATCTTCCACCACCTGATCACGCTACCCACCTACCATACGGCAGCGCTGTCTACCGACAACCTCGCCAAGGGCTACTTCGGTGACGAAGGCATGCTGGCCTACGTCGCAGGCGTTCAACGCCAGGAGATTCGCCAAGGTATCGCCACGGTCAAACACCAGGACATGGCAGGCTCCAATATCGGCGACGACCACAAAGAGTTCTTCCATGGCGACGCCGCGCTCAAGGCGGGCGGTAAAGACAACACCATGAACCAGTTTGGTTAATCCGCTCTTCGCATGACCCACAGGAGGCGTCGGCCTCCTGTTTTTTTGCACACTGCTTTCTTAATGCCTGTCTACACTATCATTGTGACCTTTTTTTGGGATGGCTGGTCAAAGCGCCACACTTCCGTTATCTTTTAACGAACGCTGTTCTAAAACGAAATAGACGCGATGTTTGGCAATTGATGAAACGCCATTGACGCGGATAGATACCCACTGGAGGTTTTAATGAAACGTTTATTACCCGTTGCTGCATTGAGCATTTTGACACTGGCTGGCTGCGCCAATACCGCGCCCTACTCAGGCGATGTTTACCGTGGTAACCAAGCGCAAACGGGGCAGAGCGTCAGCTATGGCACCATCGTGGCCGTTCGCCCCGTACAAATTCAGGCCGATAGCCGCACCGGCAATTTGCTGGGTGGTGGCGGCGGCGCCGTGATTGGTGGCCTGCTAGGTAGCCAAATTGGCGGCGGTTCTGGCCGTCAGCTTGCCACCGTTGCCGGTGCCTTGGGCGGTGCCGTTGCCGGTACGGCCGCAGAAGATCGCGCCAACCGGATCAACGCACTGGAAATGGAAATTCGTCGTGATGATGGGACGGATGTGGTCGTCGTGCAAAGCGCCGATCGTCAGTACCAAGCAGGCCAACGGGTTCGTTTGATTGGCAGCGGTGCCAACCTGAGCGTTGCGCCTTACTAGCACCAGAGTTGCCCACTATTCGCCCGACGCTATACGCGTCGCGGCTCGTCAAAACAACAGCCCGGCCGATTTGGCCGGGCTGTTGTTTATTCAGCTATTTGACGATTCGAACCCAGGAGTGGACTCGATGGCTCGACTTAGTGGGCCATGCTGCTTGCCCAATTGGCGAGCTTCACGATGATCAAGCCAATCACGGCTAGCAAGATCGCCACCAGCAGCACGTCTACCGGGCGAATCAGTGTCGTTGCGCCCAGTACGGCCAACGCCGCTACCCACAGGTAGCGGTTGTCACCATGGCTTTTCAGCACCTCGGGCAGCACTTTGTCCAACCCTTGGCTAACGCCGCTTTCCCAACGTTTATTAGCAAAATATGCAATCAGCGCGAAGGCGACAACCCAAATAAAGAAGATGGTCATAACGGACTCCAGCGAGTGTATGGCAGGTTAAAAATGGGTGGATGTAGGGTATCCCTGCACACCCCTAGGCGCAATAGCGCTAAAGGCGTGTGGGTGGAAAAACCCCGCCGCCCCCCTGACAAGCCGCTCCACACGCGTTACCATGTTGGGACATGCACTCACCGAAAGGTTATTCAATGCAAATTGCGCAAAACTCGGTTGTCGCGTTCCACTATACCCTGACCAACGATGCAGGTGAGGTGCTAGACAGTTCCGAAGGCCGCGAGCCGCTCACCTATCTCCACGGCGCTGGCAACATCATCCCAGGCCTGGAAAAAGAGCTCGAAGGCCGCGCTGCTGGCGACAAACTGAACGTCCAAGTCGCTCCGGAAGAGGGCTACGGTGAAGTTCAAGAACAGCTGATGCAAGAAGTGCCGCGCGATGCGTTCCAAGGCGTCGAGAGCGTCGAGCCCGGCATGCAGTTCCAAGCCCAGACCCAGGGTGGCCCGCTGATGGTGACCGTCAAGAAAGTCGAAGGCGATACCGTCGTCGTCGATGGCAACCATCCGCTAGCAGGCCAGCACCTCAACTTCGACGTTGAGATTGCGACCGTTCGCGAAGCTAGCCAGGAAGAAGTCGAGCACGGCCACGTGCACGGCGAAGGTGGTGTCGAGCACTGAGCGACTCGACGCGATCAAGGGGCGGCCACTGGGCCGCCCTTTTTTATGGATATCAGGTTTTCAAGTGGGCATTAGCGCCCTATTCGTCAGGAATCAGTACGAGCTGGCCGTAGCGCACGCTGCGCGATGACGTCACCTCATCGGAGAACTGCTTCAGTGCGCTCCCCTGCCCCTTCAATAGCGCCACCTCCAGACAACTATCGTGATTGATGTGCACGTGCAGCGTCGAGAGCGTCAAGTCGTGATGATCATGGGAGTGGCGAGTCAGCCGCTTGGAAAGATCTCGCGCCGCGTGATCATACACGTACACCAGCGCTCCCATGCACGGCGCATCAGGTGCAACCTGCTCTTTAGCCTGCGTCAGCCCGCTGCGGGTGAGATCACGAATCGCCTCCGAGCGATTTTGATAGCCGCGCAGCGCCATCAGCGCGTCGACGTCGCTTAACAGCTCTTCATCCAGCGTTACCGTTACCCGCTGCATACCCTCTCCTTCGCCGGTCTCTCATTGTGCATCGCCGCAACTTCCAGCGTTGATAGTATGATGTTATTGTAAAAACATCATATCAGCAGCCTTAAAAGGTGTCTTATGCGTCGCTCTATCATACTGGCTCTAGCAGCCACATGCGTAGCGCTAAGCGCGCCTGCGTTGGCCAAAGAGCAGCTAGTGCTAGCCATTGGCGGCGAGCCGGAACAAGGCTTTAACCCACTGCTGGGCTGGGGGCAGTACGGCAACCCGTTGTTTCAATCCACGCTACTCACCCGTGGCCAAGATTTGACGCCGCAACCGGGGCTGGCGACCGAGTGGTCGCTGTCTGACGATCGCCTCACCTGGACGCTCACTTTACGTACGGATGTGCGTTTTTCCGATAACACCCCGCTCACCGCTGACGATGTGGCCTTCACCTTCAATGCCGCCGCGGAGGCGGGTGGCCGTGCCGATCTCAGTGCACTGGAGAGCGCCCGGGCCATCGACGGCAACACGGTTGAACTGACGCTAAAGGCACCGCGCATTACCTTTATCGATCAACTCATGACGCTGGGCATCGTGCCTGACGCTGACCGGGACAATGGCTATAGCGAGGGTTACGGCAGACAGCCGTTAGGATCCGGGCCTTACCAGTTGGTCGAATGGCAAGAGGGCGAGCAGCTGATTGTTGAGCGCAACCCCTACTTCTATGGCCCCACGCCCATCTTTGAGCGCCTGGTGTTTTTATTTACCGATGAGGCCGCCACGCTCAGTGCCGCCCACGCCGGTGAGGTGGATCTCGCCGCGGTGCCACAAGCACTGGCGAACAACCTCCCCAGCCAAATGCAGCGGGTCATCATGAAGAGTGTGGACAACCGCGGCATTCTGTTTCCTATGCAGCCCGATGAAGGCGAACAGGCTGCCAACGGCGCTCCGATTGGCAATGACGTCACGTCTGATCTCGCCATCCGTCAGGCGGTGAATCTTGCCCTCGACCGCGAAACACTGGTGGACGTAGCGCTCAACGGTTTTGGTCGTCCGGCCTTTGGCCCGGCGGACGGCCTGCCCTGGAGCCAAGAAGGCGAGAAAGTGGCGGCGCCCAATTTAGCACGCGCTAATGCCCTACTCGATGAAGCAGGCTGGGTTCGCCAGGACGAAGACGGGCTGCGTTTTAAAGACGGCCAGCCAGCACGTTTTCGCCTGACGTACCCATCGAGCGACACCACGCGCCAACAGCTCGCCCAAGTGAGCGCTGAGATGGTGCGACCGCTTGGCATCGAGATGCAGCCCACCGGCCGCCACTGGGACGAGATTCAACGGGAAGCCCTCCATCAAGATGCCATTGTGTTTGGTTTCGGCAGCCATAGTCCGCAGGAGGTGTACTACCTGTTTCATAGCGAGCATGCTGGATTTGGTTTCTATAACAGCGGCTATTACGCCAACGAGACCGTGGATAAACACTTAGAGGCCGCTCAGGCCGCAGCAACGCCGGAAGCGGCCAACCCACTCTGGCAAGCGGCGCAGTGGGATGGCGACACCGGCTATGGGTTGCAGGGTGATACCAGTTGGGCCTGGATGGTCAACCTTGCCCATGTGTATGCCACCCACCGCTGCCTTGATCTGGGTGAGCTGGGCGTGGCCCCCCACGGACACGGCTGGCCGATAACAGCTAACCTGCTGGAGTGGCGCTGGTCGTGCGACTAGCCACCTGGTTCACGGCACGCCTACTGCGGTTGGTGCTGGTACTACTATGTGTCGCGGCCGTCTCGTTTGGGCTGATGATGCTCTCGCCCATCGACCCTGTCGATGCCTATCTTGGCCCGCAGATGGCCCAGGTAAGCCCGGAACAGCGGGCCTTAATCGCAGAGCAGTGGGGGTTTGATGCGCCTGCTATGGTCCAATTTAGCCACTGGCTGCGCCAGCTGCTCAGCGGAGAGCTGGGCTGGAGCCATATCTACAACCAGCCGGTCAGCGAGGTCATTGGCCAGCGCTTCCAGCGCTCGTTCTTCCTGCTGTTTGGCGCCTGGCTACTCTCACTCGCCCTGGGGATGCTCCTGGGCATCGCGGCAGGCAGCAAAGAGGGCGCTTGGCTTGACCGTCTGATTAGCGGCTATGCCTATATCACCGCCTCGACGCCCACCTTTTGGCTGGCCATGCTGGCGCTGCTGCTCTTTTCGGTCACCCTCGGCTGGACACCCACCTGCTGCGCCGGCCCCATGGGCGTTCTCAGGCAAGAGGTGGGCCCACTGACGCGTCTACATCACTTGATCTTGCCGATGGCGACACTGGCGCTGCTGGGTATGGCGACGATCACACTGCACACGCGTGCCAAGATGGTGGCGTTTATGCGCTCGGAGACGGCGCTGCACGCCTTTGCACAAGGCGCAAGCCGCTTCGATATCGCTTGGCGTCATGGCCTTCGCCATGCCAGCCTGCCCGCCATCACCCTGGCGTTTGCCTCTCTCGGCGAGCTGTTTGGCGGTTCCCTACTAATTGAGCAAGTCTTTGCTTATCCCGGGCTTGGTCAGGCCACTGTTGCGGCGGGTTTAAGAAGCGATGTGCCCCTGCTGCTCGCGATTGCGCTGTTCACCGCGCTGTTTGTCAGCATGGGCAATCTTATCGCCGATGGCCTTTACCAGTTAGCCGACCCGCGCATAGCGCAGGGGCAGCGATGAACCGCCAACCGCGCCTACTGGCAGCAGGCTACGCAGCAATGCTCTGCCTACTGGTGGCACTGCTGCTCAGCCACCATGTCTGGCTAGGTGATACGACTTTTCACATGCAATTTGAGGCGCGCTTAATGCCTCCTAGCGCCACCCACTGGCTGGGAACGGATGCGCTGGGCCGGGAGCTATGGGCACGCACGCTGGCCGGTCTTGCTCTGAGTTTTTGGGTAGGTCTTAGCGCCGCACTACTAGGCACGCTGATTGCCGTAAGCCTGGCGAGCCTAGCGATGCTGTCATCAACGCTAGATGCCCTGGTCAGCCTGCTGATTGATACGCTGCTAAGCGTACCGCACCTGATTTTACTGCTGCTGATTGCCTTTGCCCTCGGCGGCGGAACCCAGGCAGTGATTATAGCGGTCGCACTGACCCACTGGCCCAGTCTTGCCAGGGTGCTGCGCGCAGAGCTATTGAGTGTACGCCATGCCCCGTACGTAGCCATGTCGAAAGCATTCGGCAAACCCCACGGGTTTATTGTGTGGCACCACCTGCTGCCCCATTTACTGCCTCACTGCTTGGTCGGCGCACTGCTGCTGTTCCCCCATGCCATTTTGCATGAAGCCGCTCTGACCTTTTTGGGCGTTGGCCTGGACCCAACCCAGCCCGCCATTGGCGTACTACTGGCCGACGCCATGCGCTATCTCACTGGTGGCTACTGGTGGCTTGGCGTGTTTCCGGGGCTGGGCTTACTGCTCATGGTGCTGGCCATTGGGCGTTTTGCGGCCCTGCTGCGCCAAGCGCTGTAAGGCGATACGGTCTACCTGAGGAGTTTGCCATGCTGCATATCGAACGGCTGACCCTAGAACTGCCCCATTACCCCCGCTGGTGGCAAAGAGAGTGGGCCACCTGTATCGACGCGCTATCGCTGCACATAGCAGCGGGCGAAATACACGCGGTGGTGGGGGCATCAGGCGCAGGGAAAAGCCTGCTCGCCTACGCCATTATGGGACTGCTGCCGTCGGCGGCTAAGATGAAGGGAACGCTGCATTTTCACTCAGCGCCTTTAACCCCTGCGCGTCAGCGCCAGCTACGCGGCCATCAGCTAGCGCTGATTCCCCAATCACTAAGCGCCCTTGACCCTCTCGCTCGTAGCCAGCAACAGGTACGCTGGGCTGCCCAGCGCGTGGGGTTTGAACGCCCCGCCGCCGATCAGCGTGCCGAGGCGCTGCTCGGCCACTACCAGCTTAGCCACGCCGCCGCCCTCTACCCCCATGAGCTCTCGGGTGGCATGGCCCGTCGCGTACTCATCGCCATGGCCCAAGTGGGCAACGCGCACCTAGTGATTGCCGATGAGCCCAGCGTGGGTCTAGACCCCACACAGCGCGACCGCGTACTGGCAACGCTAAAGGCCATGGCACTCGAGGGCAAAGCAGTATTGCTGATTACCCACGACCTTCGCCATGCCCTGCCCATTGCCGACCGCGTCACCGTGATGCGACACGGCAAAGGCCTAGAGACCGCCCCCGCCAAAGCGTTTCAGGGCCAAGGGGAACGGTTAACCACCGCTTATGCACGCGCCCTCTGGCACGCGCTGCCGGATAACGCTTTCAGCACGCTGCCAGTCACCGCCTTGCGACAGGAGCCAACGCTTGCTTGAAGCCCATGGTGTCTCGTTTCACTTTCCTTCCGGCTTGCCGCTCCTGAAAGGAGTTTCCCTTCGGCTTGCACCTGGCGAATGGATCGGGCTCAGCGGCGACTCTGGGGCAGGAAAAACCACCCTGGGTAAACTGCTGGCAGGTCAGCTAGCCCCCCACGAGGGCCAAGTGACCATTGACGGCGCGCCGCTACCGACACAAGGTTTAAGCCCCGTACAGTGGCTTCCGCAGTCACCTGAGCTGGCGGTCAACCCGCGCTGGCGGGTAGGCAAGATAGTGAGAGAGGCATGGACACCCCCCGATACGCTGATGAAAGCGTTTGGTATTGAGCCGCACTGGCTCAAGCGTTTTCCCAGCGCCCTCTCTGGCGGAGAGCTACAGCGTGTATGCGTACTTCGCGCACTCGCCCCCGGCGTGCGCTACGTGGTGGCCGATGAAATCTCAACCATGCTGGATCCCATCACCCAATTAACCCTTTGGCAGGCGCTGCGCGCCCAAGCGGAACGCCACAACCTGGGCGTGCTGGTAATCAGCCACGATACGGCGCTGCTAAAGCGCCTGTGCCATCAACGGTGGCATTTGGCGGGTGGGCAATTAACGGCTGGTACGGCGCTCGAAGCGCCATAGGCCCACGCTAATGAACAGCGTCACGCAAAGCAGCAGCCACGAACCGATCGCCACGCCCTGCCACTGCGACCAGCGCCAAAAGGGCTCCAACCAAAAACCGCCAATGCTGGCACCTAGATAGTAAAACACGAGATAGAGCGCTGATGCGCTACCCCGCGCTCCTTGGGCATAGCGCCCCACCCAGCTAGACGCCAGCGAATGCGCCATAAAAAAGCCAAAAGCGTTAATGGTCAAACCCAATATGATCAGTGCCAGCGAGTCCGCCAAGGTCACAGCCGTCCCCAGCATCAGAATCACGATGCCTGCGCTAATACAGATGGCAGGTGAAAAACGCCCCGCCAACTTGCCGGACACCGTCGAACCAAAGGTACCGCCCAGATAGGTAAGAAAAATCAGCCCTAGACCGCTGGTCGCCAACTGATAAGGCGCATCCGCTAGACGAAAAGTGATATAGCTGTATTGGTTGATAAAAATCAGAAAGTTGATGCCGCCTAGACAGTAGGCGGCGAGCAGCACCGGTGAGCGCAGATGTCCCAGCAGGTCTGTCACTGCGTCACGCAAATGAAAACGTTTGGGCACGAAGGCTTGGCTGTTGGGCAGTAGCCGCCAGAAAAGCACACAGCCAACCAGGGTCATGGCTCCCACTGCAATAAACGCTGCCGTTGGCCCGCCGATGGCGGCGGCACCACCGCCAACGATACGTCCGCTGATACCGCCCAACGAATTGGCGCCGATATAGAGCCCGACGGCGCTCAGCAGAGCCGTCTTGTCGAACTCATCGCCCATCCAGGCAATGGCCACCGCAGGCAAACCTCCGAGCACGAAGCCTTGCAGCAAGCGCAGCAACAGCAAACTTTCGAAGGACGGCGCAAAGGCCAAGGCAAGCGACAGGCCACCGGCCAGGAGCAGCGTAAACCGCATGATGGCTTCCCGACCAATCGCGTCGGAGAGCGGCCCAAACACCAGCAGCGCCAAGGCCAGCGAGAGTGTCGACACCGACATCAGCAGGCTGACACCTAGCGTCGACACGCCATAGGTCTCTTTGAGTCCAGGCAGCAGCGGCTGCGGTACGTACAGGTTGATGAACACCAAAAACGACCCTAAACAGAGGGCCGCCGTCGCGCGCCACCAAGCGCGCGTCTTTGCTTCAATCATGGCCTTTCCAACGTGAACGGACGCTCACGGCGAACACTTACGGCATGAAACGGCTGCTGAGCTGAGCCAGATTGGTCGGCTCTAGCGCCCGACGCGACTGCCAGTAATAGCGCTGCCAATAGCTGTTGTCCAAGCTTGAGATGATCACCCCTTTGGAGGTGGACGCATGGAGAAAGTAGCCATTGCCGACGTAAATGCCCACATGGTTGTAGCGTCCCGGTGGGCGGAAGAAGACCAGATCGCCCGCCTGTAGCTCTTGGCGGTCGATCGGGCGTCCCTCATGCACTTGATCTTGGGTGGAACGGGGTAACTCGACGTCAAAGGTATCGCGGAATACGTTTCTCACCAGGGCAGAGCAATCGATCCCTCGATCCGTCGTTCCTCCAATCCGATAAGGCGTTCCGGCCCACCGCTGATGCTGCTCTAGAAGCGCTTGGCGCACGACTGTTGGCGGGGGTGTCTGCAGACTGCGAAGATGCGCATCGATGGGATCAACGGGCGACATTTGAGGATTGGCGCCCTGCATGCCGGGAAGCGACATCGAGAAGTAATCCTCGGGGGGTTCCATACCCTGGCGTGAGGCGGAGCCCGCACAACCAGCTAACAAAGCAACGACGACACAAACACTTACAACACGGACAGCGGTCACAGCGGGGTGTGGCGACGCAACCATGCGATTAACCTCGTGACTGAAGAAAAAGTGGAAAAGACCCAAGCATGAGAAAACTCATTTTTTACAAACCCTGGACTATAAGCTAGTTATCCTATGCTTGGCGAGCCTAATGTAAGATTCGTTGATCACCCGGCAGCGTATCGATATGCAGCGGCGCGAAATGGCGCGGCTTGTTGCCTGGAAAATCCAGGCTCGCCCAGGGGCCGGCCAGCACTGGCGCGCCGCATAACCAAGCCACCAGCGCTTGACGAAAACCGGCCAAGAAACTCTCTCGTTCCGGGGTGTCGCCCATGAAAAACGAAAACCCTGCGTACATGCCCGCCGCATACTCCTGCCAACCCGAGTAATGATCCGCCGCCAACTGATAGGCGCGGTCGAGCACGTTCGCGAACGCTGACTTGTCGAGCCAACCTAGCTGACGTGCCGCAATGGCGAGATCGACGAGCTGGGCAATGTCCCAGGCGGCCATATCCACGTCATTACAACCATCTTCGTTGGTACTCACTCGGCGCAGGCGCAACAAGTGGTGACGCTCCTCTTCGCCGCAGTCGCCGGACTCCAATATGGCGATCTCAGCCGCCAACCGCTCCGGGTTCAGCGTGTAGGGCGCGTAGTTGATCTGGTACTCCTGCCGATCTCCCGCCTCCAACATGAAGGTCAAAAACTCCTGCATGTCGTCGGCGCTAGAGAGGTGATAGTGGCTCTCTACCCATTCGCGAATGTCGGCGCACTCACGAGGACTTTCCAACTGTGGCTCGCTCCAGACCGCGCTGTTCAGCGGCCCCACCAGCGACATCGCCGTGAAGTGGGTCAATGTAGGTCTCTCACCCGGTTCGCACCAAGCATCGGGGCGCCAATCTAGCCAGTGGAACAGGCTGCCAGGATCTTCCAAATGCCATGCGATTTCATTGATCAGCGAATCATGCTCGGGCTCTGGCAGGCAACTCTCCCAGGCAAACCACGCCTCTAGCAGACGCTTGGGCGACGCATAAAAGCGACACAAGCAGCTACGTAAGGCGCTAGCGTGTTGCATGAGCGGTTCGCGCTCGAACAGACCACTGTCGAAAGCCATATGCAGATAGAAGGCAAATTTCTCCGCCATGTGAATCGTCGCGGCGTGGCGGCTCACGCCTTTTACCGCGTTGCGCTGTTTGAGCTCATCGGGGGTCGGCTGACCAAAGCGCGTCTGCGACGGTGGCAATACGCCATGGGCGGCATCCGCAGCCAGCTGGTTAAGATGGTGCGCCTGGGCAGGTAGCCAGTAGCGCGCCAGCACTTGGTGGCCCTCATCGGCATGCAGCCCCAGAGAGTCTTGAAGGTAAACGGCGGCATCTGCCCTGCGCTGTTCGGCGATCGGCGCTGACGGATCGAGTTGCCGCAACATGACGTCCGGCTCGCGGACGCCCGCCAACGCGAGCAGCCAATGGTGCGGCGTATGACGCCATGCTTTGATGCGCGCCCGCGAGGCATCACGGGTCGGCTCGTCCAGTAACGCCCCCAGCGAGTGTTTCCAAGGGCTGTGGGGCGCGTGCATGAGCAGCTTATGACGCGCGCTAGGCGTCATCCCCCGGCGATCGACGCCCTCGAAGAGGCTTTGCCCGCGAAGGTAGGCTTTCAGTACAGCATGCCAGTCGTGGTAACGGCGCCCGACGAGATCAGCCGCGTGGGCCGCCAGGTCGTCCGCTTCCACCTGGCTTAGCCAGCCGCAGCAGGCACCGGCCCAGGCAAGCTCCACCAATCGCAGCCAATCCCAGGCAGCCCACTCCAGCGGCTCGCCCTGATTGACGAACGTGGTGAGCACCGGCGCGTAAGGCGCATCGTTCACCGCGCCCCGTTGCCACTCTTGGCGCTGAGCATGATCCATGGTTAGCAGTTCGCGGGCTTCGATATCCCAGCGCTGGCGCTCGCCCTGGGCACTGAGCCAAAGCATCACTTCCAGTAACTGCTCACGGTCGTGAATCTGCCAAACACGCGCCAACCACTGCGTGGCGTCGGGCCAATCGGCGGTGCTGGCTGGATAGCACACCAGCGGGCGGAACAGTGCGCCCAACCGCCAGGGCTGGGCTGCAGCAGACTGAGGCCACAACGATGCTGGGGCGCCACGCTCGGCGAGCGCGGCATCCAGCGCCTGCCAGGTAACACCTTCACCTTCACTCTCTAGATCCGACAACGCTTGGCAGGCATCGATAAAACGGTCATCGGCACCGGTTTCCCAGCCTTTAGCACCTAAGGCGCGGCGCAGGTCGGCCAGCCACGCTCGCTGATCGCCGTAGTCGGCGGTGATGCGTCGTATTAGGTGGTGCGCCCAGTTCGCCGCCTGCGCCTGACTCAACCAGCCTGCTGCTCCCGCCAGGGCTGACCACTCCAGCGCGCCCAGCAGTTGGTCGGCACCCCCCGATGGCGCACCAAGGGCAAAAAATAGCTGGTCTGCCAACGCGCCACGATCTGTCATACCCAGTTCCAGCAGGCGCTGCTCCGCTGCAACCGCATCCACCGCCAGTGGATGCGGCGTAAAAGCCCAGTCACACAGCACCAGCTGTTGAGCCCACCAGGTAGTTAGTGCGTCGACCAAAAGACACCTCGAAGAAACAGAAAGCGATCCATGAAAGCCATCACCCATCGGAGCAGCCAGTCGCGGCTGCTAAAAGCCGAATAGTGTAACGGAATCTGCTGCCAAGACCGATAGCCGCCGCACAAAACAGCGCTGCCCGGCACAAAGGCCGGGCAGCAGATACCACTTAGCGTGAGAAACGCTAGGCGCTTTTAACTTTACTAATGACCCATAACAAGACCACGGCCCCCACGGTCGCCGTGACGAGCGAGCCGATGAAGCCGCCCGCCTGCAGCCCCAGCAGGCTGAATAGGAAACCACCGACGAGCGCACCGACCACGCCGACGCCAATGTTACCGAGCACGCCAAAGCCGCCGCCACGCATGATGTTGCCGGCGATCCAGCCAGCTAAACCACCAATGATTAACCACGCAATAAAGCCCATACTACCTCCTTGGTTTCACTCAGCTTGGGGTTTTACCTTCCATCTATGCTTGTCCTACCATAGCACACGGCGCTACTGTTCTGCCTATTTGTTGCCTTTGCCCACAAGGATTCCCCTATGATTCCCGACTCCCTTAAACAGCTACTTAGTCATGTTGATGGTCATCAACGCGTCACCTGGGAAGGCCGTGACGTTACGCTCTTCAACATGGCCTGGGGGGAAATGGTCATTAGCCTGCAAGGCGCACAGGTGCTGCACTTTCAGCCGACAGGCGACACTGGCTGGCTATGGGTAACGCCAACGCCCCAAGCGCTGCCCGGCGCGATCCGTGGCGGCATCCCGCTCTGCTGGCCTTGGTTCGCCGACGAGCGCTACGCTGACGAAAGCCCCGAGCGTAACGGCCCCTTTCATGGGCTTGCCCGTCACGCCATGTGGCGCCTGGACGCCGTTGACGACCACGCCGAAGGCATCGAGGTCCACCTCTCGCCAGAAGAGCGTCTGCATAGCCAGCTCACCGCGCGCGTGGTGATTCAAGCCAACGCCCAGCGGCTCAACGTCGAGATCATCAGCGAAAACATCGGCGATGCCCCGATCAAGACCAGCGGTGCGCTGCACAGCTACTTGGCTGTCCATGACGCCCATCAGTGCCGTTTAGAGGGCCTGGCGGGGGCGCGCTACCTGGACAAGCTGCGCGACTTTGCCGAGTCTGAGCAGCAGGGCACGCTGGCGATTCGTGGACCGGTCGACCGTATTTATCACACCAACGAAGCCGTGCTGCTCGACGACGGTCAGCGCACGCTGCGCATCGGCAAACAGTCCAGCGACTCTACGGTGATCTGGCACCCGGATAGCGAACTGCCCAACGATACCCCCGCTGACGCCGCCAAGCACTTTGTATGCGTCGAAGCCGCCAATACTCGCCTTGATCCCGTTTGGCTGGTTCCCGGAGCACAGCACTTGCTAGGGACGACAATAAGCCGCGGTTAATGATCGGTTCATCGAGGCTTTGCTATGATCATGCCACCAATATCCCCAAGGAGAGACGATGGATCCGCAGCAATGGCTGGAGGCCGCCACGCTGGCCTTTAACCTAATCGGCATGGTGGTGTGCTTGGTGGGTTTGACCCTTGCGCAAAAAATGCAGCGCCGCTGGCCCGGCTATAGCCTTGCGGTCGTTGGCTTCATCATTGCGACCCTGCCCATGCTCTCTCAGCTGGTCTTGATGTGGCAGCGCTAGCGCGCTCATCTCATTCGAACGCCCTACCCAACCAAGGAAGCGACAGGATGCGCCAGCCGCTGAGCCGCGAATTGAGCAACCTATTAGAGCGAAGCCGAGACCGGCAGCTGCGTCTGGCGGTGACGGGTCTGTCGCAAGCAGGAAAAACAGCCTTTTTGACCTCGCTAGTGAACCAACTGCGCCATGCAGGCGTAGAAGCACGATTAGACCTGTTATCGGTTGCCCGCGAAGGGCGATTGCTAGGCGCGCAGCGTTTGAATCAGCCTGACCTAGGGGTGCCGCGTTTCCCTTACGACCCCGGCATGGCCTCGCTGAGAGACACACCGCCGCGCTGGCCAGAGCCTACTCGGGGTATCAGCGAGCTTCGCTTGCAGCTGCGCTACCGCCCTGCCCAACAGGGCTGGTTCACGCCGGATATCGCTCACCTGACACTGGACCTGTTCGACTACCCTGGCGAATGGCTGCTGGATTTACCGCTGCTGCAGCACGACTTCTATAGTTGGAGCCAGAGCCAAGCCCAGCACGAAGGCCCCCATCGCCGAGCGCTGTTTAGCGAATGGTTGGCCGAAGCAGAGCAGCTAGACCCCACGGCGGAAGCCGATGAAGCGCAGCTCGCCACGCTGGCCGAGGCCTACGCATTGGGCCTACGGCGCGCCAAGCAGGCGGGCTTTTCTAACCTGCAGCCGGGGCGTTTTTTGCTGCCCGGCGAGCTGGATGGCGCACCGGTGCTGCAGTTCTTCCCGTTGCCCGGATTAGATATTCCCAAAGAAACCCTCGACGCGCTGCCCGAGTCGAGCCTCTACGCCACCCTGGCGGCGCGTTTTCGCTACTATCAGCAGCAGGTGGTTCGCCCCTTCTACCGCGACCACTTCCGCCGCTTTGACCGCCAGATTGTGCTGGTGGACGTGCTGGGCGCGCTCAATGCCGGGCCGGAGCGCTTCGAGGATCTTTCCCGCGCGCTGCAACAGCTGATGAAGAGCTTTGATTACGGCAAGCGCAGCCTGCTGACCCGGCTGTTCGCTCCCAAAATTGACCGCCTCGCCATTGCCGCCACCAAAGCGGACCATGTGACACCCGACCAACACACCCAAGTGGTGCAGCTGTTAGAAGCGCTGCTGGCGGAGCCATTGAAAGACTTACGCTTTGCAGATATCCCGGTGAAAGCGCTGTCGTTGGCGGCCATTCGCGCCACCGAGGCCCGCGAAGTGCTGCATGATGGCAAGCGAACACCAGCGCTGAAAGGCACCACGTTAGAAGGCGAAGACGTGCTGGTGTACCCCGGCGATGTGCCCAGCCGCCTGCCCAAAGCCGATTTTTGGCAGCAGCAAGGGTTTGATTTCCCCAGCTTCCGCCCGATGCCCGCCGATAGCGAGGCACTGCCCCACATCCGTATGGACGCCGCGATTGACTGGCTGATTGGAGACAAACTGACATGAGCAACCCTCAGCCCCGCCGCGACTTCCACACCGAAGCGCCGCCCGAACCTACCCCGGAAACCCTGCGCCAGCACGAACGCTTTTCGGCGACTGAATCGCACCAGCCGCTAGCGACCCAAGCCGAACTCAAAGCACTGCCGGAAGAGACCCTAGGCGCGCCCCGCAAGCGCCGCTGGGGGCTGATGTTCGCCTTGGCAGGCGGAGCCACACTCGGCACGGTAGAGCTGGCAACCGGCATTCCTGACGCGCTGTCCCAGTCCCAGTGGATGACGATGGCGTGGCAGCTGTTTGGGATTAGCCTGATTGGCTTGGGCGGTGTATCGCTTCTCAAGGAGCTGGGCCGTTTGCGGCGCTTAAAGCGACACGACCAGTTACGGGCCAACCTAGCCGAGCTTCCCCAGCGTTCCAGCCAGCAGGCCCAGGCGATGGCCGTTCAATTGAAACAGCAGCTCGCGCTGAGCAACGATGATCCTCACTGGCTGGCCTTCCAGCGGGCGTGCCAGCCGCACCACAGCGGGGAAGAGATTCAAACCCTGCTGCGCTACCACCTGCTGGCCCCCCGTGACCGGGAAGCTCAGCGGTTGATTACCCGGATGTCGGGGGAAACCGCCATCATGGTGGCGGTTTCCCCGCTGACCCTGGTGGACATGACGCTGGTGGCGTGGCGCAGCCTGGCCATGGTGGATCGGCTGAGCCGTCTGTACGGGCTGGAGCTTGGCTACGCCAGCCGCCTGCGGCTATTTCGCCACGTGCTGCACAACATGGCCTTTGCAGGCGCCAGCGAACTGGCCACCGATGCCAGCATGGACATGCTCTCGCTGGACTTGGCAGGCCGCCTTTCGGCGCGAGCCGGCCAGGGCTTGGCGACCGGGTTGCTGAGCGCCCGCCTGGGGCTGCGTGCCCAGCGGCTGTGCCGCCCGGTGGCCTTTACGCCAGAGGAGCAGCCCAAATTAGCCGACCTTCGCCAAGACCTCTGGCGGCAGATCAAGCGGCTCGACAAAGAGCCCGCCCCCGCCGCGCGTCACCGCGATTAATACCACTCACCCAGCGGCTCACGCCAGCCGCTGCTCGGTTTCGGCATCGAACAGCACCGCTCGGGACATATCGACCCTCAGCGCCAAGCGCTCCCCGGGTGATACCTCACATTTGGGCCCGACCCGCGCGGTAATCTCCTGCTCACCCAGCGGCAGGCGCAGCAGAATATCGGCACCGGTCGGTTCCACCACGCTCACCTTGGCGTCCAACAGCGTACCTTCGGCTTGCTCGCTGAGGCGCAGGTCCTCTTCGCTAAAGTGCTCGGGCCGTAGACCCAGAATCACCGGCTTGTCGAGCTGCTCTACCAAGCCTGCCGTGTGTCGGGCCGTTGGCCAGGGCAACAGCAGGTCGGCTTCGTCGGGGGTGGCAATGCGCAGTGCATAGCCATCGCCGTCGGCTTCTAGCGTGGCGCGGATGAAGTTCATCGACGGCGAGCCCATAAAGCCCGCCACGAACATATCCACCGGATTGTTGTAGACCTCATCGGGGCTGCCCAACTGCAGAATATGCCCGTCACGCATCACCGCGATACAGTCTGCCAGGGTCATGGCTTCTACCTGATCGTGGGTAACGTAAACGATAGTGGTGCCCAGGCGCTGGTGAAGCTTTTTGATCTCGGTGCGCATATCCACGCGCAGCTTGGCGTCCAGGTTCGAGAGCGGCTCGTCAAAAAGATAGACTTTGGGCTCCCGCGCCAGGGCACGCCCCATGGCCACCCGCTGGCGCTGGCCGCCGGAGAGCTGGGCGGGCTTGCGCTCTAGCAGGTGGGAGATTTGCAGCAGATCGGCCACCCGCTCCACGGCGGCTTCCCGCTCGGCCTTGGGCACTTTGCGCATCTCTAAACCAAAGCTGATGTTTTGGCGCACGGTCATGCTGGGGTACAGGGCGTAGGATTGGAACACCATGGCAATATCGCGCTCGGCGGGGGTGCGCCAAGTGACGTCCTCACCGTCGATATAGATATTGCCGCTGGTGACCGGCTCAAGCCCGGCGATGGCATTCATCAGCGTGGATTTCCCACAGCCGGATGGCCCCACCAGAATCAAAAACTCGCCGGAATCTATGGAGATGCTGACATCTTTCAGCACCCGCTCGCTGCCAAACTCTTTGCGTACGTTGTGAATCTCTAACGCTGCCATGATCAAAATCCTGTTCTAAGGGGGCTGGCAAGAAGCGCATTGGCACCGGTCAGATCACCCCTTGGCGGGGGCGCTGTAAACCCTTCCCTGGGCGCTACTTTCGCCGTCCTGGCGAAAGACCCCCGCTACGGGGTGATGCTGACCTCTACCTGCGACTGCCATGCACCTAGTTGTTATTAGCCCTTAACTGAGCCTGCCGTGAGCCCGCGTACGAAGTATTTACCCGCCAGCACGTACACCACCAGGGTGGGCAGTGCGGCAATCATGGCGGCGGCCATATCGACGTTGTATTCGCGCACGCCGGTGGAGGTGTTCACCAGATTATTGAGCGCCACGGTAACCGGCTGGGTGTCGTGTGCCGAGAACGCCACGCCGAATAGGAAGTCGTTCCAGATCTGGGTGAATTGCCAAATCACCGACACCACGATAATGGGCGCCGACACTGGCAGCAGGATGCGCCAGAAAATACGGAAGAACCCGGCTCCGTCCAGCTTGGCCGCCGAGACCAACTCGTTAGGAATCCCCACGTAGAAGTTACGGAAAAACAGCGTGGTAAAGGCGATACCAAACACTACGTGCACCAGGATCAGCCCCGCTCGAGAGCTAGAGAGCCCCAGCCAGCCCAGGGTTTGCGCCATGGGCAGTAGCACCACCTGAAACGGAATAAAGCAGCCGAACAGCATCAGCGCGAAGACCAGCTCGGAGCCTTTGAAGCGCCATTTTGTCAGCGCATAGCCGTTCAGCGCTCCCACGGCGGTGGAGATCAGCACCGCAGGAATGACGATGGCAAAGGAGTTCCAAAAATAACCACCCACGCCGTCGCAGCGCATACCGGTGCAGGCTTCACCCCAGGCTTTTGCCCAGGGGGCCAGCGTCGGATTTTGCGGTAACGACAGCAGCGACCCGGCGCTGATTTCGCTCAACGGTTTAATGGAGGTCATCAGCATGACCACCAACGGCAGCACGTAGAACAGCGCGGCGATGACCAGGACCGCGTACAGCACGCCACGCCATAACTTGGCCGCAGGCGTTTGGCGACGAATCACATTAGCCATGTTTGCGGCTCCTTAATTCGGAGTAGAGGTAAGGAATCAGGATGGCCAACACCCCACCGAGCATCAGCATGGCGCTGGCCGACCCCAGCCCGATCTGCGCCCGGTTGAACGCATGGGTATACATGAACGTGGCCGGCAGGTCCGTTGCATAACCCGGCCCGCCGCCGGTGAGCGCGACGACCAAGTCAAAACTCTTGATGGCAATGTGGGCCAGAATCATCACCGCGCTGAACACCACCGGGCGCAGGCAGGGCATGACCACCCGCCAGTAAATGCGCGGCAGGCTCGCGCCATCGAGCTGGGCGGCTTTGATAATGCTATCGTCGATACCGCGCAGCCCGGCGAGAAAGAGCGCCATCACGAAGCCAGAGGCCTGCCAAACGGCGGCAATCACCAAGGTGTAGATCGCCATATCCGGATCGACGATCCAGTCGAACTCGAACGACTCGAAGCCCCAGCTGCGCACCATGGCCTGAATGCCTAGCTGCGGGTTCAGCAGCCACTTCCACACGACCCCCGTAACAATGAACGACAGCGCCATGGGGTAGAGATACACCGTGCGTAGCGCGCCCTCCTGACGAATCTTTTGATCCAACAGCATTGCCAGCAGTGCCCCCAGCACTAAGCAGATCACGATAAACAGCGTGCCAAAGATCATCAGATTGGTAGACGCCACCCACCAGCGCTCGTTGGCCATCAGCCGCGCATACTGGCCAAACCCGACAAAATCGTAGCTGGGCAGCATACGCGAGCTGGTGAGTGATAAGACAAAGGTCCACAGCATAAAGCCGTAAACAAAAAACAGAGACACCGCCACCGAGGGTGCCAGCACTAGCCTTGGCAGCCAGGCCTGCAGCCGACCAGAGGCCGTTGGCCGCAACGCGGTGTGCGTTGGGGTTTCGCTCATGGGGAATTCCTCGCCAGTCAACCGCTAGCGCCGCCGTTGCGGCGGCGCTGGTTGCGTACGTTCAGCGCGTACTTGCGCTATTGCCAATGGTGCCGCGCTTAGAACGAGGCAGCTTCTGCGGCGCTGACCAGTCGCTGGGCCGCTTCTTCGGCGGGCATATCGGCGTCGTTGAAGTAGTTGGTCACGACGTCAAAGATGGCTCCCTGAACGTCGGCACGTACGGCCATACCGTGAGCCATACTGGGCACTAATCCGCCTTCATCGGCAGTGCTCTGGAAATCGTCCATTGACTGCTGGGCGCAGCTATCGAACTCGCTCATATCCAGGTCAGGGCGCGCGGGAATGGAGCCTTTGGCAAGGTTGAAGGCTTCCTGGAAGGTGGGTTCAAGCACCAAACGCGCCAGCGTGTGCTGAGCTTCACGCTCGGCATCATCGGACACGCGGAACATCGCCAGGCTGTCGATGTTGAAGGTAAAGGCGTCTTCGGTGCCCGGAGCGGCGGTGCACAGGTAGTCTTCACCGGCGGTCATGCCTGCAGCGGTGAACTCCCCCTTCGCCCAGTCACCCATCAACTGGAAACCAGCCACGCCCTCGATCACCATCGCGGTGGCAATGTTCCAATCGCGGCCCGGCATGCCTTCGTCCATCAGCTCGCGCAGGCGTTTGAAATCTTCCAGTGCGGCGACCATCTGCTCGCCTCCCAGGGCTTCTGGGTCTAGCTCCACCAGCGCCTGCTGATAGAACTCGGTGCCTTGACTACCTAACACCACGCTTTCAAACACGGTGGCGTCCTGCCAGGACTGGCCACCGTGGGCGAGCGGCACAAAGCCTGCTTCACGAATCGCTTCCCCGGCGGCAAACAGCTCGTCGAGGGTGGTGGGCATTTCTACGCCAGCGGCTTCCAGCACGTCTGGGTTGGCCCACAGCCAGTTAACCCGGTGTACGTTTGCGGGCACGGCTACGTACTGGCCGTCATAACGCATAATATCGGCCACAATTTCTGGTAACAGGTCGTTCCAGCCTTCGGCATCCGCCACTTCATTTAAGTCACCTAGCAGGCCAAGCTCGCCCCACTCCTGAATTTCCGGGCCTTTAATTTGCGCGGCGGAGGGTGGGTTACCTGACATGGCACGGGATTTGAGCACTGTCATGGCGGTTTCACCGCCACCGCCGGCCACAGCGAAATCCTGCCAGCCGTAACCTTCGGCTTCGAGTAGCTCTTTGAGAACGTTGGCTGCGCGGGCTTCACCACCGGACGTCCACCAGTGCAGCACTTCGACCTCATTGGCCTGCGCGGTGCTTGCCAGGGCCGTACCGGCGGCAAGGGCCAGCGCGAGGGCGGATTTTTTGAAGACGGGTAACAAATGACGCATGAGTTGCTCCTGCTGTTGTTTTTATAGGGATAACGATGATGGGTAAACGGCGAGAGCGCCGTTTTTATCGCGGTTATCGCGCCGCGCTTCGTGGAGAGGCGGCTCATCGCAGAGTACGTCACCTGCGCCCACAACGGGAGTTACCGAGTCCTGCATAGTGTTAGCGATTTATTACAAGTCTGTAACGCTGGTTTGGCGAGGCAGCGTAAGCGTGGCCAGCAGGCCGCCTACGGGGTGGTTGGCAAGGGTAATATCGCCCCCATGGGCACGGGCGATATGCCGCGCAATGCCTAGCCCCAGGCCGCTTCCACCGGTGTGGCGGCTTCTGGACACCTCCAGGCGTACAAAGGGTGAAAACACGCGGCCAAGCTGATCCTCAGGAATGCCAGGGCCACTGTCGTGAATATGTAGGCGCACCACGCCCGACTGCTCTTCCAGCGTTACCCTCGCCCGCTGGCCGTAAAACACCGCATTTTCTAACAGGTTCGCCAGGCAGCGCTTCATCGCCAGCGGCTTGACCGTGAGTGGCGCCACCTGCCCGGCCACCTGCACGTCGCCCCCCTGCAAGCGCAGCGCCTCGGCCAGTTCAATCGTGAGCGCGTAGAGATCCGTTGGCTGCGGCTCTTCATGCAGGTCTAACCCCTTGACCGAGGCCAGCGCGCCTTTGACCAGCTCGGACAGCTCGTCCAGCGAGGCGCAGAAGCGCTCACGCTGTATTGGGTCATCGAGCATTTCAGCCCGTAAGCGCATGCGGGTAATCGGCGTTTTCAAGTCGTGGGAGATCGCTGAGAAGAGCCTCTCGCGCTCCTCCACCTGCTCGCGAATACGCCGCTGCATACGATTGAACGCCACGGCGGTAGCTGCTACTTCCTTGGGGCCACTCTCTTTCAGCGGCGGGCTATCCAGGTCGTCGCCGAGCTGACGCGCCGCCCGAGAAAGTCTAGCCAGCGGTCTCGTGACGCTGGTAATACTCAATAACGACAGCGCCAGCACGGTGAGCAGCACGACGATGCCCGCCAGCAGCCGCTCTTCCGAGAGCCAGCGGTAGCCGCTGAAGATATCCGGGACGCCCAGCAGCGTGGCCACATAGAGCCAAGTATCCGGGGCCAACTCCAACTGCACCACCAGAATCGGCGGCGATAGCGGCTCCATCAACAGGCTATGCTGGCCCCAACGGGGCGGCAGATCGTGGAGCAGCACTTCGTTATTGAATACCCGCAGCGTTTCCGGGCGGGAAAACTCCACCACCACATCGTCAATCGAGAGCTGCTGAGTCAGAATGGTGCGAACGTTATTCACCACCACTGCTTTTTCCGGACCGTTGCCGATGTCCACTACGGGGATACGCCGCTCGTTCACACTGACAAAAAAACGCGTGCCGCCCATGCTACGCAGCTGATCCAGCACGATATGCCGATAGTCCACCGGCAGCGAACGGAAAAATTTCATGGTGGAGGCAATGCTAAACGCCATATTGCTGGAGAGCTCATCGAGCTGTTCAAGCTGGCTGGCGCGCACTTGAGAGGTCCAGATGGTATAGCTGGCCACCTGAGCGGCCAGCACCCCAGCAATCATGATGATGACAAAGCGCCCGCGCAGGCTGCCGGGCAGCCAGCGTGAACGTCGTTTCAGCCAACGTCGCCACGCCCTCACGACGTTGGTTCTACCCGGGCCGTGAGCACGTAGCCCGCCCCGCGTACGGTACGAATCAACTGTGAATGCTGGGCATCCTCACCTAGCCGCTGGCGTAGCCGACAGACGTGCACATCAATCGAACGATCCAGCGGCGGCGCATCACGGCCTCGGGTCAAGGTATAGAGATCATCGCGAGTGATCACCTGGGCGGGACGCTCCAAGAACACCTGAAGCAGCTGAAAATCTGCCCCCGACAGCGCGGTGCGCTCGCCGTTGTGACCGACCAGTTCCCGCGTCATGCGGTCGAGTTGCCACTCACCAAAGCGTACCCAACGCGCTTCATGAGGGGCGGCCGCCGAGGCAGCCGTGCGCGTGCGGCGCAGTACCGCTTTGATACGCGCCAGCAGCTCACGAGGGTTGAAGGGTTTGCCGATATAGTCGTCGGCCCCTAATTCCAGCCCCAAGATGCGGTCGGTATCGTCGGCGCTGGCGGTGAGCATGATGATCGGCGTGTCGCTGGTTTTGCGCAGCTCCCGGCAAATGGTGAAGCCGTCATCCCCCGGCATCATCACATCGACGATCAGCAAATCGGGTGTTCGCTCGGCAAGCTGTGAGTAAAGCGTGTTCGCGTCTTCGGCGGTCCGCACGTGGTAACCGTGTCGCCCCAGGTAATCCGCCAGTAGCTCGCGGATTTCCGGATCATCGTCGACCACCATCAAGGTCGCAGGTGTGGTAGTCATCGTAGAAAGGGCCCCTAGGTTATTATCGTTTTAGGGGCTAGATGATGGTGGAGCGTATCGCCTACCGCAAGCGGCTCTCGACTAAGGTGGCAGAGTGATAATGGCAGCAAAAATGCTAAAGCCCAAAGCGCTGCTTCAGGAACGACGCCACCGCCGCTTCGCCGTGGTGGCCGATGCGCTGGGCTCTTGGCACGCGATCGAACAGCGCCGGATGGGCGTTGGCCATCACCTGGGCTTCACCTGCCAAGGTAAGCATTTCAGTGTCGTTGAGGTTATCTCCGAAGGCTAAGCAGTCGGCGGCGGTGAGCCCCAGCGACTCCAGTAGCGCCGCCAATGCCACGCCTTTGTTGACCCCGCCCGCCATGATCTCTAACGAGTCCACCGTGGAGTAGGTAATGTGCAGCCCATCGCCGTGGGCGGCCTGGGCCTGAGCTTCCAGCTCTGCTAGCGCTTCCGGGTCGCCTAAATAGAGCACTTTACCCACGCCGTTGGCGTCCATCTGATCGGGCGGCACGACCTCATAGCGAAAGCCCGTTGAGGCATGTAATGACAGCAGATGTGGCGCGTGGGCATCCACATGCCAGCCTACCTCGCGGTAAAGACTGAGACGCACTTGGGGTGGTCGGGGTAATTGAATCAGCGTGCGGGCATGAGCCGGATCGAGATGGGACGCGCTGACCAAGCTATCCGCGGGATCATGGGTGTACGCCCCATTAGTACTGATCAGGTGGGCAGGGACGCCCAATTCGTCACGGAATACGCGCATATCGTGGTAATGGCGGCCGGAGGCCAGCGCCAGATGGTGCCCCTGCTGTACCAGCCTACGCAGCACCTCGACGGTGCTGTCATGTAACCGGTGGTCGCTGCCCAGCAGCGTACCGTCTAGGTCGGAAACGATCAGGCGTGGGGTCATAAGCGCGCTCCTTGTACGTTAGTCGCCTTAGCGGTCGATCTACTCAGCTTAACCGATTCAGCCAAGCGTAAGTAAGCCATTGACCTGTCGTGCCCACCGCCACTTCCCCCAGGGCAACGATTGGCGCGGCCAGTGGGAATCCGTATAGTGGCACCCTACTCTCGCCAACTGATCGAACACATGCTTCAAAACAACTCCCTGCTTGCCCAGCTCAAGCAACAGATCCGTGAAACGACTCCTCGCGCCGAAGGGGTGATCAAAGCTACCGAAAAAGGCTTTGGGTTTCTTGAAACCGACAGCGGCGACTCCTATTTCGTGCCACCTCCCGCCATGAAGCAGGTACTGCACGGTGATCGCGTGGAAGCCGTCATACACGAAAACGGCGATAAGAAGTCGGTCGAGCCGGAAAAGCTCATCGAAGCCGGTTTGGACCGCTTCGTTGCACGTGTGCAAAAACGCGACGGCCGCCTGGCGGTGGTGCCGGACCACCCTTCGATTCGCAACGTGTTGAAAGCACGTATAAAAAACAGCCTCGACGAAAATAGCATTGGCGATGGCGACTGGGTCGTGGCGCGCTTGGTACGCCACCCACTAAAAGAGAACGACCGCGGCTTCTTCTCCCAGATCGATGAGTTGGTGGCCAAAGCCGACGACCCTGCCGTACCTTGGCGCGTGACGCTTGCTCGCCACGCGCTGGAACAAGAGTGCCCGGATGCTGGCAGCGATTGGCCGCTACGCGACGAGGGACTGACGCGGGAAGACCTCACCGCACAGCCCTTCTTTACCATCGACGGCGAAAAGACGCGAGACATGGACGATGCCCTATATGTGGTGGCCCGTCCCGAAGGCGGCTGGCAGTTGAGCGTGGCCATTGCCGACCCCACCGCCTATGTGGAAGAGGGCCACGCCGCCGATCTGGAAGCGCGCACTCGCGCATTTACCGTCTACCTGCCGGGCCAGAACGTCACCATGCTGCCCGAGCAGTTGGCGGACGACTTGTGCTCGCTGTGGGAAGGCCAAGAGCGCCCAGCCCTTGCCTGCACGCTGACCATTCATGCCGACGGCAGCCTGGGCGACTACCGCTTCTTCGCGGCCAACGTGACGTCCCACGCGAAGCTGGTGTACGAGCGCGTCTCCGACTGGATCGAAGGCCAGGGCGACTGGGCACCGGCCGAGGAGATTGCCGAGCAGCTGAAGGCGCTGCAGGCCTTGACGGAAGCTCGCACTGCATGGCGTAACGAGCACGCACTGGTCTTCAAAGATCGTCCTGATTACGTCTTCGATCTGGATGAAGCGGGCAACGTGCTGGGCATTCGCACCGAAGACCGCCGCATTGCCAACCGCATGATCGAAGAGTCGATGATTGCCGCCAACGCCTGCTGCGCGGACTTCCTGGCCAGCCATATCGGCCACGGCATCTTCAACGTCCACCGCGCTTTCGAGCCGGAAAAAGCCGAAGCGGCCCAAGAGTTCCTCGCCACTCAGGAAATCGTCGTCGATCAACAGGCCTTGACCGAACTGGCTCACTATAAGGAACTCAAGCGTGCGCTTGAGAGCCGCGACGACGCTTGGTTGGATGCGCGCCTACGCCGTTTCCAGGGCTTCACCAGCATGTCGGCCCAGCCTGGCCCGCATTTTGGGCTGGGGCTGCCCGCCTACGCCACCTGGACCTCGCCGATTCGTAAGTACGGCGATATGGTCAACCACCGCTTGATCAAGCGTGTGCTCAAGGGCGAGCAGGCTCCGGCAGAAGCCAGCCAGCAGCTCACCGAGCAGCTCACCGAGCGCCGCCGTCTGAATCGTATGGCTGAACGCGACGTAAAAGATTGGCTTTACGTGCGCTACCTGACCCCGGCGGCGCAGAATCAGGACACCTTCGACGCCGAAATCATGGCGATCAACCGTGGCGGTATGCGGGTTCGTCTGATAGAAAACGGCGCGACGGCGTTCGTGCCCGCCCCCTTGATGCACAGTGACCGCGATAAAGTGGTCATCGATGACAAAGAGGGCCGCATTCAGATCGAGGGCGAGGAGCGCTTCAAGCTGGGCGATAGCCTGCGTGTCTCACTGACCGAAGCTCGCGAAGAGACACGATCGCTGGTCGCCAAACCTGCTGCCTAAACGCAGCCAACACGTGTTCGCGCCACGGCTTTGCCGTGGCGTTTTTATTTCTGCTGCACGGTGACGTTGTCGCAGAACTGACTTATTTCTACCCTAAGGTAAGTCGATGACACTCATGTGGCTCGGAGGTTACCTTGCACATCGCCGATGTGACCATGTTCCACGCCCCGGCAAGTGGCGGCGTTCGCACCTACTTACAGGCTAAACATCGCGTGCTTTCGCGCAGCCCCAACCTGCGAACCAGCCTGCTGGTGCCGGGGGCCGAACGCGATAGTTTGGGCGACCACCATACGCTGCCGGCGCTGCACCTGCCGCTTGGGCAGGGTTATCGATTTCCGCTGCGCCGCCGTCCTTGGCGAGAAGCCTTGGTAGACCTCTCACCCACGTTGATCGAAGCAGGTGATCCGTATGTGACCGCCTGGGCCGCGCTAGAGGCTGGCCAGCGGCTAGGTGTGCCAGTGGTGGGTTTCTACCACTCCGACTTACCTAACTTAATGGGGGACCGTTTTGGACGACACGTCCACCAACGGCTGGTTCGCTACGTGGTAGATCTGTACCAGCGCTTCGATAGCGTACTCGCCCCCTGCCACGCCATGGCCAACCGTCTCACCGAGTGGGGCGTACCCAACGTACGCGTGCAGTCGTTAGGGGTCGATTTAGTGCAGTTCCACCCTTCAAGGCGCGACCCTGGCTTCCGTGCAGCCATGGGTGTACCTGACGATAAGAAACTACTGATATTCGTCGGTCGCTTCTCGCGAGAAAAGAACATCGACGTTTTACTCGCCACCATGCGGGCGCTGGGCAGCGACTATCATCTGTTACTAATGGGGCCGGGCATGCCAACGCAGGTGCCCAGCAATGTCACGGTGGTGAACCGCTGCTGCGGCAGCCATGAAGTGGCAAGAGCGCTGGCCAGTAGCGATGCGTTACTGCATGCCGGCACCCGCGAAACCTTTGGGCTAGTGGCTCAGGAAGCGATGGCCAGCGGCCTGCCAGTCATTGGTGCGCGGGCGGGTGCGCTGATCGAGAACGTACCGCTGGGCGCGGGCGTGCTCTGCCAGCCGCTGGACCCAGATGCCATGGCTGACGCCTGCGCCGCACTATTTAGCAACGACATCGCCGCGAGCGGTCGCTATGCGCGCCACTATGTCGAGCGACAGTTCAGTTGGGATAGCGTGATTGGCTCGCTGCTGACGCACTACATCGACCTATGCGGACTCGAACAGCCCGATGCCCGTGCCGTCCGCCGCTAACGCCCAACGGCTGCTACGTTTTCGTCCGCTACACGGTGTGTTGCTGCTCGCTGCCCTGGTGGCACCGCTGGTGCTCACCTCACTGGCCGGTGGCAGCCGTGCGTTCGACCATGTGGCGCAATTCCCCATTGGCTTGCTGGTTCTGATGATCGCCATGGCGGCGCTGTGCTGGAACTTGAACGCCGCCCGGCTACGCCTGATGCTGAACGGCCGCGCTGGCCAGCTTGGACAGCGCGGCGCGCTGGGCATCGAGCTGGCAGCGAAGTGCGCGCTCTGCGCGACGCCAGGCGGCAGCGGCGGTCCGGCCACCCTGCTGTTACTGCTTGCCCAGCGGGGATTTTCACCCTCGAAAGGCACCGCCGTATTTCTCATCGACCAGGGCTGTGACCTGCTGTTCTTCCTAGTGATGCTGAGCGGCTTGGTGGCGATGTCGGTAGTCGGTGATGCCCAGTGGCCGCACCAGGGCCTGGTACAGCTTTCATTGCTGGGATTGGCGCTGCTAGCCGTAGGCGTCTCGCTGATCATGGGATATTTACCCAAGCTGCTACGGTCGCGTCGTCAGTGGCTGGCTTGGCTACGCCCAAGCCGACGGCGCTGGCTGGTCAGGCGACTGTTACGCTGCCGCCATGCGTTGCGTATGACGTTAGCGCTCCCCAAGGGCACGCTGGCAGCAATGCTGGCGCTGACGACCCTGCACTGGCTACTGCGCTACAGCTTGCTTTACCTAGCAGTGATTGGCATCGGCGGGCATGCCGACTGGCTGTGGACGTTTTTGACTCAGATGCTGGCCATGGCCGCCAGCCAGTTCAGCTTTCTGCCTGGCGGCGCGGGAGCGGCTGAAGTGGGGGTGGGAAGCTTGCTGCTGCCTTTGATGAGCAGGGAGCAGGCCGCTGCCGCTGTGCTGGTTTGGCGGCTGATTAGCTACCACCTTTACCTCGCCGCCGGCGCGCCGCTGCTACTGCTCTACAGCGCGCGTCTGCTGCGTCAGCGCAAGCCGCCCCACCGCTTTCCTTGACCCTCACGAACGCAAAAAGGGCACCCGAGGGTGCCCTTTTCAGCGTCATGAAAAAAGTGCGCGGCTTACCAGCCGGTGACTTCTTTCAACGCATCGCCAATTTGCGCCAAAGAACGAACGGTTTTGACACCGGCGTCTTCTAGAGCCGCAAATTTTTCATCGGCAGTCCCTTTACCACCAGAGATGATGGCACCCGCGTGGCCCATACGCTTGCCAGGAGGTGCCGTCACGCCGGCAATGTAGGAAACCACCGGCTTCGACACGTTGGCTTTGATGTAAGCCGCGGCTTCTTCTTCGGCGGTGCCGCCGATTTCGCCGATCATCACGATTGCTTCGGTTTTCGGGTCTTTCTCGAACATCTCCAGGATGTCGATGAAGTTAGAACCCGGAATCGGGTCGCCGCCGATACCGACACAGGTAGACTGACCGAAACCGTGATCAGTGGTCTGCTTAACGGCTTCATAGGTCAGGGTACCAGAGCGAGACACGATACCGACGCGGCCTGGCTGATGGATGTGACCCGGCATGATACCGATTTTGCACTCACCGGGAGTGATCACACCCGGGCAGTTCGGGCCGATCAGGCGTACGCCCAGCTCGTCGCATTTGACTTTTGCGTCGAGCATGTCGAGGGTCGCGATGCCTTCGGTGATGCACACGATCAGCTTGATGCCAGCATTTGCAGCTTCAAGGATCGAGTCTTTGCAGAACGGTGCCGGTACGTAGATCACGCTGGCCTCTGCACCGGTTTTCTCGACCGCTTCTTTCACGGTGTTGAAAACGGGCAGGCCCAGGTGCGTCTGGCCGCCTTTGCCCGGCGTGACACCACCGACCATCTGCGTGCCATAGGCAATCGCCTGCTCGGAGTGGAACGTGCCCTGGCCACCGGTGAAACCTTGGCAGATGACCTTGGTGTTCTTATCGATCAGGATGCTCATTACTTGCCCTCCGCTGCTTTGACAACCTGCTGAGCCGCGTCGGTCAGACTGGTAGCAGCGATGATGTTCAGACCGCTAGACGCCAGTTTCTCAGCGCCCAATTCCGCGTTGTTACCTTCCAGACGTACGACCACCGGGACGTTGACGCCCACTTGCTCGACGGCACCGATGATGCCTTCCGCAATCATGTCGCAACGAACGATACCGCCGAAGATGTTCACCAGAACGGCTTTGACGTTGTCGTCAGACAGGATGATCTTGAACGCTTCTGCAACGCGCTCTTTGGTCGCGCCGCCGCCAACGTCCAGGAAGTTAGCGGGCTTGCCGCCACTCAGGTTGACGATATCCATGGTGCCCATGGCCAGGCCTGCGCCGTTCACCATGCAACCGATGTTACCGTCGAGGGCAACATAGTTCAGTTCCCACTTCGCCGCGTCGGCTTCACGCTGATCTTCCTGGGAAGGATCGCGCATGGCCTGCAGGTCTGGATGACGGTACAGGGCGTTGCTGTCGAGCCCCAGTTTGGCATCCAAGCAGTGCAGGTTGCCTTCGTCAGTGATGACCAGCGGGTTGATCTCGAGCAGTGCCAGATCTTTGTCGTGGAACAGCTTGGAGAGACCCAGGAAGATCTTGGTGAACTGTTTCACCTGATCGCCTTCCAGACCCAACGCAAAGGCCAGCTCTCGCGCTTGGTAGGGCTGTGCGCCGACCAGCGGATCGATTTCCGCTTTGAGGATCTTCTCAGGCGTCTCTTCAGCAACGGTTTCGATCTCGACACCGCCCTCGGTGGAAGCCATGAACACGACGCGACGAGTGGTACGGTCAACGACCGCGCCCAAGTAGAGCTCGTCGGCGATGTTGGTGCAGGTCTCTACCAGAATCTTGGCAACCGGCTGACCTTTTTCGTCAGTCTGGTAAGTCACTAGGTTCTTGCCCAGCCACTGCTCGGCGAAGGTTTTGGCTTCTGCCGGGTCTTTGATCAGCTTGACGCCGCCCGCTTTACCGCGGCCGCCAGCGTGAACCTGGGCTTTGACGACCCACATGTCGCCGCCGATTTTTTTACACGCTTCTACAGCTTCTTCGGGAGTGTCCACGGCAAAGCCTTTGGACACTGGCAGACCATAATCGGCAAACAGCTGCTTGCCTTGATACTCGTGAAGGTTCATCGATTCATGCCATTGGTTGCATGTGACTCGAACGATGATCAGCTGGCGTGACAGTGTATCTGTACCGCCCTGACCATCCCCGTACTTTCAGTGGCCAGCACATTACCGCGCGGGGCTGAAAGTGTTGCGCCACCTGACGGTGGCGCTTGGTTGTTGCTTAGCGAATTACTTGCGCTTCTTACGGTTCGCCATATGAATCGCATGGCCTTCTACCGCAAGAGCAGCTTCGTGCACGGCTTCCGACATGGTCGGGTGCGCGTAGCAGGTCAGCGCGAGGTCTTCGGCGCTAGAGCCGAATTCCATCGCAATCACGCCTTGAGCGATCATTTCACCGGCGTGCTGACCGACGATGTGCATACCGAGGATACGATCCGTTTCCGCATCGGCAATGATCTTGGCGCTACCTTCGGTGGCATTGTTCGCCATGGCACGGCCGCTGGCGGCGAATGGGAAGCTGCCGGTTTTGACCTCAATGCCTTTGGCCTTGGCATCTTGCTCGGTCATACCGACCCACGCCACTTCCGGGAAGGTGTAGATCACGTTCGGGATGGTGTCGTAGTTCATCTCGGCTTTGTGGCCAGCGATGATGTCCGCCACCATGATGCCCTCTTCGGACGCTTTGTGCGCCAACATCGGGCCGCGTACACAGTCGCCGATGGCGTAAACACCCGGCACGTTGGTACGGCACTGGTCGTCGACGAAGATGAAACCACGCTCGTCCAGCTCGACGCTCACGCCATCGGCAATCACGCCTTTGGTGTAGGGGCGACGGCCAACGCAAACGATCAGCTTGTCGAAGGTCATCTCTTGTTCGCCGTTGGCATCGGTGTACTTGACGACGACTTCGTCACCGTTCGCTTCCGAACCGGTCACACGGGCACCCAGTTTGATGTCCAGCCCCTGCTTCTTGAGCAGTTTCTGGGTCTCTTTGGCAATCGCGGTGTCGACCATCGGCAGGAAGGAGTCCATCGCTTCCAGGACGGTGACTTCAGAACCCAGACGGTTCCATACGCTGCCCAGCTCCAGGCCGATGACGCCCGCGCCAATGACGCCAAGACGCTTCGGCGTTTCCTGAAATTCCAGGGCGCCGGTGGAATCGACGATTAGGCCTTCGGTCAGCGGGGTCGGCGGAATTTCCACTGGCACGGAGCCTGCCGCGATGACGATGTTATCGGCGTCATAAGTCGTGGTATTGCCGTCGAGGTCGGTGACTTCGACTTGCTTGCCAGAGATGACTTTACCGGTACCTTCGATGGCCGTAACACCATTGGCTTTGAACAGGCCAGAGATGCCGCCGGTCAAGTTCTTAACGATCTTGTCTTTGCGCGCCATCATCTTCTTGACGTCCATGGTCACGTCGCCGGCTTCGATACCCATGTCGTCGAAATCGTGCTTGGCTTCGACGAACTTGTGCGAGGCTTCAAGCAGCGCTTTGGACGGGATACAACCGACATTCAAGCAGGTACCGCCGTGAACGACGTTACCTTCTTTACCGATCCATTTTTCAACACAGGCGGCTTTCAGACCCAGCTGCGCAGCGCGGATAGCCGCTACGTAGCCACCAGGGCCTGCACCAATAACGATCACGTCAAACTTGTCAGCCATGTTGGCTCCTTTAGCTTGGTGGCCTCCTCCCGGGTGGATGACAGCGGGTAGGAGGCTGTGTGCGATTAACTCAGCGTGCTCAACACTAGCGAAGGCGGATCAGCGCGCTTCGTTATACGTCCAGCAGCAGACGAGCCGGGTCTTCCAGCAGCTCTTTAATCGTAACCAGGAATTGTACCGCGTCTTTGCCGTCGATCATGCGGTGGTCGTAAGACAGTGCCAGATACATCATCGGGCGAATTTCGACCTTACCGTTCACCGCCATCGGACGTTCCTGGATCTTGTGCATCCCCAGGATAGCGGTTTGCGGCGGGTTGATGATCGGGGTCGACATCAGCGAGCCAAAGATACCACCATTAGTGATGGTGAAGGTGCCGCCCTGCATTTCGTCGATGCCGAGCTTACCGTCACGCGCACGCTTGCCAAAGTCGACGATCGTCTTCTCGACGTCGGCAATTTTCATGCTGTCAGTGTCACGCAGAATTGGCACCACGAGACCACGATCCGTCGATACGGCAACACCGATGTCTTGGTAACCATGGTAAACGATATCGGTGCCATCGATAGAGGCGTTGACATCCGGGAAGCGCTTGAGAGCTTCGGAGGCGGCTTTTACGAAGAAGCCCATGAAGCCAAGCTTGGTGTCGTGGGCCTTCAGGAAGGTATCTTTGTACTGGGCACGCAGCGACATCACCGCACCCATGTCCACTTCGTTGTACGTGGTCAGCATGGCAGCGGTCTGCTGTGCTTGAACCAAACGCTTGGCGATGGTTTGACGCAGACGGCTCATCGGCACGCGCTTCTCGGCACGCTCACCCTCGACCGCTGGCGCAGCAGCGGCTTTAGCGGGTGCAGAGGACTTAGCCGCTTTCTTTGCCGAGCCCTCTTTGACGGCTTTCTGAACGTCTTCTTTCAGAATACGGCCGCCTTTGCCGGTACCTTCGATCTTGGACACGTCCAGATCGTGCTCAGCCACCATTTTACGTGCCGCCGGTGCCAGGATCTTGTCGCCGACTTTCTCGTCAGCGCCGTCGTCGTCGCTGCCGGACTTGTCTTCGGTGCTCGGTGCGCTGGCTTCGTCGCTGCCACCGCCTTCGACGAAGGTCGCCAGAATCGCTTCCGACTCTACCTGACTGCCCTCTTCGGCCTTGATCTCTTGCAGCGCACCGTCGGCCGGTGCCACGACTTCGAGTACGACCTTGTCGGTTTCGATGTCGGCGAGTACTTCGTCACGCTTGACCGCTTCGCCAACTTTTTTGTGCCACGTGGCAACGGTGCCTTCCTGGATCGATTCAGGGAAGCTGGGGGCTTTTACATCGTGCTTTTTACCGCCGCCAGCAGGCTTAGACTCTGCTTTTGGTTCGGTTTTTTCAGTACTGCTATCGCTTGAAGCGCTCTCTTTAGAAGAGCTATCTTCTTTGCTGGCAGACGCGTTGCCTTCGCCAATTTTGCCCAATACTTGCTCAGACTCGACGGTATCGCCCTCTTCGGCCATGACGTCGGTCAGGGTACCCGCTTCCGGTGCGACGACTTCGAGCACCACTTTGTCGGTTTCGATTTCAACAATCAGCTCGTCGCGTTCGACGCTGTCACCCGGCTTTTTATGCCACGCGGCCACAGTGCCCTCGGCAACGGATTCCGGAAAGGTTGGCGCTTTGATCTCAGTAGCCATGTCGTTTCCCTTATGTGTTCTCTAAACCCGGTGGGCGCTTATAGGTTAAAAGCGTCTTCCACCAGCTGGCGCTGCTGTTCAGTGTGGACGGACATGTAGCCCGCTGCCGGAGCAGCCGAGGCAGGACGCCCTGCGAATTTCAACTCACGTCCAAGGCCATCTTTCAACATATCGGCCACGGTACGCATGTGGTGCTGACTGGAGTACCAGGCGCCTTGGTTCAGCGGCTCTTCCTGACACCATACGATGTCTTCCACATTGGCATACGCCTGGAGCACTTCCAGAAGCTCTTCTTTCGGGAAGGGATAGAGCTGCTCTAGACGAATGATCGCCGTGTCGTCACGCTCGTTTTCAGCGCGCCAGTTGGCCAGATCGTAGTAGACCTTGCCTGCGCACATAATGACGCGGGTGACGTTGTCGGCGTCGAGATTCGCTTGATCCGGCAGTACCATGTGGAACTTGCCGTGGGCGAGATCTTCCAAGCTCGACACTGCTTCTTTGTGGCGCAGCAGCGACTTAGGCGACATGACCACTAGCGGTTTACGCAGCGGACGAATCACTTGGCGGCGCAGCAGGTGGAAAATCTGCGCTGGCGTCGTCGGTACGCACACCTGCATGTTGTGCTCGGCGCACAGCTGCAAGAAGCGCTCTAGACGGGCAGAAGAGTGCTCGGGCCCTTGGCCTTCATAGCCATGAGGCAGCAGCATGGTCAAGCCGCACAGGCGACCCCACTTGGTCTCACCGGAAGAGATGAACTGGTCGACCACCACTTGAGCGCCGTTGAAGAAGTCACCGAACTGCGCTTCCCAAATGACCAAGTCATTCGGGGCGGTGGTCGAGTAACCGTATTCGAATGCCAGCACGGCTTCTTCCGACAGGAAGGAGTCGTGGATGGTAAAGCGCGGCTGACCGTCGGCCATATTCTGCAGCGGTACATAGGTCGACCCGTCTTTCTGGTTGTGCACGACCGCGTGACGGTGGGAGAACGTCCCACGCCCCACATCCTGCCCGGTGATGCGGATAGGATGACCTTGGTCGAGCAACGTGGCGTACGCCAGGGTTTCTGCAAAGCCCCAGTTGAGCCCCATGCCGCCCGCCTGCATTTTACGGCGGTCTTCGTAGATTTTGGCGACCTGGCGCTGAACGTCGACACCGTCCGGTATTTCACACATCTTCGCCGCTAGCTGCTGAAGACGCTTCATATCGAAGGTGGTGTCGGCGTCACCGGTCCACTCGTGGCCAAGGTAAGGCGCCCAATCCACGAATAGTGAGGTGTTGGGCTCTTGGACCAGCGCATTGGCAACATGATTACCTGCAACAAGGTCATCACGGTAGGTTTCTACCATGGCCTTGGCATCGTCTTCAGTGATGACGCCCTGCTCGACCAAACGCTGCGCGTAAAGCGTACGTGAGGAAGCGTGGTCTTTAATCTTGGCGTACATCATTGGCTGCGTGCCTGACGGCTCGTCTGCCTCGTTGTGACCACGGCGACGGTAGCACACCAGATCGATCACGACGTCTTTCTTGAACTGTTGACGATAATCCAGCGCTACTTGTGTCGCGTGAATCACGGCATCAGGGTCGTCGCCGTTGACATGGAAGATCGGCGCCTGAACCATTTTGGCAATGTCAGTACAGTATTCCGTAGAGCGCGCGTCCAAGGGGTTCGAGGTGGTGAAGCCCACTTGGTTATTGATGACGATGTGCACCGTGCCGCCCGTCTTGTAAGCACGGGTCTGAGACATCTGGAATGTCTCCATCACCACGCCCTGACCGGCGAATGCAGCATCACCATGGACGTTGATGGGCAGTACTTTGCTGCCTTCGTCATCGTTACGACGATCCTGGCGAGCGCGTACAGACCCTTCGACGACCGGCGCAACGATCTCCAGGTGCGACGGGTTGAACGACATGGCGAGGTGGACTTCCCCACCCGGTGACATGACGTTCGAGCTAAAGCCCTGATGATATTTGACGTCGCCGGAGCCACGCTCGATGACTTTCTTGCCATCGAACTCGTCGATCAAATCCGCTGGGTTTTTACCCAAGATATTGACCAGCAGGTTCAAGCGACCACGGTGGGCCATGCCGATGACGACTTCTTTGGTGCCGTAACCACCGGCGCGCTGAATCAGCTCGTCCATCATCGGTACGAACGACTCACCACCCTCCAGACCGAAGCGTTTGGTGCCCGGGTACTTGGACGCTAGGTAGTTTTCTAATCCTTCCGCTGCGGTCAACCGCTCCAGCACGTGCTTGCGCACGTCATCGCTGAACTTGGGTGCGCTGCGTACCGATTCGAACCGACGCTGTAGCCAGCGCTTCTCTTCGGTATCGACGATGTGCATGATCTCGCAACCGATGGAGCGACAGTAGGTCTGCTCCAGCGCGTCGACGATGTCACGCAGCGGCGCTTTATCGATACCCAGGAAAAACGAGCCGGTTTGAAACTCGGTGTCGAGATCAGCTTTGGAGAGCTGGTGGAACGACAGGTCGAGGTCGGGAACGGGAGTGGGATTACGCAGCCCAAGCGGGTCGATATTGGCCTTCTGATGGCCACGGAAGCGATACGCGTTGATCAGCTGCAGGACTTTGACCTGCTTCTTGTTCTCACCGCTGTCGGAGGCGGCAGCTACCCGGCCCGGGCGGCTTTCACGGCCCAGTTGGTAGAACTGATCACGAATGGGGCTTAGTGGAACATCGTGGGAGGCACTGCCCTCAGGACGCGGCAGCTGATCAAAATAGCTGCGCCACTCGTCTGAGACAGAATCAGGATCGGCGAGGTACTGCTCGTAAAGCGCTTCCACGTAGTGGACATTGCCACCACTAACGTGAGAGGAACGCCACATCAACTCCATTATGCCTTGTTGCATCTCTCGGTCACCCTGCACTGATGGGGTGGTATCGGCATCGCTGCATGCATGCAACGACATCGCTATTGCCCTGCCGGCGGGGCGGGACGTTTGCCGGCGGCGCCGACCGGAGGCCGGAAGCCCTTGTTCATACACGTGGTTAAGACCACGTAGTTGCGACGCGTTTCTCATTCAGTTCATGCTCAAAAGCCGGTACTTAAAGCACCGGCTTTTAAACTTGGCTGACCACGGTGCGACGCGTCGCCGCACCGTGACGGCCCCTATGATAACAAGCGAAGCGCCACGATTTAAGTAGCTTTATGCTGCAACTTACGTGGTACACGCTTTTTCTTCATGGGATTAGATAGTTACGTAGCGTCCGCAAGCAACATTTCACGAATTTTACCAATTGCACGGGTCGGGTTAAGACCTTTCGGGCACACGGCAACACAGTTCATGATGCCACGGCAGCGGAAAACCGAGAACGGATCCTCCAAGCTGGTCAGGCGCTCACGGGTTGCGGTATCGCGGCTGTCGGCCAGGAAGCGGTAGGATTGCAGCAGGCCAGCAGGACCCACGAATTTGTCCGGATTCCACCAGAACGACGGGCACGATGTGGAGCAACACGCGCACAGAATACATTCGTATAGGCCGTCCAGTTTGTCGCGCTCTTCCGGCGACTGCAGGCGCTCAATGGCCGGTGCCGGGGTGTCGTTCTGCAGATACGGCTGGATACGCTCGTACTGTTTATAGAACAGCCCCATGTCGACCACCATATCGCGGATGACCGGAAGACCAGGCAGCGGGCGAAGTGTCAGCTTGTTGTTTTTCACGACGTCTGACAGCGGCGTGATGCACGCCAGGCCGTTTTTGCCATTCATGTTCATGCCGTCGGAACCGCAAACACCCTCACGGCAGCTGCGGCGATAGGCCAAACCGCTGTCTTGCTCTTTCATCAGATGCAGAACATCCAGCACCATCAGATCGCGGCCTTTGGTATCGACCTGAAACTCCTGCATATAAGGTGCGGAGTCGGTTTCCGGATTGTAGCGGTATACGGATACCTGAAGATTGGACATGGTGACTCCCTCTCGTCGGTGCGAAGATTAGTAGGTACGAACCTTGGGCTCGAACGTATCGACGGTTTTCGGCTTGAAGTTGACGTCGCGCTTCTTCAGCTCTTTGCTGGCCGGGAAGTAGAGCGAGTGTTTCAGCCAGTTGACATCATCACGGTCAGGGTAGTCGTAGCGCGAGTGGGCACCACGGCTCTCTTTACGCTCGAGGGCAGCAATCGCCGTTGCTTCTGCCACTTCCATCAGGTTGTCCAGCTCCAGCGCTTCGACACGAGCCGTGTTGAACGCGTTGGATTTGTCCGGCAGGTGCGCATTGGCAATGCGGCCACGCAGGTCCGCCAGCTTTTTGACACCTTCTTGCATGTTTTTCTCTTCACGGAATACACCGAAAGAGTTCTGCATGATGTCTTGCAGCTCGGCTTTCAGTGCCGGAATGCTTTCGCCACCCTCTTCGGATTCGTTCCAGCGCGTGATGCGCTTCATGGCGAACTCGATGTCCGACTCGGAAGCGTCGAGGTATTCGATACCTTCGTTCAGCGCGCCTTCGATGAACATACCCGCAGCACGGCCGAAGACCACCAAGTCGAGCAGTGAGTTACCGCCCAGGCGGTTGGCACCGTGGACCGATACACACGCCGCTTCGCCACAGGCGAACAGGCCGTTGACGATCTGGTCGTTACCATTTTCGTCTTGAGTGATCGCTTGGCCATGGATGTTGGTCGGAATACCGCCCATCATATAGTGGCAGGTCGGGACGACAGGAATCGGGTCTTTCGCCGGATCGACATGGGCGAAGGTCTTGGAGAGCTCGACGATCCCCGGCAGACGCTTGCCAAGGACTTCTTCGCCAAGGTGATCGAGTTTCAGGAAGACGTGATCACCCTTCTCGCCACAGCCGCGGCCTTCGAGAATCTCCATGACCATGGAGCGTGCCACCACGTCTCGACCCGCTAAGTCTTTGGCGTTCGGTGCATAACGCTCCATGAAACGCTCGCCGTCTTTGTTGATCAGGTAGCCACCCTCACCACGGCATCCTTCGGTCACCAAGGTGCCCGCACCGTAGATACCGGTCGGGTGGAACTGCCACATTTCCATATCCTGCATCGGGAAGCCCGCGCGCAGCGCCATGCCGATGCCGTCACCGGTATTGATCAGAGCGTTGGTGGTAGAGGCGTAGATACGACCCGCACCGCCCGTCGCCAGAACCGTGGCTTTCGATTTGACGTGCACCACTTCACCAGTTTCGATGCACATGGCGATACAGCCCACTACGTCACCGCTGGCGTTCTTGACCAGGTCGACTGCATACCACTCGTTCAAGAACGTGGTGTTGTTCTTGAGGTTGTTTTGGTACAGGGTGTGCAGCAGTGCGTGGCCGGTACGGTCGGCGGCTGCACAGGTGCGCGCTGCCTGACCGCCTTCACCGAAGTTCTTCGACTGACCGCCGAACGGACGCTGGTAGATGCGGCCGTTATCGAAACGCGAGAACGGCAGGCCCATGTGTTCCAGTTCGAAGACCGCTTTGGGGCCTTCGGAGCACATGTATTCAGCGGCGTCTTGGTCAGCAATGTAGTCGCCGCCTTTGACCGTGTCGTACATGTGCCAACGCCAGTCATCGTTCGGGTCGGCGGAGGCGATGGCACAGGTAATACCGCCTTGAGCAGAAACCGTGTGAGAGCGCGTCGGGAACACTTTGGAAAGTACGGCTGTCTTTTTACCGGATTTTGCTAGTTCGAGCGCCGCACGCAG
The DNA here is from genome assembly GCF_012427705.1 of Vreelandella piezotolerans. Lineage (NCBI taxonomy): Bacteria > Pseudomonadati > Pseudomonadota > Gammaproteobacteria > Oceanospirillales > Halomonadaceae > Vreelandella > Vreelandella piezotolerans. Next base: position 1,104,063 of record NZ_CP048602.1, on the reverse strand, counting down.
GCCAGAGCCACCGCCACCGATGATGATGGCGTCGAATGTCAGGCTACGAAGGTTAGACATGTATCAAGCTCCCCACAGAATTTGAATGCCCCACACGAGGTACACGAAGATGGCCAGAATGATCAGCGTCTGGGCACCCACGCGCAGGCGAGTGGACTTGAGGTAATCGGTGGTGACGGTCCACAAACCGATCCAGGCGTGCGCAGCGATCGAGATAAACGCCAGCAGCGAGAAAATACGCATCCAGGTTTGCTCGAACAGGCCGCTCCAGGTGTAGTAATCCAGGTTCGGATTCAACAGCAGGTAAGCAACGACGAAAACGGTATAGAGGGCCAGCACGACCGCAGAAACACGCTGCATCAGCCAGTCAGACAGACCGCTACGGCCAAAACTCGTAATGTTGGTTACCATACCCAAACTCCTGCCAGAATGATCAGAACCGCGCTTACCACGACGGTCGCCTGTGCTTTTTTCACGCCACCTTCTAAGGTCACCCCAATATTGGCGTCCATCAGCAGGTGCTTGATGCCTGCCACAAAGTGGAATGCCAAGGCAGACAGCAGCCCCCACGCAACGAGCTTGGCAAAGAAGTTGTTGGCTAAGGCACTGCTGACAGCATCGAAGCCAGCCGGAGATGATAGGGATTTACCCAACGCCCAAAAAGCGAAAATCAGGCCAACGAACAGGATCACACCCGTGATACGGTGTGTAATCGACGTTAGCGCCGGTAGTGGGAAATGTATCGTCGTTAGATCTAGGTTTACGGGTCGTTTGCTATTCACGGCGTTATACACACTCTCTTGGCCCGCTCTGCGACAGGTCGGGCATAGCCCGAGCGGGCAGTGGTTGCTGGAAGGGGCTCGGCCGTTGCCAAGTCGGGCACGACCACCTACCTGCCGGTCGCGCGCCGTGGATTATAAGAACCTTAGCCCCTGCTGACAAACCGATCTCAGGCTTAACTCGACCATGGTGCAAGAAAAATGCCGCCTACCCGAGTCGATTTTGCGATGCAGCATGGTTATAGTGACAGGAGATTGATGGTTTGATAAGCCTGTTAACGTATCGTCAATCCTCTGGCACTTCGCTACTATGAACACCTCATTTATCATATACAAAAATTGTTCATAACAACAATCTCTGTACAAGCATAGCTAGCGCTTAGGCTAATTGACAAAATGTCGCACACTTCTATAGTGGGCAAGCCTTTTCGCCGGCGCGGTATGCGAAACAACGACTTTACGTCCCAAACCGAATTCGAAAGGAGGCCAGCATGGCTGACAGGAAAGCGACATTGACGGTAGACGGTCTCGACAAAACGATCGAGCTACCCATGTATTCCGGCACACTTGGCCCCGACGTCATCGACGTGCGCGGCTTAGGCGCCGAAGGCCTGTTTACCTACGACCCCGGCTTTATGGCCACCTCTTCCTGCCAATCTGCCATCACCTATATCGATGGCGGCAAGGGCGTACTGCTGCACCGCGGTTACCCCATTGATCAACTGGCGAAAGAGTCGAACTTTGTAGAAGTTTGCTACACCCTGCTGTTTGGTGAGCTGCCCAACGACGAGCAGTACGCTGATTTCGAATCACGTATTCGCAATCACACCATGGTGCACGACCAGATCAACAACTTTTTCAAAGGGTTCCGCCGTGACGCGCACCCAATGTCGATTCTGTGCGGTGTCGTGGGCGGCCTAGCAGCCTTCTACCACGATCACATGGACATCACTCAGGAAGAAGACCGCGTCATCAGCGCGATCCGTTTGATCGCCAAGATGCCGACCCTGGCCGCCATGTCGCACAAGTACAATGTGGGCCAACCGTTCAATTATCCGCGCAACGATCTGAGCTATGCAGAGAATTTCCTCTACATGATGTTCAGCAACCCGTGCGAAGAGTACAAAATCAACCCGGTATACGCGAAAGCCATGGACCGCATCTTCATGCTGCATGCGGACCACGAGCAAAACGCCTCTACCTCTACCGTTCGTCTGGCAGGCTCAACTGGCGCCAACCCGTTTGCCTGTATCAGCGCGGGCATTGCGGCCTTGTGGGGTCCTGCGCATGGCGGTGCCAACGAGGCCGTGCTCAACATGCTGGACGAAATCGGCGACGATTCCGAAGAGAACATTCAGCGCTTCGTGGATAAAGCGAAAGACAAGAACGATCCCTTCAAACTGATGGGCTTCGGTCATCGCGTCTACCGCAACTTCGACCCACGCGCCAAAGTGATGAAAGAGACCTGCGACGAAGTACTGGCCGAGCTCGGCATGGCCGACGACCCGCAGCTCAAAATCGCCAAGCGCCTGGAGCAAATCGCACTCGAAGATGAATACTTCATCGAGCGCAAACTGTATCCGAACGTCGATTTCTACTCAGGCATCATTCTGAAAGCCATGGGCATTCCGACCAACATGTTCACCGTGATCTTTGCGGTGTCGCGTACCATTGGTTGGATCTCCCACTGGCATGAAATGCTCAGCGAAAGCTACAAAATCGGCCGCCCGCGCCAGCTGTACGTCGGTCACGAAAAACGTGACTATCCCAGCAAGTGATTTGGCAGCTAACGCGCTAATGCATGCATAGGATGACGAAGGCCACCCACGGGTGGCCTTTTGTTTGCTCGTACTTCCTACCAACAACAAAGGTGCTTTATGCAATCTATCAAAACCGTTGCGTTTATCGGCCTTGGCGTCATGGGCTACCCGATGGCCGGCCACCTCGCCAAGCAGGGCCTCACCACGCGGGTTTACAACCGCACCGCAAGCAAGTCAGAAGCATGGGCTAACGCCTTTGGCGGCACGGCTCACGCGACACCCGCCGAGGCAGCCCAGGGGGCCGATTTGGTATTGGTGTGTGTCGGCAACGATGACGATGTGCGCCAAGTGACCATGGGCAGCGATGGTGTACTGAGCACCATGACCAGCGGGAGCTACCTCGTCGATCACACCACCGCGTCAGCGGATTTAGCGCTGGAGCTGGATGCTGCCTGTCGAGAAAATGGCGTAGCGTTTATTGACGCCCCCGTGTCAGGCGGCCAGCAAGGTGCCGAGAACGGCGCACTGACCATCATGTGCGGCGGCGAGCAAGCGCATTTTGATGCCGTCGCCCCTTTCCTGAATCATTACGCACGTGCCGTCACGCTCATGGGCGCTGCCAGCAGTGGTCAGCTCACCAAAATGGTGAATCAGATCTGCATTGCAGGCTTGGTACAAGGCTTGGCGGAAGGCCTGCACTTTGCTGAGCAAGCCGGACTCGATCAGCACCAAGTCATCGACGTCATTTCCAAAGGCGCTGCAGGGTCTTGGCAGATGGAGAACCGTCATAAAACAATGATTGCTGATGAGTATAACCATGGTTTCGCGGTGGACTGGATGCGCAAGGATCTGGGGATATGCCTCGAGCAAGCGCGACGGTTAGACGCCACCCTTCCTGTCACGGCGTTGGTCGACCAATTCTATGCGGACGTACAGCGTATGGAAGGCGGCCGCTGGGACACGTCATCGCTACTAAAACGGCTGCGCAAACCTGAATAACGCTTGACTTTTTGGCACTCGCTGCCTAGCCAGGGTTTTCCACACTATCTGTGGATAACCCTGTTCACAACCACTAGAAAACGCCCCACAATCGCCATGAACAGTGACTCAACCTTAAATTGGTTATTTTTTAACCTAATATAACTGATTGATTTTAAAGAGCTTACGCTAAATTGCTGATTTTTTGCTTCATCTTTATGTGGTTGTGCACAACCCGATCCTCCAAGTTACAAAAGTGGACAAGTCAAGCACAATATGGACAAAAAACGCGTGAAATAGACGCAAGTTCTAGACGACGGGAATGCAAAAAAGGCAAGTGAGAAGACTCATTGCTATTCGCGAATCGAAATGATTTAAGGAGAGAAACAAAGAGAGTGGCGTCCCATAGGGGGTTCGAACCCCTGTTCCCGCCGTGAAAGGGCGGTGTCCTAGACCACTAGACGAATGGGACGTTGTCAGACCTTAGATATCTTGGACAATCAACATCAGGGATGGCTGATATTGGTGGAGCCTAGCGGGATCGAACCGCTGACCTCAACACTGCCAGTGTTGCGCTCTCCCAGCTGAGCTAAGGCCCCACATGTCGCGAAGACGGAGCGTATATTACTGATTCGCCTGATCTTCGTCAAGCCTATTTCCCGAAGAAAACGCCACGCGTTCATAACTAGACCGCGCGACGCTCTCTCCATTTTCATACCAGGGGTCAATTACAGATCGCGGTACTCTTTTTCAAACCGCTTCGCTTGCTTTTTGGAAACACCCCCTAACACGTCAATAGCGTTACGCAACCGCGCACGTGTCACATCGGAGCCCAAGATAGCCATCGCATCCATCACCGAGGTACTGGACGCACTTCCGGTGATGGCAATGAACACCGGTGCCAAGAACACTTTCATTTTGAGCTCGAAGTGCTCTGACAATGTTTTCACCTCGGCCAGAAGTGCGTCTTTATGCCAAGCAGAAACGGCCTCGAAACGCCAAACCAGGAATTGCAGCAGCTTGACGAGTTCTTCGTCGTCCAGCTTTACGCTATCAAAGTCATCTTTACTGATCGCTGGCAAACCTGAGAAGAAATGGCCAGCGAGCGGTACGACCTGAGAAAGCGTCTCTATCCGTGGACGCACTTGCGGCAAAATCTGTTTAACGTACGCATCGTTGAACGCCCATTCGCGCAGCGCCTGAAGCAGGGCGTCGTCATCCAAATCTTCTCGAATGTAAACGCCGTTTAGCCACGTTAACTTCTCCAGATCGAACACGGGACCACCGAGGGAGACGCGCTGAATATCGAATTCCGCCATCATTTCTGACAGGCTGAATTTTTCACGCTCGTCGGGCATCGACCAGCCCATGCGCCCTAGGTAGTTGGTAACGGCCTGGGGTAAAAACCCCATGCGACGATAGTAGTTGATCGATGTGGGATTCTTACGCTTGGAGAGCTTGGACTTATCCGGATTACGCAGCAACGGCATATGGCAGAGCTGCGGCATTTCCCAGCCAAAGTACTCATATAGCAGTTGGTGCTTCGGCGCGGAGTTGATCCACTCTTCACCACGCAGTACGTGAGTAATGCCCATCAGATGGTCATCCACCACGTTCGCCAGATGATAGGTGGGCATACCGTCTGACTTCATCAGAATCTGCGCATCGACCTGCGCCCAATCGACCTCGATCGTGCCGCGCAACATGTCGCTCACCACACACACACCCTCGCTGGGTACGTGCATACGAATGACGTACGGCCAGCCTTCTTGCTCACGGCGTGCCTGCTCGTCGACGTCCAAGGCTAGATCGGCTGGCTTCAGCGCTAAGTGTAGGCCCGCCTCTTTGCGAGACTCACGCAGTTCGTCCAACTCTTCGCTGGTGCGGTAACATTTGAAAGCATGACCAGCATCCAGCAGCCGCTGGGCGTGCATCGCATAGATATCGCCACGTTCGCTTTGGCGATAAGGGCCATGTGGGCCACCAACGTCAGGACCTTCATCCCACTCCAACCCCAGCCAGCGCAAGGAATCCAAAATCATCTGTTCGGACTCGGGAGTCGAACGCACCCGATCGGTATCTTCGATACGCAGAATGAACTGCCCGCCGTGCTGACGAGCAAAGCAGAGATTGAACAACGCAATATAAGCAGTACCTACGTGCGGATCGCCTGTAGGAGAAGGCGCGATACGAGTGCGAACGGTCATCAACGGATCCTTTTGGCAATTAAGCGTGGCGCCATTATACGCACCCTTAGATCAACCAACAGCCTCCATAAGGGAACGAGTTTGGCTTAAAAGCGTCTGAACGAGTGCTCAAGGATCGTCGATAGGAAGATGCGCGCTAATGCACAATCGCTTAGTATGACGCAGTACCTATGATTCGTGTTCGTACATGAGAAAACATTGCGTCTTTCTCAGTATGATCAGAGCGCCACCTTGCGGGTGGAAGTACATTCAACGAGCTGATTCAGCTCATCGACAGGAAAATGAAATGGAATCGCTAGGCTCACGTATCAAGCAACTGCGGCTTAGGGCCAAGCTCAACAAGGCTGCCCTTGCACGTAAAGTTGGCGTGTCAGATGTCACCATTTCTTACTGGGAGTCCGGGGCGATTAAACAGATCGGCCACGAGCGTCTAGTGGCGCTCGCCGATGCCCTCGATTGTTCGCTGGCTACCCTGCTAGAAGGTGATAGTGCACCTCAACTGTTAACCCTGAGCCATACGGGTCCCCTCCCCTGGGAACAGGTTCAGGCCACGACCATTACCGTGCCGCATCATCTGCCGTTGAAGATCGACTGGAAAGCGCCCTGCGTGATGGCGACCCCGGGCAAAGACACGGATTTTTCACCCATTGCATCCGGGGATTTACTCCTGCTCGGCCCAACACATGTGTTCCATAAGGCGGGCCATTACTTGGTCCAGCGGGATAACCGCTTCGTGATCGAACACTTTGCGAAAGCGCCAAGTGACATCTCTATCCATGCCGTATTACTGGCACACTGGTGTCCTGCCTAAAGCAACTACCTCCCCATCCCTTTAGTTGTCCTCAATCACCTCCACCTGGTCGCGCGTCCGTCTTGGTTCATTGCCAATCAAGAAACGGCGCGAGTAGGTGGCTATCTGCCCTAGACCGTGGCGGGATTGGCTGACCAGCTCTCCCGCCAAGTATTCGCCTTCTCCACCAATGCGTTCCTGCACGCTTTCTGGCTGAACGGCAGCCTCACCTAACTGTACCGTAACCCAATAGCCCCCATCCGGTAGGCCGCTGCCAGAACCAAAGGGCCCCGCTTCGAATTTACCGTCCATCACTCGCGTACGCGCTTGCCAACGGACGCGGCTTAGCTCCCGCTCGATAATCACCTGCACTTGGGCGTTATCCGGCAAATTGGTGTCGCCTTCTACCATTAGGCGGCGATCGGGACGCAGTGACGCTGACGTCGAAATAACGACTTCCAGGGGCTCCACCTGCTGCGTTGGCGGTTCCGGCTCAGAGGCGCGCTCTTCGGCCACGGAGTTAGGCTGGGTTTGTGAGACCTCTTCCTCCGGCCCGCTGCACCCGCTCAATAGCAGGGCCCCGACTAACGCCACGCCAACATAACCGAGCGTCTTCCCCATAACGACTCCTCATCTTAATGTGCCACGCCTGCCTACCCAGCGTTGACTCTCACCATACCTTTTTTTGACCACAAAATACGCAAAGTGATGCAGGGGTTTATAAGAACTGATGAGGGCTGCGCGATGATTGAGACAGACCTCTCACCCCTCCTTAGAGACGCCATGCCTCTCCAATGGGGTCCACAGTGTTAGGACCTCAACAGTCGTACAGAGATAGCTTAGCTTTGTACTGTTCATAGCTTCTTGCGTACAATCGCACGCCAACGATGCCCCTTCGAATACATAGCCATGGTGCACCACCGCTTTTCGTTACACGGCAAGAAACTTGCTATTGGAACATTAGTGGTACATAGAGCATGACTTATAGATAGCATCTTATGATGCAAGTGATTGATATGAATAAACAAAGCCCAGCAGACATGGCACGCCGATTCTCCGTCGCGCCTATGATGGATTGGACGACCCGAGATTACCGCGCCTTCGCGCGCACGCTGACCAAGCGGGCGCTGCTATATACCGAGATGGTGACGACTGGGGCGGTGTTGCATGGTTCTCCCCGGGAGCGCTTTCTGGGTTATAGCGAGGTGGAGCATCCGATTGCACTGCAGTTGGGGGGCAGCGATGCGGGGGAACTGGCGGAGTGCGCGGCGATTGCGCAGGCGTGGGGTTATGATGAGGTCAATCTGAACGTTGGCTGCCCCAGCGACCGGGTACAGAACAACATGATTGGCGCGTGTCTGATGGGCCACCCAGAGAAAGTAGCGGCGGCGGTGAAAGCCATGCAGGCGGCGGTGTCGATTCCGGTCACGGTGAAGTGCCGCATCGGCATCAATGATCAGGATGAAGATACAGATTTAGCACGATTTATCGATATCTTGGCCTCGGCGGGCTGTGAGGTGTTTACCGTACACGCCCGCAAGGCGTGGCTGCAGGGGCTGTCGCCGAAAGAGAATCGCGATATTCCGCCGCTGAATTATCCCCGCGTGCACCGGCTGAAGCAGAGCTATCCTGAGCTGCACATCGGCATCAACGGCGGCATTAAAACGCTTGGAGAGTGCCAAGCGCAGCTTGAGCACGTAGATAGCGTGATGGTAGGTCGTGAGGCGTACCAAAACCCGTGGTTACTGGCGAGTGTGGATAAGCAGATTTTTGGGAAGTCTGGCCCTGCGCGTACGCGATTGGAAGCAGCCACGGCGTTTCGCCCGTACATTCAGCAGCGGCTGGATGAAGGGGCCAAGCTGAATCATATCACTCGGCATCTGCTTGGGCTGTTTCAGGGCTGTCCTGGCGGGCGTCGGTTCCGTCGCCACCTGTCGGAGCATGCGCACAAAGAGGGTGCAGGCTTACGTTTGTTTGATGATGCGCTCGGCTTGGTTCGCGAGCCTAAGTTTGAAGCGGAGTCTATCGAAGAGCATAAGACCAGCCAGCTTTTGTTCTAACACATCCAGGGGAGTTGAAACCTGCAGCGCTAAATCGTGCGCCGCCTCTGTAGGCTCGATACCTCGGGCTTTTCGTTCAAACAGCGCCACACCTAATTGATGGTGCTAACCTCATCGTCGCAGTGGCAAATTTTGACGGTAAGCCGTGGGATATTTTGGCTAAAGGCGCCTCTTTCGTGTAAGCCTTGCCAATAAGTTCAGTACTAACGTTGCTAGCTACCGGCGCTGATGAATGCGCAGCGTGAGCAAAAACGGCTGCAGCACCTCTCGAAGAAGACCCCGGTGCGCAGCTCAACTGCGCGGCCGGGGTTTTAATTTACCGGTTGCGTAAACAGATAAACCTTAGTAGCCAGATTGCGTTGGCTGAATAATTATTTCATCGATATTTACATCATCCGGTTGCACTATGGCGTAGGCAATGGCATTTGCTATCGCGTCAGGCTTCAGCGCTACCTGACGAAAATCTTCCAGCCAGGCTTTAGTTGCGGTGTCTGTGGTGGTGTGCGCCAACTCGCTTTCGACTACACCCGGCGAAATAGTGGTAACCCTGACTTTTTTTGTTTCCATCCGCAGACCATCGGAGATAGCACGTACTGCAAACTTAGTTCCGCAGTACACTGCAGCTGTCGGAAATACACTGTGGGCAGCTATAGACGCAGTATTGATTATATGCCCGCCACGCTGCTCCATCACGCTGAGCACAGACTCAATGCCGTTTAATACCCCTTTAATGTTCACGTCTATCATTCGGTTCCACTCATCTGCTTTCAGCGCCGCCATGGGTGACAGCGGCATTAAGCCAGCGTTGTTCACCAAAACATCAACCGGGCCGAACTCTTCGCTGACAGCCGCCACTACCGCCTTAAAGTTATCGCGTGATGTGACATCAAGCGTATAAGCTTTCGCCTTACCACCTGCTTGCTTAATTCTCTGAGTTAATGCTTCAAGCCGATCAGTACGGCGCGCTGCTACCAGCACGGTGTGCCCGGCGTTAGCTAATATTTCAGCGGTGGCTTCACCAATACCGCTGCTGGCACCGGTGACCAGAACAACTCTAGGTTTGATAGCGCTCATAACAAAATCCTTTGTAAATAAAGAAAATAATGCTGCTTTTATACGGGCTAACCCGATGCCTGTTATGTTAAAAGCATGAAGGACTGTTATGGATACCCAAAAATACGCTATGATTGCCTGATTATCCAACCTAAGTCAGAGGGGGGGGGGTGGAGAGATGATTCACAGTACTCTGAAACGACAACTGTTGCCGCTGGTCCAGCAAGTTGCCGTTAATGAAGGGCTAAACAGCACCGCTTTACCTAATGTATTTTGTTACAAAGTTCGCAGCTCTCAGGTCACGATGCCAGCGGTGTATGAACCCTGTCTATGTATTATCGTGCAGGGCCGCAAAAACGTAATGCTTGGCACCGATATACTAAGTTATGGCGAACTGGAGTTTCTGGTGGCCTCGGTCGACTTACCCATTCTTGGTACCGTGGTAGAAGCATCAGAGCAGCAGCCGTATTATGTTATCCAGATTAATATTGATGTCAGGATACTGTCAGAATTACTGCTACAGATGGAACATTTGGCCGTTGCAAACCGCAAAGCCGAAAGTGGATTGTTTATCGGCCAGGTTGACCCACAAATGGGCGATAGCCTGCTGCGTTTATTAACATTAATGCAAGTGACAGACGATATTCCGGTACTTGGCGAAAGCCTAGTCCGCGAGATGCACTATCGTATGCTGCGTAGCAACTACGGCAAAGAAATTGCTCAGATCTCATTAAAAGGCACGCCAACTCAGCGCATTTCGGTTTCTATTCAAAAATTACGCCGGGACTACGATCAAACCGTCACCATAGAGGAACTGGCGGCGATGGCTGGAATGAGCGTGTCGTCTTTTCATGCCCATTTTAAAGCGGTAACCAACATGAGTCCGTTGCAGTTTCAGAAGTCAGTCCGGTTGGTCGAAGCGCGTAGTTTGATGATTGCGCAGCATTTGGATGCGGCCAGCACAGCATATAAGGTAGGTTACGAAAGCCCCTCGCAGTTCAGCCGCGAATATGCACGCATGTTTGGCAACCCGCCAGCACGTGATATTGCCAGGATTAGGTAATAGCCAAGTATTAGGGGAAATAAATCAGACATGCTAAATGGTGCCCGGGCCAATGGGCTGACAGTTTAGCTAACGCCCAACGATGTTATCGTTGGGCGTTGTCGTTTACGGGGCTACTGCGCGCGAACGCCTTGCTCGATACGCTCGCCCACCTCTTGGTCGATGTTGCGCCAATACTCAAACGCGCGCTCCAACACCGGCTCGGTGACGCCACCGGAAAGGTGCCCCACCACGTTGGAAACCAACCGGTCACGCTGGGCATCGTCCATCACCTCACGCACCAGGGTGTGCGCTTGGCTCCAGTCGTCGTCATCTTTGCGCAGCGTGTACGCGGCGCGTACGAATTGCCCATCCGTCGACCACACCGCATCTTCCGGGTAGCGCTGCCCATCTGCTTTGGGGCCGCCTTTGCTATTGGGGGTGTAGACAGGATCAGTGGCGTGGCGAATGCGCATGGCGCCACCCTGACCATAGCTATGCACAGGGCATTTGGGGGTATTCACGGGGATATGCTTGTAGTTTACCCCTAACCGTGCGCGGTGGGCATCCGCATAGGAAATGGAGCGAGCCAGCAGCATTTTATCCGGCGACAGCCCGGTGCCGGGCACCATGTTGTTGGGTTCGAACGCGGCCTGCTCGATTTCGCTATGGAAATCGGTAGGGTTACGGTCGAGCGTCAGTTTACCCACTTCGATCAAGGGGTAATCTTTGTGTGACCACACTTTGGTAAGATCGAAGGGATTAACGCGATAGATCTTGGCATCCTCGAACGGCATGATCTGCATGTGCAACGTCCAGGTGGGGTAATCGCCGCGCTTGATGGCCTCGAACAGGTCGCGGCGGTGGTAATCCGCATCGCTACCGGCCATCTGGTCGGCCTGCTCTTGAGTCATGCATTTGATGCCTTGATCGGTTTTGAAGTGGTACTTCACCCAGAACCGTTCGCCCTCATCGTTTACCCACATATAGGTGTGGCTGGAGTAGCCGTTCATGTGCCGCCAGGTGGCGGGAACGCCGCGGTCGCCCATGAGCCAAGCCACTTGGTGAGCAGATTCAGGCACCAGCGTCCAAAAATCCCACTGCATGTCGTGATCGCGCAGGCCATTATCGGCGCGGCGCTTTTGAGAATGGATGAAGTGCTGGAACTTCATTGGGTCGCGTACAAAGAACACGGGGGTGTTGTTACCCACCATGTCGAAGTTACCTTCTTCGGTGTAGAACTTGATCGAGAAGCCGCGCGGATCGCGCCATGTATCCGGGCTACCGCTCTCCCCTGCTACGGTGGAAAAGCGAATGAGGACATCGGTCTTCGTGCCTGGCTGCAGAAATTTTGCTTTGGTGTATTGGCTAACGTCTTGAGTGACTTCGAAGTGACCAAAAGCGCCACTGCCTTTCGCATGGGGCTGCCGGTCGGGAATCATTTCCCGGTTAAACGCCGCCATTTGCTCCATCAGGTAGTGATCGTGCATCACGATCGGACCATCCGCGCCTACCGACAGCGAATGCTCATCGCTCGCTACCGGAATACCTGCTTCATTGGTGGTGGGATGCTGGCTACCACTACTCATTGCTCTTCCTCCTTGTCACACTCGACATGGCACGGTCTGTACCACTGGAAATCACCGCTACTGCTTTTTAACGTAAGCTAAAACGGCATCCACACAGGTATAGTCAACAAGCCAGCATCGCGCCATCCATGGCGCTGGTTATAGGGCTATTGCTTTAATAGCTGTTAACTATCGAGGTAACGTCAATACAGCGCGTCTGGTGGAGGCGTCAGGCTGGACTGAAAGCTTTCGATGGCCGTCTCGGCTTCTTCGATCTCATCGAAACGGGCAATGTGGTAAAGCGCCTCTCCTTCGTTGGCAAGCGGTAAGCGGCTCATGCCGATGACGATGCCGTCCGCCATGGCGCGCACTTCGTCTTCATCGTTGCCGAATGGATCTGCCACTTTGCCAAGCACCTCGCCTTTGGCCACTCGCGCCCCCAAGCGCACCTTGGGGCGCAAGATGCCGTCGATGGGTGCGCGCGCCCAGCTTGAGCCATTGGCCAGTTCGGCCGGAGCCGGGGCACGGCGACGCTGCTCGCCTGTGAGCATGCCCAAGCGGCGCATGACGCGCAGCACGCCTTGCACCCCTGGGACAATGGCCCATTCATCGAAGCGCAGCGCTTCACCCGCCTCATAGGTGAGCACCGGAATACCGCGGCTTTGGGCGTAATGACGCAGGCTGCCTTCGCGTAGTTCCGCATTCAAAATAACCGGCGCACCAAAGGCGTCTGCCATGCGCTCGGTTTCGCTGCCCGTACTTAGCTGTGCACGGATTTGCGGCAAGTTCGTGCGGTGAATGGCGCCGGTATGCAGGTCAATGATATGGGTGGCGTGATCGACGATCTCATCGCGAAACAGCGCCGCGATTCGGCCGCCCAGCGAACCTTTTTCGCTACCAGGGAAACAGCGGTTCAAGTCGCGACGGTCAGGCAGGTAACGCGTCTGTTGGAGAAAGCCGAAAACATTGACCACCGGCACCGCAATCAGCGTACCACGCAGGCTATTGATCGTCTTCGAGCGCAGCAAACGGCGGACGATCTCCACACCATTGATCTCATCGCCATGAATCCCTCCACACACTAACATTACCGGCCCCTCTTTGCGGCCATGAACCACTTCGACCGGAATATGCAGCGGCGTATGGGTATACAGGCGCGCCACCGGCACGTCGATCTGTAAACGTTGCCCAGGCATCACGGTATGCCCAGCTAGGGAGAAAGGAGCTCGCGCCATGGCCATTCCTTATACATGCAGGGAGACATAGCCTGATACGCCATTTCTAAGTGGCACCAGGGCTTTGAAAGGTTTTAAAACAGTGTTTTAAAATGAAATCATATCCGTTTTCAACCATTAAGTAACGTGCTTGATAACCTAGATTATCAACTTATACCCATTATCCATACAGTTTTGAATGTAAAAAGGCACCACATCAGATAAAATAACGCCATTGTGTATCGAGAGTGAGGTAATGGTTTCATGGCAAGAAAAACCAAAGCGGAGGCTGCTGCAACTCGCGAAGCGCTGTTGGATGCTGCTGAAGAGGTGTTTTTCGCAAAAGGCGTTGCGCGCACGTCATTGGAGCAAATTGCTCGCCATGCTGGCCTTACCCGAGGTGCCGTTTATTGGCACTTCAAAAACAAGGGTGACCTCTTCATGGCGCTGGTACAGCGGGTGCGCATGCCATTTCAGTCGTTGATGGAAGAGGTTAATAACGCCGACCCCACGGTGTCACCACTCGATGCCATCCGTCTTGCCTGCCATGCGGGCCTGAACCGTTTGGAGCAGCCCTCTCACCAGCGCATCCTATCGATTCTGCTGCATCGCTGTGAGTTCTTTAGCGACATCAATCCCATCGAAATGCAGGATGAAATTGCCGAAGAATGCTTCGACGAGATGCTTCTGGTGTTTCAGCTCGCCCAACAGCAGCAGCTATTACGCGATGATATAACACCGGAGATTGCCACGAGGCTCATGCAGGCTACTCTTGGCGGCCTGTTTCACGACTGGCTACGTAATCCCGATGCGTTTTCCCTACGCGAGCGCGGCGGAGAGTTGATTGACGCTTTAATGGCCATGCTCCACCGCTGAGGTGACTCCCCTCTCTGTTGCACTGCAGCAAATCGCCTATACTGGAGCTATCTCATGAAAGGAGCCCAGTATGGATGCTTTGGAATTTATCCGCGTGCGCGAGTTGGACGTGGCCGTACGCATTTGGAACCCAAAAGCAACGCGCACTCTGATCGCTTGGCACGGGCTTGCCCGCCACGGCGGTGACTTCGCCGCCCTGGCGAGAGAGCTGGGCAGCGAGTGGCGCATCATCGCCCCAGACACTCCGGGTCGCGGACTCTCCAGCTGGTCGCTGTTTCCCGCCCATGACTATCTCTACAGTCACTACATCACCATTGCCGTTGCGTTGCTGGATCATTACGAGCTCGATCAGGTGGACTGGCTGGGGACGTCCATGGGCGGCCTGCTGGGCATGTTGATCGCAGCAGACGCACAGCACCGCTCGCGCATTTCACGGCTGATACTCAACGACGTGGGGCCCGAGCTGAATAAAGAGGGGCTGATCGCCTTGTCGAGCTACTTTGGCGTGACGCATCGGTTCAACAACTTTGCCGACTTAAAAGCAGAACTTACCGAGCATTACGCCAGTTTTGGTATCACCTGCGAGGAGGAGTGGCGAGAGCTGGCCTTGAACAGCGCTCGCCGCCTGCCCGACGGCAGTTGGACCTACCACTTCGACCCGCGTATCGGCGAACAGTTTATCCACGACACACCCAGAGACACCTGGGCCGACTGGGCCAACATTCGCTGCCCGCTGATGGTGATTCGCGGAGAGACATCGACCCTATTGGATGCCGAGACGCTACCCAAGATGGCCGAGGTCCAGCCTACCTTGACGACCTTGACCGTCACAGGATGCGGCCACGCTCCGATGCTCAACACGCCCGAACAGGTTACGCCCATACGCCACTTCCTCGACGCGCCTGCACGCACACATCGCGAACGTGCCGCCACCGCTGCGCCCACCCTATTGAGCTGGCTGACGAGACAGTGGCAGCGCTGGTTTCATCGCTGAAGGCAGCCGTTAGGTGGAGTATCCGTTAGGATGCTGCTTGTGCTGCAAACGAAGCTTATTGATACGCACCCGTGTATCCAGATAGTGCTGCTCTAGCACGCTGCGGTATGCCCCTTCCTTGGCTAGATACTTCACCAACACACGGCGTTCACCCGGCTGCGGGCAGTCCCCGGCTTTACAGTGCAATATGACCGTACTGTTGGGCTCATTGAGCAGCGTAGCGCTGGCAGATTCGTCGTTTTGGCGCTCTGCCACCACGACGGTAGCGCCCAGCAGACAGCGACGTTTGAAGGGTTGATAACGGTGCAGCGCACGCTGCAGCGCATGGCATAAAGCGGCAGCGATGGGGGAAGCTACCGCGAGCGCAGCCCACACGACCAACACCCCGACCGGCACCCTGAGCAATCCAAGCGGCATCCATCGCAGAGCGAGCAGCTCGACGGCTAGTGATAACGCACCGGCAATGAGCATCAAGAAGCTGAGCGCCAGCGTCGCGGGTACCCCGGCAAACCCAAGCGAGACCAAGGTGCTGGCCATATGATCATCGCGTAAGCTGTCGCGCTCGAAAAGCTCTAGAGGGGCTAGTCGAATGAGTACCAGCAGCCAGTAGAGCGCCATTAGCGCCAGCAAAAAACTAAACACGACGGTAGGAAACTGCAGCGCAGCAGAGATAAGCGTTTGCATGGCGTGTCCTCCTCTGGGCGTACCCAGTCTTGTTTGCGCCTGACCCACGCTCTGATTATTGGCGTTTATTAGTACAAGCTAAAAACGGGGTCACTACTAGCGTAGCTCATCTCATTGGCTTATGAAGCGCCAGGGTCGAGGGGCAATCGGATCGGTGGCAAAAAAACGGGCGCCCTGAAAAGGGCGCCCGTCGTCAGTCAAGCCAGATACATTAACCGTTATCGTGGCCAAGTTCCGCCTGCGATTGGCGGTTGCCGTTCGGATGGCGCTTACGATAGAGCCAATCCGAGACCGACGCGATCATGGCGTAGAAACTGGGAATGAAGAGACTTCCCAACACCGCCACGGAGGCCATACCCACCGCTACCGTAGTACCAATGTGGTGACTGCTCACGTCACTGGCACCGGTGGCCAGCGCCAACGGTAACGTGCCGAAAATGAACGCCAATGAGGTCATGACGATCGGACGGAAGCGCAGCTCTGCTGCGGTCACCGCAGCTTCACGAATCGACTTACCCTGCTCTTTACGCTGCAGCTCGGCAAACTCGACGATCAAGATGGCGTTCTTCGCCGCCAGGCCGACCACCACCAGCATGCCGATCTGCACGTAGACACTGGTATCCAATCCGCGTAGCACGATACCCGCGATGCCGCCCAGGAAGGCGAAAGGTGTAGCGGTGAGAACCGCCAACGGCAACGACCAGCTTTCGTACTGTGCCGCCAGAATCAAGAACACCATCAAGATACCGAACACGATGGCCAGCGTGGCGGTATTACCCAGGTTGGACTCCTGATACGCCGTTCCGGTCCAGCCCATGCCCCAGTTATCGCCCAGCGTCTCTTGCACCACTTCTTCCATGGCCTCGATGGCTTGGGCCGAGCTGTAGCCGGGTGCCGGGTTACCCTGGAATTGCGCCCCCGCGTAGACCCCAAAACGCGACACCACCGCAGGTCCCGTTTGACGCTCTAGCGTGACGAACTCAGAGAGTGGAATACGCTCGCCATTACCGCCGCGCACGTAGACGTTGTTGACGTCTTCCGGTGTTTTACGGAACTCGTCCTCGTTCTGTAAGTACACCTGGAAGTTGCGGTTTTGGTAGCTAAAGTAATTCACAAACCCATTACCAAAGGTGTTCGCCAGCGCCGAATTGATGTTCTCCAGCGCAACGCCGTAGCTGAGCGCTTTTTGCTGGTCGATCTCCGCCCGGTACGAAGGCACGTTCACGTTGAACGTGGTGAACACACGGTTCAGCACCGGGTGCTGGTTCGCCGCCTGCATGATTTGCAACGAAGCTTCATACAGCTCCCGCGTGGACGCTCCGTCGAACGACTGCAAATAGCCGGTGAAGCCACCGGTCGTGGAAAGCCCCATGATCGGCGGCACGTTGAAGGCCATCGCCGAACCGCCATCGATACTGGCACCCAGTTGCATGATGCGGCCGACCAGTTCGTTAGCGGTGAGTTCACGCTCTGCCCATGGCTTCATGTTGATGAACATGATGCCGCGTGCGGTATTCACCGCACTGGAGAGAATGTCGTAACCCGCCACAGCTGAGGAGTACTCGACACCAGGGATGGCTTCGATCTGCTCGCTCAACTCGGCCATGTACGCTTGAGTACGACTCAGCGAGGCCGCATCCGGCAAAGAGATACTTGCCAAGACGATCCCCTGGTCGGTTTCTGGCACCAGCGTCGAGGGCGTATTGGCGTAGAGCCAATAAGAGCCTGCGCCCACCGCCACGGTCAACGCCAGCGCCAGCACCCAGAAACGCACCAGCTTCTTCACCACCCACATGTACACCGCGGTGAAGCCCGCAAAGAAGCGGTCGAACAGCCGCAGCGGCGTGGTAATGGCACGCTTGAACGCCGATTGCTTGGTTTTGTGCAAGTTGTGCTTGATGAAGATCGCCGACAGGGCGGGGGTGAAGGTCAACGCCATCAGCGCCGACAGCGCCACCGAGATGGCTACGGTAATCGCGAACTGCTGATAGATCTGCCCGGTGAAGCCTCCCAAGAAAGCGACCGGTACGAATACCGCCGCCATGATCAGCGAGGTCGCAATGACCGGCCCACCGACTTCCTTCATGGCTCGGATCGTCGCCTCACGAACGCTGATGTCGTCCTCTTCGCTAAGAACCCTCTCGACGTTCTCGACCACCAGTATGGCGTCATCCACCACGATGCCTATCGACAGCACCAGGGCAAATAGCGTCAGCAGGTTGATCGAGAAATCGAACAGATAAAAGCCTGCGAAGGTACCGATCACCGACACCGGCACCACCGACATGGCGATCACGGTAAAGCGCCAGTTCTGCAGGAAGATGAACAGGATCACGATGACGATCAGAAACGCTTCGATGAACGTCTTGATCACCGTTTCTACCGAGGCATCGATGAACAGCGTCGTATCGTAGGGAGTGACGTACTCGAGCCCTGGCGGGAACCGCCCGGCCAGCTCTTCCATGGTGGCACGCACCGCCTCGGCGGTTTCCAGCGCGTTGGCCCCCGGCTGCTGATTGATGATGATCGGCGTCATGGCGTCGCCGTTCAATCGTGCGTCGACGCCATAGAACGAGGCGCCCAGTTCGATACGCGCTACGTCTTGTAGGCGCAGCGACGAGCCATCGGGGTTGGTGCGAAGGAAAATCTCACGGAAATCATCGGTGCTAGTGAGTCGTCCACCGGCGGTGATCGTGTAGGTATAGGCGCGCGGGTCGCTTTGCGGCGTCGCGGCCAGGTTACCAGCGGGAATTTCGGTGTTCTGAGCACGAATGGCGCTAGCCACTTCGCTGGGCGTGAGGTCGTATTGCGCCAGCTTGTCGGGGTCCATCCATATCCGCATGGCGAACTCACCGCCGCCGAGCACCTCGGCGTTACCCACCCCTGGCACTTGGCGAAGCTCATCCAGAATGTTGAGCGTGGCGTAGTTCTGCATGTAGATCTTATCGTAATCCCCGCTTTGCGAGGTCAGCGCCACCAGCATCAAAATGGAGTCTGAGCGCAGTTCGACGGTGACCCCCTGGGACTGCACGGCCTCCGGTAGCTGCGATAGCGCCCCCTGCACACGGTTGTTGACGTTGATCGTGTTGATATCGCCATCCGTGCCGATATTGAACGCTACACTCAGACTCATGGTGCCGTTATCGGCGCTATTGGAGGTCATGTAGAGCATGTCCTCGACGCCGTTAATCGCCTCGGCGAGCGGGGCCGCCACCGTTTGCGCTACGGTTTCGGCATCCGCCCCTGGAAACTGGGCCTGTACCGATACCGTGGGCGGCACCACGCTGGGGTACTGCTCGATCGGCAGGACCCGCATGGCCATCACACCTACCAGCGTGACGATGATTGCCAGTACCGTGGCAAAAATCGGACGACTGATAAAGAAGTTAGAGAAATTCATTATTGCGCGCCCTCTTCCCCTTCAGCAGCGGGTTGCGCGCCGTCGGCTTGCTGCATTGCCTCAGCGGCTTGCGCTTCTTCCTGGGCATCTTCCTGCATCGCTTCTTCCACTACCTCAGTCGCGCTGCCGCTAAACGGCTGAGGATCGATCAAGACCCCCGCTTCCAGACCGGCAGGATCACCGACGACCACGCGATCACCAGGCTCCAGACCATCGCGGATGATTTGCCATGGGCCTGCGACTTCACCCAACTGAACGGTGCGCTCCCGGGCTTTGTTCTCGTCATCCAGCACGTATACCAAAGGCCCCATCAAGCCTTGCGTGACGGCAATTTCTGGCACGGCCAGCACGCCGAAGCGCTTCAAGCCTTCGATACGCACGCGCACGAATTGGCCTGGCAGCACTGCGCCATCGGGATTGGCAAAGGTCGCCGAGGCCTGCACGGTGCTGGTGCCGGTATCCACGCGGGAACCGAGGAAGTCCAGGCGACCTTCCAGCTCGCTGCCTT
The DNA here is from genome assembly GCF_012427705.1 of Vreelandella piezotolerans. Lineage (NCBI taxonomy): Bacteria > Pseudomonadati > Pseudomonadota > Gammaproteobacteria > Oceanospirillales > Halomonadaceae > Vreelandella > Vreelandella piezotolerans. The sequence continues at coordinate 1,084,150 of NZ_CP048602.1, read as the reverse complement.
CGCTACCATCCAACCCAGGCACCCGCAGGCGAGCGGTGATTTGGGAAGCATCGCCGTCGCTGCCGAGCTGGCGACGCAGCTCGAAGGCATCACGCTGGGGCAACTGGAAGCGCACTTCCAGCGGATCCAGCGGCGTGATCGTGGCAAGCTCGGTGCCCGACGTCACCAAGTTGCCGACGTTGATCTGGCTCAAGCTGATCATGCCGGATACCGGTGCCGTCACGTTGGAGTAGCCTAAGTCCAGGTTGGCGCTGGTCAGTGCCGCCTCCGCCTGGGCAACGTTGGCCTGCGCCACGCGCTGCTCGGCAAGCGCTTGATCGTACTGCTGGCGGCTAACGGAGTTTTGGCTCAGCAGCTGCTCGAAACGCTGAGCATCGCGCTGGGCACGGGCCAGCTCGGCGCGGGCGCTTTGCAGGTCGGCTTCCCGCTGGTTGACGGTCGCCTGATACAGATCGGGCTCGATGGTATACAGACGATCGCCCTGCTCGACCATTTGACCAGGTTCGAAGTGGCGCTCTTCCAAAAAGCCGCTGACGCGTGCCACGAGCGTCACTTCACTATCGCTGCGCAACAGCGAGGGGTAGGATTTATCCAGCGGTATGTCCCGACGCGCTATCTCAGTGACCTCCACCGGGTGGGGCGGCGCTTCCTGCTGCTGGCTTTGCTGCTCTTGTGGCTGCTCCTGGCCACACGCCGTGAGCGCTAACGCGGCGATCAGCGTCACTAGACTCGCTCTACCTGAGTGAATCACTCTTTTCATGCGTCGAATTCCCATTCATTTTTCTAAACATTGACCGACCGCCAAGAAGGCATGCGCAGCGTACGTCAAGCACCTGGAGTGGGCGGTGCACCAATATCCATTGCACGCTGATACGCGTCGGGCTCATTGCTTTCCGGTAGAATAAAGTGGATGTCCTCGCCGGTGAGCCACGCGTTCACTTCTTCGATGGCCTCGACATCGAGCAGCCCTGCCTGCTGACGCAGCGACAGCAGATTCACGACATAGTCGTAACGCGCCTCGGCATAATTGGCGATGGCGTTATAGAGGTTTTGCTCGGCATTGAGCACGTCGACGATATTGCGCGTACCCACTTCGTAACCCGCGCGGGTCGCTTCCAGCGCGCTGCGGTTGGACACGATGGCCTGCTGGCGCGCTTCGACCGTTTCGACGTTGTTGCTGACCTGGGTATAGAGCGAGCGAACCTGTTGAATCGTAGTGCGGCGCTGAGACTCGAAGTCGTACTGGCTGCTCTCCAATTGGAAAGTGCCTTGTCGAATGCTGGCGCTGGTGCTGCCACCGGTATAGATCGGCACGTTCGCCGAAACACCGACCTGAGCGGAAGTGTCGTAACCGCTCACTAATTCGCTGTCGCTGTCGGCGTACTGATAGTTGGCGAACGCTTGCACGGTGGGCAAACGACCAGCACGGGCCAGCTCTACTCCCACACGAGAAACTTCGATACCCGCCTGCTGGGCAAGTACCTGGGGGTTGCGCTCCAGTGACTGTTCGACCCAGTAATCACGGTCGGTGGGCGTCGGCAGCGCGATGGGCATACTATCGCCCAGGGCTTCGATGCTGGCATAACGCTGGCCGGTAAGCTGCTCCAGCACTTCAAACGCTACTTGCAGGTTGCTCTCGGCAGCAATGCGATCGGCGCGAGATTGATCGAAGCTCGCCCGCGCCTCCTCGACTTCGGTAATCGCAATCAAACCGACCTCGAACTGCTCACGGGCCTGCTCTAGCTGACGGCCGATAGCACGCTCCTGCGCTAACCGTGCTTCCAACACTTCATGAGCGCGTAGAATATCGAAGTAGGCACTGGCCACATCGATCAACAGCTGCTGCTCGGTGGCGGCCAGCAGATAGACCTGCTGATCGATCTGACGCTCTGCCTGAGTGACTTCCTGCCGTGTCACCGCATTGAATAGAGCCTGGGTGGCTTCTAACGTCAAAGAGACCGTGTTGTAGCTATCGTCACTGACGCCGACACCCGCATTAGCCCCTGCTCCGGTACCGGCACCACGGGCCGAGCCTTGACTCTCGAACTGCTCGTTATGCACAGCGCTGCCAGAGGCGTTCACTTGAGGCAGCAGTCCACCGCGGGCGACGTCACGCGCCGCTTCGACGCTTGAAAACTCAGACCGCGCAGAGGCCAGAGCCGCATTGTTATTCAGCGCGTCACGGGTAATGGTCACCAAATCGGCCGCTTGGGCGGGCGCGATAAAGGACGCCGTGAGTACTGCCAACAATAGGGGGCGGAAGGGGGCATTGACTGCCCAGTGTGCTAGTCGCATGGGATTGCCTCTAGGTGTCAACGTAAGACGGCGCAGCAGAGCACCATTATGAAAGAGTGGCATTATAGTTACATTCATGTATGTATGCTAGACTTGAAGTTGCCTGATTTGTGTGTACAAACGGATGTCAAGCAGATCCTCCCTAACCTTAGTCCAAAGCATCGTTGGCTGACGTACTTTTGCGCTGGCGTCTGCGATATTGCCGAGGATCGATGCCCCATTTTTGCAGTCGCGAAGTGAGGGTGGTGGGCTTCATGCCCAACAGCTCAGCCGCTCCTCCCGCCCCAGACACCTTTCCGTTTGCGGCTTTCAACGCTTTTAGTGCATTGCACCGCTGCTGATGGCACAGCGCTTGCTCGGTGAGCAGGTGGTCGGGCAACTCGCTACTATCGTGCGACGTTTCGTTGAACGCCGTGTGACGAGATAGTGGCTCTACCAACAAAAGGTCATCGAAAGAGAGCCGCTGATCTTGCGTCACGATTACCTGACGCTCGATGACGTTCTCCAACTCGCGAATATTGCCGGGCCAGGGATAACGCGTGAGGACATCAAGTTGCGCAGGCGGTATTCGTACCCCAGGTTTGTTGAACTTCAGGCAGGCGCGATGCAAGAAGTGGCGGGCCAGCAGCGGCACGTCTTCGATGCGTTTGCGCAGTGGAACGGAGTCGATGGGAAAGACGTTCAATCGGAAGTAGAGATCCTCGCGAAACTGCCCGGCATCGATCATCTCTTTTAACTCACGATTGGTCGCCGCAATCACCCGCACATCCACTTCGCGGGTACGGTTATCCCCCACCCGCTCGAACTGCTGATCCTGCAATACGCGCAGCAGCTTGCTCTGCAGCTCTAATGGGATTTCCCCTACTTCATCCAGGAACAGCGTGCCGCCATGGGCCAATTCAAAGCGTCCCGGACGGTCTTGCACCGCGCCGGTAAAGGCGCCTTTCACGTGACCGAAGAACTCACTCTCGAAGAGGTCGCGGGGAATCGCGGCACAGTTCACGCGGATCAACGGCCGGTCGCTGCGAGTACTACCTGCGTGAATTGCCCGGGCAATCAGTTCTTTGCCAGTACCTGACTCGCCGCTAATCAGCACGTTAGCGCTGGTCGGCGCGACCATGGCAATCTGCTGAGTCAGCTTGGCCACCGCCGGGCTGTTGCCGACGATATTGCGGTGGTTCACTTCGGCTTTGATCTCTTCTTGCAGATACTGGTTCTCTAGCTCCAAGCGGCGTTTGAGCGACTCCACCTCTTCTAGCGCATCGCGTAGCTGCTGCTCGGCACGTTTACGCTCGCGAATATCGCGAAACAGGACCACCGCTCCCACTAATCGGCCCATTTCGAAAATCGGCGTGCTGGTGTACTCCACGGGAATGGCCTCGCCATTTTTATGCCAGAACACTTCGTCATCCACATGGTGCACTTGACCATCACTAAACGAGGCATGGATAGGGCACTGCTGGACGGGGAAGTGGCTGCCATCGGCGTGGGTATGATGAAACATCAGATGCGCATCGTGGCCCACCATATCCTCCGTACTCCAGCCAAGAATGCGCTCGGCGGCCGGATTGACGAAGGTGGTTTTGCCATCGGCATCCAGGCCGTAAATGCCCTCCCCGGCCGCGCTGAGAATCAGCTGGTTCTGCTTTTCGATACGCTCGAACACCTGCTCGACCCGCTGCCAGCCCACCTCCCCTTGCCGGTGCTGTCGGCTAAGCTCGGCCTTGGCACGACGCTGTTCGGCCTTGTTGCGATCGATCAACGTCAACAATAGCTGCGATTCGCTCTGCAAGCGTTGGCCATAGACTTCGACACGACGAGGTTGGCGGGCGCTATCCAGCAGCACTAAATCATCCGACCACCCTTGCCCGGTCGTTAGTACCTCGTCGGTAAAGCTGACCCATAGCGGCAGTGAGGCGCTCAAGCGGTGACTGAAGGGGGTGGTGAGGGTTTGATCACGCGCTAGGAGCAGCAAGTGGCAGGCGGCAGGGTTGGCATCGATCAGGGAATCGCTAAGCGGATCGACGATGATCATGGCCAGCGGCGTATGGCTGGCCATATGCGTTAAGGGCGTTTCGATGATCGAGGAGTGGGAAGTGCCACGCATCACAGGCTCCTTGGCAGCCAGCTGGACGACTCTCTTTCCATACAAACAGCGGGCCAATCACGAATTTTCGTTATTTAAACAACGAAATATCGTCATTGACGAAAAATCGTGACGAATTCGTTGACTCAGCGACTGCCTTCTCACACCAGTAACCCTATGACTCATCGACAAAAACATCAGAAAAACTCGTTTTGGCATATAAGTCGCTATCTATGGACATAGCGCCGCAGGGAATCGTTACGCACCAAGACGGCGCAGCTTAAACCCCTTTTGCTCCTGTGAGGTGAACGTCCATGAAAGAGAACAACGACCCCAGCAGTCTTGGCAACCCGTTCGATCATCGCCAATCACTGATTCACGGACGACAGTGCGATTGCCATCAGTGCTCCCCCTCCCAACCCAACAGCGCTAGGTCCCCGCATCAGACAAACGCAGTGGCACCATCGTTAACGCCAAGCAGCGCCGATGACGTTATGGATCGAGTGGTCGAAAGCGCCTTAATACGCGGCATGTTTGGCCATAGCGACATGCACCGCCGTCAGTTCATGAAGCTGGTGGGTGGCGGCACGGCCGCCGCGGCGTTAGCGAGCCTGTTCCCCCTAGATTCGATCAAAGCCGCCGTCAAAGAGAGTTTAGGTCCGCTCGAGAAAACCCAGCTTAATGTGGGCTTCGTTCCCATTACCTGCGCTACCCCCATCATCATGGCCCACCCCATGGGTTTTTATGAGCGCTACGGCCTGGATGTCTCGGTCATCAAAACCGCGGGGTGGGCAGTGGCGCGGGATAAATCCCTTAACCGCGAATACGACGCGGCGCACATGCTAACGCCCATGCCATTGGCCATGACCCTCGGTGCGGGTTCCACGCCCGAGCCATTCATCATGCCAGCGGTAGAAAACATCAACGGTCAGGCCATCGTGCTACATAACGACCACCTGGATAAGCGCGATCCGCAGCAGTGGAAAGGCTTTACCTTTGGCGTACCGTTCGAGTACTCCATGCACAACTTCCTACTGCGCTACTATGTCGCCGAGCACGGCTTGGATCCGGATCAAGATATTCAAATTCGCGTGATTCCGCCGCCCGAGATGGTCGCCAACCTGCGGGCAGGCAACATCGACGGCTTCTTATCACCCGACCCCTTCAACCAGCGCGCGGTATTCGAACGCATCGGCTTCATTCATCTGCTGACCAAAGAGATTTGGGACGGACACCCCTGCTGCGCCTTTGCCACCAGCGCCCGCTTTGCCCGCGAGAACCCGAACACCTACGGCGCTTTGCTTCGCGCGATTATCGACGCGACACAGTACTCCTCCGACCCTGCCAACCGCTCAGAGATTGCCGAAGCCATTGCTCCGACGAATTACCTGAACCAGCCGGTCACGGTCATAGAGCAAGTACTCACCGGGCGCTTTGCCGACGGTTTGGGCGGCGTACAGAACGTGCCCGACCGCATCGATTTCGACCCCTTCCCCTGGCACTCCATGGCGGTCTGGATCCTGACGCAGATGAAGCGCTGGGGCTATATCGAAGGCGACGTGGATTATCAGCAGATCGCTCGGGACGTGTATCTGGCTACCGATGCGCAGACCGTGATGCGCGAGCTGGGCTATGAAGCGCCCGAAGAGACCGCCCGCAACTACCAAATCATGGGCAAGACCTTTGATTACACCCAGCCCGAAGCGTACGTCGACAGCTTCGCCATTCGGAGGGGTTAACCATGGACCGCACCACTACCGAGTGGAAATTGAGCCTAAACGTTCGCGCCACGATTCTTGCCATCATGTTGCTGGTCGTGGGTCTGGGCATCTGGGAAGGGTTGAATCAATCCCCGCTCATGGGGGGAGGTGCCGAGCTGAGCGAATACGAGCAGCTGCTGGCCGGGGCCGATGAGAGCGCTAAAGTACCGCCACCTTCAGAAATCGCCGTCAAAGCGTGGCAAGAGCTTTCGAACCCTTTTTATGATGCAGGCCCCAACGATAAAGGCATTGGCATTCAGCTGGGCTATTCGCTGTATCGCGTGCTCAGCGGCTATTTGCTGGCCGCGCTGGTGGCGATTCCCATTGGCTTTTTGATTGGCATGTCGCCGCTGGCGTACAGAGCGCTCAACCCGTTCATTCAGGTGTTGCGGCCCATCTCCCCGCTGGCCTGGATGCCGCTGGCACTGTTCATCATTCGCGATTCCGAAGCCTCCGCCATCTTCGTGATCTTTATCTGCTCCATTTGGCCCATGCTGCTCAACACGGCCTTTGGCGTGGCGGGCGTACGCAACGACTGGGTGAACGTGGCCCGCACCCACGAGCTGTCGTCGCTGCAAACGGCCTTCAAGGTCATTCTACCTGCGGCAGCGCCCACCATTCTGACCGGTATGCGGATCTCCATCGGCATCGCCTGGCTGGTCATCGTGGCCGCCGAGATGCTGGTGGGCGGTACGGGCATTGGCTACTACGTCTGGAACGAGTGGAACAACCTCGACCTGACCAGCGTGATCTTTTCCATCCTAATGATCGGCGTGGTGGGCATGCTGCTGGATATGTCGCTTGCCTATATTGCCCGCTTCGTCACTTACGCCGAATAAGGAGCCGACCATGAGTCATGCGTTCGTAGAGGTACAGAAAGCTGCCAAGCGCTTCCCAAGTGCCAGTAAAGAAGCCGAACCGCTGACGGTGTTCGAGAACATCAGTTTTCAGCTCGAGAAAGGCGAATTCGTGTGCATCATCGGCCACTCTGGCTGCGGTAAATCCACCATCATGAACGCGCTCGCCGGGCTGGATCAGTTCTCCGAAGGGTCCTTGGTGATGGAGAACAAAGAGATCAGCGGCCCAGGCCTCGAGCGCGGCGTGGTGTTCCAAAACTACAGCCTGCTGCCCTGGCTAACCGCGCTTGAAAACGTTCGCTTTGGCGTACGCGCCCGGTGGAAAACGTGGAGCGATCGAGAAGTTACCGACCACAGCATGAAGTACCTGGACATGGTCGGCTTGAAAGAAGTGGTGGACCGCAAGCCCTCCCAGCTCTCTGGCGGTATGCGTCAACGGGTGAGCATCGCCCGGGCGTTTGCCACCAAGCCCAAACTGCTGCTGTTGGATGAGCCGTTTGGCGCGCTGGATGCGCTGACCCGGGGCGTCATTCAAGACGAGCTGATCAACATCTGGAGCCAGGATCAGCAAACCGTGTTCATGATTACCCACGATGTGGACGAAGCGATCTTGCTGGCCGACCGCATCTTTTTGATGACCAACGGCCCCCAGGCGCGTATCGCCGAGGCGGTGGAGATCGATCTGCCACGGCCGCGCCAGCGGGCAAGTATCGTTAAACACCCGCACTTCTACACGATTCGTAACTACCTGGTCGACTTCCTGGTGAACCGCTCCGGCGAGCTGCGCACCCAGGAGTTCGACGGCCAAGGCCTGCGCTATCCCACACCGGTCAACCCGGTGCAACTAGCGACTGCCGAGGCCACCACGGTTTCAACCCCGGCAACCCCTGCCACCGAATCCCAAGAAAACCTAGTGAAGTTCACTCCCAAGGAGGTCCGTCATGGATAAGCTAGAAATGCGTCATACCCTGCTGGCTGCCAAGGCCCGCAAAAAACTGAGTTGGGACGACATTGCCAGCGCCGTCGGCATGTCGCCGGTGTGGGTCGCCTCTGCCTGCTACGGCATGAACAGCGCCAGCGCCGATATCGCTCATAAACTCTGCGACGTACTCGAAGTGGATGGCGACGTCGCTACCGCACTCACGGCCTTCCCCACCAAAGCGTGGGATGAAGCGATTCCCCAAGACCCGTTCATCTACCGGCTCTACGAAGTGGTGGGCGTGTACGGCGAAACGCTCAAGGACGTGGTGCAGGAGAAGTTCGGCGACGGCATCATGAGCGCCATCGACTTCACCATGGAGGTGGATAAGGTCGAAGACCCGAAAGGCGACCGTGTGCTGCTCACCCTCAACGGCAAATTCCTGCCCTATAAATCCTGGTAGTGCTCCAGCCGCGCGACGCTGCGCTCGACGCCGCCACGGTAGCTGACGCCAAACAGCAGTAGGTGGTTGAGCAGCGGATAGAGCTGAAACAGCGCCTCACGCCTCGGCCAGTCGGCCGGGGCGTTGCCGTTCCAGTAAGCCTCGAAAAACGCGTCACCGGGGGAGCCGAACAGCGTCAGCATGGCCAGGTCGGTCTCGGGGTAGTGGCGATAAATCGCCGGGTCGATCAGCGCTGGCCCGCAGGGCGTGGTCAGTACATTGCCGGACCATAGGTCGCCGTGAAGCAAACTCCCGGGGCCGTCCGGCAACCAGCGCTCAAGCTGTTCGGCCTGCTGCTCGATACGGCGACGTAGCGCGCTATCGAGTAAACCACGCTGAAAGCAAGCCTCGCAAAGAGGGAGCAGGCGCCGCTCGCGCTGGAACTGCCGCCCATCGGCCAGTGGCGCATTGGGCTGCGGGGTCAATCCGCAGGCGTTGTCTTCATGCCAACCATGGGAGCTGCCTATCACGCCGTGCAGCTGGCGAAGCCCCTCCCCTAGCGCGGTCGCATCCTGCCGGTTGGCGGGCTGAGTCTCCAGGGCTTCTATCACCAACCAGCCTTCCGCCTGGCCGAGCACTTCCGGAATGATGAGCGAGGTATGGGCCCCGGCCAGGGCGTGCAGGCCCTTTGCCTCGCCCCTAAGACGCTCGGGATCGTCGTGCTTCACGATCACCCGCCCCTGGCGCGTGGATAACGTGTACACCGCTGCACTGTCGCCGCCGCTTAGCGGCTCTAGTTCGCCGGTTGGCGCTATATCGTGAGTCGTGAGCAGATGGCGTAAGCGCGCCTCCATGGCATTCTCCGCTGCGTTACCGTGGTTGAATAGATCACGCTACAGGGCCATCGACCATGAAGGCAATGGGGGGTTATAGCGTATGGCGCTGCCCTAGCGCAGCCAAATAGCGCCGATAGGCCGCTTCATAGGTCGCCACACGCTCGACATCGGGCTCCGCCAGCGAGGCAGCATCCAGATGCACTAGGCGCTCGCAGAGCGATGCCAGGCTGACCCCCTCGGCCTGTAGATCGCACCAGGCCGCTTGAATGGCAGCCCCTAGCGCAGCGGCATCGGTAATCTCGGGGCAGATCACCTGGGTACGGGTAATGTCCGCCACCATCTGCCGCCACACCGGGCTGTTCGCCCCGCCGCCAATCAGCCGAATCTGGCTGGTGCCTGCGGCAAGCTCACCCAACAGCTCCAGCCCATAGCGTAGACCAAAGGTCGCGCCCTCCATTACGCCTCGGCAGAGGTTGGCCTGGGTCATGTTCAGGCTGGTCAACCCGAGAAAATCGCCGGCGGCATCGGGCAGCATGGGCACCCGCTCGCCGTTAAAAAACGGCAATACGGTGACACCTTCAGCGCCAATCGGGGCGCTGGCGACCTGTTCGCTAAAGGCGGCCAAATCCAGCCCAAACAGTTCACGCACGCGAGTCGTTGCCGAGGTCACGTTCATGGTGCAAATCAGCGGCAACCACCCCCCGTGGCTGGCGCAAAAATTCGCCACCATGGCGCTGTCACACACCACGGGACTAGGCGAGTAAGCGCACACCGTGCCGGAGGTGCCCAAGCTGAGCGTGACCAGTCCTTGGGTAATATTGCCGGTGCCAATCGCCCCCATCATGTTGTCACCACCGCCGGAGGAGACCACCACGTTATCGCTCAGCCCCAGCTCCTGCGCCACTAGCGGGCGCACCCGGCCTGCTGGTTCATGGGCGTCAATAATCCGAGGTAATACACGGTCAGGGTCGAGCTCCGGCGCAATGGCGGCAAACACCGCTTTCTGCCAGCACTGGGCGCGGGTATCGAAGTAGCCAGTGCCCGAGGCGTCGCCTGCCTCGGTCACGCGTTCGCCGGTTAGCCAGAAGTTTAGATAGTCATGGGGCAGCAAGAGTGTGGCAATACGCTGATAGGCATCCGGATGGTGGTTGCGTAGCCAAGCCACTTTTGAGGCGGTGTAGCCGGTTTGCAGCACCAGGCCCAGCTTCTCCAGGCAGCCCGCCTCGCCCCCCAGCGTTTCCACTAGTGCGCTATTTTGAGCGCTGGTTTCGGTATCGCACCACAGCTTGGCGGGATACACCGGCACGCCATCGGCATCGAGTGCCACCATGCCGTGCTGCTGGCCAGACACGCCGATGCCGCGCACCTGCTTGGCATCGATGCCGGCGCGCTCAATCGCTTGAAAGAACGCGCCTTTGAGCGCCGCCAGCCACTCCGCGGGTGCCTGCTCCCGGCGGCCATGCTCCCCTTCATCCAGGCGATGCGGGCGGCTGCCCTCGCCCAGAATGACGCCCCGCTCCACATCAACCACCACGACTTTGGTACTTTGCGTACCGCAATCCACCCCGATATACATCACAACGTTCCTTTGGACGCGACCAGAGCCTCAAGAGTAGCCCGTGCGCCTCGTTCATGCAGCGACTTCAGTGCCTCCAGGTAGGCGTTAAGGAAACGAGGCTGGTCCGCCAAGTCGCCAAACAGCTCGCGGTTTTCCACGAAGGCCGCTGGATGGGTGCGGTTATTGGCGGCAATGGCCATTAACGGCTCGCGCAAACGGTCCACGATCTCAATGGACTGACCCTGCTCATCGACGCCTTCGGCGTAGCGTGCCCAGCTGGCCACCACGGCGGCGCTGCGCTCAATCTCACCGCCCTGGGCAAGCTGCTGGCGAATCACCGGCACTAACCATTTAGGAATGCGATCCGAGCTTTCGGCGCACAGCCGCGCCAAGGTGTCTCTGATTTGCGGGTTCGCAAAGCGCTCGATCAGCGTCAGCCGGTAGGTTTCTAGATCTACCCCCGGCACGGGGGCCAGCGTCGGCGTGCCCTCTTCGCGCATGTAACCGAGCAAGAACTCGACAAACAGCGGGTCTTGGCACACCTCATGGGCGTAGCGGTAGCCCGCCAAATAGCCAAAGTAGGTCAGCGCCTGATGGCTGGCATTGAGCAGGCGCAGCTTCATGAGTTCGTACGGTTCGACATCCTCGACAACTTGAACGCCGACCTTCTCGAACGCCGGGCGGCCCAAGGGGAAGTGATCTTCCAACACCCACTGGGTAAAGGGCTCACACACCACGGGCCAGGCATCTTCCACGCCAAAGCGCTGGGAGAGCTCTTCGATATCCGTGGGCGCGGTCACTGGCGTGATGCGGTCCACCATGGCGTTGGGGAACGCTACCTCAGCGGCTAGCCAGTCGCCCAGCTCCGCACTGCGGGCGCGGGCGTAGGCGCTGAACATGCGCTTGGCGACATCGCCGTTGCCTTGAATGTTATCGCAGGACATCACCGTAAACGATGCAATACCCCGTGCCCGGCGGCGTACCAGGGCTTCCACCACCAAGCCAAAGCTGGTGGAGGGGCGCTCAGGGTGGGCGAGATCGTCGCGCACCTGGGGGGCGTCCAAGTTGAATTCTCCGGACACCGGATGAAAGTTGTAGCCGCCCTCCGTAACGGTGAGCGAGACAATTTTGATGGCGGGGTCGGCCATGGTTTCGATGACCGCCTCGGGGTCTTCCGAGGCAAACAGGTAGTTCACCATGCTACCAATCACCCGAGGCTGATACTCACCGTCAGGGTGCTTGACCACCAGCGTATAGAGGTAGTCTTGCGCAGCGAGGGCCTGCTGCATGCGCTTGTCGCCGGGCATGACCCCCACGCCCACAATGCCCCAATTCAGCGCTTCGCCCTGGTTCATCAGCGCATCCACGTACATGGCCTGATGGGCTCGATGAAAACCACCAACGCCAATATGCACGATGCCAGGCGTCACGGCCTGACGATCATAGGTTGGCGTCTCGACCGCCGCGCTGAGGGCACCCATGTTGTGGTTGTTAAGCTGGGTCATCGTCACTCTCCGGGTTATGGGTTAGGCAAGCGCGTCCTAGCGCCAGCGCTGGTCAGGTGTCACGCTGCAGGTTTTGACCAGCGCGGCATTGAGCATGTCTTTTTGGTGGGTACGCTCGAGGGCACCGGTCCGGTCTTGGCCCATACAGAGCCAGCGGTTCACCAGCCGCTCCACGAGCACGGCATCGTCCACGTCGATAAATACCGTCCAGTCGAACAGCGCGTGCAGTGAACGCCACGGGTCTTGGTCCAGTAGTAGGTAGTTGCCCTCCACGATCACGATGCGATGCTCTGGCGTCACGAGCCGCCCACCGGCACGGGCAAGATCCAGCGGTCGATCAAAGACCGGTACAGCGACCGGCTTATCCACACGACGGATGCGCGTCAAATCATGATGCAACCCCTCCACATCGAAGGTATGGGGCGCGCCTTTCACAGGAAGCTGCTCATCGCCCAGTACGGCGTTATCGAAGTGGTAGCCATCCATCGGCACCACCACCGCCTGCCCAGGGCGCAGCTGGTTGATCGCCTCACAGAGCAGCGCGCTGCGGTAGGATTTTCCTGCCCCCGGCGGCCCCGCCAGGGCAACCATCCAGCGCGCCTTGCCGTCGGCAGCATCCAGTAGTTGGTGGCTTAACGAAACAAGATCAGGGCTCATGGGCGTCTTAGCTCATCCAGTTGCCGCCATCGACGTTCAGGGTTTGGGCGACAACGTAATCGCTATCCTGGCTGGCAAGAAACACGGCGGCGCCGGTGTGATCTTCCGGCAGCCCCATACGGCCAAAGGGCACCGACTCGCCCACTAAGCGCTTTTTCTCACCCAGCGGGCGGTTCTCGTAGCGGGCGAACAGCGCATCGACCTCTTCCCACATCGGGGTATCCACTACGCCGGGGGCAATGCCATTCACATTGATGTGGTGTTTGATCAAATCGAGACCGCAGGACTGGGTCAGGCTAATCACGGCGGCTTTGCTAGCGCAGTAAACGCTTACTAGCGGCTCGCCTCGTCTACCCGCCTGGGAGGCCATATTGATGATCTTACCCCCCTGGCCTTGGGCCACCATGGCGCGGGCTACGGCCTGCAGGGTGAAAAACATGCCCTTGGTATTCACCGCAAACTGTTTATCGAAGCTGGCCTGGGTCACGTCCAGCACCGGCGCCATATCGAACACCGCCGCGTTATTGACCAAAATATCAATGCCGCCAAAGCGCTCGGTGACGCTCTCCACCATGGCATCGATGGAGCCTTGGTCACACACGTTCAGCACCACGCCCATGACCCGCTCGGCGCTAGCATCCTGCTGCAGCGTGGCGAGCGCGTCTTCGATGGCGTTGGCATCGATATCGGCCACCACCACCTGGGCTCCTTCGGCCAAGTAGCGCTGGGCAATGGCGAGCCCGATGCCACGGGCACCGCCGGTAATCACGGCACGTTTATCGAGCAGTTTCATTGTTATCGTTTCCTTGCAGATGTAGTTGCCACTCGTCGACCAAGGCGTTGAGCCCACGCATATGGGGCAAAATTCGCCAAGCACCCGCCGCGAGCAGGCGGTTAGACTGCTCGTCGTCGATATGGCTGGCGCCCACAAAACCAATCACCCGCATGCCGGCGGCATGGGCAGCGCTCACCCCTGCCACACTGTCTTCGACCACTAGACAGCGGCTGGGCGGGCAACCCAACTCGCTTGCCGCCAAGCGATAAATCGCGGGGTCCGGTTTGGGGTTGTCGACCTGCTCGGCGGTGAAAATGGGGGCGTCGCCCAGCGCCTCTTTCAATTGTGTCGTGGCGAGCGATGCCAGCACGCGGCAGCGGCGGCTGTTGGAGACCACGGCTTTGGGTAAATCGATACCGCTCACAGCGTCGTGAACCCCTTCAATAGCGGTGAGTTCTCGCGCTAGACGCGCTTCTATAGCGCTATCGACGACTTCAGAGGCATTGGACGGCAGCGGATAGCGGCTTAACTGCGCCAAGTGCTTTAGGATGTCGGCGGTCGTCATGCCCAGGGCTTGGCTGAGCAGCGAGGGAATATCCAGATCCGGCAGCCACTGCACAAGGTGGGTTTCCAAGGTCTCTTCCGCCAGTGCCTCGCTATCCACCAAGACGCCATCGCAATCAAAAATCAGCACCTTCATACCTGCGCTCCGGGCGTAGGCGTCTCGGTCGCCGCACGGTTATCCTGTCGGGTCAGGCTGGCCAGCGGGTGCTGTGACAGGCTTTCTAGCGCCAACCCTTGGGCATCGAACAGATGAGCACGCTCGGCGGCAAAGCCAAACTGCACGGTATCGTTCACCCGGTAGGCCACGTCGCCATCGGCCATGAGGGTGATGAGCAGCTCGCCCATCTGAACGTACAGCGAGGTCTGCCCGCCCAAGCGCTCCAACACTTTGATTTGGCCACTCAGCGGGCCGTTTTCATCCAACTGTAGGTGCTCAGGACGAATACCTAGCTCCAGCGCTTCGTCGCTGGCGAGCCCTTCGCCCGAGACGGGAATGGTGCACGGCCGCCCGCCGGGCAGGCGCACGGTGACACCGTCATCGCCAATGGAGCGCTGCTCGACGCTGAAGAAGTTCATCTTGGGCGAGCCAATAAAGCCCGCCACGAAGCGGTTACGCGGATGGTGATAGAGCGCCATGGGCGAGCCCACCTGCTCCACCACGCCATCGTGCAACACGACGATTTTATCGGCCATGGTCATGGCTTCTATCTGGTCGTGGGTCACGTAAATCATCGTGGCATCCAGCTCTTCATGCAGCCGCGCCAGCTCGATACGCATCTGCACACGCAGCGCCGCGTCTAGGTTGGAAAGCGGCTCGTCGAACAGGAAGATGCTGGGGTTACGCACGATCGCCCTGCCAATCGCCACCCGCTGGCGCTGGCCGCCGGACAGCGCTTTGGGCTTGCGGTCCAACAGCGGCTCGAGCTGAAGGATCTTGGCGGCTTCCAGCACTTTGGCGCGGCGCTCTTTTTTGGGCACGCCAGCCAAGCGCATGCTAAAGCCCATGTTGCCCTCGACGGTCATGTGCGGGTAAAGCGCATAGCTCTGAAACACCATTGCCAATCCACGGTCGGCGGGTCCCACGTCGTTCATGCGCTGGCCATCGATGAGAATATCGCCGTCGCTGGCGCTCTCCAACCCCGCGATCATGCGCATCAGCGTGGATTTACCGCAGCCCGAGGGGCCAACGAACACCACGAACTCACGATCATTCACGTCGAGATCGATACCTTTGATGACCTGGGTGTCGCCAAACCGCTTGGTAATGTTCTTGAGTTGTAAGGTCGCCATGGGGAACTCCTTTACTTGACGGCGCCAAAGGTCAGGCCACGCACCATTTGTTTTTGGGTCAGCCAACCGAGGATCAGGATGGGGGCAATAGCCATGGTGGACGCCGCCGACAGCTTGGCCCAAAACAGCCCTTCAGGACTCGAGAAGGAAGCAATGTAGGCGGTCAATGGCGCGGCTTTCGACGACGTTAAGTTGAGGCTCCAGAACGCCTCGTTCCAGCTCAAAATCACCGACAGTAACCCGGTAGAGGCAATGCCCGGCAGCGTGAGCGGTAACAGCAGGAAAAACACTTCCTGCAACGTAGAGGCACCGTCCATCCGGCCCGCTTCGAGGATGTCTTTGGGCATGTCTTTGAAGAAGGTGTAGAGCATCCACACCACGATGGGCAGGTTCATCAGGGTATAGACGATGATCAGCCCAGTGCGGGTATCCAGCAGCCCGACATCTCTAAAAATCAGATAGATAGGCACCAAAACACCCACCGGAGGCAGCATCTTGGTGGAGAGCATCCACAGCAGCGTGCCCTTGGTGCGCTTGGTGGGTAAAAACGCCATGGCGTAGGCCGAGGGAATGGCGATCAGCAGCGCTAAAAAGGTCGAGCCAAACGCCACGGCTACGCTATTTAGTGCAAAGCGGGCGTAGCCCGAGCGGTCCTGTACCGCCTGATAGCTTTCCAGGGTGGGCGAAAAAATAAAGCTGGGATCGGCAATCGCCGCTGTCTCGGTTTTGAACCCCGTCAGCACCATCCAGAGGATGGGAAAAAAGATGATCAGCGCGATGGTCCAGCCCAACAGGGTGAGCACCAGTTGCCTCATCGGCAACGAGCGAGTGTGTGCTGGTGCGCTATTACGATGCGTTGTCATTGAAATGCTCCCAAGACGCCCTGGTGCCGGGGTCAGTCTTCTAAGTTCTTAGCGACCATGCGGACAAGGAAAATCGCGACGATATTGGCGAGAATGATGGCGATCACCCCACCCGCCGAGGCCATGCCCACATCGAAATCCAGCAGCGCTTGGATATAGATCAAATAAGCCAAGTTGGTCGTCGCGAGCCCCGGCCCGCCGGAGGTGGTGACGAATATCTCGGCAAAAATCGTCAGCAGGAAGATCATTTCGATCATGATCACCACGCTTATAGCACGCTTGAGATGCGGCAGCGTGATGAAGAAAAAAATCGCCAGCGGCCCTGCGCCATCCATCCGGGCGGCCTCCACCTGGTCCTCATCCAGCGATTGCATGGCCGTGAGTAGAATGAGGAGCGCGAACGGCAGCCACTGCCACGAGACGATAATGATGATGGAGGTCAGCGGTAGCGACGAGAACCAGTCCAGCGCGGGGAGCCCTAACGACTCCGCCAGCCATGCCAGGACCCCATTGGAGGGGTGCATCATCATGTTTTTCCACACCAGCGCGCTGACCGTTGGCATGACGAAGAAGGGAGAGATCGCCAGTACGCGGGCGATACCCTGCCCGGCAAACTCCTGTTGAAACAGCACCGCCAACAGCGTGCCGCCTACAACGGTGACCACCAGCACCCAGCCCACCAGCAGCAGCGTGGTGCCCATGGCCGACCAGAGCGCGGGGTCGGTGAGCAGATACTCGTAGTTCTCCAACCCGGCAAAGCCGGTCATTCCGGGCATCAGCAGGTTGTAGCGCTGAAAAGAGAACCAGAGGGTCATGCCTAAAGGCACGATCATCCAGAGCAGCAACAGCGTGACGGCGGGCGCTTGAAGCGACAGCGTCCTCAGCCCGCCGACCGTCCGGCCAGAAGCACGTGTTCTATTCATGTAAATACCTGCAAGAAAGACCTGCGAGAACCACCAGCAACGCCTGCCCAGGGCCGGGCAGGCGCGGGAGTGCCTTTAACGTTCGATATAGCCCGCCCGTTGCATGGTGCGTTCGGTGGCGCGTTGGGCGCTATCCAGCGCCTGTTCAACCGATGTATCGACGGTAAGTGCCGCAGCAATGGTCTGGCCAACCTGCGTCCCAATCGACTGGAACTCGGGGATACCGACGAACTGCACGCCCACATAGGGGTTCGGCTCAAGGGTGGCATCGGTGGGGTCGGCTTCTTGAATGGCGTTCAGTACGAAGCCAGCAAACGGCGCGGCGGAGGTGTACTGCTCGTTAGCATAGGTAGACTCGCGGGTGCCAGGCGGTACGCTGGTCCAACCGTTGGTGTCACCGACTAGCTCGATGTACTCCTGGGATGTGGCCCAAGTGATGAACGCCTGCGCAGCCTCTTTATGCTCAGAGGAGGCTGGGATGGCGAGCGCCCAGGACCACAGCCAGTGGGAGCCTTTGGGGGTTTCCGCGATGGGCGCGGGTGCAAAGCCCAGCGTGTCGGCTACGTCGGATTCGTTCTCATCATAGAGCTTGCCAGCCGCCGAGGTAGCATCGACCCACATCGCGCAGTTGCCGCGGGAGAAGAGCGCGAGGTTCTCGTTAAAGCCGTTGGAGCTGGCGCCGGGCGGGCCATAGTTGCCAAGCAGATCTACGTAGAACGCAATTGCCTCATTCCAGGCCTCGGAGTTGAGCTCTGGGTTCCACTGCTCATCGAACCAGCGTCCACCGAAGGTGTTTACCAGCGTCGAAACAAAGGCCATGTTCTCGCCCCAGCCCGGCTTACCGCGCAAACAGATACCCGCAAGGCCCTCTTCGCTACCGTGGAGCTGTTCGGCCCAGTCACGCACCTGCGACCAGGTGGGCTGCTCGGGCATCTCGATGCCTGCCTGCTCGAATAGATCGGTGCGGTAATACATCATCGAGCTTTCCGCGTAGAACGGCAGGGCGTGCAGCGTACCATTTAGGCTCAAGCCATCGCGCACCGATGCCAGCAGATCGTCTTCGTTGTAGTCGTCAGCCAGGTCGTCCAGCGGCTCTAGCCAGCCGCGCTCCGCCCAAATGGGCACTTCGTAAGTGCCGATGGTCATGACGTCGAATTGCCCACCGCCGGTGGCAATGTCCGTGGTCATACGCTGACGCAGCACGTTCTCCTCGAGCACCACCCAGTCCAGCGTGATCTCAGGATGCGCTTGTTCAAAGGCGTCGGTCAGGCTCTGCATGATGACCATGTCGTTATTGTTCACCGTCGCGACGGTGATCTCGGTTTGAGCCTGGGCTTGGCCAGCTACCGCAACGGCAGCCGCTAGGGTCGTAACGGGCAAATGACGCGCGAGACGCATACAGCACTCCTCTTGGCAAATATTGGCATTGTTGTTGCCTTGATCTTATTGATCATCAACCGAACAAATGATCGTATGCAGACCAAAAAAAAGCAAAGCCTGCCGCGTTAGACTTTACGCTAATGCATTCAATCGTTTGCATGTTGCAGGCGCGAAGTCGCGCTTCACTCCATTGCCTCCACGATGTGTCGGGCGGCAATCTCATCGGTGACCAACCCTTTCAACCAGCCGCCGCGCAGCGCGGCTAAAATGGCGGGGGCTTTATCCCGGCCACCGGCAATGCCTACCATCAGATGTTTGCCAAAGCGTTCAAGCGGCAGGCTAGTCACGCGCCGGGTGATCGAGCAGTCCACCACCTCGCCACGGCGGTTCAGCGGCCAACCCAACAGCTCCCCCACGGCCTCTCGGCCCAGTAGCTCATCCAGCTCGGTTTCACTGATGAAGTGATCTTGAAACAGCGTGGCTCGACGATCGATGCGCCCAATACCGATAAAGGCGGCTTCCGACTCCCGCGCCACGTCGGCAATCGCTTTGAACAAACGCTGCGAGAGCATGGCCTCTTTTTCCGCCAGTGACGCCGCGACGACCGGAGCGGGAAGCAAAAAACGCTCTCCGCCGGTTTTATCCGCCAGCACCATCACGGCGTCGTAGCGGTTGGCGGAACCATCACGCGCCACGTTGCCCACCAGTGAGACAAAACGATGCTGCGGCCGCTCCACGCGGCTCAACGCTTCCACCGCGGCGCGCACCGAACGTCCAGTTCCCAGCGACAGCGTTAACGGCTCGCTGCGCTCCACCAGACGGGCAATGCGCTCTGCCCCTGCTACGGCCAAGTAGTAGGCCGCACTCTCAGGGGCCTGGGTGTCTGCTGGCACCACGTCGCAGTAGGTCAGTTGAAAACGCTCACGCAGCGTGCTGCCGAGCGCCATACAGGTCGAGATGGGGTGGTCGATATGCACTTTCACCAACCCCTCTTGGCGCGCCAGGGCCAGTAAACGCTGAACACCGGGGCGTGAGACGCCAAGTTGGCTGGCAATCTCGTCCTGGGTCATGCCACCGACATAGGACATCCAGGCAGCTCTCGCCGCCTGATCCAGTTTTACTTCGAACTTATCCATGACTGGGCTCGCCGCCTTGTCGTTAAAAAAACCTCATCATACAAAGCCTTCGCCAAGACCAGTAGTGTCCGATCCGCTAACATGGGCAGCGACGTCTTATTCCCGATGCACAGAGGTGGCCATGTATAAACTTGCGTTTTTCGTTCCCATTGAAAATGCCGATAGCGTCAAACGCGCCGTCTTCGAGGCGGGTGCCGGTCGCATTGGCGACTACGAGCATGTCTGCTTTCACTCCCGCGGCACCGGTCAGTTTCGACCGATGGCGGGCGCCGAACCGCATATTGGACAGGTCGGCACGCTGGAAACGGTCGACGAGTTCAAAATCGAGATGGTGTGCGACGACGAGCATATCCGCGCCGCCATTGCTGCGCTCAAGCTGGCTCACCCCTATGAAGAAGTGGCCTACGATGTGTGGCAGCTCGCCGACCTGTAAGCGCATGGACTAGACGAATGCGCGAAGCGAACGATCTAGGCGCTGCCGAAGTAGCGCTCGCGATCCTCGGGCGTGATCTTACTGATATGCAGCGGAAATATGGCGCTTTCACGGTCAGCATAATAGTGACGCAGCGTCCGCTCGATGGTGGGAAACGCCAGCGCGTCCCAGGGAATCTCGTGCTCCTCGAAGAGCGCCACTTCGAGGCTCTCCGGCCCTGCGTCGAAGCTCCCCACCAAGTCGGCACGAAAAATCATATAGACTTGGTTGATATGCGGCAGGTCGATCAGCGTGTATAGGTCCCCAAGGGCGACCTCGGCAAACGCCTCCTCCCAGGTTTCTCGCATGGCGGCCTGTTGGGTAGTTTCGGCGTTTTCCATGTACCCCGCCGGTAGCGTCCAGTACCCTTTTCGAGGCGATATCGCCCGCTTGCAAAGCAGTACTTTGGAGCCACTGATCGGCAGCGTACCCGCCACGATGCGTGGGTTCTGATAGTGGATCGTGCCACAGCCGTCGCACAGGTAGCGGGGGCGATCGTCGCCTTCGGGAACGGCAAACCGGACTTTCTCACCACACTGACTACAAAAGTTCATCGCGTTTTCTCTACGGCTGGTGGGTCGGGGCATCAACGTGCTTGACGATGATCACCGTGGCTGGGTAAAAGAGAGCAAAGTAAAGAGACGCCTATGTTAGAGAAACTGCGCAAACGGCTGCAACAGCATACCCCTCAACGGCTAGACCACATAGCGCTGCCGGAGGCGGCCGTGCTCATGCCCATCGTCGAGCGTCCTGCTCCTACCCTGCTGTTCACACGCCGGGCCAGCCACTTGACGACCCACCGAGGTCAGGTCGCTTTTCCAGGCGGCAAACGCGAACCGGACGATGCCGACCTATACGCCACCGCCTTGAGAGAAGCAGAAGAAGAGATTGCGCTGGCGCCTGGCCAAGTGCAACCGCTCGGGCGACTGTCGGATGTGATTTCGCTTCACGGCATTCGCGTGACGCCTTGGGTCGGTCTGATTCCGCCAGACCTGCCGCTGGTCGCCGACCCTGGCGAGCTGGACGCCATCTTCGAGGTCCCGCTCAGCCACTTTTTAGACGACCAGCGCACCCATACCGATGTGATCACCGTCGATGGCGTCGCGCACTATGTGCCCAGCTATCACGTCGATGGTCACGTCATTTGGGGATTATCTGCCATGATGTTGGTGGAGCTGTTGGCCGAGGGTTTTGGAATGGAGATTGACCTTTATCAGCGCCCGCCCGGCGCCCTACGCCACTACCCTGAACGCCGTACCCCCACTAGCCGTCGCTCGGCTACGACCAAGCGCGACCCCGCTACGAGATCAACGAAATGATTGCAACGCCTGACATGGATACGCCAGCCCTCACGCCCCAGGCCCACTTGGCGCTCGTAGACGCACTGGTGGAACAGGGTTGGTACGTCGGTAAAGGCGTGATCGACCCAGCGCTTTGCCAATCACTGCACCGGGAAATCCATCTCTTGGCCGAGCGTGACGCGCTGGATGAGGCGGGCATTGGGCGAGGCCAACAGCACCACCTGCGTAAAGACATCCGCGGCGACGCCATCCACTGGCTCGATCGCGAAAGCGACGCCCAGCGCCGCTATCTGGATGCCATGGCAGAGCTGCAGCAGTCGCTGAATCAAGCGCTGTTTTTGGGTCTGTTCGAGTACGAAGCCCACTTTGCCCACTACCCTGCCGGTGCCTTCTACCAGCGCCACCTGGACAGCTTTCGCGGGCGGGCCAACCGAGTGATTTCCACCGTCGGCTACTTGAACCCCAACTGGCCGAGCGACGGCGGTGGCGAAATGGTGATTTACCACCCCGATGACCCCACTCTGGAAGTGGCCCGGGTAGTACCCGAAGCTGGCACCTTTGCCTGCTTTTTATCGGAAACCATTCCCCATGAAGTGCTCCCCACCCGCCAGCCCCGCGCCAGCATTGCAGGTTGGTTCCGTCGCAACGCCTCCATGGGTGGCGTGTTAGACCCTGCCCGCTAAACGATGAGCGAGACGAGCCCGTGAGTGCTGAAAGAGAGGCTATCCTAGCGGCAAAAGTGGCGACCCTGGAAGCTCGCAACGCCGCACTCGAAGAGGAGAAGTGCCACTATCAGTGGCTGGCCGAGAGTACGACGGATCTCATTTCACGCCACGCCCGAGACGGCACGTTTCTGTACGCGTCCCAAGCCGCTCGGGAGCTGCTAGGCTATGAGCCGGATGAACTTATCGGCGTCTCTGCGTATCAGCTGTTTCACCCAGCAGATTTGAGCGACCTGCTCAACAAGTCGCCGCGGGTGTACTATCACGATGGCTTCTATCAGCAAACCTATCGGTTTCGTGCCAAGGCAGGCCACTACGTATGGTTCGAAACCACCAGCCGTACCCGGCGAGACACTCACACCGGTGAGCTGATCGATATTTTGTGCGTCTCCCGCGACGTCGGCCGACGTATCGAAGCAGAAGCCACCCGCGAGCGCTTGGCCCAAGTCGTCGAATCCACTACTGACTACGTGCTGTTTTTAGGGCCGGACCAGCAAGTATTCAGTGCCAACGAAGCCGCCCGCCGCTGCTTTGCCCTACCCGCGGCGTCGCCTACGGCGCTAAGCGCGCTGTATCAAGCCGAGTCGCTGCGCTTGCTCATCGAGGTGGTGTTTCCAGCCGTCGAACGCTACGGCTCCTGGAGCGGGGAATTGGAGATGTGCACCGAGAACGGCAGCGTGCCGGTGCTCAGCGTGGTACTGGCCCATCGCAGCCGGGGGGCCACACCCGGCCACTACGCCTTGGTGAATCGTGATATCAGCGCCCGCAAAGCCGCTGACGCCCAGGCGCGACGCCATCAGGAGCAGATTGCTCACGCCAACCGACTGGCCGCGGCGGGGGAACTGGCCTCCAATATCGCCCACGAATTGAACCAGCCTCTCGGCGCGATTGCCAACTATACCAGCGGCGCGTTGCTAAAGTGCCAGCAGCAACCCACGCCCCTCGCCAGCGAGCTTCAACTACCTCTAGAGCGCATCGACGAGCAGGTACAGCGCCTCGCTCAGCGGCTGCGGCATCTGCGCAGCTTCGTCCGAAAGCGTAGCCATCAAGTACGCCCACTGGTGTTGGCTGACGTAGTGACGGCCGCCTGCGGGCTCTGCGACTGGCAGTACCAACAGGCAGCGGTGGGTCTAACGGTAGAGCTTCCCGCTGTGCTGCCGCGGATCTACGGCGACGCGATTGCCTTGGAACAGGTCATCGTCAATTTATTGCTGAATGCGCTGACTGCCAGCCGTCGAGTGGTTGATGCCAAAACAGTGCGCGTCAGCGCACGGCGAAGCGGCCAGCGACAAATCATGCTAAGCGTGGAGGACGAAGGGCCGGGGGTCGACCCGAGGCATCAGCCCATGATTTTTGACGCTTTTTTTACCACCCGTGATGAAGGGCTTGGCATGGGGCTAGCCATTAGCCGTACACTGGTGGAAAGTATGGGGGGCGCGCTTGCTTTGCGTGCCGACAGCGCTAAAGGTGCCTGTTTTGACGTATTTCTACGCACGGAGACCGACGTTTGATGCCCTCGGCTAACGCGCCTACGACTGCCTCTTCGCCTAAGGCTAGCGCCATCGCGGTGGTCGATGACGACGACGCGCTTCGGGAATCGCTGGTGTGGCTATTGGAATCGGTAGGGCTCACCCCCCGCGCTTTCGCCAGCGGTGACGCCTTTTTAACCACGGGGCACGAAGCCTTTGGCGCGCTACTGCTGGACGTGCGCATGCCGGGTATGAGTGGTCTTCAGGTGCAACAACAGCTCGTTGACCAGGGCAGCCGCCTGCCCCTCATCATGATGACCGGTCACGGCGACGTTCCCATGGCGGTGGCAGCATTGAAGAACGGCGCATTCGACTTTATCGAGAAGCCCTTCAATCATCAGCAGCTCATCGATGTAGTGCAGCAAGCGCTCAGCCATACCGAACAGCAGCGTCAACAGACCCAGGCACTGGCACGATTACAAACAGAGTTCGACGCCCTGCGCCCCAAAGAGCAGCGCATCGTGCAGCATGTTGCAGAGGGCATGACCAGCCGTGAAATCGCCGATCACATGGGCATCAGCGCCAAAACCGTCGAGGTCTATCGGCTGCGTGCCATGAAAGCGATGGGGGCAGCCAACGTGGCTGCCTTAGTGCGTCAGGCGGTAGCGCTCTCGTTGGTCCCCGCGTTGCCGCCTGATGTCGACTGATCGTTGGTTAGCTAAGTGGCACGATCTGGCCGTTGGCGTCTTCCAAGACGCGGCTCACCTGCTCGTAGTTCGCGCGACCTTCACCTTCATGCGCTTCGATCAGGCTCACTACATTCAATAGCGTCTCCATACCAAACGCCTGCTCATCGGTCGCCGTGAACGCCTGAATGTAGGCGTCGCCTCCGACGTCCCATCCCAACTTGATCGGCGCATCGATGATGTTCACTTGGGTGCCCACCGGCACACGCCAGAAGACTGACTCGATATCCTCGGGGTGCATGCGAATACAGCCGCGGCTGGCGCGCATACCAATCCCGTCAGGTTGATTGGTGCCATGAATCAGATAACCGGGAATATCCAACAAAATGGCATATTGACCCAGCGGGTTATCCGGTCCAGGCGGTACGACCGCAGGCGGCGGGTCACCACGCTCGGCGGCCTCGCGGCGGATCGACTCAGGCGGGTACCATGCCGGATTTTCCAAGCGCATGGTGGTTTCGGTGATACCCAACGGCGTATTGTAGGCATCGCGGCCAATGCCGATGGGATAGGTTTCGACACGGGGAGCATGGCCATCTTCGGCCTCGGGGTAGTAGTACATGCGCAGCTCGGCAACGTTGATCACGATACCAGTGCGAGGCTCGTCAGGAAGGATGAACTGCCCCGGAATGGTGACCTCGGTGCCTTCGCCAGGCACCCACAGACTCACGTCCGGGTTAGCCATGCGGATCTCTTCGTAGCCCACGTTATGCGCTCGGGCAATATCCAGCAGCGTGTCCTCTTCACTCGCAGTGACGGTATACACTTCGCCCACCATATTGCCCGACTCGGGCAGTAAAAAATGGCCTTTCGGCAGCTCAGTATCGTTGGCGATCGCGCTGGCTGTCATCAGCCAAGCGCCTAATGCCACAACACCGCCAGCCAAGCGCTGTTTCAATGGCTGAAACAGCCATGAAGGGTCTGTCAGGGTCATTGGAAAATCTCTCTCTATGTCGCTATCGCTCTACGGCGATCTTGATGACGATGAAAATGAATATGCACAGCCACAGGCAGCGGGTCAATTCGCCAGACTGTCGCAGCCGTTTAACCTTTATCTAGCATTTTATTGATATTGATTAAGAGTTTGACACAGCGATTGCAAAGAACGTCTCAGCACCTACCTTGAGAAGTGTCCTTGCACAGCGAGGTGCAGGGCAACTTCGGACAAAGAGGTGCCACGCACAGTGAGACCTCTTCATCACCACGCAAGGAGCAATCACCATGAAACCGACCTTTCTGACTACCCTCATCCTTCCCGCGCTGATGGCTACGGCAGGCATCGCTCAGGCCAATGAGGGCGGCAATGGTATGGAAGCGTCTTACCTGACCCATGCCCCAGACAACACTTTTCACTCTGACTCGCTTACGGGTAACCAAGTGCGCAGCCGTGTCGAAAACGACGAAGACATTGGTACCATCAACGATTTGATCATCGATGAAGACGGCAAAATCAACGCCGTGGTCGTTGGTGTCGGCGGTTTTCTAGGGATGGGCGAAAAGAACGTCGCCATCGAATGGGACTCCCTGGAACTGACGAAGGGCGAAGATAACGAAGAGTACGTCATCTCCGTCAACGCCTCTGAAGAAGCCCTTCAGGAAGCCCAGGAGTACGAGCGCAACGATGATCTTCGCACCGAGCGCGACACCGAGATGAACAATAGCGAAGACAACGCTAACGAGATGCGCGACACACAGAGCTAAGCGGTACTTTAACGAGTACATAGCAGCCATTGCTCGCAAAAAGGGCCTTGCCATTCGGCAAGGCCCTTCTCGTATGTGAGTGGCAACAACGGTATACAACACGCTGCCAAGCGCTGCCCTAAGGCAGCGCCAGATATTAGCCTTTCAACTTGGCAGACATCGTGATATCGGCCTTGAGGACTTTAGATACTGGGCAGTTGGCCTTGGCGGTTTCGGCGGCCTCCTGAAAAGCAGCGTCGTCGGCACCGCTCACGCTGGCTTCCACGTCCAGGTGAATGCTGGAGATATCGAAACCGGCATCGCTTTGCGACAGCGTGACTTTTGCCTGGGTATCGATGGCGTCGGCGGTGTAGCCTTTCTCACCCAGGATCATCGATAGGGCCATCGAGAAACAGCTGGCATGTGCGGCGCCGATCAACTCTTCTGGGTTGGTGCCGGGCTCGCCTTCGAAACGCTGTTTGAAGGAGTAACCTGCATCCAGTACGCCGCTTTCCGTGGCGACTTTGCCTTGGCCATCTTTCAAACCACCTTCCCAATGTGCGCTTGCTTTACTATCCATTCTGTTCTCCTTTCCTAGGGTAGTGTGCTTCTCGCAGGATGAACGCAGGGTTACGTTCGGTGCTCATTCAGCGTAGCTGATTCTTAGCAGCGATTCTATGTGGCTGTCGAAACCTCTAAACCCCGACGATAAAACTGCTGGCGCTTCACTGCGGACAATAAAAAGGATTCGCTGGCGGTGGCTTTGTCGTTAAGCTGTTCATCTCTTTAAAAAGACCGACATACCACGGTAAGGACACTCCATGTCATCGGCCGATACGCTGCGCTTGCTACTGCTCTCTTCGTTATGGGGATTGTCGTTCATCTTTATGCGCGTCGCGGCGCCCGAGTTCGGCCCGATACCGCTGGTGTTGGTACGAATGGGCATTGGCGCTCTGCTGCTACTGCCGCTGCTGCTGAGCCTGCACTACGTGCGTCTGATTTGGCAGCATAAGGGGCCGCTGCTGCTGCTCGGGGTAGTCAACCACGTGCTGCCTTTTTCGCTACTGGCCCTGGCCACTACTCGGCTAGAGGCAGGCTTTACCTCGCTGATCAATGCAACGACCCCCATTTTCACTGCCCTGCTGGGCGCCGCCTTCTTTGCGACCCCTGTGCAACGCCAGCAGTACTTGGGATTGGCGCTCGCGCTGTTGGGGGTGTACGTGCTCTCGGCAGACAGACTGGACTTCGCACTCGGCGGCGACGGCTGGTTCATCATCGCGATCCTCGGCGCCACGTTCTGCTACGGCATCGCGGGCAACTATTCCAAAACGCGCCTGGGCCATTTGCCTACGCGGGTGCTTGCCGCGGGCAGCAGTGCCATGTCGGCCCTGGTGCTACTGATTCCCGGCGTGCTGCTGTGGCCAAGCGACCCCATCAGCCCCTTGGCGTGGGGCAACGCGCTGGCGTTGGCCATGCTCAGCACGACACTGGCGTTCTTGCTCTACTTTGGTTTACTGGCAAGCGCGGGCGCAACGGCAGCCTCGACGGTCACCTTCTTAGTCCCCGTTAGCGCCCTGCTGTGGGGCTATTGGCTACTGGATGAAACGCTGAGTCTACAGGTCATTGCGGGGATGGTGATTACCCTACTGGGCACTGCCATTGCCACGAAAATGCTACGTTTTAGGCCTAGCGGGGCGTTACGGAGACCGCCTCCCCCACACGAATGACGCTACCTTCCCCCGCCGTCAACGTGGCGTTTTGGCCAAAGTGCGCGCCCTTCAAGTGGGGTTGGGTATTCAGTGCCAGCAGCGTTTTCAGTGGCTCGGCTTGAGTAGGAATCGTGCCGGTCTGCTGGTCGACGGTGGTGATTTTGCAGCGCTGGCAGGGTTTACGCAGGGTGAGCTGATAGCTGCCGTTCTCGATCGTCGCCCAACCATCCTCTTGCCAGGCCTCGTCGCAATCCACCACGATATTGGGCCGAAACCGATTCATGGGCACCGGTGTATTGCCGCCCGCCACCAGCGCGTTGTTCAACGCATCCAGCGAACCGGTAGTGGTGATCAAAAAGGGATAACCATCGGCAAAGTAGGTGTGCGCCTCGCCACCGGCCAGAAAATCGTCTTCCACCGCCCGTGTAAAGGTAGTGGCGAAACGCACCAGACTCACACCCTTGGCCGACTCACCCAATGCCGCCTCTAGCCACTCGGACACCGCCTCGCTCTCCGGCAGCGCTTTGCAGTGATCACTCCACACCGATACCAGCCGCAAGTTGCCCTTGGGCTCTTCCAGTGAAATGGAAATCGGCTCGACGGTGGGGTGAGAGAGCACCAGGGCATCGGAGGTCAACGCCACGGTGATCGTGGCCAGCGCAGGTAGCTGGCGCTGGGTGACGAAGCGTTGCTGGGCATCCACCAGCATCCAACGGCGATCCCAAGCGAGGCCGTGGGCATGAATCTCGCTCTGGGTCACATCGATCCCCCGAAGGGATTTCACTGGATAAACCGTCAATTGGGTAATGTTCACAGCGGCCTCGTACGCCTAGGGCATGGCAAAATGAACCGTTAGCCTAACGAGGTTCTGATGCACCGCCAAACGATTTTTGGTCGCGCCGCTATAGCGTGTCGCCTGCTTCGATGCGGTATCCCAAATCCACGACTCTCTGCGCCAACGTCTCACCACGAATGCGCGCCAACAACGCTTGGGCGGCCGCCTCACCGATGGCTTGGCGGGGCGTCACGACGCTGGCCAAGCGGGGTGACATCGCTTGGCCCACGTCGTGCCCATGAAAGCCGGCAATCGCCATCCTTGCGGGCACGTCGACGCCCTGACGCCGACACTCGAAATAAGCCCCTACGGCTACGTCGTCGTTGGTACAAAAAATGCCGTCTGCTTCTGGGTAGTCGCGCTGAATTTCCTGCATCAGCGCGGCCCCGACGGTATAGGAGGAGCGCTGGCTGCTCTGCAGGGTCACCGGCGTGAGCCCCTGCTCTTCCATGGCTTGGCGATACCCCTGCTCCCGTTGCCGGGTACGCTCATCGAGCCGAACGGCGAGGTAGATCACCTGACGACGACCGCGGCGAATCATCTCGCTGACCATGTCGTAAGCGGCGCGTACATTGTCGTAGCCTACTGCCTGCTGCAGGGGCGGGCGGTGGGTATCCATGATCTCGACGATGGGAATACCCGCCGTTTCCAGCATGCGTAGACTGCGCGGCGTGTGATCATGGTCAGAGAGAATCACCCCATCTACGTTATACGACAGTAGCGAGGCAAGGCTGCGCTCCTCGAGCTCCTGACTATAGCCGTAGTGGGAGAGCATCAAGTGATAGCCTGCCGGTTCGGTATGGGCTTCGATCCCCACGATGACGTCGGCAAATACTTGGTTGGTCAACGAGGGGACCAGTACGCCTATCGAGTGACTGGTCGCGCGGGAGAGCAGATCCGGGGCACGATTGGGTATATAACCAAGCTGCTCGGCGATGCCGAAGATGCGCTCTCGAAGCCCTTCCGATACCGTTTCCGGGTCGCGTAAACAGCGGCTAACGGTCATCTTGGTGGCACCAACGCGATCAGCAATATCTTGTAATGTAGGGCGTTTTTTCTTCAATGGCGTCGCTGCCTTGTACAATGGATGGCGCTCGAACCCTACCATAGCGAATAGCAGGGCCCGCCGCCTATCCCTTCCTTTAGCCTAATGAGCGGCGCGGCGTGGGCGCGAGCGTAGCGCTAAAACGTTCCACGATCACCGCAGGCGTTAAGCTGATGGGGAGCGTCACGGCTTCGTCTACCTGGGGCGGCTCCAAGTCGGCCAATTGGCTGGCCAACATGTTATCGCCTTTGAAAAAGTGCCCGGCTCGGGTTTCCAAGCGCTTCCGCAGTAGCTCGTGGGTGCCTTCCAGGTACAAAATTCGCAGTTCGCTATCCCCTTTTCGCAAGCGGTCGCGGTAGCGCCGCTTGAGACCAGAGCAGGCAATCACCACCGATTCGCCTCGCGCTTTGAACTCAGCAAACAGCATGGCCAGAGTTGCCAACCAGTCGCGGCGGTCATCGTCGTTTAGCGGTGTGCCGCTGGCCATTTTGGCCACGTTAGCGGGCGAGTGATGATCATCGCCATCGATGAAGGTGGCACCTAGCGTCGCAGCCAACTGCTGACCAATATGCGATTTTCCCGATCCAGAAACCCCCATGACGAGAATGCGATATGAGCCGTTATGATTTGAATCAGTCGTCACACGCGGCTCCTATCAGTTACCGCGCACGGCGGTGAGGTCGGGCAACCAAGTCACGATGCTTGGAAAGGCGATGAGCAGCACCAGCACCACAAGCAGCGCGGCATAGTAAGGCAACATGGCCTTGACCAAAGACTCCATGGAGACTTTACCCACGCCACAGCCCACGTAAAGACAGGTGCCCACCGGCGGCGTGAGTAGCCCAATTCCCAGAATGAAGGCCATGAGCACGCCAAAGTAAGCGGCATCCACACCCACCGAGGTGACGATAGGTGCCAGCATCGGCGCCATGATGACCATGGCCGGGGTCAGATCCATCACGAAACCGACGATCAGAAGCAGGGCCGCCACGATCAGCAGCAGCAAAAAAGGCTCTTCAGTAATCGCCTGTACCTGACGTACCAGGGTTTGCGGGACCATATTGATGGTCAAGAACCAGGCAATCACGGTGGCAAAGGCCAACAGCATCATCACCATACCGGAGAGCCTGGCGGTACGAATCAGCATGCCGACCAGTTCTGAGAGTTTGAACTCACGATACACCAGCAGCGAAATTGCCAGCGAGTAAAGCAGTGCAGCGACCGCCGCTTCGGTGGCCGTAAACACACCGCCAATGATGCCGCCAATCACGATGACCGGTAGCACCAGGGCCAGCCAAGCGTCTTTGAAGGCTTTCCAGAGCACGTCCCAGCGAAATTGCCGCACCCCGCCACCCTGCTTGCTGGCCAGAATGAAGGTGGTGACCATCAAGGCCGCACCGATGAGTAACCCCGGAACGATACCGGAGATGAACAGGCGGCTAATGGACGTTTCCGTTACGATGCCGTACAGAATCAGTGGAATGGAAGGAGGAATGATGATCCCGATCACCGATGAAACGGTATTGATCGCCGTGGCGTTGGCAGCGGTGTAGCCCTGCTGCTTCATCGAGGGAATCATCATCGAGCCAGTGGCCGCTGTATCGGCCACTGCCGAGCCGCTGATGCCGCCAAAGAACATCGAGCCAGTGATGGCCACTTGCCCCAAGCCACCGCGCATGAAGCCGACCAGCGCACCGGCTAACTCCATCAAACGGCGCGCGATGCCGCCGTTACTCATGACCTCGCCGACCAAAATAAAGAACGGAATGGCCAGTAGCGGGAAGCTATTCACCCCACGGATGGACTGCTCGATCAGGATGGAGAGCGGAATATCCGATAGGACGGCCATCACCAGCGCCGCGACTCCCAAACCAAAAGCGATAGGTAAGCCGATGATGATCGAGACCAATAAAATAGCCAGAAAAATCCACAGCATGTCGATTACTCCCCTTGCGCTTTGGTCGATGGGTCGTGTGGTTGAACGATCACGCGTATGCTCATCCATACCCGCCACAGTGACACGGCGGCAATGAAGGCAACGCATAGCACGAGGGAAAGACTCACAAGGCTGAGCGGCACGCCCATGATGGCCGAGCGACCGCTGGAGCGTGACAAGACTTGATAACCACCAAACACCATCACTAGCATCAAACCCGTAATGATCAGGTGCTGCAGGCAGTAGAGCATGTGTGCGAAGCGCAGCGGCAGACGCCGCACCAGCGCATCCACAGCAATATGTTCATAGCGGGCGAACGCGGCCGCCGCACCAATGAAGACCAGCCAAATGAACAGCATGCGCGCCAGCTCATCGACCCAGGGGAGCGAGTGGTTGAACAGCGAGCGGCCCACCACGTTGCTCGACACCGCGACGATCAACGCCACCAAGATCATGCCAATCAGATATTCCATACCCAGCGTTAACCAGCGAAACAGCGCAGGGCCCTGGCGCGTGTCGGTATCGATTTCCAGCAGCTTGCGATTGGGATCGTCCAGGTAAACCGAAGGATCTTCCATGATGGGCGCTGCCAAAGAGGGATCAGCGTTGGGAGGTGTTGAGGAGGATGTCATAAGAACTCCAAGGGCACTGACAAGTCGGGCAGGCACAATGGCCTGCCCGATGGCGCGCTTAATGGTGCGTATTAGTTGCTGGCATCTTCAACGATCTGTTGAATTTCAGCGATCAGATCTTCGCCAATGCGCGGTGCCCACTCTTCATAAACGGGCTGCACGGCGTCTTGGAACGCGGCCAGTTGCTCATCGCTCAGGCGAGTGATTTGCATACCGCGGGCTTCTAACTGCTCACGGGACCAGTCGTCATACTCAGCAGAGAGCTGAATTTCGTACTCGGCGGATTGACGCGCGGCTTCAAGCACCAGCTCTTGGTACTCGGGTGCCATACGGTCCCAGGTACGCTCGGACAACATCATGATGAACGGTGTATAAACGTGACGAGTTTCGGTGCCGTAATCCTGAACTTCGTTGAAGTTGGATGTCAGGATGGTGCTCCAGGGATTTTCCTGGCCATCGACCACGCCCTGCTCTAGGGCAGAGAACAGCTCGCCAAACGCCATCGGCGTGGGGTTAGCACCTAATGCTTCCCAAATCGCCAAGTGCACCGGATTCTGCATGGTGCGCACGCTCAAACCGCGAACGTCCAAACCGGCGACGTCTTCCGGCGATTCGACCGGACGCGCGCTGTTGGAGAGCTGACGGTAGCCATTCTCAGAGAACGTCAATGCTTTCAGGCCGGTACCCTCGAACTTATCCAGCATTTCCTGCGCTACGTCACTCTGCATGACGGCAATGGCGGCTTCACGGCTGGGCAGCAGGAACGGCAGATCAAAAGCAGACAGCTCTTCAACGTAGCCAGTGGTGGCTGAGCTGGAGGGATAGGTCATGTCTAGCGTGCCGGTCTGCAGCATTTCCATCATCTGAACATCGTCGCCCAACTGGCTGTTGGGGAACACGTTGACCGTGATACGGCCTTCGGTGCGCTGCTCTAGAATCTCGCCAAAGTATTGGCTAGAGAGAAACTGCGGGGACGTTTCCGACAAACCAATACCCATACGAAGCGTGTGGCTACCGTGGTCGGCGACGATATCCCCTTCGATGGCGGGCGGATCGGAAAGCTCGGGACTTTGGGCATGAGCCATACCAAAGGTCAGAGTCGTTGCGCCTACCAGAGTAAGCGTGCTGCGCCAAATCGCTGTCATGACGTTATCTCCAAACATTCATTGTTGTTAAATGTTGAGCAGTGGTGTACTGAGATGCTGAGCGTTTATCTGCCACCCGAGCGAGCCGCGTCTTCATTCGCTTTATCGAATAACGCGTCAATATGAATGCTGCGGCTAATCGACGGGTTACGCCTTTTTTGTTACCGGTAACATTCAATAAGCGAAGGCTAGCGATCGCTTGGCGGGGTGTCAAAACAAAACTGCTCACTTACGACCAACGTCTAGGGATAGCCACTCATCGTTTGGCGCGCTACATTACCCACTATGCATTTCGTCTGGGAGTCCACATGCCTGCGTTAGACCCTTGCAGCGAACTTGAGCTCGATCACCAGCTCTGTTTCGCCCTCTATTCAACGTCGTTGACGATGACCAAAATCTATAAACCACTTTTGAAAGAGCTAGGGCTGACCTACCCGCAATACCTCGCCATGCTCGTGCTATGGCAAGAAGATGGCATTACCGTTGGCGCGCTGAGTAAGCGACTGCTGACGGACCCTGGCTCACTCACTCCACTGCTCAAACGCTTGGAGGCGGACCAGCTACTGCGCCGCCAGCGCAGCGTGCAAGATGAGCGCGTCGTCGAGCTCTTTCTCACCGACAAAGGCCGGGCGCTGCGCGAACAGGCTCGCCACATCCCTAGCTGCGTAGTGAATGCCAGTGAGAAATCGGTCGAGGCCCTGACGCAGCTCAAAGAGGACTTAGTACAGCTGCGTGAGAGTTTGCAAAAAGCAAAATGACGACCCGCTTTTTCAATGGGAAACGTTTTTCCGCTCAATTATATTGCGCGCAAAACAAAGCTGGACTAAATTAAAACAGATCATTATCCCAGCATGACCCACTTAACGACCAAAAAAGGAGACGTCTATGTCGATTGAAACGATTGCTTATCGTGCACATGCTCACGCCAAGGGTGGCCGTGAAGGCCATGCCAAGTCCTCCGATGGCGCGCTGGATGTCAAACTGAGCACCCCCAAAGAGCTGGGTGGCGCAGGTGGCGACGGCACCAACCCAGAGCAGCTGTTTGCGGCAGGCTACTCCGCTTGCTTTCTAGGCGCGCTGAAGCACGTGGCCAGCCAAGAAAAAGTCAAACTGCCCACAGATACTCAGATCGATGGTAGCGTAGGCATTGGCGCTATCCCCACGGGGTTTGGGATCGAAGTAGAGCTAAAAATCAGCTTGCCGGGTCTTGAGAAGGACGTTGCGCGGGCACTGGTCGATAAAGCGCATATCGTTTGCCCCTACTCCAATGCCACTCGTGGCAACATCGATGTCACGCTGACACTGGTGTAAAGCCGCTCTCTTTGCCGCCTTGCCAATCGGCAAGGCGGCGACACTGCATCTGCTCTGCGCTTTCTTTTACCCTTGCGGGTCATCCAGACAGCTCCTACCGTCAGTCCCCCTATACGCCCTGTATATTTTTATTTGACGAACACGCGAACTACCCTTGTACCCAGGTTTTACGTCCCCATTAAAAAGACACAACTTAGCAAGCTAGGCAATTGGTACTGCACTTATCACCTGTTCAACAGCGAGGCTATTATGAGCGATACGACCTACACGCCACCGCGGGTTTGGAAGTGGGAGCCGGGCAACGGCGGCAAGTTTGCCAATATCAACCGCCCGGTGGCAGGCGCGACCCACGAAAAGCCGCTACCCGTTGGTAAGCACCCCCTACAGCTCTATTCGTTGGCGACACCTAACGGCGTCAAAGTGACGGTCATGCTCGAAGAGCTGCTTGAAAAAGGCGTCACCGCCGCCGAATACGATGCGCATCTGATTCAAATCGGCGAAGGCGATCAGTTTGGTAGTGGCTTCGTCGAGGTGAATCCCAATTCGAAGATCCCGGCGCTGATGGATCACAGCGTGACCCCACCCCAGCGCGTGTTCGAATCAGGGGCCATCTTGTTGTACCTCGCGGAGAAATACGGAGAGTTCCTGCCGACAGACCCCGCCAAGCGCACCGAGTGTCTCTCTTGGCTGTTCTGGCAAATGGGCAGCGCACCGATGCTGGGCGGCGGCTTTGGACACTTCTACGCCTACGCACCAGAGAAGTACCAATATCCGATCGACCGCTACACCATGGAAGTCAAACGTCAGCTAGACGTGCTGGATCGTCACTTGGCCGACAACCGCTTCATGGCGGGCGATGAATACACGATTGCCGACATGGCAATTCACCCTTGGTACGGCGCGCTGGTTAAGAACCGCGTATACGAGGCGGCCGAGTTCCTAGAAGCGCATACGTACACCAACGTATTGCGCTGGACGGAAGAGATAGATGCCCGCCCCGCAGTACAGCGAGGCCGTATGGTGAACCGCACCTGGGGCGAGCCCAGCGAGCAGCTTCACGAGCGCCATGACGCCAGCGATTTTACTGAAAAAACCGAAGACAAGCGTTGATTCGCGTATTTAGGAAACGCACGATGTTCGATCCGAAATACGCCCAGCTGATATTTTCATGCCTGATGGCGCTATTCATGTCATGCATCATGTCGCTGGTGATTACGTTGTATAACGTGGGCCTCGTCGAGGGAATCGTGATGATTTGGCTCAAAGCGTGGCTGTTTGCCTTTGCCGTCGCGCTGCCGGTCATCAATCTAGTCTCCCCTATCGTGCGGCGTTTAGTGAAGCTGCTGATCAAGCGGCCACACTAACCGTGGCATCACGTCGAGTTCCAAAAAACAACGGGGCCTGCGATGAGCAGGCCCCGTTGTGTATGTGACGTTTCGCCAACGCGCGTCACGCATCGTTTACCTTAAAACTGATAGCGTACGTTGGCCGTGACGCTGCGGCGGTCGCCGTAGCCACAGTCGCCGCCGTCATAACGGCACCAGGAGACGTACTCTTCATCGGTGGCATTTTTCAGGTCCACCGAGAAGTCCCACTCGCCCATAGTGTAACCGACCATTGCATCGTATAGCGTGCTAGAGGGCACCACCGGCGCACCGCCAGAGCCGACGTTGTCACCGACATAGCGCACGCCAGCGCCAATACGCCAGTTACTGCCAACGTACAGGCGGTTCCACCAGGAAGCCTGCTCTTCGGCTACGTAGGGTAACCGCGTGCCGGTACTATCGTTGCTAGCGTTCAAGTTAGTGTAGGCCACCTGGGTCTCAAACTGCTGCCAGCGCTTGTTGACCTGTAGTTCCCAGCCATCGACCACGGCACCTAGCTGTTCGACACCGCCGGGGGTAACGCCGTCGCTAATACGGTTTTGCTGCGTAATATCGAAATAGGCAGCGCTAATGGCCAACGATTGATCAGGAGAGACGTACTTGAAACCAACCTCTTCTTGGTCACCGGTCGTGGGTTTCAACGGACTCGGATTGGCCGTCCCGTCGGTACCCAGGTTCATGGCAAACGCTTCCGAATAGCTCACGTAAGGCGAGAAACCGTTATCGAAACGGTACATCAACCCCACGCGGCCCGTGGTTTCGCCCTCATCGCTGACGGTATCCGGCCCAGACAGCGCCAGCGTCCGGTTCTCCGCCCAGTCACGACGCAGGCCAGCAGACACCACCACCGGCCCTACCTCGATATGGTCGGCTACGTAGATGCCGACCTGCTCGATTTCATTATCCGGACGATCGGTGGGGTTCAATGAATCTAACTGCAAGTTGCCATATTGGGGGTTGTAGACGTTGAACTGACCACCACCACCGGGCACCGAACTATAGTTATCCTGCGACCAGCGGGCGTCCTGACGGTCGACACCCGCAATGAGCGTGTGCTGGGTGTTACCGAGTTCGAACGAGCCTTCCAGACGAGCATCCATATTGAGAATACGCGTTTGGGCATCCGCCGTAAAAATGGTGCGACTGACATTGCCATCCGCATCGGGAATACTGGGAATGTCGACCCAGTGCTCGCGGGTCTCGGTACTGGAGTCGGTATAGCGCGCGGTGGCGGCAAACGCCCAGTCATCGTTGAGCTGATGATCGACGAACAGCGTGGTTTCGGTTTTTTCGCGGTCATAACGATCCCAACCAGGCTCTCCGACGAAGCGTTCCGAGCCAATGAAGCCGAGTGACCCTGGTTCCAAGGTGCCTACTTGGGGAAGAAACTGTGCCGACACCTGCCCCTTGTTCTCCTGACGATTGAACAGCAGCGTGATATGGGTGTCATCGCTGGGGCGCCAGGTAAATGAAGGCGCAAACAAATAGCCATCATCTTCGACGTGATCGACCTGGGTATCGCTATCGCGGGTCAACGCGACGAGCCGATACAGAAACTCACCATCCTCATCAGCGGCCCCCGTCACGTCCATTGCGAGCTGCTTGCGGTCATAAGAGCCATACTGGGCCCATATTTCACCGCTGCGCTCCTCTTGCGGCAGCTTCGAGACACCGTTGATGATACCGCCCAGATCCGCTTGACCGTACAGCATGGAAGAGGGACCGCGTAGCACCTCTACGCTTTCTAGAGCGTATACATTGGTGCGAACCGTATTGTAAGAACCGTATACTTGACGCAGGCCATCCAAATAGCGACCGGCATCCAGCCCGCGCACTTTGGGGCTGTCGCCACGGGTGTCGAAGCCAAAGTTGCCCGCATAGACGCCGGGAGTATAAAGCAGTGCATCCTGAATGTTTTTAGCACCGCTATCCTGAATGAACTCCTGGTCGATGACGGACATGGAGTAAGGCTGCTCGGCCAGGGGAACATCCAACTTGCCTACGCCAGGTTCGTGCTCGGCGTCGCTATAACCAAAGCGGCCTGCAGCGTCTGCAGTCACTTCCACTGTTTCTAAATTGACGCTATCAGACGCATTGTCTTGTGCATTGGCTGCCGATACCGAAGCAGCAGACGCAAGGGCGACCGCAACGCCAAGTGACCGCAGTCGAAAGCTAGGTGTGGTTTTCATCATGTAGATCCCGGAGCGAATATTAATATTAATGATAGTAATTTTTATTCACGCAAATATAGGGAGTTGTACATGGGTTGTCAATGACACACACTCCCCTGCCGATGCTCGGCAGAGGGAGTGTCGTGGCGCTGTTGGGAAGTACAACCGGAGAGATTACTGCAGGCGAGCGTTATTCAGGGCGTAGTTCCACACCCGGTAAAAGTAGAAAATATAACCAAGTCCCAAGGTGAGAAACGAGATCACCATCCATAGAATGATATGCCCCAAATTACTGAAAATATTGATATCGCACACCATTCTCCGCTCGATGCCCGTCGTGTTATCGATCACACGGGTGCGATTGATCACGAAGCGAGCAAACGAATAAGGAAAGAAAAACAGCGCGATGCCAAAGGTAATCAGGGTCAATACCACCCAAATCAACAAATGGCCGATGATGTCCAAAATCGAAAGATCCGCTTTTACGTTCACGGGTTGCCCTTGCACGGTAATAGAAAGAGGGAGCGCAGCGTACCATCGTCGAAGCTCGCCGTGAACGATGACTATCGCTCCCAGCCTTCACACCTAGCCCCTCGCACGCCAGCCAGACTGGACTCATCTGCTCGGCGACTACGCTTCACCACACTCAGCGAGCCATCGGTCTCCAGCACGACCGCCTGGGCAGCGTCGAGGCTGGCTAACCCGCTACTGCGCACGGCAGAGCGAACTTCATCGCGTGTTACCCTCGCCCTGTAGAGCGCGTCGAGCAACAGCTCGCCCTCGTACAGCAGTAAGAGCGGCTCACCGGTGACTACCCGTTTGACCCAGCTCACGCGCACGCTTAGCCACGTAATTATGAACTGTAGAGAAATCAGTAACCCCAACGCCAGCGCCCCTTCGGCCAGCGCCACGTCTTTGGACAACAGTACCGTGGCCAGCGTCGACCCCAACGCCACTGTCACAATCAGATCGAAGGCGTTCATTTTGGAAAGCGTACGGTTGCCTGACAAGCGTAAAAATACGATCAGCACCGCGTAGGCAAGCACGCCTACGATCAGCGTGCGACCTAAACTTTCCCAACTGCTAAAAAAAACCATCTCCATATGTCACTACTCCTAAGTGAAGACATCTATCTCTTCCACTGCTCAGGGTAGCAACCGTGGGTTAGGAGCGCGACGCCCACCACTGGGCGTAGGAGCTATTGTGAGGCGCAAGGCCACCCTCATCAGGCGCGCCATCTTCCCACCATACGGGCCCGCGCTCCCCTAACGCTTCTTTCGCTGCTTGTACCGCTTGACGCGCTTGGCGCAGCGCATGTTCATCTTCCTGTTGCTGAGCGCTGCGTACCGCCCGACGCGCTTTCATCAGCGCTTTGATATGGAGGCGCTTCTCCCCTTCCGAGAGGCGCGGGTCGGTGCAACGCCAAAGCCGATTCTTGGCAACGAAATAGCGGCCATCTGGCGTGTGAGGATACTGATTGGCCATCGCCCTCCCCCTATTAGCCCCTAAAGCCGCGCCCACCGGCTATCGATGAAGGTCTTAAAAGCGTCTGGTGAGTGTTAGTGCGCCAAATTTATCCTGCTCGTCTTGCCCATCGAATTCTCGGGTCCGCTGAACGGCCGCGTAGGTCACCTGCCACGCATCCCAGGCCAGTGCCAACCCGGCAGACGCCTCGGCCACCCATTCGTTGCGATCGACCGAGTGGCTGTTGCGGAAAGTGTTGCCATCGAGCGTCAGGTTTTGCGCCATGTAGTACCCTTCCACGTTCGCAAACAGGTACCACTGCCACCCGCGGGTGCCCTCGAGCTGATGGCGGCTGCCAGGATTGGGCGTTAGCGTCGGCACTCCCTGCGCATCGTCCCCCCAACGCACGCTATAACCCGCGCTGGCGTAGGTATACAAATTACCCAGCGCCGCGCCAACGCTTGGCCCATGAGAAAACTGCTTGCCGGCCAATGGCGCATCATGCCACCACTGGCGGCGCATGGTCAGGTTGAGGATGGCCTCGTCACCCAGCTGGTTACGCCAACCGCGCGGACGGTCGCTGTCGGTCACGCGGTGCACTTCGCGCTGAATACTGTCTGCCAGTGATGAAGGCCCCACCAAACCAACGTCTAGATGCAGATCCGTCGCCTGCTGCCAGCGGCCTACCGCTTTATCCTCGTAAAGCGACACGCCCCCGTACACTAACCCCGCATAGGGGCGGTCGTCTTCGATCAAGTCGCGGCGCTCGATCACATTGGGAGTGTAAATTTGATGTACCAAGCGATACGAGGCGCGATCCGCTTCGCCAATCAGGCTATCGGGTAACGCCACAGCCAAACGCTGGGTCCAGCTTTGCGGCTCGGGGGTAAACATCCAGTTCAGCTCGAAACCGCTGGTAAAGTGACCATCATCACTGCTGGCAAACCCATCGTTTTCGAACTTGATGGACAGCGCACTGTCGTCGGCGGGCGCCACGGCGGGCAGCAGGGTCATAGGCAGCACCAGCGGCAGGATGGCTTTACGGAGACCTCCTGCGTAGCGCTTTTTCTGATGAACAGGGGCGTTACCACGGGCAACGCGGGAACATAGAACAGAGGGCATCATGGCTCATTCCTTGAGTTGAGTGCTGAAGCAGGTAGTCAGGGACACAGGGGAACAACAAACATTGCTGATTGTATGTAATTACACAATTAGATAGCAAGCTACATTGCTTTGTCGCATCCACCGTGCCCAAAAGAAGTCCCTTTCATGGCGGGCAGACCCACCGCCCGACCATCAAAACTTAGCACAAGATGCTTCAACGCTCCCGCAATAGCCACTGCGGGGTGATCTCATGCTGGCCATTTTCATCGGTGATGAACAGCGAACCGTCGCTAACCATGACGGCCCAATTAATCGCACGGGGAAGATCTGCAGCAACGGTGGCCAGCGCCTCTTGCGGCAACCCTGCGACGTGAACATTTTTCAGTGAGGCAACGGCCGGTAGCACCTTACTCTCCCAGATATCGACGCGGCCATACGCCAGCAGGGACACCCGCTCAGCGCGGCGCGAGCACCAGATCAAACGCTCGGCGTCGGGTAGACCGACCTCGATCCAGTGCAGCACTCGGCCATCCAGGCTTTTTTCCCATAAGGCGGGTTCGTCGACATCCGATAACCCACGTCCAAATGCCAGCGATTCGCTGTACCATAGGACATAAGCAATCAGCCGAGCGCATAAACGTTCTTCCGTTTCGGAGGGGTGGCGAGCCACCGTAAAGCGCAGCGTTTCGAAAACGCTGCGGTCCAGGTCGGTCAGGTTAACGTCGACTTTATAAGGGGTAGCGCTCAGCGCCATGGCGAAGGTCTCGTTCGAAAAAGAAGTGGCGCGCAGTGTAGCGGATTTATGGCTCTCCTGCGGCGCTGCGTTCATCGCTAATGAGCGTGGCGTTTTTCACCGTTTCCTCTTCATGCATCGGCTCGCGCCACGTCTCTTTTAAGGCAGCCTCGTACCACTCCTGCATGGCGGGTAGTGCCAATAGGCGCTTTACATAGGCAAGTGAGGCATCGCTTAGCGGCAGGTTGAAGGTTTGTATCCGAAACGCAACAGGGGCGTAAAACGCATCCACCGCAGTAAAGTGCTCGCCTGCCAGAAACGGGCCGCCAAAATGCTCGAGCCCTTCTTGCCACAGCGCATCCAACCGGGCCAAATTACTTTTCAGCCCTGGAGAGAGCGCGTTCATTGTCACGCGAACGCCGCAGTTCATGGAGCATTCATCCCGCAGCGCGCCAAAGCCACTGTGCATCTCAGCACTGGCAGAGCGTGCCCACGCCCGCGCAGCACGTGCCCGAGGCCATACGTTGGAGTGTGTTTCCGCCACATACTCCACAATCGCCAGCGAGTCCCATACGGCCACACTGTGCTCGCTATCCACTAGGCATGGCACCAAGCCAGACGGTGAAAAGCGCTTGAACGTCGCGAGGCTCTCCCCAAAGCCACCCTCGAAAGGCATCAAGTGCTCGTTAAAGGGGATCTCCAGCGCCTTCAGCAACACCCAAGGGCGCAGCGACCAGGAAGAGTAGTTCTTGTTAGCGATATATAGGTCTAACATGCTGCGCTCCTTACGTTGAACATAACAATGAATGGCCCTACCGTGCCGCCTGGACCAGCGTATTCCCTCCGAGTCCCATCAACACACCGCCTCCCATTCGCTGAATCAGCTTGGAAGAGCCGTGAGACGTTTGCAGACATGCACGCAGTGGGCTGGCTAACAGCACTACCACCACATCCGCTGATGAGAACAAAACGTTGGTAGCAATGCCTAACCAAAGGAGCTGCCATGCCACCGGCATGGCGCTGTCGGGCTGCACAAATTGCGGCAAAAAGGCCACAAAGAAGAGCGCCGTTTTAGGGTTCAGTACCTCCACTAAAAAGCTATCGCGCAGTACCCGTCTGGTGGTCGCGAGCGGCAGCTCCTCAGCGTTCGTCCGGATACCTTGTTGCCATAAGCGCACCCCCATCCAAAGTAAATAAATGCCACCGATGACCTTCATCGCAAGATAGGCAGGCGGAATGGCGGCGAACAGTAGAGCCAAACCAAAAGCGGCAGCCACCACATGCACGTAGCAGCCTAAATGCACGCCAGTCACCGCCAACCAGCCTGCGCGCCGACCGCGTCCCAGCGTTTGCGCAGCGGTGTACAACATCGCCGGTCCGGGTAAATAGGCAAACCCCAGCGCGGCGAGAAGAAAGGCAACCCACTCCATCGCGATGACTCCGGCTTATCAAAAAATCGTAAG
The DNA here is from genome assembly GCF_012427705.1 of Vreelandella piezotolerans. Taxonomy (NCBI): domain Bacteria; kingdom Pseudomonadati; phylum Pseudomonadota; class Gammaproteobacteria; order Oceanospirillales; family Halomonadaceae; genus Vreelandella; species Vreelandella piezotolerans. The sequence goes on along the minus strand of NZ_CP048602.1, from coordinate 1,040,981 downwards.
CCTGAGAATAAAATAAGGGATGACGCAAACGCCACCCCTTAAATGAACCAAACACGAAAAAGAAAACTTAGAAGTTGGGTTTGCGCTTCTCGACAAAGGCGCTCATGCCCTCTTTCTGCTCTTGGCCTGCAAAGCAGAAGGCGAATAGGCTGGTTTCCAGGGCCAGGGCGCTATCGAGATCCTGGTCCATGCCGTCGTGGACGGCTTGTTTGGCACCGCGGACCGACTGCGGGCCGTTGCCCTTCAGCTGCTTGGTGAGCTCTTCGACATAGCTCTCAAGCTCGGCCTGGGGCATCACGCGGTTCACGAGGCCAATGCGCAGCGCTTCCTGGGCATCGATTTTGCGCCCGGTGGTAACCAGATCGATCGCCATGGCGGGGCCGACACGACGCGGCAGACGCTGGGTGCCGCCAAAGCCAGGAATGACGCCTAACAAGACTTCCGGCTGGCCGAAGACGGCGTTGTCGCTGGCGACGGCCCAGTCACAGGCCAGCGCCAGTTCGCAGCCGCCGCCAAGGCAAAACCCGTTGACCAGCGCGACCACCGGCACGGGCAGCGTTTCAAGACGCTTGATGGTACGCAGCGCTTGGCTGGCAAAGGCGCGGGCCTCTTCGGGAGTTTTATCACGCATTTCGGTGATATCGGCTCCGGCTACAAAGGATTTTTCTCCAGCACCGGTAATCAACACCGCCCGCAGGCTGGGGTGCGCTTCGAGTTCGACCAAATGCGCTTCCAAGGCGCTGAGCACGTCGCTGTTCAACGCGTTCAAGGCTTTGGGGCGATTGATGGTCAGGCGCACCACGCCGTCGTTATCAACCTTCTCGATCACTGCGTCGCTCATAGTGGCTCCTTGATTGTTATTGCGCGTAGAAGTGGTAACCACTCAACCCTAGCGAACGCTTGGTTGGGTGGCAATCACTTCTTTTGTCGCGCTTCGACCCAGCCGCTGGCTACTCGTAGATATAGAACCCACGGCCGCTCTTACGCCCCAGGTAGCCTGCGGCCACCATGCGTTTGAGCAGCGGGCAGGGGCGGTATTTCGGGTCGCCAAAGCCTTCCTGCAGCACGTCCATAATCGCCAAGCACACATCCAGGCCGATCAAATCCGCCAGCGCCAGCGGCCCCATGGGGTGCGCGGCACCTAGCTTCATGGCGTCATCGATGGCTTCCGGTGTCGCGGTGCCCTCCTGCACGATAAACGCGGCTTCGTTGATCATCGGCACCAGCAGGCGGTTCACGGCAAAGCCCGGCGCGTCGCCTACCGGCACGGCGGTTTTGCCCAACGCTTTGGCCAGCGCTTCGATGCGCTCCACGGTGGCATCCGAGGTCTGCTCGGCGCGAATCACTTCCACCAGCTTGAGTACCGGCACCGGATTGAAGAAGTGCATGCCCACTACCCGCTCAGGGCGCTCGCACACCGCGGCCAGGCGGGTGAGTGACAGCGAAGACGTGTTAGAGGCCAGAATGGCATCGCTGCTCAGATGGCTGAGATCGCGAAACAGTTTCTCTTTCAACGCAGGCTGCTCGGGGGCAGCTTCGATAATCACGCTGCAGTCGCTAAGCGCATCTAGCGCCGTGGTGGTCGAAAGCCGAGCCAGCGCCTCCTGTTTGCCCTCAGCGGTCATCTTCTCTTTGGTAACGAGCTTCTCGAACCCTTTATCGATCGCGCTCTTGGCGCGGGTGAGCTGCTCGTCGGCGACATCGTACAGCCGCACGTTAAAGCCACTGGCCGCGACCACCTGGGCAATGCCCTGCCCCATGGTGCCTGCGCCTACGACGCCAATCCGTTGTTCGCTCATTTCGACTCCCCTGGCTGGTGCTGTTTGGCTTCTTCACGCAGCACGAATTTTTGAATTTTGCCCGTGGACGTTTTCGGCAGTTCGCTAAACACCACCGTTTTCGGCACTTTAAAGCTCGCAAGATGCTTACGGCAGTGGGCGATAATATCCGCCTCGGTGACTTCGCCGTAGCCTATTTTCAATTTGACGAACGCACAGGGCGTTTCGCCCCACTTGTCGTCCGGCTTCGCGACCACGGCGGCCTCTTCCACCGCGGGATGGCTGTAAATGGCATCTTCCACTTCGATGGTAGAGATGTTTTCACCGCCGGAGATGATGATATCTTTCGAGCGGTCTTTGATCTCGATATAGCCATCGGCATGCCATACCGCCAAGTCGCCCGTGTGGTACCAGCCGCCCTCCAGGGCTTTTTCCGTCGCCTCGGCGTTTTTGAGATACCCCTTCATCACGTTGTTGCCGCGCATCAAGATTTCGCCCATGGTTCGGCCATCTTTTGCAACCGGTTCTAACGTCACCGGGTCGGCCACGCAGAGCGCTTCCAGCATGTGGTAGCGCACCCCTTGGCGGGCTTTGATTTTGGCACGGGATTCCAGCGGCAGCTCGTTCCACGCCTCGCGCCAAGCGCACACGGTCACCGGGCCATACACCTCGGTGAGCCCGTAAACGTGGGTCACTTCGATGCCCAGCTTTTCCACCCCAGCAATCACCGAGGCGGGCGGCGCAGCCCCTGCGGTGGTCACTTTCACCGGATGATCGAACACCCGCTTTTGATCGGCGGGCAGGTTGACCAGCCCGTTGAGCACGATAGGCGCACCGCTGAAGTGGGTGACGCTCTCTTCGGCGATCAGGTCGGTGATGCGTTTGGGGTCGACTTTGCGTAGGCACACGCTGACACCGGCATTGGCGGCAATGGTCCAGGGGAAACACCAGCCGTTGCAGTGGAACATCGGCAGCGTCCAGAGATAGACAGGGTGATGGGGCATGGCCCACTCGAGAATGTTACTCACCGCGTTCAGGTAGGCGCCGCGATGGTGATACACCACCCCTTTGGGTTTACCGGTGGTACCCGACGTGTAATTGAGTGAAATGGCCTGCCACTCGTCGCTGGGCAGTTGATAGGCGTACTCAGGATCTCCCTCGGCCAGCAGCGACTCGTACTCCAGCTCGCCGATGCCTTGGGTCTCGCCCAGGAATTCCGGGTCGGCCACGTCGATGATCAGCGGCTTGCTTTCCAATTTGGCCACCGCCGCCTGAATCACCTCGGCAAACTCAGGATCCACTAGAATCGCTTTGGCTTCGCCGTGGGCCAGCATGTAGCCAATCGCGTCGGCATCGAGACGAATATTCAGCGTATTCAGCACGCAGCCCGCCAGCGGCACGCCAAAGTGCGCCTCGAACATGGCGGGAATATTGGGCAGCATGGCGGCCACCGTCTGCCCTGGCTGAATGCCACGCTTTTCCAGCGCCGAGGCAAGCCTTCGGCAGCGCGTCCAGGTCTCTGCCCAGGTACGGCGCGTCGTGCCATGCACCACAGCCGGATAATCGGGATAGATGGCCGCCGAGCGCTCGATAAAGGTAAGTGGCGAGAGCGGCACATGGTTGGCAGCGGTTGGCGGTAAGTCTTGTTCAAAGATGGAGGTCATGATCGGTTCCTGCACTCTTGGTTTTATTATTGAAGATCTTAGTATGCGCGACGTTCGCCAATCGGCGATGCCTGATGAACGCCGCCGCCTAAAAGGCGGCGGCGGGGCTAGTGGGCAAGGTGGCTGTCAAACTGGCTGAAACAGTGCCAGCCGGCCTCGATCACGGCACGGTGGGCGCGGCCCACCGGCAGCCATTGGTGAATGGCAAACTCGGCGCTGCACAGCTTGGTGCGGTAAAACGGCTCATCGCTGCCGCCTTTTACAGCCTGTTGGGCGTGCAGCGCTGCAATGCCCATTTGCCAAGCGCACAGTACGTGCCCGGCCAAGTTAAGCAGCGGCGTCGCGTAAGCCTGTACGGCATCGGGGCCGTGCTCAGGGTCGCGGCCCTGCTCCAGCACCAAGGCCATGGCGACGCGCAGGTCGTCAGCGCCTGCCGCGAGTGCACTGCCCATGCTGGCCAGCGACGCTTCACCCCGCAGCGTTTCGGCCGTTTTATGCACGTCATCGATCAGCGCCGAGAGTGCCGCGCCGCCGTCTCGCTGCAATTTGCGACCAGCCAAGTCCAGCGCTTGAATGCCGTTGGTGCCTTCATAGATAGGCGCAATGCGCGCATCCCGCAATAACTGGGCAGCGCCGGTCTCTTCCACGTAGCCCATGCCGCCGTGTACCTGCACGCCCATGGACGCGATATCTACCGCTTGGTCCGTCGAGAAGCTCTTGACGATGGGAATCAGCACATCGGCACAGGCCTGGGCGGCTTGGCGTTCGGCCTCGCTCTCTGCATGACGAGCGATATCTAGCTGTCCGGCACAGTAGAGTGCCAGTGCACGCAGCGCGTCGGTGCGGGCGCGCATGGAGAGCAGCATTCGACGCACGTCGAAGTGGTCGCTGATCGTGCATTCGCTGCCGCCGCGCTGCTTGGGCGAACGCCCCTGGGTGCGGTCATTCGCGTAGGCCAAGGCGTGCTGGCAGGCGCGCTCGGCCACGCCAATGCCTTGGATCCCGACTTTATGGCGCGCCTCGTTCATCATGGTGAACATATGGTTCAACCCGCGCCCCTCCTCGCCGACGAGGTAGCCTACGGCACCGCCGTTTTCCCCAAAGCTCAGCGTGCAGGTGGGCGAGCCGTGAATGCCGAGCTTGTGCTCGATGGAGGCGCAGGTGACGTCGTTACGCTCACCCAGCGAGCCGTCGTCGTTCACTAGAAACTTGGGAACCAGGAACAGCGAAATGCCCTTATTGCCTTCCGGGGCATCGGGCTTGCGAGCAAGGACGAGGTGAATGATGTTCTCAGCGGCGTCGTGTTCGCCCCAGGTGATGTAGATCTTTTGGCCGCTGATGCGGTAGTGCTCGCCTTCTGGAACGGCTTTGGTACGCACTTTGGAGAGGTCCGACCCTGCTTGAGGTTCGGTGAGGTTCATGGTGCCGGTCCAAGTCCCTTCGACCAGCTTGGGTAGATAGATGGCTTTGAGAGCATTGCTACCGTGGTGGGCCAGCGCTTCGATGGCACCGGCGGTGAGCATCGGGCAAAGCCCCAGAGCCATGTTCGCGCCGTGAAGCATCTCCTGTACCGCGCTGGCCACCACTTCGGGCAGGTTCTGGCCGCCCAGCGATTCCGACACGCCAATGCCGTTCCAGCCGCCTTCGACGTAGGCGTGATAGGCGGCGGCAAAGCCTTCAGGAGTGGTGACGCTGCCATCAGTTTGGCGCTTGGCCCCTTGGCGGTCGCCGGTGCCGTTGAGCGGAGCCCAGACGTCGCCAGCCAGCTTCGCAGCTTCTTCCAAAACGGCCTCGACGAGATCTGGCGTGGCTTCTTCGAATCCCGGCAGCGACAAGGAGCGATGCGCAAGCATCTCTTCGAGCACAAAGCGCAGATCGCGGACCGGCGCAGCATAAACATTCATGGCAAAACCTCAGGCAGACGCGGTGATATAGTAAAAACACTATCGACGATAGTAGTTTCCCTATTTCTTCAACACCATTAGCCCAAGGTCTCAGCAGATAGCCACCTTGACGTCTTACTTGCGCACCTCGGTTTCGACATCGTCGTAGTAGGTGATATGGCTCTCGTCTGCCTGGGGCGGCCCTACCACCGGCTCGGCCACGTCGACCTCGGGTACGACATCAGATAGGTCTTCTAGGTGCTCGTGTTCGAGCGCCCCTTGCACCAGCTCCTCGGTGACCACCAGCTCAGCACCTGCGGCGGTCATCGGCGTCGTAGCATGGAACGGTGCCACGGGCACCGGTGCCGGGCGCACGCTGCGGCGCCAGCCAAAGAAAAACACGAAGAACAGGCTGAGCGCGCCAAATGCCCAGAATAGGCCCGCATCGCCCATTGCCGTCATTACCGGCGAAATCATCAGCGGGCTGACGGTGGCCCCAATCGAGTTGATCAACAGAAGGCCCTGGCTCATCCGCACCAAGGCACCTGCAGGCGCGCGGTCGGCGGCATGGCTCACTGCCACCGGGTAGAGCGCAAAGACGCCGCCGCCCAGCAAAAAGAGCAGCACAGCGAGCAGTGGCGTAGAGAGCGGCAGCCACAGCATGGCCGCCGAAATCACCACGCAGAAGGCACTGATACCGATCAGCACCATTTGGCGGTCGTGGCGGTCCGACCAACGGCCAATGGGGTACTGCAGCAGCATGGCCCCCAAAATTACGACAGCCATCATTTGACCGACTTGGTTAACGCTCATGCCAATGCGCTGTAAATAAAGTGGCAGCAGCGTATAGGCCGCAGCCACCACCATACCAGAGCCAAGGCTGCCCATAACGCCGGTAGGCGTCATGGTAATGAGACGATGCGGCGGCAGCGGTTCAGCGTGTTCGATGAGCGGCGAGACGCGGGGAATCATCGCCATGGGTAGCACCGATAGCGATGCCAGCAGACCAATCACCATGAAGGGTGCTGTGTCGCCCATCGCACTGGTGACCCCCAGCATGAGCTGCCCAAGCACCCCAGCCGCGTAAAGCGAAATCATATAAAGCGCCAGCAGGCGTCCACGTACTTTCTGGTCACCCGCCGTGAGCAGCCAGCTTTCGATGACCAAGTAGACCCCAACGGTCGCCCAGCCGCCAATCAGCCGTAGGGCAAACCACGCCCAAGGATCGAAGAACAGTCCCTGCAGTAGCACGGTCACCGCGACCAGCGATGCAAAGCTGCCGTACGCGCGGATGTGGCCAATGCGCAGCAGCAGGCGGTCGTTGAGCATGGCCCCGATGGCGAGGCCAATGAAATAGGCCGACGAGACGATACCGATCATGGTCGCCGACTCGCCCGCAGCGTCCAGGCGCACGGTAATCAGCGTGGCCAAAAAGCCATTGCCAATACCAAGAATAAACAGCCCTAATAGGGGCGCTAGCGCCATGGCCAGCAGTTGCCGCGACATGCCTACCTCACCTTGCTCAATGGATGAATCGTTGCCGTTTACACGCCATCACATCGAATAGGCAAGAAAACGGGCGCGCAATTATTGCTTTCAGAGGCGCAAAGTCAATGCTTTTTCGCTCCGACACTGAATAAATTAGTGTTTTCTAAAAATTACCACGTCATTACCAGCAAATTCGACTGTTAACCTCTCTTTCGCCGCCCACCAGCGAAAGGTGGCTTCGCTAAAAAAACTGACATGGGTGGGATCGTTGATGTAATGCCAACGGGCGAAGGCTTCTTGGCTCGTCACTCGCTTGGTCATCAGCCCAAGATAGCCGCCATGGTCGAGTTGCGCGATACGCTCACCCAACACCTCGCCCGGCGCCGCCAAGTGTTCGACCACCTCGGTCGCGGTGATGAAATCATACTGGCGGCTGAGCGACACGGCATGGGGCGCGTAAAAAATGTCGTACACGTCCATCTCAAAACCCGCTTCCTCGAACATCACCGAGAGCGTCGGCCCCGGGCCGCAACCAAAATCCAGCCCTTTTGCGCCAGGCGCCAGCTTTTCCGCCAGCGGCGTGAATAAACGCCCCAGAAAGCGTCGATATCCCGTATCCTGCGGCGAGTTTTGGTGCTGGTCATACTCGGCTTTTTCAGCGGCGGCGCTTAAATGCTGCTCACTAGACACAAACACCAGCGCACACGTGGCACACTGGTAGTAATCACGGCGACGGTCTTGATGGTACAGCGCAGACTCTTGCGCGTGGCATAGCGGACAGCGTCGCATCATCGTATTCTCTGGTTTTGACGTTCGTATTTAAGGAAAGAGGCATGCTCTCAGGTCTGGATCATCTTGTGGTTACCGTGACCGATATGGGTCGCGCAGTGGATTTCTACTCTCGCGTATTGGGCCTGGACGTACGCTACCGGGACGCTCAGCGCGTCGATCTCCTGCTGGGCGATACCGCCCTGCGCCTGCACCAAACTGACACGGATATTGCGCCCATTTCCGCCACGCCGACGCCGGGCAGTCTGGATTTATGCCTGCGCTGCCAGCTACCGCTGGACGAGTTCAAGCAGCATCTGGATGCGTTGGCCATCGACGTCGAGCTTGGCCCCGTACCCCGCCAAGGGGCTAGCGGCCCCATTGAATCGCTCTACCTGCGCGACCCCGACGGCAACCTGCTGGAAATTTGTCGCCCGGCAGCGCGTTAGGCGCGACCACATCGTGGGCCGCCCGCGCGTGATAAGTCGCTGCGCCCACGCTATCATAGCGCGCAGCCGAAGTGTCCGCTGGATGCTGGAATAGAACCGATCGAAGAAGGAACGCCCATGCGCGATGACACCCCGCTAGAAGGCGAAGTGGTCGACCGCCACGCCTCACAGGAAGAATCCTCAGCGCCTTCCCCCTCCCCGGACACCACCATGGCCATGGTAATTTACGCACTGTACTTGGCCAGCTTCGTGGTTGGGTTTACCTCGCTGATCGGGGTCATCATTGCCTATGTGTACCGTGGCAAAGGGCCTCACTGGCTGGAAGAGCACTACCGCTACCAAATTCGCACGTTCTGGATGGGCTTGTTGTATGGCAGTATTGCCACCCTGCTCACGCTCGTGCTCATTGGTTTTCCCATGCTGTTGGCGCTGGCCGTCTGGTTCATCGTGCGCTGCGTGAAGGGCTTCAAAGGGCTGCAGGAAAAACGCGCGCCCTCCAATGTCGATAGCTGGCTACTGTAATCCATGACCGAACAGGCAACTCCCTCCGAGACGCGGGCTCGCGCCCGCGCCATCGTCCTGCTCTGGCGCGGACTGTCCCGCTGGCCGATACGCTGGCTATGGCGTATCGCGGCCATGGTCGGCCCCCAGGTATATCGCTTCAGCAAACGCGAGCGACGCGTCACCGACATCAACCTCGCAAAAGTCTATCCCGACACGCCTGTCAGTCAGCGGCGCGCTTTGGCAAAGCAGAGCCTACAGCACTCGACCGCAACGATGCTGGAGCTCGGCCACGCTTGGATGGCCCCGCCAGAGAAGGTAGAAGCCAGTATTTTAAGGGTACATGGGCGCGACAAGCTGGACAGCGCACGAGCAGAAGGGCGTGGTGTGATCGTGCTCGCCCCCCATTTTGGCAACTGGGAAGTGCTGAACTTTTGGCTCTCCAGCCACTTTCCGTTTACGGCCATGTACGAGCCCCCCAAAATCGCCGAGCTAGAGCCGATCATTCGCCATGGCCGCGAGCGCATGGGCGCCAAGCTCGTACCCACGAATCCACGGGGCGTGGCGGCGCTGCTCAAAGCGCTCAAGCGAAGTGAAGCGATTGGTATTTTGCCGGACCAAGAACCGGACTGGGGCAGCGGTATATTTGCCCCCTTTTATGGCCGCGATGCTTATACCGCCACGCTGTTACCCAAACTGGTGGCGCGCACCCAGGCGCGGGTAGTGACCGGTGTGGCCCTACGCATTCCAGGCAAAGGCTTCGAGATCCACTTTCTCGATGCCGACGAGCGGGTGTATAGCGAGGAAGACGCTGTTTCGGCCACCGGTGTGAATGCCAGCGTCGAGGCCTCGATTGCCCTCGACCCGGCCCAATATCAATGGGAGTACAAACGCTACCGTAAGGTGGTGGAAGAGCAGCAAGGGCTGCCAAACGCCAACGACTTCCGTCTCTATTAAGTGAGGATGGGCATGACCGAACGATACCTCCCCAAAGAGGATACGCGTCCGCCACAAATTATTTACGCACTCTATTTGGCAGGCCTGATCACGGCCAACATCACCCTGCTGATCGGCGTCATCATCGCCTATGTCTATCGAAAAGAAGCGGCGCCCTGGCTACAGGCGCACTACCGCTATTTGATCCGCACGTTCTGGATCGGCAGCCTCTACTTCATCGTCACGTTCACCTTGAGCCTGATCTTCATCGGCACGCTGCTCTGGCCACTACTCGTGGTCTGGCTAGGCGTGCGCTGCATCATCGGATGGGTAGCCGTGCGAAAAGGCGAGCCCCCAGCAAGGCCGGGTAGCTGGCTCTGGTAACGACGGCTCATTACTCGTCGCGGTGGCGAGCATAAACGTCATCCAGCCGCTCGATATCATCCTCGCCCAGGTAGCTGCCAGACTGCACTTCGATCAACTCCAGTGGAATTTTGCCTGGGTTCTCCAAGCGGTGCAGTGCGCCGATAGGAATATAGGTGGACTGGTTCTCGCTGACCAAGTACGTACGTTCATCCACGGTTACTTTGGCTGTGCCGCTGACCACCACCCAGTGTTCGGCACGGTGATGGTGGCGCTGCAGCGAGAGCCGCCCACCGGGGCGCACGGTAATGTGCTTCACCTGGTAGCGATCTCCATTATCCATGGCTTGAAAACTGCCCCAGGGGCGGTGCACTTGAGGCGATGTCTGCGGCTCGCTGCGCCCTGCTTGGGTCAGCGCTGCGACGAGCTGCTTGACGCCCTGCGCCTTGTCGCGATGGGCCACCAATACACTGTCAGAGGTTTCCACGACGATCAGGTCTTCCACGCCCAGCGTGGCGACCAAGCGGTGGTTTGCGACTACCAGCGAGCGACGTGTATCGCTCAGTACGCCATCACCGGTCACCACATTGTCTGCCGAATCAGGCGTATGCGTGGCCATCAGCGCATCGAAGCTGCCAATATCACTCCACTGAGCGTCCAAAGGCACCACGGCCGCCTGGGCACAGTGCTCCATGACCGCGTAATCGATCGATTCGCTTGGGCAACGCTGAAAGGCGTGTTCGTCCAAGCGTAAAAAATCGAGGTCGCTTTGAGTGCGCGCCACGGCTTCTTGGCAGGCTGACAACATATCGGGCGCAAGCCGCTCGAGCTCCGCCAAATAACGGGAGGCGCGCAGCAAGAACATACCGCTGTTCCACAGCGTATCTCCCTGGGCCAGCAGCGCTTTGGCTTTCTCCAATACCGGTTTTTCAATAAACGCGGCCAAATGGTGGCCTTCGCCCAAAACGTCACCGCAAGCAATATAGCCATAGCCCGTTTCCGGATGCGTCGGCACCACGCCAAACGTCACTAAATAGCCCTGCTCCGCCAGCGGCTCGGCACGCTGCACGCTGTGCTTAAACGCGGCAACATCGCCTAGTACGTGGTCGGCGGGCAGTACTAATAGCAGTGGATCCTCGCCCGACTGGCGCGCCAGCAGAGCGGCGCAGGCAATGGCAGGAGCGGTATTGCGGCCCACAGGCTCTAGAACGATTTGCCCCTCATGCTGAATTTCACGCAGCTGTTCGGCCATCAAAAAACGGTGCGAGTGGTGGCCCATCAAGATCGGCGGCAGCGTGGACAAGCCCTCCAGACGCGTGAGCGTCTGTTGAAGCAGGCTCTGCTTGCCGGTCAAACGCAAAAACTGCTTGGGCATCTGCTCGCGGGAGAGCGGCCAAAGCCGGGTACCGCTTCCGCCACTCAAAATAACCGGTTGAATCATGGTGTCGTCCTTGCTGATGTTGCTGCGGGGCCAAAGTCCTGCTGCAGCCAGTGGCGAAGTTGGCTCATCCTCGGCGCCTCCTGCGGGTGCGCTAGGGGGGGCAGCATCCCCTCCACGAAGCCACGCCGTTTGAAAGGGTCCAGCAGTGCTGGATCGCCGCTGATGATATGTACCGGTACGGCAGCACTGGCTTCGTCGCCGGTAATCAACGGGGCGGGCTGATGGTCGCCCAGCACGATGAGCAGCGTCTGTTCATTGGCCACGCGCTCGGCCCAGCGTCCTGCCACGCTAACAGCGTAGTCCACCGACCACGCATAGTGGTCGCGAATGCGCTCCAAATCTCGCCAGATCACCTCGGGCGGATCACCCGCGTTCTCCCAAGGGGCATAGAGACTGCCATCGCCCACCAGCGACCAGTTTTCCAGCACGGGCAGAATGGGTGTCCAGGGAGCGTGACTCGAGATCAGTGCGATCTGGGCGAACAGAGGTGAGTTACCCAGCAGCTCGCGCTGAGTATAGTCGAGCGTAAATTGATCCGGCATGGTGACCCAGTTGAGCGGCGGCCCTTCGTAGGGCATGTCTTTTGCGGCGACGATTTGGTCGAAGCCGTAAGCACGCCCCTCTGGCCACGCCAGGGTGATCGCAGGCATCACGCTGAGCGTGCGCTGCCCGGAGGCACGAAAATCGTCGATCATCGTCGAGTGGCCGCTCTCTAGCATCAGTCGATACCAAAGCTGATTGTCTATCCAACGCCCGCTTAGCGTCGTCGCATGGGCAAGCCACGACTGTCCGCCGCGGATGGGCGATGCGACCAACCCCGATACCACGTGCAGGTCACGCTGGGATAGTCGTCGCTTAAGGTCTTCCAAGGTGAGCAGCAGTGTGCGGTTATAGCGAGGGTCTTTCAGGGCAGACACACCATAAGACTCGATGAACGTCAGTAGTACGTTTCGCCCTGCCAAACCTGGCAGTACCTGCGCCGCTATCGGCGTCTCTTCCAACTGCGCGGTAAACGCTTGCCGAGCGCGGTGCGTATCGACCACCTGTTCCCACTGAAAACGGGCAGTGGCGACCATCGGCAGTGCGGCCTGGGGAACTAGGCGATAGTGATTTACCTCTAACAGAGCCATACTCGAACTGACCACTAGCAACACGACGGCCGCGTTTCTCGCCCGACCACGGCGCGTGGGAGGGCGAGCAGGCAGTAGCAGGCGCAGCATGAGCCACAGCACGCCAATGAGCAGTACACCGCCTAGCAACATCAGGCAAATTGCCGCCAGTTGGCCTACATTACCCACTAGTAAATGGTAAATGGAGCGCACGAGCGGCACGTCCAGATAAAGGTTCAGCGAACGGCCAAACGCCGTATGCGTAGCGGCATCGCCAAGGTTGGTCGCCGTTGCCAATGCCAGGGCGCTCACGACACCGCTCCCCAACCAGCGCCGCCAGCGACCGGCCGGTAGCAGTAGCATGGCCGGGGCAATCACCCACGCTTCCCAGGCGATCAAGGGCGATAGCGTGCCAAAGCGCCACCACAGCGGAGCCACCAGCAGCACATTCAGCGCACAAGCCGTAATGAGGAGACGACGCATTCATTTCACCAGTAGCGTTGAGGAGAGCATCAGCGGTATAACCGATTGAAGGCCCTGGAGCCTTGAACCGTTAAACCACTATTTTTAACACAGCTTGCTAAGCGTATAGGTTTTGTTTAAACATTTCACACAATGACGTGTTGTCCACTCTATCAGGTCACGAAAGGAACTCGCCCATGGATTGTCGAACGGCTGCAAAATGGATCGTCTCACTGAGTTGGATGCTTGCCCTTCCCGCTGCCGCCAGCGAAGATCCCGTGTTTCAACAAGTCATAGAACGCGCCAAACAATTAGCTGCTGCCCCCTATACAGCTCCCGACGCCCAGTTGCCCGAAGCGCTACGATCACTTGACTACGATGGCTATCGACAAATTCGCTTCAACCCAGAGCGCGCCTACTGGCGCGAGGAAAGCCCCTTTAGCCTACAGCTCTTCCACAGCGGGTTTCTATTTCAAACGCCGGTGGCACTCAATCTGGTCGAAAACGGTGAGGTCGTCCCGCTCGACTTCACCACCGACGATTTTCGCTACGATGGCGACGCCAGCGACCTGCTGGAGCACGACCTGAGCGGCAGCGGACACGCCGGATTTCGTCTCCACTATCCGCTCAATAATCCCGACTATGCGGATGAATTCTCCGTCTTTCTCGGCGCCAGCTACTTTCGTTTAGTGGGCCAACATCAAGCCTACGGGTTATCCACCCGGGGGCTGGCGATCGACACCGCCTCGTCCCAGGGCGAAGAATTCCCTGCCTTTCGTGAGTTTTGGCTAGTCACGCCAGACAGCGACGCCGAGAGCGTCACGCTCATGGCGCTGATGGATAGCCCGTCGCTCAGCGGTGCCTACCGATTCACGCTCACCCCTGGGGCGCACACCGAAGCCGACATAGAAGCCGAGATCTTTGCCCGGGAAGATATCGAAAAAGTCGGCATCGCCCCACTGACCAGTATGTTCACCTTTGGAGAAGCGAGCGCCCAGCGGCCAGATGACTTTCGCCCTCAAGTGCATGACTCCGATGGTCTTTTAATGCACACCGGTAGCGGCGAGTGGATCTGGCGACCGCTGAGCAACCCCAGTGAGGTCCGTGTGTCGAGCTTCGTCGATGATGCACCACAAGGCTTTGGCCTGATGCAGCGCGAACGTCGCTTCGACCGCTACTTGGACCTGGAAGCCAACTACCATCGCCGCCCTAGCCAGTGGGTCGAGCCGCTGGAGGCATGGGGAAAAGGTCACGTGGAGCTGGTGGAAATACCCACCCCTGACGAAACCCACGACAACATCGTGGCTTACTGGGTCGCCGAAGATGCGCTCGACGCCGGTGACTCTCGGCGCCTGCACTACCGCACTTACACTTTGAACGAGCAGCCCGACGCCCACGCACTGGGAAAAGTGATACGCACTCGGCATGGCAGCGCCGCCGTACCGGGTGAAGCGGACTCCCCATCCGCCGAGCAGCGCCAGTTCGTGGTCGATTTTAGCGGCGGCGCGTTAGAGACGTTAGCGGCCGATGCAGAGCTCTCACTGGATATCAGCGTGCGCGATGGCGAAGCGCTACTGCCCCAAATCAAAGTACTCCCCCATCACGGCCGACGCGCCACGTTCAGGCTTCCACCCAGCCCCCAGCCGAGCGATATACGCTTGCGTTTGATGAGAGACGGTGAGCCCGTCACCGAAACCTGGAACTACGTGTGGTATCCCAATGCGTAATCCACCTTCGTTAATGCCGTCCATACCGTGGCTCAACGCTCGGCGCGCACTGCTAGCCACGCTGGTCATTGGTACCAGCCTGCTGGGCTGCGCCGCCATGGTGCAAGTAGTGACCAACCTCGCGCTGGGCTGGCAAATCGCCATGCTGACGCTATTTGGCCTCACCTTCAGCTGGATTGCGCTGGCTTTTTGGGGGGCCATTTGCGGTTTTGTGATCTGTGCGCTGCGTCTCGACCCGCTTAGCCTCAAACCCTTGACGGCAGAGCGACCGACCGCCAGTCGCTTGGTCAGCCGGACGGCGCTGGTCATGCCGATTTACGCCGAGCCGCCCATTCCCACCATTGCCGGATTGGAGGCTACTTGCCGCTCACTGCTTCAACAGCCAAGCACACAGGGCGAGGACACCGCCCGCGTCATCGGTCAGCACTTCGAAGTGTTCATCCTCAGCGATAACCAAGACCCGACCCAAGCCGACGAAGAAGCCGCCCACGTGGCTGCGCTTCAGCAACGTATGGCTGGCCAGATGGCAGTGCACTACCGCCGTCGTCCCAATAACCACGAGCGCAAAGCAGGCAATATTGCCGACTTCTGTCGTCGCTGGGGCCGCCGCTACGACTACATGATCGTCCTGGATGCCGACAGCCTGATGAGCGGCGATACGCTGCTGCACATGGTGCACCAAATGCAGCGCTACCCCACCGTGGGCCTGATTCAAACCGTGCCCATTCCCGTTGGCCAGCGCACGCTGTTTGGCCGTTTTACCCAGCTCGCCTCGGCGCTGTACAGCCCGATGCTGGCAGCGGGCCAAAGCTTTTGGCAGGGCGACGCTGCCAACTATTGGGGGCACAATGCGATCATTCGCACCCGCGCCTTCATGGCCCACGCAGGGTTGCCAACGCTCTCCGGCAAACCGCCGCTAGGGGGCGAGCTGTTGAGCCACGATTTTGTGGAAGCGGCTCTGTTGAGACGTGGCGGCTGGCAGGTGCTACTGGATACGTCGGCAACGGCAGCGCTGTCCCGGCGCGACCCCCACGCCAGCGCCTCGCGCAACAGTTTCGAAGCCATGCCCAGCAACCTACTCGACTTCGCCAAGCGCGACCGCCGCTGGCTCCAGGGCAATCTTCAGCACCTGCGCCTGTTGACGGGCGCGGGCTTTCACGTCATCAGTCGCCTGCATTTCTTTTTTGGCGCGTTTGCTTACTTGTCGTCGCTGGTCTGGCTGGGGCTGCTGGTGTGTACCAGCCTGATGGTGGGCTACCACGCCATCGATGGGGCGACCGAGCCGGTCTTGCCCAAGGCGCTCTCGCTGTGGCTATTGAGCACCACGCTCGGCATGCTGATGGCCCCCAAACTACTCGGCCTACTGCTGTCCTTCTGCCAGTGCCCCCACGCCTTTGGCGGGCGCTTCAAATTGGTGGTCAGCACGCTGCTCGAAATCGTATTTGCCGCGCTCATTGCGCCGCTGATGATGGCGTGGCACAGCCTATTCATCATCAATGTGTTGATTGGTCGTGCCATTGACTGGCAAACCCAACATCGCGGCGAGCGCTCGTTGAGCTGGCGTGAAACCTGGCGGCATACCGGATGGATGACGCTATGCGGTGCGCTGTGGGCGGGCGTGATGGTGCTGTTTTCACCCTCGGCGTTCGGCTGGTTGACCCCTGCTTGGCTCGGGCTCGTGGCCGCCGCACCGTTGGTAAAGTACTCCAGTAGCGGTACCTGGGGGGGCGTGGTGAGCCATCGGCTAGGGTTGCTGCATACGCCTAGCATTAGCCTGAAACCGGCGCTCCTCAAAGATTTTGCCGATCTGACGGCACGCAGCCCTGCAGCGCTGAACATGGACGGCGACCTCACGCTGAATATCCCCCCCAGTGAGCTGTATGGCGACATGCCTTGCCAACTCTTAAGACCCGGAAAGTCGTCACAAACGTCGACCGTTTCACGCGCGAAGGAACCCCATTAAATGCCCTCTACGCTTCAGCAACTTCGCAGCGCCAGCGGCTTGGCCCGTTCCCTGTTCATCTATTGGCGGCCTGGGCGGCAACGCAGTTTGAAGCGGCTCTACCAGCCCTTTCTAGTGCCCGGCGATATCGCTTTCGATATTGGCGCCCACCTAGGCGACCGCAGCGCCGCGTTTCAAGCGCTGGGTGCCCAGGTCATCGCCTTGGAGCCCCAGCCAGCGCTGGCCAAATGGTTTCAACGGCTGCTAAAAAGCCCACACATTACACTGCTGCCGCTGGCGGTTGGCCCCACTCCAGGTCATGCGGAGATTGCCATTAGCGTCGGTAACCCTACTCTTTCGACGCTTGCCACCGAATGGCGCCGCCACGTGGGCGAGCGCAACGCTGGCTTTCAACGGGTGCGCTGGGAAGAGACGCTACAGGTCGAGATGACCACCTTGGATGCCTTGATCGAACGTTTCGGCGAACCCCGCTTTATCAAAATCGACGTAGAGGGGTTCGAGGCGGAGGTGTTGCAAGGTCTTTCCTGCCCGGTAGCCGCTTTATCGATGGAGTTCGTGGCAGGCATGCTGGATGTCACTCACGCCTGCCTGGCAGAGGTCAACCGGCTAGGCGACTACCGTTTCAATGCCATCGCTGGCGAGCAACGTCAGTTCCGCTTTGCTACTTGGTTAACTCCGGAGGAGATGGCCTCTTGGTTAGCCGAAGGCGCTGAGCAGCTCGCCTCAGGCGACATCTACGCCTGTCGTAGCGATCACCCGCTGCTCACCTCCTAACACACTGCGCCCCAGCGCTTCTCCCCAACGACACAAACGCTAACGAGACGCTATGGTTTATCATTGGCAACACTTGACCGCCCCTCAACTGAATGCCCTTGCCCAGCACGACCCGGTCGCGGTCATTACCTTAGGTGCCATCGAGCAGCACGGCACCCACCTACCCTTGGGCACCGACCTCATCATTGGTGAAGGGCTGCAGGCCGACATGCTGGTACAACTCGAGCGTCTGGCGAAGGATGTCGAGGTGCTGTGTCTACCCGCCATCGCGGTAGGGGCCAGCGACGAGCATGCAAGCTTCGCAGGCACATTGAGCCTGCCCGCACCGCTGGCTATTGCCACGCTGGAAGCGTACGGCGAGAGCATTGCCCGTACAGGCATTCGTAAGCTCGTGCTGATTAATAGTCACGGCGGGAATAAAGCGGTGATGGATCTAGCCGCGCTCACGCTTCGGCGGCGCTGTCACATGCGCGTAGTCAAAGCGACCTATACACGATTGCCGCCTTTAGAGGGCGCCATGAATGCCGATGAGCTACGTTATGGACTGCATGGCGGGCTGCTGGAGACGGCGATGATGCAGCACTTAGCACCGCAACTCGTCACTCTCGATGACTATACGCCTGCTGCTCCAGCCATGCCTGCGGAAGGCGCGCTGGTCAGCCCCGAGGGTAGCGCTGCCTTTGCTTGGTTAGGGGAAGATTTGAGTGAACATGGCGTGGCTGGAGATGCCAGCCACGCTAACGCCGCACTGGGTGAACGGCTCGTCCACCACTATGCCTACCAGCTTGCTCAGGTCATTGTGGAAACCGCTCGACTACCGCCACTGGGAGCGCCAGCGGCGGGCAAGCGTTAACGGCTGCGACTCTCGAGCACCTCATCCAAAAAGTGACCCGCTCGGCTGGCTTTGGCACTTAGGTAGCGGTGGTTGTGATCCGTTACGCTGCCATATAGCGCTTGGCGGGACACCACTTCGATACCGCCCTCTTTCAGGGCTGACATTTTCAGCGGATTGTTGGTGAGTAGCTGCACTTGATCGATACTCAACGCGTTCAGCATATCCACCGCCACGGCGTACTGGCGCTCGTCGTCGCCAAAGCCCAGCACTTGATCGGCATCGACGGTGTCCAGTCCGCTATCTTGCAGCGTGTAGGCGCGCAGCTTGTTCGCCAAGCCGATCCCGCGCCCCTCTTGGGCCAAGTAGAGCAGCACACCGCCACCCATGGCCTGAATATCCGCCACGGCGTTGCGCAACTGCTCACCGCAGTCGCAGCGCAGACTGCCAAACAAATCACCGGTCAAACACGCCGAATGCATACGCAGCGGTACCGGACCCTGCACATCATCGAGCTGGCCGATGACCACGGCCACATGCTCACGCAAACCATCCGGTTCACGGAACAGCACGAAGCGACTATTGGGGGCATCTTCCAACGGAATATTGGCTTCGCTCACCCGCTTTAGCATACCCGGCGCACCCGCCAAACACTTATGCGCATCGTCAGCGTTGACCTCCAGTAGCCGCCCTTGGGCAATATGTTTGTCAATGTCGTGGCGAGCATCCTCACTCACCAGAGCGGTTAACGCGGCAGGGATCAGCAGTGCTCGGCGCATGAGGGCCACTGCCCCGCGCTCGGCGACGCCAGCGGGTTTCAAGCCGCTCAACAGCGCACTGGGCTTTTTGCCAGCGTCAGCCACGGCCAGTTGATGCAGCTCGCGCTCGCCAATGTGTTCTGCCAACGGCAGGCAGGCGGCCTCTGCACTCAGCGACATGCCCATGGCCTCCAAACGATGCCGCGTGAGCACCAGCGCAGGGCGCGCACCCGCCAGCTGGGCCAGGGTATCCACCGAACGGCTACCCTCTAGCGCTTGGACCAGAAGGCGCTGCTCACCGCTGCTGATCACGACCGGTAAACCGCGACGAATATCGAAAATGGCGCGTTCAATTTGATACATGTAGGCCTCCAGGTTGCCTAATGGTATGGGCAAAGGTTGCTTGCGTTGGGCAACATGGCCCCGCATGATCTGAGGTTATTTTCAGTGTGGAGGCGTCATGCCCGACTCCAGTAGTACATCCCATTCGATCGATCTCGATACCGCTTGGCAGTGGCTGCTCGCCCAAAGCGACGGCACCTCTATCAAGGCGGATCTTTCGGTCACCCGCGACGGCGCGTGGCAGTCGCCGCACGCCGTCACGCCCCAAGCCCAGACAGCCTTGGACTGCCTGACGCCGCTGGCGTTGCAACCCCGCTGGGTCGTCGCCCAGCTGGGGCAGAGTTTGGATGGGCGAATTGCCACGGAAAGCGGCCACTCCCATTACATCAACGGCCATGAAAGCATCGTGCATTTGCATCGGCTGCGCGCGCTGGCCGATGCGGTCGTGGTCGGTGCGGGTACTGCAGCGGCCGACAACCCCCAGCTCACCGTTCGCCATGTCACTGGCCGCCACCCGACGCGAGTCGTCCTCGACCCTCGTGGTCGCGTGCCCGGTCATCTTGCGCTGTTTCGCAGCAGCGAGGTCAAGACCTTGCACATTACTGGGCCAGACGTGACGACTGCGCCCAGCCACGCGGAGCACTGCGTGCTGGCCTTGAATGCCCACGGCCAGTTCGACCCAGCGAAGGTCATTACGCTGCTGGCGGAACGTGGGCTCACACGTGTGCTGGTAGAAGGCGGCGGTGTCACCATTTCCCAATTCATCGAGGCATACTGCGTTGATCGACTGCATCTGATGGTAGCCCCGCTGCTGATCGGCTCCGGCAGGCCCGGCCTGCAAATGACGCCCATCGAGACGCTGGAGAGCGCGCTGCGCCCCACGATGCGCTCGTTCCGGTGTGGCGACGACACGCTGTTCGACGTGATGCTGCGCGACGTCTAGCCCACCTGCAGCGGTCGGGCCAAAGGGCGTGGAATCTGTCGATGTAGAACCTGTAGAAGGGGTGGCGCGACCACGTTTAGCCAACGCCACCCATATGCCCGGCAGACTAGAGAGCAGCACCAGGACACCGTAGGCCAACGAGATCGCAACCCCTTGCGCGGCTGGCAACCCCACCAAGACCCAAATAGCGGCAGCCGCGCCTTCCCGCAGGCCCCAGCCCGCAATCGATAAGGGGACTAACATGGCCAGCAGCAATACGGGGGTCAGCGCCAATAGGTCGAACACGGGCATCTCGCTACCCATGGCTCGGGCGGCGCACACCATCACCCCGCCATAGCTGAGCACGATGGCCAGCGAAGAGGCCAACTGCAGCGGCCATGCCCGACGCGCCAGCAGTCCACGGCGCACATCCCGTCCCAGCGCGATGCACCACTGAGGCAGTGCAGGCCCTTTCGGGCTGCGACACCAAACGCCCAGAGCGATCGCAGCCAAGAGCAGTGCCGCCACACCGACGACCAGCCCGAACAGCAGCGGGCCACCCAGCGCGGCGTGCCACAGCGGCGAGGCCGTCAGTGCCACCAGGGTCAGCACCACCACGGCCATTTGCCCCGAGGCCCGCTCGATGACTACCGCTCGCCAGGCGCTTCCCTTGGATGCAGCTTGTCGAGCATGACGATGGGCGCGTCCCGCATCGCCCAATACGCCCCCCGGAAGCAGTTGATTGACCAACAGCGCCAAGTAATACTCGCGCAGGGCATAACGAAATCGCAGCGGCACATCTACCCGACCAGCAGTGAACTGCCAACGCCAAGCGCTGAGCATCACCTGCAGCACACTGATGGCTAACGCCGCCAGCACCCATTCGGGCGCGAAGCGTTTCACCTCGGCCAGAATGGCGGCAGGCTCTACCCACAGGGCCACCGCCGCCAATAGCGCCGCGCTGACGATGCCGCGCTGCACCCATGGCCGACGTAACCAGTGCCCGCTCATGGCTAACCCTTCACCGCGGGCAGCGCCAACAGGTCACGGTGGCCCACCCATACCCCTATTTGGCCGCGCTCCACGGCATCCAGGCGTGCGGTACGCCACTCGGCAATCCGCATGGCGGCGTCGGGGGCCTGCTCGGTGGCGGCTTCCGCCCAGCCGTTGATCAGCGAACTGACGAGCGGCTGAGACGCGTGGCTACCCGCGGCAAGCCGCCAGGGCGTGGAGGCTTCCTCTACGTCATACCCCTGCGCCGCCAGGGCGTGGTAGAGCGCCCGGTGGGCCTCGCCGCCCAGCGCCTCACCTAGCCCTTTATCTCGCTGTTGATGCGCGTTGAATAGCCCCAATACAAAGCGATCTTCCGAGTCGTCGATGGGCTGCTGATCCCTATCCGTAAAGCACCATTCGCCGGTCACGCTCAAGCTCACCAGCAGCGCCTGCCGATGCGCAGCACACTGCTGGGCCAGCATGTCGATCCATGGCTGAGACACCAAATCGATGAGCGCTGACGCACTGACGACATCCGCCGCTTGCAAGGCGGGATGCTCGAGAGTCGCGAGTGATGTGCAGTGTGTTTCCACTTGTAGCGGTTGGCCTGTGGCATCGTGCAACGGCATGGCCCGGCGACGCGCCTCGCGCAATAGGGCATCGTCATGGTCGAACAGCGCCCAGCGCTGCGCACCGCTCAACCGAGGCGCAAGAAACTGTACATTGCTGCCCCGCCCACAGCCTAAGTCCGCCAGCGTCACAGGCGCTTCGCAAGTCGCGAGCCACGCATCGAGCCGACTGACCAACGCCTCGCTTCTGGCGTGACCATCGACCGCTTCGCGCAGCGTCAGCCAGCTAGCGGCAAACTGACTACCCGCCGTGAGTTCAGCCGTTCCTTCGTCCTTCAATGCCTTGGCAAACTCAACGCCCGCCGCCTGCCAATCGTTGAGCTCTCCCCGCGCCAGCGCAACGCCCGCTCGCAGCTCGGTTCGCAGCGCTTCGTTGGAACAGAAATTATCGATGGCGGCACCGAGCGCGTCGGCATCGCCCGGCGCCACGCTAATACCCGCGCCTTCTGGCAAGGTATCGCGCAGGGCACCACCGGTCGTGGTAATCACCGGCAGGCCATGGACCAACGCCTCGGTGACCACCATGCCGTAACCTTCGTACCAAGAAGGCAGCACCAGTGCATGGGCGTGTTGGTAAGCCGCCTCGAGAGTGTCGGCGTCACACTCACCGTGTAGGGTGATGCGTTCGGCAAGGCGATGCTCATCGATGAGCTGCTGCACGCTGGCGCTAAATGCCGTATCGCGGACACCGCCGTAGCAGTCACACTGCCACTGTTCGCTAGCCACTCGCGCCAGCGCCTTGACCAATACATCCTGCCCCTTGCGCGGCGTCAGCGTGGCCACGCACAAAAGGCGGATGGTGTCACCCGCCGCAGGTGCGGGGCTGACCGGCGCTTGGGCAACTCCCGGCTCCACGACAGTAATCGGCGCGGTAATCGGCAGGGAGTAATCGCTCGCGAGTTCGCTCAAACGGCGGGCAGTAAAGCGGCTGGTGACGATGATCCGGGCGACTTCAGCAAGCCCGGTGAGTTCGCTGCGGTGAAGTTGCTGCTGCTCTTCACTGGAGAGCCCCTGTTCATCTCCCAGCGGATGATGCAAAAGCGACGTGATATCCAACCGATCCGTATGGCGCGCCACCACGTCAGGCAGTGCGCCCATGGCTAGACCGTCGATAATGACTCGCTCGCCATCGGCCAACGTATCCAACGCGCTGGCAAGCGCACGTTTGGCCGTGTCATCGGCTTGAGGAAAGCGCCCCTCCAGACCGACCACATCCACCGACAGCCCCTGCTCGCGCAGCGCGTCAACGATGTGTGCATCGTAGATATAACCGCCGGTGCGCTGGTTGGGATCCCCCGCCACCAGTAACGTCAATCGCTGGTTCATAGCGCTCCTTCGTAACTGGCCCAGGCCACATGGGATTCATGCAGTTTGATTTCCATTTGGGTTAGGCCTTTGGCCGTTTCTCCCATACGGCCCGCCTTGATGGCCGCAGCGAGCTGGTCGAAGATCACTTTCGCCATGAACTCCGTGGTGGTGTTCTGGCCGGACAACTCACTGACCTCATCGAGGTTGCGATAGTTGTAGCCCGCCAACACTTCTTTGACGGTTTCGCTGGCTAGACCGATGTCGATCACCAAGCCATCCTGATCCAGCTCTGGGCGCTGAAACACGACGTCGACCACGTAAGTAGCCCCGTGGGTGCGCTGGGCCGGGCCAAAGATCTCGCCTTTGAAACTGTGGGCAATCATGAAGTGATCGCGAACGCATAAACGGTACATGGCAACTCCCGTAAGCAAATAACGGTTGAAAGATTAGGGGTAGCGAATTCGGTGACAGAGCGCCGTGCTCTGTGGACTAAACAGCGCCGGGGCTCGTTCGGGGAAATCGGCAAAATCGCACTCACTGCTGATCAACGCCTCAAGGGCAGGGTCGGCCAGCAGGCGAAGCGCCACGTTCAAGCGACGGCGATAGTTCCAGCGCGGCTGGAGTTTGGCTGGCAATTGACCCACTTGGCTGGCACGCAGTGTCAATCGCTGGGAGTGGAACGCCCCGCCAAGGGGCAGCGACACCTCTCCTTGACCAAACCAGCTCATCTCGATGACACGGCCTTCATTGCCGACGAGCGACATGGCCAAACGCAGGCCGTCGGGATGACCGCTGGCATGAATCACACAGTCTTGATCGTTCGGGGCTTGCTCAGGCAGGGCATACGGTACATCGAGGGCTTGGGCCAAGGTTTCACGCTCGGGATTGATATCGACCAGCGTGACCTCGACCCCCGCGATGCGCGCGCACAAATACGCCACCAGCGCGCCCACGACACCCGCCCCCACCACACAAACACGCTCGCCCAGCATGGGGTTGGCATCCCATACGCCGTTGAGCGCGGTTTCCATGTTGGCAGTGAGCACCGCGCGCTGCGCGGGCACGTTATCGGGCACGGGCACTGCCATATCGGCAGGCACCACATAATGATCCTGGTGGGGATGTAGGCAAAACACGGTTTTATCGACAAGCGCGTCAGGCCCGTGGGTGACCCGGCCGACGCTGCAATAACCGTATTTCACCGGAGTGGGAAACTCTCCAGCTTGAAAAGGAGCGCGCATGCGCTGGGTTTCGCTGTCCGGCACGCGTGCGTGAAACACCAGTGATTCCGTGCCACGGCTAACGCCGCTGTACAGGGCACGAACGTGCACCTCTGCTTCACCTAACGTGGGCAGCGGTTCCTGCTGCAGTTGGCCCTGGCCTGGGTGTGTTACCCAAAAAGCCATGGCCGTCTTAGGCGCCGACATGACATTTCCTTATCGTTGAAGCGCTGTTTCCATCCGTTGATCTTAACGTGACTAAGATATGGCGACTTTTCAATGGCTCACCTATAGCTTAGCGTAGAAAAGCAATCGGTCTATTAACGCTTGCCAACCTTCAACATTGTTTAATGAGGGAACTTTTGGGGATGCTGACTACCATACACCCTATACAATAATGGTACATAGATAAATTATTGCATCATTAATTTCAACTGCGGTCGACGATACCGCTACGTGAGCCACCATGCCGCCTGTGTCTAATTCCTCCCCATTTCCCCTGCCCAAGCGACTGTGCAGCAGCATCGAACTGCTGGTAGGCGCGCTACTATTGGCAGGTCTTGGGACGCTGCTCGCGCCTCTCCTGCCCGGCGCAGCCAACTGGTGGGTGGCCATTGCCTTTTATGCCCTGATCAGCGGATTGGTCTTAGTGTTTTGGCCTCATGGCCCGCTGGGTTGGGCCAACCGGGTGACACTGGGGCGCGCGGTGCTGGTCGCTCTGGTGGCGGGCGCGCTGGTGAATGACGCCTTTATCGACGCCATTTGGCTATGGTTGGGCGTCTCGGTCATCGCACTATTACTGGACGGCGTGGATGGCTGGATCGCCCGCCGCACTCGCTGCCACTCATCTTTTGGGGCACGCTTCGATATGGAACTGGATGCCCTGCTGATCATGCTGCTGTGTGTTGGCTTGATCATGGAAGAGGGGCTGGGGCTGTGGGTGCTGCTGATTGGCGGCATGCGTTATTTATTCGTGGCCGCTAGCCTTCCCTTCCCTTGGCTGGAGGCGCCGCTCAATGACAGCTACCGCCGCAAAGCCGTGTGCGTCTGGCAGGTCGTGGCGATGCTGCTGGCGCTAACGCCGCTGACCTCACCGCTGTTAGCGGGACTGCTGGCGTTCAGCGCGTTGGTGACGTTGATTTACTCTTTTGGCGTGGATATTAAGTGGCTTTACCAACACCGCTAAACGCATTCATCATTACATGGCGTGTTTAAAAAAGAAGTTACCTGATGCCTTTAAAGCAGCCATTTCTTACATCTTACCCACGGGCCCAAAGTATCAAAAAAGGCAACAAAATAAGCTAGTAGACACATTCTTAGCTAAGGCAATACTTGTTCGCCATCATCAACTTTATTTTTTATGAACTTTGTGGTCATCAACAAAAAAACTGATAAGATTTCGCGCTATTCGATTCTTTCCTTTGTCACTCAAGTAAGCATTTCACACAACGCTTTTACTTCAAGAGTCTGCCCACCATGACACCCGTTGCCCTCCTTTTTCTTGCGGTTTCCATGTCGGCGGATGCGTTCGCAGCCTCCATCAGTAAAGGCGCGGAACTGAGCAAACCCCGCTTCCATCACGCCATCGGCATTGGCTTGGTGTTTGGCATCATCGAAGCGATGACACCGGTGCTTGGCTGGGTAGCGGGTAAGGCGTCTCAACAGTACGTGGAAGCCTGGGATCACTGGGTCGCGTTTACGCTGCTGACCGTCATTGGCCTGCATATGATTCATGAAGGTCTCAAGAAAGAAGACAAGATAGCGCACCGCAAGCAAACGCTGTGGCTGCTGATACTGACGGCTACCGCCACCAGCCTAGACGCCATGGCGGTAGGTGCCAGCTTGGCATTCATCGATGTGAACATTATCACCACCAGCCTCGCCATTGGCCTTGCCACCACCGTGATGGCCTCCATGGGAACGCTGCTTGGTCACTCATTGGGCAAGTACGTTGGCCACTGGGCCGAACTGATAGGCGGGGTCGTGCTGATGGGGATTGGCGTCATGGTGGTGGTAGAGCATACGGGAGTTTTATAACCAACGGCCCCTCCCCACTCGATAACGGCGGATAGGTTCACTCGATAGTAGCGTCGCTCAAAGATGAATGGTTACAAAAACGGGTGGCTGTTTGGCCACCCGTGTTTCGTTATTCGTCTGCTAAAGTGGCTTGCACCACTTCCCCTAGCGAGGCAATGGCTGCATTGCGCTCTTCAAACGAGGCCTCGGTGTCGGTGATATAAAATACCGCCACCGTGGGTGGTTGCTCTGGAGGCCAAATAATCGCGGTAATCGAGCGGGAGCCATAACCACCTGCGCCAGTTCGGTCTGCGATCACCCAATCAAACGGCATGGCGGCACGGAAGAGGCCATCCGCAACGGCATTGCCTTTCATCCATGCTTCTAACTGCTGCCGAGACTCATCCGCTAGGACATCGCCAAGCACCAGTTTTTCTAACGTGGCCAGCATAGCGTTGGGCGTGGTGGTGTCGCGCTCGTCCCCCGGAGTGGCTTCGTTCAACTCAGTTTCATAGCGGTCTAGCCGAGTAATAGGATCGTCCATACTACGTGCGAAGGCCGTGACCGCCTCCGGCCCGCCTAGCGCCTGTAACACGAGGTTAGCAGCGGTATTATCGCTGGTCGTCATGGTGGCATCGCACAGCTCAAACAGCGTCATCGGTTGATGGCCCGCATACTGCTCAGTCACCGGGGAGTACGTCACTAGGTCAGATTCCTCAAAACTCACCTCGGTCTCCAGCGCTAACTGCCCTTCATCTACCTGCTCCAGTAGCGCGCCGCAGGCCAGGGTTTTGAAGGTACTGGACATCGCAAAGCGCTCATCGGCATTCACTTCCCAACGCTGGCCCGTGGCTAGGTTGTGCGCGGCAAAGCCAATACGCGCGTCCAGCGCCTGTTCGATACGCGCTAGCTCGGCGGTAATGGGGTCGTCTTGCGCCATCGCATGAGATGACGCGAACAGCACGCATGCCGATAGGGCTGCACGCAACCAACGTGGTTGGCGATGATTCATGGTTAATTTTCCTGGTCCTTAAGAGGGTCATAGATACCCTGCGTTGGCGTGGTCAGCCCCGGCAACAAGCGGAGCCATCATTGCACTGATCCATCAGGCTGGCTTTGCCACCCTGGGTAAGCGAACCCAGAAACAGCAGCCCTCCGTTGGTACGGAGTGAAAACCGATGCTGCCCCCCATTTCTTCCACTAGGGACTTGGTGATGGACAAGCCAAGCCCCGTCCCACCGGTGCGTCGCCGGTCTGTCCCGTCCGCTTGAGCAAAACGCTCGAACACGCGCGGCTGAAACAACAACGGTATTCCGTTTCCGTGATCGCACACATGGATTTCAAGCCACTGGCTATCGATTGCCCCTGCGCTTACCGCAACGTGTTCGCCGGGATCAGAGTGCTTGCAAGCGTTCGAGATCAAATTCGCCATGATTTGAGCAAACCGTTCCGGGTCGATGTTCACATAGTCATGCTCATCGAGCGGTTGCATGGCTGGCCGGTGTGGCGCGTGATCGTGTGTGGTAATCGTTTGAAACCCTAGCGAGACTGAAAAACTCTCTGCATAGGGCTGATTCAGCGCTACCGCGTGTTCCACCAAGGGAAGCAACGGCAGGTGTTGCCGCTGGAACGTGAGCTGTCCGCTTTCGAGCTTCTCGATATCAAGAATATCATCGATCAAACTTTTCAATCGCTTGCCATTATCGTTCGATAACACGACCAAGCGCTGCGCATCCGCACTCAACGTGCCACCGACACCGCTTTGCAGCATGCTCAATGCCCCTAGAATCACCGTCAAAGGCGTGCGCAATTCATGGCTCACCGTGGAGATGAAGGTTTTCTGCATGGTCATGACCCGCTGACGCTGACGCCACTGATTGATTACCGACAGACTTGTGACCAGCAGCAGCACTGCAATCACCGCTGCACCGCCCCCCCACACCCAACGGGATTGCCGGGCTTGACGAGTGGCCTGCAGGGTTTGGGCACTCAAACGCTCGCGTTCATTTTGCTCTAACGCATTTAAATGCCCACGTAACCGATCCATCGTTTGACGTCCACCAGCCGCCAACAGTCTTAGCGCGGCGGCTTCCAGGCCATCCGTATCACGCACGGAGATATTGGATTCTGCTATCTGCATACGCCGCTCGACCAAGGACGACAACACCTCTTCCGATAACAGATCATCGGAGCCAGTGGGCAATGAAATACGCCTCAACTGCTCTTGTTGATGTGCTAAGCGGGCACGCGCCTGCTGATAGGGAAGCAGGTAGGCTGGTTGACCAGTGATCACATAACCCCGCTCCCCCGTCTCCAGATCCAGCAGCGTTGATTTGAACGCTTGTATGAGAGCGATACTCTCCAAATGCCGGTTTACGGCAGCATTGGCATCCAGCAGTGCTTCCTGAACGCGAATTCCCTGCCATACCATGGCGGCTAACATGAAAGCGACTAGGGCAAGAGCACACCACTGCAAACGACGCAGTATCGGCGGGGTGAGTTTTTTAATCAATGGAACACCAAACCTATAACAATGATTGATTCATCTATAGCAGGTTAGACGCCATTTATCATTTAACTCTATGAGTTAATAGAGAATACCCAGCGATATATTGCGGCTTTCAAAAAAACTCTCAGCGTGTCGCACTATGCCGAGGTGCGTCTGAAATGCATGAGAAGCTCTGGCTCTCCCGTGTGCTCATCCAACTGCTCGCCCATGGGCACAAAACCCCGCGCTTCATAAAAACGGACGCTAGAAACATTCTGGGCATACACCGTTAGTTGCAGCCACTCCCTGCGGCGCTTGGCATCTTCCAGCAGCGCACTACCTAAGCCACAGCCCTGCTGGTTGGGTTGCACAAAAATGGCGGCTAGCGTGTTTTCATAAAGGCTGTAAAAGCCCACCACCTGGCCCAATGCTTCAGCCACGTAGGTTTCAGAAGCAGGAAGATACACATCTCGCATCGCCCCCTGCTTCGATTCCCAAAAGCGGGGCGCGATAAAATCATGCGCTTGAACCGACGCCGACAGCCAAATAGAGAGCACGGCCTCCATATCCTCTGCCTGAAAGGCGCGTATGCGATAGTCGGTTGAGTTTGCATTCATGCTCACACCTGGCGAAGTGCGCTGTAAAGTGCTTCCAGGCTCTCGGGGGAGGCATCAAAGCGCTGGCAGTGGGTTGCCTCCTGCTCCCAGGCGGCAGCCGAAGCCATATGAAGATGGACGGCAACCCGGGCAGTGGTCTCATCTTCTAATAACCCTGCTGGCACCCACATCCAATCGCTACCGCGCAGTTGGTTGGGTACCGGGCTGCCGCATGTCGCGCAAAAATCACTTCGGTAGCCACTTTCACGCTGATAAGAACGGATACTCCCCTGCCCCGACAGCCACTGGAACTGCTCACCCTGCACAAAGGTGGCCGCATTGGCAGCCGCGCCGGTGGCCTTGCGGCATAACGCACAGTGGCATTGGTAAAAGTTCGGTAGCTCACCGTCGATCGTGAACGCCACCTCCCCACACAGGCACTCGCCTTTCATTTCCTTCTCCTTAAGGAATTTTTGATACATCACCGCTTTCGCGCTACTCCACGCTGGCGTTATACAAGATCACCTCATCCCCTGCGCCATAGCCACTAATCACCGCCGCGCGGGAGACGCCTAGCGTGGATTGATACAGCTTCTCTGCGAAGTTGCCTTCCGAGGTGGTTACCATTACCGCCCCCACGCCGCAGCCCTGGCGGCGCACATGGGCTTTGAACGGCGCTAGCGACTCCACAATAAGCTGTTTACCCAGCCCCTTACCCGCCGCATCTGGGTGAATGCCGATTTGTTCCAGCTCGATAATGCTCTCTTCCCGAAAGCCGTTCTTCACGCACCAAAGGATATAACCGTGCACTTGGCCTTCCACTTCGACCACGTAGTAAACGCCCCTTGGGTAGGCGTTAAACGACGCCTCTATCCACCTGGCGTGGTTTTTCTCGCGTGGGAAACAGGCCTGATACACCTCAGCGATGGCAGCAATATCGGTTCTTTCTGCAGCTCTTACCGTCACTTTAAAATCCTTTTTTCGAGACTTACCTCATGACTTTCTCAAAGCCAAAAAACTCAAGCTTATGCGCCTTACTACCCCGCTCTTCATCATCCGGTAAGGGGTAATAACGGTTATAAAAAGAGACAATTTTAAAACCGCACTTATTGACATAAAAGTGGATGTTTCGCTTTTCAAAGTAGGGCGTGTGGGTCATCCATACCCGCGTTTGTGGGTACATCTGCTCAATGGCTTGCCAGGCACGGTAGCCCACGCCACGCCCGTGGGTGCTGGGTAGGAGATAGAACAGATCCAGCGCGTTGTGTTGGGTGGCTTCGTCAATGGTCACAATCGCGCCGCCCACTTTCACGCCGTCTAACAGTATGTGATGCACCACGGCATCTGGCGCGGTAAGAGAGTTGTCGATATCGGCGTCGGAAGGAAGCAAGCTCGCTTCCACTGCGCCAAACGTCTCTTCCACTGCCACGCTAAACGAGGCTTTTAACTCTTGCTTGAACGCTTCAAATGCCGATGCGCCTGCCAACGCCAGCCTGACGTTAGAGGTATCTTCCATGGCTACGCCTATATGCTCAGTGAGCGTGATTAACCAACCGTTTAGGCTAACCGCTGCCATTACGTTTTGCTATACCACGCTCCAACAACTGACGACTTAACGACGTTAATGCTGAATCTCGGTCACCACATCGGTCTTAACCGAGTTAGCGATAAAACACTTTTCATGGGCGGCGTGGTGAATGTGCTCAAGCCCCTCAATAGAGGGCGGTTCTCCTGCAAACACCGCCTTTGGCCGCAGCGTGACTTGGGTCATGGCGATCTTTCCATCGCGGCCCTTCTCCATCACCCCCACCGCGTTATCCACGTAGCTTTCCACGACAAAACCCTGCTGCCCGGCGATGGCGAGGAAGAACAGCATATGGCAACTGGAGAGCGAGGCCACGAACGCCTCTTCCGGGTCGACGTTGGCCTCGACCGAATAGGGCAATGGCACTACATGAGGCGATGACGACGCAGGCACGCGAACGCCACCATCGAACACCC
Source organism: Vreelandella piezotolerans (assembly GCF_012427705.1). Lineage (NCBI taxonomy): Bacteria > Pseudomonadati > Pseudomonadota > Gammaproteobacteria > Oceanospirillales > Halomonadaceae > Vreelandella > Vreelandella piezotolerans. Next base: position 1,009,570 of record NZ_CP048602.1, on the reverse strand, counting down.
ATTCGTGCCACGACTATAGCGCTGATCTATAAAGGCTTCATCGGCTCCACGGGCCCACTGAATGCAAGCGGTGTATTCGTCCATTTGGGTTTCTCGATAGTATTGAAAGCGGCCACGAAGGCGGCATGAGTAACTTCTGACATGATCTCAGAATTGTGCTCATCGAGCTTCTCTCGTTTATCCCCTTCAATACGGATCGACTACGATGGGAGCATGAACGGCGATGGCCTTGGGCAGTCAGAACCACATAACATCATGGAATGACACTAGGAGAGTGAGAGATGCAGACGATTGAGCTAGGCGGCGTCAGCGTTCCCCGTATCGGCCAGGGCACCTGGCATATGGGTGAGGATGCCGGGCAGCGACAGGCAGAAATCAGGGCGCTGCGTGAAGGTATAGACCTGGGCATGACGCTGATCGATACCGCCGAAATGTATGCCGAGGGCGGCGCTGAAGAAATCGTGGGTGAAGCCATTCGTGGGCGACGCGATGAAGTGTATCTCGTCAGCAAGGTGTACCCGCACAACGCCAGCACCCAGGGTGTTCAAGCCGCCTGCGAGCGCAGCCTGCGCCGATTGGGCACCGATACGATTGATATGTACCTGCTGCACTGGCGCGGCCAGTACCCGCTGAGTGAAACCGTGGAAGCGTTTGAGCGGCTACGCGAGCAGGGCAAGATACGGCGTTGGGGAGTGTCGAACTTCGACGTTGACGACCTAGAAGAGCTAAACGCGCCCGCGTGCGCCACCAATCAGGTGCTCTACAACCCCGACGCCCGGGGCATCGAGTACGACTTACTGCCCTGGCAAGCCCAGCAAAACATGCCGCTTATGGCCTACTGCCCCATCGGGCAAGGCGGCGCGCTACTTCATGACGCTACTCTGAAACGCATCGCTGACAAACACAGCGCCACCCCCGCGCAAATCGCGCTTGCCTGGGCACTGCGCAATCCCGGCGTGATTGCCATTCCTAAAGCCGTGAGCCTGGACCACCTGAAACAGAACGCTAATGCGGATAAGGTTAGGCTCGATGACGAGGATTTGGCAGATATTGATGCCGCCTACGCGCCGCCAATACGCAAGCAGGGCTTAATGATGGTGTGAGCAACCGCCTATCAACGGCTTAGCGTGGGATACGCTTCGTGGGCATCATCGGCTCAACCGCTGTTTTAAAGCGGAGAAAACCGAACGCGGCGAAGCCAATTGGCAACCCCAATCCTGTACGCTATCCTGTACATTAACAACATCGCGTACAGGAGTACCCTTTATGGATGCCATCAGCTATACCGCCGCTAGGACCAACCTAGCCAAAACCATGGAGCAGGTCTGTGAAGACCACTCCCCTGTGATCATCACCCGCAATAAGGCGCAATCCGTGGTCATGATCTCTCTCGAAGACTATGAAGCACTGCAAGAGACAGCCTATCTCCTGCGCGCGCCCAAGAACGCACGCCGTTTACTGGAATCCGTTGCCGAGTTGGAGCAAGGGGGTGGTCAGGAAAAGGAACTTCTTGAATGAAGCTCATCTTTTCCGAGAACGCCTGGGAAGACTATTTGTACTGGCAGAAAACTGACAAAAAGATTCTCAACCGAATCAACAAGCTAATCAAAGAAATCAAGCGAGAGCCATTTGAAGGCGTCGGCAAGCCAGAACCCCTTAAACACAGCCTCGCGGGTTACTGGTCTCGGCGAATCAACGAAGAACACCGCATCGTTTACAAGGTCACGGACGACGCTTTGCTGATTGCCCAGCTGCGGTATCACTACTGATATAGCGCTGAGCTTTCCCTCAACGTGGATAGGCCCTCATAAGATCACCAAAACAGCTGCTGTTAGAATAAGCCACTTAAGGCCTAACATATCAGGCCCCAACGGCCCAGGGCAGGAGCGCCTTAATAGCGATAACGCTGGTTGGGCTTCTAAGGTAGTCGCTGCACACGGTCAGTGAATTCGACGATGTGATCCACCAACAGTGGGGCTACAGGCAGCGATGCGTCTGAGTACGAAGCGCTTTGCTGCGCCGGATTGGGCGGAACCATCTTGAGTACATGGTTCATTCCCTCCACAAGCAACAGTTCTGCATCTGGACGCGCTTGCTTGAGCGCCTCCGCTTCGCTCGGACTGACCTGTACGTCTGTGGTGCCGTGGACGATCATTGCCGGGCCGGGGGCATGCTGGATTTCCTCGGTCGGCACGTACCGAAACCAAGAGATCAGGTACGGCTGCACGCTCGAACGGAACAACGAGGTCAACGCTGGCGGCACGCCCTCTGTCGTGCGACCTTGCTCCAGCTCGGAGAGAATGCGCTCACTATCCTGCCACAGATCATCCGGAAGCTGCGGCCGCAACTGATCGCGGATAATTTCTGGCGCGGAACGTGCCGGTGCAGCAACCGAGATGAAGGCATCCGCACGCGCTTGCTTTGCTGCGAGCATGCCGATCAGTGCCCCCTCGCTGTGCCCGAGCAGGGTGATCGTATCAAAGCGAGAATCCGTTCGAAGCTGACGAACCCATGAGGCGGCATCCTCTACGTAGGTGTCGAAGCGAAGCTCATTCTCCAAAGGTGCAGCGGCTGCACTGGCCGCCACTCCCCGCTTGTCGTAGCGGACCGAGGCGATCCCCCGCACAGCAAGTTCTTCGGCAAGCAGCTTCAGGCTGTCGTTTGCTCCCGGCAAGAGAGCACTGTTGCCATTGCGATCCGTGGGACCTGAACCGGCATGCAGTAACACAAGCGGATGTGGCCCGGTAGAGGGCGGCAGGAGCAGAGAACCATAAAGGGTGCCGGTGCCAGTTTCCAGACGAACTTCCGATTCGGTGGGCTGCGCCGGGGCATGCGGCTCGCTCGCCGAGCCAGATGCCGAGAACAGGATCAAGAAACCAACAGCGATGCGCAATATCACGAGAACACAACCCTCAATGTGATGGGCTAACCCCAAAGTGCACCCGTGACCAGGACGTAGCGAAGCGGAGACAAGGGCGTCCAAGTGCCGCGTTTGGTTAAATTGCTATCGTTCGCCTTCAAGGCCATGCCACACCCGGAGAATAATGATGGCACTGGCATGAACTGAATATCGAACAACGTATTTTCCGAAAACCATATCTCGAACAGAGTCAGGCACCGGTGCCATTTCAACTGGTGTGCCCATTCTGGGGAAGTCGGGAAGTAATTCGATTTTGCCAACCAGTTCGGTAGCAATCCTGGCTGCCGCCGACGGGTTGTGCACAGCAACGAACTCCCTGAGGCGTTTCAAATCATCAATGGCTTCATCCGTGTAAACCAGCTTCACTTACCTGACCTCGGCGCATCCTGCTCGTTTTCGGTTCCCCAGCTATTAAGCCAATTGTGAACCTCGCTGGCATCAACGACCTTGCCTTGGGCAGCAGACTCCATTGCCTCTAGCGTTTGTTTCCAACGCTCTTGCTCAAGCTGCTGCTTTTCTATGTATTCCGACAATGCCTGGTTGATCACCCAGCTTTTGCTACGGTGCAGCCTGCTGGCGATTGCTTCCAAACGCTGTTCAACTTCTGCCTGAAGGCGAACCGTGGTGACGCTCATGACTATGCCCCTCACACCTAGTAACTACAATGTATTACAGCATGGTCTGCGAGGTGAGGCAAAAACTTAACCCGAAGCGCACCGGTGACCTTGACGTAGCGAAGCGGAGACAAGGGCATCCGAGTAACGCGCCTGGTTAGCTGCTCCCAAGCATGTACGCACGAAGCTGCCTTTCCTCTCGCATGACATAGAGGACAAAAACTTGCTTCTCATCCTCACGATAAAAAATGCGACATGGTGGAGCAACCACTTCCCTGTATACCGAATTAGGGAGCTCTGTTGGAATCCGCCCGGATTGGGGAAAACCTTCCAAACGGTCGATTTTATCGAAAACCTCTTCTACCAGGCGACTTGCAGCGGCAGGATTATCCAGAGCAATGTACTCAGCGATCGCATCCAGTTCTTGAAGGGCTGGCTCCGTCCAGATTACTTCAGCCATTTACTCATTTTCTCCCTGGCCTCACTTTGGCTGTACATTCTTCCTTCAAGTACAGCACGCTCTCCTCGTGAGAGCCCTTCAAGCAGCTCAAGTCGGCGCTGCATAAACTCGTAATCCTGCACATCGACAAGATATGCGGATGGCTGACCATGCTCCGTGATCAGTACCGGCTCTTTAGACAAGTGCAGATCTGCCAGAATCTTTGTGGCTTGGCGCTTGAGGTTTGTAACAAGCTCAACTTTCATGGGCTCACCCTGAATCAGACTAATAGTGACACTATAGTATCACTTTTCAGGTAGGGCAATCACAGCTAACACACGGCCGCGCAAGACACTGAACTGGCGCACGCCGCTGGTAGTTTACGCCGAGGTGCTCAAGAAGTCGGTCGCTGGCCCGAGCATCCTTCAATAGCGTTGCGCTTGGAACTTGAGACCGCCCTCCCTGGTACAGTTAACGTCCGGCTTTAGGGCGGCCTGTAGCCGCGAAGGGGCGGAAAGGCCGTCCCAACCCCGAAGGGGCGATAACAGCCGCTTGTTAGATTTTTAGTCGTCACCATCTGTCTCAACTTGCAGCATTTCCCTAAGCTCAAGCTCTGCAAGTGGTTGCACTCGGCGATAGAATGACATAAGTATTTTTAACTGCATTAAATCATTTCCAGAAGACCGCCTTGTCAGCTCGTCCTGCATTACCTGCGGAATCTGCATTTGGTCAATAAGTTGCTGTTTCGCTTCTTGCACAAAACGAAGGCGTTCTTGGTCTAGCTGAAGCTCAGCAAGCTCCACTTCAAGCTTCCTTAGCTTTCTCTCCGACATTCCAGTCTGAATCTTGTTATAACTCTCATGAGCCTGATCAAAAGAAGTAGTTACTGCAGTAACGATGCATGCCAGCAAACCAGCGACCAACACAGCTTCTTTTAGCTTAATATGGCCGGGTGATGCATACCTAATTTCAACAATTTGAGGGCGCTGCTCAGACGGAATTCTTGCGTACAAGGAATGATAAAAATTGACAGCGCTATAGCCGCCTCTCCAAGGGTATTTAGCATATACGCCATGAAACCAGTCCACAACACGCTGGTCGTCAGATTCGATTCTGTCACCAGATAGTGAGTAAACCAAGCTATAGCACTGGGTATATAGCTTCGCAAGATCTGCAAGCTCTTGCATTTCCCAATCTTTGTCGAGCTTCAAGAATGTGTGGCCCAACTCCATCCGTTACCCCCAGTCTGAAATCTAACGCCGCGCTTTGCGGATGTTTTGAAGCGCAGCGGAAAAACAGTCCGACAACAGCGCTTTGTTAAATACCCATCCACATAACTTTGCCGTCCGCCAGGTCTGGGTTCTTTTTGAGCATTTCCTCTGCGAGCCTAAAATCATTTTTATCTGAATATATGTAATTCAAAGAGCCAGAAATTTGCAAGGAATTAGTAAATTTAACGTTTTCTGAGCTTAACTCCATAGCTTCACCCTCTCTAATTGAGGATATTAATATTTCCGCGTAAGAAGTATCAATATTATCTATGGGCAAATTTTGTGCCCTACGCTTTGCTAAGAAATCCAGATTTTCTTCTAAATCTGAATAAAGCAAAGGGCAAATGAAAGAGAGACATAACTTATTGGATATCGGAACCTGTATTTCAACCCCAGGTACTGAAATGCCCTTATCGCCTCTTAACCCCTGCGGCCAGTGATTGTACATAGCCACTGGATTGTCGCCTATGATCAAATGCGAGCCATTAGGTGCTTTCAGAAGAGCAATGGGTTTGTCATGGAAACGTTTTGCCATCTCAAAAACATGCTCATGTGTAAACTCAATGTGCTGCTTATCAATATCTTCTTTTTCCAACACTTCAAAATTTTTGACATCTTCAGGACGCAGCCCCATATTTTGAAGCCACTCAGCCATTCCTTTGTTTAATTGGTCGAAAAACACCCTTTGCTTTTTTACCCTCAAGAGCAGATTTGTCACAAATACACATAGAACGATGTAATCATCATTGGTAAGGTCTTCAAGCGACTCATTCCTGCAAATCTTTTTTTATTACTGAACTACATATTGATTCTAATTTTGACAACCTATGCTCTAAGGTATGCTTTTCCCCATCAAGATTTAAGTTGTAAAAGCCATTCTCACTAGCACTATCTCTCACGGATGTGCCAAAGCTAATTGCTCTTGATTTATCAAAGGCAAAAATCTTGTGCTTCTTTCTATAGGAAAAGTTCTTCAACAAGAACTGAGGCACATAGTGTTGCTTTTTGGGAGTATCTGGCCGAATCCTGTCCATATCTCTCCTGCATATTTAACAGTGATTATACGCCCTGCCATGAAACCTCAATGAACGTGACATCACAATGACTGAGGTTTCATAGCCACGAAATTGAATCTACCTCATTGATTCTATAGCGTGCAAAGAGAATTTTGGCGATGTAGCCAAAATTCGCGGGCTTACACGTTTTGCCTGCCTCAATAATACTGTTTTTATGAACAGAATTATTGAGGCATTCGCCCATGAAACTAATGGAACGCGTCAAGGCAACCATGGGGGTCAAGCACTCAATGCCATTGTCTTTTCTTGTCGTTTATTGGTTGCACGGCAGGCTATCCCTTTACGTCCAATTAAATAACCTACTCTTGCATCTCCCCCACCCGCCTCCTACACTCCACCCACGAACAGCTTGACGGGGTGCCGGTGATATCCGGCTGAGATGGCGCAGGGTGGGCTTTTGGCTACCGAGCGCTGGTCCCGCTGAACCTGATCCGGCTAATGCGCTGCTTTGAACGTGGCGCGGGTACCGGCGTAGGGATCAAGCGATGGCCGCGGCGCTCCTTTACGCCACTCTTCCGTGCCATTCCCTCGATCTTTCTCGCCTGCCCTCCGGATCATTACCACCGGAGGCATCATGGGCTACCGCTTTACCGATCTCACCACCGCTTGCCAGCAAGATTGGCGCGCCTACATCGAGCACGATTTCGTGCGCCAATTGGGCAACGCCACGCTGCCGGAGGCGTCGTTTCGCCACTACCTGAAGCAGGATTACCTGTTCTTGATCCACTTCGCCCGCGCCTACGCGCTAGCGGCCTATAAAAGCCCCACCCTGGCGGATTTGCGCCAGGCCCACGAGGGCCTGAAAGCCATCGTGGATGTGGAGCTGGGCCTGCACGTGGGCTTTTGCCAAGAGTGGGGCATCAATGAGCAGGAGCTTGCCGAACTCCCTGAAGCCCGCGCCACGTTGGCCTACACCCGCTATGTGTTGGATACCGGCAACCGCGGCGACCTGCTCGATTTGCACGTGGCGTTGGCCCCGTGCCTGGTAGGCTACGGTGAAATCGCCAACTGGCTCAACGCGCAGCCCTCTACGCTGCGCGGCGAGCAGAATCCTTTTGATGCCTGGATCGCCATGTACGAAGGCGAGGAGTTCCAGGCCGCCATGCAGGCCGAGCTTGCGTGGCTCGATGCCCGCCTGGCGGACGTCACCCCTGCCCGTTTTGCAGAGCTGAGCAAGATCTTCCGCGATGCCACCCGCCTGGAAATCGACTTCTGGCAGATGGGTTTAGACCTTTCTGAATAACCTCCTACAACACAGAGCAACCGTCATGACCAAGACCGTCAAAAGCAGAACCGCGCACTTTTTAGCCGAAACCGCCCAGGTCGATGCCGCCGCCGTGGCGCCGCTGCCCGGCTCGCGCAAGGTGTACGTGGAAGGCTCGCGGCCGGATATTCGCGTGCCGTTTCGGGAAATCTCCCTCTCGCCCACCAAAACCAGCGGCGTGGATGAGCAGAACCCGCCGCTGCTGGTGTACGACACTTCCGGCCCCTACACCGACCCTAACGCCCGCATCGATTTGCGCCAGGGCCTGCCGGAGCTGCGCCGGGCCTGGATCGAAGAGCGCAACGACACCGAGTTTTTGGATGGCCCCACCAGCCAGTATGGCCAGCGCCGCGCCAACGACCCTACCCTTGCCCAGCTGCGCTTTGATTTAAGCCGCACACCCCGCCGGGCGAAAGCGGGCAAGAACGTGACTCAGCTCCACTACGCCCGCCAGGGCATCATCACGCCGGAAATGGAGTTCATCGCCCTGCGGGAAAACCAGCGCCGCCAAGCGTTGGGTACGGCGGAGGTAGAGCGCATTCTGGGCCATCAGCATGCGGGCCAGAGCTTTGGGGCCAGCCTGCCCAAAGAGATCACCCCCGAGTTCGTGCGCGACGAGGTGGCTCGCGGGCGGGCGATCATTCCCAACAATATCAACCACCCGGAAAGCGAGCCGATGATCATCGGGCGCAACTTCCTGGTGAAGATCAACGGTAACCTGGGCAACTCGGCGGTCACCTCTTCCATCGAAGAGGAAGTGGACAAGATGACCTGGGGCATCCGCTGGGGCGCGGATACCATCATGGACCTCTCCACCGGTCAGAACATCCATGAAACTCGCGAGTGGATCATCCGCAACTCGCCGGTGCCGATTGGTACGGTGCCTATCTATCAGGCACTGGAGAAGGTCAACGGCATTGCCGAAAACCTCACCTGGGAGATCTTCCGGGATACGCTGATCGAGCAGGCGGAACAGGGGGTGGATTACTTCACCATCCACGCGGGGGTGTTGCTGCGCTACGTGCCGCTTACCGCCAACCGCGTCACCGGCATCGTCAGCCGTGGCGGCTCCATCATGGCGAAGTGGTGCCTGTATCACCATCAGGAGAGCTTCCTGTACACCCACTTCGAGGAGATCTGCGAGATCTGCAAGCAGTACGATGTGGCGTTCTCGCTGGGCGACGGCCTGCGCCCCGGCTCCATTGCCGATGCCAACGATGAAGCGCAGTTTGCTGAACTCGAAACCCTGGGCGAGCTAACGAAGATTGCTTGGAAGCACGATGTGCAGGTGATGATCGAAGGCCCCGGCCATGTGCCCATGCACTTGGTAAAAGAGAACATGGATAAGCAGCTGGCGTGCTGCGACGAAGCGCCCTTCTATACGCTTGGCCCGCTGGTGACGGATATCGCCCCCGGCTACGACCACATTACCTCGGGCATTGGGGCGGCGATGATTGGCTGGTTTGGCTGCGCCATGCTCTGCTACGTGACGCCTAAAGAGCACCTGGGCCTGCCCAATAAAGACGACGTCAAAACCGGTATCATCACCTACAAGATTGCCGCCCACGCGGCGGATTTGGCCAAGGGCCACCCGGCGGCGCAGCGCCGTGACAACGCGTTATCGAAAGCGCGCTTCGAGTTCCGCTGGGAAGACCAGTTCAACCTGGGCCTGGACCCGGACACCGCGCGGGAATTCCACGATGAAACCCTGCCGAAGGACTCCGCCAAGGTAGCCCACTTCTGCTCCATGTGCGGGCCGAAGTTCTGCTCCATGAAGATCAGCCAGGAAGTGCGCGACACCTACCGCGACCGCGCCCCGGAAAACGCCGCTGAAAGCGATGCCGAAGCAGTGAAGCGCGGTATGCAGGAGCAAGCGGAGAAATTCCGCCTGAAAGGTAGCGAGCTGTACCAAGAGGTGTAACCCGCTACCGATGGCGCTTAGCCAGCGCTAAGCGCCACTTTTAGCACGCCATCGCGCTGGTGGGAGAAGAGGTCGTAGGCTTCCACGATATCCTCCAGCGCGTAGCGGTGAGTGACCAGCGGGCCTAGGTCTAAACGGCCTGATGCAATCATGCTCATCAGCCTGCGCATACGCTCTTTGCCGCCAGGGCACAGCGAGGTAATGATTTTATGATCGCCCAGCCCTGCACAAAACGCACCTAGCGGAAGGGTGAGGTCTTCGGAGTAGACCCCCAGGCTCGAGAGCGTGCCGCCGGGTTTTAGCACCCGTAGCGCGGCCTCAAAAGTTTGCTGTAGGCCCAACGCTTCAATGGCGGCATCTACTCCACGGCCACCGGTGAGTTTGAGCACCTCCTCCACCACATCGACCTTGCGGAAATCCAGCGTCACATCCGCGCCCATTTGCTTGGCCATGTGCAGGCGCTCATCAACACCGTCGACCGCGATAATCATGCCCGCCCCACGCAGCCGTGCGCCCGCGGTGGCACACAGGCCAATCGGCCCTTGGGCAAACACCACCACCGTATCGCCTATTTTAATGCCCGCCGATTCCGCACCGGCAAACCCCGTCGACATGATATCGGGGCACATCAGCACCTGTTCGTCGGTTAGGCCATCGGGGACGGGCGAGAGGTTCGCTTGGGCATCAGGCACCAGCAGATACTCCGCCTGGGCACCATCGATAGTGTTCCCAAAGCGCCAGCCACCCATGGGCTTGTAGCCGTGGCTGTGGTGGCCGCCATCCTGTGCACAACAACCGTCCTGGCAGGCGTAAGAGGTGAAACTGGGACAAATCGCGCCAGCAATCACCCGCTGGCCTTCTTGATAGCCTTTGACGTTGGCACCGAGTTTTTCAATCACACCCACGGGTTCATGGCCGATGGTTAAGCCACGCTCGACCGGGTACTCGCCTTTGAGTATATGAACATCGGTACCACAGATGGTGGTGGTGGTGATGCGCATGAGGGCATCGTTCGGACCAATCTCGGGGATGGGTTTATCGTCGATTTCGATGCGGCCGGGTTCAACGAAAATTGCCGCTTTCATCATGGTAGGCATGGGGCACGTCCTCAGTGAGGGGAGTCATGACACATTGCCATTAAGCGTGAAATAGCAGCCGCAAATCGTGCGCTGGGTCACGTAAAGTGCCAAAACAGCCACCGGAGCCTGGGCTCCGGTGGTTGATGGGGTGCCATCGAGAATTACTTTTTCTTCTTGGCCCCCTCCTTGGCATCGCCTTTGCCTTTTTGCAGTTCGCCTTTGGCTTGCTGGGCTTTGCCTTTGGCTTCGGTTTTGCTGCTGCCGGTGGCCTTACCGGCGGCTTCTTTGGCTTTCCCGGCGGCTTTGTTGGCCGCGCCTTTCACTTTGTCTTCTTTGCCACTTGCCATGACGAACACCTCTAATCCGTTAGGAGGGAAAAGGCCGCTCGTCGCGTGCATGGGACATCGACGGCGGCTCTTTTCAGCGTAGTGCGTCGTTAAAAAATTACCTCAACTACTTTTCGGGCAGGCGAGTAGGTTCCCAGCGGTTGAGCAGATAGTGCAGACAAATCATCACCGATAGCGTGCCGATCAGCGCTACGCTCATGGACGAAAAGCGATACAGCGCGCTGTAGACCAAGTCCTGCTGTGGCCCCAACGACTGGCCGAACAGAATGCCCATGGTGGTGAGCCCGCCAAACCCGATGCCGGAGCCGCCGCCTTCCAAGATATGCTCCCGCGCGAACAGCATCAAACCCAGCCAATAAAGCAGAATCACCAGCAGAAAGTGGTGGCTTTGGGTGTAGAGCGCCAGCTGCATCACCAGCGCGAGATTACAGCCCAAGAGCGTGCCCACCGCGCGCTTGGCCGCCGAGACCTGGGCGCCAAAGTAGCCCAGCGTAAACAGAATCAAGATGGTGGCCATCTGCGCCGAGAGCGACCCGCGCAGATCGCACACCTGAAACACCACGAACGAAAGCGTGGCGGTGATGCCGCCAATCAGGGTTTCATGGCGGATTTGCGCCGTCGATTTACTGCCCCTGGGCGGCGGTTGGCGGGGTTCCCTATCGGGGAACAGGGTGTACATCAGCATGGCGATGAACACCGCCAGTACGCTGGCCATCAAATTGCTGGCCAATAGATCGCTCAAATCGACTCCAGGGTAACTAGCAAAGTGCAGCAGTATGCTGAGCGTCAACACGCCGTTGGCCCCAAACAGAAACAGCGGGCCTTTGGCCATCAGGTTGAAACGCAGCAGAAACAGCCCCAGCACCACCAGCGTCATCACCACGGGCATGTGTTTTAACAGCCCGACCACCAGGCTCACCTCCAGCACGTTGAGGCTCACGTTAGAGAGGAACTGGCGAATGATCGAGCCATTCAACACCGGCACCAAACCCAGCAAGAACATCGGAAAGACGGTAAAGAAGACGCCGTAATTCCAGCCCATCAATTGGCTAATGATGAACCCCAAGGTGCCGCCGCCCGCGACCCGCAGGCACTGGCGCAGTCCATTTTGGCTAAGTCCGTTCTGGCTAAATCCATTCTGACTGAGCGCCGAGGAAGCGGGCACTGAGCGCGTAGCGGATGTGCCCGTACGCGCACTTGATTGAGTAGGCGATTTAGTAGACATAATGAAGCCAGCTCACGAGCCGGGCCTGCAGCCAGGCAAACGGCTTGGCCAGCGCGTGCTCGCCGGGCACTAACTGCACCGTGGCCCGCGCGCCGCTGGGCGGAAGCTCGTCCAAAGGCTCGTCCAGCGCGATGTGAATACGCACCCGCTGGGCATCGCGCACCCAGCGGTCGGAGGTCGGAATGTCCACCAGCTGCCCGTCGGCCGCCTGCTGCCCTTCCCGCACACCGGCATCGAACGCGCTCACGTGGCCTGCCAACAGGCGTCCCGGCAGCGCATCGAACACCACCGTTGCTTCGTCGCCTTCCTTCACGTGGCGCAAGCTTTTCTCGCGAAAATCGGCCACGACGTCGACACGGCTGGCCACCAGCGCCACGGCGGGCTGGCCGGCCTGCACGTAATCCCCCGGCTGTAGCTGCAGGTTGGTGACTTCGCCCGCCTCCCGCGCTCTTACCGTGGCGCGGTCCACGTTTACCTCGGCTTGGGCGAGCGCATTGTCGGCCTGGCGCAGCCGCAGGTTGGCGTCGCCCTCTTCACCTAGCTGCACTTCTAGGCTATCGATTTGCGCGCGGGCAGACGCCACGGCAGCTTGGGCCGTATGCTCGGCGGCCACTTGCTGCTCGTACTGCTGGCGGGAGATGCCCTGCCGCCCTAACAGCGCCTCGGCGCGGTGGCGCTCACCGCTACGCTCTTCGAACGTGGCTTGAGCTGATGCCAGCGAGGCTCGCGCCGCCGCCAATTCGGCGGTTAGCCGAGCGTTCTCCTGCTCGGCCTGCTCGCGGTTCAACGCTGCCTGCTGTAGGGCAAGTTCGAACGGCGCCGGGTCTAGCCGAAACAGCACGTCGCCCGCGTCCACCCGCTGATGGTCCCGCACCACCACGTCTTTCACCGGCGCGCTGAGCTCCGGCGCAATCCGCGTCACGGGCCGCATCGCGCGTGCTTCCGGGGTCATGGGCATAAAGCTATCGGCGAGTAAGAAATAGACGAACAGCACTACAAACGCCGCCAGGGCTATTTTCACCCAGCGGGTAAATCGTTGATCAGGGGTCATGGGTATTACTCGTTCACTGGCCCCCAAGCGGTCACGTGCACTCGGGGTAGCGTTAGACGGAATACCTTAGTCTAACAAATTTATTAGCACGCTAACAATAAGCCCGACTGATCAATAAAAAGCCGCTCTGGCTTGAGCGGCTTGTCATTACTGGGAAGTTTCAAAAGGCTAGCGCCAGGAAGGCCCTCCCATCACATCCGGTAGCCACAGGGCAATGGCTGGGAACATCAGGACCAATGCCAGCACCACCAGTTGGGCAATAATAAAAGGCACCACACCTTTGTACATGTGTTTGAGCGTCACTTCTGGTGGCGTGATTGCTCTCAAGTAGAAAATTGCCGGTGCCAATGGTGGTGTCAGGTAGCTGGTTTGAAGCACGACCAGGAACGCAATGCAGAACCAGATTTCATCGAAACCGAGCATCCTCACGATGGGCATGGCAACCGGGATGATAATGAGCACCACCGAGATCAGATCAAGCACAAACCCGGCAATAAAGGCAATCAGTAGAATCAGCCCCAAAATCATCCACGGGCTAAGCCCCGTGTCCATTAGCAGTGCTTGCACAGTCGCCATGCCACCTGAGGCAAAAAAGACGCCCGCAAACATACTGCCCCCCATTACGATCAGGAGAATCATCGCGGAGATGTTCACGGTCTTGATCGCCGAGGTCCAAAGCACCGACAGGGACAGATTACGGTAGGCGGCCGCCAAAATAATCGCGCCAAGCGCCCCACAGGCAGCCGCTTCCGTGGGCGTTGCCATACCCAGCAAAATGGTCCCCAGCACGGTGAAAATCAGCAGCATGGTAGGGACTAACGCAATCAAGGTGATGCGCAGTTTGTCGCCAAAAGGAATATCCGGCTCCTGCTCCTGAATGCGCGGCGCCATCTCTGGCTTGAGATAGGCGACACCGACGATGTAGATCAAGAACATCGCGGCCATCAAAAAGCCAGGAATCAATAAACCGCTGAACAGTGACCCTACCGACACACCCGCCACGGGCCCTAGCACCACGACCGTAATGGAGGGCGGTATGGCCGTGCCTAATGAACCACTGGCACAAATAGTGCCCGACATCAGGCTCTTGCTGTACTGGTGCTTCAACATCACCGGGATTGCGAGCATACCGATGACGGCCTCGGTGGCCCCCACTACCCCGCTAGAGGCGGCAAACAGAGTGCCGAGGATGATCGCGCCAATGCCCAGCCCACCCGGCAAGCGGCGTGTCCACATGTGGATGGCTTCGAACAGGCGCTCGGCAATGCCGGAACGCTCCAGCATGGCGCCCATAAAGATAAATAGCGGCACCGCGGCCAGAATGGAATTGGAAGCGGTATCTTCTATTTTGGTCAGCAGCTGGTAAGCCGCCACGTCACCAAACTGGATGATGCCAAAGCCGGTGGCCACCAAAATCATCGAAAACGCAATCGGAAACCCTGCGATGATGAAGGCCATCAACGCCGGGAACATCAATAACGCGAGATAGCTACTCATTTGGCTGGCTCCTCGACGTCAGTCATCCCCATGAGCACTCTGACCGATTTGAGCAGCTCGGCCACCACCTGCAGTGCCAATAGGGCAAAGCCTAAAAACCACACGGTAAAGATTGGCCAAACCACCGGATTCCACGCCGAGCGGCCCGAGCGCTCGTTGGTATCGAAAGCGGACCAAGCGTATTTGGATAGCTCCCAGACCAGCCACACGAGTACTGGCAGGAAAAGCACATAGCCCACCGCCCGGATCAGTGCGTTCGCCCGCGGTTTCAACTGCAGCGTCACGATATCGACGCTCACGTGCTGGCCCACCCGCAGGGCATTGGCCATGCCCAACATGAACATGGCGCCCATGACCATGTAGCTGACCTCGAATGCCCATAGGGTCGGTCGACCCGCCACATAACGGCTGAACACCTCGACGATCAGTGCCCCTATCAATGGGAAGACCAGTATCGCTCCCAACCAACCAGCAACGCGTGTCAGCGCCTCTATGGATCGGATTAGTTTCATGGGAATTCTCAACGTATAGGAAAAACAAATAAAAGAGAGGCCTGTAGAGGCCTCTCTGTTGGTTGACGCTGTTGCCTCTTAGCGTGCCATGACGCCGATGGGCAGACGATACTCCGACCAGCTGCTCATATCGTTCTTGAACGTGCGCTGAGATTCGAGCACCCGCGCAAACCATTCGTTTTCAGCGGCGTATTCGTCTTCCCATTTCGCAGTCTCTTCGTAGATAGCGTCAATGAAGGATTGATCCAGCTCGACGATTTCGTTGGGCCCCTCCACCAGCGCTTGATACGCATCGAGATCGGCAAACGAACTGGCAAGCCAGGTATCGAACACGGACAGTTTGCCCGCGAGACGCAGCATGTTTTGCTCACGCTCGGATAGTTCTTCCCACGTGTCGCTGTTCACTTGGCACTCGAGGAAACCGCCTGATTGATGGACGCCCGGCGTAATGACGTACTGAGCGACTTCCTGAAAACCCGTCGGGCGGTTCATTTCTGGGCTGCCCCATTCGGCAGCATCAATCACGCCGCGCTCCAAAGCGCTGTAGATATCGCTGCCCGCCATGACCACCGTTGAGGCTCCCAGGCGCGAGGCGATTTCGGCCCAAGCGCCTGACGTGCGCAAGCGCAGCCCCTGGAAATCTTCGAGCGTTCTAACGGGCTTGTTGGAGTGAAGGAAAATCTCGGTGCCCAAGATGGCACAAGGAAACGCGACCACATCAAAGACGTCACGGCGATACTCTTCATAGAGATCTGCACCGCCACCTTCATACATCCACAGCATGAACTCTTCGGGAGTCAGGCCGCTAGAGTGGCCCGCCAGCAATGCCGTGGTGGGGTCTGTTCCGTAGTCGTAGTTGATATAGTTATGGCTCACTTGTGCAACGCCAGACATCACCGTATTGGTGACGCGCAGCGCACTACCGAGGGTGCCGCCTGGATAGACTTCGATGGCGATCTTGCCATCGGTCAGCTCGGCAACGCGGTCTGCAAACATTTGCGCATCGCGCTCGAGCCAGGGGCCGCCGCTCCAAGGCGTGGCCATTCGCCAGTTCATTTCCGCTGCAGAGACTGTGGCCGAGACACCGATACTGAGACCAACGGCAAGTGCGATTTTATTTAGGTTGCGCATGGGGGTTTCCTCATAAATGGAGCGTTATAAGTTTGTTCGCTGGCCATTCGTTATGTTTATCGTTTTTTTGAAGGTACCACCTTCGCGCTTGCAGCATTTGGCCCAAACTGAGGGAAATTATGCTGATCCTCAGAATTGGCCCACTCACAACCAAAAACCCCGCTGCCGAGTCTGTGCTCGGTCAGCGGGGTCGTATTCCCTTGATGAATAAGCGCTAAACGCTTGCCGTGTTAGAAGCGGTAGCGAAGGCCTACGCTCGCCGCATCGAAATCGTAGGTGGATTCGTCCAGGTAGCGCATGTAGTCGGCACCAATCGAGACGTTGTTGGCAATGTCCATCTCGGCACCCGCGCCGTAAGAGAGACCACTTTCGCGATTATCGCTGATCTCGACCTCGGAGAAACCCGCTAAACCGTAAAGACGGAAGTTGGGCGCTACCGGGAGGATACCTTTGGCATACGCACCCGCCAGATGGTCTAGATCGGCGCCGCGATCCGAACCGCCGGTGCCTAGGTGGCCCTCGAGGGCGAAGTAATCGTTGAATTGGGCACCACCGCGCAGGCGTAGGCCGACATCGTCACGGGAGTCGCCACGGTCAGGGTTAAGGCTCCAAAACATGGCATCGCCACCCACGTATCCTTGTGGGTATTGGAAAGATTCTTGGGCTTGGGCGGATGCCGCAAACGCACCTGCACCTAACAGAAGCGCTGCAGAGGTCAGTGATAGTACGGTCATCTTCATGGGGATCACCTCAGTTAAAAAACAGTGTTTCCTTACGCTTTCGAAGTGTGGCCTAGGCCCATGAAGAACGCAATTCACCTACTGACGCTTGCATCGAGTTTCCTTTTTTCTTGCGCTGTTGATGACGTTTTCTAGCGCCCTTTGGAAAGGCTCAGTACGACGATGCCCCCAACCACCACCGCGCCGCCCACGAGTTGGCTAGGGCTGAGCATTTGGCCCAGTACCAGATAGGCTATCAACAGCGACGCCACCGGCTCGAAGTTCATCACCGGCGCGTTGCGGGCCATATCTAGCCGGGGCACGAAAATGAACAGAATCGAGAAGCCACTGCCGTACAGCAGCGCCAGCAACGTTAACCCCACCCAGCCAGTACTGTTATCCGGTAGGCTCATACCGCCCGGTACGGCCCCGAGAAACCCTCCAATGATCATGGCGATGAACACGGTTTGCATGGTCAGCAGACTGCGCAGCGTGCTGCCTACCCCAGACAGGCGATGCTCGGTGACCCACAGCGCGCAGGCAAACGCAAAGGCCGCTAGTAGTCCAAAACCAATGCCTGCCAGCCACTCAGGTCCCATGGCATCGGCGTTAGCCACCCAGCTGGGAATGTCCAGCACCACCAGAAGGCCGATCAAAATGGTGCCCATGATCAGACAGCTACGTAAAGAAGGCCTAGGCCCGCCCAGCGCCCAGCTAATCAGCGCCAGTTGAATGGGGAAGGTATTCACCAACAGCAAAGCAATCACCACCGGAAGACGCGCGACGGCCGAGTAAAGGCTAACGCTTTGCAGCGTAATGAGTAGCCCCACCGCCAGCTGCCAGGGCCACGTTCCGGCAGGCAGCCAAAGGCGCTTTTTCTGCAGAATCACCAGCGAGAGTAGAATCAAGCAAGCCACACCCGAGCGCATCAACACCGCCAAGAGCAGCCCCGTGCCGTTATCGAAGGCCAGACGGGCTGAAACGTGGTTCGCGGCGAACATCGTCGCCACGGTCATCATTAACAGAATGGCCAGATGGCGGGGTAACAGCTTAGGGCTAGAAATCGAGGACATAAGAACAAAACGGCTCACGATGGGTTATATAAGGAACAGGATGCCGACATTTTACATAGAAGGCTAACTAAATTCTTCGCTGATTTTCCGCGTCGCAGCATGTTAAACTAAAGTCTATTCCCTTACTTCCTCATTACGTTACAAAGGTGGTTATGAACGCACCGGTGCTGGTCATTAACTGTGGCTCTTCTTCTATTAAATACGCTTTGATCGATGCGGACCCGCAGGCACCACGCTTGGCCGGGCTAGCGGAGCGCTTAGGCAGCAGCGACGCCCGCTTGAAAGGTAAAGACAGCGCCGGTGAAAGCTTTACCCAACCGCTGCCGAATGCTGACCACGCCGACGCCTTGAACGCCATTCTTCAGCGTTTGGAAGGTCGCGTACCGGGGGCCGTGGGCCACCGCATCGTTCATGGTGGCGAGCACTTCACCCAAGCAGCGCTGATCGATGACAGTGTGATCGAGGCCATCGAGACCACCGCTGCCTTGGCACCGCTGCATAACCCCGCCAACCTGGCGGGCATTGCCGCGACTCGTAAGGTGTTTCCGGACCTGCCTCAGGTGGCCGTGTTCGATACGGCGTTCCACCAGACGCTGCCGCCCCGCGCCTATCGCTATGCACTGCCGGAAGCGCTGTATACCGAGCACGGCATTCGCCGCTACGGTTTCCACGGTACCAGCCACGCCTTCGTTAGCCAGCGTGCCGGTGAGCTCAGCGGCCGTGGCGCGGGCGGCTGGCTGACCGCCCACCTGGGCAACGGCTGCTCTACCGCTGCGGTGTGGAACCACCAAAGCCTGGATACCAGCATGGGCCTTACGCCGCTGGAAGGCCTGGTGATGGGCACCCGCAGCGGCGACGTGGACCCCGGCCTGCACGCTCACCTGCACCGCCAGTTGGGCTGGTCACTGGACGAGATCGACGACGTGCTGAACAAGCAAAGTGGCCTGCTGGGGCTTTCCGGCTTGACCAACGACATGCGCGAAGTCGAAGAGCAAGCGGTGGCTGGCCACCCCGCTGCCAAACTCGCACTGGACGTCTTCTGTTACCGCATTGCCAAATCGCTGGCGGCGCTGTCTTGTGCATTACCTAAGTTAGACGGCGTGATCTTCACTGGCGGCATTGGCGAGAACTCGCCTATCGTACGTCGTGAAGTGCTGGCGCTGCTGCCCCACTTTGGTTTCAGCTTGGATGAAGCGAGCAACGAAGTCACCATTCGTGGCAAAGAGAGCAAGCTGGATAGCGCTGGCCACCAAGGCCCGGAAGTGTGGGTGATCCCTACCGATGAAGAGGGCCGCATTGCCATGGAAACCCGCCACTGCGTGGAGACCGCTGAATGAATAGCTCCCCCGAGCAACCGCAAGCGATTCTACTCGTACCTACCAGCATGGGCGCGGGGCTCACCTCCGCGTGCCTTGGCCTGATTCAGGCGCTCGACACCATCGGCCTGAAAGCCGGTTTTTTAAAGCCATTCATGCAGAACGAGCTGAATGGTCCAGGCTTGGACCGCTCGACGGCGCTCGTATCACGCACATTGAATCAGCGCCCGCCGTCGCCCATCTCTCAGACGCGCCTGGAGCGTCTCCTGCGCGACGACCAAACCGATGAGCTGATGGAAAACGTCATCGAGCTCTACGAACAAGTCGTGCAGCAAGCCTACCGAGATGGCAGCGCGCTAGACCTGGTCGTGGTGGAAGGCGTGGTACCGACCCAGCACACCACCTACGCCACTCAAACCAATGCGCAGCTTGCGCATGCGCTGAACGCGCGGATCATTCTGGTGGGCTCTGGGGATCTCAACGAGCCCCAGGCGCTGGCAGAAGAGCTGGATATGCACGCCCGCAGCTTTGGTGGCGTCAGCTCTAGCCGCACCTTGGGCGGCATCTTGATGCGCATGAAGAACCTGCCCTACGGTCAGGAGGATGATCTTTCCGCTGCACCGGGCACCATCAAGCCGCAGCTAGAAGAGCCAGTCCTGAACGAACTGCGCCGCTACTCGCCAGCGCTGGCCACCGATAGCTTTCATCTGATTGGCGTCGTGCCCTACAGCAAAACCCTAAGCGCTCCGCGCACGCTAGACGTGGCCCGGGCGCTGAACGCAAAAATGCTCAACGAAGGCGACGCCGCTAGTCGTCGCGTCCTCTCTACCAGCCTGTGTGCTAGAAGTGCGGCCAATGCGCTGCATATCTTCACGCCGGGTAGTCTGGTGGTCGCCTCCGGGGACCGTGATGACGTGGTGCTGGCCTCGGCGCTGGCCACCATGAACGGTACGCAGCTGGCGGGCGTACTGCTTACCAACGGCTTCTTGCCCAACGAGGGCATGATCGAGATGTGCCGCCCGGCGCTGAAAACCGGCTTACCGGTGCTGGCAGTCGACACCGATAGCCTGACAACGGCGCAGGACCTGAGCCAGCTCAACACCGAAATCCCCATGGATGATTTCGAGCGCGCCGAGCAAGTGGCACGCTACGTGGCTGCCCATATGGATTTAGAGTGGCTGAAAGCCAAACTGAGCCGTGGCTATACGCGCCGCCTGTCGCCTTCGGCGTTCCGACACCAGCTGGTGAAGCTAGCCCTACAGGCCAAAAAACGTATCGTGCTACCGGAGGGCGACGAGCCGCGCACCATCGAAGCGGCGATCATCTGCCAGCGCCGTGGCATCGCCGACTGCGTGCTGCTGGGCAAACGCGACGATATCGAAAACGTCGCCCACCACCGCGGCCTCACGCTGCCCGATGCGCTGACCATCATCGACCCGGAAAGCACCCGCGCCCGCTACATCGGCCCCATGGTGGAACGTCGACGCGGCAAACTGAACGAGCTAACCGCCGAAGCACAGCTTCAAGATACGGTAGTGCTGGGCACCATGATGCTGCAGCTGGATGAGGTCGATGGGCTGGTGTCAGGGGCGGTGCACACCACCGCCAACACTGTTCGCCCGGCGTTTCAACTGATCAAAACGGCGCCTGAGTACAACCAGGTCTCTTCGATCTTCTTTATGCTGCTGCCGGAACAGGTGGTGGTGTACGGCGACTGCGCGGTGAACCCAGACCCGGATGCCGAAACGCTTGCCGAAATTGCCCTGCAAAGCGCCCGCTCTGCTGAAGCGTTTGGCATCGAGCCCCGCGTGGCAATGATCAGCTACTCCACTGGCGATTCCGGCACCGGTGCGGATGTGGATAAAGTGCGCGAAGCGACCCGCATCGCCAAGGAGCGCGCACCGCATCTCGCCATCGACGGCCCGCTGCAGTACGACGCCGCCGCTATCGAGAGCGTGGGCAAGCAGAAAGCCCCCGACTCCCCCGTGGCGGGCAAGGCCACCGTGTTCGTGTTCCCCGATCTCAACACCGGCAACACGACCTACAAAGCCGTTCAACGTAGCGCCCGCGTCGTCAGCGTGGGCCCGATGCTGCAGGGTTTGAACAAGCCAGTGAACGACCTGTCGCGCGGCGCACTGGTGGATGACATCGTCTACACCATCGCCCTCACCGCCATTCAGGCCAGTCAGCGGGAAAGCTAAGCACTCACCGGTCTATACGCGCTAAAAGCAACGCCCCGAACGGTCAACTGTTCGGGGCGTTTTGGTTTTGCGTCAGGTTTAATTGTTCGGAGGTATCACGCCCACATGGGTACCATCGCCTCCAGCACCATCACTAAGCTCATGGCGGTGATAGTCAAAATCGACACGCCGAATACTTTCTTCGCCCAGCGCACGTCGTCTTCTAATCGATAGCCACACAGCGCCAAGTAGAGCCAGTAGCCCCCCATGGTGAGCGCCACGCACAGGTAGCCTGCGCCCGCTTGGCTCGCCAGTACCAGCGCCAGTGACGCGGGAATGAAGGCCACGATATAGCCCAGAATATGGTGTTTGGCACGTTTGATACCGTGAACCACCGGCAGCACGGGTATCGACGCACGGCGATAATCGGCGTAACGGAAAATCGCGATGGCGTAGGAGTGCGGCATTTGCCACAGGCAGAAAATCACCAACAGCATGAGCGCGCCGCTGTCGAACTGCCCCGTGACCGCGCAGTAGCCCACTACCGGCGGCATGGCGCCAGAGAGACTGCCCACCAGCGTGCCGTACTCGGAGTGGCGCTTCATGTAGAGGCTATACACCCCCACGTAGACGCCCCAGCCGATTACCGCTAGCGCGACCGTCAACCCGTTGGTGCCCAGCGCCAAGCAGACAACACCGGCCACCCCCAACAGCGCTGAAATACCCAGCGCCTGAGTGATCGAGATGCGCCCTTTGGCCAGCGGGCGATGGCGCGTACGCGCCATCAGTGCATCGATATCCCGGTCAATCACGTTGTTGCAGGCGCAGCCCGAGGCGATGACCAGGGCAATGCCCATCATTACCGAGGCAAAGGTGATCCAATCGAAAGTGCCGTGGGCGGCCAAAAAGTAGCCGCCCAAGGTCGCAATCAAGTTGCCACCAATGATCCCCGGCTTGGTGAGCGCCAGCACGTCGCGCCAGCGGCTCGGCGCCACGTTCAGCCGATCATCATGTTGAGATGCAGATGCTGCATGATCCATAACGAGCCCCCTACCACCAGGACGAGTATCGTCAGTGTGAAAACGAAGGACATCACGTTCCAGCCTTCGTCGGCTTTGGTATTCATATGCATAAACATGACCAGCTGGACCAAAATCTGCAGCACGGCTGTTATAGCGATGACCACCACCGTCGTGGCGGTGCTCAACGCACCGCTCATAACGACCGCGAACGGAATCACGGTTAGCACTAAAGATAGCAGAAGCCCCGTCACATACGATTTAACGCTGCCGTGAGAAGACGTTGAAGATGATGAATGACTCATGTCACAGCACTCCCATCAGATAAACGAACGAGAAGACGCAGATCCACACGATGTCCAGGAAGTGCCAGAACAGGCTCAGGCACAGAATCCGCGGACGTGTCATCGGGGTGATGCCCTTGGTTGAAAGCTGCACCAGCATCACTAGAATCCACACCAAACCAACGGTCACGTGGAGGCCGTGGGTGCCGACCAGGGTAAAGAACGACGAGAGAAACGCGCTCTGATCAGGGCCGTAGCCCTGATGAATCAAGTGCTGAAACTCGTACACTTCCATACCGACGAACGCGGCACCGAGCAAGAAGGTGATCGCCAGCCACGCTTTTACTTGGCCGACGCGCTCGGCATTCATCGCCAGTACGCCCATGCCAAAGGTGAAGCTACTGAACAGCAGCAGGAAGGTCTCCACCAGCACGAAGGGCAGTTCGAAGATATCTGCTGCCGTGGGTCCGGCGGCCGTGCCTTTCATCAGCACGGCGTAGGTAGCGAACAGTGACCCGAAGATCACCAGGTCACTCATCAAGTAGACCCAGAAGCCAAATACTTTCGTGCCGGTCGCGTCGTGGTGCTCATGGGGTTCGGACGCGGCGCCATGATGTAGGGTATCGGTGGCCATTACGCGCGTGCCTCCACATAGTTGGTCTGTTCACGGTCAGACGCTGCGCTGCTCGGCGCAGACGTTTTGCGCTTTTCGTGCGCGCGCTCGATGCGCGCCACTTCGGCAGCGGGCACGTAGTAGTCGATATCTTCGTTGAATACACGGGCCAAGAAGCTGGCGACGGCACCCAACGCACCGACGGCGGCCAGCCACCAGATATGCCATACCAGTGCAAAACCTAGAATCAGCGCAAAGAAGCTAATTACCGGACCCGCCACGGTATTACGCGGCATGTGAATATCGGTGTAGGGCGCTTCGTCCAACTGCTCGTTGCTACGCTGCTTTTGCGACCAGAAGCTGTCGATGTCGCCGACTTCCGGCAGGCGCGCGAAGTTGTAGAACGGTGCAGGCGACGAGGTGGACCACTCCAGCGTGCGGCCATCCCAGGGGTCGCCGGTCAGATCTGCATTCAGCTTGCGGTCGCGGATACTGACCCAGAACTGAATGATGGTGCAGGCAATTCCCATCATGATGATCACGGCACCTACCCAGGCCAGAATCATCCAGGGTTGCCACTCAGGATTGGCGTAGGACTGCATACGGCGCACGGCACCGAAGAAACTCAAGACATAGAGCGGCATGAACGCGACGTAAAAGCCAATGAACCAGCACCAGAACGAGCGCTTGCCCCACTTCTCGCTCAGCGTGAAGCCGAACGCTTTCGGGAACCAGTAGGTCAGGCCCGCCATCATGCCGAACACCACGCCGCCAATGATCACGTTGTGGAAGTGGGCAATCACGAACAGGCTGTTGTGCAACACGAAGTTGGCTGCCGGTAACGCCAGCATGACGCCGGTCATACCCCCTAGGGTAAAGGTGATGATGAAGCCCAGAGTCCACAGCACTGGCGAGGTCAGCTCTAGGCTGCCGCGGAAAATAGTGAACAGCCAGTTGAACACCTTCACCCCGGTGGGGATGGCAATGATCATCGTCATGATGCCGAAGAAGGCATTGACGTTGGCACCGGCCCCCATGGTGAAGAAGTGGTGCAACCAGACGATGAACGACAGCAGCGTAATGGCCACCGTGGCCCACACCATGGTTTTGTAACCAAACAGGCGCTTGCGAGCGAAGGTGGCGATCACTTCAGAGAACACGCCAAAGGCCGGCAGAATCAGAATGTAGACTTCGGGGTGACCCCAGGCCCAAATGAGGTTGACGTACATCATCATGTTGCCGCCAAAATCATTGGTGAAGAAGTGCATACCGAAGTAGCGATCGAGCGTCAGCAGCGCGATGGTCGCGGTCAGAATCGGGAACGAGGCAATGATGAGGACGTTGGCGCACAGCGACGTCCAGGTAAAAATTGGCATGCGGAACATCGTCATGCCTTTGGTGCGCATTTTCAGAATGGTGACGAAGAAGTTGATGCCGGTGAGCGTGGTGCCTATCCCGGATATTTGCAGTGCCCATATCCAGTAATCGACCCCCACCCCGGGGCTAAACTCTATCCCCGATAACGGCGCGTAAGCGAGCCAGCCGGTTTTGGCGAACTCCCCTACCACGAGGGAAATATTGACCAAAATCGCCGACACGGCGAATAGCCAGAAACTCAGGTTATTCAAAAACGGGAAAGCGACGTCGCGGGCGCCGATTTGCAGGGGCACCACCAGGTTCATCAGACCGATGACCATGGGCATCGCCACGAAGAAGATCATGATCACGCCGTGGGCGGTAAAGATCTGATCGTAGTGTTCAGGAGGGAGATAACCTGCGGCCCCACCGGCCGCCATGGCCAGTTGTGTCCGCATCATGATCGCATCGGCAAAGCCGCGAAGCAGCATCACCAAGGCCACCACGAAGTACATGATGCCAAGCTTTTTGTGGTCAACGGAGGTAAACCACTCGTTCCACAGCCAGCCCCATTTTCGGTAGTACGTCAGTGCGCCTAGTAGCGCGGCACCTCCAATCGCCATAAAGGCGGCAACGACCATAATGATCGGTTCGTGGTATGGAATGGCTTCTAACGTGAGTTTTCCAAACATGCTTAACCCCCCGCTTCAACGCTTGTGGGATGGCCGCCCAGGGCGTGGTCATCACCGGCATGCTGATTGGTAACATGGCCGATCGCGGCCTGCTGTTGCGACGCGCTGGCGCTCTCTAGCTCGCTGGATTCGCCGTGACTGTCGTGAGCATCACTGATGGCGTCACCGTGGCTCGAATGACCGCCGTGACCGCTGCCGTCACCGCTGTGGAAGCTGCTCACGATCGACTCATACAGATCGGGCGTGATCGCCGAGAAGTACTCCACCGGGTGATACTCGGTCGGCTGGGCCAATGCCTCGTACCCGTTCGGGAAGGTCAGTGTTTCGTCGGCAGAACGCACCTTTTCCACCCAGGCATCGAACTCATCGGCGGAGGTGACGTGGGCATCGAAGGTCATGCCAGAAAAGCCAGCGCCGCTGTAGTTAGTGGAACGACCGGGATAGACGCCCTCTTCGTCGGCAATCAGGTGAACGTCGTTATCCATGCCCGCCATGGCGTAGATCTGGCTGCCCAGACGTGGAATGAAGAAGGCGTTCATCACCGAGCCAGAGCTCACCCGGAAGCGCACCGGCGTATCCACTGGGAACGCCAACTCGTTGACACTGGCAATCCCCTGTTCGGGATAGATGAACAGCCATTTCCAATCCAACGCGACGGCTTGAATCTCCATGGGTTCCACGCTGCCTTCGATCGGCTTGTGGGGGTCCAGGCTGTGAGAGGTTTTCCAGGTAAGAAAGGCGAGAACGGCAATGATCAAGCAGGGAACGGTCCAAACCGCCGCCTCGATGGCATTGGAGTGCGCCCAATCCGGCAGATACTTGGCAACGCGGTTGCTGCGGCGGTAACGCCAGCCGAACAAAAGCGTCATCACGATGACCGGAATGACCACGATCAGCATCAACCCAAAGGAGGTCAGAATCAGCGAGCGCTGCTCGACGCCAATCTGCCCCTTCGGATCCAGCAATGCAGAACTGCAGCCCGTTAACAGCAAGCACAATACGACGAGCACAAACGTGCCTCGCCTGCGCCAGTGGGTAGGTAGTTGCATGGTGTGATCTCATCAGAGAGTTGTCTAAAACAGCCTGCTGTTTGGCTGGCTAACTAGCCAGCTATATAGCAAGCTAACTATCACCCCATACTTTTCCCAGAACAGTGAGAGCGTAAGCGTTGCTCCGGGAAAAATATGCGCCACCGCATGGGGTTGGTGGCGAGCCTCGGCCATGCGCTGATGCGCATCAACTAAGACTAAAGTATTTTCTATTGATCTGAGTCAATCAGAAAGAGACGTTATGCCGCACCCCGCGCACCGGTTTGAAGAGGGCGATACGGGGCTTCGACCGTCTTTCATTAGGCGAGCGTGACGTTAAGCGCGGGCAGCGGATGGCGCTCCAGTAAACCAGGGGCGCGCTCGTCGTCGGTGACGATGACATCGAAGTCTTCCAGCGAGGCAAAATAGGCCGGGCGCACCACGCCAAATTTGCTGGCATCGACCACCAACAGGCGCTGCATTGCCGTGGCAATGGCCGCTTGCTTTGGCCCTACTTCGTGAAAATGAAAGCAGCTTACGCCTCGTTCGCAATCCACGCCGGCAGCAGAGATCAGCGCCTTGTTGATGCCCAAGCGCTCGATGGCCGCGCCCATGCCGTCGCTGCCAAACGATTGAGAGGACGCGTAGAAAAGCCCACCTAGCAATACGAGGCGCACATTGGGCAGCCCAGCGACGGCGTTGGCTACGTTGAGGGCATAGGTCACTACGGTAAGCTCTCGGAAACGACTAAGCTGACCCAACAGTGGAATGAGCGTGGAGCCGCAGTCGATAAACAGCGTATCGCCCTCTTCGATGAAGCTGGCCGCGCGCTGGCAAAGGCGCTGTTTGACTTGGTAATGGCTCGCCTGCTGCTCGGTCAAATCGTATACCGGCGTCACGCCGGGGTAGCTGGCCATCACCAATCGCCCGCCCAACAGGCTAATGGCCGACGGCTGCGTCGAGAGATCCCGTCGAATGGTCATTTCGGAGACGCCGCACAGCTCGGCGGCATCGCGAAGATGCAGGGTTCCCCCGCTGGCCAGCGCTTCTTGCAGCATGGCCATGCGCTGTGCGCTGCGATCGTTCATGTCCGGCATCTCCTTATGATTCATTTTGTTATCGGCATTGCGCCCCGCCAGGCATCCTATGCTGAGCTAGGCCCCTGCCAATTTCCACTACTGCGCACTCTTTTCACTGGCGTCACCCACCCGTGATGCGCATATCACATTTAAATAGCGTTGATGTGACGATACTTGCAAATCAGCGTTAAAAAAATAACACTCAATGTTATAATTTTAACATCAACGCCAGCCCACACGACCCATAACGTCGGAACGCCAGCCCCTCTGGCTCCGAGATACAACCCTGTTGAGGCTTCCATGACTGCTCACTCTCACACTCGTTCTTCTACTTTCGTCACGCTTGGCGCTGGCGTTTTACTGACCGGTGCGGCGCTCGCTACACCCGTTTTGGCAGACGATGCCGAACCACGTACCCTCGACCGCTTGTGGTCGTTTGCCAACGTCTCGGTCAACTACCTGGATTGGTCCAACGGCACCGAAGCGCGCACGGCTAGCAATGCCGCGAAAAGCGACTTTACATTCGTCGAAATCGAAGGCGGCGTCGGCTTTAGCTGGGGCGAGTTCTACGGCTTCTTCGATTTCGAGAATCCGACCAATGATCAATTCGACCAAGCCAGCGGAGGTAAAGACAACTTCCGCACCGCTGGTAAAGTGACCTCGCACATCTACCTGGGCGACAGCCCGCTGTCGATTTACGCCCACCTGTACGATTTCCGCGACTACGGCTTCAACGGCCGCGAGCAGGATCAAATTCTTGGCCTCGGCTATCGCACCACGTTCGATAATGGTCTGTGGTTCAAGCCCTTCATTGGTGCCGCGCGAGTACAAAGCGATGGCTACACTGGCATGAATGGCTTCATGGCAGGCTGGGTCGCGGGCTACGATTTCACCGCTGGCAACCAAAACTTCAGCGTCACCAACTGGCACGAGCAGACCTTCGGTCGTGACGATGAGTATCTTTCTCAGAACTACGTGAATGGTACCGCTGGCAGCGTGGGCACCAACGGAGCGCTGAGCCTATGGTGGCACCCGTCCGACCTGATCACGACGGGCGTGCAGTACCGCTACTCAGAGAATAAACTGGGCACCCCGGATGCTTACCAAAACGCGATGATCTACTCAGTGAAGTTGAACTTACTGTAATCGCTCACACTCCTCACGATCCGAAGGTACTCCCATGACCCTCATCATGAGCTTGGTTGGTATGGTCACCCTAGTGGCCATTGCCCTGATTTTTTCTTACGACCGCAAGTCGATTCGGCTGCGCACCGTGCTGGGTGCCTTTGCCATCCAAGCCGGTATTGGCGCGTTCGTGCTTTACGTTCCGTTTGGCCAAGCGGTGCTTCAGGCCATCTCGGCGGGCGTTAGCCAGGTGCTGGTGTACGCCAACGACGGTATCGGCTTTTTGTTTGGTGGCATTGCCGATGTAGAAAACGTCGGTTTCGTGTTTGCCATCAAAGTACTGCCGGTCATCATCTTCTTCTCGTCGCTGATTGCCGTACTCTACTACCTGGGCATCATGCAGTGGGTCATTCGGATTCTGGGCGGCGCACTGCAAAAAGCATTGGGCACCTCGCGTACCGAATCGCTCTCGGCCACGGCCAATATCTTCGTCGGCCAAACCGAAGCACCACTGGTGGTGCGTCCATTCATTGCCCGCATGACGCCATCGCAGCTATTCGCGGTGATGTGCGGCGGTTTGGCCTCGGTGGCCGGTTCGGTGCTGGCGGGCTACGCCGCGCTGGGCATTCCGATGGAGTACCTGGTGGCCGCCTCGTTCATGGCAGCACCGGGCGGTCTGCTGTTCGCCAAGCTGATCATGCCGGAAACCCAAGACGCCGAAGACAGCGACAGCGTTTCCAAGGTCGATGAAGAGCTGAAAGAGCAGGACGACAAGCCTACCAACGTACTGGATGCCGCGGCGTCCGGCGCGACCTCCGGCCTGATGCTGGCAGCCAACGTTGGTGCGATGCTGCTGGCGTTCATCGGGTTGATCGCGCTGATCAACGGCATTTTAGGCGGCGTTGGCGGCTGGTTCGGCTTTGAATCGCTGAGCCTCGAGCTCATTCTCGGCTGGCTGTTTGCGCCGCTGGCGTTCCTGCTCGGCGTGCCGTGGGAAGAGGCAACGCTGGCAGGTTCGTTCATCGGCCAAAAGCTGGTGGTCAACGAGTTCGTCGCCTACATCAATCTAGCGCCGTACATCGATGGCGAACAGGTCGTGGCGGCAACGGGTCAACTGATGACCCCGCACACCATGGCCATCCTGTCATTTGCCCTGTGCGGTTTCGCTAACCTGTCATCGATTGCCATTCTGCTGGGTGGCCTGGGTAGCATTGCTCCCACGCGCCGCAAAGAAATTGCCCGCTTCGGTGTCAAAGCGGTCTTGGCCGGTACGCTCTCTAACTTGATGTCTGCTTCCATCGCCGGCTTCTTCATTGCGCTAAGCAGTTTGACGGCGTAACGCAGCGAGCACCACACCATTCAACGGGCGCTGCTATGTTTTCGCAGTGCCCGTTTTGTCTTTTATCGATTTGCGAGAATGTCATGAACGCTACTGCCTCCCCCCAGCTCACCCAAGCCCAACTCACCCAAGCCGCTCGTCAAGCTTTGTCGCTAATGGATTTGACCAGCCTGAACGACAGTGACACCGACAGCGTGATCGAAGCGTTGTGCCAGCAGGTAAAAACGCCGTTCGGCAACCCGGCGGCGGTGTGCGTTTACCCGCAGTTCATCGTCACCGCTGCCCGCGCGCTCAGTGCCCACAAGCTGGAGAGCCAAGTCAAGATCGCCACGGTCACCAACTTCCCCCACGGCGGCGACGATATCATGGGCGCTGCCCGTGAAACCCGCGAAGCGGTAGCGTCAGGTGCCCACGAGGTCGACGTGGTGTTTCCTTACCGTGCGCTGATGGCAGGCGATGAAGAGACGGGGCGCGAGCTGGTGGAAATGTGCAAAGCCGCCTGCGGCGGGCAAGCCCAGCTTAAAGTCATCATCGAATCTGGCGAACTCAAGGAGCCTGCGCTTATCCAACGTGCAAGCGAGCTGGCCATCGAAGGTGGCGCTGACTTCATCAAGACATCCACCGGTAAAGTACCGGTGAACGCCACGCTAGACGCCGCTGAGATCATGCTAAAAGCCATCAAAGCCAGCGGTAAAAATGTCGGTTTCAAAGCCGCTGGTGGCGTTCGCACCGCCGAAGAAGCGGCCCAGTATCTGGCGCTGGCTGCCGACATTATGGGTCCGCAGTGGGTGACGCCCGAGCACTTCCGGTTCGGTGCGTCCAGCCTACTGACGAACCTACTGAACACGCTCAACGGCAATGCCGATGCCGCGACCAATGGAGGCTACTAAATGTCGTCAAACGCTTCTCACCATGCCCTGCTCCCCCAAGAACTGATTCGCCTGAAGCGCGACGGCCAGCCGCTGCCCGCTGAAGAGATCAAAGCTTTCGTGCAGGGCATTGCCGACGACCGCATCAGCGACGCGCAGATCGGTGCTTTCACCATGTCGGTGTTTTTGAATGGCATGAGTCGTGAAGAGGTCGTGGCGCTGACCACCGCGACGCGCGATTCAGGCCACGTGATGCAGTGGGATTCGCTCAACCTGCCTGGCCCGATCGTGGACAAGCACTCTACCGGCGGCGTGGGTGACCTGGTATCGCTGGTGTTGGGCCCTTGGGTCGCCGCCTGCGGCGCCTTCGTCCCGATGATTTCTGGCCGCGGCCTGGGCCACACCGGCGGCACGCTGGATAAGCTGGAATCGATCCCTGGCTACGACCCCTACCCCGCTCCCAAGCGCTTCAGCGAGGTCGTAAAATCCACCGGCGTGGCGATCATCGGCCAAACCGGCAACCTCGCCCCGGCGGACAAGCGCATCTACGGCGTGCGTGACGTGACCGCCACCGTGGAATCCATTCCGCTGATCACTGCGTCCATCTTGGGTAAAAAGCTGGCGTCTGGCCTGGACGCCCTGGTCATGGACGTCAAGGTCGGCAGCGGCGCGTTCATGCCCACCCCGGAAAAATCCCGCGAACTGGCGAAAAGTATCGCCAATGTCGCGACCCAAGCAGGCACGCCCACCACCGCCCTGCTGACCGATATGAGCCAGCCGCTGGCCCCGTGTGCCGGTAACGCGGTGGAGATCGTCGAAACCCTGGCGCTGCTGCGCGGCGAGCGCGCCAACAGCCGCGTGATGCAGGTCACCCGCGAACTCGCCGTCGAAATGCTGATGGCGGGCAAACTGGTGGCTAACCGCGAAGAAGCCCTTACCAAGTTAGACAAAGCGCTCACCTCCGGCGCAGCCGCAGAAGTCTTCGCCCGCATGGTGCGCGAACTGGGCGGCCCCGCCGACTTCATGGAGCGTTCGGACAGCTACCTGGCCACCGCACCGGTCATTCAGGCAGTGTACCCCGAGCAGAGCGGCATCGTGCAGCGCTTCGATAACCGTACCGTGGGCATGAGCGTGGTGGAGCTGGGCGGTGGCCGTCTGCGTAACGACGCCAGCGTCGACCACAGCGTCGGGTTTAGCGATATCGCCGAAATCGGCGACCGTGTGGATAGCCAGCGCCCGCTGGCCATCGTTCACGCCCGCACCGAAGAGGCCGCCGCTCGTGCCGCCGCCCAGCTACGCGCGGCGGTCACCGTCGGCGACGCCGAGGCCACCGCCGACGCCCTGCTGCAAGAGACCTTCCGAGGAGAAGCCTAATGCGTCGTGCCATCGTCTTAGTTCTGGACTCTTTTGGAATCGGTAGCGCGCCGGACGCCGCTACCTTTGGCGACCAGGGTGCCGACACCCTGGGCCACATCGCCGCGGCCTGCGCCCGTGGCGAAGCGGATACCGCCGAGCGCTCCGGCCCGTTGAAGCTCCCCAACATGGCCGCGCTCGGCCTGTTCCACGCCCACCGGGATGCCACCGGCAGCGTCGCGGAAGGCGTCAGCCTGCCCGAGCAGTTGAGCGGCGCTTACGCCCACGCCAAAGAGATCTCCAGCGGTAAGGACACCCCTTCCGGCCACTGGGAAATTGCTGGAGTACCGGTGCGCTTCGACTGGGGTTACTTCAGCGACAAGACCGACAGTTTCCCCCAAACGCTGCTGGACAGCATCGTCGAGCAGGCCGACCTGCCTGGCGTGATCGGTAACTGCCACGCCTCGGGCACCGAGATCATTGCCCGCCTGGGTGAAGAGCATATCCAGAGCGGCAAGCCGATCGTCTACACCTCGGCAGACTCCGTGTTCCAGATTGCCGCCCACGAAGAGCATTTTGGCCTGGAGCGCCTCTACGCCCTGTGCGAAACCGTGCGCGAACTGCTGGCGCCGTACAACATTGGCCGCGTCATCGCCCGCCCGTTCATCGGCGATGACAGCCAAAACTTTGCCCGCACCGGCAATCGCCGCGACTACAGCATCGAGCCGCCCACCCCGACCGTGCTGCAAAAACTCGCCGATGCCGGGGGCGAAGTGGTCTCGATTGGCAAGATCGCCGACATCTACGCCCACTGCGGCATCACCCACAAGGTCAAAGCCAGCGGCCACGACGCGCTCATGGAGGCCACTCTAGCGGAAGTCGCGCGCACCGCACGCGAGACTAGCGACCGCCCAACCATGATCATGACCAACTTCGTAGATTTCGACTCGGTCTATGGCCACCGCCGGGACGTGCCGGGCTACGCCGCTGCGCTGGAGCACTTCGACGCCCGCCTGCCGGAGCTGCTGGCGGCGCTTAACGACGACGACCTGCTGCTGCTCACCGCCGACCACGGCTGCGATCCCAGCTGGGAAGGCACCGAGCACACCCGCGAATACGTACCGATCATGGTGCGCGGCGCAGGCTTCGCCCCCGGCCCGCTGGGCGAGCGCGGCACCTTCGCCGACATCGGCCAAACCCTGGCCGACTACTTCACGCTCGAGGCGATGGCCGACGGCGACAGCTTTTTGACCAAAGCCGCTTAAAGGAGAGAGACACAATGGCTACCCCCCATATCAATGCCGAAAAAGGCGATTTCGCCGATACCGTCCTGATGCCCGGCGACCCGCTGCGCGCCAAGTACATCGCCGATACCTATCTCGAGAACGTGCGCCAGGTGAACGACGTGCGCAATATGTTCGGCTACACCGGCACTTATCAAGGCCGCGAGATTTCCGTAATGGGCCACGGCATGGGTATTCCTTCCGTCTCCATTTACGCCAAAGAGCTGATTACCGATTACGGCGTGAAGTCGATCATTCGCGTCGGCTCCTGCGGCGCGGTGCGCGACGACGTGAACGTGCGTGACGTGGTGATCGGCATGGGTGCCTGCACCGACTCCAAAGTGAACCGCATGCGCTTCAACGACCACGACTTCGCTGCCATCGCCGACTTCGAGCTGACCAGCCACGCCGTGGCGGCCGCCAAAGCGCAGAACGTGCCGGTCAAAGTCGGCAACATCTTCTCAGCGGACCTGTTCTACAACCCGCAAACCGACATGGCCGAGCTGATGAAGCGCTACGGCATCGTCGGCGTCGAGATGGAAGCCGCTGGCCTTTACGGCGTGGCTGCCGAGTTCGGTGCCCGCGCGCTGACCATCTGCACCGTGTCGGATCACATCCTAAAAGGCGACTCGCTCTCCAGCGCCGACCGCCAAACCACTTTCAACGACATGATGGTGATTGCGCTCGATACCGTGCTACGCGACGACGCCGCCCGCGCCTAAGACGATGCCCACTCACGCCATTCAGAGGATAACAGCATGAATCGAGCGGATCCGGCCTTGGTCGACACGCTGCTGACCACCCTGGGCAACGCCTACGCGCCCTACTCCAACCACCCCGTGGCGGCGGTGATGGAGTGCCCCGACGGCCAGCAGTTTGCGGGTAGCAACGTAGAAGTGGCCCACTACAAAGGGCTGTGTGCCGAAGCCTCGGCCATTTCTGCCATGATCACCGCTGGCCAGCGCGAGCTTGCCAAGGTGTATGTGATGGGCCCTGGCGAGCACCTCTGTACACCCTGCGGCGACTGCCGCCAGCGCATCCGCGAGTTCGCCACCCCCAGCACGCAAATCATGGTGCTCTCCAAGCAGGGCGAGGTGCTGAAAACCTACACCATGGACAGCCTACTGCCCGACGCCTTCGGCCCGGAGCAGCTGCCGGAGCGCTAAGAGGTTTCGCGCAGCACCAGCGCCACCGGCAGCGACACGTGCCGGGGCGCTTTTCCCGCCAGCGCTTCGCTCAATAGCTCGACACTCATCGCCGCAATGGCGGCAATGTCCTGGCGCACCGTCGTTAATCCGGTGGCTAGGGTAGGCAGGTCGTCAAAGCCGGTCACGGCCACGTCTTCGGGCACACGAATATCGCGATCTTCCAGCGCAGCGACACAGCCGAGCGCCAGTTCGTCGGTGGCGCAGACCAGCGCATCGAACGGTAATGACGTAGTGTTTCCATGATCGAGAAAGCGGTTGAGGTGTCGGTAGCTAGTGAGCGAGTCGGAAGTGAACCGATGGGGCAGGCTCAGAAGCTGTTCGCTCAGCCCCGCTTCCGCTATGGCTCGTTGATAGCCGGAAAGACGACTATGGGGGCGCGGCACGTCCAACTCGCCACCCACGAAGGCAATCCGTGTTCGCCCTTGCCCGATCAGATGGCGCGTGATTTGGTACAGGCCTGAGACATCGTCCGGGGCCACCGAGAACCCTTCCCCGGCGTTGCCAATCCGCACGAACGGTATGCCCGCCTCACGTAGCAGCGCTGGGCGCTCGTCTTCGCCGGTTTCCCCTAGCAAAATCGCTGCGCCGGCCCTTTCGGGCAGCGCCGAGGTTTGGTCGTGGTGAAAGAAGATCGGCACCATGCCCTGCTGGTGCAACGCGACGGTTAGGTGCTGGTAGAGGAGAATATAGTAAGGGCGCAGTTCGATATCTTGCCGCCCCAATGAAATGCCTACCACAGCGGCTTTTCCGCTAATCAACTGCCGCGCCGCCGCGCTGGGCTGATAGGCCACTTCACGGCTAATGGTGAGAATTTTATCGCGCAGCGCGTCGCTGATCCCCGGTTTACCGTTGAGCGCCCGGCTGACCGAGGCAATCGAGACCTCGGCGCGCCGGGCGATTTCGCGGATGGTGGCGGTTTGCGCGCTCGGTGTGTTCTGTTTCATGCCATGCCTCAGCCAGTCGGGCCCTGATTGTACAAAAAGCGTGGCCGAAAATCGCTGAGTACACGGACGCTAACGCTGCTCGCGCTACCAGCCACGCCGCCCTAAACGCGCCAGCTCACTATCCAACTGCTGCACCGCCTGCTCTGGCGTGACGCTGCCGGACAGCGCTTCGTGAACGCGATTGAAGATCGCGTTGGAGACACGTGTGTAAGCATCGCCAGTGACGCTGGCCGGGCGCGGCACGCCGCTCATCACCGTTTCATAAAGCTCGCCAATGAACGGATGCGCGGCCAGAACCTCGTCGTCTTCGTACAGCGCGGGGCGCGTGGGGTTGCGTCCAAACTCGATGGCATGCGCTTTTTGCTGTGCTTCGGCGGTAAGATAGGCCACCAAGTCAGCGGCGGCCTGCGGCTCGTCCGAATAGCGGGAAACTGCCCAGTTCCAACCGCCCAGCGTGGCAACGGACTCGCCCTCAGGTCCACTGGGCAGCGGCGCTACGCTGAACTTGTTTTGAATCGGCGTGCCGTCCGCTTGGCCCAGCGACCATGCGTAGGGCCAGTTACGCATGAACACCGCATTGCCCGCCTGGAAAACGCCGCGGGCTTGCTCTTCCATGTAATTACGCACGCCTTCTGGGCTGATATCCCCCACCCAGGAGGCCGCCAGCGTCAGGGCGTCCACCGCTTGTGGGTTATTCACCGTTACCTGCCCTTCAGCATCCACAAAGGTACCGCCGCCATGGCTTGCCACCCACTCCAGCGCATTGGTGGTCAGCCCTTCGTAGGCGCGGCCCTGAAAGACGAAGCCATGCATGCGCTCGTTGCCCGCCTGCCGCTCGGCGTTTTGAATGCGCCGGGCAGTGTCGGTCAGCGCTTGCCACGTCTGCGGCACCTCGGCGCCATACTGCTCGAGAAGATCGTGGCGATAGTAGAGCAGTCCCGCATCGGTGAACCACGGCAGCGCGACCAGCTTGCCCTGTACGGTATTGTTCTCCATTAGCGAGGGAATGAAACCCTCGGTGGCGGATGCTGGTAGATACTCGTTCAAATCCACCAAGTGCTCTGCCAGCAGCCCCGGCCAGACGATATCCACCATCAGCACATCGACATCTTCCGACTGGCTGCCCAGCAGCTGTTGATAAAGCGAGAGCTTTTCAGTGGGTGAAGCGGGCGTAGTGACGATAGTGACCTGGTGGCCGTTGGCCTCGGCCCAGCGCTGGGAGAGTTCGGGGCAGAAATCCGCTGCCCCGCCATCACCGCAGGCCACGGTGATCTCGGCGGCCAAAGCAGGCAGTGCCACTGGCAGTAACGTCATCAGCAGCAACGGTGTTTTCAATGTAGGGCGCATCGGGGAATCCTCATCTTGTTATTGGGTGTCTTGCCTCAAAAGATGCGTGATGAAATGGTACTTATTAGCTGGCAATTGCCAGGCTGCGGTCCTCCTGGCTGGAAACGAAACAGGCGTCCAGCACGGTTTGAATGGCCGCACCACGGGCAAAGTCGGGCTGATCGTTTTCGCCGGTGCGAATGCTTTCGATAAAGCGCTGATAAATGCTGGGCGTTGGCGGCGCCTTGACGGTGCTCCAGCGGGCGGGGTGCACGTCATCGTTCAGGCACACCTGTACGTCGTCTTTGGAGGCGTCCAGATCCAGGCGAATCGCGCCTTTATCGCCGTGAACGCTCAGCGTTAGCGAGTTGTGGTGGCCGGTGGCCCAGCGGGTCGCTTGAATCGTACCCATGGCCCCATTGGCAAAGCGCACGCGCATCAGCGCAGTGTCGTTGGCATCCAGCACGTAGTCGCCAATGCGGTTATCCGGGGCTTTGTCGAAGCAGGTGAGTTCGCAGTTGACCCGGGTGATATCGCCCACCGGGAAGCTGGCAAAATCGACGATATGCACGCCCACATCGCCCAGCACGCCTTTGCTGCCGTGGGCTTCCGAGAGCCGCCAGAGCCACTGGCTATCCTCATCCCAGCGCCCCCAGGCGTTGCTTACCAGCCAGCTCTGGCGATAGCTGGCATCCACGTGGCGAACGGTGCCGATGGCACCACCGGTAATTAGTGCTCGGGCGTGCTGAATGGCAGGGGCATCCCGGTAGCTCAGGTTAACCATGTTGATGACCTTGGCGGCCTGGGCGGCAGCGGCCATCTCGTGGGCATCCTCGGCATTGGTGGCCAGAGGCTTTTCACACAGAATGTGTTTACCCGCTGCAATGGCGGCCAACGACGTGGCCTTGTGCACGCCATCCGGAGTGACATTGCTCACCGCGTGGATATCGTCCCGAGCCAACATGGCGTCCAGGTCTTGATACACATCGGCAATGCCGTGGCGTTCGGCAAACGCCTGGGCTTTGGGATAGTCGCGATCGCAAACGGCCACGACCTCAACGCCTTCGATGCGGCCATAGTGCTTGGCGTGCTCCCCCGCCATGCTGCCCGCGCCAATGATTGCGATACGGATCATTTGAAGCCCTCCTCACCGGGTTTGTGCAAGCTTTCGCCTTTGATCTCGACCGGGTTGGGTGCCTGGTCGGCGGGGATGTTGGGGCAGCTGTCGATCCACCGGGCGCCCTCCGGCTGCGTCCAGAGCACGGCGTTCTTGAGCACCCGCTTGACCTGCTCGTCGTAGTAGATCGGGTAGGTTTCGTGGCCGGGACGGAAGTAGAAAATCTTGCCGTTGCCACGCTTGTAGGTCAGGCCAGAGCGGAACACTTCGCCGCCCTCGAAGGCACTGATGAAAATCACCTCGTCCGGGTTGGGCACCGCAAAGGGTTCGCCGTACATTTCGGTATGGGGCAGTTCGAGGTAATCTCCGAGCCCTTGCACGATGGGGTGGCCAGGGTTGACGACCCAAAGGCGCTCGCGCTCGCCGGCCTCTCGCCATTTCAGTGAGCAGGTAGTGCCCATCAAGCGTTTGAAGATTTTCGAGTAGTGACCGGAGTGCAGCACGATCAACCCCATGCCCTGCAGCACGCGCTTTTGCACGCGGTCGACGGTCTCTTCCAGCACGTCGCCGTGGGCGGCGTGGCCCCACCACAGCAGCACGTCGGTATTCTCCAGCGTCTCTTCGCTGAGCCCTTGCTCTAAATCTTGCAGCGTGACGGCGGTGGCGGACAGCGCCTCTGACTCATTCAAACCGTCGGCGATGCACTGGTGCATGCCGGTGGGGTAAATGCGCGCTACCACCTCGTTGGTTTGCTCGTGGACGTTCTCGCCCCATACGGTGACTCGCAGTGCCATCGCTCTCTCCCAAGCGTATTCGTATATCGCCTCACCAGCCGTTTTGACCGGCGCCTGGGAAAAAGTAAACGTTTACGATTTCAGAGTAAACGTTTACTTTTTAGCTTTTAGTCGCATTCAATGGCAAAGGAAAAGCGATTAGGTGTCGCGGTTTTCGGCAACTCGCTCGACATCCACGATACCGGAACGGCTCACCACGACTTTCCAACGGGCCAGATAGGGGGCATCTTCACTGCCGGTCTCGCGTATCACCAGATTGAAAAGATGGCGACGTTCGACGCTCTCCCGCACTGCCTGACCCTCTTTGAGACGATAGATGTGGTGTTTGTCTTTGCTCATCAAACGCGTCAGCATCGAGAGGTCGATATGCAGCGTTTCACGAGTGTGTTCGTATCCGCTTAGAAAGCGGGTGGGCGACATATGCGAGCTGGAGCGGTAATGCATGACCACTTCGTCCCGCTGGGCAACGGTGCGCCGCCGCATCTGCTGAATGTCACGATCCAAGGCGGCGTAGCGTTTGTAGTCAAACCACTCAAGCTGCCGCCCCACCAGGGCATTGCGGGTAGGGTCGATATACTGACGTCGCCATTTGGGACGGCCACGACGTAACCAGCGCCATAGCGTGTTGCGCAGATCGTCTTTGAACACTTCCCGCAACGCATAGAGCAGCGCCATGGCCAGTACGAACAGGGCGGTGATATCGCCCAGGGCGCTGCGCAGTTGCAGCACGCCCAGCGAAACGAATGCCATCACCACCGCTGTTGCCAGGGCTTTCACTGCTTTCTGCTCGCCATTACCCAGCTCCAAAGCACGCTGTTTCAGGGTGATGGGATGCTCGATGAGACGTCGCAATAAACGCATTTTATTCGACATGCGAGTGGGGTCTTCCACCACTCGCTCAGCGTTGTACTCCTGCGTCTGACGATACTCCCCTTCGCGCTGACAAACCGTCAAGAAGCGCCGTTTGATGTCGCTAAATCGCCCTCCCCTGGGCATGTGCGCGATCAGCGCCAACAGCTGCTGCTCGGTGAACCAGGAGAGGTAGTTGTCGATATTGGCAAAGTATTTATAAAGACGATCGTCGCTGGGCGGGTTGCGCCGCAGGCGTTTGAGAATGCCGTCACTCAGGTCACTCATTTCCGCGAGCCGTTTGGTCAGTGCGTTGGCCTTCTCATCCCAGGCGTCTGGCTCATCGGTTGGATCGCGACGCAGCTTACGGGCGTCAGCCAGCAAGGCTTGGGTGGTGCGCTCCAAGGCCCCCACGTATTGATAGGCGTAAAGGCTGAGGCTCAAGCGGTAAGAGTCGCTGCCCAACTGGTTACGGCTAGCCAATCGGCTATGCACCAGCGGCAAGTGATACTCGTCGCTGTAGTAGGTGCGCGAGACACTGATCGCACCATGATAAAATGCCTCTTCGGAAATGACGTGAGTGCTCAACCCAAGCTCTTTGGGCACGAACAAATACACATCGAGCGTATGCGAGGTTTCTTCTTTTAGCCGCCGCGATAGGCGCAGTTGGAAGCTATTTTTACGCTCAACGTTGATCACCTCACGAATCTCCTACTTCATTGCCAAACACGATGATATACCATGGTGAGCTCGCCATAGTGGTCTGCTAAACAGAGGCTACGGTTTACTACTTCGCCTTGGAGCTAGGGAATGTCCATCGCCCGTTTTTCACCCTTTGAGCTGCTGCTGCTCAAAAGCCGCAGCCAAGTGGATACGGCCACACTACTACTGCTGGGCTGGGTGCTGGTGCACCGCCAGCACGTCTCGGAAGGCCAGCGGCGTCGCCGCTTGGCCCAGGTGACATCGCAGTTTCGCCACGGACACGAACTGGGGCCGGTGATGAGTATTGCCCACAGCCAAGACCTGCACGCCATTCAGCTGGCCGCCGAGGTGGTACGCAAAGAGTGTTCTAAAGAGCGTAGCCTGAGTGTGATGCACCAAGCGATTACCGTGGCCACGGACGACGGCGATATTTCGTTGGCTAATCATTACATTCTGCGGTTTTTAGCCGATTTGTTAAACGTGACGCCCACGACCCTGGGTACGCTGTTCCAAGAGCTGACCGGCCAGCCGCTGCGCCAGCCGGAAGACCCGAGCCGCGACGCCTACTGGCAAGCTCACGACCCGGACTACTATGCCCGCAAAGCGCGGGAAGAAGCCGAGGCTGCACAACGCGCCAAGGCATCGCAGGCCGAGCAAGAACAGCAGCAGCGGGCCAAAGCCGATAAGCAGCAGGAAAAAAAACAGAAGCAGCAGGAAAAAAAGCAGCAGAAAGAGGACGCCCGCCGCGCCAAAGCGCGGGCGGAACAGTCCAGCGCCGAACAGGCCCGAGCCGAACAAGCGCGTCAGGAGCAGGCACGCCAAGAGCAGGCGCGGCAAGAGGAGTCACGACGACGCCAGCAACGTAGCAGCCCACCGCCTCCCGATCGCACCACTCGCGCCCTCGCCGTCCTGGGGCTGACGCCAGGGGCGAGCAAAACCGATGTACGCCGCGCCTATCGCCGCATGGCCCAGCTTCACCACCCAGATCGCTTCTACTCCGAGAGCGAGCACCAGGTCGCTCTAGCGTCGGCGCGTTTTCAACGCATCAAAAATGCCTATGATTATTTGATGCAAACCTACTAATCACTACGCTTGGAAAGAGACTTCCTGGATTATGCGCGACCTGTACCAACGCCTCGCCCTGACACCAGAGGCCAACGACCAGCAGATCAAGAGTGCCGTGGACCGCTGCCCCAATAGCGCGCTACGCCAGGATGCCACGTCCGTGCTCGCCGTGCCGCCTCATCGGCAAACCTACGACACCCTGCACAATACGCTGAGTGACATTGGCCGCCTGCGCGCTCGCCTAGGCCTGACCCACGGTGCCCATTGGCAGGGCGACGTGGCCAACGACTTCTCTTTACCGCCGGATCATGCAATCTCTCGCCACGATGAACTGGTCGATCGCGTCAGCCATGCGGTCTCGCTCTACAACCGCTGGCGCCGCCTGCGCGGGCCATGGCTACTCATCGCCGTTTTCACCGTGGGGGCGAGTATAGGCCTCGCTCTGGGGTTTGCCCTGAGCATGGGGCTTGGCTTGGGCTGACGTGCCGTGGCGCTCCCGCTCGTCTTGACGGATTTCCGCCTGAGTGGGGCGTGGTGCGGGCTTCGGGGGCGTCGGCTTTTTGTGCGCCTCGTCTGCCGAAGAGGAAGCACTCTCCTCCCCTCGCTCCAGGCTTAGGT
Organism: Vreelandella piezotolerans; assembly: GCF_012427705.1. Lineage (NCBI taxonomy): Bacteria > Pseudomonadati > Pseudomonadota > Gammaproteobacteria > Oceanospirillales > Halomonadaceae > Vreelandella > Vreelandella piezotolerans. The sequence continues at coordinate 967,272 of NZ_CP048602.1, read as the reverse complement.
CGGTGCCGGAGGCGTCTTCCATACGCGACTCGGAGCGTGCCTCCATGCTGACACTCAAACGCGGCACGCCCAGGTCGATCTCTTGCGCTTCCATGCGCTGCTTCAGCAGCAGATTGAAGGCACGAGAGACATCCCACTGCATTTCCGGTGCGGTGCGAAAACGCATCCGCAGGATGGGGCAGCCCTCTTCGAAGCCCTGCACGCCCTGCATCTCTAGCGGCGACCAGATGTAGTGACGCATCATCGGGTCCTTGCGCAGCTCCTGGGCGGTCTCCTGCATCAGAGTAATCGCATCGTCGATTTTCATATCGTAAGGAATGCGAATACGCATCAGCGCAATACCGAACTGGCGAGACATATTGTGGATCGATTCGATGCGGCTAAAGGTGATGATGTGCACCACGCCATCCAGGTCTCGCAGCCGCACGGTGCGCAGCGTCAGACCTTCTACCGTGCCCATGTGCCCGTTGATCTGCACGAAGTCGTCCACCGCTAGCGAGTCTTCGATCAGTATGAAGATACCGGTGATCAAATCCTGCACCAGGGTTTGCGCACCAAAACCGATGGCCAGACCGATCACACCGGCACCGGCCAGCAGCGGCGTGACGTTTACCCCAAGATTGGCTAGCCCTGCGATCACTGCGATGATGAGAATCGCTACGAAAATGACGTTGCGAATCATCGGCGTGATGGTTTGCGCACGGGCTTGATTCACCCGCCGCCCGCGTGAGCGGGCCGACGAGGTCAGCGCCCGCTGAATGGCCGTATCGGCAAAGATCCATACCAACCACGCCAGCAAGATCGTTGCCCCTAGACTTACTAGCGCTTGCCCGATGCGGGCGCTGGCCACCGCCTGCTGGCCTAAACCAAACAGCGAACCGCCCCACACTTGCATGGAGAGCTCGGCGAACACCATCCACGCGCAAATATGTGCCAGCACGAACCCGAAACGTTCCAAACGCTTGCGGTACTGGCTGAAGCGGCGGCGATGGCGGCGCTTGTTGAGCCGCTCGGCTTGGCGGCGCAGCAGCCCGGTCACGACTAGCGTCAGCACCAGTAAACTGGCAGAGACAATCGAGCGCGCCAGGGCCGTCCCCACATCCCCCACGGTAATGAAAATCGCCAGCAGCGAGCCGCCCACCATCAGCAATGCCGGAATATGCCATAGCCCGCCAAGCGCCCGTACCATCTCGACGGCGGTGCTGGCATCGCGTCGCTGTTTGTAGGGTCGGTTACAAATCAGATGACGGATCGGCCGCTGAAATTTGAAGATGAAACGAGCCGACAAGAGCGCTGCCAGCATGTTCGCCAATACCGATACGAGGCTGGAGAGCTCTGCCCCCAGCAGCTCCACCAGCCGCGTGGAGTTCACCGCATCGCCCAAGGCAATCAGCGCGCCGATGACGAACAGACCGCGTAGCGCTTTGTGCTGTAACACCTGCACTGCCGGGAAGCGGTGCCCACGGCTAAAGAAGGCAATGACGGTCTCGAAAACCACCGAGAGCGCCCGACCACATAGGCAGATGTACGCCACCACCAATACCACTGCCCGCCCGGGGCTATAGGGGAGAATTTGCCCGATACCGAGGGTAATGGCGAAGGCCAGCGTCCAGGGCAGCATTCGACGCAAAAAATGCACTGCCAACAGCCACGCTTTGGGGTCCCTTGGCAGGTCCAGCGGCCAGTGACGTCGCGTGGCGATCAAGCGACCAAAGGCGATCATGACGACCAATAACGCGCTCCACACGAAGGCCAACACCGCGCCGTCGGCTATCGCGCGAATGGCTTCTCCTTGATCTGCATCATCGTTCAGGGCGCGTAAGTCCTCGACGCCCTGCACGAGCTGGCGGGACCACTCATCGATGGGCGAGTCGCCCGCCTGAGCCTGCTCGCCAATGTCGGTCAACGTGTCGGCCAGCGCGCCTAACAACCCCTGGCGAACGACGCCATCCTCCTCGGCGGCCTCGGTGCTCACCTGCAGCTCGCGCAGCGAGTCCAGTAGTGCGGTGCGCTGCTCCTCGTTTTCGAGCATCGAGATCACATCGCTCAGCGAGCTCTGAAACTCCTCGTTGCTCACCTCCGCCTGCTCCGACGACTCACTGCCGGTCAGGTTGGGCAGCGAGACACTTTGCGCAGACGCCGCAGAACCGAGCAGCAGGCTGAGTAAGATGCCGACGATGATCTTGGTTATCCAGTGCTGTCGCACGCATTGCTCCCGACATAGACCGGCCAAGGGAGCCGGTGATTAACATTGAACACGCGGATGGCGCTCAGCCTCGACGCGTGATTATGATAGGCTGACGCTACAAACGTTCACCTCAAGGATACCGAGATGACGCTGCAAGCCCCACCCAAACGCGACAATAAAGATGGCCAGCGGCGCCGTGTCGGCGTCGAAATCGAATTCGCTGGTTTACCGCCACGCGAGACCGCCGAGCTGGTGCGCATGCTGTTTGGTGGGGAGCTTAACGTGGTCAGCCCTCATCGGCTACAGGTGGAAGGCACCCGTTGGGGAGAGTTCGGTATCGAGCTGGACACCCAATATGCCCACCCCGATAAAGCCCTGCTGGAAGAGCATCACGAAAGCGATAGCGAGTGGGCACGTCAACAGCATCAGCGTCGGGTCGAGTTCCATCAAAAAACCCGAGAACTGATTGGCGACATGGTGACCGGCTTGGTGCCCACCGAAATCGTCTGCCCACCCATTCCATGGGACGAGCTGGAAACGCTGGATACGCTCTTCGAAACGCTGCGAGAAAAAGGTGCCAAAGGCACCGATGCCAGCCTGCTCTATGGCTTTGGCCTGCATCTCAATCCCGAGGTGGAGAGCGATGAGGTGGATTATCTGCTCGCCATGATGCGCGCTTATCTGCTGCTGGCCAGCTGGCTACGCGAAGAGATCAAAGTCGATATCACTCGGGAAATGCTGCCCCACGCCAACCCGTTTCATAAAGAGTATGCGCTGAAGGTGCTGGACGCCCGCTACCAGCCGGACCTGGATACTTTCATCGAGGACTACCTGGACCACAACCCCACCCGCAACCGAGAGCTGGATCTGCTCCCGCTGTTTGCGTATCTGCGTCCCAACCACCCGCACCCGCTGCTGCATGGCGAGTTGACCAAGCCGCGCCCGACCTTCCACTATCGCCTGCCCAATGCCCAGCTCTCACAGCCAGGCTGGGGATCGGTACTGGAGTGGAACCGCTGGGTCGAAGTCGAGAAGCTAGCCGCCAACGATGACGTGCTGCGAGCGCGCTGCGATGAATACATTGCCGAGCATGGCAAGCCTTGGTGGGAACGCTTGAAGGCAGCGCTATCGAGGCCGTTTGGCGCCTCATGACTCTCCCCTGCCTTCATTCATCACAGCAATAAGAGACGCTCACCGCATGCCTCGACCGCTGATCGGAATCACCACCTCGGATCGTAAAAGCCAACTTGCCTGGTGCTTTGACTGGTTTGCCGTCTGGCGACAGGGCGGCAAGCCGCTTCGCCTGTCGCCCTCTCGGGCTCTCCCAGACCACCTGGACGGTTTGATCATTGGCGGTGGCGACGACATTCAAGCGCACCTATACGGCGGCGAAGTTCAGCTCGACGTGCGTTTGGACCCCGCCCGAGACGAGCTGGAGCTGAGCCTGCTCAACCGCTTCATCCCGCAAAACACGCCGGTACTCGGCATTTGTCGTGGGGCGCAGTTGATCAACGTGCACCTAGGCGGCACGCTGGATCCGGATATCTATACCACCCATGAAGGTTTGAAGCGGCGGCGTACCGTGCTGCCCCGTAAAACGGTCGATATCGTCGGCGGCAGCCAACTGTATCAACTGCTGGGCGTTACTTGGTGTCGGGTGAACAGCCTGCATCACCAGGCCGTCAACCGCGCGGGAAAAGGCATCCAGATCGTTGCACGGGATCGCGACGGATTGGTCCAAGGGATCGAATCAGAGGACCACGACTTTCTGATCGGCGTGCAGTGGCACCCGGAGTGGCTGATTTTCAACCGTCCCCAGCAGCGCCTCATTAGCGCGCTGGTGACGGCCGCCAAACAGAGCCGCGAACGGGCTAGCGCTTGAGCGCTGCCAGCGCCGCGTCGTAATCCGGTTCGTTTTTCAGTTCGCTCACTAGCTCGCTATGCAGCACACGGTTGTCCGTATCCAGCACGACCACGGCCCGCGCGCACAGTCCTTCCATGGCGCTATTGCAAAGCGCCACACCCCAGGCCTTTTGAAATTCGCGATGACGAAAGGTGGAGAGCGTTTCGACATCGTCCAACCCTTCGGCGCCACAAAAGCGTTTGGCGGCAAACGGCAGGTCTGCGGATACGACAAGCACGATGGTATTCTCCAACTGGGAGGCCAGCTCGTTGAAACGCCGAGTGGACATCGCGCAGGTAGGGGTATCGACACTGGGGATGATGTTTAGCACCTTACGCTTGCCCTGATAGGTCTCCAGGGTGACATCTTCGAAGTCGGTGTTTGTCAGCGTCATCTCGGGGGCAGCTTGACCTACCGCAGGCAGCGTGCCCGCAACGTCCATCGGCGCGCCCGCGCGGGTAATCTGTTGCATCTACAGCTCCTAATGTATGGTAAAACGTTGGTCGAGGAAGACGTTTTAGCTTACAGCGGAATCACCCGATTCGGCTATCTTTCCACTGCCGCGATACGATAACGAGAATGCCATGGCCTCTTTAGTCATCATCAAAACCGGGGATGCCTTCCCTGAAGTGGTCGACCAACACGGTGATTTCGAGCAGCTGTTCACACGCCGATTGAACGAGGCGCTTCCTTCGGGAGTCACGCTCGAGGTATGGGATGCGCGGCTGACGTCGACCCCACCCGACGACATCGTCGGCGCCGTGATCACCGGTTCGCATAGCATGGTAAGCGAGCAACCCTCCTGGAGCGAGGCGCTCAAGCCGTGGCTGCAGCAAGCCCTTGCCGATGACCTGCCGCTGCTGGGCGTTTGTTACGGACATCAGCTCATGGCAGCGGCCTTTGGCGGCATCAGCGACTACCACCCTGCCGGGCGAGAATCGGGCACGCGCACGGTGCGATTGACCCAAGCAGGCCAGCAAGACCCACTCTTTCGCCAGCTACCCGAGCACTTTCCCGCGCACCTCACCCATGCCCAGTCGGTAATGCAGCTTCCCCATGGCGCCACGATTTTGGCCCACAACTGTCACGACGCTCACCAAGCGCTGCGTTACGGGCCACGCCAATGGAGCGTGCAATTTCACCCGGAGTTCTCTTCCCCGGTGATGCGTGCCTATATCGAGCGTCAACGCGCCGCCCTACGCGACCAGGGCGACGATCCTGATCGACTGCTGGACGACATTCGTGAAACGCCAGACGCCACCAGCTTGCTGCAGCGCTTTCTCGGCTTTATCTAAAGCAGCCGCCTTTGGCTCGCTTTATGGTCCCTCCGTGACGCCAGCCGATCGGCCAACCGGGTCGGCTCGGGCAGCTTGGTGCGTCCCAGACATCGCAACACCCACTCGAGCGACGTTTCCAGCGTGAGCCGATGCCCCGGCGAGACGAACACCGGCTTGACGTTTTCCCGCGAGCGCAGCACGGCACCGATCACCTCTTGATCCGCCATCAGCGGCACCCAATCACCCCGCGCGTCGCCTACCGCGCCATGCGTGCCGGTTAAGCGTGACTTGGCGATACCGATGGTAGGCAGATCGAGCCACAGCCCCAAGTGTGCTGCTACGCCAAGTCGCCTTGGATGGGCAATGCCTTGGCCATCGACCATAACAAGCTGTGGCCGCGTTTCGAGCTTGGCAAATGCGCCTAGCGCGGCAGGAATCTCCCGAAAGGAGAGCAAGCCGGGAATATAGGGCATGCGGGTAGGTTCGCGATGCACCACCTGCTCGACCACGGGCAACTGAGGAGCCGCCTCAGGTGACCACTTCAATACGACCACCGCCGCCCGCGTTACCGCGCCCTCCTCCTCGAAGCCAATATCCACCCCCGCGATATACCTCACCGGATCGATGCGATCACGGCTCTCCAACTGCTTGGCGAGCCGTGACTGCAGGGCAATCGCCTGTTTGGGTGACAGGTTCCATTCGTGTAGCGCAGCGTCCATGCAGGCTCCTTGTATCCAGGTAATGAACATTTAGCGTAGCCAAAAAAAATCCCCCTATGCCAGCAGGCACGGGGCCAGTGGCATAGGGGGATGTGACTCATCGGTTAGGCGCTAACCAGCGCCTAGCAATGAGTTATGCGCGTTCGCGACGGCGAACCGGGGCATCGCCATCGTCACGACGACGGCGCGGGGCGCGCTCCGGCGCACGGTCTTCGCTGATTTCCAGCGGGCGACCGGCCACACGGGCGCGGGCCATTTTCGCCAGAATCGTGGAGGGCAACCCGCTGGGCAGCTCGACCACGGAGAAGGCGTTACGGATATCGATACGGCCGATACGTGCGCCTTCGATACCACCTTCGTTCGCCAGCGCGCCGACCAGTTGGCCCGGCTTCACGCCGTCTTTATGGCCTACCGAGACGCGGTAGCGGGTCATGCCTTCGCTGGGCGCGCTGGAGCGCTCGCGGCGGGCACCACCCGGCTTGCCCGGTGCGCCATCGCGCGGGGCACGCTCTTTGCGCGGTGCCTGAAGACGACCAATCGGCGCTTCGTCAGCACGGGCCATGGCGGCAAACGCGCAGGCCAGCTCAACGGCGTCATGCCCCTCTTCCACCAGGCGCTCGACCAGGGCGCGCTGCTCTTCAGCGCCTTTGGTCAGTGCAGCCACCACGCGGTGATGGAATACGTCGTCACGGTGAGCGCGGATAGCGGCTTCGTCAGGTAGCGGCATTTCGGTCATTTTCTGACCGGTGGCCTGCTCCATCCAGCCCACTTTGCGGCCTTCACGGAAACCCGCGAACGTAATCGCGATGCCGCTACGGCCCGCACGACCGGTACGACCGATACGGTGGGTGTAGGCTTCTGCATCTTGCGGTAGGTCGTAGTTGATCACGTGGGTGATACGCGGAACGTCGAGGCCACGGGCCGCCACATCGGTCGCGATCAACACATCGACCTTGCCACGCTTCAAGCGGGTAATGGTGCGCTCGCGCAGGCTCTGATCCAAATCACCCGATAGGCCAGCGGCGTTGACGCCACGAGCGGTCAACTGCTCGACCAGCGTGGTACAGGCCGCACGGGTGCGCACGAAGACGATAGCGGCATCGACCGGCTCGACTTCGAGAATACGCGACAGCGCTTCCAGCTTGGCACCACCGTCGACACGCACGAGGCGCTGCTCGATGTTTTCACCTGTGGTCGTGCGCGACTCGATCGCCACCTTCACCGGGTTGACCAAATAACGGTTGACGATGCGCTCGATTTCCGTCGGCAGCGTGGCCGAGAAGAAGACACGCTGGGCATCTTTCGGGGTATCGGCAACCACGCGTTTGACGTCGTCGATAAAGCCCATGCGCAGCATTTCGTCGGCTTCGTCCAGTACCAGTGCGGAGAGACCGTCCAATTTCAGGCTGCCGCGATCCAAGTGGTCGATCACTCGGCCCGGTGTGCCAACGACCACTTGTGCGCCACGCTTCAACGCACCTAGCTGTTCACGGTACTCTTGACCACCGCAGAGGGTAGCCACTTCCAACCCCTGAAGGTTTTGGCCATAACGGCTAAAAGAGACGGCGACCTGTTGAGCCAGTTCGCGGGTCGGCGCAAGCACCAGCACCTGGGGCTCGCGACGCTGCATGTCGAGACGCGACAGCAGCGGTAATGCGAAAGCAGCGGTTTTGCCGGTACCCGTTTGCGCTTGGCCCAGCATATCGCGACCTTCCAGCAACGCAGGAATGGTCTGCGCCTGGATGGGTGAAGGAGTTTCGTAGCCCTGTGCTTCAACAGCAGACAGAACGGCAGGCAATAGAGCCAGATCGCCGAAGCTCGGCGAGGCGACAGAAGTCGAGGTCATTAATCACACCTTGGTAGGCCGGAAGAACCGGCAAAAAACATTGTAAGCGTCTCTGACTCTGTTTTCATGCAGCGCGTAACAGTACGCTGCAAAAGAACAAGGCTCCGCATCGCGGATATCGTCATCAGTGGAGTCGGAGACGCCGGTCGCACCTAGCATTCGGCTGGCAACACCGCATTTGCGGGCCAACCGCTGTGGCGACCTTCTGCGCCGATTTCACCCGTTTGGTGAAATACTGGAGGCGCGCCATCTTCACAGCAATGAACATCTGCAGTCAGTGAGATGTTCCCGCAAACGTTTCGACTGGCGTGGCACGTACTGCTCAGCGTCAGTGATGAACGTTTATCGTCGTGATGGAGGGGTCAACACATGCGAGGAGCGCGCATCCTAACACCCCCCACGGGTTCTGACCAGCCTTTTTGTTTTAACCCATATCAATACCCGAGCTTGCACATGTGCATATGTCGTCTAACCTGAGAGATGCCTGATGACGTTCACGAACTTCAAGGAGTGATAAACATGAACTGGGATCAAATCGAAGGCAGATGGACAGAAGTGAAAGGTAAAGCCCGCGCGAGTTGGGGTGAGATCACTGACGACGAGCTGGATCAGATCGGCGGTAAAAAGGATCAATTGGTCGGTAAGCTTCAGCAAAAATACGGCTTGGAACGTGAAGAAGCTGAGCGCCGCGCGGATGATTGGGCCAACGGTCTCTAAACTCTGTCGTACGACGCCCTTTCACTAAGTCTTAATACCGAATTTATCAAGAGTAGCATGACGCTACCTACCGATAGCCACATGGAGAGAAGCTATGCGTAAATCTATTTTAACGACTGCCATCACAACGGCCCTCTTAGGCGGCATGGCGTTTGGTGTTCACGCCCAAACCGAGCCTCAGGGTATGTATTCCGCTGAAGACATCCTCGATGCAGACGTCTTCTTTGCCAATGGTTCTGGCGAAGAAATCGGGGAAGTCGACGATATTCTGTTCGATGAAGAGATGCGAATTTCTGCACTTGTCATCGAGAGTGGTGCGGTGTTGGGCTTAGGTGGCCGTGAAATCGTCGTCGACACGGACAATTTCACGCTCGAGACGCACACGGAAAGCGATGGTGAAACCGAACACCGCATCATGCTAGAAGCCACGTCAGAAGAGGTAGAATCCTTCCCAACGTATGATCGTGATTGGTGGGAACAGACCAAAGCCAATGCGCGGGATGCGTGGCAAACCACTAAAGAAGGCGCCCAGAGCGCCTGGCAGACGACTCGTGAAGCCGTGAACGACGAGTAATAGGTTTTAAATTTGTCCTGCTGTGACAAAGTCAAAGGCCATCCATGCGGATGGCCTTTTTGCATTTGAAGCACGGGGTCAGGATGAGTGGCGACGTATTCCCTGGCCTGGCAAACGCTCACGGTCATGAGAACGAGTAAAGTCCAATAGCGGCCCAGCAGGTACGATACGGGTAGGATTGATCGTATCGTGACTATAATAGTAGTGACGCTTGATGTGATCCATGTTGACCGTCTCGGCCACTCCAGGCCACTGATAAAGCTCGCGTACGTAATTCGAGAGATTGGGGTAGTCATCAATGCGTTTGAAATTGCACTTGAAGTGGCCAAAGTAGACCGCATCGAAGCGAATCAGCGTAGTGAAGAGACGAATGTCCGCTTCGGTCAGCCACTCACCCGCCAGATAGCGTTGCTCTCCGAGCCGCTTCTCCATGCGGTCTAGCGCATCGAACAGCGCCGTCACGTGCTTCTCATAGACCTGCTGATCCGTGGCAAAACCGGATTTGTACACCCCATTATTGATGTGGTCGTACACATCATCGTTCACGTCATCGATGACGCTGCGCAAATCGTCTGGATAGAAGTCCAAGTCATTGCCAGTCAATTCATCGAAGGCGCGGTTGAACATGCGCAACAGATCGGCTGATTCGTTATTGACGATGGCGCCGCGCTTTTTGTCCCATAAAACCGGCACAGTGACCCGGCCAGTGTACGTTGGGTCGGTCATGGTATAGAGCTGATGGTGAAACTCAGCATGGTTGATGGGATCACCGCTCGACCCTTCGTCTTGATGATAGGTCCAACCGTTTTCCAACATCAGCGGACTCACGTGGGACGCGCCGATCAGCGACTCCAGCCCTTTTAGTTTACGCATGATGAGCGCCCGGTGCGCCCAGGGGCACGCGAGCGATACGTAAAGGTGGTAGCGATCGGCTTGAGCCGGGTAGCTATCCCCGTCAGAGGCTTGGTCGCTACCCACCCAATCGCGCAGCTGCGCGGATTCGCGAACGAACTCCCCGCCATGCTTTTTGGTGTCGTACCACTGATCGACCCATTCGCCGTTGACTAACAGTCCCATCGGGCGCCTCCTGCATTGAACGTTTTTCGATGTGTATACCGTTCAGCATACTCCCGACGGGATAAGGCTCAAGCGGATGTTTTACGGCTGTTCATTCGAGGGAATCGAACGTTGCTCGCATACCTCTTTCACTGCTCGCTTCAGCGCTGCCGCCATGGCATGGGCGGCTGGACCCGCACGATCACGATCACGAAAGATAAGCTGAACAGGGACCTCGCGAACGCCTCCCGCAGTGAGCGGCAGCGGCTTCAGGGCTCCACTGGCCAGTTCGTCGGCAATACGAGTTTCTGGAATCCAAGCGAACCCGAGTCCGCGTCGCAGCATGTCCAATGAGGTGCCCACATGCCCGACGGTCCAGCGCTGCTCGGCTTTCAACCATCCCGCATTGGTGGACTGACGCAGCGCGGAATCGCGCACCACGAGCTGACGATGTTGGGCTAAATCACGCAAATCCAGCGAGCGCCCAAGTTGATGCAGAGGATGACGCGGATGCGCTACCGCCACGAAACGAATATTGACCAGCGGCTCTCCCAAAAACCCTTGGGCCTCGATACCGGAGACCACTAAGTCGGCACGGCCATCGTAGAGCATCTCGGTCCCCCCGTTCAGCACGCTCTCGTGGAGCTGCACGCGTACCTGAGGATAGGTTTCCGAAAAGCGTTCCAGTGCTTTGGCTTGCGCCGCTGCAGGAAAAATCTGATCGATCGCCACGACGATCTCTGCTTCAAGCCCCGCCGCCAAGCGCGAGGCGACGTCTTCCAGAGACGCCGCGCTTTCGATCAGCTGCCGGGCCCGTCGAAGCAGCAACTCACCCGCTTCGGTCAGCCGCACCTGCCGCCCGATGGGCTCGAGCACCTGGATACCCAACTGTTCTTCTAATTTATGCACCGCATGATTCAGCGTAGAGGGGCTTTTATGGATCGCCTCTGCCGCCCTTGCGAAGCCGCCATGATCCACCACGGCGGCCAGCATTTGCCACTGCGCTAGTGTTACCCGAGACATTTCGATTTCCTCGACGCCATACAGCGAAACCATCCGCTTCATCTTCGAAAAACAATCCTAGAATGCCAGGAAATGAGGGTGAGTACTTGTTTGTTAGCGAATTTCGTTGACTCACTGCTCCGTCTCACGGAGTCATAGTCCCCAAAAAGCCCCAAAGAAACTCAATGAAACATTAAAATACAAAAAATTACCCTATTACTATTAGCAACTCCGCTGGATACGCCTTGCACTCATACGATTGACGCGGCGTTGCATTTTTGAATCGTTAACCGGTGTTATGGATGTTATTAATGCGGGCTTACATGCTGATATGGGCACAAAACGCTCGTTTATTTAGACGCACGTTATATTTCCCTGTCACAAGACTTCATTTGCGTCTATGGTGAAGGTGAATACACCGTTTTGTTGGCTTTAGAAAGCTGCGGCCTTTTGGTTACTTTTGTTAGCAAACGGTGTTCATGGCTGAATAAGAACCCTTCATATTTGCGCTATTCAGCGGAAGTATATTTTGTGTATGAATGTACAGTCTATTCACCCCCTTTCCCTTGGGGTATGGTTCCCGAGTTTGCTTACTTTCATGTTACTTTTATTTCACGAACTCGGCGGCCTATTTACTCATGTTGCGAATCCTCCATTCGCTGCCTCGCACGCACAAATTATTACTGTTACCCGTGGCCACCATGGTCACCGTGCTGGGCGCACAAAAACTCATCACCACCTATCATGACCTGAATCAACCTCAAACACCGCTGGAGAGCGTGCTCGTTCCGCTACCTAGCGACTCAGCCCCCGGCGTCCCGTCGCTTCGTCAAGAGCGAACGCCAGTGGCAGAAGCGATCGACCGTGCTTCTCGCGCCCTCGACGCGACCCGCGAACACATCCCTTTGAGTGAACTCACCGCCACCGAGATCGTCGATCTCGATGTGATTCCCAGTGCCGAAGCGTCCATGGCAAGTGATGCAGCCCCACACGCTGCGCATCCTCGGGTCGCGCTGAGCGACAGCCCGTTGGATGATGGCGCGCTGCATATGGCGATCGTGTTAGGCACGATTACAAGCGGCATGCTCAATGTCGACGACTCCGTCGAAATCGCTGATGCCACTTCTTACGAGGATTATGGGGTCGAACTCTACGAGGACGATGTGTCGTTCCTGGAACTGGAGCTGGCAGCCGAAGAGCCGTTCGTTCCTGAGTGGGAAACACATATCGTCGAGCCTGGCGAGACGTTTGCCGTGTTAGCGCAAAACGAGCTGGGCTTGGGGTACAGCGAAGTGCTCGCCCTGCTGGACGACCTACCCGATCCTCGTATGTTGACGCATTGGCGTGCAGGTCACAGCTTCGACTACCAGTTGGACGAAACGGGCCGGTTGTTGGCACTGCGCATGATGAAGAACACGCGCGAAGGCGTTCTACTAGAGCGGGATAGTGACCAATACGCCATTACGGCTATCGAACGTCAGGGTGAGCCCGTACAGCGCCTTTATGCCGGTAGCGTAACGGGCAGCTTTGCTCGCTCAGCCCAAGCCACCGGCTTGAGCAGCAGCTCCGTCACGGAGCTTACGCGCATCTTGCAAAAAAAGCTGGACTTCCGTCGTGACAGCCGCCGGGGGGATCAGTTTCAGGTCTTGGTCGAATCTGACATGATCGATGGCGAGACACTTGATTCGCGTGTACTGGCCGTTAAGTATGACGGCGAGCGTATGGACCTGACCGTCGTGCGCAATACCACCGACGATAATTTTTACACGCCCGAAGGCAGCAGCCTCGATCCGGCCTTTGCGCGTCGTCCTTTCGAAGGTAATTATCGTCTTAGCTCCAACTTCAACCCACGCCGCCTACACCCGGTCACCGGTCGAGTGAGCCCGCACAACGGCACCGACTTTGCGATGCCCATTGGTACCCCCATTACCGCGCCTGCGAATGGTCGTGTCGAGCGTGTCGGCAACCACCACGCTGCCGGTCGTTACATTGTCGTGCGCCATGACAATGGCTACCGCACCCGCTATTTGCACTTGTCGCAACCATTGGTCAGCCAGGGCGAGCGCGTCACGATGGGCGAGCGTATTGCGTTGTCCGGTAATACCGGCCGCAGCACAGGCCCCCACCTGCATTATGAAGTCATCGTCAATAACACGCCGGTGAACGCGATGACGGTCGAACTGCCCGAGAACACTAGCCTAAGCGGCGATACGCTTATCGCGTTCCAACGCCAAGCCGAGCCAATGTTGGCCGCGCTGGAGAGTGGCGAAACCGGCACCATCAGCGTGGCTAACTATGAGCGCAATAACGACAGCGACGAAAGCCTCCAATAAGCACTCTCCACGGCGATACAAAAGAGCCGCTCCACACGACGTGGGGCGGCTTTTTTGACACTACCAGTCCTGATGAATGACGAGCGACTTACACTGCTTCGAGCGCTGCGAGCAGCGCCGCATCGCGGTGATAGATATCCTCTCTGAACACTACGTCTCCTTGCCCGTTGGGCCAAGCAGTCAGGTAGTGCAGCGCTACCGGAATACGGTTAGGCAAGTTCACGTTTTGATCGCTGCGGCCATTCGCGATCAGCGTATCGAGCTGATAACGGCTGCCGCTGTCTTGCAGTAGGAGCTGGGCAAATTCCGTTACCCCCTCAACCCTCACACAGCCAGAGCTCAGTGCCCTGTGCTCACGCTGAAAGAGCCCTCTTGCCGGGGTATCGTGCAAGTAAATCATGTCGTTATTGGGAAAACGCACCACGACACGTCCCAGAGGATTGCTGCTCCCTGCCACTTGGCGAAGCATCACGCCTCCCGGACGCTGCCAATCGATCGTGCTCGCATCCAGCGTTTCTCCGGATAGGCTCACTACCTGAATGTTCTGCCGCGCCAGATACTGCTCGTCCTGGCGGATCCGTGGTAGCACATCTTCCCGCATGATGGTCGGGGGGATCGTCCAGCTTGGGTTGACGGTCAAGTGGCTGATCGAGGAGTGGATGATCGGCGTTTCACGACTGGGCGAGCCCACCACCACTCGGGTATCCCAATGCTGGCCATTGGGGCGCGTATAATGCAAGCGATAGCCTGCAATATCGACCCACACGTTGGGCGTGCGCTCCAGCGAAGGGCGAATCCAGCGGGCTCGCTCCAGGTTGATGCGCAGTTGGTTCACTCGTGCGGAGACGGGCATGTTCAGTGCCAGCCGTGTGCGCTCTCCCACTACGCCATCTTCTTGCAACTGGTGGCGTCGCTGAAAACGCATGACCGCTTGCGCTAACTCTCGGTCGAAGCTGCGAGGGTCAGCTCCTGACGCCTGCACGTCGACCATGGGGTAAGCGCTACTATCTGCTGCCAGCAGGTGGGGCTCGCCCCATAGCGTCAAGCGCTGGCGAAGCGTTTGCACGTCATCGTCGATATCGCCGGGGCGCAGCGACTCATCGCGTCTTGGTAAATAGGGCACGCTCATCTGATCGGCCAGCCGACGATAGTGCACCAACGCTTCACGAAGCTGGGCATAGGCCGCCATATTCGGCCTCGCCAGTGACAGCGCTTGCTCGACCCTCCCCTCCTCGACGGCTTGCACTACACGTGGCAGCGCATAACGCCGCTCAGGTCGCTGCAGATCCCAATTCGGCTCGACGCGTTTAGGATCCACTTTACCGATCGATAGATGATCCAACGCCAAGAGCAGGGCCCGAGTGGCTCGCACGTCGAAATTGGCCTTCGCACGATCGTCCAATTGCTGGCTTTGCTGGAAGTCACTCAGCAACGACGAGGCTTGATAGTCGTCGGGCGTCAACCCGTCATCGGGCAACGTGTTCAACGCGCTGACCAGCGACTGAACGCGTTGAAGCTCTTGCCACGCCGGCTGCCCACCGCGCAGTTCATAGAACGACGCGATGGGCAGCGACCCTTCATGGTGTTGAAGATGCTGCGCGAGGGCTTGCTGCAACGCGGCGCTGGCTGGCTCATTGGCATCGGCCATTATCGGGCCGCTCAGCGCCAGACAGAGCGCCGCTCCTATCGCCCATCGTCTTAGTGGCTGGTGGTCGTTCATCGCCTCTCCTTGCGTTACTATGCTGCGTTGTAATGTGGCTTCACTCTTTTTGCTTACCGTCGTATCAGTAGTTCCCGTTCTGATACACGTTTTTTATCATAGCCGCTTACGCTGACTCTTGATGTATCGACCTCGTTACGCTTTTGACTCCTTCAGCAGGATAACGCCCCATGCTTTTTCGATCACGCATGATGAATGTACTGTTTTCTTTATCCATCGTACTGTTTTCTTATCCTCTTCAAGCCGCTGGCTTTTTCTCACAAGTGGCCGCCGCCCCAGCTGCGGGGGTATCCCCCCTTCATCATCAGTTACTGCAGTTAGCGCCTAATGCCACGCCAACTGCCCTCAGGTTAGCGGCCCAGGCATTGAGCTGTGCCGATCCATCCGCAGAGCGGCTGGCCGTCATCGATTACTCGCTGCCATCCACAGAGCCGCGCATGTGGGTGTTCGATCTTCACCAACATCAGCTGCTGTTCGAGGAATTAGTGTCCCATGGACAAGGATCTGGCGATGCCGTGGCCAACGCGTTTTCCAATGTTCCCGATAGCCATCAATCCAGCATCGGTCTGTTTCGCACCATGAACAGTTACTACGGCCGCAATGGCTATTCACTACGCTTGGATGGCCTGGAGCCTGACGTCAACGATCTGGCCTTCGAGCGAGCGATCGTCATTCATGGCGCGGACTACGTAAGCCACGATTTCATCACCCAAACCGGTCGCCTAGGGCGAAGCCATGGCTGCCCGGCGGTACGTGAGGACATCACTTACCCGCTAATCGACAGTCTAAAAGAGGACCAGTACGTCTTCGCCTACTATCCGGATGAAGAGTGGTTAGCCACGTCAGCGTTTTTACGCTGTGAGTCGTCGACGCCCATGCACCTAGCCGAGATGAAATAGCGCAGGCGAGTGGTATGGCGATGCTCCTTTTTTGCGATGACAAGAGGCTGATTTTCATCAGCTAAGGCCACGCTTCACAGGCAAACATAAAAACCTTCTGCAATACTTTGTGACAAAACATCACAAATTGCGTCATCACTGAAGGTACCGGTCAATGTTTGCCTTTATGCACCCCTATCAAACGATCCGCCGCCTGGAGCAGCAAGTCGCCGAGCTACACGCTCAATTGGCCGTGGCCAAGAGCACGCGGGGCTGCCGCACGATTAGCTTAATGACGCCCCTGGAGTCGGTGAGTATGCTTCAGTCCAAAGGCGCGGATATGCTCACATCCCTAGAAGAGGGCGCCGAACGGCACGCCGAACAGCTTGCCAGTGAACGCGCCACGCTCACCGACCTGTTTACCCGGCTACATGACGCAGAAAAAGCGTCTCAACATCTTCAACAGCAGTGTCAAAGGCACCAGCAGGCCGATACGCATTACGCGGCGCCACTCGCCAGCGACACGGCCCTTCACGAGCTGCGCGGCATGAGCGTCGAACTCGCCCGTATGGCTGGTCATACCCGAGCCTTGGCGATGAGCACGGCACTCGAAGCGGTTCACGTTCAGGAAGCGCCCAGCGGCCTCACCGCCGTGGTGAGCGACATCCAGCACCTGGCCGAGCGCACCCAGCAGTTGGCGCACCAGTTGGATCAATGGGTCGAGCAAACGGCTACCATGCTGAAGGAGGATGCTCGGGTCCTTGGCCATCAACGCGAAAGCGCAAACGCTTTGGCGCGCGCCGCGCAAGACGCCGAACAAGTGATCGAACAGCTCACCGACCAAGCACGCCATATGTACAAGGTGATCCACCACAGCACTACGACGGCCTGTCTACACGCGGCCAAAGTGGAACATGCCGTGTGGAAAAGTCGTCTTTACCAGCAACTATTATCAGCTTCCCAAGAAGTTCCTCTTACGGATCAGCACCACTGCGCGCTGGGTCGCTGGTACTTGGCAGGTGACAGTCGCCGCTATCAGCAAAGCGATGCTTACCGTGCACTGGCCGTGGCTCACCGCCGTTTCCATGAGAGCGGTCTAGAGGCCTTGCGCTATTCCCGACAGGGGGACCTGACCGGCGAGCTGGCCTCGCTGGCGCTCATGGAAGAGGCCAGCGTGACGCTGGCCCAGCAGCTCGACAGGTTGATGGAGCATGCGGTGTACGACCAGCCGCTGCCCCAGACCCGTTCATCACCGTTGGCCGACGCTCCCTAGTCTGCGGGGTAGTTCCCCATTCTTCCGTCCGGCGACTTTTATGCCATGCTAAAGGCACTTCCATCAAAGACGGAAAGGATGACGATGGCACCGGTAAAAAAGCTCGACCTCGCGCTACAGGGCGGAGGTGCTCATGGCGCGTATACCTGGGGGGTGATCGACCGCCTTCTGGAAGATGATCGCATCGAGATCGAGGGCATCAGCGGCACCAGCGCAGGCGCCATGAACGGCGTGGTGATGGCTGATGCTTTGACTCGAGGCGGAAAGCGAGCGGCGCGTCAGGCACTGCGGGAGTTTTGGCAGGCCGTTAGCCGCGCTGGCATGGCCAGCCCCATTCGCCGCTCCCCTATGGATATTCTGACCGGCAACTGGAGCCTCGACCACTCGCCGGGCTATATCGCCATGGACTTGATGACGCGCCTGGTATCACCTTACCAACTCAACCCACTCAATTTGAATCCGCTACGGGATATCGTGGCGGCTCATATCGACTTCGAACGCGTACGCCAGTGCGACCAGCTCAAGCTTTTCGTCGCGGCTACCAATGTACGCACGGGCAAGCAGCGCGTCTTTCGCCGCGAAGAGATGAGTGTCGACGCCGTCATGGCCTCCGCTTGCCTGCCGTTCATGTTTCAAGCGGTGGAGATCGATGGCGAAGCGTATTGGGACGGTGGCTACATGGGCAATCCGGCGCTGTTCCCTCTCATGGAGGAGTGCAGCGCGCGGGACATCCTGCTGGTGCAAATCAATCCGATTCGTCGCGAAGAGCTTCCCACCTCCGCCTCGGCGATCATGAACCGCCTCAACGAGATCACCTTCAACGCTGCGCTGATCAAAGAGGTACGCATGATCGCACTACTCAAGCACGCTCTCGAAGAGCAAGGTATCGAGAACTGCTATCAGCAGGCCCTCTTTCACCGCATTAGCGGCGACCAAGCCCTGGATAACCTATCGGTTTCCAGTAAGCTCAACTCCGAATGGCCCTTCCTTTGTCACCTATTCGAGCAAGGCCGAGAGGCGGCCGAGCATTGGCTCGCCACGCATTTCGATGCCCTTGGCAGGGTGTCCACACTCGATATCGATGCGGTCTACCTACACGAATAAGCGCGCTCACGCCCAGCCACTGCCCCAACTTAGCGCACGCTGCCCAAGCAGAGTGCGCTAAACGAGCGTTAAGTGCTCTACTCTCCCCCGTCTTTGCCACTTGCCAAGCAGTCTCCTATCTAAGCAAAATCTTTAACCAACTGTTTTCACTGATTTAAAAGAGTGATGGCGGAGTATTTGCTTATTTTTTCTACATGGTGATAGGCGTGGACCAGGCCCAACAGGGTACGAGTGCGTCGGACCTGACCTTCAACGATGAAGGCATGTTCCCGTAACCACGTAACGCCTGCGCGTTGCGTCTCGACAAACTCGTTCGTACGCTGTGAGGTCACTCCCATGGAGATCCGCAACAAAGCCAACCGTATCCGGTTGCTCAATTTCTCGACGCCGCAAATGCGGGCCTTTCACCTCTCCTGGTTTGCATTCCATATCTGCTTTTTTGGCTGGTTCGGTATCGCACCACTCATGGCCGTGGTGCGCGAGGATCTCGCGCTAACGCAAACCCAAATCGGCAATACCATCATCGCCTCGGTGGCGATCACCGTGATCGTTCGGCTGCTGATCGGTGTACTCTGCGACCGTATCGGCCCACGCAAAACCTATACGGGCCTGTTGATGCTGGGCTCCATTCCCGTAATGGGAATTGGCCTTGCCGACAGTTTCGAGACCTTCTTACTGGCACGCTTGGCGATTGGCGCCATCGGCGCATCGTTCGTCATTACCCAATACCACACCACCTTGATGTTTGCGCCCAACGTGGTAGGCACCGCCAATGCCACCAGCGCTGGCTGGGGCAACCTGGGCGGCGGTACCACCCAAATCGTCATGCCGCTGATTTTCGCCGGCGTTCTGATGCTCGGCGTGAACGAAGCCCTCGGCTGGCGACTCGCCATGGTGGTGCCTGGTGTGGTGCTGTTCTTTACCGGTATTGCCTACTGGCTGTTCACACAAGACGCCCCCAATGGCAACTTCAGCGAGCTGCGCGCACGCGGTGAGCTGCCACCCGCTACCGGTGAGCACGGTGCCGCCCAAAGCTTCCTGGCGGCGGCGAAGGATATCCGCGTATGGGCACTGTTCGTCGTGTATGGGCTCTGCTTTGGCGTCGAGCTAACGATCAATAACATTGCCGCCATCTACTTCTTCGACAAATTCGATCTGACCCTGGCGACCGCTGGGCTCATTGCCGGACTCTTCGGCTTGATGAACATCTTCGCTCGCACACTGGGCGGCGTGTTTTCCGATCTGTTCGCCAAACATGGTGGGCTAAAAGGACGCGTTCGCTGGCTTTTCATAGCGCTGGTGTGCGAAGGCATTGCCCTGGTAGCGTTTTCCCAAATGCACGTGCTCAGCCTAGCCATTGGCATCATGTTAGTGTTTAGCCTCTTCGTGCAAATGGCCGAAGGCGCCACCTTTGGCGTGGTGCCTTTCATCAACAAAAAAGCCCTGGGGGCCGTGGCCGGTATCGTAGGGGCCGGCGGCAACGTGGGCGCGGTGTCTGCGGCGTTTCTATTTCGTAACGAAAGCTTGAGCTACCAGCAGGGTCTTTTCTACCTGGGCCTGACCGTGTTGGTACTAGCGTCTTGCGTACTGGTGGTGCGTTTTAGCGAGGCCACCGAAGCCGAAGAGGCCAGCGCATACCGTGATGCCGTCGGCGACGATACGGGCGCAGGTGCTCTCTCACTACGTTAATATCTGTGAATATTGCCCCTGCCAGTGTGCCGCTGCGGGGGCATTTGACTTTTGGCGGCGAGTATCAAGGAAATCACCATGTCTTCTGCCCAACAGCTTCTCTTTACTGCCCTGCGCTGCGACATCGATAACCTTCACCATCTCGCTACGACCGTGGATATCGTGAGCGATATCAGCCAGTTCATTCATGTGCTGCAGCGCGAACGCGGCGCCTCGACGATTTACCTGGCCTCACAAGGTAAGCGTTTCAAAACCCGCCGAACGACCTACGTTCAACATAGTCAATCGGCCGAAGCCTCGATGCGCCTGCGTTTAGAAACGTTCAGCCAGGAAGCTCGACCTCAAGCCACCGCACGCTTGCTGCGCCGCATTGCCAGCGTTTGGCTAGCGCTGGATGAGCTCGATGCCCTGCGTCGAGCCATCGATACCTTTCATATTTCACCGGACGCGGCCACGCAGGCATTCAATCACCTGATTAGCGGTTTATTGGCGATCGTCTTCGAGGCCGCAGACACGGCTGTCGATCCAGACATCACCCGCGCTCTGGTAGCCACGTTCCACCTCATGCAAGGCAAGGAGCTTGCCGGACAAGAGCGTGCCTGCGGTGCCTTTGGGTTTACCCTAGGCCATTTCGATGACGCTCATCGCACGCTGCTCAACGAACTCGTCGAGTCCCAGCAACGCTGCTTCGATACGTTTGCCGAATTCGCCACCCCAGAAGCACTGAGCGCTTGGGAACAGTCGCTTTCGCCCCGAACGCTGGCCGGTATTAGCCAGCTACGCGACATCGCCTGCCAACGCTCGGAACATCGAACGGCGTCGGGCAACACCTTGGGGGAAACCTGGTATGAGCTGACGACCCTACGAATCGATACCATCAAAACGGTGGAAGACACGCTCAACACGCAGCTCATGGCCCTATGCCACCATAAAATCGCCCACGCACAAGCGGCGCTGGATCACGCCTCGGCCACACCCGACAGACCACTTCCAGCCCCCTGCGAACAGTTGCTGGCGCTTAGCCCCTCTCAACCGCTGGGCGATTTGACCGCCACTGCTCTCCATTCGCCGCTGAGTCGTTCGCTGCTGGAATTGACGCATGCGCAGTCGAGTCGTCTGCAAGGACTCAGCGACGAACTGGAAAACACGCGCAAAGCGCTGCGGGAGCGGAAGCTGATCGAACGAGCCAAAGGCCTCATCATGGCCCATCAGTCGATGAGCGAGGAGGAGGCGTACCGTTTTCTGCGCAAAACGTCGATGGATCAAAGCAGAAGCATGGCCGATATGGCACGCTCGATCCTAGATCTCTCTGCCATGCTGCAACGACAGCAAGATACACCCTAGCGACGGCGCTCGTTTGCAACCCCACTCGGTTTTGGCCATGCTGAAGGTTCATGTATGACAGCAAGGAGAGCCAACGATGCAAGACCGCGTACTGTTAATTACCGGCGCTTCCAGCGGCATTGGCGCGGCCACCGCCCGGGCAGCGGCCCGAGAAGGGTATCAACTGGTGCTGGCCGCGCGTTCTGCCGATAAGTTGACCTCCCTTGCCCAAGAGCTCGGCCCAGAGAACGTGCTCACGTGCGACGTCGATGTCACCGACTTACACCAGCAGCAAGCCATGGTGGAGCACGCCATTGAAACGTTCGGCCGTATCGACGCGGTATTCGCCAATGCGGGCCGCGGGGGCTCGCCCGGCGGTTTTAGCAGCGCCGACCATAACGCTTGGCGGGAGATGATTCTGACCAACATTTACGGCGTTGGCCTAACCTTGCAAGCCTGCCTGCCGGAGCTGAAACGCCGTCAAGGACACGTGCTGCTGACCGGTTCGGCTGCGGGACGCACGACCATCCCCGGTTCTATGTACAGCGCCACCAAATGGGCGGTCACGGGCATTGGTTACAACCTGCGCGAAGAGTTGCGCGGCTCCGGCATGCGGGTCACATTGATCGAACCCGGTATGGTCGACACACCGTTTTTCGACGAGCCGCCCGAGTATGCGCTGCAAGACCGCGATATTGCCAATGCGGTGATCTACGCGCTCGCTCAGCCGCCACACGTGGATGTCAATGAAATCTTGGTACGCCCGACGCCCCCCAAAGAGTGACCCCAACGCCACGGCGGTTGTAATTGCACTTGGCCGCCCACATAAACGCTGCATTATGAAGCGTGCTAACAAAAATAGCCCGCTGACCATGCACGTTTATTAGGTGATTTATGAGCCAACTTGCGAGCACCGCCCTCTCCGTTCTGGATCTTGCGCCCATTCGTCAAGGCGGAAGCGCAGGCGAAACGTTCCGTGACAGCGTATCACTGGCCCAGCAAGCAGAATCGCTGGGCTATCGGCGCTACTGGCTAGCCGAGCACCACAACATTGCCGGTATCGCCAGCGCCGCCACCTCGGTCTTGATTGGTCACGTGGCGGGGCAAACGTCCACGATACGCGTGGGTAGCGGTGGCATCATGCTGCCCAATCATCCACCGCTGGTCATTGCTGAGCAGTTTGGCACGCTTGAGACGCTCTATCCTGGGCGCATCGACCTGGGCCTTGGCCGAGCCCCTGGGTCGGATGGGGCGACCATGCGAGCAATGCGCCGTCACGCCCATGCAGGTGTCGACGACTTTCCGGAGCGGTTAGAAGAGTTGCGCCGCTATTTAGACGACGAGGATCCCCGCCAAACCGTCAAAGCCGTGCCCGGCCAGGGCACACACGTACCCATTTGGCTACTGGGTTCTAGCGGCTACAGTGCCCAGCTTGCGGCGAAGCTGGGCCTGCCCTTCGCATTTGCCGCCCAGTTCGCCCCGGGTTATCTGTTCGAGGCACTCCGCCTCTATCGAGACAACTTCCGCCCCTCCGCGCATTTAGAGTCACCCTATGCCATGGTCGGCTTGCCGGTCATGGCGGCTGATAGCGACGAGATGGCGCACTACTTGGCCACCACCGCCCAGCAAAAATTCTTGAACCTGATCCGGGGGAAGCCGACACAATCGCTGCCACCGGTCGATGCCTTGGATTGGTCACCCATGGAACGCGCCCAGGTGGAGCAGTTTTTGGGAGCAGCCATCATCGGTGGCCCAGAAACGATCAAAGCACAGCTAGCCGCGTTTCAAGAACGCACGGGGGCCAACGAGCTGATGATCAATAGCGATTTTTACAGTCACGCGGATCGCTTGCGGAGTTATGAGATCGTCGCCGAGGCAGTTCGTTAAACTGTCTGCCTTAACCTTTAGCGACCAGAAAAGCGCCTGCTGCGAACATCAGCGAACCGGCCGTGCGGTTGGTGCCTTTTTGTGCGCGCTCAGACTGAAAGAAGCGGCGTGCGGAAGACGCACATGAGGCGACCAGCATCAATCCCATCATCAGCCCCACCAGCGTCAACCCGACCGCCAACACCATATCGCTGCGGTCGAGCGCGGTGAGATCGATAAAGGTCGGTAAGAAAGCGATATAGAACAGAATGACTTTCGGGTTGGAGGCCGAGATCATAAAACCTTGCAGAAAACTCTTTGCAGCATCACGACGCCAAGCGCCACGGCTGGCTGGGAGGGCGTCGAGCGTTTGCGGGGATACCTCGGCGGTCCACATTTTCCAGCCCAAATAGAACAGGTAGATGGCGCCAGCGTAGCGCAGTAGCGTAAAGGCGTCTCCCCAGTGTTCCGCCAGCGCCGCCAAACCGTAAAACGCCAGCAGCAGGTAAATCACATCGCTGACCGTCATTCCCAAGGCTAACGGGATACACGAGCGCGCTCCCGATGCCATTCCCTTCGCCAGCAGGGCAAAAATACCCGGTCCGGGGGTCACGGCGAAAACGAAAATCGCCAGAAAATACGTCAGAGCACTCTCAACGGTCATGGTCTTGCCCTCTTGCGGTCCAGTGGTTCACTTATCAACGTACCCGTCGCGCAGATACGCATTAGAGTGTGCTAACGTTGCGCATGACGACACCCATGGAAGACACCTTATGTCCAGCCTTCAGTTTTCGCCGATGACCGCCAAAGAGTTCGCGCTCTTCTGGCCTACGTTTCAAGCCATTGTAGCCGCCCAGGAAACCTACGCGATAGACCCCCACATTAGCCAAGAGGAAGCGTTTGCGCTGTGGTGTCAAACGCCACATCTTAGCATGGCGGTAAAAGATGAGCAGGGAACACTGCTGGGCAGCTACTACTTGAAGGCCAACGCCGCAGGCCCCGGCCAGCATGTATGTAACTGTGGTTATATGGTCACACCGCAAGCGCGGGGCAAAGGGGTGGCAAGCGCCATGTGCGAACACTCACAGCAAGAGGCCGTGACGCAGGGGTTCAAAGCCATGCAGTTCAACGCCGTCGTCGCCAGCAATCACGTGGCCGTGGGCTTATGGCAACGCCTTGGCTTCGAGATCGTCGGTACCGTGCCAAACGCCTATCAGCACGCTTCATTAGGGTATGTGGATACCCATGTCATGTACAAAGCACTAACCCCACACTAACCAAGCGCTTCTACCCTGACTGAAAGCAGCTGCCTGCCTGGAAGAGAACGTGTCGCTCGTCGAGGAAACCAGCACGGCTTACGTCTCTCCCCTGGTAGGATCGCCCCCTTCGCGGACGGCGGCTACGCCTGAGTGGGAAGCTTTTTAGCCGATTGCTTCACATCGTTTGTGTCACGATGCTCATTACTTAATAGGGCTGGCTTGCTGGCCCTTTTTAATAGATGCACAAGCTTTCCCTTCTTAACACCACGACCTTGCAAAAAAGTGTAAAAAAAACTGCTCAGCACCTCTCAATGTCTCTCTTTTTGTGTCGATAATGTACAGGCGAGGCTCCCCTCCTTGCAGGTGTTCCCCCCCTCCTTTTCCTCCCGAGAGAGTCATCATGAGAAACTTCCCTGTCAAACACTTGTTGGCAGCCGTGCAAGGGCTAATGGTGATCGCCCTGCTGGCCATCGCAGCGACAGGTATCGTATCCAAAATGAGTGTGATGGAGAGCTTGCGAGAGCTCGATGAAGTCGCGGCCCAGCAAGTGGCGTCGATCAACCGCGCAGAAGTCAATTTAATGGAAATGCGCTTACGCTTGGCTCGCTATACCGCTTATGTCGAGGATGGTGAAAATCCCTCTGCGCAAGAAGCGCTCGAACTCGCACGCGCAGCGCTCCAGCGAGCCGATACACGCTACGCTGAGTTTACCGCCATTGAAGTACCGCCTACGGCCGTTCGTGCACCGCTCATTGCAGCCATTGATAATTACTACCCGCAAATGATCAACGAGGCGTTTCGCAGCGATTTAGCGGCTGCCAATTACGCTGCGATCGTGCAGCACCGCGAACGCTTCAATGTGGAGTTCGACAGGCTTAGCGATGCCATTCGTGCGTTCAACAGCCGCGCGCAAGCCCTAGCAGCCGAAAACATTGCTCACGCCGAACAGGGACACAGAGTGACCATGCTGTTCAGCGGTGCATTGATTGTGCTGGCGCTTCTGTTATCGCTGGGCGTCCAAATCGGTATCAATCGCCTTATCGTGCGCCCGCTGCAGCGCGCAGTGGAGCTTTGTGAGCATATAGCCAAGGGCGATTTGACCCGCCATATCGAATCGCTGGGTAACAACGAAATTGGTCGGCTCTACAGCGCCATGCATGATATGCAGGGCAAGCTGCAAAGTATGGTAGGCACGCTTACCCAAAGCAGTAGCGCCGTGGCTGCCAGTTCCCGCCAAATCGCTGGGGGCAGCCAGGATCTCGCCTCACGTACCGAGCAGCAGGCCGCCGCGCTGCAACAAACCGCTGCCAGTATGGATGAGATTTCCTCCATCGTCCGCCAAAATGCCGACACCGCCGCACAGGCGGAGCGTTTGACCCAGGATGCTTCCAAAAAAGCAGCCCATGGTAAGCAGGAGTCGGAGCAAACCAGTGTGCTGATGCGCGAACTGGAAGCCAGCTCTCAAAAAGTGAATGAAATCATTCAGGTCATCGACTCGATCGCCTTCCAGACCAATATTCTAGCGTTGAACGCCTCGGTGGAAGCCGCCCGTGCAGGCGAACACGGCCGCGGTTTTGCCGTCGTGGCGAGTGAAGTTCGCTCGTTGGCAACGAAAACCTCCAACTCCTCGAAAGAAATTCGCACGATGATCGAGGATATCGCGGGCCGCATTGCACAAGGTGCCGATCAAGCGCTGAAAAATGGCGAGAGCATGGACGACATCAACCAAGCCATCATCCGAGTCAACGATATGATGCAGGAGCTAGCGCTGGCGGCGAAAGAGCAAGAGTCTGGGATCAGCCAAATCAGTACGGCGATTGCCGAAATGGATTCTGCTACCCAGGAGAACGTTTCTTTGGTGGAAGAAACCAGCACGGCTTCAGCCTCACTACAAGATGAAGCCTCACGGTTGGCAGAGTTGGTCGCCGCGTTCCGGATCAACGCCTCCGACCGTCACTCTATGCTTGCCCCATCCGCCGCTTCAGCGCCTACCCAGCGTTTGCGCGCTCCCTCACAAACTGTCAGCACGGCTCAACGCCAGCGGCCAGCAGCCGAGCCTGAGTGGGAAGCGTTTTAATCGAGCCTCCAGGCTGCGTGTCGGAGCACATCCGCTGTCCCACGCAGCCTCCGTTGACCCTATCGATTCGTGCCATAACAAAAATTACGTTAGGGTGACTCTCTTGACGACGACTCGCTTGGCCTATCGATGCCTAATCACCCTTCACTGCTGACGCGTATCTCTTTGCGCACCCGCATCATTGGCTTGATCACCTCGTTAGTGATTGCCATCACGCTCCTGCTGAGCTGGGTCGCTTCCCGCGAGGCGGCGCTACAACTCGAGGAAAATATCGGGTACCGCAGCGCTGATACCGCGTATCAAATGGTGGATAAACTCAGCCGCAGCATGGATGCGCGGGTTAAAGAGGTGCGCCTACTGTTGGGCATCAAAGAGTTTGCCGATCGCACCGACCCCTCCTCGGTGCGCGCCCAGCTCGAACATCTGCAGCGTAACTATGACGTGCCGTCTTGGATTGGCGTAACGAATGCCAGTGGAACGGTGATCGCCTCTACCGGAGGGCTTCTCGAAGGATCGTCGATTGCCCAGCGGCCGGTATTTATCGAAGGGCGACAAGCGTTATGGGTGGGGGATGTTCATGATGCCGTCATGCTATCCCAGCTACTCCCCAACCCCACGGGCGAGCCCATTCAGTTCGTCGATATCGCCGCTCCGCTCACCGATTCGAGGGGCATCTTTACTGGTGTGCTCGCCGTCCATCTCAGCTGGGAGTGGGCAAAACAGGTGAAAAACTCAATGCTTTCACCGCAACTGCGTGCCCAGCAAACCGAACTACTGCTGCTCTCCTCGCAAGGCAAGGTGATTCTTGGCCCCACTGAACTTGTCGGTGAATCGCTGGCGTTCATGGAGGGAACTATTAACAGCCCCACACCCACTTGGACCATCGAAACCTGGCCCGATGGGGAACGTTATGTCACGGGAATAGCGCGTAGCCATGGGTTTGGAGATTTCCCAGGCTTGGGCTGGGTCGCTGTGAGCAGGCAGCCCGTGAGTACTGCTTTCATTCCAGTCGACCAGCTTTACGAACTGATTCTCGGCACGGGGCTACTGGTAGCGCTGTTGTTTTCCATCATCGGCTGGATCGTGGCCGCTCGTTTAGTCGCACCGCTCACGCGCTTGGCGCGCGCGGCTGACAACATCCAGACGGCCACCAGCCGCAGCGAATTGACGCTGGAAACCGGCTCCCCCGAGCTCAAACGGCTATCGACGTCCATGCGTGACATGGTCGAGCGCTTGATCGATCAACGCCGCACCATCAGCCGTTTGGAAGACTTGGCCAATACCGACCCGCTGACGGGGCTGGCTAACCGCGCCTTCCTCAACCACTACCTGCAGCATACGCTGCCCGAGGCACGTCGGCAGCACCAGAGCGTCATCGTACTGCTCTTCGATCTCGATGGCTTTAAACGGGTCAACGATGAGCTTGGCCATCATGCGGGGGATTTACTGCTGATCGAGGTCACCCAACGGCTCAAGTCGACGTTGCGCAGCGGTGACGTAGTGGCTCGTTTAGGGGGCGACGAATTCGTGATGATTCTGAAAAGTACGGCTGAGCAAAGCGCCCATGTGGTGACCGATGTCAGCCAACGGCTGCTGCAACGTATCGCAAGCCCGGTGATGCTGCCCGGAGGGCACCAAGCGCAGGTAGGTTGCAGCCTGGGAGCAGCCTGGTGGCCTCAACACGGCCACGACATCGAACACGTCATGCAGCTAGCCGATATGGCGCTCTATCAGGCCAAAAGCAAAGGCAAACACCGATTGGTCATTTACGGGGAATCGTCTTGAAACATTCTTGCAACTGCGCTTCGGCCACATCGCTGCCCAGTCCAGTCAAGTAGGCAATGTTTCGTTCAGGGATGGCGGCCGTATCTCCGTAAAACGCGATGGCTCGCTCGACGCTAGCCTCGCGCAATACGTGCACCATGGGATAGGGCGAACGATTGGAGTAGTTGGCGGCGTCGTCGGGGCCTGCGCCATCGAAGCAGTAGTCAGGGTGAAACGTGGCCAACTGATACACACCGTCGTAGCCTAGTTCGATCAATAGATTTTCCGCCAGCTCGACGTAATCCAGATAGTGGTCGAAACTTTTAAACAGCGTCGGAAACGTCAATAAAGTCGTCTCTGTTTCAGGGTGCTCATCGAGCCAAACCATCTCGGCAGCCAGCTCCTCCAACGCTACTTCCACTTTTTTAGAACGCACCACCTCCACACGTATCGTGTCGTTCTCCAACTCCCGTTTGGCAAAAGGGCAAATCTCATGTCCTACGATAAACCGGCGCACCCAAACGAGTGTCTGCTCCACGATTTGCTGATCGGCGTCTTGCGTCATCTCCACTCCCACATTGGCCTGCTGTAAGCACTTTTTAGGTGGCGAGTGCCTCGCGCTGGCCACCAGTGTACAGCGAAGTTCATACCCCGTCAGGCGTGCTGCTGATAGCGAGCCAACGCGACCTCGTAGGATTTATGAATATGATCATCCATCAATGCCCGGGCAGCACGCGCATCACGCTTGAGCGCCAGCTCCACCAATTCGTGGTGCTGCTCATCCAGCTCTTGTCGAATGGTGGGCATCTTGGGGCCTAAACGCCGGTAACGATCGAATTGGTCGTGCAACTGCTCGATGAACCGCAACAGCCACACCGAGCCGCAAGGCGCCACCAGGGTCCGGTGGAAGTGGGTGTGCAGACGCTCCCACTCCTCGCCTTTGTCCAGCGTAATATCCGCTCGCTTCAATCGATGTGCCGCCGCCAGCAAATCGGCTTCCCACACAGCATCGCCGTGGGCAATGGCGCGCTCTAGCGCCATTCCTTCCAATTCGGTGCGAAGGCGCGCAATGTCATCGAGCTCTTCACGGGTAAGCTTGGGTACCCTAAACCCTCGCTGATTCTCTTGAACCAGCAAACCATACGCTGCCAGTTTATTCAGCGCCTCACGCAGAGGGCTGAGCCCCACCTGATACTGCTCTTTGAGCGCATTGATGGCGAGCTTTTCGCCTGCTTTGAAGCGCCCCCCCACCAAGTCTCGACGCAGCACATCGTAGATAGAACTAGAGGCGCTGCTGGTGGGAAGCTGCACGTGCTTATTCATTTCGGCGTCCTTTTGCGTCACATCGCAAGGCTTCGGTTATCGGAACGTCCAACACTAGGTGTTGACGCCTCTTGGTAGGCTCACCTATATTCTATTTTAGACAAAATAATCGATTTTTTAACCAACAAACGATAAATAGGGACATTTATGCTGTTGACCTCATCGATCTCCTTACAGGCGCTGACTGCATGAAGCAAACTGCACTCTTTTGGGCTTTTTTCCGCGTCGGTATTTTCGGTTTTGGCGGCGGCCCGGCCATGATCCCGCTGGTCAGAGCGGAAGTCGTGACACGCCACCAGTGGCTGACGGATGAAGAGTTTGCCGATGTGTTGGCCATTGGCAATACCCTACCCGGGCCTATCGCGACCAAAATGCCCGGCTATATCGGCTATCGAGTCGCGGGCATCAGCGGCTGTGCTGCCGCGGTGATCGCCGTCATTCTGCCCATGATCGTGGCCATGATCGTGATGCTTGGCATTTTTAGCCGCTACCGCGACGTCGCCTGGATTCGCGGTATGGGGCAAGCGGTCATTCCCGTGGTCATGGTCATGATGGCGCAACTGACCTGGGACTTCTTCGATAAGTCCAAAGCCGCCCTTGGCTGGTGGGTCAGCATTGTGATGGCGGTCGCGTCGGGTGCGGTGATTTACTGGCTCGGCGTGCACCCTGGCTGGGTCATTGGAGCCATTCTACTCACGGCACTGCTACGCCCTTCGCGTAAAAAACACGTGGAGGGCACCGCATGATTTACTGGGATATATTTCTAGCGTTTTTCATCCCCAACATCATTGGTTATGGCGGCGGTCCTGCCATCATTCCGCTTATTGAAGCCGAGGTCGTCGGCCGCTATGGCTGGATGACTTCACAAGGTTTTGCCGAAACCCTAGCCCTTGGCAACGCGCTGCCTAGCCCCATCGCCACCAAAATGGCGGGCTATGTAGGTTACGAGGTAGCGGGCATCGGCGGCGCATTCGTCGCCGTGGCCGCCACGGTAGTTCCTTCACTGCTGCTCATGCTTGGCGCACTCGGGCTTCTATATCGCCACCGCGACTCCCCGCGCGTCAAGCGCATGAGTCAGTGGGTACGCCCCGTTATCGCCATGATGATGGCGTGGCTCACCCTCGGCTTTTTTATGGAAAGTATCGACGCAAGCGGCGCACTCCACACACTGCTCTTGGGTGTCGTGGCGGCTCTTGCCCTGGTGCGCTTTAACACTCACCCCGCCTTTGTCGTTATCGGCGCCTTGGTTTATGGAGGGCTCTTTCTCGGTTGACCTGTTGTGCACTAAAGACGATTCACTGCAGACAATAAGAACCCAAAATGGGACCACGCGCTCACCTCACCGCTGCTTGACGCAGCGGATCACCACACCAACTCCATCAAAAAGGTGTATAAAAATGACGCGTTCTAAACTTGCTCTAAGTACCACACTCGCCGCCATTGGGCTGACGTCCAGCCTGGCGCTCCTATCCACTGCCCACGCGGATTATCCCGAGCAGGATATTCGTTTGATCATTCCTTATGGGCCCGGTGGTGCCACGGATATTATTTTCCGTTTGGTATCACAAGAAGCAGAGCAGCACTTAGGTGCTTCGATCGTTCCGGTGAATATGGCCGGGGCGGGCGCAACGCTTGGGTCACGCAACGTCAAGGACGCCACGCCCGATGGCTACACGCTGCTGGGCAGCCATGACACCATTGCGCTTTCAAAGCTCGCCGGTACCGTCGATTACTCCTACGACGCGTTTGAGCCCATCGCCCTACTCACACAAACCATCAATATTCCAACCACGTATGCCGGACACCCCGTAGAGAGCGCGGCAGATATTGCTGACTACGTACGCGAAAACCCAGGCCAAGTTCGTTTCAGCATGATTCCAAGCTCTACCGATCATTTCTTTTGGGCACAGTTTTTCCAAGAGGCTGGCATCGATATGGCCGATGTTCGTCTAGTGGGCTACCCCGACACTGGCCAACAAGTATCGGCATTGATGGCAGAGGAAGTGGACTTTGCCATGTTCAACCTGCCTTCTGGGGGCGCTTTTTATGAAGATGGTACGTTCAAGCCTCTCGGGATTGCGCATCCCGAGCGTTTAGACAGCATGCCGGATGTAGCGACCCTTCGGGAGCAGGGTATCGAGATGGATCACTCCACCAGTCGCGGTATCTTTGCGCCCAAAGACACACCTCAAGAGGTACTAGATGCCGTCGCAGAGGCCTATGGTCAAGCACTGGAGGAGGAGCAAGTACAAAGCCGAATCGAGAATGAGTTCGGCTCGGTTGTACGCTTCCTGGCAGGCGAGGATTACCAAGCGTTCTTAGAGGAAAACGAGGCGGCGCTTTCGGCGGCGGCTGAAAACATCGATTTCCAAAACTAAGCGTTTCGACGTCATT
The DNA here is from genome assembly GCF_012427705.1 of Vreelandella piezotolerans. Lineage (NCBI taxonomy): Bacteria > Pseudomonadati > Pseudomonadota > Gammaproteobacteria > Oceanospirillales > Halomonadaceae > Vreelandella > Vreelandella piezotolerans. The sequence goes on along the minus strand of NZ_CP048602.1, from coordinate 934,987 downwards.
TCTCGCTCATGCTCCCAGGGCAACGCGCCTGGGAGCACCTGGAGGCTATGCTAATGCTAACGCTTACCAAAGACCGCGCGCTGGCGCTCGCGCTGCTTGTAATGGTGGCTGTCATGTGGGTGGAGTCGAGCTCCATTCGCCCGCCGACAAGCTGGCAGCCTTATGGATCTGCCCTGTTCCCACGCATGTTACTCGTCACGATCGGGCTTTTATCGCTTTTGCTGCTGATCCGCTCTCTGTTCACCCGCGTTGCTCCCGTGGCGTCCTGGCGAATGGAGATCAGCGGTTGGTTCGCGCGGCGTAAGTCCGTCGTAGCGCTCTTTATACTGTTTGGGCTTTATGCCGTACTGCTGCCCTTACTGGGCTATATCGTGGCCACCATCGGTTTTTTAGTGGCCTCTTTTGCTTTGCTGTTAGGCGTCGACACCAAGCGTAAATGGCTGATTAACCTAGGGATCAGCTGCACGTTCGTGCCGCTGGTATTCGTGATTTTCCGCTATGGCCTGAACGTATGGCTGCCCTAACGCTGAGGAACGACCAATGACTCATTTCTTTCTTCAAGCACTCAGCGAGGTCGGAAGCATCTCCGTCCTGGGCTTGATCATCCTCGGCGTGCTGTTCGGTATTGTCGGGGGGAGCATCCCGGGCTTTACCGTGACCATGGCCATTCTAGTGGTCTTCCCTTTCACCTTTGCCATGGACCCGGTGAGCGGCGTATCACTCATGGTCGGCGTGTTTGTCGGCGGATACTCAGGCGGTATCGTATCGGGTGTCATGTTGGGTATACCGGGGACACCTTCATCGATAACGACCGTTTATGACGGCTATCCGATGGCCCAAAAGGGCGAACCCGGCAGAGCCCTAGGCATTGGCGTGATGGCCTCTTTTCTGGGCACGATTATCAGCGTGGCCGTGCTGGTCTTCTTTGGACCGCTGATTGCCAGTTTCAGCATGAATTTCCGCCCTTGGGAAATTACCGCGCTGATTCTCTTTGCCCTTACTCTAGTAGCCGGGTTATCGAATGGCGCGCTCTTGAAAGGCCTCTTGGCCGCCGCGCTAGGCTTGTTGATTACCACCGTCGGCTATGACCGCAACAGTAACCTGCGATTTGATTTTGACCTGCCTGCGCTTAGCTCGGGATTTGAGATGCTACCCGTAATGATTGGCGTCTTTGCCTTCTCCCAACTGCTCGGCAATATCGAAAAAATGCGCGACGGCCCCGACGGCGGCAAGGGCGTGGATACGAACGTGGCCATTCCTTACCGCCAGATCATGAGGGATATGGCAGGCCAAAAACTCAACACCCTACGCTCGTCATTGATCGGCAGCCTAATCGGCGCGCTACCGGGCACCGGCGGTACCGTTGCCAACTTTGTGAGCTACGATCAGGCGAAAAAGTTTTCCCGCCATCCTGAAACGTTTGGCACCGGAACGCCTAACGGGATCGTTGCCTCTGAGGCCTCCAATAGCGCAGTAGCGGGCGGCGCGTTCGTACCGACGTTAGCACTGGGCATACCGGGGGATCTTCCAATGGCCATCATGATGGGCGTGCTGATTCTTCACGGCATTACGCCAGGCCCGATGATGTTTGAGCAAAACCCCGTTTTGGTCGGCGCCATCTATGCAAGCCTCTTGATCGGTGCGGTAGTGATGGTGCTGTGTAATCTGCTGCTGGTGCGCTGGTTCGCCAAAATTTCGTTAATTCCGCAACAAATATTGGTGCCCGTCGTACTGATGCTCTGCGCGATCGGCGCCTATGCACTCAATAACAACCTCTTTGATATCTGGGTGCTGTTTATTTTCGGGATCGTCGGCTACTTGCTGTGGAAGGCGGGGGTTCCTCTCACACCGCTCATTCTCGGCGTGGTGTTGGGCAATAACTTGGAACGGCAGCTTTTCCGGGCGCTCGAACTCGACCCTAACTGGCTCACCTTTCTCACGCGGCCACTCTCTGCCCTGTTCTTAGTGTTGGCGGTCGCTTCGGTCGTCTTCTCGCTCTATCAAGACCGCAAACTGAAACGCCTAAAACCCGCGACATCCCAATAGTGATGACTCATCGACGCAAAGGATTCTACAACATGCATAACGACGCTCTCTATTACCCTAGCGCCTCGCGGCGTATGGCTACCTTTGGCAAGCGTGGCATGGTCGCCACTTCTCAACCGATTGCCGCTCAGGTCGGTATTACTATGTTGCAGCAGGGCGGCAACGCCATTGACGCCGCGATTGCCACGGCTGCCGCACTGACCGTCGTGGAGCCGACCTCGAACGGTATTGGCAGCGACGCGTTTGCGATCGTATGGGTCGATGGGAAGCTACACGGTCTCAATGCCAGCGGGCCTGCCCCCCAGGCGGCCACGATCGAGGCCCTCGAATCTCTGGGGCATGACACCATGCCCAACCACGGCTTGTTACCAGTCACAGTGCCCGGCGCCCCTGCTGCCTGGGCGGCACTCTCCGAGCGCTTTGGCAAACTGCCGTTTGCCGATCTGCTCGCCCCGGCCATTGCACTGGCGGAAGAGGGATTTGCCGTGACGCCAGTGATCCATCAAATGTGGGAAGACGCCTTTCATAACTACGCCACTTACCCAGATGCGGCATTCAAGCCCTGGTTCGATACCTTTGCTCCCAAAGGCCGTGCGCCGCGTCCAGGCGAGCTATGGTCGTCACCCGGCCACGCAAAAAGCTTATCTGCCATTGCGGTTACCAAGGCCGAGGCGTTTTACCGTGGTGAGCTGGCTGAAGCCATCGATGCGTTCTCCCGCGAGCACGGTGGTTTGATTCGTAAAGAGGATTTAGCGGCGTATCAGCCCGAGTGGGTCGACCCGATCAGTGTGCGTTATCAGGGCCACGATATTTGGGAAATTCCGCCCAACGGCAGCGGCATGATCGTGCTGCAGGCACTCGGCATGCTGGAACGGTTAGACCCGTGCCCAGGGGATGCCGTTGAAACCCTGCATCGTCGGATCGAAGCCACCAAGCTTGCCTATATGGATGGCTTCAAACACATCACCGAACGCAGTGAGATGGTGCCTACCACCGAGCAAATGCTCGACGATGCTTACCTCAAGGCACGCGCGGCGCTGATCGGTGAACACGCGGTGGATCCTGCCCACGGCAACCCATTACAGGGAGGCACCGTTTATCTCGCCACCGCGGACGACGATGGCAATATGGTGTCGTTCATCCAGAGTAACTTCAAAGGCTTTGGTTCTGGCATGGTAGTACCCGGCACCGGGATTAGCCTACAAAACCGCGGTTGGTCGTTCTCGCTAGATCCTGAACATGCCAATGCACTGGCCCCCGGCAAGCGCACTTATCACACCATCATTCCGGGCTTCATCACCAAAGATGATCAGGCCGTTGGGCCCTTTGGTGTGATGGGCGGTTATATGCAGCCCCAGGGTCAGGTGCAAGTGGTCACGTCAATGATCGAGGATCAGTTGAATCCGCAAGCTGCGCTGGACATGCCGCGCTGGAAATGGACCACGGGTAGAACGGTCGAGGTGGAAGCCGACTTCCCCAACCACTTGGCACTGGCGCTCGCCCGGCGCGGCCATAAGATCGTCAAGGTAGCCGACTCCATCAGCTTTGGCCGTGGTCAAATCATTCTCCGCGACCCTGTTACTGGCGTGCTGCAGGGCGGCACCGAACCCCGCACCGATGGGGCAGTACTGCCGCTATAGTGCTTTTCAGCTCATCACCTGCTGCCCGAGTAAGGGCAGCAGGCTGGCTATCAACGCCAAAGCACCGCATCATGGCAGCCTATTGAATTGATGCTGCTACGCCACGATGCCGTACTCTCCTTCTTCTGCCTCCCCATTTAATCGCTTTTTCAGCGTGTTTCGCTACAGTCGCCGTGCTCTGTTTCTGGTATGGGAAACCTCACGCTGGATGATGCTGGGCTTGGCGCTTTGTACGCTGGTGGCAGGCGTGCTGCCCGCGGTGGCCGCCTATGTGGGTCAACTGATCGTCGATGGCGTGTTGGCGGCCATGGAGAGTTATGAGGCGGCCCGTCAACCGGATGTATGGGTAACGCTAATGCCGGTACTGGGCCTAGTAGCGCTCGAAGGCGCTATCATTGCGTTGATGGCGTTAGCCCAGCGTGGTCTCTCGGCCCAACAGTCGCTGTTAAGGGCATTGCTCGGTCAGAAAGTGAACGTCATGATTCTGGAAAAAGCGGGCACCCTATCGCTTAGCCAGTTTGAAGACTCAGAGCTTTACGACCAGCTCACTCGGGCTCGGAGAGAGGCCTCGACCCGCCCACTGGCATTGGTCAATAAAACCTTTGGGCTGCTGCAGAATGCCATTTCACTTGGCAGCTTTGCTTTTCTACTGGTGCAGTTTTCACCCTGGGCGCTACTGATCTTAGTGGTGGGCGCGCTACCGGTATTTTTCTCCGAAGCGAAATTCTCTGGCGATGCTTTCCGACTATTTCGCTGGCGTTCACCGCAAACCCGCATGCAGATGTACCTAGAAACCGTACTGGCCCGAGAGGATAGCATCAAAGAGGTCAAACTATTCGGTTTGGAGTCGCGTTTCCTGCAGCGCTACCGGGATATTTTTCATCAGCTCTATGGCGAAGACCGCCGCTTGACGTTGCGCCGTGAAAGCTGGGGCTTCGTGCTGGGCCTACTCGGAACGCTAACGTTCTACGCGGCCTATGGTTGGGTCGTCGTCGAAACCGTTATCGGCGCGCTAACACTCGGGCAGATGACCATGTACTTAATGGTTTTCAAGCAAGGCCAAAGTGCGCTGTCGGCCAGCCTCACCGCCGTTAGCGGCATGTACGAAGATAACCTCTACCTTTCCAACTTGTATGAATACCTGGAACAGCCCACCGAGGCCGACGCTGGCCATGTGACCCAAGGTGCCGTGCAGGGCGACGGTCTACGTTTCGAGCAGGTGAGCTTTGCCTACCCCGGTGGCCATGACGTGTTGCATGATATTTCGTTGCATATCCCTCCCGGCAGTAGCCTTGCCTTGGTGGGCGAAAATGGCTCGGGCAAAACTACGCTGATCAAACTATTGACGCGGCTTTACCGACCGACCCGGGGGCGCATCTTGCTGGATGGCAGCGATCTCAACGACTGGGATACCCAAACGCTCAGAGCAAGAGTGGGGGTCATTTTTCAAGATTTCGTACGTTACCAGCTAAGCGTGGGTGAAAACCTTGGGGTAGGAGACATCGCGGCCTTCGATGATCAACAGCGCTGGCAACAGGCCGCCAAAGATGGCCTAGCCGATGGTTTCATCGCACGCATGCCCGATGGCTACCACACCCAGCTTGGACGCTGGTTCAAAAATGGCCAAGAGCTCTCGGGCGGACAGTGGCAGAAAATAGCACTATCCCGCGCTTACATGCGCAAAGAGGCCGATATACTGGTACTGGACGAGCCCACCGCCGCGATGGATGCCGCCGCAGAGGCGGATGTCTTTGCCCGCTTTCGTGATCACAGCCGCGACAAGATGACGATTCTGATCTCCCATCGTTTCTCGACCGTCCGCAGCGCCGACCACATCATCGTCATCGACCAAGGGCGCATCATCGAGCGCGGTACCCATGACACGCTCATGGAGACGAACGGGCGCTATGCGGCGCTGTTTCGTTTGCAGGCAGAAGGGTATCAATGACAAATATTCACACTTTACCCCGAGCCATTGTTCAAACGTAAACAATAGTGACACCGGCTTGTCCGTTATCGCCAGCCCTTTTATCTAATCGTATAGTTGAAGCATCCCAAAAAAGGCACGGGGGTGCTGCAAAATGAAAACCATTCACAAAATCAGCTTTAAATACGCGGCTGCTTTTATCGTTGTCGCTTTATCGCTCTTAGCGGTCGTCATTGCCGATGCGATGCTCGTCAACATGGTCAAAGGCCGACTCAATACGTTTATCGAAAACTACATTCCTGCCATGTCGGCGACGCTCAATGCCGATCGCGACTTATACCAAGCGCGTGTAGCGCAAATGGAATACGTATTGACGGAGCCGAGCTCCGAAAAAAGTACTGAACTGCTTGCAAGCTATGAAGAGAATGCACAACAAGCCTATGACAGAATGCAAGTGTATGCTCAGAAAATGCAAAACTACCCTTTACTCACAGAACACCTGCAAAACTTTGAACCTCTTTATGACAGCTGGAGGGTGGAGAGCCAACGGGTCTTTGAATTATATAATGCGGGAAATATCGAAGCCGCTTTAACTGCATTATCGGGTAGCTCCCTCGAGAGTTTCGAGCGCCTTCGCGAACTGTACGACATCTCTGACCAAAGCATTGAACGGGCAACAATAGAGGCAGAAACGACCGTATTAAATAGAATCAAAGCTCAACAAACAGCGACACTCGCTTTTTCGGGCATCGTCTTTTTAGTTGTCTTATTGATTGCTTTCATCGGCCCTAAATTGATGTCTAAAGCGATACGACAAGTGAGCTTCCGAATTAAAGAAATTACCGATGGCGATGGCGATTTAACCGCGCGTATTCATAATCAGCGTAAAGATGAGCTGGGAGAACTGGCGGTAGCGTTCAACGCCTTTATCCAGCGTATCGATGAGACCCTGCAATCCGTCAGCAGCAGCACGATTAGCTTACAGCACGCGTCAACGGAAATCGCTAAAGGCAGCCAAGAACTGGCCACACGTACCGAGCAAGCGGCTGCAAACTTACAACAGACGTCTGCCTCCATGGAGCAAATTGCCGCCGTAGTGAATAACGCATCCGACGCTGCCCAGCAAGCGAACCAGCTAGCGCTATCGACCCGAGACATTGCCCATCAAGGTTTGAATGCCATGCAGGGCGTTCAGAAAACCATGGGCAGTATTAGCGAGTCGTCCGGCCAGATCAGTGACATCGTCACCATGATCGAAAGCATTGCCTTTCAAACCAATATATTGGCTCTCAACGCCTCGGTCGAAGCAGCCAGAGCAGGAGAGCATGGCAGAGGCTTTGCCGTGGTGGCACAAGAGGTACGCATCCTGGCAAGCCGCACGAGTGAAGCGTCGAAGAGCATTTCCGAGCTCATTAGCACGTCGGCGGAACGCACCCACTCCGGCGTCTCGCAAGTAAAAGCCGCCAGCGACACGCTGCACAGCATGATGCAAAGCATCGAGCGGGTTGCCGATGTGGTGGCAGAAATCAGTGCCGGGGCAAAAGAGCAAAGCGTGGGCATTGGTCAAGTCAATGACGCGGTGAACGAACTCGATAGCATGACGCAGCACAATGCATCGATGGTGGAGGAGTCTAGCGCTGCCGCTGCGGAACTGCGCGAGCAGGCAGATCGACTCAGTACGCTGGTGGGCTCCTTCAAATTGAGCCACAGTGATTCGAACGTTGATTCGAAGCGTCAAGCCTTACTTGATCAAACAATGAAACGCACACTACCTTTATCAACTACAGTGCCTAAGAATTTAGTGAGTCGCCCAGCCCCTCAATGGGAGTCTTTCTAATGTCATCAATGATACTTCTCGTTTGAATTAACGGCGTTTCCATGCGTCTTCGGGTTTCTCCCCTGGCCCCCGAAGGCGCTTTTGCACTGCCGGGACTGGCCATGCGTTTGTTGAGCAGCACTACACCACTGCCCTACAAACGCTTCTTATATGCAAGGACACATCATGCCTCCCAGTGCGTTAGTGATCGATGATGACGTCGATATACAGTTGCTTGGAAAAATGCTGCTGAGCCGACATGGGTTTGATGTCGCCACCGCCGGTTGTCTAGGAGAACTGGCGCGCCAACCTGGCCTTCTCAACACGCATCTAATCGTGCTCGATTTTGGCTTGGGTGACTTTACCGGGCTGGATATTCTCGACTATCTCTATGATCTCAAGATTCTTGCCCCTATCTTGCTGCTGAGCAGTTGTTCGGACGAAACGGCCGCCCATGCGATTGCCGAAGGTAAAGCCAAAGGGCTAAAGATGTTGGGGTTCCTCCCCAAAGCGAAGCTCATGACCGGGCTTGGCGACTTTATCGAACAGATAGAGGCGTCGCCGAAACCACCCTCGGTGGGGGAATTAGCCCAGGCCATCAAGCAGCAGCATATTTGCCTTGCGCTGCAGCCTAAGCTCTCACTGGCAACTGGCATCGTCGTGGGGGCTGAAGCGTTGGTGCGCTGGGAAGATCCAACGCGCGGAACGATTTATCCCGACAGCTTCATTCCTCTCGCTGAAAAAAGCGGGCTGATGGTACCCCTGACGTGGTGTATTCTAGAGCTCGCTTTTGCACAGCTGGCCGATTGGCACGCTCGGGGGCTGCCGCTGAGCATCGCCGTCAATGTGCCGGCCGCGTTCATCAAAGCCGAAAACATGCTGTCCATGTTCGACACGCTCTGTGGCAAATACCCTATCGATATGACAAAGGTCACATTGGAGCTGACGGAGTCGGTAGGCGTAGAGTGTCTGGGGTATGCTCGACACATTTTGGACGAACTGCGCAAACGAGGGTGCAAGTTAGCCCTAGACGACTTCGGTACCGGATACTCTTCGCTGACCCAGCTCTACCGATTACCGTTCGATGAATTAAAACTCGATCGAAGTTTCGTTTCTTTCATCGACAGCGAGCCCAACGCTCAGGCAATTACGCTCTCCATCGTCGAGCTAGGCGCGCGTTTGGGAATGAGTGTCGTGGCCGAAGGCATCGAAAACGCGGAGCAGCAGACACTACTCACCAAGGCAAAGTGTCCGGTTGGTCAAGGCTATTTCATCTCTCGCCCTCTTGCCCCCACTCAGTTCGAGAAGTGGTTAGGGCACCAAACGATGGTGGCCTAAAGCGCTTCGTCCTCACCCACCGAATATGTAGCGGCTGCTTTCAAAGCGACGTTGAATCAACTCTGGAAGCGGCAGTTCCTATATGGCTATCAAACCATGATCCAATAAGGCTTGCTGCGTGGTGAATTTCAGCGCTTCCAACGTATCTAAAAATCCCACGATCGATGCATCACTCTCCTGGTGAGCGCCTTTTTCCAAAAGAGCGGCTTGTTCAGCAATCGCAGCACAGCCCAGTGAGGCGGCGGCCCCTTTGAGGGAGTGTGCCTCTTTACGTAATGACTCATGGTCCCCTGCAAGCCAACATGCGCGAAGCCGAATCAAACGCTCCTCTAAGCGAGCTAGAAAGGCGTTCAGCAGCGCGTTGAGTGATACCGAGTCAAACGCTTCCTGCAGCTCAGCACATATTTTGCGATCTAGCAGGTCCAGCACACCACGCTCACTTACAAAGGAAACTGCTGCGCCCTTTTGCTCGCTGACGTCGCTGCCATGTCGTTCAAGACGCCCAATGCTGACGTTAGCGCTGGGAACAAAGCGGCTAATCAGCTGATACAGTTCTTCTCGCGTGAACGGTTTGTTGATCATGTCATCCATGCCGCTTTCGAAGCAGCGCTCACGGTGCTCGGGCATGACGTTGGCCGTCATGGCCACGATGGGAAGCCTCGGCAGAGCATTCTCCTTTTCGAAGGCCCGCCAGCGCAGCGTCGTGTCAGGGCCATCCAACACCGGCATCTGCATATCCATCAACACGAGATCGATGAGTGCATACTCCTCTTGAAGTTGCTGCAACGCTGACTGGCCATTCTCGGCAATCGTGACACGCTGCCCGAGCTGTTCCAGCATGACTTTCGCCACTGTCTGGTTGATCGGGTTATCTTCCACGACCAGGATATGATGATCGTCCACCAGCGTGGCTTGCTGTTCGCTGCGATGATAGACCTCCAAACCCTCTGTTGCCGGTAGCGCGACCGAAAACCAGAAGCGGCTGCCCAAACCTACTTGGCTGGCGACACCGATCTCGCCCTCCATGGCATGAACGAGCCGTTTGCAGATAGCTAATCCAAGCCCCGTGCCTTCGTGACGGCGCGCGATCGACGTATCTACTTGTGAAAAAGCGCAGAACAGTCTTGCTTGATCTTCTGCATCGATACCGCATCCCGTGTCTTGGACCTCGAACAGTACGTCATGCCCCTCCCCCGGTGCCGCATGAAACGTCACGGAGCCCTCCTCGGTAAATTTCAGCGCATTGTTGATCAGGTTCATGATGACTTGGCGAAGGCGAGCAATGTCGCCCATTACGAAGCGTGGCAGCGAGGGGTCGATGGAGTAATTGAACACGACCGGCTTACTCTTCTCTTGCAGCACATACCCCGTACAGAGCGCTTCGATACACTCATGGAGATCGAAGGGGCGAGCGTCCAAATCGAGCCGACCGCTCTCGATTTTGGTGTAATCCAGAATATCGTTGATCACGGCGCGCAAACTCTCGGCACTGCGTTTGAGTGCCGACAAATACGCGTAACCTCGGGGTGAATGCACTTCTTCACTCAGCAGATCGGCCATGCCGACCACGCCGTTGAGGGGTGTACGAATCTCATGGCTCATTACCGCCATGAACTGGGATTTGGCTTGGCTGGCGATTTCAGCGCGCTTGGCCGTCTCTTTTAGCTCTCGGCTCTTCACCTCTAGCGCTTGGGCCTTGCGAATACTGATTTTGCCTTCGATGAGCAGGGCGCGAACTAGCAGACCGCCCGATAACATGAGCGAGAGCAGAAGGATCAAAGCTAACCCATAAAGCTGGGTCATCTTTTCCCGCTCTAACGTGCGCAGTCGCGCAACGCTCGCATTGGTATCGATTAAGATAGAGCCTGTCATTTGTTGCAGACGGGCCGTATGGTCGATTGCCCGACGGATCATCTCGTCATTTAAACGGCTTGAATCCTCCCAAAGGGGCTCGATCAATCGGTCGATGTCATCAATCACGGCGGCGGCTTTTTCGACCAGTGCATTGACGCCCTCGATTTTAGACACCGCCAAATTTATCTCTCCCTGCTGGAAGAGCGTTTTCCGACTAAACAGTATTTCAAAGCGTAGCAATAGGTCTTCTGCCGTCGCACTGCCTACTTGGTTATCCATCAGCAACAAATGAAACTCGCGCACTTCCCTATCGAACTGATACCCCGTCCATACGAGGTTTTCCAGTAACCGATTTTCGATGGCGTGTTGCCGCTGGAAAATCACGCCGCCTGTGATGATGGCCGACAGAAAAAAGAGGATCGCTGAAAACGTCGCGACCCTCACACGACGCGAAAAGTAGTGTTTCAAGACAGGCAACATGGTCTTTACCTAGACATCGCGACGACTACTCGACCTCGATCCGCTTGATTTGCCAAACCGAGCGTGTAAGGACTTCTTCGTTCAACAGCGCAGGAGTTTCATCGAAGGGATAAATGATGAACAGCGGCCCATGATCGCGCACTCTCAGCGGCTGCCCATCGGCGCGCATCGCTAAAATGACTTCGTGATCATAAAAATCGCTAACCGGCACCTTGGAGGAGTAGTCGTTGAGCGCCACGACGTTGAGCTGCTCGCCATCGGCCCCCACAGCTTCCAATAACGCCCTTCCCAACGGCCCTTCAAAGCTCACCACCCCATCGTGCCAAGGCGTGCTAGTGTTCGTGGTACGCTGCGTCAATGCTTCCAGCATAGCTTTATCGAAATGTGCTTCGTCACCGACGTTAGTTTGGGAAATGTTGCCCGCCACTTCTAAAATCACCGTGCCAGTAGGCGCATCGAGGGCTTGCGCAGCGTTGAAGACACATGTCCCCACTAAAACGAGAAGAGTTTTATTAATCAGACGCTTAGCCATTTTATACCTCCTAAATGATGAACGAAGTATAGCGCTACGACTTAAGCGTTAACTGTAAACCTTTGTGTCGTTCCCCCTACCTAAACTAGAATTAACGCATGAGTTTTCCATCCATGGTGTGAGGTTGATCACACGATAAAAATAGGTAACTCACTATGCATATCGGTGTGCTGGAAGATGATCTCGACCAACAGGCATTTATTGAGCAGTGTTTGCTATCAGCAGGGCATCAGGTCTCTCTTTTTGCTAGGGCAAGTGAGCTCAGGCGCGCCACGCAAGAGCAGCGCTTCGACTTTCTGATTATCGACTGGCGACTGCCCGATGGGTGCGGCATGGACGTGGTAAGCCACCTTCGTCAAAACGACGGCTGGCGTGGCCCCATTCTATTTATTACCGCCAGCCAAGGTGAAGACGACGTCGTTAAAGCACTGGAACAAGGCGCCGATGATTTTCTGGCGAAGCCGCTGCGCCCCAAAGAGTTTTTAGCCCGCATTAGCGCACTGGGCCGTCGAGCCGGCTACGATACGCCCCGCCCCTCCGTTTCCTGCCCGCGCGCTTTTGCGATCAACACCGACGAGCACACGATCAAAGTCGACGGTCACGCCGTGGAGCTAACCGAGCGGGAATATCGCCTAGCCACGCTGTTTTTTTCCAAAGTGGGTGAGCTGTTGAGCCGTGCACATTTGCTGGAGCTGGTTTGGGGCATTAAAGGTGACGTATCGACACGAACGGTAGATACCCATGTCAGCCGTCTTCGCCGGAAATTGGAGCTAGATGGTCGCCATGGGCTGCGCCTGCGCAGCGTGTATCAGTCGGGTTACCGTATGGAGGTGTGCAGCACCTCTGCCGTCGAACAGCGAGTCGCCAATTAAAAAAAGCCGACCTAGCGGTCGGCCAAAAGCTGATGAGAGTCTGCAGACTGGCAAATTGCCTGCAGCGATGCCTGGGGAAGGCATCGCCAAAACGCTGGTTCAAGCGGCTTGGCGATGCCCTCTTTGAGCATGACGCCCTTTACGAGAGTAGCTGCCCTTCCCTTTCTTCGGCGTTTGCTGCTGCATTTTGAACATAGGGGTACGTAACTGCGCTTTGAGCGCGTTTTCGCCAACCTTGTGTTTTTTCATAGAATACTCCTAGTTTATTAAGAGACGCTTAACCGGGCAGTGGAAGCCTTCGCTCCTATGAACATTCGCGTCGCCATCGGTTCCTGCCAGCACGGTAGTTTTCAACAAGCCCCATGAGATGCCGAATGGCCGACCGTACTGCTGCTGGCCAACATCGCGCCTAGAGACATCGTCGTGCACTCCTGACTCTCCTCTCCACCGCCTGGTTGATAGCAGGTTAACGAATATGGGGAGAGCCTTTGAAGACTTCAACCCCAGCGTTTTAAACGCTTCGCAAAAGAACACGACTCGGCTATCAACGCTGCTTTCAGCACTGCGTTTGAGAGAGTCGAGCGGCGGGGCTGTGGGCCACCATGCTCACCACGCTGCCCACCATGATTAGGCAAGGCGATGGCAGCGGCCGAGCAGCGAGGCGTTCGGGTATGTCGGAAAGCGTGCCCACCAGTGACTGCTGCTCGGGCTGGCTGGCGTTGGCTACCAGCATGACGGGCCACGTATCGGGCAGACCCGCTTGGCGCAAGCCATGGCAAATGGCCGCCACTTTGGAAAGCCCCATGTAGAACACCAGGGTCTCGTCCTGACGCGCCAGCGACGCCCAGTCCGGCATCCCGCCTTCCCGGCATAGCTGCGCCGTAATGAAACGCACCTGCTGGGCGTGGCCGCGATCGGTGAGCGGAATCCCCATCCCCGCCGCTGCGGCGGAGGCGGCGGTAATGCCCGGCACGATCTCGGCGGGCAGCCCCGCCTCTGCCAGGGCTGCAAGCTCTTCGCCCATACGCCCGAAGACGCCGGGATCGCCGCCCTTCAACCGCACCACCGACTTGCCTGCCTGGGCCAGGGAGACGATCAGCGCACCGATCTCCGCTTGGGGCATGCTGTGATGCCCGCTGGCTTTGCCGACGTAGTAGCGCTCGGTGCCCGGCGGAACGAGCCCCAACACGTCGTCCCCAACCAGGCGGTCATACACGACCGCGTCTGCCTGCATCAGCAGTCGCGCGGCTTTGAGCGTCAGCAATTCGACATCGCCGCTACCCGCGCCGACCAAATAGACGGTGCCTGGCTGGCAGGCACCGCTGAGCGGCAAGCGCAAGCGTGGGGCGTTATCGCGGCTCAACGGCGCCCACGCCCGCTGGGCCAGACGCCACAGCGCATCAGGCCACTTCTGTGTTAGCTGTTTGCTTAGCGCGCGCATGAGGCCGCTCCTCTTCGAGTATCGCTTTTAGTTCGGGTAGGCAGCTGCCGCACTGGGTGCCGCAGGCCAATCGTGCGCCTAACGCTTCGACGCTGGTATCGCCTGCATGGATCGCCTTGACGATAGAGGCTTGGCCGACCTGGTGGCAGCTACACACCACCGGCCCCGTATCGACAGCGCCATCGTCGCATCCGGCCAGCAGGCGTCTACGGTGCCGTGTCTCCAGGGTAGCGTCATTGAAGCGCGCTTCAAGCCAGGCTAGCCCGGGCAGTTCGTCGGGGGGGCCCACCATCAGCCACCAGCAAAGCCGACCGTTCACCACGCCCGCTGCCCGCAGCCTGCCGGTTGCCGGGTCGTCACACCACAGCGAAGCGGGCACGCCGCACCACGCCGCCACCTGCGCCAGCCAATCCGCGACCGGCTGACTATCCGCCAGCTGCCACCGCGTGCAGCTGGCCATCGGGATCCGCGCCCAGTAATCGCTGCGACACCACGGCGACGATGGCGCATCCAACCCGTTGGCGAGCAGCAGCGTCGCCTGCCACGCAGCGAGAAGTTTGCTCACCGCCACCGCCCCCTGTTTGGCTTCCGGCTGTCCGGAGAGCGGATCCGTATACCCCTGAATCAATGCGCCGCTGCGCCCCTGCTTGGTAAAGCAGTCGGTCCAGTGCATCGGCACGAACACCTCGCCTCGGCGTTGGGCGTGGGAGACCCGAACCCGCCCACGGTACTCCCCGGCGGCAGCGGTCAACCTCGCCAAGCCTTGATCCGTCAAGCCAGCCCGGGCGGCATCCTCCGGGTGCAGCTCGATGAAGGGTTCGGCGCGGTGGTTCATCAAGCGCGGCGCACGGGCGGTACGCGTCATAGTATGCCACTGATCCCGTATACGCCCGGTATTCAAACGCAGCGGGTAGTCGTCGCTCAGCGCCTGCGCGGGCGGGCGCGGCGTAATCGGCAGCAGTTTCGCGCGACCGTTCGGCGTCGCAAACCGGCCATCTTCGAACAGCCTTGCCGTTCCACGGGGGGCCTGCTGAGTCACGGGCCACTGGATCGGAGCGAGCGCATCATAAGCCGATTGGCCCAGGCCTGCCAGCCCTGAGATGTCGAATAGCCGCTGGGTATCGCCGCTATTTTCATAGCCTGAAAGGCGCGCGTGCTCATCGAAAATCTCCCATGGCTGGGTGTAATCGAAGGCTTCGCCCCACCCTAAGCGTTTTGCTACTTCGCAGAGTATCCACCAGTCGTGCTTGGCCTCGCCAGGGGCCGGCAGCAACCCCCGCTGGCGGGAAATGCGCCGCTCCGAGTTGGTCACCGTGCCATCCTTCTCCGACCAGCCCGACGCGGGCAGCACGATATCCGCAAAGGGCAGCAGGTCGGTATTGGCGACGCACTCCGAGACGATCACCAGCGGGCATTTTGCCAGCGCGCGGCGCACTTTCTCCCCATCCGGCATACTCACTGCTGGATTGGTGGCCATCACCCACAGGGCGCTAATCTCGCCACGCTCGATGGCATCGAAGAGCTCCACCGCCTTGTAACCCGGGGCGTCCGGTAGTACGGGCGTTAAGTGCTGGGTAGTCCAGAAGCGGCTAACCAACTCACGGGCGCCCGGGGTGTGGTAATCCATATGCGCCGCCAGCTGATTGGCCAACCCGCCTACTTCCCGCCCGCCCATGGCGTTGGGCTGGCCAGTGATCGAAAACGGCCCCGCCCCCGGCAGGCCGATTTTCCCGCCCGCTAGATGGCAGTTGATGATCGCGTTGCACTTGTCGGTACCGCTTGAGGATTGATTCACCCCCTGAGAGTAGAGCGTGACCACGTGGAGCTGGCTGGCAAACCAGTAATAGAAGGTTTCCAGGCGTTCAGGATCCACGTCACATTCGTGAGCAACGGCTTCCACGCTGCCTGCACTCTGCTTGGCAGCGCCCAGCGCGTCGTCTAACCCCTCGGTGTGGCGTTCTAAGTACACGGCATCCAATCGGTTATGGTCGTCCATCCACGCCAGCAGCCCGTTGAACAGGTACGCATCGCTACCCGGACGAATACCCAGGTAAAGATCGGCCATTTCACAGGTGTCGGTCACGCGGGGGTCGATCACCACGACCCGCATCAACGGGTTGCGCTCTTTGGCTATCTTCAAACGCTGATAGAGCACCGGATGATTCCAGGCAAGGTTGGACCCCACCAGCACTACCAGCTCCGCCTCTTCGAGGTCTTCATAACTGCAGGGTACCGCATCGGCCCCAAAGGCGCGCTTGTAGCCCGCCACGGCGGACGCCATGCAGAGCCGCGAGTTGGTATCCAGGTGCGGAGTGCCCAAGAAACCTTTGAACAGCTTGTTGGCGACGTAATAATCTTCGGTCAGCAGCTGGCCGGATAAGTACGCCGCCACCGTCTGCGGGCCATGGGCAGTGCGCTGGGCCTGCAAGCGTTCGGCGGTGACGGTGAGTGCTTGCTCCCAGGAGACCTCCTGTCCATCCACGCGGGGCATCAGCAAGCGCCCCTGTGCGCCGAGCGTTTCGTGCAGCGCGGTGCCTTTCACACATAGGCGGCCGTAGTTGGCTGGGTGCTCGCGGTCCCCCTCGACGGCAATGAGCTGGCCGCTTTCAAGCGTTGCAGTCACGCCGCAGCCGACGCCGCAATAGGGGCAGGTGGTTCGGGCGAGCCGATTGACCTGTGGCATGGCAGTTTCCTCCCGCGTTAAAAAGCAAAAAGCGCCCAAGCCAGCTTCAAAAGAAGCCTGCCTGGACGCCGTTGTCTCAGGGGCACCATTTACCCGGTGCCGTACTCATCAGTGATTTGCTGCCGTTGGTATTGTTCGACGCAATTTATGGTTGTGATCGTTATGAGCAAAGACCCTGCACTGAGCCGTTGTTCCTTGTTACTTGAACAAATGCAAACCCTGCGCCCACTCGGCCTTAAAACCATTAAATATTATAAAAACAATAACTTATAAACATGCTTGTATTTTCATTACTCGCTAAAGGAATGCTCTTTGTCGAATAAGCGGCTAAAGGGGGTGCATTAATCGTCGCTCAAGCACCAAAGTAGGGCACGCCAACTCAACTATGCGCGGCCCACCGAATCCTCAAAAACGCTTAATACGCTGATTAAGCTGAATTAAATCCACCTGCGGCAAGAGCTGGCGGGCTTTTTGCTGACCACTAGGATAAGACAGTTCGGCAACCAACGGCGGTTGCTGCGCGTTATCGACGACGCCAACGGGCAACGACGCCCCTGACACTCCCTTCTTGAGAGGGCTGTGCCAGGGGCGTTTTTATTTGCTGAACATGATGCTTCAACCAAAGGAGCTACCCATGGAAATCGCTTCCCGGTGCTCACAGACAGACCACCTCGTCATCATCGGTAACGGCATGGCGAGCCAGCGACTGCTCGACGCGCTGGTTCGACATCCCCAGCGCCCCCACCGCATTACGGTGGTGGGTGAGGAACCGGTGCCTGCCTATAACCGTATTTTGCTCTCCCCTTTATTGGCAGGCGAACTGGCGCCCGAGGCGCTCACTCTGCAAGACGCCTCCTGGTACGCCGATAACGACGTCACGCTGATACTTGGCGACCGCGTGACCGCCATCGACCGCGAACGCCGCCTGCTCATCACACATCGCGGCAACACGTTACGCTATGACCGCTTGGTCTTGGCCACTGGCTCGCGCCCCGCGCTGCCAGCGGTGCCCGGCATCACGCTCGACGGTGTTCACACGTTTCGCGACCTGCGCGACGTCAGCGCCTTGGAAGCCATTGCTCGGCAAGGCGGCAACGCCGTGGTGATTGGCGGCGGCTTGCTTGGGCTGGAAGCCGCCGAAGGGCTGCGCAAACGGGGCGGACGCGCGCTCACCGTCAGCGTTTTGCAGCGCAGTCATCGGTTGATGAACCGTCAGCTAGACACCACCGCCGCTCAGTTGCTGGAAGCCACGCTGCGCGAACGCGGCATCCTCATTGAAACCGGCGCATCGCTCGCCGCCTTGGAAGATAACGGTCGAGGACAGGTGCAGTCGGTCACCCTGAGCGATGGCCGAAAGCTTCCTGCCGATAGCATCATCGTGGCGGCGGGCATTACCCCGAATGCGGAGCTAGGACAGCAGAGTGGACTCGTCTGCGATCGCGCCATCGTCGTGGACGGCCACCTGACCACTTCCGACGCCCACATCCATGCGCTAGGCGAATGCTGCCAGTTCGAGCAGCACACTTACGGGCTGGTGGAACCGATTTGGCGGCAGGTGGACGTGCTGGCCGCCGTGCTGTGTGGTGAAACGCCCGCGGCGTATCAAGAAGCCCCCACGGCCACCAAACTCAAGGTCAGCGGTGTCAGCCTGTTTGCCTTTGGCCCCACCGAGGCCGCCGCCAAGCACGAAGAACTTCGCTACCAAGACCCAGAAACCGGCGACTACTGCCGCTTACTGCTCCAGCAAGGCCGCCTCGTCGGCGCGGTGCTGTATGGCGATACCCGCCACGGCCCCTGGTACTTCGAGCAGGCGCTGGCCGCGACCGATTTAACCGCGTGCCGCCACCTGCTTCTGTTTGGCGCCACCGATGCCCAAACGGCGCTCGATGCGCATCTCGACACCTCGTCACCCTCTTTATCTCTCCCCCGTGAGGCGGCTTAGCTATGGTGAATCACACAATGTCTACTCCCACTACGTCTTCCAACAAACAAACGCTGATCATTGTAGGTAACGGCATGGTCGGCCACCATTTTGCCGAACAGCTGGTGGAAAGCGGCGCGCTGGCCGGGTTTGACGTCACTATCTTTGGCGAAGAGCGCCATCGCGCTTACGACCGGGTGCATTTATCCGAGTACTTTAGCGGGCGCGACGCACAGTCGCTGGCCCTGTGTGATGCCGATTACTACCGCAGCCACGGCATTCGACTACGCAGCGGTGAAGCCGTCACGGCGATAGACCGCGAAGCGCAGGTGGTGATGACTGCCCAGGGGCGCTACTCCTACGACCAGTTAGTGCTGGCGACCGGCTCTTTCCCCTTTGTGCCCCCCATTCCCGGCAACGACAGCGACGGCTGTTTGGTCTACCGCACCCTGGATGATCTGGATGCCATTCAGGCAGCGGCCAAAAACGCCACCAACGGCGTGGTGGTCGGTGGCGGCTTGCTCGGCCTGGAAGCCGCCAACGCGCTGCGCGGCCTGAACCTGGACACCGCCGTGGTGGAATTCGCCCCGCGTTTGATGCCCATGCAAGTGGATAGCGAAGGCGGCGAGCTGCTCAGAGAGAAAATCGAAGCCCTGGGCGTTCAGGTCCTCACCGAGCGTGCGACTCAACGTATCGAATCCGGCGACACCAGCCGCCTACGCATGGTTTTCCAAGACGACAAGGTGCTGGAAACCGACTTGATCGTCTTCTCCGCCGGTATTCGCCCGCAAGACAGCCTCGCCCGAGAGTGCGGTTTGAGCATCGGCGAACGCGGCGGCGTGGTGATCGACGACCAGTGCCGCACCAGCGACCCGAACATCCTCGCCATTGGCGAGGTAGCGCTATGGAATCAGAGTATCTTCGGCCTCGTCGCCCCTGGTTACCAAATGGCCAAAACGGCCGTCGCCACGCTAACGGGGGGCGATGACCGTTTTAGCGGTGCCGACATGAGCACCAAACTCAAGCTGCTGGGTGTGGATGTCGGCTCCATTGGCGATGCCCACGGCAACCAACACCCTGGTGCCCGCATGTTCCGCTACCTCGACCCGCTCACCCAGGTCTACCGCAAACTGGTCGTCACGGGCGACGGTAAGAAGCTGCTGGGCGCCATGCTGGTAGGCGATAACAGTGTGTATGACACGCTGCTGCAGTACTACGCCAACGGTATCGAGCTGCCTAAGGAACCCGCATCGCTCATTTTGCCGCAACAAAGCGGTGCCGCCCCAGCCCTGGGGCCGGATGCCCTGCCGGACACGGCGATGATTTGCTCCTGCCATAACGTGACCAAAGGCAGCATCTGCAGCGCCATCGACGCGGGCGCGGCGGATCTTGGCAGCGTCAAAGGCGCGACCAAAGCCAGTACCGGCTGCGGCGGCTGCGCGGCGCTGCTCAAAAGCGTGGTGGACCACGAACTGGAGGCCCGCGGCGTCGAGGTGGATACATCGATCTGCGAGCACTTCGCCCATACCCGCCAAGGGCTTTACGACATCGTGCGTGTCGAAGGCATCAAGACGTTCAGCGAGCTGATGGAGAAGCACGGCAACGCCGAGACGCACCAACTAGGCTGCGATATCTGCAAACCGGCGGTGGCCTCGATTCTCGCCTCCTGCTTCAACGAGCCGATCACCGATGCCGCCCACGTGCCGCTGCAGGATACCAACGACACCTTCATGGCCAATATGCAGAAAAACGGCACCTATTCGGTGGTGCCGCGCATTGCCGGCGGTGAAATCACCCCGGATAAACTGGTCGTTCTCGGGCAGGTGGCCCAGAAATATCAGCTCTACACCAAGATTACCGGCGGGCAGCGCATCGACCTGTTCGGCGCGCGGCTGGAAGACCTGCCGGCCATTTGGGGCGAACTGATCGAGGCGGGCTTCGAGACGGGCCACGCTTACGGCAAATCGCTGCGCACCGTGAAATCTTGCGTCGGCAGTACCTGGTGTCGCTACGGCGTGCAGGACAGCGTGGGCATGGCGATTCAATTGGAGAACCGCTACAAGGGCCTGCGTGCCCCGCACAAGATCAAGTTTGGCGTTTCCGGCTGTACCCGGGAGTGCGCCGAAGCGCAGAGCAAAGACATCGGCATCATCGCCACCGAAAACGGCTGGAACCTCTACGTGTGCGGCAACGGCGGCATGCGCCCGCGCCATGCGGAACTCTTCGCCACCGATTTGGATGACGAACAGCTCTACCGCACCATCGACCGCTTTTTGATGTTCTACGTGCGTACGGCCGACCGCTTACAGCGCACCTCGGTATGGCGGGAAAACCTGGAAGGTGGCCTCGACTACCTCAAAGAAGTGATTCTGGAGGATAGCCTAGGCCTAGGTGACGAGCTGGAGCGTCAAATGCAGCACGTGGTGGAGAGCTACCAGTGTGAGTGGGCCAACGCCATCAGCGACCCCGAAAAGCTCAAGCGCTTTAGAAGTTTCGTCAACGATACGCGGCCCGACCCCTCCATCATCATGACGTCGGAGCGCGGCCAGCTCCGCCCTGCGTAATCCAGTGACCACCGAATCGAGGATGACCATGACCGCCACCGCACTCAAACCAACGAACCGCAACGCTACTTGGCAACCGCTCTGCACCAAAGCAGACCTCGTGGCGTTTTCCGGCGTCGCCGCATGGCTGACGACATCGGCAGGCCCAGCCCAAGTGGCGCTGTTCTATCTGCCCGGCCACGCCCAAGAGCTCTATGCCCTGGATCACTTCGACCCTTTCTCGAAGGCCCATGTGATTGCCCGTGGCATCGTCGGCGATATCAAAGGCAGTCCCGTCGTGGCCTCGCCACTCTACAAACAGCACTTCCGCCTAGAGGATGGCCAATGCCTGGAAGAAGATGAGGTAAAGCTGCGCACTTGGCGCGTCGCTTTCAAGGGAGATAAGGTGTGGGTGGAAGGCTAGCCAAACGCATGCTTCTACAGCGCCACCCTGCCATGCAAACAGCCGCACCGCCTTTCCAGGCGGCGCGGCTGTTTGAGAGGGACGCTCTTTATTGATCCAAAAACCGGATCAGCGCCTGGTTGAATGCCTCGGGATGGGTGGCGTTCAGCCCGTGTGGGCCGCCCTCGATCACCTCTAGCGACGCGTTGGGTAGCAGCTCAGCGGCGCGTTTGCCGCTCACTTCAAATGGAACGATGCCGTCAGCATCCCCGTGTAAGACCAGCGCCGGAATGTCGATCTTGGGTAAATCCTGGCGAAAATCGGTGTAGCTAAACGCCTTGATACAGTCGTACGTCGCCTTAGGCGAGGCGAACGCCGCGATATCGCGGTGGTAAAGCCGGTTCGGCTCGCTGATCAGGTCGCTGTTGTCGTTGGCGGTAAAGAAATTCTTGGTGAAATCGTCCAAGAACGCGATACGGTCGCCTTGCACCGCCTGCAGGAACTGGTCGATGGTGGCATCGTCCAGCCCGCCTTCCGGGTTATCGTCGGTTTTATACAGATAAGGCGGCACCGCCGCAGCCAGCACCGCTTTACTGACACGCTCGGTGCCGTAGCTCGACAAATAGCGCGCGACTTCGCCGCCCCCCATGGAAAAGCCCACCAGGGTCGCATCGTTGAGATCCAGCACGTCCAGCAGCTTTTTGAGATCCGAGGCGAGTGTATCGTAATCGTAACCACCGTCCGCTTGCGTCGAGCGGCCAAAGCCACGGCGGTCATAGGTCACCACTTTATAGCCTGCTTCCACCAACGCGGGTACCTGCTTCTCCCAGGAGCGCCCACTCAATGGCCAACCGTGGATCAGTACGACCGGTTTACCTGCCCCGTGAACCTCGTAATAAATCTCGACCGGTGTGCCCTGCTCGGTGCCTGCATTCAGAAATGGCATCGCATCAACCTCCTGGTTTGGCGTTTACGGAAAACGTCATTCAAGGCTAGTACAACGTGTTATTAGCTGCCAAACCATGGGACAAGGCAGGTGAGTACTCGAATATCCAGCAATCTCTAGGCGCTCCACTTACCCTGGAGTAGCCAGGCAATCGCTTCTGGGCGGTAAATCCACCTTTTGCCAGGACACGTTGGGAAGCTGCGTTGTCCACCGCCACGACGGCTTCCAACTGCGTAACACCGTACACGCAACGCGCCTCCGTCAGCAGGTGTTTAAGTGCGCTCTGCGCCACCCCCCGACCACCGGCACCCTGCGCAATCCGATATCCCACCCAGGCATGATCATCGGCAATGTTACGTAGGTTAGCGCGTCCCACGATGACACCTCGCTGGCGAATGATGAGCGGATGCATCTTGCGCTGCGCATTGAGTGCTAAACAATCGATGATGTGTTTAGCCACCCCTTGTAAGGTGTAAAAGCACTCGGGCCTGGCCTCGATATGCTGCTCGAACCACGCACGCTCTGCGCGCTCGAACTGCAGCAGCTCAACCGCATCTTCGTGCGTTAACAAATGGAAGGTTACGTCTTTGACATGGCGCATCTCCACATCCCTCCTTGGGTGCAGTGCAGGGGTAAGCTCA
Source organism: Vreelandella piezotolerans (assembly GCF_012427705.1). Lineage (NCBI taxonomy): Bacteria > Pseudomonadati > Pseudomonadota > Gammaproteobacteria > Oceanospirillales > Halomonadaceae > Vreelandella > Vreelandella piezotolerans. The sequence goes on along the minus strand of NZ_CP048602.1, from coordinate 911,904 downwards.
TGGCGGGGCATAAATCACTGACATTCCCTAGCGTGATATTGCTATGCTTGCCAGCCTCTTGATTCGGTAGGCATGGGAGCCATACGTTCGTGAAGACAGAATCCAGTACCTTGGCCTTTTCCGCCTTCATGGCACTGCTGATTGGCTGTGCCGGTATTGTGGCCACCTTGGCCTCGAACTCCCAAGCCATCCTATTGGACGGCTTGTTCAATCTTATCTACTTTAGCGTAGCGCTGGTGACCATCAAGGTCAGCAAGCTGGCCAGTCGCCCAGATAGCGAGTCGTACCCCTTTGGTTACAGCTACTTCGAGTCGCTGGTTAATTTATGCAAAGGTTTGCTGATTTTGGGGGTATCCATCTTCGCGCTGGTAGATGCCGTGGCCGCTTTGCTGACGGGTGGGCGGGAGATTTCTGCAGGGCTTGCGGTAATGTATGCGCTGTTTGCGACCGCCGCTTGCTCGCTCACTGCCTGGGTCATGCAGCGTAGTCAACGCCATGTCAGTAGCCCCTTGGTGGCCGCCGACAAACTAAACTGGCTGGTCAATAGCGTGATTTCAGGGGCCGTACTGGCGGCTTTTTGCCTAGTGATGCTGTTTGATCGTCTCGGCTGGCGGACTGTTCTTCCCTACATCGATTCGGTCTTGGTCATTGCGGTCGTCGTCCTCTGCCTGGGGGTCCCCGTGCGCATGGCATCGCAAGCGCTAAGAGAGCTGCTCAACAAAACTCCGGAAGAAGCCGTCGCCGAACCGGTGCGCCAAGCCGTTGCCCGTGGCCTTGCCGATATCGACACCCTGGAAGTGCGCGTGCGTATGGTGCGCCCCGGCCGCCTGCTCTACGTCATCGTCCATGTGGTGCTGCCCAAGGGCCTCCCCGAAGCGACACTGGCGAAACAGGACGCGCTGCGTCAGCGCATCGACGAAGAAGTACGCCGCGACTATTCGCCCGTGGTGTGCGACGTGGTCTTTACTGCCGACAACCGCTGGGCGGCGCCCTCTTGTGGGCTGTTGGTAGAGAAACCTGCTAGCTAACCCCTAACACGTCAAGAGCGGCTCGAAGGCCGCTCTTGACGCGCTTACCGATCGACCGGCTTTTCATCTTTTACCGGCCACACATCCTCATCCACCAGCTCTGGATTTTTGAGTATGGCGGGGTCGAACAGCGGTTCCTCGATGCCCTGTCGCCGCTGACGTTCGTAATCCTTCAACACCGAGACCGCAATCGGCGCCATCAGTAGAATGGCAAACAGGTTGGTCGTGGCCATCAGGCCCATGGCGAGGTCGGCAAAATCCCAGACCACGCTGAGTTCAGCGACAGAGCCCAGCAACACCATGGCGATGATAACGATCTTGAATGCGCCCACCGCTTTTTTGGCGTGGCGGCGGAACAGGTACTCGATGTTTACCGAAGAGAAGGAGAAGTTGGCCAAAATCGAGGTAAAGGCAAAAAACAGTATGGCAATGGCAATAAAGATCTCACCAAAGCCCCCTAGATGATCCACCATGGCATCTTGGGTAAGCTGGATGCCCTCGATGCTCTCCCCCGGCGACTCGGATAGCAGCCGTTCATAAACACCGGAAAGCAGAATCACCACCGCCGTGCAGCTACAAATCACGATGGTATCGACAAACACCCCAAAGGATTGCACTAACCCCTGGGCTGCTGGATGCTTCACAGTGGCCTGGGCCGCCGCATTGGGGGTCGAGCCCATACCGGCCTCGTTAGAAAAGAGGCCGCGCTTGATCCCGTTTTCCATGGCAGCCTTGATGGCGTAACCCGCCGCGCCACCGACCGCCGGGCCTAACCCAAAGGCACTCATCACGATCAACGACAGCATGTCGGGCACGGCGGAGAGGTTGGCAAACAGAATCCATAGCGCCACCAGCAGGTAGGCAATGGCCATGACCGGTACGATTTTCTCAGCCGTGCGTGCCACCGACTTTAACCCGCCATAGATCACGACACCTGCCAGTGCCGCAATAACCACGCCGGTCAGCCAGTTAGGAATGCCAAAGGCACCGCTCATGCCCTGGGCGATGGTGTTGGATTGCGCCGCATTGAATGCCAGTCCGTAGGCAATGATCAAGAACACCGCAAACAGCGACCCCAGCCAGCGCCAACCCAGACAGCGCTCGATATAGAACGCAGGGCCGCCGCGAAAGACCCCATCTTCGTTGCGGTGCTTGTACACCTGCGCCAACGTCGACTCGATAAACGAGGTCGCAAACCCCACCAGAGCCGTCACCCACATCCAAAAAATCGCTCCCGGCCCGCCAATCCATAGTGCCAGAGCGACACCCGCCAAATTACCGGTTCCGACCCGCGCCGCCATGGAGGTCGCGAATGCCTGAAAACCACTGATGCCATCTCCCGCTCCGCGCGCGGTAAAGGTCACGTGGGCCATGTGCCGAAACATGCGAAACTGCATCCCGCGCGTCATGATCGTGAACAGCAGGCCTGCTCCCAGTAGCAGGTATACCAGGATATAGCTCCAGATAAAGTTGCTGATGGGCATCATGACGGCATAAAGGCCGTCGCGAAGTGGCCCTAGCACCGTTTCTAATAATTCCATGGCCTTTCACTCCCTGTGGTTATATGAGCAACTGTCATCGTCACAAGTAGGAGTGTAGCTAGGTTATAGAGCAGCGCGTCATTTCAGCACTTATTCACCTACCGTGACCACCCAATCAGGCCGAAACAGCGGCGGCGAAAACTCCTCTGGATAACCGCCCGGGTTGGCGATAACGCGGGTGCCATCGCACCACGTATCCACCGGCTCGTGAACGTGACCATGGATCCAGAGATCCATCTTGCCCATTAAGTGCGGCAAGTGGGAGGCAAAGGCTGGGGACAACGAATCGCCTAAGTACTGCTCTGGAATACAGCGATGTAAAGGCGCATGGTGTGTAATCACCACGCGGGGGCCATCAAAAGCTTGTTGGAGTTCATCTTGCAGCCACGTCAGTGCTTCCCGGTGCATGTATTGGCTGGCTTGAGGCGTGAACACTTGGCCGGGGGCCGTGGTAATGATGCGAAAATCAGGCATGTAACGCAGCGCTTTAGACTCGGTATCGGCAGGGTTGCGTGTGGGGTCATCGGCATAAAGCGCGAAATCCGTCCATAGCGTGGTGCCATAAAAGCGCACGCCTCTTAGGGTCACGCAGCGATTATCCAGCAGTTCGATATCATACCGAGCGGCTTCCAGCGCTAACTCTTGGCGCAGCAGCGGCATGCAGGTGCCATAGAACTCATGGTTGCCCGGCACGTAAAGAATCGGCAGGTCGGGAAACTGCTGGCGTGCCCACGCCAGCCCTTCTGCTCTTCGATGAATATCCCCTGCCAGCACCACCACATCCGCGTCGGCAGGGGGCAGCTCGCGGTGACCATCAAAATGCTCTAAATGAAGATCGGATAAGACTCTTAAACGCATAGAACGTCTCACGTGGTGCCTACATGGGCTTGGTATCGGGTCGTCAATCGTCAAGGCGAAAAATAAACTGACGGATGAACTCCACCACGACGGCTTCGGCCTCCCGGTGTGGCACATGACCGATGCCGGGCAACATTTCGCAGTGGGCGGGGCCTTGGGTGTAGCGGGCAATGCGTTCAGGCTGACGGTGAGAGCCGTATTCATCCTTCTCGCCATGCAGCACGAGCGTAGGGCACCGCACACGTTCAAGCGCAGGAGTGAGGGACCACGCCGCAAATTCGGGGCTTAGCCAAGTATCCGTCCAGGCATCGAACACCCAACGGGCTTTGTTGCCGTGGTACTTGACCAGCTTAGCGAACTGTTCCGGCGTCTGAAACGTCGCTTTTGCCTCTTCGATCCCTTGTCGCGTGCGATTTTCATTGAACGCTTGGGCGGCGATAGTGACGAGCCCCTGGCACTGCGAAAAATAATATCCGGCGCAGTGCACGGCCATACAGCCACCCACGCTATGGCCTAACGCAATAAAGCGAGTCACCTGTAGCGCATGACAGATGGCCGCAAAGTTGCCCCTCGCTTCATCGTCGATAAAACTGAGCGGCAATGGTGTTGAAGATGCATCGGAGCGGCCAAAGCCGAGCCGGTCATAGGCAATGACCCGTTGCCGCGTTGCTGCGCATAATGCTTCGGGGAAGTTGCGCCACAAATCCACGCATCCGAGAGAGTCGTGAAACAGTAGGATAGGAACCTCTGACCGTATGCGATCTGGTTCCCAAGTGCGCGTAAATAAACGACCGTTGGGGGTACTCACCCAACGGTCATAGTGATGAATAGCTGGCGTTAGCGTCATAGCATTGCTCTTGATATTGTCAGTGTGTCATGCGCCACTGCCAACATAGCATGCGATAACCCACTAGCGTTTCAAGAAGTTGCTTTTGACTAAGTGAACGACCTCATCCATGCGCCCGCTCAACACGGCTTTAGCGGAGTAGAGGGCGGTCGAGGCGACCTGCCCGGCCTCGACCTTGGGGGGCATCACCAGCTCCATGGGATTCACCACCACATCCAACAAGGCAGGCCCCGGCTGGGCGAGCCACTGGCTAATCGCGACGTCCAGCTCGTCTTCTTGCTCGACTCGGCGGCCCCATAATCCCATGGCAGCGGCAACCTCGCCAAAGTTGGGGTTTTCGAGCTCGGTGTAGGCATCGAGCATTCCCTCTACTTTTTGTTCTAACTCCACAAAGCTCAAGGAACTGTTGTTATACACCACGATTTTTAGCGGAATTTGCTGCTGTACCAGGGTCAATAAATCCCCCATCAGCATGATTAACCCGCCATCCCCGCACATGGCAATGACTTGGCGGTGGGGATGCGCGAGCTGAATACCCAATGCCTGAGGATACGCATTGGCCATGGTGCCATGCTGCAAGCTCGCGAGGGTGCGGCGCTGCTGGGAGGCGTGAATATGGCGCAGCATCCATACGTTGACACTGCCAGTGTCTGCCGTAAACAGTGCGTTCTCTGCCGCGTGACGGTCAATCGCCAACGTCAGCTCTTGTGGGTGGATCACTTGGCTATCATGACTTCCATGGGCAGACTTTTCCAACGACTTGGCGTAGCGCTTGCGGCACTTCTCTAGCCAGTGACTGCGCGTATTTTCCTTAACGACTTGAACGAGCGCCTCGCAAGTATCCCGCGTACTGCCGACGATGCCCACGTCCACCGGATAGCGCTTGCCAATTTGTGCGGGATCTCGATCTACCTGAATGATCGTGGCGCGCTCCGGATAGAACTGAGTGAACGCGAAATTACAGCCGAGTAACAGCAGCGTGTCGCACTCGGCCACTGCATGGTAGCCGCCCTCAAGACCATAAACGCCCGTCATTCCCACGTGATAGGGATTGTCGTACTCCATGAAATCTTTTGCCCGGGATGTCCAGGCAATCGGTGCTTGCAGCTTTTCGGCAAGCGCGATCACCTGCTCCCGCGCATCGTCGCAGCCAGCGCCTGCAAAAATAGTGATGTTGCCGCCTTTATTGAGCTGCTCGACGGCGGGCACTAGCGACTCTGCCGTCGGGCGTACCGAGTAGCTAAACCGGTGCGTGCGATAGCCCAGCTGATTCTCCGGGGTTTGTGTCATCACATCACCTGGCACGATAAGGACCGCAACGCCACCTCTGGCAAGCGCCGCTTGGGCGGCTAACGCGGCCATGCGCCGCGCCTGCTCGGCGGAGACGACGGTTTCGCAAAACACGCTGTACTGCTTGAAAATAGCGCTTTGATCGACTTCCTGCGGGAACTGACTGCCCGTTTCGCCTAGCGCGATTTGCGAGGCGATAAGCACGACAGGTGAACCATTGCGATGCGCATCGAACAAGCCGTTCACGAAGTGCAGGCTACCAGGGCCACAGGAGCCTGCGCAGAGCGCTAGCTCCTGTGTCATATAGGCTTCGCCACCGGCGGCAAAACCACCGACTTCCTCGTGGCGAACGCCCACCCACTGGATATCACTTTGCCGTAGGGCGTCCGTAAAGTGGTTCAACGTATCGCCCACCACACCATAGCAGCGCTTGGCGCCGGCGCTTTGCAGGGTTTCGACGATGATCTCAGCAACGTTTGCGCTCATGTGCGACTCCTTTCGCGGGGGAAATGGCACGTCCACCACCAAGCCTAGACCGAGACGATGAGTTTTGCCGGGCGGTCAGAGAGTAGCGCACCATGCTGCGTCGCAGCATAAATGGGTCTACACTGAAAAGGGTGCCCTATAGGAGGACCCTGCGATGACCAACTCGAGCATCATCACACCCGTGAGCGATGAGGTGCTAGCGTTTTGGCAATGTCAGGCGTATTGGCTGCGCGCCGCCAACGATGCCATCGCCGATTTTTACGGATAGCCAGCGCTTATGCGCCTGTATTTGCCTACTTAGACGAAAAGATAACCTGCAAAGCCGACACAGCGTGTCGGCTTTTTTATATTATGAAAACCTTTTCCATTCAATGATCTAACAAGCATCTTCGTATTGACGCCCCTTTTTGTAAGCTATTTCTTACGCGACATGGCAAATCACTTACATCTTTTGGACTAGAAACGCTCTGCAAAAGCGCCTAATATTCATATCACAGCTATCTTACTGCACTGCACAAAGCAAGCTGCGTATAACAAAAACGATTCCTCTACCTCTGCACCAGGAGTGTTCGCCATGAAGGATGCCATTACTCATAATGCGGCCATGGAAGTCGACGTCATGGAAGTCTGGGCAAAACGCGCGCAGCAGCAACGCGCCGCGTTCGACGCCCTCGCTGCCTATATGCGCCAGCAGTAAGGCACTGACTACGTCTTGGTCAGCGCCTTTGGCAAACGACCAAGACGTGGGGTGTCATGACTCCCAACCGCCCTCTTCAATGGGCTGCTGATTCAACTGCGCCAGATACGTCTCCTGCAGGATATACATACGTTTGACGTCACGGTATTGGCCGTTGATGAAGAATTCCTGAACCAAGTGGCCCTCTTCGATGAACCCGCTCTCCTCGTAGAGATGGATCGCTTTGACGTTCTGTACCGCTACGATCAAGTAGACCTTGTGCAGATTCAAAATCGTGAAGGAGTAGTGCAGCGCTTGGCGAATCAGTGAGCGTGCGAACCCTTTGCCCTGGTGCTCTGGGGTAATGATGATCTGAAACTCGGCGCTGCGGTGGATGTAGTCGATTTCGATCAGTTCCACCAAACCAATCGCGTTACCGGCGCTGTCTTCTGCTACGAAACGCCGTTCGGCGTTGTCGTGGATATGCTTGTTGTACAGCTCTTCGAGTTCATCGAAGGATTCGTAAGGCTCCTCGAACCAGTACGACATGATGCTCTGGTTGTTATTGAGTTCATGGACGAAGCGCAAATCATTGCGCTCCAGGGCACGAAGGAACAAAGCGGGACTCATGGTCGACACTCTCTTAATTCATCAAACGAGACAATGCCATCACACGGGCAATGTGGCAGGTCAGTCATTTTAACGACAGGATTGACGCAACTGGGTGTGTTAGCTCTCGTAGTGTAGCGTTTTATTAACGGCGCGTTGACGCCATCGAAGGCTCTCGCTGAAAGGAGAACAACGCCCCAAGGGGGTGCTCGCGACCTTCGATCAGTGCACGCAGCAGTTGGGCACCTATCATGCTATACGTGATGCCGTTACCGCCGTAGGCCATGGCGAAATGCACTCGAGGACCTAGCGCCTCGTGAGGCCCGAAATAGGGCAAACCGTCGTCGGTTTCCGCGAACGTGCCACCCCAGCAAAACGTCGGATTGATCTCAAGGTCAGGCCACAGTGTTTCTACCTTGGCCGCCAGCGTTCGCGCTTTTTCCATCACCCGTGCGTCCCGACGCTCGGCAATGTCTTCATCGTCATCCTCTCCGCCGATCAATAACCGCCCTTCTTGCGTGGAACGCAGGTAGAGATACGGTCGTGCGGACTCCCACACCAGCGTGTGTCCCAGCTTGCCCAATACCTCGCTAGGCAAGGGGTCGGTCACAAACGCATAGCTACTACGATTGGCAGCCACTGGCGCTGGCAACCACGTTTGGCTTTCGTACCCAGAAGCGATAATGACCTGTTGGCAACGCAGCGTAGCCCCATTACGAAGCCGAACGTTGACGCCGTCGTCATCAGTTATCAGCTGCTCCACCTGGGTGCGATCGAACACTTGGCTGCCCCGACGGACGACGTTTTCCAGTAAGTGATATGCCATGCGGTATGGGTCGATACGGGCGGCCAACGAGGACAGGATCGCCCCTGGCGCTGAAAAGCCGTAGTCAGCCTCAATCGCACGCTGTTCCAGCCAAGCGACATCGAAGCCGAAGCGCTTGCGCATCGCAAGCTCAGCCTTCAACGCGTCGACATCCGCTTCTTGGCTCGCGAAGTAGAGGCTCTTCTGGCGACTGAAAGCGACATTACCCAACTCGGCAGCCAAGCGCTCTAGCGAGACAATCGCCTCGGCGCAGCTTCGATAGGCCATCACGGCATTGGCCTCACCGTACTGCTCGGCCAAATGCACCATATGGGTGTCGATTTCATACTGCAGTAGCGCCGTACTGGCCGCAGAGCTTCCCCACCCTACATCACGCCTCTCGAGCACTACGACGCGATGGCCGTGGCGGCTTAGCTCGTCGGCGATCAAAGCACCGGTAATACCGCCGCCAATAATCACTGTTTCCGCTTGCAAATCCTGGTTAAGCTGCGGAAAAGGGGTCAATAATCCATTTTTTACCGTCCAGAACGGATAACCACTTTTAAGATCCATCTTATTGCCTATGCTGGATTGCCATACGGTCAGACCGGGCAGATAAACGTTGGGTGTCGCACCCATTAACCATAGTGGATGATTGGCAGCGTGCCCTGTCTCTGCCTCAACCAGGAGTCGTTCCATGAAGATTGATTTAAGAAGCGATACGGTGACACGCCCTACCGCCGCCATGCGAGACGCCATGATGGCGGCCCCGCTGGGCGACGACGTATGGGGCGACGACCCGACGGTGAACGCCTTTCAAGCCACGCTGGCCGAGCGTGCGGGTAAAGAAGCGGCGCTGCTGTTCCCCAGCGGCACCCAGAGCAACCTGGTGGCTTTGATGGCCCACTGCGAGCGGGGTGATGAGTACATCGTCGGCCAGAACGCCCACACCTATCGCTACGAAGGGGGCGGTGCCGCGGTATTGGGCAGCATTCAACCCCAGCCGATCGAAAACGCACCAGACGGCAGCCTGCCCCTCGACAAAATCGCCGCCGCCGTCAAGGCCGATGACTTCCACTTTGCCCGTACTCGGCTCTTGGCGCTGGAGAACACCATAGGTGGCAAGGTACTGCCTGCCGAGTACGTGCAGCAGGCCACCGCGCTGGCCCGAGAACACGGCCTGGCTACCCACCTAGACGGTGCCCGGCTATTCAATGCCGCCGTGGCCACGGACACCTCTCTCAAACAGCTTTGTCAGCCTTTCGACAGCGTGTCGCTATGCTTCTCGAAGGGGTTAGGCACGCCCATGGGCTCGGCACTGGTGGGCTCTCAGGCATTGATCGACCGGGCTCGACGTTGGCGAAAGGTCGTGGGTGGCGGTATGCGCCAAGCAGGCCTCATCGCCGCCGCCTGCCAGCACGCCCTGGATCACCACGTGGCAGATTTGGCTCACGACCACCGTCGTGCGGCACGCTTGGCCGAAGGTTTGGCAGCCTTTTCCGCCATCGAGGTGACCTCCCAGGCCACCAATATGGTATTCGTGCGCATCGACCCAGCGCATGTCGCGCCGTTGGCTAAGTGGCTCAAGGCGAATGGCGTGCTGATAGAACTTCTTTACGCTACGCGCATGGTCGTGCATCGAGACATTAGCGACGACGATATCGAACAAGTGCTGACCATCGTCCAGCGCTACTTCGATCAGGCGTAGCCGGAGGATGCGTTTCTTGCACGTTGCTTAAAACAGTACCGAGTCGAACGCAAGGTGCACTGCGATGGCCGCCATCATCAGGCCGATCAGCCCATCGATGGTGCGCCATGCGCCGGGACGGGAGAGCCATGGCGATAGCGCCGCCCCGCCCCAGGCCAACAGGCTGAACCAGAGAATCGACGCTGTCGACGCCCCCGCGACGAACACGCCAGCACTCTCCTGCTGGGCACCAATAGCGGGAATCAGCAGCAGCGTATCGAGGTAGACCTGCGGGTTGAGCACCGTCACCGCTAGTGTCGCCAGCAGCACACTGCGCAGGCTGCGGGCTTTGACGCCGTTGACTTTCAAGCCTTCACGGCCGCTGACTGCACGCCATAGCGCTTGTGCCGCCAGCCAACTCAAGAACAGCACGCCCACCCAGCGCATGGCTTCCATGGCGCTCGGCATGGTGAGCAAAAATGCGCTGGCACCAAACATGCCGGCCGTCAGTAGCACGACATCCGCACTCATGCACAGCCCCGCCGACCACCAGTGGTATTCGCGGCGAACGGCCAGCCCCAGCACGTAAGCGTTCTGCGCCCCAATCGCCATGATGATGCCGCCACACACCACTAACCCCGTTAGGTAGCTTTCCCACATTGCCGTTCGCCTTATGCTTGAGTAAAGATGGCGCTAGGGTAAGGGAGGGCTCATATAAAAAAAATCATCTTGCTAATGATGCATTAGTAAAATTCATACATACCGAGACTACGTGCTCATAACCGCCGCAGCCCCCACATGAAGTAGGCACCGCCCAGCAACGATGCTACTAAGCCTGCCGGAATCTCATAAGGGAACATGATCTGGCGGCCCACCCAGTCGGCCAATACCATCAACAACATACCGATCAAGGCAGCGCCTACTAAGTGCTGGCGGGCGCGGGAGAAGCCCAGTAGCCGAGCCATGTGCGGGGCTAATAAGCCAATGAAGGAGAGCGGCCCCACCACCAGGGTGGCGCAGGCGGTGAGCAGAGCGACCAGCAGCAGTAGCGCTAGGCGCGCATGGTTTAAGCCAATGCCCAGTGAACGCGCGGTAGCGGCGCCCATCGGCATGATGTCTAACCAGCGAGTGAACGGCAGCGATATCAGCGCTAGTGCCGCTGCGATTCCTCCCACGAGCAGCGCACTACCCACCTCCACGTAATAGGTAGAGCCTGCCAGCCAGGCGATGACTTGCTGTCCGCGCGGATCACCACCTGCCAGTAGCACACTGCGCACCGCATCGAACAGCGCGCTAATCGCCACACCGCTGAGCAGGAGCCGCTCCGGTACGAAACCACTTTTACGATTGAGCACTACCAATACTAGTAGCGTCGCCAGTGCCCCTAGCGCTCCTATCGCCACTAATAGTGCATGACTGGGGGCAGGGAGTAGATAAATACCCAAGATCAGCGCAATAGCACAGCCACCGCTAATACCCAACACTTCGGGGCTCGCCATGGGGTTGGCCGAAAGGCGTTGAAGAATGGTCCCCGCTATTGCCAGCATCAAACCGCTAGCCGCTGCCGCCATTACGCGCGGAAAGCGCCACTCAATCACCCCCCAATTCGTCGGGGCAATGATGCTCCAGCCGTTGGCCCCTTGCCCCACTAAATGGCCCACCACCATGGCCGCCACCAGCGCCAGCAGTAGCCCTGTGATTAAACGGTGGGGCGCAGCGTGACGCGTGATCACCACCCCAGATGCCTGGGGCGGACGGTCCCCCTGCAGCTTAAGGCGGGGAATCAACCACATGAGTAGTGGCGCGCCTAACGCTCCGGACACGGCCCCGGTGGGAATTAGCGTCGCTACCATGCCGGAAAAGCGCTGCAGCAAGAGATCCGTGGTGGCCAGCAGCACAGCGCCTAATAACGTCGACCAAAGTATGCGCGCGCGCAATGTGCGTGCTCCCGCCATACGGACGATATTGGGAGCCGCTAACCCTATGAAGCCGATGATCCCGACCACGCTCACCACGCTACCGGTGAGGAAGACCGCCAGCCCTAACCCGGCAAAGCGCAAATGCTTGAGCGAAATCCCCAGGCTTTTGGCGCTGGCGTCGTCAAGCTCTAACACGGCTAAAGGGCGAAGCAACAGCCACGCGGCCAAACCGCAAAGAGCCAGTCGTGGCGCCAGTGACGCCACGCCATCCCAGCCATTCTGCGCCAGAGAGCCTGCCCCCCAAATCAGCAGCCCCGCCAGGGTTTCATGATTGAACAACAGCAAGGCTGTAGAGAGCGCGCCCAGATACAGATTGACCACCAACCCCGCCAGCACCACCGCGATGGGCGCCAATCCACGCCGCCACGAGAGTGCAAACACCAGCCCCATAGCGGCAGCGCCACCTAGCAGCGCAATCCACTCACTGCCTATCGCAAGCATGCCGGGGGCCAATAGCGTCACCGCCATCAGCGCCAAGTTGGCGCCCGACGCCACGCCCAAGGTGGTGGGCGATGCCAGCGGGTTACGGAGCACCTGTTGCATCAGCACCCCAGCCAGCGCTAGACCGCCACCGGCTAATAGCGCAATGGTAAAGCGCGGCCACCAAGCGAAGTGCAGCAGCAGCTCATCGACGTTATCGAACGTGGGAGACAACAGCGCCTGTGCGCTCTGCGCGATACCGCCCTGCTGCTGCAAGCTCAGCCACAGCAATACCATCAACGGCAAGCTCAGCAGTAAGCAGATAGGAGCGGGAGAACGGCGACGCATCAGGTGCATGACAATATCCCGTCAACGAGGACAGCGGAGGCACGGGCAGGCATTGTCATGGGCGTGACCTTGGCAATCGAGAAAGCAGAAAATAAATCAAAGGGCGAGATTCTAAATGATAAGTATTCACACTACAATCTTGTCCAACGCCCATGACTCATGAGCCTCATTATGTTGAAAGCAGTGTCAAACTCTGCCGCCTTGCCCAACACGTGGCGAGATACGCCCTTTCGCTACGGTCTCGTCAGCCGCTCGTTTCACTGGCTCACGGCGTTGTTAGTACTCACCCAGTTTTTCGTCGTGGCCATGTGGCGTGTGTTGGGCGAAACGAGCGTGACGTTAATGCTGTCACGGCTAGCGCCACACGGTGCGATCGGACTACTGCTAATGGTCATCACTTTAGGGCGATTACTTTGGTGGTATAGCCAGCGTCATCAGCGGCCGCAGCCACCGAAAACGCTACGTGGCCGACTGGCGCGCATCGTGCATGGGGCGTTTTATGCCCTGTTAATGCTGATTGCCAGCCTTGGCTTAATCAGACACTACGCTGGCGGCTGGCCACTCAAGGCGTATGGCTGGGAGCTGATTCCTGGTGCAGAGAACGATACTCCGGCGCTCATGCTCCCTGCCGACCTGCTGCACAGTCCGCTCTCTTGGCTACTGCTTCTGCTGGTGGCCGGGCATATCGTCATGGCCATTATAGGCGGCCGGTCACGGAAAAATTTCTAAATGATAACTATTAGCGATACAATATATCTTTCATTTGCTCGATGCCCGCTTGGCCAGGAGTGACGCATGTTTAACGTTCAGGGTGCCACCTTCGCCATCAACGGCAAGCCCCTTCTTCAACCGATTCACCACACCTTTGAAGAAGGCAAGGTGTATGGTCTGATTGGCCATAATGGCTCTGGAAAATCGACGCTGATCAAGCTGCTGGCCCAGCAGCAGCCCGTCAGTGAAGGCGACATTCATTTTGATGAACGCCCTTTGCAGGCGTGGGGGCATCGTGAGTTTGCCCGTCAAGTTGCCTACCTGCCCCAGCATCTACCCAGTGCCGAAAATCTCACCGGACGCGAGCTGGTGGCGTTTGGGCGTTACCCCTGGCACGGTCTACTGGGTCGCCATAATCAAAAAGACAAAGAGGCGATCGAGCGGGCGATTGCCCTCACCCACACGGAAGCCTTCGCTGACCGCTTAGTGGATACGCTCTCGGGCGGAGAGCGCCAGCGGGTATGGCTGGCCATGCTGATTGCCCAGGGCAGCCGCTTTCTACTGTTGGATGAGCCGCTCGCGGCGCTGGATATCGCCCACCAAATGGAAGTATTGGCGCTGATTCGTAAGCTCTGCGACGAGCTGAACCTGGGCGTGATCATCGTTCTTCACGACATTAACATGGCCTCGCGCTATTGCGATGAACTCATGGCGCTTCACAGTGGCCGCCTGCTGGCCCACGGCACGCCCGATGCCCTGATGCAAAATACCACGTTAGAAGCCATTTACGGCCTACCCATGCAGGTCATGCAGCACCCCAATGGCGGACACCGCATAGCCGTGGCGCAATGAACGCCACGGCTGGAAGAAGAGTCGTTCTCAATTAACTCTTCAACTGATAAGCATTATCGCTTATGCTGAGACTCTACTCACGTGCGCTTATCACGTCTTGGAGTTCGGTTATGCCTCTCGCTTTGCGCCAACCCGACACCGTCTTGCCACTGTCTCTCGCTGATTGCTATCAAGGGCCACTTGAGCATTTTACGCCGCCATTGATCGAAGGAGCGGTGCCACAGGGGGCTATCAAGGCGTCTCGCTGGCGCAATGCTGCGCTGCTCGAAGAGGACATGGCGCGCTACGCCAGCCGCTACCCGAATGGAGACAAGCGCGCCATCGCCTCGCTTTGGTCGAAATGGCACTTCAGCACCCTCACCGTTCCCACGCTGACCGCTCATCTGCTGCTGAATCGCGACCTACCCGTCGGGCTGGATGATCTCTATGTGATTCAAAATGAGGAAGGCTGTACTCAAGGGCTTTGGCTACCCCATGAAGGCGAGCGTTTTACTACGCTGGACACCGCTGCTCGCTTTGCCACGCTCATCGAGCAGCACTGGGCCCCGCTCATCGAGCGCCTCTCGGCCATTTCCGGGGCCGCACCACGGGTATTTTGGAGCAACGCAGGCGGCTACGTGGATTACTACGTCAATGCCCTGGCAGCACACCCGCTGGTCAACCAAGACGCCCTGGCCGCCACGCGTGCACTGCTGGAGTCGCGCACCCTCAACGGACAGCGCAACCCGTTGTATGAGCCAGTACGTACGTACCAACCCAGCGGCAGCGGAGAGGTCAAGCGGGTGCGCAAGCTCTGCTGCCTGCGCTACCTGCTCGATGAGTTTGACGTATGCGGTAATTGCCCGCTAGAAGGGTGCGACCGCCAAGCGCGTCGCAAAGGATAAGCCGCTCGTTACGAGCTGATCTGCGCCACCGCATCTTCACTGGCCTGTGCCCGCTGCTCTCCCGTCAGCTCACTCAGCTGCCCCTTGGACATTTCCAGTAAACGATCCGCATGGACGAAGTAGCTGTCGTCATGGCTAATGGCAAACACGGTTTTGCCCATCGCTTTCAAATGGGGTAACAGCTCGCGGTAAAACAGCCGCCTGAACTGCGGGTCTTGGTCGGCCGCCCACTCGTCCAGCAGCAGAATATCCCGCTCCTCGGCAATCGCCAGCAGCAGTGCCAAACGCTTGCGTTGCCCTTGCGAGAGCTGTGTATTCACCACGCGATCAGCCTGCCACTCCAGCTTCTGGTGCATTTGCAGCCGCTCGAGCCAGGTCGTGACCAGCGCGGGGTCGGCCACGCGGCCACTCGGCCCCATGGCTTGGTCGAACTGGTGGAAATCGGTAAAGACGCTGGCAAAGCGCGCCCGAAACGCCGCCCACTCTGGAGGGCCAAGCTCCTTGCCATCCACGCTGATTTGGCCACTTTGCGGGCGGTACAACCCTGACAGCAGGCGCGCCAGCGTCGATTTTCCGCTGCCGTTGCCGCCAATCAGAAACACCTGCTCGCCACGCGCCAGCGTAAGATTGAGCGGCCCCACCTGGAAGCCTTCCCCCCCGGAGGATGGGGTGTAGCGATACACCACGTTGGTGAGCGTCAAGCGCTGCCAATCGTGGAAGCGGTCCTCCACCTCGAAACCCGGCTGGTACTCGGCCAACGCCAGGCTGGCCAGTTTATCGAACGCCACCTGGGCGCTGATCAGTGTAGGCCATGCCCCCACGGCCTGAATCAAGGGCGTGCGTAAAAACAGCAGGGTCAAAGCAAAAGTGGCCGCCACCGCAGGGCTTGCCCACCCCAGCACGTTGGCCATGAAAAACACCACGCCAATGGCGCCCAGCATCATGATGTTGGACCAGTTATTGGCGCTGAGGTGGTAGGTGTCTGCGCGAATAATATGATGACGGTACGCTTTGGCGTTCTCCGTGTAGGATTCATCAAAAAAGCGCCGTGCGCGGTCACGGTTAAGCGCCAGCTCTTTGCGGCCTTCTATCGCCGATTGATAATCCTTATACAGCCGATCCTCGCTTTCGCGCACCTGATGAAAGTGGCGATACACCTTCGACACCAGCACCCAGCCAACGCCCATGGTGAAGGCCATCCAGAGCACGGTAATCACCACCATCTGCGGTGAGAGCCACGCAAGGTAAGCCACCGAGGCCAGCGTGAGTACCACGCCCTGCACCAGCTCCGGCAGGCGAACGAAACCGATGGTGATATTGCGAACATCGCTGGAGAGGCTTGCCAGCAGGGTGGCGTTACCTAGCTGCTCTAACCGTTCGATATCGGTATCCAGAATCCGCTTCACCAGCCGGGAGCGCAGGTCGAAGACGAAATGGTGGCCCAACAAGGTGAGCGCTAGCTGTGTGCCCAGCGTGACCGCCAGCAGCAGCGCCAATAGCCCTAAAAATTGAGGCAGCGCAGGGAGGGCACTACCCGCTTCGATCAGCCGCTGGTTGATGAACGCAATCACCCCCACGCCCAGTCCGGCGCTCATCAGGCTCAGCGCCAGCGCGCCCAAAAACGGCCAGCGGTAATGGCGAAACACCACTCGCAATAATTCCATACCCCATCCCCTTTACGCACAGGCGGCGAATTGTGACGCACTTCTCTGCCAAGTCAAACAAAGAGACTGATTTTCATTTACGCAGTTTGGCTCACGCGCCTTTACTCATCGCGGCAGTGTTGCTTAACTGCCCTAGCCAACCACTGAGAGAACGCCATGGTGGATTACAAATTACTGCATGCCCTAGCCACCGTGGTGGAGTGCGGCGGCTTCGAGCGGGCAGGCGACATGATGGGCCTCTCGCAGTCGGCCATTTCACAGCGGATAAAGGCGCTGGAAGTCCGCTTGGGCCAGCCGGTGCTGGTGCGCCACCCCACGCTTGCACCCACGCCCGCAGGCCAGCGGTTGCTTGCCCATTATCAGCAAGTGCAGCTGCTAGAACGGGACTTACACGAGGCGCTTCCGACCTTGGAAAAAGCCGCGCCGCGACTGCGCATCGCCATCAATGCCGACAGCGTCGTGACTTGGTGGGCCGATGCCGTGGCGGATATTTGTCAGTCGGAAGGGGTGCTGATGGACTTGGTCATCGAAGACCAGGACGTTGGACTGAAGCGACTGCGCGATGGCGACGTGGCAGCCTGCCTGTGCGCCACTCCCCAGCCCATCGCCGGCGCTCGCTGCCTGCACGTCGGTGACATGCACTATCAGCCGTTGGCATCGCCCTCCTACGTGGCACGCTATTTCCCGGACGGCCCAAGCCTGAATGCGTTTCAACACGCACCGGCCATCGTATTTGGCCCACACGACCAGCTACAGCATCAGTTTTTAGCGCAGTGGGGCTATCAGGGATATTTCCCCTACCATTTATGCCCCTCATCAGAGGGCTTCGTTCGGCTGGCAGCCGCCGGCATTGGCTATGGCATGATTCCCCAGCGGCAGGCCGCCGAGTCGCTACAGTCAGGTCAGTTGGTGAGCATTGCACCAGGGCATGGATTGACCGTCCCCCTATATTGGCACTTTTGGCGACACAGTGGGCAGTTGATACAACGGCTGACCGAAAGGCTGAGCCATCTCACGCTTTAGCATCATTCTCATCTACTCGGGGACAAACGCGTCTACAATCAAAATGTTTTTAGAACGATGTCATGCTGTTTGATAGGAAGGGGCGTCATTATCTCGCCTTTTCGTTAGCGATCAGGGTTGCCTGAGCGGAGTAACAACAAACATCAAGAAAGCGAACGCTATGGATGCTAACGGTTGTTTGAAGCGCCTATTTGCCACTTTTCTTACGCTCTTACTCATTGCAGGCAGTCAGGTCAACGCTGCTGATACGCTGTCGGCGTCTCCCGAACACGACCGTTACTCGCTTAATAACGTGACCCGCTATTGGCATACCGATACCCCACTGACGCTGCGTGATGTGCTAGCCCGCACGGACGATTTTCAACCCGTTACAAGTGAATCTGATTTGCACTTTGGCTATACGCAAGGCGACACTTGGCTAACCACGCGCTTGCATAATCCCTCCCCACGCCCTGCCACGTGGCTGGTCACGTTCGAATACCCTTTTTTGGATCACGTCACGCTCTATACGCTGAGGGCGCACTTTACCGACGTGCAGCAAAGCGGCAGTGCCCTGCCGCTATCAGAGCGCGCCCTCGCTCATCGTCAGGCCATTTTTCCTGTGACCTTAGCAGGCGACGAAACCGTCACGCTGTATAGTCAAGTCTCGGCTGTCGGTAGCAAAGTATTGAATTACAGCGTCATGACGCCCGAAGCGTTCTACGCCCAAAACGACCGCCACAATTTTTGGCTCGCCACGTACTTCGGCATGTTGCTTGCGTTGGGGCTGTATAACTTTTTGCTTTTCTTTGGCCTCAAAGAACGCGTCTTTCTCTACTACTCGCTGTTTGCCTTCGGCTTCACGTTGGCGATTTTGACCTTCAACGGTTTGGGGACGCTGATTTTCTGGAGCTTTCTTGGTGAGCAGACTGCCCGGCTCGTAGCCATTGGGTTTACGTTTGCTTCGGCTATGGCCACGCTGTTTGCCCAAAGTTTTTTGAATACGTGGCGTTATAGCCCACGTTGGCACCGGACGCTCACGCGATTTCGCTTTGTGTGCTGGGGGGTGCTCATCACGGTATTCGTCATCCCTATCCAACCGGCGCTGATATTGATGGATATCGCAGGCTTTACGGCTGCCCTACTACTACTGGTTTGCGGACTCTATTGCTCATGGCGACGCGTCCCCAGTGCTCGCCTATTCGTTGTGGCATGGTCGATCTTTTTACTCGGCGCAGCCGTGTTTGCACTGCGTAATATGAGTATATTGCCCGCCAACTTCGTCACGCTCCACGGCATTCAGATTGGCTCCGCCATCGAAATGTTGCTGCTCTCCTTTGCCTTGGCGGCACGTTTCAATAAATTGAAGAGGCAAAAAGAGCAAGCGCAAACCGATACCGTGGCGATGCTGAAAAAACAAGAGGCCATTTTAGAAGCCAAAGTGGCGACTCGGACCGAAGCACTAGAGAAGCTCGCCAATTACGACATGCTGACAGGGCTACTCAACCGGCACGGCTTAGTTCGGCATGCCGATGCTGCCCTGGCGCGTAGCCATACTCACGGGGAACCGCTCGCGCTCATCATGTGCGACTTGGATCGCTTCAAACCGATCAATGACCAGTATGGGCATGAGGCAGGGGATTTCGTGCTTCAGCAAGTAGCCAAACGGTTAGAACATATTGCACGCGAGGGAGATCACTGTGCTCGCTTTGGTGGCGACGAATTCATTTTGCTGCTGGAGCAAATTCAACACCCCAGCTTGCTGGAGGACATCTGCAGCCGCATCACTCAAGCCCTGAGCGACCCCATCAAACTACCCTGCGGAACCATGATCCACGTAGGGATCAGCATCGGCGTCACTCTTAGCCGCGACGGCAACGCCACTTTCGCCCAACTGCTCAAAGAGGCCGATCGTCAGATGTATGCCCAAAAATCACGCCAAACCAAGCGTTTTTATGGCTACGGTTCAGCGTGACATTTGCAGGGATGGGGCATTCAATCAAACAGGCTCATGCGCTTCATGACGTTATCGCGCTTGATTCGCCAATGAAATAGCGCACCCGCCACGTGCAGTGTGATCAATACGACCAGTGCCCACCCCAAACGCTCGTGCCACATGAAGAGGGTGTCTGAGAGTGCTTCGTTCTTGCCTAGCAGTCCCGGCAAATGCCAGTGAAAGAACTCCACGGGAAAACCGCCCGTTGCCGTGGCGGCCCAGCCGATCAACGGCATCGCTACCAGCCCCGCGTAAAGCAAGTGATGAACGCTGGTACTGAGGACACGCTCGAAAGCGTTCAAAGGCGGGTCATGGTCCGGCACCACGAAGGCGACCCGCGTGATGATGCGAAGCGTCATCAGCAGCAGAATCGCTACTCCCAGCGTCTTATGGCTGGTATAGAGCATGTTGGTCAGCGTATTCCCGACCAGCGCCAAGGTGCGTTCATAGCCCAAAAACCCCAGTGTCAGGCCGCTCGCCAGCGAGAGCAGCACCGCCAGTGCCACCAGCCAGTGCAGCACCCGGTGTGGATAGATGTAGTGATCTAACTCGTGCATTCAAGACTCCCTGCCCAGCCATGTCGTCACCGTCAGCATAGTGCAACGTCGACCCGTTAGAAAAATAATGATTAGCCAGCGGTTTACCTTATAACGCTTCGCTGGAAGCCGCTAGCTGTTCGCGGATCAATTCTCCAAGCCGACGAGCGGGCTCGGAAGGCCGGTGAGGTGCCCGGTGGAGCGCCAGCTCGATCATCGGCAGTGCAGGCAACCCGCTGCTCTCATCCAGCGGGCGCAGCATAGGCGTGAGCATGCTGCGCGTGACCACCACTACCGCCAGCCCTGCCGTGACAATCGGCGCTAGCCCCGCCATGGATTGGCTCGTATAAGCCACTCGCCAATCTCGCCCGGCGGCTTGCAGCGCCTGCTCGGCCACTTCGCGAAATACATCCGCGCCTGGAGTGTAAAGCGCCAGTGGAATAGGATCACTCATGGAGGGCTGTTGATGCACCCCCACCGCCCAGACCAGCGGCTCACGGCGAATCACATCGCCCCCGGGCGAGTGCCGCTGGCGCGTCACCAGCGCCAAATCCAGCGCCGACGCTTTCACCTGTTCGACCAAATGCGCGCTGGTCCCACACTGAACCGTCAGCCCCACGGCCGGGTAGAGCTGATGAAAATACGCGAATACCGACGGCAGCAGCGAGGCGTAATCCTCAGGAATGCCCAGCGTAAGATCGCCGGTAATCTGGCGGGCCTGCATATCGCTCCAGGCGTCATCATTGAGGGCGAGCAGTTTTCGCGCATGGGCTAGCAGACGCTCTCCTTCTGGGGTAAAGCGCAGCCGCCGCCCTTCTCGTTCATGCAAGCTGACCGTCAACTGCGCCTCCAACCGCTGTAGCTGCATGCTGACGGTGGACTGCGTATACGCCAGCCGTTTGGCCGCAGCAGTAACGCTGCCGGTATCTGCAATGGCCACCAGCGTTCTCAACAGCGTTAGGTCAAAGGTAGGCGCCCTCATATATCACCATTGTCGATGTTATCGATCAAAAAAGATCGTTATCTTGATGTGTTTGTGATGAGTATGCTGCGCGTCATGAAGGTATTTCAAGGCTCGCTGCCACCAGGGTGAGTCAACACACAAGGAGACGCGCGATGCAGACCCGTCACTCATCGATTTTGCAATCCCCGTCCTACAGTATCGGTGCGGCCCTGGTGGCCGTCACATTATGGAGCATGGCACCCCTGATGGCGGAGCTTGCCCGTGCCACCGCACCCCTTCAGCTAACCGCGCTGACACTGTTGGCAGGCGCACTGGCGACTCTCCCGCTGAGTCGCCGCGTGCCGATGGCCCGCTGCGCGCTGAGCTGGACGCTGGGCGTTTGGCTAGGTATTCCGCTGCTGATCGTAGGCGCCGTCAGTAGCTACTTCATTGGTATGCGTCTTGCTCCCGCCGCAGAGGCGGCGCTGATCACCTATACATGGCCTGTACTGTTCGTCTTGTTGAGCCAGTGGAGCCGCTGGGGCCGATTGCATTGGGCCAGTGTGGCCGGGGCGCTGATTGCTTTTTCGGGCGCGGCTATATTGCTGCTGCCCCAGGCGTTCAACGGCGGCTTCGGCGGTGTGGCTTGGGGCTATGGGTTGGCCTTGCTTGCGGCGTGCTGCTGGGCACTCTACTCATGGCTGGGTCAAGCGGCTCCCATCGCATTGACGCCGCTACTGCCGCGGTTGCTGCTAATAGCCTGCGCCTTCACCTGTCTTGGGAGTGTCTGGCTCGAGGGCGGCGTTGCGCTTCCCCGTGGTGAAGCGTTGGTGGCCGGTATCGCGTTGGGCTTGGGGCCCTACGGCATCGCCATGGTGGCGTGGGACAAAGCGCTGCGCTTTGGTCAGGCTAGCCTCGTGGGCAGCTTGGCTTACGGCGTGCCCATTCTGGCAGCGCTGCTGCTGGTCTTGGCCGGCATGAGCGTGCTTGACTGGCGGCTTCCCACCGCCGCGCTACTGGTGGTAGTGGGCTGCTTAAAGGCGGGCCGCTGAGGTGGGCATCATCATCTCGCTAAACAGCACGCTGGCCAGTAGCTCGGGCAACCAGGAGGGCGAAAAGGCCTCCTGTTCGGCGCTCTGCATCTGCGCGAGCGACCACCATGCAAAACCAGGCGCAGTGCCGCCGCCGTGGGCCAATAACCGCGTGCCTTGAAGGCTTCTGTGGGGGGTCGGCTGAGTGTCGGGGCAGCGCACAAGGAAAAAGCGCTCCTCGAAGGGCTGGCCTGCGCTATCGGTTTGTCGGCGCTGACGAAGTAATGGACCTAAAGGACAGACAAGCCCGACATCTGCATAAAGCAGGCGTATCGCTGCGGCTGGATAATCATCATCGTGTGCTAATGCGCTGCCCAATGGCGTCCAATGGTCAAGCGACTCATCGCGTTTGAGCAGCAAATGCCCCTTTGGGTCAACGACCAGTAGCTGCACCTGCCGAGCGGCTTGCGTATCGAGTGTCATAAGCGGTCCATGCCTATCGATCTACGTGGAAGAATAAAAAAGCAGCGACCAGCACGTCTCATGCGGGCCGCTGCTTCTCAGCGTAGCCGATCATCGGCGATTTGTTTTAAGCCATTAGGTGCGATTGCTCGATTCGCGTCATTGCCCTAGGTAGCGGGGCTTGGCTATCCCCGCCAACGCATCAAGAGGGAGGGTGAGCGTGGGTTGGCCCACCGCATAAGGCGCAATCTCATAGACGTTGTAGGTCACTTCCCAGCGATCCTCCAGCGGCGCAATGTTGCGGCTCTGGCTAAGCGGCCAGTCAACGGCAAACTGCTCATCGAAGCCCGCCTCGGTGATCCAGCGCCGATGTGCCTCTTTCAACAGCGCATCGAAAGCAGCCGCTTGCCCCTCTATCAGCATCTCGTCGGGCTCGACGACACGATGTTCGCGCTCATCAATGACCATATAGTCCGTCAGCGGCAGTCCATGAGCCTGACCTGCGTGGTACACATAGCTGTTCAGCTCGATCACTAGTAGATCGTGGTGACGCGCGTAGACCGACGCTTCCAACAATGCCTCGCTGGTCATGTGGCCTGGCGCAACACGATTATCTTCCGCCGCCATGGCCAAGAAACGATCGGCGTACTCGTCCCAGCTCTGTGCAGGCTGCGCCGCTTCCTCGTCGCTAATGGGCATGCCTAGAGTGAGCAAGCGTGTTCGTAAGGCGTCACTCAGTGTGGACGATTGAGGAAACGTCAGTGCCGAGACAGTCACCGTCGAGCACTGCTCGGCCTGGCAACTTGGCGCCACGTACTGTTTTTCCACGGCCAGCGAGGCCAAGGCAATCGGCTCGCGGGGAGGCTTATCAGCGGCCAAACAGCCACCTAGTAATAGCGTTCCGGCGAGTGATAGCCCTGCACCTAGCGTTTTGAACGTGCGTAACATCATAACCTCCTTGTGGATCATGCTTCCTGATAAGGCGAGCGGGTCGTGGTAGAACGGCAGCGCCCCTGCAGTATGGCAGGGGCGCTGTTGGAAACACCGTCACGCGTGGGCGATTCTTAGGTGTCCGGCTGCATTTCGGTGGGCTCTGTCTCCACCTGCAGTTCGAACATCCCACTGCCGCTTGCACTGAAGCCACGTGCGCTCACCGTGTAAGTACCAGGCAGTAGCGCCTGCTCCAGGCGAGCATTGGTGCCACCGCCGCTGTCGTCATCAGTATAGGACACGCCTTCGCCATACAGCTCGAGGTACGTATCGAAATCGTTGGACGTCATGGTCAGCGTGACCAGCGAGCTCTCCTCTAGCGTGAGCTGGTAGGTCAACGCTTCACCGCTGTACCAGCCGTTGAGCGTTTCGTCTGGCGTGATCGCGCCGTCGTTACGCAGCTCGACGCCGTTCGGTAGTTCGCGGGGTTCGATGGCCAGGGTGAAAAGTCCACTGTCGGTGCCATAGGCCGTGCGCGCGGTTAGCTGGTAAGAGCCCGGCGCTAGGAAATCTGCAATGCGCGCATCCAAGTTACCGGCGCTGTCATCATCTTCGCGGAAGTAACCGTTGGGGCCTTCGAGTATCAAATAAGCGTCTACATCGCTGGAGCTCATATCGATTTGATACATGCCCGCTTCGTCGATTTCTAAGTCGTACGTTAGGTCTTGGCCACTGAACCAACCGCTTAGCGTCTCGTTGGGCACGACGGTACCGTCGTTACGTAGCTCTCCGTCATCCGGCAGTTCGCGGGGGTCGGCCGCCAAGGTGAACAGGCCATTGCCGTCACCATAGGCCGAGCGTGCGGTCAGGGTGTACTCACCCGGGGCGAGAAAATCGGTAATGCGTGCGTTCAAATTACCGGCGCTGTCGTCATCTTCGCGATAGTAACCGTTGGGGCCTTCCAGCTCGAGGTACGCATCGAAGTCATCCGCGCGCATCTCGATTTGGTACATGCCCGCTTCTTCGATAGTCAGTGTGATCTCGCGCTCGGTGGCATCGAGCCAACTGTCGACGGGGGTGCCCACGGTCATGCTATCCGCATCGCTCAGCTCGATGGTACGGCTGCTGACGTTGAACGGACCATAGCTATGAGCATCGGCACCGCTTACGACGACGATGTAATCGCCACCCTCTTCGATACGATGACGCACCGTCTCTGCGTTAGCCAATAGCTGGAGCTGATCGTCATATAGCGCTACCGTGCCTTGTAGCGCACCGCTCAACGATACCTCGACCAGTGCCTCTTCCTCCAATGAAATGGCATAACGCGTAAAGCGGCTGCCATCTTTGCCATTGAGCTCGCTGGCGGAGGTGATTTCGCCCCGCGAGCGCTCACCCAAGGTGAGATAGTCCAGGCCTTGAAGGGCCGCAGGCATCGCTTCCTGTTCGGTAGTGGTGTCTGCGTCGGGCTCTTCTGACGAGGGGGTCACGCTGGGCAACGTTTGCGCGGCGAAGTAACC
Source organism: Vreelandella piezotolerans (assembly GCF_012427705.1). Taxonomy (NCBI): domain Bacteria; kingdom Pseudomonadati; phylum Pseudomonadota; class Gammaproteobacteria; order Oceanospirillales; family Halomonadaceae; genus Vreelandella; species Vreelandella piezotolerans. Next base: position 886,799 of record NZ_CP048602.1, on the reverse strand, counting down.
AACGGCAGCGCCGCCGACCGCCACAACCAAAAGAGTCAGTGAAGAAGACTTAGCCATAGGGGCATCCTTGTTCATTGGCGAGGGTGGGTTGAGTGATAGTCAATATCAATGATGTTGATAAATTATAAGGCGTCTAACGAGTTAAAGTGAGCGTTTGATGAAAAATATGGCGGCGCTGACGCAGGGTCATTACTCCGATTCATTGGGAGATGCCTAACTTACTGAAACGCAAGGGTGTAGCGCATATTGATAAAAAGCGCAATTATGGGGGTAATTGTGCCGATCTTCTTAAAGCTTGCCGACCCTTGAATGGCAAGCTACTATCCATACGCCTATCGGCACCTCGTCGACGAATGCGGAGTCCGCTTTACGAACCACTGAGGTACTCCTATGGGAGCCCATAAACACCGACTACGAACGACCTGCTTGGCAGTCGCACTGCTTTTTTTGACGGCCAATCAAGCAGTTGCTCATCAAACCAATGCGCAAACTGAGTTACAAGAAGGGGTGGCTTCTTTCTATAGCGACCGCTTCCAAGGGGCCACCACCGCCAGTGGCGAACCCTTCGATCAACAAGCGCTGACTGCAGCGCACCCGAGTCTGCCCTTCGGTACCAAGGTGCTGGTCACCCGCCCCGATACCGGGCAAGAAGTCGAAGTCATGATCAATGATCGTGGCCCGTTCGTAAAAGGACGCGTGATCGACCTTTCTAAACGGGCAGCGCGAGCCCTCGGGATGATTCGCCGAGGTACGGCCCCCGTGATGATCACTCTGGTAGATTAACGGATAACACACCCGCAAGCGTGTGATACCCCTTAAACGATCAGCGCTGCCATGTAGCAGCCCTTGCTGAACAAAGCGGCCCGCTCGGGCCGCTTTTTTATGTGTCTTGGTCACCTGACGAACTTGCAAGCTTGCTAATGGTCTCTACTCTGCAAGGAACACGACGCTTACTTCAATGCAGGAGGCAGCCATGCAATCTCGTTTTTACACGCTTACCGACTATCCCACCGGCTTACCCAAGCGCGAGTTGTTTTCGCTAGAGACCCAGGAGTTACCCGAGTTAGCGGATGGCGAAGTGCGCATTCGTAATCACTGGCTATCGGTCGACCCGTACATGCGAGGCCGAATGTCGGGCATACGCACCTATGTCGCCCCTTTCGAACTGGGCCAACCCATGGAGGGTGGAGCCATCGGTGAAGTCATCGCTTCGAAGCACGCTGACGTCAAGGTGGGCGATAAAGTCAGCCACATGGGGGGCTGGCGCGATATCGCACAATTGTCGGGAGATGGCGTCACAGCGCTGCCCGATTCGAACGTGCCCGACCAAGCCTATCTAGGCGTATTGGGCATGCCCGGTATGACGGCGTGGACAGGCCTCAATCTGATTGCCGAATGCAAGCCGGGCGATAATGTCCTCGTCAGTGCTGCCAGTGGCGCCGTCGGCTCCCTGGCGGTACAGCTGGCCAAAGCAAAAGGCTGTCACGTGGTGGGTATCGCAGGCGCTGCTCACAAGCTTGCCTGGCTAGAGTCGCTGGGCGTCGAGCCGGTCAGCTACCGAGATCGCAGCGCTCAAGAGCTCAGCGATGCCATCAAACTCGCCAGCCCGAATGGTATCGATGTTTATTACGAGAATGTGGGCGGTATCTGCCTCGAAGCGGCACTCAGCCAGCTCAACGAGGGTGCGCGCATTGCCGTCTGCGGCATGATCGATAGCTACAACGCCGAAACGCCTACACCTGGGCCGAGCAACCTGTCGCAATTGGTGGTTCGCAAAGCCAAGATGCAGGGCTTCATCGTCGCCGATCACTGGTCCAGCTATCGCTACTTTTTGAACGAAGTGGCTCCTCAAGTAGCCGATGGCAAACTGGACTACAAAGAGACGATCAAAGAGGGATTGGAGAGCACCCCAGATGCCTTCTTGGCACTCTTCGAGGGCGGCAATACCGGTAAGATGCTGGTCAAGCTATCGGCCTGATCACCCCGCTTTCCAGCCCATTACGCTAGGTTAAATCTGCTCCTCATCTCTTTTAACCTCGCCATGCCGCGCTATGTTGAATAGCGCGGCGTTTTTATGGGCATTAATTAGCCAGCAAATCATTAGACCAAAAGCGAATTGATTATTAAAATCACAGCCAATCAATGTGTGTTTTAACCCATCGGCGTTGCCGATGGGTTAGGGCACGTTGTGGAGCCGCCGCACACCTTGACCGGCAAGCGGCATCAACTCGTTGTTAACAGGGGTTTACCTCATGGATGAACACACACGTGCTCGCAGCAAATGGCCAGCGCTACTGCTGGGCTTGCTGCTGGCGTTAGCTGGCATCGCCCTGGCCGTGGGTGGCGTTAAGCTGCTCATGCTAGGCGGCAGCGCTTACTACGTCATCGCGGGGATCGCCGTGGCCGTCGCCGGACTGCTGCTTGCCCTGCGCAAAGGCGCAGCGCTTTGGCTGTACGCCCTCATTTTGTTCGCCACCCTGGGATGGGCGCTCTGGGAAGTCGGCCTAGACTGGTGGCAGTTGGTCCCCAGGGTCGCCATTCCATGCCTCATCGGCCTCATCATGCTTTTGCCATGGTGGCGCAAACCGCTCAACTCGCGCGGTGGCAGTCTCGCCCTTATGGCCAGCATTGGCGCCGCTATCATCGTCGCCATCGCCAGCCAGTTTAGCTACCCAGGCACCATCGAGGGCAGCATCGAGTCCGCCAATAACACCGAAGCCGTCAACCCGGCCCAGGTCGCGGGTGACGATTGGCCTGCCTACGGCGGTACTAATGCTGGTACCCACTATTCGTCACTCGACCAAATTACGCCCGAGAACGTTAGCGAGCTGGAAGAGGTGTGGCGCATTCAAACCGGCGATGAGCCTGGCCCCAATGCGCCGCCGGAAATCACCAACCAGAATACGCCGCTGAAAGTGAACGACAGTCTGTACATCTGCACGTCGCATAGCCGTGCCATGGCGCTGTCACCGGAAACCGGCGAAACTCTGTGGGAGTTCGATCCCAATATCAGCACCATGGGTGCCGACGACTTCTCCGGCTGGGCCCACATGACCTGCCGCGGCCTCGCCTATTACGATGCTGCAAACTACGCAGCCGAGCGCACCGAAAGCAGCCCGAACGATGACACTACGTCACCCGCCGACGATACCGCTTCGGCGCGCTCGCTGTTCGATGATGGCAGCCAGTTCGATCTGGATCTAGCCTTTCTGCTTTTCATCAGTGGTTTGGCCGATGATTCCTCGCTGGCATCCGACGATGACGCTGCCATGCTCAGCGCCACGGACGTGATGTGCCCGCGCAGGCTCTATTTGCCGACGGCCGATGCCCGTCTGATTGCGCTGAATGCCGATACCGGCGAGCGCTGCGAAAGCTTTGGCAACAACGGCGAGATCGATCTTACCAATAACATTGGTGAATTCGCCCCTGGCGGCTACTATTCCACCTCGCCGGCCACGGTGACGGAAGATTTGGTCATTTTGGGCGGTCATGTCACCGATAATAGCTCCATCGACGAGCCCTCCGGCGTGATTCGCGCTTTCGACGTGCACACAGGCGAGCTGGTGTGGAACTGGGACAGCGGCAACCCCGATAACACCGCCCCACTCGACGAGGGTGACACCTATACCCGCGGCTCTCCCAACGTTTGGGCCCCCATCAGCGTCGATGAAGAATTAGGGCTGGTGTATCTGCCCATGGGCAACGCCACGCCGGATCAGTACGGTGCCGATCGCTCTGAAAACGATGAAACGTATAGCGCAGGACTCGTAGCGCTGAATCTGGACGACGGCCAAGTGGCCTGGGTTTACCAATTCGTTCACCACGACCTGTGGGACATGGATACCCCGGCTCAGCCGGTTCTGATCGACCTAGCAACGGCTAACGGCACCCAGCCCGCCGTGATTCAGCCCACCAAGCAGGGCAGCCTTTACGTCCTCAACCGGGAAACCGGCGAGCCGATCGTGCCGATCGACGAAGTGCCCGCGCCGCAGGGGGCCATCGACGGCGACTGGACCGCAGAGACACAGCCTCGCTCAGCGCTGAACCTGCTACCACCGCCGCTCACCGAACGGGATATGTGGGGCGCATCACCCTTCGATCAAATGATGTGCCGCATCCAGTTCCGCTCGCTGCGTTACGAAGGCCAGTACACGCCGCCCTCCTTGGAAGGCAGCATCGTTTACCCGGGTAATGTGGGGGTAATGAACTGGGGTGGCGTTGCGGTCGATCCTGAGCGCCAGGCGCTGTTTACCGGTGCGAAGTACCTCGCGTTCGTATCGACACTGGTCCCCCGCGACCAAGTAGAAGAGGGCCAGGGCTCCGCCAGCGAGCAGGGCCTACAGCCCAACGAAGGCGCGCCCTATGCGGTAGAGCTAGGCCCGCTGCTTTCCGTACTGGGCTTACCCTGCCAAGCGCCCTCCTGGGGCGATGTGGCGGGTATCGACCTGCAAGAGGCGCAAGTGGTGTGGAAACATCGTAACGGTACTACCCGCGACAGTATGCCTTTTGACCTGCCGATTGGGTTGAACGTCGGCGTTCCCGCCTTGGGCGGCCCGCTGACCACCGCTGGCGGCGTCTCTTTCTTGAGTGGGACGCTGGATCAGTACTTGCGCGGCTACGACATCACCACGGGTGAAGAGCTTTATAAAGCGCGCCTACCCGCCGGTGGTCAGGCCACGCCGATGACCTATACCGGCGCCGACGGTCGTCAGTACGTGGTGGTGACGGCGGGCGGTCACGGTACCTTTGGTACCAAGATGGGTGACTACGTGATTGGCTACGCGTTACCGCAGTAACCGCTCGCTCCACGGAGTCAGCTAGATAGACAAGGGGCGGCCATGGGCCGCCCTTTTCGTGTTATGCGGCAGTCTAAAGCGTCGTCAGTTTTAAAAACTCAGCTCTAGGCCACCGTAGACGCTGCGCCCTGGAGCAGGTTCGTAAAAGCGCCCAAAGGTGCCGTTCAAGCGCACGTTTGAGTAGTGCTCTTCATCCAGCAGGTTACGCAGGCCCACGTAAGCGCTTAGTCGCGTCTGTGGGCTCAGCTGCCAGCCGTCGCCTACCCGCAGGTTCACCAGCCAGTAGCTATCCACCGCCGTCTGGTTGGCGTTGTCGGCCACCAAATCGCCCACATACTCGGTCTCCAGCGTGGCAAAACGCTCGCCGAGGTTCTCCCAGGTGAGCTGGCTCACCCAGGTTTGCTCCGGCAACCCAGGTATGCGGTTGCCATCGAAACGCTCAGAAGGCGTGGCAAACTCATCGAACTCGTAGCGCGCCAGGGTGAGCGCGCTGTCCAAGCGCCACTGGTCGGCCAACTGCCAGCCCAGCGCCAGCTCGACACCATCACGATTGGTATCCCCGGCGTTCTGGTAGAACGTGCGGCCGCCTTCGTCGTAGGGCACCAGCTCATCGCGCACGCGGACGGAGAAGAACGCCACATCGTAATCCAGCGCCAGCGGTGCGATGTAACCACGCAGCCCCACTTCACGGTTCCAGGCTTTTTGCGGTTCCACGCTAGGATTAAAGCCACCCCCTGCCGGGTTGGCAAACTCAGAGAACGTGGGGGTCTCAAAGGCCGTGCCGGTGTTGATATACGCCTGATGCTGCGGGCGGTAGCGGTAACTCAGCCCGGCAGAGCCGCTCCACTCGTTAAAGGTGCGCTGGCCACTCTGGTCACCGTCGGCGGCAAAATCGTCATCCACATCGAGATCCACCCGATCAAACCGCGCGCCCAACGACAGCGTCAGCGGCTCAGACAGCGCTATATCTCCCTGGGCAAACACGCCAGTGGAGGTCGCGGTTTGGGTTTCATCGGCGAGCGGCTCGCCCACCGCCCCTTGCGAATTCACAGCGTTACGGAAGCGCTCGTCTTTCTGACGCGCGGCATCCACCCCGACGATGTAATTCAGCGGCAGGCTGCCTAGCGTGACTTCATGGTGATACTCGGCGCTGGCCCCCATGTAATCGCGCTGATAACCCAAGCGGCTGCTGCCCACGAACGGCAGCTGCTGCTCGAAATCCCGTTGGGCGATGAAGCCTTTCAGATACAGCTCCCCATCTCCGGCCGCTAAATCCTCATACTGCAGCCCGATCAACTGCTGGTCGACGGTTTGACCGGCATCCAACGCCAGCGAGTTCGGTGCGGCTTGGTCGCGCCCTTCGGCAACCTCGCGGGCGTTGAGCGCGCCGGGGTCTTCCGAGCGAGGGTTATCCAGCAAGTTGATGATGGCGGTGAGTGCTCGATCACTGCCCAACTCACGGCGCAGCTTGGCATTGAGTAGATACTTCTCGGTAGAACTCTGCTCCCGGTAGCCATCCACGTTCAGCGCGGTGAGGCTGATATGGTGCGACCAATCCCCCTGTACGCCACCATTTTGCAGCGCCACTTTCTGATACCCATCGCTTCCAGCGCCTACACGCAGCCGCGTGCCAGGGTTGTCGCGCCCGTCAGCGGTGGTAATGTCGATCACCCCTCCCGCCGCGTTGCCATACAGCACGGACGACGGCCCACGAATCACCTCGATGCGCTCGGCGCTGTCCAGATCGATGGCGTCCAACTGGGCCTGCCCATCCGGCAACGTATAAGGGATGCCGTCCACCATGACCGTAATGCCCCGCACCCCAAACGGCGCACGGGCACCAAAGCCACGAATCGAGATACGTTGCCCCTGGGCAAAGTTATCGCGATTCTGCAGGAACACGCCCGGCACGCGATCGAGCGACTCATCCAGGCGCACCCGCTGCTGGCCTTGGGCAATGGCATCGCGATCGATGGTTGAAACAGCGGCCGGCGTGGCATAGAGCTCTCGCGACAACCGAGGCGCGTTGACTTCGACGGTGGGGAGCGCGGCCTGGGTCGCGGTTTGCGCCCATACGGGCGTTGTTAGAGCCGAGCTAATGAGCAGCAGCGAAGGGGTGAAGTAGCGATTCATGGCATCCTTTCCAAACGATATTCAAGTGAATAATCAGCGCTCTAGCGCTCTGTAGGGAACAATCAAACGGTAACGTAGTCATACAGCCAAGTGGCTCGTTCGCCAAGTGACTGGATTCGCTCTACACTGGCGCAAGGGTGATTTCACCTTCATCGTGTAAGCAAAGGAGGCTACATGGCATTTACCGCGACTGACCCGATCAAGATGATTTTTGCAGTGATCTTTCCCCCACTCGGGGTATTTTTCGAGGTCGGCTTTAAGGGACATTTCTGGCTCAACATCCTGCTGACGCTCTTTGGCTTCATTCCAGGCATCATCCACGCCTTCTACGTCATTCTTAAGCACTAGCCACTCGTGACGTATTGAGTTTAACAAACGCCGCCTTGCCTTGCGCAAAGCGGCGTTCTCTTTTAACCCTAGTTCTCTTTAACCCTAGCTGATACGGCTCGGTTACTTGCCGTGCAAACGGCGATGCAAAGCGTGAACCTGCTCGTCCAGGCCAGGTACCGGACCTTCTACCGTAAGCCCTGGCACTACTTCGTTGATCGATAGCGTTGCCACGGGCGGTGCGGCCACGCCCCACTCGGCGAGCCACTGACATAACTGTTCGGTCGAACTGACGTAAACAATGCGCCCCAGCCCCACCCAGCCATGGGCGGCCGCGCACATGGGGCAATGTTCACCCGAGGTATACACCGTCGCAGCCGCACGCGCTTCCGGCGTGAGATGATTCGCCGCCCAACGCGCTAGAGCAAATTCAGGGTGCTGCGTCGCGTCACCGCCAGCAATGCGGTTGCGGTCTTCCGCCAGTATCTCGCCTTGAGCGCTGACCAATACGCTGCCAAAAGGCTCGTCTCCCGCATCGAGCGCCTCTTCAGCTAGTACCACGGCACGCTGCAAATAACGATACTCACGTTCGTGAATCATGGTGTACTCCTATCGTCAAAACGCGTATCAACCGTTTTCCGCCGCCTGACCGCCCGCTTCGTCAGGCGTTTCAGCGAGTGAATGCCCTTCACTTTTGGCAATCACGGAGGTACCCACCAAATCCCCCGTGACATTCAACGCCGTTGCCCCCATGCCGACCAACGCATCGATGGCAGTGAGTAGCGCCACGGTTTCAATGGGCAGCCCCACTTGCGCGAACACGGTGGCGATCATGATAATGCCCGCACCCGGCACCCCGGCGGTGCCCACCGTGACCAGCGTACCAATCAGTACGATTTGCACCATGCTCATGAAGTCGAGAGGAGCTCCCATGACGTTGGCGGCAAACACCGCTGAAATGGCAATACGGATGGCGGCACCGTCCATATTGAGCGTTGCCCCCAGCGGCAAGCTAAAGCCATAAATGCTTTTCGGAATGCCCAGCCGCTGTGCGGCGTTGATCGTGATGGGTAACGTACCGGAGCTACTTTGGGTTGCGAATGCAGTGGCCATCGGCGTGCGCGCCTCACCGAAAAAGGTGCGCAACCTCACACCGAACAGCAGCATGACCGCACAGTAAATCAATAGCTGCGCTCCGAGTGCGATATACAGCACCATTACCATATCGCCCAACGACAGCAGTGTTTCCATACCCTGCTGGCTCACCGTTTCGGCAACGATGGCAAAAACGCCAATGGGCACAAAATGCAGCACGCCCGACATCACTTTGAGCGTGACGGCATTCAGCCCCTCGATCACTTGGTAAAGCTGCTCACCCAGCGCATGCTGCTGCTCCGACTGACGCATTTTGAGCAGCGCAATACCAAACACCAGCGCGGTAAAGATGATGCCCAGCATATTGAGCTCGGCAAAGGCACCCACGATGTTGTTCGGCACGATGTTGAGCAGAGCATCGATCACGCCAGGGTTGTCGGGCACCGAAAAACTCGCGCTGTCGTTGAGCGTCATGCCGCTGCCCGGGCTAAATAGAGTGGCAACGGTCAGCCCCACCGTAATGGCCAGCGCAGAAGAGCCTAAGTAGTAGAGGAACACCTTACCGCCCACACGGCCGGCACTGCCTTCCCGTGATTGGTTCACCCCAACCATGAGGGTGAACAGCACGATGGGAACGATCAGAAACGTCAGTAGCCGGAGCAGTAAATCCCCCACGGGCGCTAGCCAAACGGTCACTTCGTCACCACCCACGATGCCCACCAGCACGCCCAGTATCAGCGCAATCGTCACACGGAGGATGAGCGATGCTTGAAGATAGCGCTTCCAGAGATATGTCATTGAATGTCCTGTCCAGATAAATCCGTGGAACCTACCATGCCATGAACCATCACTATGAATGGCTGACATAGAGAGCGATAGCGCGTGAGCATGTCACGTAGGTGAAATAGCTTAGCACGGCCCCTTTGACCACACGCACAGCCTCCTTCACGAACGCTGCCGATCTACTGAACTTGGAGCTTTGATGAACCGCATCAACCCCAACAAGTTACACCACAGCAAATGGACTGCCGTGACTCCCCGACATAAGGAGAAACACTTCATCGTGACGCAACTGCTCCGTGACGAGGAGGAAAATGTCGTTGACGTGGTGCTTGAAGCGGTGCACTCCCACCGAGAAAGCACGCTGCCCTGGCAAGCACTCAAAGATGCCAGCATTTGGAAGATGGGCTGGAAATGATTGACGCTCAGCGGTCATCGTAAAATAAACGCGAAAGGCTTTGACCTAACCCTGGAAGCATGACACTGTAGCGCCAGTGGTTAGCAAGCAGCATGGTTTCAGAAGCGTACGATCTTTTTCGGCTGCCTGATCTTGTATTCCTTGTTTCACCCGCTACTTCATCTGGGTCATACCAGGAACTTTACGACAGCGCATTCGCGCAAAAGGATCTACACAATGGCAACTGGCACAGTTAAATGGTTCAACGACACCAAAGGCTTCGGCTTCATCGCTCCTTCTGACGGTGGTGACGACCTGTTTGCACACTTCTCCGAAATTCAGGCCGACGGCTTCAAAACCCTGCAAGAAGGCGCTAACGTCTCCTTCGACGTTACCCAGGGCAAAAAAGGCCTTCAGGCGTCTAACATCAAGCAAATCTCCTAAGTTCTATCGCTTTCGATAGCACTGATAAGATTGCTAGAACCTTTGCCCTCTAGGTGAACGGTTCAACAAAAAGGCCCGCCTCGGCGGGCCTTTTTGCGTTTATACGTCAATCCCTCTCCCATACGGTGAGCTGGGCATCGATCGTGAGCGTCAGCTGATCTAAAGCAGCCGCTTTTTCGCGCCCCTCCGCACTGGCACGATACAAATGTGGCGTCATGGTCAGCAAATCGCGGATAACGTCTCCCCCTTCTAACGAAATAGCGTAGCAAATCTGCTCGGAAGCGCGGCGGGCAAACCCTTCCGGTACGTTGGTTTCTTTCTCACGAGTAGGTTTTAAGGTGGGGTAAATAATGTTCCGTAGCTCGCGCAGGTGCTGCGGCCCCGCGTCAACCTGAATCAGCTGCCCGCCCGTTTTAAGCACACACGCAAACTCGCTATACACCGGAAAGCCAAACATGCACAGCACGCTATCCACGCTTGCCGACTGAATCGGCAATTGGGCATTACTGCCGACAACCCAGCGACAAATGGGTGCCTGTTTATCGTCCTGCTTCGCCGCCGACTGCACCGCCCACTTCGAGATATCCAGCCCCAATAGTGACAGCGCCTGCGACTCGGGAACGTTGTGGGCCAACTGGCGTAAGTAGTACCCCTCGCCACAGCCAGCATCCAGGCAGCAATACGTCTCTGCCTGTGTCTGATCGGCGTGGCTCACGACCGCCTGGCTAAGCGCCTCGGCAATGGGCGCATACTCACCCGCCGCCAAAAAACGCTGACGTGCCGCCACCATGGCTTTGCTGTCGCCGGGGTCGGTGGAACGCTTCTGCTGAACGGGCAGCAAATTCACGTACCCCTGTTTGGCCACATCGAAACTGTGGTTTGACGCACACCGCCAGGTGCCGCCTTCCAAATGGAGCGGTTCGCCGTCTAACGGGCAGGCCAGAGCCTGAAAAGGGGATCGATGGGTCACAAAGAAGTCTCGTTAGGGCGTTTGTTGGGCATGGCAGTGCGGGACACATCTTTAAATAGCGTGGACTGCCACTGACGCACCGCCAGCACCGAGGTGGTGCCAAAGCGCTGTTGCAGGGGCAGGTTGCTTTCTCGTTCGCACAGCGCGTGAAACTCATTGGCTAGGCGCTGCATGATCTGCTGCCATTCGGCGCTGCCCGCCTGGGAGAGCAGGCCATTGAGCACCATGAGCTTTTCGGTATCGCGATCGAACCGCGACTGAAAAAACTCGGTGGCGATGTGCTGCTGGAAAAATTGCTGAATCGGACCGCCGGGGCGCCAGCGAAAATTCGCCGCCACCCGTCGACGAATACGATTGCTTGGCAGCAGCTCGATGAGCTTCAACTGCTCGAGGGTCAGCAAATGGCGAATGCACTGCACCTCGCTCAGCCGATATTGGTGGTGAATCTCTTCGAAGCGATAGCCGTTGATCACACATACCGCCACCAAAAACAGCTCACGGTCGTCGACGATGCGCTGCTCTTGCGCTTGGGTCAATTCCTGCACCCGCTGCTCATCGGCGTGCATGGCGCTGATCAATTCAGAAAATTCCAGATTGAGCCGGTCGCAAATTATTTCCAAGCGCTCTAAGGTAACGTGCTTATCTGCGAACAGCCGCTTCACCGACGCTTCGCTCAGTTCAAGCCACCGCGCCACATCGGCATAGGTGTAACCTTGGGCGCGCAGTTGGCGCTTCAACGTATCGATAAGCGCGCTGGTTTGGCTCACAGGGCCTCCGACACGTGGAAAAGTAGCGTATAACGATACCGGAAAGCCCCCATAACGCAACTTGAACGGTGAGTATTGCAACGCTCACCCCATTTGCCGACAGTGCCTACACTTTCGGCGATTAAGGCGACACACCATGCAACCTTTGCTGCGCATTGCAGGCGCTTGGCCCTACTTGATGGCCATTTTTCTCAACGCTTTCGTAGATCTCGGGCATAAAATCGTCATTCAGAATACGATTTTCAAAAGCTATGATGGCGCGACTCAAGTCGTGCTCACCGCCTTGGTGAACGCGCTGATTCTGCTGCCGTTCATTTTGCTATTCAGCCCGGCAGGCCATGTGGCCGACAGCACGCCCAAAGTACGCGTGCTCAGGCTCTCCGCCTGGGCGGCGGTAGCGGTATCGCTAGGCATCACGGCTGCCTATTACCAAGGCTGGTTTTGGCTTGCCTTTGCAATGACGCTGCTGCTGGCCATTCAGTCGGCGTTCTATTCGCCCGCCAAGTACGGCTTAGTGAAAGGACTGTTTGGTAAACCGAGGCTCGCCGAAGCCAACGGGCTCGTTCAGGCGGTGACCATTGGTGCCATTCTGGCCGGAACGGTGGCATTCACCGCCCTTTTCGAACACTGGGTGACGTCTAGCGTCCACACGCCAGGTGAGCTGTTACGCAATATTGCCCCGCTGGGCTGGCTGCTGGTGCTTAATAGCGGCCTGCAGGTCGTCGCTCTTTATCGGCTCAAGCCGGACGACGCGCAGCCGGCGGCTACCCCGCTCACCTGGGCCCGTTACCGTAGCGGCGCCGCGCTGAAAGAGAATTTAAGCATTCTTGCCCATCAGCCTGTGCTACGGCTCTCCATCATTGGCTTAGCGACGTTCTGGTCGGTCGGGCAAGTGCTGCTGGCCGCCTTCCCCGCTTATGCCAAAGAGGCGCTCAGCATCGAGAACACGCTGGTGCTACAAGCCATTCTCGCCGCCAGCGGTATCGGCATCGCCCTGGGCTCGCTGTTAGCCAGCAGGCTCTCCCGCAATCGCATCGAAACCGGCTTAATACCTCTGGGGGCCGTGGGCGTCGCGGTGGGATTGTGGTGCTTGCCGTTGTTCACGACGCCCACGAGCCAAGCGCTGAACTTCGTGTTCATTGGCATGATGGGCGGGCTGTTTATCGTGCCGCTCAACGCCTTGATTCAGTTTCATGCGGCAGACCACGAGCTAGGCACGGTACTCGCGGCCAATAACTGGATACAAAACCTCTCGATGCTGGGCTTTTTGGTGCTCACTGCACTGTTTGCGCTGGCAGGCGTGGACAGCCATTACTTGCTGCTGTTGGTCGCTAGCGTGGCAATGGTGGGCGGTGGCTATACGATTTTCAAACTGCCCCAGAGCCTAGTGCGCTTCATGTTGAGCTTTTTGCTCACCCGTCGCTATAAAGTGGACGTTCACGGGCTCGAGAATCTGCCCGCCCAGGGTGGCGTGCTACTGCTGGGCAATCACATTAGCTGGGTAGACTGGGCCATGGTGCAAATTGCCAGCCCGCGCCCGGTACGCTTCGTCATGCTGAAAAGCATTTATCAGCGTTGGTACTTGCGTTGGTTTTTCAAAGCGCTGGGCTGCATTCCCATCGAGCGCGGCGCTGGGGCAGAGAACGCCCTGGCCGCCGTTGCCGAACAGCTCAACGCCGGTGAAGTGGTGTGTCTGTTTCCCGAAGGAGCGATCAGCCGCAACGGCCAGCTCGGCGAGCTGCGCCGTGGTTATGAGCGTGCTTGTCAACAGACCCACCCAGACGTGCGCATCGTGCCATTTTATCTGCGCGGCTTGTGGGGCAGCCAGTTCTCACGCTCGTCGAGCAAGCTCAAAGAGCTACGTAACGCGCCGCTGCACCGCTCGGTCGTCGTCGCTTTTGGCAAACCGCTGCCTAACAACACGCCTGCCGATGTGTTGAAGAGGCGCATTTTCGAGCAAGCCACCCGCTCCTGGCAGCATGCCATCGATGAGCTCCCCACACTGCCCAGCGCTTGGATTCGCAGCGTCAAGCGCCGTCCCAGGGCAGCGGCGTTGGCCGACACCTTGAGTCGCCCGCTCAACGCAGGCCAAGCGCTCACTGCAAGCCTGCTGCTCGCCAAGCGCTTTCGCCATCGCAGCGTCAATGAATCGACGCTTGGCCTACTGCTGCCTACCAGCACCGCCGGGGTGCTGGCCAATATGGCTACGCTGCTGGCGGGCAAAACGCTGGTGAACTTGAACTACACCACTAGCCAAGCCGCCCTGGCCTACGCGCTGCAGCAAGCCGATATACGTACCGTCGTGACCTCGCGGCGCTTCGTGGAAAAACTGAGCCAGCGGGGGCTGGCGGTCGACGTACTCCTGGAAGGCCAGCAGGTGCTCTACTTGGAAGACTTGCAGGCAGGCTTCTCCCGATTGGAACGCATCGGAACGTTTCTTGCCGTACGCCTGCTGCCCGCTTGGTTGTTACAAGCGCTGTTCTGCTATAGCCGGGATGCGGACGCCACGGCGGCTATTCTGTTCTCCAGCGGTAGTGAAGGACAGCCAAAAGGCGTCATGCTCAGCCACCGTAACTTGATGGCCAATATCAAACAGACCTCCGACGTGCTCAATACCCAGCACGACGATGTGGTGATGGCCTCGCTGCCGCTCTTTCACGCATTCGGCTTTACCGTCACCCAGTTACTCCCACTGATAGAGGGGCTGCCGCTCGTCAGTCATCCCGACCCTACCGATGTCTCGGGTGTTGCCAACGCGGTCGCCAAACACAGCGCCACCATCATGTTCGGTACGTCCAGCATGCTGCGACTGTTCAACCGCAGTTCGAAGGTCACGCCCGATAGGCTCAAGAGCCTGCGCGTGGTGGTCGCCGGGGCAGAAAAACTCGACGATCGCGTGCGTGAAGGGTTTGCGGAAAAATTCGGCAAAGCTATTTATGAAGGCTACGGCGCGACGGAAACCGCCCCCGTGGCGGCCGTCAATCTGCCCGACGCCGCAGGCGTTCACTACCAGCAGGTACAAAAAGGCAATAAGCCCGGCACCGTCGGTATGCCGCTCCCCGGCACCAGCATCAAGGTCGTCGATCCTAAGAGCTTCGAGGAGCTGCCCACCCTTGAGCCAGGCATGATCGTGATCAGCGGGCCACAGGTAATGCAGGGGTATCTCGACGACCCTCAGCGTACCGAGCAGGCACTCAAAACCGTCGACGGTCAACGCTGGTACGTCACTGGCGATAAAGGCTTCATCGATGAAGATGGCTTTTTGACGCTCATCGACCGCTACACGCGTTTTGCGAAAATCGGCGGCGAAATGGTGAGCCTCAGCGCCGTCGAAACCGCCGTCAAGGCGGTCATCGAGGATCCTGACACGCCAATGATGGCCGTCAGCCTGCCCGATGCCAACAAAGGCGAACGGATCGTCCTACTGAGCGAAGCCGCGCTAGATGCCAAAACGCTCAAGAGTGCGCTCCGCCAGCAAGGCACGTCCGCGCTGATGATCCCCAGTGACTGGCTCACCGTGGAAGAGATACCTCGCTTGGGGTCAGGAAAAGCCGACTTTGCAGGCGCAAAACGGCTTGCCGAGACGCAACTGGCCTCTTAGGTCAGACAATCTCCCTAGTAACAGGGCAGCGGTCTAGCCGCTGCCCTCTCTGATGAACTTACTCCGCACTGCCGTCCGGCGAATCACTTGAGTCGTTTGACTCGCTGGTCTCTCCAGTCGCTCTCTTTTGCTGTCCGCTCGTTGGTGCGGCACGCTCCCCACGCGCGATATCATGATGGCTAATCACCACCACGTCGCGGGGCCACCAATCGGGGTGTTCGTCTCGTATGTAGGCCATCAGCTTCTCGCGGACGTTCATTTCCGCGGTCCAGCCTGCCATGGGGTCTGAGGTCATCAGATAACAGGTGACCGTTTGCGCGTGCTCGGTTTGGCCAGTGACGTAGCAGAGCAGCTTGTGGTGCTCGATCACGCTATCTTCTTCCTTGGCGAATTCGAAAAACTTCTCGCGTACCTGGGAGATATCCGCACTGAGGTGCAGGGTTAACTCCATAAAGCGATACATTTTGGTGCTCTTCACCGAGAGGTTTTCGAACGGCTTGGAGGTAAAGTACGTAACGGGGACGATCAGCCGCCGCTCATCCCAAGAGCGCAAGCGAATGAAGGTATAAAAAATCCCTTCCACGTAGCACCACTGTCCTTCGAAGATCACCAAGTCGCCAATACGGATCGGTTTGGCCAACGAGAGCTGAAACGAGGACAGAATATTGCCCAACACCGCCTGACCCGCGATACCCACCAGCACCGCCAACACGCTGGCAGACGCCAGAATGGATAGGCCTAAAGACTCGAACAGCTGGATTTGCCCAAGTACATAAACCGACACCGACACGACGGTGATCAAAATAATCACCCGACGCAAAGCGTAGAGCGAGGTTAACAGGCGACGCTTGTCTTTAGGCTTGGTGTCATCGATCTCACCCACCAAGCGGCGCGTCATGCGCAGCATGATGGTATCCACTAGTCGCAGCGCAATGGTGCCAGCACCCCAGGCCATGATCGCAATCAGCAGTACTCTAAACGTCGTGGTGGCCACGGCCGAAAACGACACCACGTAATCGAGCAGCATCTGAGTGACCAGCGACATCACGATCAGCGCGACCGGCACGCCGATTTGATCGGCAAAAATGGTCGACACGCCAGAGGGCAACACACGCGCAATGAGCCCGACGAGGTAATAGGTGGCGACGCCAACGATACCAATGGTGACCAGAAAGACAGGAATTGCCAGCCACTCCCAGACTTTCAGGACGCCAAACGAGGCCTTGAAACGTTCTGGGATGTAGCTCTCCAGCATGGAGGGGCCGTACTCTTCATAAAGCGTCGGAATCGACGACACGCTCTCCGGCATGATCAGCCAAACGGGGTCCTCTTCGCCAACGCGATAGCGACCCAAACGCACATCGTAGGCTTGTCCGTCTACGCGTAACGCGGCTAGCTCGATGTTGCGCCTGGGTTGGCCTGCCTGCGGGTTCTGGCCGGAGGGGTCCTCGATGGCGGCGTCCTGGCGTCCGGGCAAGTTAGACGCGTTTAGCCACTCGCCGCGGCGTAAGACCTCGGCAAGTTGTTTAGCCAACTCAGCCCCACGCGTTGCTTGCTCGCTGGGATCGATATCCGCAAGATTGAGCAAATGCGCCGCATCGGCGTAATTTTCCTCTTCGGTGAAATTCAAAAAGCTGCGAATGGTCTCCCTCGGCGACATGCGCTTCGCCTCTTCGGGTACGTCATCCAACCCGGTGTTGATCGCATCCATGGTAAACCAACGGGAGTCTGCGCTCTCCTCGCCCTGTGACTGCGCCATGCTTACACTGGTAAAGAGCAGCGTAACGGCCAGCACACACCACATAGGCCACGCGCTGTGATTTTTCATACTTGCCTTATTGAGTGAAAGTGAGCCAATAATCGTCCATCAACCCGCGGCTTGCGCCGCCCGCTCACGCCCTCTCGTGAGCTATCCGTGTCGATGTTGGATCAAAGTACAGACCACGTTTCTCCATCAGGCAAGCGCGCAGATTAATGTTCAGGCTGTCCGGGAAAGGGAACGAACTCGTGCTCATCTTCTGGCGGCAGCTTGAAACGGCCGTGCTCGAAGTCACCCTCGACCCACGCCTGCTTGGCGGCGTCCAGCTTTTCACGTGAGGAGGCAACAAAATTCCAAGAGATATAGCGCGGGCCATTGAGGGTTTCGCCCCCCAGAAGCATCAACCGCGCGCCCTGCTCGCCCGCCATCACGGTCATCGCATCACCCGGCCGAAACACCATCATACGTCCTGCCTCGAACGTCTCGCCTGCCACGACAATCGCGCCAGAGGTAACATAAAGCCCACGATCTTCATGATGATCAGGCAGCGGTAGCTTGGCACCAGGGGCCAACACTGCGTCGGCATAAAACATTTCCGAAAAGGTCTGCACGGGGGAGCGCTCGCCCCAGGCACTCCCCAAAATCAGACGCACTTCTTTGCCTTCGCCGCGAAGCAGTGGCAGCGTCTCTTCACCGTGATGGGCAAAGCTTGCGGGCTTATCCTCATAAGCCTCAGGCAGTGCTACCCAGGTTTGAATGCCAAACAAGGAGTGATCCCGTTTACGGGTAGCGGAACTCGTTCGCTCCGAGTGGGTGACGCCGTTACCCGCGACCATCCAATTCACTGCGCCCGGATGAATCATCTGGTTCGTACCCAAACTATCGCGATGCTGAAACTCCCCCTGGTAAAGATAGGTGACCGTCGCTAGCCCAATGTGCGGGTGCGGCCGCACGTCAATGCCCTCTTCACGCAGGAATTCGGCCGGGCCCATTTGATCGAAGAAGATGAACGGCCCCACCATTTGTCTTTTCGGAGCAGGCAGCGCTCGGCGCACCTCGAAACCGCCGATGTCGCGGGCTCGGGGAACGATCAGCGTCTCAATGTCCTCCAGTCGGCCAGCATCAGGACAGTTTGGCTCGATATCAGGCATCCAACTCATTATCCGGCTCTCCAGCATGTTTGCGTTCTGCGTCATAAGGGTATAGCGGATACAGAGCGGCACTGCCTTGAATAAACGTGTTGTCTCTCTCCTCGTCACGTTAGGCAATACGCTCAACTTATGCACAGACGACGCCACTAAATGTCATGATACAAGGAGCGTAGAACCTTTTTTCTCCGTCAACGTCAAACGGCGACGGCTTTTCGGCGAGCACAAACAGGATACTTCCATGCTGATCAAAATTGCCAAACCGAGTGATCTACACGAATCCGACGTCACGCCTGAATCGATCTATCTCTCCCGGCGACGCTTCATGGGCGGCATGGCGGGCTTGGGGGCTGGGCTTGCGCTCTCAAGGCGTGTCCACGCCAGCGATGCGTATACCGACGTTCCCGAGGGCAATGCGCCGCCTTGGCTCCAAGAAAAAATCAGCGAGACCGAATGGCGCAGCGTCACGCCCACTGATCCGGACAAAGATCGCATTGCCCCCTTCGATGATGCCAGCGGTTACAACAACTTTTTCGAGTTCGGCACCGACAAACGGGATCCGGCCCGCCACGCGGGAAGCCTACAAACGCAGCCCTGGAGCGTGGTCGTCGACGGCGAAGTCAATAACGGCGGGCGCATAGCGCTCGAAGACCTTGCCACACCCTCCCAGTTCGAAGAGCGCATTTATCGCCTGCGCTGCGTCGAGGCCTGGTCGATGGTGATTCCCTGGCTGGGCATCCCGCTGGCGGACATCATCCGGCGTGCCGAGCCCACCAGTAACGCCAAGTACGTTCGCTTCGAAACCCTGGTCGACCCAGAGCAGATGCGCGGCCAGCGCTCCTCCTTCTCGATCATCGAATGGCCCTACGTGGAAGGCTTGCGCATGGACGAAGCCATGCATCCGCTGACGATCTTGGCGCTGGGCATGTATGGCCGCGAGCTTCCCAACCAGAACGGCGCGCCCCTGCGCTTGGTCGTGCCCTGGAAATACGGCTTCAAGAGCATCAAGTCGATCGTGCGTATTTCACTGGTGGAAGAGCAGCCGCTCAACTCCTGGCAGCAGATCGCTGCCGACGAGTACGGGTTCTACGCCAACGTCAACCCCGAGGTCGACCATCCCCGCTGGAGCCAAGCCACCGAGCGTCGACTGCCCAACAGCCTGTTCAACACCAACACCATCGATACCCTGATGTTCAATGGTTACGCCGACGAGGTAGCCGAACTCTACGCAGGTATGGACTTGAGGAAGCACTACTGATGGGCAGCCACACACGTCGCTCCCCCCATGGCCAGACGAAATGGTGGATATGGCGGGCGGGCGTTTTTTTAGCCGCGCTCGCGCCGCTGCTCTACTGGAGCTGGATGGTCGCCAACAACGCCGCTGGCCCCGAGCCAGGGCGCTATCTGCTGCTCAATATCGGCATCGGGGGGCTGTGGATGCTGCTGCTCACGCTTTGCCTAACGCCGCTCACCAAGCTCACCCGCTGGAAAGGCTTTGCACTGATCAGACGCCAGCTAGGCCTCTGGGCGCTTACCTACGCTACGCTGCACCTGCTCAGCTACGCCCTGTTCATTTTAGGCCTCGACTGGTCTCGGCTGGGAAGCGAGATCATCAAACGGCCCTATATCATCGTCGGCATGATCGCGCTGATCGGTCTCGCCATGCTGGGCGCGACCTCCAACCGCTGGGCGATGAAGCGCCTCGGTAAACGCTGGAAGCCGCTGCACAAATGCTCTTACGCCATTTTGGGGCTGGTGCTGCTGCACTTTTTCTGGGTGGTACGCGCCGACATGCAGGAGTGGGCCATGTATGCCGCCCTCGCGGCGCTCATCATGGCCACCCGCCTGCCGCCGGTGGCTCGCACGCTGCCTAAGCTCCGCACCCGCTAGGACGGCGAAGACCGATAAGGACACCGCTCGATGGGGAGGACGTGTTCACGTTGCGTTCAGCTTACGCGATGTAGGCTAGGTGCGATCCAAGGATGATGGAAAGGAGTCAGTAGGATGGCAAGACGGTATGTGAACGCGAAACGCTGGAGCTGGGGATGGATGGCACTGTGCGTCGGCGGCATGGTGATGATGACACCAGCGGCCGACGCCGATGCGCCGTTACGCATCGAAGCGCTACAGCGCTGTGGCAACTTACTCACCCTGGACACGCAGGAATTCTGTCTCGATGTCAGCGGACTCAACGGCGCCGCGTACCGTGTAAAACTCGACGGTGAACCGCTGTCAGCCGATCACATCGAGCAGCAGGGTGATCTTTTACGCCTGCACATCGACGCGACGCAGGCCGAGAGCGGCCCGCTATGGATCGAACAGCAGGAGAGCGCCAGCAACCCGGTATGGCTGACGCTACGAGGCAGCCACGTGATCGCGGCCACGCAAGAGGACGTCGCCGATAACATGGACGGCATTAGCACCTATGTGAATCTGGTCAGCCTGATCATCGAAGAGAGCCACGACGGCGCCGAAGAGGCACGGCGCTTGGCGGATAAGTACGGTGCTGAGGTCGTGGGCATGATCCCCCCGCTGAACACCTACCAACTGCGTCTACCCGCGAATGATCTGGATGAGAGGGATGCCCTGGTGCTGCGGCTCGGCAATGAGGTCAGCGTCGATGCAGTGGTCACCGAAGAGTCCGGCGCCGAGGAGAGCATCGAGCGCGAACCGAACGATACGCCCCCTGCCGCCGAAGACGATCGAGAGTGGGCCGCCAACCGCTTTCTCGATGCGGTGAACTTCTATCAGCGGCGCATAGGGCGCGCGGGCGATGAGATCGACACCCAGCCCATTCGCATTGGGGTGATCGAGCGCAACGTCGATTTTGACGCCCCAGATTTCGCCGATTATCTGGGTGACTGCCGAGCGGACGCGCAGCGCACCTGCGTGTACGGCCGCGACGCCGACAAACCGGATGGCCACGGCACCACGGTCGCGGGGGTCTTCGCCGCCGCCTGGAACGAGGGCGGCAACAGTGGCTTTCTGCGCGGGCTAGATGACGTTGGCCCAGGATTTGACGTGATCGTCGACCGCAATTCGGATGCAGGCATTACCGCCAACGTCGCCGCTTCGGTGAATTTGGTCGAAGACGGTGCCCGAGTGATCAACTGGAGCTGGGGCATCCACCGCGTCGGCGCAATCGACATCAACGGCGATGAAGTCGACTCCCTAGTACGCTCCGGCATCGCCATGAGCGGCTACGAAGAGCTGCTCGAAGAGTTCTTCCTATGGCTACGCGAGGAGCACCCTGACGTGGTCGTGGTCAACTCAGCGGGGAACGCCTCGTCGTTTTCCAGCCGAGACGAATACCGCCTGCCCTCCTCGTTCGTCACCGACCAGCTCTTCGTGGTGGGCGGGCACGAGCGCAGCGAGCAAGACGTCCCGGTCAACGACCCCGGTTACGCGGTCAAACGCAACGCCTCCAATATCGACATGCGCGTGGACATTACCGCGGCCGCCTGCGTGCATGGCTCCACTGCCGTGGCGGGCGAAAAGGGCGAAGCGCACTGCGGTACGTCTTATGCCACGCCGCTGGTCGGCGGGCTACTGGCGGCGATGATGTCGCTCGATCCCGCGCTCACCCCGGCCCAGCTTCGTATGCTGCTGCGTCGTAGCGCCATGACCATCGGCGAAGAGTACGACTTCGAACCCACCGATGCCGACGATCTCACCGCGCCGATTCTCCCCTCGGAACGCGCCAACGAGCTGAATCATCCCGATATTGGACGCTCTGCGCGGCTCGATATGTACAAAGCGCTCGACTTGACCGTGCAGAGCCTGAGCCGCGAACGCTAAGCGTGATACAAGTCAGCATCATGACGCAAAAGTCAAAGTGGCCCGCAGCTCGGCCTTCGCCTATTCTTAGAGCGTTTTCAAAGGGATGACGACGAATGGGACTTCAAGAGATCGCCATCGGCGGTATTTTCATAAGCCCGCTGCTGGTCTATGCGCTGATTGGCCTCATTGCCACCCTGGTCGTGCGTTCGCTGCTGCATCGGGTGGTGGGGCACGTCGCGCTCTGGTATGAGGCGTGGTTCGATATTTCGCTGTTTATCATCTTGACCGCCGCCACCACTTTTTTATTCGCGACGGTGCTCGCACATCCCTAATGGGCTGAGCCCATGTTTTTTACCTGATCGAGAAACGCCTATGCGCCCATCGCTGAGAGTGCTGCTGACGCTACTGATCGTCGCCATCGCCATCGCCGCAGGGGCGTGGCTATGGCGCTACTATCTTTACACCCCCTGGACACGGGACGCCCGGATTCATGCGGACGTGATCACCATCGCCCCCGACGTCACCGGCTGGGTAAAGCGCCTGGACGTTGCCGATACCGACTATATTGCCCAGGGCGACACGCTGTTTACCATCGACGATACCCGCTACCAAGCCGCCGTCGATAGCGCCCAGGCGACCCTGGAGCATCGGCAAGCCACCCTGGAGCTCAACCGTGCCGAAGCAGGCCGTCGCAACCAGTTGAGCAACCGCCAGGCCATTAGCGCCGAGGCCCAGCAGATCGCCCAGATCAACTCGCGGATAGCCGAAGCCGATGTCAAACAGGCGCAGTCGGCGCTGGAGAGCGCGCAGCTCGATCTCGCCCGTACCCAGGTCGTCGCCCCTGTGAGAGGGCATGTACTCAACGTTCAACTCACCAGCGGCAACTTCGTCAATCGCGGTACGCCAGTGATGGCGCTCATCGCCGATGACTCCTACTACGTCATGGGCTATTTCGAAGAGACCAAAATGGCCTCCATCGAGGTGGGTGACCCGGTCGAAGTGGTGCTGATGAATGGCAATACCCACTTGAACGGACGCGTCGCGGGAATTGGCCGCGGCATTGCCGACAGCAACACGGCGCTCAATCAACAGCTGCTTCCCCAAGTACAGCCCACGTTTAGCTGGGTGCGACTAGCGCAGCGTATTCCTGTGCGCATCACCTTGGACGATGTTCCCGACGACACCCTGCTCAGCGTGGGCATGACCGCCACCGTGCGCGTACGTCCTGAACCGAGTGCTCAGGCCACTTCGCCGTAACCATGCCGCCCTTCTTACGCACCTATCTCACGCCCAGCGCCACGGCGGTAAAATTTGCCATTAAAACCACGCTGGCCATGATGCTGGCGCTTTATGTGGCGCTGGCCTTCGACGTGGAGCGCCCCTACTGGGCGTTGATTTCGGCAGCGTTTCTACAAATTTGCCCCATGAGCGGCATGGTGGTCGAGAAAGGCATTTGCCAGCTAGGGGGCACCGCGCTGGGCGCCCTGGTGGGTATCTTCATCATGGCGCTGTTTGCCCAGGCACGGCTGCCTGCCCTGCTGACGCTGACCTATTGGATCATGCTGTGTACCTACGTCGGCTCGCTGTGGCGCAATAACTACACCTACGGCTGCCTCATGGCGGCCGTAACGGCCATGCTCATCGTGGTCATTTCCAGCGGCAGCACCCCGGCGGGCATTTTCGATATCGCCGTCGCGCGCATGACCGAGCTGGGGCTAGGCGCCCTGTGCGCCATGCTGGTCAGCGCGCTACTGTGGCCATCGCATGTGGGCACGCATTTAGCGACCCAAGCCGACACGGTGATCAACGAGGCCTTCACCCACGCGGCGTTGCGGTTAGATGCCAGCGACGACGTCACCGCCATGCAACACGCATTGCGCGGCAGTCTCACCCCGCTCACCGTGCTGGAAACCGACAGCCAAGCTGCCCGCTTTGAAGGCCCTGCTGGCCCAGGCCGGGTGCGCGCCACCCACGTACTCACCCGGCGCACGCTACGCTTTTTCGCCACGCTGCAGGCACTTCACCAACTGATGCTCGACCACGCAGACAGGCTAGCCCCCCACAGCATCGAACTCGCCCGCCGCATCGCCCAAGAGTTTCGCGATGCCGAGCACGTCAAGGGCGTGACCGAGGCCAGAGCGGCCCTGCAGACGCTGCGCACCCATGTACATACATGCGATGAGCCAACATCGGAAGCGCCGTTGGATCGTCGCGTTCGTTTGGGCCTGCGGGAGACGATTGGCCACGCCATGGTCATGCTGGATGCCCGCGAGGCCATTGCCCACCCGAGCCGCCATCGGCTGCGCTCCACCCCGCTGACCTGGCACCGCGACCACCTCTCGGCAGGCATCAACGCCCTCCGCTCGGGGCTGCTGTTTGCCCTATTGGCCACGTTTTGGATCGTCACTGCCTGGCAAAGCGCCATGATCGCGATGATGCTGGGAACGCTGTTCTCTGCGTTTTTTGCCAGCCGCGACAACCCCATTGCCATCACCATGATGTTTTACAAAGGCATGCTGGCCGCGATTCCCAGCGCGTTTCTGTTTGGCCATGTGCTGCTGTCGCAAGTCAACGGCTTCCCGCTGCTGGCGCTGATTTTTGGTACCCCGCTATTTCTGGGGCTACTCGGCGCCACCCAGCCGGCCACCATGGGGTACTGCCTCGCGTTTACGATTTTCAATATTCTGCTGACCATGCCCGGTAACGGCATGGATTTCTCGTTCGATGCCTTTGCCAACCGGGCAGTCGCGGTCGTGATTGGCTTGACCAGCGTGGTCATGGCCTTTCGCTTGCTGCCGGGGCCCGGTGCCAAGCTGCGTAAACGGCGTCTGATCAACGCCATTACCCGCGACATTAACGACCTCAGAAAGCGCGCCACCCATCAAGCGGAAACGCGCTTTAGCGGCCATATGGCCGACCGCCTGCTGCACCTAGCCCAGCACGATGACCTGCTGCCAGAAGAGCAGCGCCACCTCTTCGTACTGGGGCTCACCGGGCTCGACGTGGGTACGGCCATCCTACGCCTGCGAGATCAATTAGATACCGCGCCGCACCCACACATTCGCGAGGCCCACGCGCATTTGCTGCGCACGCTTGCCAACGGTTTTGAAGCGGGTGCGAACGGGCGCCCTCCTCAGGGCATTCTCGACGCGGGGCAACAGCTGGATGATGCTCTCGCCCGCCACGACAACGTGACAGGCGATCGCCGCGTGCTGCTGAAAGGCTTGGTCGAGCGACTAGATCTGGCGTTGGAGCGGTTGGCGCGCCTCATGGCGGAACGAACGACATAACTCTTCGTGCTCATTGACGACGTCGCTCCACCCGAGGCGCATGCTGAGCCATTAACGCCTCTACCCAGTTCATGAACACGCGCAGCTTGGCACTCACGTGCCGATTCGGTGGAAAAGCGATATACATGGGCATCGGATCAATGTGCCAATCGTCAAACAAACGCACCAGGTCACCGCGAGACACATGCTCTCGGGCCATATAATCCGGGAGCCAAAGGACACCGAGCCCCGCCAAACCAGCGGCCAAACCCGCGTTCCCGTCATCAACCGAGATCACGTAGCTCCCTTGCACGGTGACACTCTCGTCATCACGCCTCAAGGTATTGAGAAACGCCATATTTGTCCGCTCCCACCTGAAATTCACCATGTAGTGGGGTGGGAGTGACAGCGCCTGCGGGTGCGCCGGATAACCACGCATTTCCAGATAACCAGGTGTGGCATAAACCCCCATCGTCAAATCCCCCACCCGACGTGCCACCAACGATAAGTCCGTCATCTCTCCGCCGCGAACGACGCAGTCCACGCCTTCTTCCAAAAGGTCCACTCTGCGATCACTCACCCCTAGATCGAGCTGAATCTCGGGATACCGAGCGTAGAAAGCGGGCAAGGCTGGAATCAAGATCATCCGAGCAAACGGACTGGGCACGTCGACCCTCAGTCGGCCGCGTGGCTGCAGCGACGCAGCAGAAAGGCTTGTTTCGGCATCGTCCAGGTCGGCCAGCAGCTTGATGACTCGCTCATAGTAAGCGGCCCCATCTGCGGTCACATTCACCTTGCGGGTGGTGCGATTCAACAGCTTAACGCGCAGCCGCCCCTCTAATTGCTGCACGAGCTGCGTCACGCTGGTCTTACTCAAGTGAAGTGTTTCCGCGGCCTTGGTGAAGCTGCCCGTTTCCACGACACGGGCGAATGCTTGCATAGCATTGAAACGATCCATGGCTGAATCAAACGCCTCGACATTGTTTGAAATATCCAAACAATGTTGAACAGAATTGGCCGTTTATCCACCCCCTGTCGCCGCCATAAAGTGATATCACCGTCAGTAACGAGTCATTTTTTAATTACGAATGGAGATAGTTACATGGCTAAGCGCGACGTCGTTTTCCCCAAGGGCCGCCAGGCGCTTTATGAGCAGAACGCCTATTCGGCGGCTGTCCGCACCGGTGATTTTTTATTCGTGTCGGGCCAGGTTGGCAGCCGTGAAGACGGCTCCCCCGAGCCAGACTTCGCTGCCCAGGTACAGCTCGCCTTCGACAATTTGCAGCGAGTTTTAACAGCGGCAGGCGCTAGCTTCGAGGATATCGTCGATGTGACGAGTTTCCACACCGACCCCGACACTCAGTTCGAGACGGTGATGGCCGCCAAAGCACGTGCGTTTCCAGAAAAGCCCTACCCCAACTGGACGGCGGTCGGGGTGACGTGGCTGGCGGGATTCGACTTTGAGATCAAGGTCATCGCTCGGCTCCCTGCATAACCGTTCGTCATACACTTCAGCGGCCACCTTCAGGCGATGCTTGCTTCGCTTTGGGTAAATCTTGGCGGCTGTCCTACACTGGGTAGGCACTACAGGACACCATTGCTTGGCAAGGAGGCTCAGCATCACTTCTGCCAGGTAGTGCCATTCGCTAGATCAGCATAAGGAGCATGCCGTGACAGCTACCCGTACGCATACCTATCAACGTGGGCTGCCCCTCTTTCATTCGGTGTTTTTGGTGGGGTGTCTGCCGCTGTTTCTAGGCGCCACGCTCAGCGACTACGCCTACGCCAATAGCTATCAAATCCAGTGGGCCACCTTCGCCGCTTGGCTAAATGCCGGTGGATTGGTGTTTGCGGGGCTCGCATTGCTTAGCGCCCTCATTAGTTTCTTCCGTGCCAGGTCGCGCAGCATCATTCTCCTGATCTATCCCGCACTATTGCTGCTCACGTGGGTGCTCGGCTTTGTGAACGCCCTGATCCACTCGCGAGACGCCTGGGGCATGATGCCGATTGCTTTTGCCCTCTCCATGGTGGTCACCATTTTTGCGGGCACCGCCGTTTGGATGGGATTTTCCCGTTTTGGCCACGGAGGTAAACCATGAAGCGCGCTCTACGACGTCCGCATTGTTATGCCGCGCCGCTCTGTTTGATGCTGGCAGCCGGTAGTGTCAGCGCCCAAGAGTTCACCCGCTACGGGCCAAACCCCACGCTACCCGAGCCTTCCCGCGGCCTGCTGCCCAGCATGAGCGTGCCCGAACCCGCCGAGTGGGGCGACACTCTCCCTAACGTGCCCGAGGGCTACACGATTACCGCGATAGCCACCGACTTGCAGATCCCCCGCCAAACCCTGGTGCTGCCCAATGGCGATATTTTGGTGGCAGAAGGCAGCGGTGGTAACGCCCCCTCTCTCAAGCCAAAGGATTTCGTGGCTGGGCTGATCAAATCACAAGGCACGACCTCCGTGCAGAGCGGTAACCGGCTGACACTGTTACACGATGGCGATGGCGACGGCCGCTATGAAGAGCAAACCACCTTTGCGGAAGATCTTAACGCTCCCTACGGCCTCGCGCTGATCGATGACACCCTCTATGTCGCCAACCAGGATGCCCTGGTACGCTTCGATTACGAAGAGGGCCAAACCCAGGCCAGCGGACCACCCGAGGTGGTTACCCAGCTCCCCGCCGAGATCAACCACCACTGGACCAAAGCGATGACCGCCAGTGCCGATGGGGAGTTTCTGTATGTAGGGATTGGCTCCAACAGCAACATCACCGAGCGCGGTATGGAGGCAGAGGTCAATCGCGCCGAAATTTGGCAGATCGACCCTGACACCGGCATGCACCGGCCCTATGCCACGGGGCTTCGCAACCCCACCGCCATGGCGATCCAGCCCGACACCGACCAGCTATGGACGGTGGTCAACGAGCGTGACGAGCTAGGCCCAGATCTCGTGCCTGATTACCTCACTACCGTTCAAGAAGGCGGCTTTTACGGCTGGCCCTACAGTTACTGGGGCCAGCATGTCGACCCCCGCGTGCAGCCTCGCAACCCGGAGAAAGTCGAAAGTGCCATCGCGCCGGATTATGCCCTAGGCTCCCACGTGGCACCGCTCGGCCTGGCTTTCTCGAACGCGTCCATGGGTGATGAGTTTGCCAACGGGGTGTTCATTGGCGAGCACGGTAGTTGGAACCGCGCCGACCCCGTTGGCTACAAAGTGGTGTTCGTACCCTTTAGTAATGGCCAGCCCAGCGGTGACCCCGTCGATTTCGTCTCGGGCTTTCTCACCGATGACGGCAGCACCCGTGGTCGCCCGGTGGGGGTGACCGTCGACCCCGACGGTGCACTGATCATTGCCGACGATCTCACTAACGCCATTTGGCGCGTGACCCCGGACGACGCGTCAATGAGGCGCGAGTGACCAGCCCGTGCGCTTGTTTAAAACCCCATCACGCGGCGGCGCACCGGCCTAATAGCCACCAGCGCCAGCACCACCAACGCTAACCACTCCAACCAGTGGGGCAGTAGCTCTTGCACTTGGCTGGCCTGGGGTACTGATCAAAAACGAGGTCGTTGGCCCGCGTCCCGCGCCGCCCCGGTGCAGGGCAATCGCAGTGGGAATCGCCCCGCAGGAACACAGCGGCAGGGGCATGCCAATCACCGCCGCCCTCACGATGCTGCCCAGGCCGCGCCCGCCCATCCAGCGCTGTAGCAAGCTTTCTGGCAACCATGCCTTGATCATGCCGGCAATCACCAGCCCCAGCAGCAGCCACGGGGCCGCCGTCAGCGCAATTTGCAGCAGCTCGGTCATCAGCGTCATGTCATCACCTGCTTGTCCACTCGGGGAATAAGGACTAGCCTAAACCCTGTCATCGTTACAGGGTCAAGCCATGACACACGTCTACCGCATTGGCGAAGTGGCCGCCCGCACCGGCTGTTCACCGGAGAGCATTCGCCACTACGAGAAACTCGGCCTGCTGCCGCCCCCACAACGCGGTGAACAGGGCTACCGACACTACGACCAGGCGGCGCTCGAGCGCATCAGCTTCATTCGCCATGGCCGCAACCTGGGGCTAGACCTGCACAGCATTCAGGAGCTGTTAGCGCTCTCAGACCACCCTGACACCGACTGCAGCGCCGCCGATGACATTGCTAGCCGCCATCTCGCGCACCTGGAGGCGCGCATTGCCAAACTGCAGGCGCTAGCGGACGAGCTGCGCCAAGTGGTGCACCAGTGCCGGGGCGGCAAAGCCGCCGACTGCCAAATCATCCAAACGCTGTATGAGCACCAGCCCAGCTGCAGTGACACCCGCTGTGGCGACAGCCAATCTTTGCTCAAATGACGCGCGGCCATCCCCCAAAGGAACTGCCCATGATCGAAACGAAGGAAGAACTCGAGGCCATCAAAAAGACATGCCAAGCGATGGTGACCAAAAGTGCCGGACTCTCAGCGGGCACCGCCATCATCCCCGTACCGGGACTGGATATCGGCTCGGACGTGGCGATTCTGATGCGCATCATCCCCAAAATTAATAGCCAGTTTGGCCTGACACCGGAGCAAATCGACGGCCTGGATACCGAGAGCAAGCTGTTCGTCATGACCGCTATCTCCAACACCGGCAGCAAGATGGCGGGCAAATACATCACCCAGAACCTCATCGTCTCGCTACTTAGCAAAATGGGCGTTCGGGTGGCGGCAAAAGGCGCGTCCAAGTTCGTACCGCTGATCGGCAGTGCCGTGGCAGGCGGCATCAGCTTTACCGCCATGAAATACATGGGTAACAGCCACATCGACGACTGCTACCGCATCGCACTCGCTGCCCTAGAGCACCGCCAGCTCGAACGCGCGGTAGAGGACGACGCCGTGATCGAAACGGACGCGTACACACCCACCGACGGCCCCACTCGCCCTGATTCATAAGGCAGCGTCCGTCGGCAATGGTATGCTGGAGCGTCTTGTCATCTTATCTAGGAGAAAGGAATGCCCGCTTATATCGTTTTGACCCGTGAGCGCACCCACGACAGCGAAGAGATGCAGCGCTATAGCGAAAAAGCCAAAGCCGCCCGCGAAGGCCACGACCCGCAGCCGCTAGCGTTTTACGGCGATGTTGAAGTATTGGAAGGCAGCGACATGGAAGGTGCGGTGATTCTACGCTTCCCCGACATGGCCGCCGCCCGCGCCTGGTACCAAAGCCCCGCCTACCAAGAGGCCCGCAAGCACCGCTTCCAGGGCGCCGATTACCGTGTCTTCCTGGTGGATGGCCTGACAGAGGCATGAGACTCCCCAAACAAGCGCCACGCTGTTAAGGGCAGAAAAAGTGGCTAGGCTGACGCATGTAACGCTTCCATCAGCCTCAGGAGGACATCATGGACGCTCCGTCACCCGACACACTCTACCTGGATGCCGACGGTGCCACCGGCTATCCCAACGCCGCCTTACCGGTGCTGATTTACCGGCATGTCGTCGACACCAGCGACGCGGAGAAGCGAGCCGACGCATTCGAACGCCTGTTCCAACGCCACCACTGGCTGCCCGCTTGGCGCTATCACCTCTACGACTTCGATCACTTTCACTCAACGGCTCATGAGGCATTGGGTATCTTTCGCGGGCAAACCCTGGCACGCCTGGGGGGTCCTAACGGCCGCACATTGATGCTTTATCCTGGCGATGTGTTGGTACTACCTGCCGGTGTCGGCCACGCCAGTCTGACCGCCGACGATGATTTCTGCATGGTGGGTGCCTATCCCCCTAACCAGCAGCCCGAGATCGAGCTCGGTGACCCCGCACGACTCGGCGAAGCGCAAAACCGCGCAGCCCGCGTGGCGATTCCCGAGTTCAGCCCGGTCGGGGGGCCATTGAGCGATCTCTGGCAATCGGCGACGCCTTGATAAGACGGATTCGCCGCCTTACCGCCCCTTATCGGCTCACAAAATGAGCCGATAAGCCAACGTATTCGGCTCAGCCGGTCTTTCAGCCGCTGCTATCCGCCCAACAACAGCTCACGCTCGATGGGGATGAACTCGCTCGCGGCATTGATGAGCGAGGCGGCGGTGAGCTGGGGCACGCCGTAGACCTCGACACGTTTACCGTGCACCTCACGGATTTTCTGGGCTAACAGATCGAAGTCGCCATCGCCGGACACCAGCACCACCACATCCACCTTCTCGGCGTATTCGATGGCATCGAGAGTGATGCCGACGTCCCAATCGCCCTTGGCGGAGCCGTCCGCTCGCTGAATGAAGGGCTTGAGCCGGACATCAAACCCAATCGAGCGAAGGATAGTTTGGAACTCGCGCTGCTTGGCATCGCCCTTATCGATGGCGTAGCAGCGGGCGGCCACCACCTCCCGGTTCGCCGTCACCTTGGCCCAGAAACGGCGGTAATCGAAGTGTTTGCCGTAGGCCTCGCGCACGGTGTAATAGACGTTCTGGGTATCGACGAAGATGGCGACGCGGGTCATGGAAAAGGCCTCGGCAAGTAATAACACGCCAGCCTCATGAGGCTGGCGTTGGTAAGGGTGCATGGTACCGCGCCGTTATTTAGAATGCGCCCTCTGGATAGGCACGAGGCGCGACACCACCCCGGCCGCCTTCGCCGTTGCTCGCCCAGCGGCTGCGCTCACATCGTCCAGTGATGCTGCGGTCAACTTCGCCAATGCGGCAACGTCGTCCAGTAATCCTATCAAGCCGCCAATGGCCATGGGGGCTTCCTCCGTGAATCAGCATTGCAGATAGTAAAGCACACGGTGGCTGGGGCGAGCGGTCTCTTTCGCATCCCGATTTGCACCTCTTATCCCAGCAAGTGCTCCAGCTCATGGCGTTGCTCAGCATGTTTCGAGGCGTTATCGTTTTTCAGTTTTTTTAGGTTGATGAGTTTCCAGCGTACCGCAGGCAGATTGGCCGCTTCTGGGCGGCCGATGGCATCAAAATCCGGTAGACCGTCATGCAGGCTCAGTAAGAAGCGTTTGGTATTTTCATCAAAGCGTGACTGAATATCCGCAATCAATCGCTTACGTATGCTCAACAGTTCTTCGAGGCTAACAGGAGTTCTGGTCATACCCTCAAATTCTTGTGTATAAGGCTGATCAAGATCGATGAGGTTTGGATTCAGTAGCTCATGTGAAGGGCGCGAAGAACTCGCTATATAAACCAACAAGGTGCGAAACAAAGCATCCGTTAGGCCCTCGTTATCGTAAAGTAGCTTCACATCATAAAGATCACGCGGATGTTGACGATCTAAGGCGGCATGCAGTTTTCCGCCAAACAAGTCCTCGAATGAAACGATCCTCATTTCTGCGTAGCCGAAATCATCCTCAACAGTATCGGACACTGAGCGCATTTGAGGCTCATGAACGATACCACGTGCAACGGGTGACGTTTCAATCTTAATCTCCGCACCACCAAGACGCGCCAGCAAACGCGTGGCTCCACCACCGCCGCCTTTTATACGTTGCGTTTTGGCACCAACGATGCCGCCTTCAATAGACACCGCAATGCGGTCCATTGCTTCGTTGATATCAGTAAGGCTGTCACTTCGATCTTTCATCGGTAGGTAGGTCAGATCGATATCCACCGATAACCGGGGAAAATCACGTTAAAACAGGTTTATCGCTGTGCCGCCCTTGAGCGCGAAGACCTCTTCCTTAGCAACATACGGAAGGATACGTACAAGTAGCGCAACCTGCGCCTCATAAATCTCACGTGCCATCGCTAGCACCCTCCCCCGTAAATTCTGCAGGCACCATAATACGATAGCGAGGATGAATCTTACCGCCTTTGACGAGTGCCCTATCGCCACTGCCAAGGTTGAACGCGGTGACATCAAGACGCTTGCGCCAAGGGTGGTCATGGCGATCCGCAAAGACAAAGAATAGCCGCTTTACCTTAATCTTCTTACAACTGTGCAGTAGTACGGACAGCACTTTTGGTCGTAACGTCGTCAAGCTCTCAAAGAGCATATCGAGGTGATGAAAGCTCTCGTGGTCGGGCAGCTCATCCATAGCTTCCATCACCGCCCTTTCGGGCATCGACATATTCAGCACCCACTCCCATGGCAGTGCGTCTTCATCATTGTTTCTCTGATTAGCTAGCCCTAGCGATGAATCAGAAAACAGTGACGTGTTGCGGATTTTGATGGGGGCGGTAAGTGGTAGCTTGCTGAGCCAGCTAGGGATCGTATCACCGTATACCCAAACAGGCGCATTGCTGCCCAAACGTAAATAATGATCATACCCCTGCAAGGAGAGTGCCGTGGTGCCTCCGATATGAATGTCATAACGCATGATGTGCTGCATGGAGAGCAGGCAGGTTTTCCAATCGATGGCTGTGCTGGGCACAGGACGCCGGAATACGCCTCGGTTAACCCTCTCTAGCCAGCCATTTTCGACGTATTTACGTGCCAGAAAGCGGCTAACGCCATGTCGTTCAAGCCAAGCGGTATCCGCCATAAACCCAGGTGGTATGGCTTCTAATAGGTTCTTTAATATTGATTTATTTTGTGTGCTCATAGGACACAAAGTAGCATTTAACTAAAGGAGTTGCCACACTCTACTTTGAAAAATGTAAATTTGGTGTACCTATAGACCACAAACCACCAGATTCATAAAGCAAAAGAACGGTATACTTATTTACTTATTTGTTTTCAATCCTGATACTCCCACGAAGCCTCATCGCCATAGACTATGCTCATTAGCTATCAGGCAGCGTGATTTGCCCCGTTAGATAAGGCGCAACGCGGCCTTTAATCATCACGCGCTCACCTTCTACCACGCAGCTCAGCGCGCCTTGGCGCGCCCCTCCCTGGCGGGCAGTCAGCGCTTGCTTACCCAAACGCGCTGCCCAGTAAGGTGCGAGCGACGTATGCGCCGAGCCGGTGACCGGGTCTTCTTCCACGCCGACCTTGGGGCCAAACCAGCGAGATACAACATCCACATCATCACCTTTCGCAGTAACAGCCACACCCCGCCCCGGTAATTGCTTAAGCCGCTGCATATCTGGTGCAAGGCGTTCAATCACACTCGCCTCCTCGACTACCACCACAATGTCATCCGAGATCAGCAGTTCCTCGATTTCGATACCGCCTAGGGCAGCGGCGACTTCCGCGTGCATGTCTAGCGGGGCGAGCGTTTTTGCGGGGAATTCCATCACCAGCATATCGCCTTCACGGCGAACGGTCAGTACACCGCTTCTGGTTTCAAAGGCCACCGCCTCGGCCACCACGCCCAAGGCATGGAACACCACCCAGGCCGCCGCTAAGGTGGCGTGGCCGCACAGATCCACCTCCACCGAAGGCGTAAACCAGCGCAGGTGATAGCCCGCTTCCGTGGGTACGAAAAATGCGGTTTCGGACAGGTTATTCTCCGCTGCAATGGCCTGCAGCAGCGCATCATCCAACCACGCCTCCAGCGGGCACACGGCGGCTGGGTTGCCTTCAAAGGGTTTTGAGGCGAAAGCATCTACTTGGTAGAGGTCGATTTTCATGGCAGTTACCGAAAAAGAGAGGCGAAAACGCTAGGTTAGTGCCGCTTTCTGGCGGAGGCATTGAGCTCAATCGCGCGTCGTCATGCGCTTAGCTCGTCTCCGCCTGGAAGCCATCACGGCCACTGCCGCGATGCAAAAGGCAACGACAACACCCGCCCATATAAAATGGGAATAGCCACTCAGCCGCTCGAACAGTGGCGCAAGGGCCTGACCAAACAGATAACCGAGCGTGACCCAGGCCAGCGCCCAGATCAGCGCCGACATAGCATTGAGCAGGATAAATCGCAGCCAAGGGTAATCGGTCGTACCGATCGTCACCGCACCGGCCATGCGTAACCCATAAAGAAAGCGCAAGGAGAACGCGAAAACGTCCGGGCGAGCATTGAACGTGGTCAGTACACGCGCACCCGCTGTGCTACCCTGAACCGAACGAACGATAGCGCTGTTGCGCCACCAGTGCCCGAGCAGGAAGAATACTTGATCCGCCAGGAAAGAACCCAGCGCCAGAGCGATGATCGCGGGCCAAAATCTAATCAAGTGCTGGTGAACCATGATGCCGCCCAGCATTGCGCTGGCTTCGCCCTCCAGGCTCGACCCCACGAATAGGCCGACGCTGCCATAAGACTCCACCAACTGCTCGACAGTCATTTGCGTTCATCCATAAAGTTACCCCGGAGCCGTGGGCGGCACGTAAACGCCATTTTTATCGCGATTCGGGATGATGCGGAGGGTTGAATAGGGCTTTTTAGCGGCAGGCAGCTTATTCAATCTGCGAGAGGCATTCAACAGCAACGCACGCAGCCCACACCCATCAGTGCAGCGAAACCAGCAACCCGTTATTATCCTGATAACTACTTTCCCTACTGGCATCATGCACACCACACCAACTCACTGGGCACGCTATGCATAACCTATGGATTCCCGTTGTCGCCATTTTCATCGTGGCGGGCCTGTTATTCGGTGGCCAAGCCCACTCCGAGGCACAGCGTGATGCGCACATCGCCGCAAGCATATCGGAACACCTCGGTAGCCAGACGCAAGCTGACATTTCGCATTTAAAGCGCGTCAATAAGGGCTATGGGGTTTGCGGGGATTATCACCTTGCCAACGTTGAGCATGGCCACTTCTACTACAACAGCGCCACCGAGCGCCTAGCGCTGGGCACCGATGCGCCGCTGTACCAAGACAACTGCGATAGGGTTTCTGACTAACGCCTTGGAACCTATCGTTCTCAACAGGCAACCCTAACCCACCTCCACGGAGTAACGTGTGCTGCGCCCACCGCCGGGCAGCTTGGAAAGGCAGCCTTTCTCCACCAACTCTGCAAATCCCGGGTGGCGGTGGCTTTGCTCACCTTAGCCAACGATTGGTACTTGCGGGCATTGATACCCTGCGCAAACTCATCACCTGCAGTCCCTCCAGCTGATGAGTGAATCAACCGAAAATTTAGTAAAAAAATATTTTAATTAAGTAAATTACAGTCTAGACTTGCATCTCTTATCAAATGGGAGGTCGCCATGAGCAGTAAAGCATTCGTTGAACTCGCCTTGCATATTCTGCAATGTAACCAGAAAAAGCTGTCTGGGCTTCTGGGAGTTTCGCCAACCCAAATTACGAAATGGAAAAATGGCGAACACATATCGCTGGTAATGCAGAACAAATTTCGAGAACTGACAAAAATCGGCGACCTGGATCCGTCCGATGTTCTCCTATGTGGGTCTGTGGAAAACTGCGCGAAGTGGAAAACTCTAACTCAAAACCTGGCCGAGCTTGCCCAAGAGGATGCTGAAACCGGGTATTACACACTACCCCTGGAAGACGATCTTGATCTGCTATTAGGTAATACGCTAAATACGTTGACTGAGATGGGCGTTACCATTCCCAAGGAATTCCCAAAGGAGCTAAACGAAAGCCTTATAAACGAAGACGGCGACTTTAGCTTTAGAGACAACCCACTGGCTTCACTCATTTATGACATATATTTATCTTTAAACAGTGTCTATGGCTTTTATATCGCTTACATTGATCATATCGTTAATGACGAAAGGCTCGATCTTTATTCATCACCTGCCGAGAACATAGAGCCTTGCTTGCTCTCTTTGGCTGCCACCAAGATTGAAGCCGATCAAGCACTAGCACCAAATTTCACTAAATTTCGGCATGAGGTGATTAGCGATTATGAAAAGTGGATTCTTATTGTAAAAGAAACTGCCTTTCAAGGTCGTGTACCACTCAAAGCCGAACTGATGGACATAGTTTACGGTTCACCGGACGAACTGGATCACTCAGCAGAAGCAGAGAGCCTTGGTATCAATACAACTCAGTTACATCCTGACATATATATGAATGAACTTTTGGTCGGTATGAGAACGATTCACCAAGTTTTGCCCGCCATCTTAAAAAAACTGGATATCGATAAAGAATTTGAGCTAGATATAGCTGAACTTTCAGTTAACAGCAGAGCAAGAAGAAACACTTAAAAGATCTACGTAAATCACCCTTAACCTCTCACACCAAAATACGTGACTTACATTAAAACGGTGCGATTAAAAACCGCACCCCTACTATCATCAACAGTAGCCTCTAATAGGAAAAACCACTTATATTTGTTTTCATCAAAGCATTTTTAAGGCTTTGATAAAACGCCGCTTTGAACGTCGGGTCCTGGGCGTGGAGTTTGTATAACTCCATCTCCTCCTTGCGCCGTTTCAACATTACTTCTTTCATGATTTTATCGAAGGCGATTTCACGCGAGTAGGGGTCTGGGTTATCGCTGAATTTCTGCTCGAAATCTGGATGTGCTCTCACGCTGTCCAGAATATTCAGGAACTTGACGCGCTGCTCTTCTGGCGTAGCGCTCCAGCCTTGAAACCAGCGCTCGTTAAAGGTCTTGATGATCTCCTCGAGCGGGTCCTTCTGGCTCTCTTCTTCACGGTACCCACGCGGATTGGGGTTTTGCGGATCGAGCGTGGCCTCCTCGGCATCCAGTGTAATGGCATGGTTGAGCTTCGTTCTGCCCAATCCGTAGGAGGAAAGATCGACAGACTCAAGCAGCTCATCGAGTTCATCCTGGTTCGGGTCCTGAATCTTCAGCTTCGGAATGAGGAACTTCAAAAACCAGAAAAGCTTTTCCCACGCCACGACTTCGAACGGCATGATCGATGCCATTTGACCGTAGATCTTGACGAACTGCTTGGCCTTGATCTTGAAGTCGATCTTGTCTTTATCCTCGAGCCCCAGCTCCGCGTTGAATCGCTCGGCAGCTGTATCGATGAGTGGGCTCAGCTTCTGGGCATCCTCCTGGTTGAAGAAACGCTGGCAGAAATCGTCAACTTCCTCCCACTCGTAAACACCGGTCTCATCGAGTGCATCTTTCAAGTCATGCAGAACGTTAACATCTGTCGCCTGCGACAGCGTCGTCACGGTGAAGAAGGGATCGAACGCCTTTTTGATGTCGTCGACCTCGTTGAAAAAATCGAGCACGAACAGGTCTTCGGTCCGCTTGCCCAGTTTGGGCGCCGAGCGATTCAAACGCGATAGCGCCTGAACGGCCAGCACCGACTGCAGCTTTTTATCCACATACATGGCGCAAAGCTTGGGTTGATCAAAGCCGGTCAGATACTTATTAGCCACCACCAGTAGCCGAAAGGTGTTCTCGACGCTCTGGCCGTTCAGCAGCATCGGCTTACCTTTATCGTCGTAGCCATCGAAATAGAAGCGCGTCTTCTCCTCGGGGAAACCGTTCATCTCGGCTTCCGTGTACTTGATGCCGTCGACCTGCTTATCACCCGAAAAGGCAATCAACGCCTTGAACGGATTGCCGCGCTTCTCCAGCTCTTTCTGTACCGCGCGATAGTAGCGAATGGCCATCTCGATATTCTGAGTGATGATCATTCCCCGCGCCTTACCGCGCAGCTTCTTCTTGTTGACCACGTTATCGACAAAGTCATCCACCATGACCTCGGCCTTGATGTCGATGGTTTGCTGGCGATGTTCGACAAAGGCGCGCAGCTTTTTCTGCGCCTTGATAGTATCGAACAGCGGGTTGTCTTCGATGGACTTCTGAATCTCGTAATAGCCCTTGTAGGTGGTGTAGTTGGCCAGCACATCGAGGATAAAGCCCTCTTCGATCGCCTGTTTCATGCTGTAAAGATGAAAAGGCTTGTAGCCGCCCTCAGGCTGCGCCACCCCGAACATCTCCAGCGTGCTGTTCTTGGGGGTCGCCGTGAATGCAAAGTAAGAGGCGTTGCCCCGCTGCTTGCGCGCCCGTATGGATGTGAGAATTCTGTCCTGGTTGTCCTCGTCGTCCGTCTCCGCACTTCCCCCCATGGCCTTGTTCATGTTGCCTTGAGAGTGGCTGGTTTGGCCGCTGTGAGCTTCGTCGATGATCACGGCAAAACGCTTATCGGAGAGATCCGCGATGCCATCGATAATGAAGGGAAACTTCTGAATCGTGGTGATGATGATTTTCTTGCCGTTCTCCAGTGCCGCTCGGAGATCCGAAGAGCGCATCGCCGGGGCGACGATATTCTTCACCTCGGAGAAGTCTTTGATGTTCTCGCGCAGCTGCTTGTCCAGCAGGCGGCGGTCGGTCACCACGATCACACTATCGAACAGCGGCGCATCCAGCGCCTTCGCGCCGGGCAGGTCGACCTGCTCGGGGTAGCTTTCGATCAGTTGGTAGGCGGCCCAGGTAATCGAATTGGATTTTCCTGAGCCTGCCGAGTGCTGAATCAGGTAGCTCTGGCCCACCCCATGCACCGCGGTATGGGCGAGCAGCTTGCGTACCACGTTGAGCTGGTGGTAGCGCGGAAAAATCAGGTTTTTCTTCGCCAGCGGGTCGGTGCTTTTACCTTCCAGCAGCACGAAGTGCTGGATGATACCGGCGAGACTGTCAGGCTTGAACACCTCTTCCCATAGATAAGCGGTGCGGTGGCCGTTCGGGTTGGGCGGGTTGCCCGCGCCTTCGTTATGCCCTTTGTTGAACGGCAAAAACCAGGTGGCGCCTCCGGCGAGCTTGGTCGCCATCCAGGCCTCATCGGTATCGGCGGTCATATGGACCAGCACCCGGCCGAACTGCAGCAGCGGCTGGGTGGCATCCCGGTCGCGGTACTGTTTCTGGCCGTGGTAGCGTGCCGTTTGCTGCGTCCAGGCGTTTTTGAGCTCCAGGGTAACAATGGGCAGGCCGTTGACGAACAGCACCATATCGATGGATTCGTTGGGGTTCGCCAGCGAGTGGTGCACCTGACGCGTCACGCTCCACACGTTGGCGGCAAAGTGGTCGTGTACCGCTTGGGCGGAACTGGCCAGCGGCGCGGGGTACATGAGGGTAAAGTGCGCATCCTCGACCGGCAGGCCTTTTTTCAACAGGTGCAATACGCCCTTTCGTTTGATCAGTTTGTCGTACTGGCCAAGAATACGCGCCTGCCAATCAGCGGGGTGGCGGGTCTTGAGCTTTTCCAAGGCCTTGCTTTGTGTGGTTTCCAGAAAGGCCCAGAACCGGGCAGTGTCCAGCGCCAACGTGGCATCGAAGTCGCTGCCATGGCCAAGGCGGTAAGCACCACTCACGCCGTAAGCCGCAGGCTCGGTAATGCCCTGCGCCTGTGCTTCGCTGGTAGTGCCGGTCAGGCTGCGTTCGATGGCCTGTTCCAGCGCTTTCTCCGTGGTGTCGCTTACCGCATAACTCATGACTGCCCCTTAACTGACCTTGATTTTGCCCGTTACCGCCGCGTTGATTAGGCTGGTTTTGTATTCATTTAGCTTGGCGATCTGGTTTTCCTTGATCGTGATAGCATCATCGATTCTGTCGCAGCTGCGTTTAATATGATCTGCAATTTCAGACTGTTCCTGATATGGCGGGATGAAGAGATCCACGTCAGCGAAATTTTCAAATGTCAGGTCTTGTCCATCCCGAATAAAATTCCCGGTAATTTGCAGCGCATGGATGTAGCGCGGGATCTTTAACAAATAGCCAAAAAAATCGGGATTCACTTCAGGGTCAGGTCTAAGAATGACGTAGGACGAACGAATGCAGCCTGTTGCATAGGCTCGCTCGAGCCCTCCCTGGAAACTTCTCATGCTTATAACGAAATCATTTAGTTCGACATGCTTTCGCTTGTCGAGATTAGTCGAAATTTTAACGACTCTACGTCCCACCAAGGACTCAAACTTTTCCTGTGAGATAACTCCGTAAGATTGGGTAGCCGATAATTGAATATCGTCCTTACGGGCTAACTCTTTACTTTGCTTAAATAGGAATTTACTTCGCCGCACTTCCCAATGTGCAGGAATTTCCCCAATCCAATCGATGCCACTGTCCTTCGTGGGCACGTCAGGGGTCAGGCCACGGGTGACGGCCTGCTGAATCAGGATCTGCCGACGCTCGCGCAGGAGCTTGATTTGCTCCTCCTTGATCCGTACAGCCTCATCGATCTTGGCGCATTTATTATCCAGAAATGCGGCGATGGAGCGTTGTTCGGGGAGGGGAGGCAGAGATACTGGAGTGTTCTTCAGATCGTCCTGCGTCATGCTCGGGAGTGCGGTCGAAGTAGAGAAGTAAAAAAACGGGATTGTAGTCACGAAATAGTACGCGAACCTAGGTATTAACCGAGCGTTGCATACTGCATAGAACATGGTGTCGACTGACCAGAATTTGCCGGACACGTGCAGGGGCTTATCGATTGTCCCTTTTCGACCAAGTAAAATAGCCTCGCCATCATGTAGATATGAGGAGGCATAGGCAAATTGCCCGCCTGACCCATAAACTGGATAACCGTCATCGGCCAAGACATCTTTGTGGTCTTGGCCATTATTAATGCGAAGACCGTGCTTGAGAGGTGCCACTGTCCAGTGTGCAGGAGTCCGTGGCCACCATTCCACACCGCTTGCTTTATAGCTTTCGTACGCTGGATAAGCCGAAATACTCATTCCACCGACTCCAACTTGGTTGCCACCTCAACGCCCAGAATATCCGCAATCAACCCATCGGCTTTTTCCTCTAGCTCCAAAATATCCCGCGTGACCTCGTCCAAGCTGCGCAGCGGCTTGTGGCGGTAGAAGTATTTGTTGAAACTGATCTCATAGCCGATCTTCACGGAGTCGAGGTTGATCCAGGCTTCTTTAACGTGCGGCTTCACCTCGGCTTGAAAATAGCGGTGGATGCTGTCTTTCAGCGGCACACTTTCGGCATCGCGCAGGTCAGTGGCGCTCTCATAGGTCAGATAGCTGCCGTCGTCTTGAAGGTAGTAGCCGAAGTCCGAAAGCGCTTCCTCGGTGCAGCCGTAGCGCTCGGTCAGGCCTCTCACGCCCTCTTTCGAGAGCGGGTAGCGCTTGTCGATCACCTTGTGCGCCTGTTCGTCGTACCAGCTTACGGCGTTCAAGAGCGCTGTTTTCTCACCGGCGGTTAGCTTGATCTTCTGTGCTTTGAGCGTCTTGGTGACGATCTCGCGGAAGGCGTTGAAGTCATCGGTCTCTTGCGTGCCGACCTGCTCCATCAAGGCGGTGGCGGCATCATGCAAGTCGCGCAGCTTGAGCCAGTGGCGGGTATCGGTCAGTTTGCCGCGCTGCTTGGCGTTCAGGGTCATGCCCTGCTCTTCGCACCAGGCGGCAATGGCTTTGGCTTCGCCTTTCAAAAAGCCTGGTTCGTAAACCTTGTCGCTGTGGGCTTCCCACAGCCACTCCATCGGCTCCCGCAATGCTTTATCGAAGCGTAGCGGTGCGATGCGCTCGGCGCTGAAACCGGCGCGTCGGCGGTCGGGGCGCTCGATGGTGACCTTGTAGTAACCGAAGTCGTCGTTTTCGAACACCTGCACGGCAATGCCCAGCGGGTCATTGTTGGCGTCGATTTCCCGCTCGATGGGGGCGAAGTCGAGGTAGGCGTTAGTGATCGTTTCTATATGCTCGGGCGCAAATTCGCAGTTCTTGTCGCCCAGGTTCTTGCGCAGCTTGCGGTAGAGCAGATTGGCGTCGATCAACTGGACACGCCCTTTTCGGGCTTCCGGCTTGGCGTTGGTCAACAGCCAGATATAGGTGGTGATACCGGTGTTGTAGAACAGGTTGTTCGGCAGCTGGATGATGGTATCCAGCATGTCATTTTCGATGATGTAGCGGCGGATGTTGGATTCGCCGCTGCCCGCGTCGCCGGTAAACAGGCTGGAGCCGTTGTGAACGGAGGCGATGCGCGAACCAAGCGGGCTGGTACCCGCAGGCTTCATCTTGTTGACCATCTCCATCAGGAACAGCAACTGACCATCCGAGGAGCGCGGGGTGGCGTCTACGGTCTCTTTATTTCCCCAATAATCCGCCAACTCCACCTGAAAGCGAGGATCGATGACATCCTTGCCCTCCTTGATGTACTTGACCTCGCTACTCCAGCTCTTGCCGTAGGGCGGATTGGAGAGCATGAAGTCAAAGCGTTCGGCGGAAAACTCATCGCTGGAGAGCGTGGAACCGACACGGATGTTCTCGGGGTTGTTACCCTTGATCATCATGTCCGATTTACAGATCGCATAGGTCTCGTCGTTGATCTCCTTGCCGTAGAGATAGACGTCGCCGCTGGCCTTGATCAGGCCTTCTGGATCCTTGATATAGTTCTGCGCCTCGGTCAGCATACCGCCCGAGCCACAGGCCGGATCATAAATCGTCATGAGCGGGGGAAGCCGATCCTTGATC
Organism: Vreelandella piezotolerans; assembly: GCF_012427705.1. Taxonomy (NCBI): domain Bacteria; kingdom Pseudomonadati; phylum Pseudomonadota; class Gammaproteobacteria; order Oceanospirillales; family Halomonadaceae; genus Vreelandella; species Vreelandella piezotolerans. The sequence goes on along the minus strand of NZ_CP048602.1, from coordinate 843,389 downwards.
GGGTCGAACATCAGGTGCGTCATGAGGTGGATCACCTCGCGCGGCGTGAAGTGCTCCCCCGCTTCCTCGTTGTTCTCTTCGTTGAACTTGCGGATCAGCTCTTCGAAGACGTAGCCCATGCCCAGGTTGGAAAGCCCCGGTAATGTGTTGCCTTCGGGGTCTTCCGTATTGTGGGGCGTCAGGTTGATATAGGGCGAGACGAAATTCTCGATGACCTCCAGCAGCACTTGTTTGTCGGCCATGTGGCGCATCTGATCGAAAAGCTTGAAACGGCGGATGATCTCCTTGACGTTATCGGAGAAACCGTCAAGGTAGTCCTCGATATTCGCCAGCAGAATCTGCTGGTTATTGGTGGCGGTGCCGTGTAGCTTCTTTAGCGTCCAATGGCTGGTGTTGTAAAACACGTAGCCGGAGGCTTCCTTCAAAGGCTCCTCATCCAGCTCTAGCGCGCCTTCGTCTTCTTTCTGGTAGCGAACCTCTTCGAGCACCGCGTCCTTGGTCGGCTCCAGCAGGGTGTCCAGGCGGCGCAACACCACCATGGGCAGGATGACATCACGGTATTTGCCGCGGACATAAATATCGCGCAGGCAGTCATCGGCAATTTTCCAAATAAAAGAGACAAGGCTGTTATGAGAAACCTGATTCATTGATGAAATGTAACCTTATGATATTTAACGCTAGCCCGATTTTTAGGGCGCATGAACTGCTGTTCGTAAGCCACTAAAAAACAGGCAGAAACAGAAAGCCCGCTCATCGGCGGGCCAAGGAAATGCGACTGCTCAACAGCTAAGCTAGCAATTCAGCTCTTTAGCTTGGTCGAGAACACGCTTTTGACGAGCGATGGCGTTATGGATGACCTTGTTACGCACGGCTTGTTTCTGCTCAGCGCTCGCATGACGCGCAAAATGCGTTAGCGGGGTAGATTTCGACATTTTATCTTTCATGACTCATCCTCGCCTGATAGTAGGCTTTTCAGCTGTTCATGAGTGTAGCGCTCGGGCAGGAATGGATCAATCGAATCGATATCCGATTCCCAGTGCTGATTTGTGTGGTCTGTGTCTTTGATGATGAGGTCGAGACAGACCTTTGAGCCGAACTCTCGTTTGACTCGATTCACCACCTCTTGAACACCGAGGAACTGTTCAATAAAGCTTTCGAGCGGAATATTTCGGCCTTCGACCTTCTCGCGACCGCAGACGAACTGCCAAGCCAGTAGCGGATGCTGATAGACGTAGAATATTTGGACGTCACGTTCTCGCTTTAAAGAGCGGGCAATATTCTTGCTGGCGATATCAAAGCTTGCGAGTGTGCCATCCAGAAGGAAGGACTGCCGCTGTTTCAGCATGACGTCGTGAATTCTATCCACGAGTATCGACACCGCGCCCTGGAACAACCGGGAATTGCCACCCGTATAGCCTGGGAGCTCTTCTCTCAGGTCATCAGGATCAATACGCAGTATCCTGCCCAGCCCTTCGAACCCTTGGGACTCTAATTCATCCAGCGCTGCAACATACTCCTTGGCTATCTCGGTCTTGCCTGCCCCCGGAGAACCCGCCATAAAAATGGAGATAGGCCGCTCTTCCGGCACGTACTGCTCGATATCCGTTCGTTCAGAGGCAATGCGCTTCTTATGTCGCTTGGCAAAGGCTACTGCATTGGCTTTAACTTCCTCGTCGCTCATCATGCTCATCCCTGTAGGTATAAGCGCACCATACAACAAAGCCGCTCAATCATGGAGCGGCTTTGCGAAGTCTAGCTAGCGATTATCATGATTGACGCAACCTCACTCCCACTCAATAGTAGCAGGCGGCTTGCTGGAGACATCATAAGTCACCCGCGACACCCCTTCCAACTCGTTGATAATCCGGTTAGAAACCTTCTCCAGCAGCTCGTAGGGCAGATGCGCCCAGCGGGCGGTCATGAAGTCGATGGTTTCGACGGCGCGTAACGCGATGACCCATTCGTAGCGGCGGCCGTCGCCTACGACACCTACCGATTTCACCGGCAGGAACACGGCGAAGGCTTGGCTGGTTTTTTCATACCAACCGGCGGCGCGCAGTTCTTCGATGTAGATGGCGTCGGCATCGCGCAGGATGTCGGCGTACTCTTTCTTCACTTCACCCAGAATGCGCACGCCCAGGCCAGGGCCGGGGAACGGGTGGCGGTAGACCATGTCGTAGGGCAGGCCGAGTTCTAGGCCGAGTTTGCGCACTTCGTCTTTGAACAGTTCGCGCAGCGGCTCGACGAGCTTCAGCTTCATGGTTTCCGGCAGGCCACCCACGTTGTGGTGGGATTTGATCACGTGCGCTTTGCCGGTTTTCGAGGCGGCGGATTCGATCACGTCCGGGTAGATAGTGCCCTGGGCCAGGAACTCCACGCCTTCAATTTTGCTGGCTTCTTCATCGAACACGTCGATAAAGGTGTTGCCGATGATCTTGCGCTTGGCTTCCGGGTCGTTTTCGCCTTTCAGCTTATCGAGGAACAGCGCTTCGGCGTCGACGCGAATCACCTTCACGCCCATGTGCTTGGCGAAGGTTTCCATCACTTGGTCGCCTTCGTTTTTACGCAGCAGGCCGTTATCGACGAACACGCAGGTCAGTTGGTCGCCAATCGCTTTGTGCAGCAGCGCGGCCACAACAGAAGAATCGACACCGCCAGAAAGACCCAGCAGTACGTGGCGGTCGCCGACTTGCTCGCGTACGCGCTGTACTTGGTCTTCGATGATTTGCGCGGGCGTCCACAGCTTTTCGGCTTTACAGATATCCAGCACGAAGTGCTCAAGAATCCGCTGGCCTTGCAGGGTGTGGGTCACTTCCGGGTGGAACTGTACGCCGTAGAACTGCTTCTCTTCCCAGGCCATGGCCGCAATCGGGCAGCTTGGGGTAGAGGCGGTCACGGTGAACGTGTCGGGGGCTTTGGCGACTTTATCGCCGTGGCTCATCCATACATCTAGCAGCGCGTTGCCGGTGGCGGCGTCGACGTGGTCTTTGATGTCTTTGAACAGCGCGCTTTCCGCGTCCAGGCGAATCTGGGCGTAGCCGAACTCACGCTGGTTAGAGCCTTCTACCTTGCCGCCCAGCTGCTCGGCCATGGTTTGCATGCCGTAGCAGATACCAAATACCGGCAGGCCCATTTCGAACACGCACTGCGGGGCGCGGGGGGAATCCAGCTCGGTGACGGATTCCGGGCCACCGGCCAGGATGATGCCGTTGGGGTTGTATTCGCGAATCTCTTCTTCGGTGATGTCGAAGGCGCGGATTTCAGAGAATACGCCGATTTCGCGTACCCGGCGGGCGATCAGCTGGGTGTACTGGGAGCCGAAGTCGAGAATCAGGATCTTATGGGCGTGAATGTCACTCATGGCGGAGCCTCTATAACGCGGAACGGGCCGCATTGGCTAAAAAGCAAGCGGCGGGGCAATGCCCGCCGCCGTGTCACTTGATGCGCTGGTTAGCTCACCCGGTAGTTGGGGGCTTCTTTGGTGATCTGCACGTCGTGAACGTGGGACTCGTTAAAGCCAGCGCCGGTGATTTGTACGAATTCCGGCTTGGTGCGCATTTCTTGAATATCGCGGCAGCCGGTATACCCCATGGAGGCGCGCAGGCCGCCCATCAGCTGGTGGACGATGGCGCCCATCATGCCTTTATAGGGCACGCGACCTTCAATGCCTTCCGGTACCAGTTTTTCGGCACCGGCATCTTTGTCTTGGAAGTAGCGGTCGGCGCTGCCTTGGTTCTGGGACATCGCGCCCATGGAACCCATGCCGCGGTAGGCTTTGTAGGTACGGCCTTGGTAAAGCTCGACTTCACCCGGCGCTTCTTCGGTACCGGCCAGCAGGCCACCTACCATCACCGCACTGGCGCCAGCGGCAATGGCTTTGGCCAGGTCGCCAGAGAAGCGCACGCCGCCATCGGCAATCAGCGGAATGTCGAATTCTTTCAGCGCTTCGGCCACGTTGGAAACGGCGGTGATTTGCGGTACGCCCACGCCTGCCACAATGCGGGTGGTGCAGATGGAGCCGGGGCCGATACCTACTTTCACGGCGTCTGCGCCTGCTTCCGCCAGGGCTTTAGCAGCGGCGGCGGTGGCGATGTTGCCGCCGATCACTTGAATCTGCGGGAAATGCTCTTTGATCCAGCGAACACGATCGATCACGCCTTGAGAGTGGCCGTGGGCGGTATCGACGATGATCACGTCAACGCCTGCTTCGGCCAGTGCCGCGACACGGTCCGGGGTTTCCGGACCGGTACCGACGGCGGCACCTACCAATAGGCGGCCATCGCTGTCTTTGGCGGCCATCGGGTAAGTGCGGGCTTTTTCGATGTCTTGGAAAGTCACTAGGCCGCGCAGGTGGAAGGCGTCATCGACAATCAGCATTTTCTCGATGCGGTGTTCGCGCATCTTGGCTTTACTGACTTCGAGTTCGGTGCCTTCCGGTACGGTGACCAGACGCTCACGGGGGGTCATGATATCGGCCACGCTGTCACCGTGGTTCGGCTGGAAGCGCATGTCACGCTCGGTGACGATGCCGACCAAGGTTTCGCCTTCCACCACCGGGAAGCCGGAGAAGCCGTATTCGCGGGCCATGGCCAGCAGGTCTTCCAGCTTGGCTTTGGGGCTCACGGTGACCGGGTCTTTGACGATGACGCTTTCGTGCTTCTTCACCTTACGCACTTCAGCAGCCTGTTGCGTCATGGTCATGTTCTTATGGATGATGCCAATGCCGCCTTCCTGCGCCATGGCAATGGCGAGACGCGCTTCGGTCACGGTGTCCATTGCAGCGGAAAGCAGGGGAATGTTCAGGAAGAGATTGCGGGTCAGGCGGGTTTTTAGGCTGACATCCTTGGGCAGAACGTCGGAGAAGCCAGGAACGAGAAGTACGTCATCGAACGTAAGCGCTTCTTGGGCCATACGTAGCATAGCGGCAACACCCATTGAGAAGTGGGAAGATGGGGCGTGGAAAGTTAATCGCCCATTATAACGTTTCGAGGGCCGCTCCAGCAACGCGGAGAGGCGGTTAGGCTTATACCAATTGCTAATGACGGTCAGCGTCAGCCGGGAATATGCGGTGAAGGGAAGCCTTATGAGCCGCGTTTGAGGTATCGTGACATCTACGAGAGAACCACCAAGGCCAACGATGGAACCAACGAGCACGGCACCCGCCCCCCAAGCGCTCTCCGTGAGCCAACTCAACCAGCGCGCCAAGCAAACCCTGGAGCGCGACGTGGGGGACGTGTGGGTAGAGGGCGAGCTTTCCAACGTCTCGCGTCCGGCCTCGGGGCATATCTACTTCACCCTGAAAGACGACCGGGCGCAGATTCGCTGCGCGCTGTTCCGTCAGCGGGCGCGCTTCGTGGCCGCGCCCATGCGCGATGGCGACCAGGTGAAGCTACGCGGACGCGTCTCGCTGTTCGAGCCACGGGGCGACTACCAGCTCATTGCCGAGGCGGTACAGGCCGCTGGCCTCGGCGAGCTGCTGGCGGCCTTCGAGCGTTTGAAAGCGCAGTTGGAAGGCGAAGGCGTGTTCGCCAATGCGCGCCCCCTGCCCTTGCCACCGCGCAAGATTTTGATTTTAAGCTCTGCTACCGGCGCGGCCATTCGCGATGTGCTGGCGGTGCTGGCCGCCCGCTGGCCGCTGGCGGACGTGACGCTAATTCCCGTACCGGTTCAGGGGGCCGATGCCGCCCCGGCGATGATCTCGGCACTCGGCCTGCTCAACCGGCAGGCGCGGTTAGACCCCGAGCTAGATGTGGTGCTGATCACCCGTGGCGGGGGCAGTCTGGAAGATCTCTGGGCGTTCAATAACGAGCACTTGGCGCGGGCGATTTTTCACTCCCGGCTGCCGGTGATGTCGGCGGTGGGCCATGAGGTGGATGTCACCCTGGCGGATTATGCCGCCGATAGGCGCGCGCCCACGCCTTCCGCTGCCGCCGAGCGTCTCGTACCCGACCAACACGCCTTGAAGCGCCAGCTCACCCAGGCAGAGCAGCGCTTACAGCGCGCCATGCAGGCCCGGTTAGAGCGAGATAGCCAGCGGCTAGACACCCTACGCGCCCGCCTTCGTCACCCCGGCGAACAGCTCGCCCGCCAGCGCCAGTACCTCACCGCGCTGCAGCAGCGGTTACACCGCGCCATACAACACACCCTCGCCCAGCAAAAGGCGCAAACGGCCCAACTTACTCGCCGCCTTGCCAGCCAAGATATGAAAAGGCTGCACCGCGCCGACAGCGAACGGGTAAGCAGCCTACAGCGCCGCTTGGCCAATGCGATGCAGCGCCTGCTGGAGACGCGTCAAGCACGCCTACATAGCGCCGCCCGAGAACTCAACGCCGTCAGTCCGCTGGCCGTACTCGGGCGCGGCTATGCCATCGCTCAAGATGCCCAAGGCCAAGTCGTCCGTCGCGCCGACGACACCCAGCCCGGCCAGCGCCTCACGCTGCGCCTGGGCGAAGGACGCCTCAGCGTCGACGTAAAACGGCGCTACAAGAAGTAGCGCCGTGAACCAGGGACGAGCCAACTCAGCCGTTACGGAAGCGGTGGCTTACGCGTCTCGGACGTTTGCGTGGCGGTATTCGCCCCCGGTGTAGTGGGGCTGCTAGCAGGATGGGTAGCCGTGTTCGTACCCGCGCCCTGCGTGTTGCCTGACGGCGTGCTCGACCCCGCTAATCCCGGCTCGTTATGCTGGGTGGGGTTATCCTCGTTCTGGTGCCCCTCGTGGCGTTGCTCATGGGCGTGCTGCTTCACGGATTCTGCCGTGTCGTGAATTGCCTGCTGCGCTTTGTCCACTTGCGCCTCGCCCATCTTGGTCGCTTGGTCCATGGCGTGATCACGATACTCACCCAGGGTTTCGTTCTCTTTGTGTGTCGTAGCGCTCAGGCTGGCCAGCGCCGCCCCCAGAGCAAACCCTAACGCTCCCACGACCAGTGGGTGCTCTTGAATGAAATCCGAAGAGCGGTCGCTGACATGATGAGCGCGCTCTTTCATGTGATCGATCCGCTGATGCGTGCCCTGCTGGGCGTGGGACATGGAATCGTGCATACGTCCTCCCATTTGGTGAGCTTTGTCGCTGAACTGCTGCGCGGCCCCTTTCGTGCTATGACCAATATGTCGGGCGCGCTCTTTGATGCCGTGGCCTGGTCCGTGTGAATCGCTTCGCGGGTCGTGCTGCCCGGCACTTGCACGCTGAGGCGACATCACTTCATCAGGAGGCGGCGGCGTGGCATGTACGTCAGTGGCATCGACGTGCGCAGAGCCACGCGAATGGGAGCGATGCGGTTGGCGCTGGCTAAGCATCAGCCAACCTAGGCCCGTGCCGGTAAGCAGCGTAGGCACGGGGTTCTGCTTAACGGTCGTGCCCAGGTTGTCAAAGAACTCATTGGCACCGCCGTGGCGCAGGTAATCATACGTGCTGTGCAGCCACTGTTCTGGCGAGAAGCGCTCTTCGATCTGATGCAGCGTGGCATCCAGCCGCTCGCGAGATTGATGAATCTCTTGCTCGATTTGGTCCGGATCGCGCTCTGTTTGGCGATGTGAACGTTCATCCTGGCTCATTTCACCTCCTCCTTGACGTGCTGCTGATGCTGCTTGGCCAGCGTTTTATCGCTGCGCAGGCTCTGCATGGTGCGGTTTGGCATGAGCCCCTGGGCGCGTACTTTTTTGAGCCCTGCCTTGAGCATCACCACGCCCATCAGCGTGACCACGGCGCCTACCACCACGGCGCCCAGCCAAGGGCGAGTGTCCGGTGGCAGTACCTCGTTCAACAACATCACAAGCGCCGCCAACAGCGTCAACAAGCCAGCGAAGAGCACCGCACCGGCCGTCGCCACGGCGCCTACGCCTGCCATGGCCTGGTGAGTCTTCTCTGACATTTCGGCCTTGGCGAGCGCCGCTTCGCCGCGCACCAGGGCAGAGACTTCGTTGAGTAACGTGGATAGCAGCGTGCCTATCGAACTGCTTTTATGGCTTTCCGATTCCATTCTTGCTCTCCCGCTTCCTGCATGAAAAATGGTATGGGTGTCTGATGAACACAGGGGTTCAAAGCGTTTGGTCGGGCGCCTTGGATTCGGTTGACACATCGGACGACGATGCCTTGGCGGGGGAGCTGCGCAGAAAACGCGTGACTAAAAAGCCTGCAGCAATCGCGCCACCAATGAACATGGCGGGCTCACGGCGGCCATACGCTTCCGCTGAACGACACAGCGCGTGGAGGTCTTTATCGCGTAGCCGCTGGGAAAACCGCTCGGTATGGTCGGCCAGCTTCCTGGCCTGCTCGGAACAGAAGGGTTGCTCTTGGCGGTCGAACTCGTCAGCAGCGCGCTGCAATACCGAGCCGAAGGTGTGAGTGTGCTGCGCGACACTATCGCGCTGTCGGTCGAACGCGCTCTCGGCCTGTTCGCGGGCGGCCTCTTTCAGCTCATCAGCGCTTTGCTGGCCTTTCTGCTTGAGCGTTTCGTGATCGTGATGGGGTCCTTGATCGTTCATGGTGACGTTCTCCGTGTCAGTGAAACTTCACCAGAACTATAGCGAGCCTGGGGCCCCTTTCCATGTCCATACCGCCGAATTAACCCAGCGCGACCCGGCCAGCAACAAAGGTTAAGTCAATAATGGTTAAAGCCATCTGGCTGGCTGCCCCCATAAAAAAAGACGCTGTTGAAAGCGCCTTTTTCAGTAACGGGATTGGGCTTATTTCTTATCCGACTCGTCATCGCTATCCGGGTTGACGTGGTGCGTATCGGGCATGGGGTTCGCATCGTCATGATGGTCGTCGCGCTGGTCTTTCTTTTGATCGTCTTTATCCGGAGACATAGTCCCTCCTACTCCTTGGTGGTCGAGCTTGGTGATCGAGAAAGTGGCTGTCTACATATGACTCTGGACAGGCCTCACTCACTATAGCCGCTGACACGTTGATTGCCATGCAGCACGGCAGGTCTCCCAAGGCTGATCCAGCACCCAAAAAAACATAAAAAGTCAATTAAAACATAGAATTAAAAAAACCATAGCCGCCATAACCGTGTAGATGAGCAGTTTAAATAGCTTTTATTAATTCTGGCTATACATCGCCGCTGCTGTCGCTGCGTCGTTTGCCCTTCTCTTCGCCGTTGGTCTACGTTGAAAGCTCCCCGTCGACAGCCAGCCACCCAGGAGACGGGCCGCCCTGTCGACAGTTCGAAGCGATTCGTGCACACAAAGGAGTGACCGCACATGAGCGAACAGCAGCAGCCCCCACAGCATCAGGACAAGCAGCCCGGCGACGAGTACGCCATGCGTCCGGAGCCGGAGTACATTCGCGAGAGCTATCGCGGCACCGACAAACTGCGCGATAAAGTGGCGATCATCACCGGCGGTGATAGCGGTATTGGCCGCGCCGTGGCCGTGCATTTTGCCCGTGAAGGGGCGGATAGCGTGATCGTGCACCTCAAAGAGACCAAAGATGCCGAAGAAACCAAGCGGCTCGTGGAGGCGGAAGGCCGCCGTTGCCTAGTGCTGAAAGGCGACGTGGCCGAGCCTAGCTTCTGCCGAGAGATCGTCGACCGTACCCAACAAGCGTTTGGCAAGATCAACATCGTGATCAATAACGCCGCCGAGCAGTACGACTGGGACGACATCACCGAGATCCCCGACGACCAACTGATGCGGACCTTTCAAACCAATATCTTCAGCCACTTCTACTTGACCAAAGCGGCGCTGCCCCACTTGAGCGAGGGCGATACGATCATTGCCACCTCGTCGATCAATGCCTTCAAAGGCAACGACACGCTGATAGACTACACCGCCACCAAAGGGGCCATTCAAGGCTTGGTGCGCTCTTTGGCGATGTCGCTGATGGAGCGTGGCATTCGTGTGAACGCCGTGGCCCCCGGTCCCATCTGGACGCCGCTGATACCCGCGAGCTTCGAGGACGATAAAGTGGCGGAATTTGGCAACCAAGTGCCGATGAAGCGCCCGGGCCAACCCAGCGAAATCGGCCCGGCGTACGTCTACTTGGCCAGCGAAGAGTCGTCGTATATGAGCGGCCAAACCATGCACTTGAACGGCGGCGTAATTCTCAATACCTGAGTAGCATTCCGGGGCGGCGTAGCCGCCCCGGCCACTCACCACTCACCTTTTTCCACTCACTTTCATCCCGCCAAATTTTTCACCAGCACCTTGGATTTACGAGCATGGTTGTAAGCTTCGCGCCTCAACGGCGGCAGGTCTTCTAGGCTTGCCGGGCGGAAGCCGCGCTCGACGAACCAGTGGGCCGTGTGGGTGGTGAGCACGAACATGTCGGACAGCCCCCGCTGGCGGGCGCGTCGTTCAAGGGCTTCGACCAGGCGCTCGCCGCGCTCGCCGCCCCGGTAGTTGCCGTGAACGGCCACACAGGCTAACTCACCCACGGTGGTGTCGGGGAAGACGTGCAGCGCCGCACAGCCGATCACCATACCGTCGCGTTCGATCACCATGTAATCGTCGATCTCGTGCTCCAGCCGCTCGCGGGAACGCGCGACCAGCATGCCACGCCGCTCTAACGGCTCCAGTAACTCGAGCAGACCTGCCACGTCGTTGAGGGTGGCGGGGCGAAGCTGCTCGTAGCGATGCTGGGTGATCATGGTGCCCACGCCGTCGCGGGTGAACAGCTCGCCCAGCAGCGCATCGTGGTTACGCCAGGAAAGTAGGTGGGTGCGCGCCACCCCTTCACGGGCGGCGGTGCAGGCGGCGTTTAAGTGCCGCGCCAGCTCGCTGCCGGGCACGGCCTGCTGCAAGCGCGGTTCGGCTTCGAAAGGCGAAAGCTGGCGCAGAAGCGCGCCCTGCTCGTCCTCCAAACCGTCCGACTCGCCCAGCAGAATCAGCTTGTCTGCCTTGAGCGCCACGGCGGCGTGCTGGGCCACTTCAGAGGCGTCCAGATCGAACACTTCTCCAGTGCTGGAGAACCCCAGCGGCGGTAGCAGCACCAGCGATCCTTTATCCAGCAGCCCTTCGATGGCGCTGGCGCGCACCCGGCGCACTTCGCCGCTATGGTCGAAGTCTACGCCTTCACGCACGCCCAGCGGCTTGGCGGTGACGAGGTTACCGGAAATCACGCTAAGCTCGACACCGTGCAGCGGCGTGCTGGGCAGGCCCAGCGAGAGCCGCGCTTCCAACCAGAGTCGCTGGTGAGCGGCCACCTGCTCCACATGAGCCATCACGGCGCGGTCGGCCACCCAGCGGCCATCGATGCGGGTAGGCTCGACACCGGCGGCCGTCAGCGCCTCGTGCACTTGGGGGCGAATGCCAAACACCACCACCAAGCGCACGCCCAAGGTGTGCAGCAGCGCCAAGTCCTGAATGAGCTGCTCCCCTCGGCCAGACGCCATGGCTTCGCCTTCGATCAAGATGACAAAGGTTCGCCCCCGGTGGGCATTGATGTACGGGGAGGCGTTACGAAACCAATCTACGAAGGGGAAACGAGTGTCCAAGGGCCGCTCTCCGGCAGCAGGTGAATGAAAGTGACGCTAGTTACTTTAACAGAGCACCAAAAACAGCGGCACCTTCTATTGCAACGATCTCATAAGAAGATCATCTGCAAAGAAGGTGCCGCTGTAGGTCAAACAGTGTCGTCTTGGCGTGCCGAACGTTTAACCAAACATGCCTTTGAACATGAAGAAGAACAGAATGGCCAAGCCCGCGCCAGCCGGCAGCGTGATCAACCAGGACATGGCAATGGTGCCAATCACGCGCAGGTTCAACGCCGCCATCCCGCGCGCCAAGCCGACGCCGAGAATGGCCCCAACCAAGGTGTGGGTCGTCGAAATCGGCAGGCCGGTACCCGAGGCGAGCACGACCGTGGTGGCCGCTGCCAGCGTCGCCGCAAAACCGCGGCTCGGGGTCAGTTCGGTAATGCCGGTACCGACCGTGGCGATCACTTTATGGCCGTAGGTCACCAAGCCCACGACGATACCGCCGCCCCCCAACACCAGTACCCACCAGGGCACCAGCGCGGACGCTTCGATTTCACCGCCGGTTTGCACCACGCTGATGACCGCTGCCAGCGGCCCCACGGCGTTGGCCACGTCGTTAGAGCCGTGGGCAAACGCCATGGCGCAGGCGGTAAAGATCATCAGCACGCCAAACGCGCGCTCTACGTTGGCGTAGCCAAAGTGGTCGTTGGCGCTCTTTTCGAACTTGATACGGCGAAGCATCAGCATGCCGATGCCCATGATGACCAAGCCGATCATGATCGATAGCAGCAGGCTCTGGTTGAAGGTGAGATCGAGCCCCACGTGGGAGAGACCTTTGGTCAAGGTCACCATGGCAACGATGAACCCTACCAAGAACACGTAGCCCGGCACGTAGCGCTTGGCGGCCGTGAACGGGTTATCGTTCTCGAAGATCAGGTGGTGCACCGATTTGAACAGCACGAAGCCGATGGTACCGGCCAGCAGCGGGGAAACGACCCAGCTGGCAGCAATCGTGGTCACCGCGCTCCAATCGACGGTAGACGCCCCCAGACCGGCGACCGCAAAGCCTACGATCGCACCGACGATGGAGTGCGTGGTGGAGACGGGCCAACCTTTCACCGAGGCCACCAGCAGCCACGTACCGGCGGCCAACAGCGCCGCCAACATGCCGTACACCAAAAGTTGCGGGTCTTCTTGCAGCAGTTCGGGGTCGATGATCCCTTTACGGATGGTGTTGGTCACCTCGCCACCCGCCAGCCACGCGCCCAGGAACTCGAAGATCACCGCAATGATGATCGCCTGTTTGATGGTGATCGCTTTCGACCCCACCGAAGTGCCCATGGCGTTGGCCACGTCGTTGGCCCCCACGCCCCAGGCCATGAAGAAGCCGAACAAACAGGCCAGAATGATGAAGATGTCACCGTGCTGAGCAATAATCTGCATGAGTATCCCTTAGCGTGCGGTCAAAATCTGCAGGCGGCTGCCCACGCGCTCTGCGCGGTCAGAGACTTCACCGACCCACTCGATGATCTTGTAGAGAAAGATCACGTCCACCGGCGGCAGTTGGCTCTCCAACTCGAACAGTTGACGACGGATCGCCACCTGCTGGCTGTCGGCCTGATGTTCGAGGGTGTGGAGTTCGCGGATCATGTTCTGCATGACGTCGGAAACGTTGCGACCAAAGCCGGACTCCAGCAGGTCTTTCAACTCTTCCAATGCTTGGCGCGCTTGGGCCACACACGCGACACTGGTACGCATGTAGTCACGCATCGGCTCGGCCAACACGTCGGGCACGCGCATTTTACGGCCCAGCATGATGCCGGTAATGTCGCGGACTTTATTGGCGATCTTGTCCTGCACGCTGATCAGGTCGAGCAGGTCAGAGCGCGAGACGGGCAGGAACATAGTGTTGGGCAAGTTCAGCCGCAGCTCTGTCTTCAGGGTGTCGGCGTCGTGCTCTAAGCGCGTCACGTTCTCGCGCAGTTCTGCCGCCGTATCCCAATCACCGGTCAACGTGGCCTCGAAGAACGGGAGCAGTTGATCGGCACATTCATTGGCCTTGACGATGTGGGCCAGCAGCGGCTGGAATGGCGAGCGGCCAAACATCGCGGAAAAAGGGTTGGAGGTTACCATATAGCCTTTAGCCTGTTTTCGGGGAGCCTGGAAATGGCGGGCGCCAGTATAAAGAGTGCGCCCGCCGCCGTCATGAAAAGTTCATAATGTCATCAAAAATTAACCGAAATGTCACAATATCGAGGTGGCGATTGTCATGAAAGAGTCAACCAAAACGCCAGCCCTTACGGAAGTGGAGCTCAAGCTGGCCCTGCCCAGCGGTCAGTCGGGTGCGCTGTGCCATCATCCGTTACTGGCCGCGACGTCACCGCACCAGCAGCAGCTCGCCAACACCTACTTCGATACCCCCACAGGCGACTTGGCCGCCGCACGGGTGGCGGTGCGCCTTCGCACCATTGATCAGCAAGTGCTGCAAACCGTTAAAACGGCCGGCCAGGGCGGTGGCGGACTCTCCAGCCGACAGGAGTGGGAGTGGCAAGTTCCCTCCGCCGCTCTCGACCAGGCGGCGCTGGCAGAGCTGCCTCCGTTTCAAGGGGCGCTTGGCGATTGCATCGCAGCGCTGCGCCCGACGCTCAGCACCGATTTCACCCGGAAAAGCTGGCAGTTAGTATGGCAAGACAGCGACATCGAATTGGTGCTGGACGAAGGAGAGATCGTCTGCGGCAGCGCGCGAGCGCCGATTCGTGAAGTGGAGCTGGAACTGAAAGCCGGTGCCCCGGCAGCGCTCTGGACGCTCGCCGTCGAGTTGGCGAGCCAAATAGCGCTGCGCCCCTCCGATACCAGCAAGGCAGCGCGGGGCAATGCCCTAGGCCACCAGCACTGGCCGCTGCCCACCGCCAAGCGCCCTGCCGAGTGGCTGCACCGCGCCACCGTCGCGCTGGACGCCTATCATGATAGCGGCGACGCTGCGCATCTAAACGCCGCACGGCAGGCGCTGGATACGTTGGCCCAGCACCCCCAGCTCGATAGTGCAGCGCGCAGCGAGGCAGAAGCACTGCCCAACGCGCTGAATGCCCAAGGCATGCCGTCGACGACCTACGGCGTTGCTGCGTTAAATCTGGCCCGTCGCTTGGCCCACGAAACCGCGCTACGCTAACCACACTGCCCGATTGATGAAGCCGACTTCAGGATGATGCAATGAGCTTTCCCCTTACGCCCGGTGCCGACGGACTTCGCGCCCGGCTGTTTCACATTATTTTCGAATCCGATACGCCGGGGGCCAAGGCGTTCGACATTGCGCTCATCGTCGCCATCCTGCTGAGCGTGACGGTGATCTTGCTGGGCAGTATCGAGATCTATGCCGAACGTTACGGGCAGCTCTTCTTCTACGTAGAGTGGGCCTTTACGCTACTGTTCAGCCTGGAGCTGCTGGTCCGTCTTTACTGTTTGGAGCGCCCGACGGTCTACCTCAAGAGCTTTTATGGCATCGTCGATGTCGTGGCCATCATTCCCACTTGGCTGGTGCTGCTGGTGCCGGGCGCCCATGGGCTGGTGATCGTGAGAATTCTGCGCGTGCTGCGGATTTTTCGCATTTTACGGCTGATGGAATTCGTCGGCGAAGGTCGCCTACTGCTGGATGCGCTCAAACGCAGTCTGCGCCAGATTCTGCTCTTTTTTAGCAGCATTCTCATGGTCGTCACGCTGTTTGCCGCGCTGATGTACACCATCGAATCGCCCGAGGCGGGCTTTACCAGCATTCCCATGTCGATCTACTGGGCCATCGTGAGCATGACCACGGTGGGCTATGGTGACATCGTGCCCGCCACCCCCCTAGGGAAAGCCATCACCGTCATCCTGATGCTGATTGGCTACTCGATCATCGCCGTGCCCACCGGCGTGTTCTCGGCCCAAGTCATTCGTTCGATTCGTGAAGACCGCTACTCGGAAGAGGCCTGTCCTGGCTGCGGCCACGACCGTCATGAAAAGCGCGCCCGCTACTGCCTACGCTGCGGCACTTGGCTGGATGAAGATAGCGAAGACCCACGCAAGAAAGCGCAGAAAAAAGAGGACGACACTGACGATGACACACCAAGCGAGTCGTAGCGCTCATGCGGAAACGGGGGCGCCAAGCGCCCCCGTCGTACGACACGTTTAGTATCCGTCTTGAAACGGGGTGATGTCGCCACGCCCTTCCCGCACGATTTTTGGCGGCAGTTCGCGCAGGTCGATCACGCTGGTGGGGTCGAGGTGGCAAGCACCGCCGTCGATAATCAAATCCAGATGAGCCCCATAGCGGTCGCGGATCTCCTCGGGGTCGCTCATCGGCAGCGCCTCACTCACAGGAATGAGCGTCACACTCATCAGCGGCTCACCCAGCGCGTCGAGCAGCGCGTGGGTAATTCGGTGGTCGGGCACCCGTACGCCGATGGAGCGGCGCTTGGGATGCAGCAATAGGCGCGGCACCTCGGTGGTGGCATCGAGAATGTAGGTGTAAGGGCCCGGGGTATGGGCCTTTAGCAGTCTAAATACGGCGTTATCCACCTTGGCGTAAGTACCTATTTCGGACAGGTCCGAACACACCAGGGTAAAGTTGTGCTTGTCATCCAGCGAGCGCAGCCATTTGATTTTCTCGATGGCTTTTTTTTCGCCTAGATGGCAACCCAGCGCATAGCCCGAGTCCGTGGGGTACGCCACCACGCCGCCTTTGCGAATGATCTCGGTGGCTTGATCGATCAGCCGCTTTTGCGGGTTTTCCGGATGTATCTGAAAGTACTGGCTCATCGATGACTCCTAGTCGGCAGAGGTGAGAGTGTTCTCTTCAGCGTAGCTGATTCAACCGCTTAACACCCACGGGCCAGCATGCCACTGGGGGCATCGCGCAGATGAGCCAAGCGAGGATGCTGCCAAATCGGCGGCGCGGCGGTACGGGGTACCGGGCTCATGCTGCCGGGGGCGGCATGGCTGCCGGGAAAGTGGAAGTCGCTACCCAGTGAGGCGTATAGCTCGCGTTCGACGAGCTGGCGCGCAAGGTCGCGGGTGGTGTCCGGGTTTTGCTGTCCGCTCACTAGCTCCACCCCTTGGCCTCCGGCGTCCATGAAGCTATCCATTAGCAGACCGCGTTTCCGCCGAGTGAGCCCGTAGCGTAGCGGATGAGCCAGCACGGCCACCCCGCCAGACGCCACGACCCAACCCACCACTTCGCTGATCTCCGGCCAGTGGGCTTTAACATCGCCCTTCTTTCCGCTGCCTAGATAACGTTTGAACGCGCCGGCCCAGTCGGCCACCACGCCTTCCGCCACTAGCGCCCGGGCAAAATCGGGCCGCCCGAGCGGGCGATCGCTGCCCGCCTGGGCGCGGGCTTTTTCCAGCGCATTGGGCAGCCCCATCTTTTCTAATCTTGCGGCGATCACGTCGGCACGCTGGATGCGCGCGTCGCGCTGGCGCTCCAACCCCTCGACCATCGGCCCCTGCAAGCCGCCTGGCATCAGCGCAACCACATGGATGCCGATGCCCTGCCAGCGAGTGGACAACTCGCACCCAGGCACTAGGCAGAGCCCCTGCTGCTGGGCGGCGATGCTCGCTTCCGCCACCCCCGCCATGGTGTCGTGGTCGGTCAAGGAGAGGTGGGTGACACCGCGTTCGGCACACAGCGCGACCAGCTCGGTAGGCGAGAGCGCACCATCGGAAGCGGTCGAGTGCATGTGCAAATCTACCGTGTAACGCTGGTCGGCTTCGAAGGCGGCGGGCAGTGCCGTCGCAAGAGCATTAGGAAGTAGGGGCATTAGCATGACGCCGTGTGGCGAGTTTGTCAGAATAGGCGTGTACAACACGAACAGGCTCGCCATGGTGCGCGCTAACCGGGGTGCGGTCAATGTATTGACCTTGACGACAACGTCGCCACGTCCCCTGCCTTCAAGGAGTTATACCCATGCTTTATGCCATTATCAGCGAAGACGTTGCCAACAGCCTAGAACGCCGCCTGGCGGCTCGCCCTGACCACCTTGCGCGTCTGGAAGCACTGCGCGACGAGGGGCGGCTCATTTTGGCAGGCCCACATCCCGCCATCGATGCCGATAACCCCGGCGATGCAGGCTTTAGCGGCAGCTTGGTCGTGGCGGAATTCGACAGTTTAGAAGAGGCGCAGGCATGGGCAGACGCCGATCCTTACATCATCGCTGGGGTCTATGCCAAGGTAATTGTTAAGCCATTCAAAAAAGTTTTGCCTTGACGCTTTGGGGCGAGTATGGAGGGTCCGCCCGCTTTTTCACAGAGCCTGTGGAAAACTCTGTGAAAACCCGGCGGACGCTTTTCTATAAGCCAGAGATAGCGCCCCGATGAACAAATTGATCATTTTTTAACCAGCCATTCATTACCCACGGATGCCCGCGTGACACAACGCCCTGCTCAAGCTCCCACCCTGCCGCCACTGGCGGCATTGAGCGCCCCACAGCTCACTTGGAACGACACATCACCCCACTCGGACGCCTTCGACGACGTCTATTTTTCCCGTGAGGATGGCCGTGCCGAAACCGAGCACGTGTTTTTGGGAGCGAACCGGCTGCCAGAGCGCTTTGCGGCGTGGCAGGCATCGCGGGCGTTCGTGATCGGCGAAACGGGCTTTGGCACTGGCCTCAATATGCTCTGTGCGTGGGCCTGTTTCGAGCAGAACGCTCCAGCCGACGCGCGACTGCACCTGTTATCCACAGAAAAATTTCCGTTAAGCCGGGAAGCGTTGACGCGCGCGCTCAGCGCCTGGCCCTCGTTGGCGAGTTATTCACAGGTGCTATGTGCCCTCTGGCCTGACGCGGTCAGCGGTATTCACCGCTTACATTTAAGCGAGCGTGTCACCCTCGACCTTCACTTTGGCGACACCACCGAACGGCTCAACCTGCTGGACGGCCAAGTGGATGCCTGGTTTCTCGATGGCTTTGCACCCTCGAAAAACCCGGATATGTGGCAACCCGAGTTGTTCGAGGCCATGGCCGCCCGGTCTCGCCCGGGGGCGACGTTCGCCACCTTTACCTGCGCGGGCATCGTCAAGCGCGGCCTGAAAGCGGCGGGCTTTCACTGGCAGAAAGTACCGGGGTTTGGCCGCAAGCGAGAGATGCTGGCTGGTGGCATTGAAACACCCCCAACCGATGCGCGGCGCAGCGCAACGCCCTGGTTCATGCCCCCCACTCACCGCGACGCGCACCATGTGGTGGTGATCGGCGCGGGCCTGGCGGGAAGC
Source organism: Vreelandella piezotolerans (assembly GCF_012427705.1). Classification (NCBI taxonomy): domain Bacteria; kingdom Pseudomonadati; phylum Pseudomonadota; class Gammaproteobacteria; order Oceanospirillales; family Halomonadaceae; genus Vreelandella; species Vreelandella piezotolerans. The sequence continues at coordinate 824,729 of NZ_CP048602.1, read as the reverse complement.
AGCGTGGCGGCGGCGTTGGCCAAGCGCGGCAAACGGGTGACGGTCATCGAGCGCGACGCACCAGGCGCAGGCGGCTCCGGCAACCGCCAGGGGGCGCTCTATGTGAAGCTGGCGGTAGATACCAACCTGCAGAGCCGGTTCTATTTAGCGGGACTTCTGTATAGCCAGCGCCAGTTTGGACAGCTGGCGGCGGCTCATCCACAGGAGCCGCCGCTTTGGCAGCCGTGCGGCGTCGTGCAGCTGGCGCTCAGCGATAAAGAGGCCACGCGCCAACGCCGCTTCATGGCCCATCACCCGCTGCCCGCCTCCGTCGTGTCGGCACACACCGACACCACACTCAGCGAGCTGGCGGGCGTGCCGGTCTCGGCCTCCCAGGGGCTCTACTACCCACAAGCGGGATGGGCACGGCCAAAACGGCTTTGCGAGCAGTGGTTGCACCACCCCCGCATTACCGTGCAGCAGGGCGACGTCACCGGGCTGGCACAGACATCGGAACAGACACCGAGATGGCAGGTCGCGCTGGCCAATGGAGAGAGGCTACAGGCCGACCACGTGGTGATCGCCACGGCGTCGCTGGCCAATCGGTTTACCCAAACCGCCGAATTGTCGCTGCAGCAGGTTCGGGGCCAGGTCAGCGAGCTAACGCTGCCAGAAGGCACCCAGACACCGGATAAAGTGGTGTGCGCGGGAGGCTACGTATCGCCGTCCATCGAGAACGTACTGACCTTTGGTGCAAGCTTCGTTCCCAACGACGCGACGAGCCACGTCATCGACAAAGAGCACCAGCGCAATATCGACGAACTGCGCCAGGCGCTGCCAGAGTGGGTGGCCGCGCTTGAGGCTTCCGGCATTTCATTACGCCCAGAGTCGCTGGAAGGCCGGGCTGCGGTGCGGGCCGCCAGCCCCGATAAAACCCCATACGCGGGGCCGGTGCCCAACGCGGCGGCATGGCAGAGGGACTATGCCGTGCTGCGCAAGGATGCCTCGAAAGTGCCGTCCATCCCCGGTGAACACTACCCAGGGCTGTGGATATCCACCGCGCATGGCTCCCGAGGACTGGCCAGCGCGCCGCTATGTGCGGAAGTCATTGCATCGCGCCTTTGCGATGAGCCGCTACCCGTCGAGCAGCCGCTGGTGGACCATCTTCATCCGGGGCGGCGGCTGATCACCGCGCTGGTGCGGGCTCAGTAGTCGCCCTCCTCCTCGTCATCTGCCAGCTCTCGCCCAAACGAGCGCCACTGGGCGAGAGTCATCACCTCAGTCATCTCGAGCTCTAAGTCGTGGGCAATGATCAGCTCGTGACGGTCAAGCTGCTGCTTGAGCTCGGCGACCCAGCCGCTCATGCCTTCGCCGGTATCGGTGGTGTCATACCCTTGGCGGGTGACGAAGGCTTCCAATAGCGCGGTGAGGGTGTCCGGCGGCAGCATGCGCGCCGGGACTTCGATAAAACGGCTCATTCACTCTGCTCCCAGGCGGCCAAGCGCTCGATGAACGTGGCTTCGTCGATCACCTCGACCCCCAGCTGTTCGGCTTTGGCGAGTTTGCTACCCGCTGCCTCACCCGCCACGAGGCAGGTCGTTTTCTTGGAGACACTGCCCGCCACTTTGGCGCCTAACGCTTGCAGTCGCGCTTTGCCTTCGTCGCGGGTCATGCTGTCCATCGTGCCGGTCAGCACCCAAGTCTGCCCCTCCAGCGGCGTGGGACCTTGCGTCACCTCGGCCTCTTGCCAGGTCACGCCCGCTTCGATCAACGCTTGCAGCGTCTCCAAGTTATGGGGCTGGCGGAAAAAGGTGTGGATATGCGCAGCCACCACGGGGCCCACGTCATTGACGGCCTCCAGCGCCGCCAAATCGGCCTCTTGTAACGCTTGCAGCGTACCGAAGTGGTTGGCCACATTGGCCGCCGTGGCCTCGCCCACCTCACGGATGCCCAGCGCGTAGATGAACCGCGCCAGCGTGGTCTGCTTGGCTTTTTCCAGTGCATTGACCAGGTTGGTGGCGGACTTTTCGCCCATGCGCGGCAGGCTCTTCAACGGATCGACGCCAAGGTGGAACAGATCGGCCGGGGTTTTCACCCACGCCTGTTCCACCAGCTGTTCGATCAGCTTCTCCCCCAGGCCGTCGATATCCAGCGCTTTACGGCTGGCGAAGTGTTTTAGCGCCTCTTTACGCTGGGCGGCACAGTAAAGCCCACCGGAGCAGCGCGCCACGGCTTCGCCTTCGATACGTTCGATATCCGAACCGCACACAGGGCAGTGATCTGGAAAAACGATCGCCCGGGCGTCCGCCGGACGCTTCTCTTCATCCACGCGCACGACCTGAGGAATGACGTCGCCCGCGCGGCGAATCGCGACCGTGTCGCCAATCATCACGCCCAGGCGACTAATCTCATCGGCATTGTGCAGCGTGGCATTCGAGACCGTCACCCCGGCGACGGTGACCGGCTCCAACCGGGCGACCGGCGTAATGGCGCCGGTGCGTCCCACCTGAAACTCCACGTCGTTTAGGGTGGTGACCTCTTCCTGAGCGGGGAATTTGAACGCCACCGCCCAACGCGGCGCGCGGGCAACGAAGCCCAGCTCCCGCTGATGGCGCAGGTCGTTGACCTTGATCACCACGCCGTCGATGTCGTAGCCCAGCTGATCGCGCTTAGCACCGAGCTGCTCGCAGTAGTCCGCGACGGCGTCGGGGCCTTGCAGCGTGGTGAGCTCTGTACTGGTGCGAAAACCCAATGTGGATAAACGGGACATTAGCGCACTGTGGGTGGTGTCGCCCAAGTCGGGCTCCAAGCGGGCGGCTTGGTACGCGTGAAACTCCAACGGGCGGGTCGCCGTAATGCGCGGATCGAGCTGGCGCAGGCTACCGGCAGCGGCGTTACGCGGGTTGGCAAACACCTTGCTGCCCTCCTCTCTGGCCCGCTCGTTGAGGGCTTCGAACCCGGCATGGCGCATGATCACTTCGCCGCGCACTTCCAGTAACTCAGGCACCTGTTGGCCCATGAGTTTGAGCGGTACCGAGCGCAGCGTGCGCAGGTTGGAGGTGATGCCCTCCCCGGTGCGGCCATCTCCCCGCGTCGCGCCGCTGACCAGTACGCCCTGCTCATACACCAGCGAAACCGCCGCACCATCCAACTTAGGTTCGCAGCTAAACGCGATCTCGCTGGCTTGGCACTCCAAACGCTCCGCAACGCGCTCGGCAAAGGCCGCGATGTCACCACGGCTAAAGGCGTTATCCAACGACAGCATGGGTATGGCGTGGGCGACTTCGGGGAAGCCCTCTGCCGGGGCGGCACCGACTCGTTGAGTGGGCGAGTCGGGGGAGATCAGCTCGGGGTGCTCGCTCTCTATCTGTTTCAAGCGCTGCAGTTTACGGTCATAGTCCGCATCGGTGAGCGTGGGTTCGTCCAGCACGTAATAACGGTGATTGGCATCATCGAGATCGGCGCGCAGCTGGCTGATCTCTTCCAACAGAGTGGGGTCAGGCTGACTCATTCAGAAATTCCGAAGACAGATAAACGGGTATTCAGTAACAAAAACACCCGCCTTCCAGAAGAAGGCGGGTGTCAGCGCAGTGTGGCGGTTAACGCGCCTGCAGTTGGCGATGCAAACGGTGACGACGTTCGAATTCATGCACCCGCTGACGGGCAAACTCGATGGTTTGTGCCGTCATCACGCTACGGTTTTCGTCTTTCAATTCACCGCCCATATGTCGAACGACGACCATGGCGGTCTCGACCATCGCCTCGAAGGCGGCAGAGCTATCCACCGCGCCGGGTAGCGGCATTAGGAACGTAATACCGGGTGTCACGAACTCGTCCATCTCTTCGATGGGGAACGTGCCGGGCTTGAGCACGTTGACCATGGAGAACTGCAGCTCGCTGTCTGGGCTTTCCGTTTCGAAACGGTGAAATACGCCCATGGTACGGCTATAGCGCAGCCCGCATGCCATGATGAGTTCGAGCAACTTACCGCCATCGAACCCGTCCGGGTCACGGGAAAGAACGCTGATCACCACCATCTCGTCGGCATTGGCCAACGTCTCTTTGGCGTGCTCGCCGTTCACATCGTGACGTAGCGCTTTTTCCAAGGTCGGATGGGCGCGCACCACGTTATCTTGTGTAGCGTAGGTCGTTTCCAGCTCGTCATCGACGCCTTGGTAATGCTCATCGTAATGTCGTGCGCTGTCCTCATACTCATCCCATACGGGCGCCGACTGTGGGACCTCCTGTTTGGCGGCTGCTTCATAGGCAGCGGCCTCTCGGGCTTGAGCCTTCTCTTGTGCGATACGTGCTTTTTCCGCTTCAGCAGCCTGCTTGGCTTCACGGCGCTGTTCGGCTTCCAGCGCTTTACGCTCGGCCTTCTGCTTGGCTAATGCTTCGGCGCGTTTGGCTTTCTCGGCCTTTTTGATCGCTCTCTCTTTACGGCGCTCAATGATGCGGCGTTTGAACGAGCGTCCAATACCTTCGAAATCGACCAAGCGGTACTCGTCGATTTCGTCGTCCAGCTCACGGTCGCCAACGGTCTCATCACGCAGTTGCCGACGTTTGGGAGCGTCAGCGGCGTGCTTGGCAAAAACGGCGTCCTCTGGCTCAGCGCGCAGCACCGGTTCAGGATCGGGAGTCGGTGTCGGCTCATCGTCAGCGGCTTCTTTCGCTGTGGGCGCTTCGGCCGTCTTAGGCATGTCAGGCTGAGTGGTTGGCAGCTCATCGGCCGATGCCGTTACAGCGGGCTCTTCTTCGGCCGAAGCGCTCATGGCAGGTGCGCTGCTGGAGGCCTTGACGGGGTCAGGCGTTGCCGCAGGCGTTGGCTGAGTCGCCGCAGGCATTGGCTGGGTCGGCTCTGCATCGACAGACACAGACGGTGGGGGTGCCGTTACCTCTGCGTCGTCTTTGGCAAACACACTCGGCTCGCGACGGAGCTCTGGTTTCACTTCTTGAGCTGCCGCGTGCCGTTCGGCAGGCCCGGGGGCAGCAGGCTCGGGACGAGACGTGGTTTTACTAGAGGGTTTACTGAACGAACGACGGAAATCCGACAGCACTTTGGAAGGGCCAGGGTGCTCTTGGCGTTTGAGCTTGGGCTTTTGTCCCAGCCCGCTATAGTCGGCGGGTTTAACGACCCGAGCACCGCCGTTGGGCAGCTCCCAATTGATCTCGGCTTCTTTCGCCTCGTCGTCTAACTCTTCCAACTTCGCGGTAGGCAAATCTTTTACCGCTTGGTCTAGCCGGGGCACACGACGCTGACGCTGGAGCCTACGCACACCGTCGACAACGATTAGCGAAACCAGTGCCAGTCCTAGAATGATTAACCACTCTCTTAATTCCATGTCGAGCATTCCATGGGTCATCTAACCGGTTACTAGGGCACAGTGCGCGGCACTGCGCCAGAATATGGGAACCTTCTTATAAATCGATATTTAGCACCAAGCATAGCGCGGTTGCTACGAAAAGAGCCAATTTTTGCTGATTTTCACACGTTTGAGCCGCTATGAACGTTTTTTAGGCGAATTTTTCGACCTTATCAACCAGCAAAAGTGCCCATCGCGTTATTTCATCTCTTTAAATAGTGTTTGAACACACCCTGCAAGGGGAAGCCATTACCTGCTTCAATCACTCTATTTAAACGTTATGCTAGTGAATGTTATTCACTATCGCTAGTTTCTTATTAATCCTTTGCGCTTTCGACGGCAGGCTAGGCAGACGAAACGTAACAATAACGCTTTCATGCGGGCGCCTACTCCCACCTCGAGCCGCCCAGGCTCATTGTCAGCAACCCATTGTTATTAAAAGATTTAATTGTCAACGACCTGATCAACGCTGGGTGTTATCAAACGCTGACCAGCAGCGCTCGGCACATGACACGAGCAAATAAGGAAACTCTTGGGAAACCGCGCCCAACATCGTCTCGAACCATGGCCCTACTCGACCAGTTCTGCCGCTTCATCGATCCCCACGGACACCAGCCGTGAGACACCAGGCTCTTGCATGGTGACCCCCATCAGGCGCTCGGCAGCCTCCATGGCGATCTTGTTATGAGTGATGTAGATGAACTGCACGCTTTCCGACATCTCTTTAACGAGCTTGGCGTAGCGGCCCACGTTGGCGTCATCCAGTGGCGCATCGACTTCGTCCAGCATACAAAACGGGGCTGGATTGAGCTGGAAGATGGCAAACACCAGCGACAGCGCGGTCAGCGCTTTCTCGCCCCCTGACAGCAAGTGAATGGTGCTGTTCTTCTTGCCCGGCGGGCGAGCCATGATGGCCACGCCGGTTTCCAATAAATCGTCACCGGTGAGCGTCAACCACGCCGCCCCACCGCCAAATACGCGAGGAAAGAGGGTTTGCAACCCGTTATTCACCTGATCGAACGTTTCCCGGAAACGCACGCGGGTCTCTTGGTCAATCCGTTTGATCGCCCGCTCCAGCGTGTCGAGCGCTTCGGAAAGCTCGGCATGCTGGGCTTCGAGGTAATTACGCCGCTCGGCCTGCTGGTCGTACTCCTCGATCGCGGCGAGGTTGATCGCCCCCAGTCGGCGGATCTTTTCCGAGGTGCTCTCCAAGCGCTCTTGCCACGCTGGCTCACTGGCATCGCTGGGCAGCGTGCTGGCGAGCGCATCGGCATCGTGGCCTAGTTCTGCTAACTGCTCATCCTGGGTGGCGGCTTTGAGCGCCAGCGCCTGCACCTCCATACGGCGCTGCTGGAGCTGTTCGCGGCTCTGTTCCAGATTGCGCTCATGCTGCTGGCGGGCTAGTTCGTCGTTACGCAGCTGCTCGGCCAAGGTTTGAGCTTGCTGGCGCGTCTCGTTGAGCCGCCGCTCCTGCTGTTCGCGCTGGTGAAGCAGCTCTTCGAGCTCCTCAGCGGCCAGCTCGTCGGGCTCGACCAGCATTTCGCGAGACTCTTCCAACTCGGCAATACGCAGCGAGAGGCGCTCTTCGGTATCGCTTGAACGGGCCTCCTGAGCGCGCAGGCTGTCGCGCTCGGCTTTTAAGCGCTCACGCTCCAGGGCCAACGCCTGCTGACGCGCTTTGAGCGGGGCATACTGTTGGTTGAGCTGCTCGCGCTGCTCACGCTGGCGGTGGCGCTGTTCGGCGCTGGTTTCGCGGGCTTCTGCGGCGGTTTCCAGTTGCTCCATGGCCGTGTGCCAACGAGCGCGCTGCTCTTCTAAAGTAAGCGTTAACTCCGCCTCATCTTCTTGCAGTTGCGCCAGTTCGTCGTCCAGCTCCATGGCGCGGCTGGAGAGATGCTCAAGGCGTTGGGCAAGCCGCTGCTCTTGCACCGCTAGCTGTTGGCGGGTGGCGGCGTGGTCGCGCTCCTGCTCCGCCTGCTGCTCACGGGTCAGTTCTAACGTTTCAATCGTCTCGTTGGCGGCTTCGCACTGTTCATCCAAGAGCGCCAGCGCCTCTTCCGCCCGCTCACGCTCTGCGGCCAGCTCCTCAAAGCGACGACGCGTCACCAGTAGCGCATCGACGCCTTCGCCATTGGATTGCTGATGCAGCCAACCGCGACCGCGCCATACGCCGTCTTGGCTAACCACACTCTCACCGGGAGCAAGCGTAGGCAACAACGCTTCCGCCGCGTCAGCAGTATCAACATAGTGAATACTCGCCAACCACTCCGTTAGCGCGCCCGCGCCTTTCACCAAATCGCTGAGGCGATGGCCTGCGCCCGCCGTGGCTGTGGAAGGCGACGCTTGATCAATCAAGCACCACTCTGTCGCCAGCGCTTCGGGCAGCGCGTTTAGCTGATGGGCGGCTACCAGTCGGGCGTTTAACCAAGGGGCGAGTAGCCAGGAAATAACCCGCTCCCAGCCTTGGCTGACCGAAATGGCTTCACCCAAGCGGGGGGCATCAGCAAGGCCATGAGCGGCAAGTGTTTCGCTTAGCTGAGGGTCGTGATCGGCCAGGGCGGCATCCATCAGCGCCTGCAGCGAAGCAAGTTCACCCTGCTGCTGGCTAAGCGCAGCGCGTTGCTCGTCGCGGGAGGTTACCGCTTGCTGGTAGGCGCTTTTGGCATCGCTGTAGCGCTGCTGCCACTGTTCTCGCTCCACTTGGAAGGCGTCGGCACGTTGGTCGGCTTCTTCCAGGCGGGCTTGGTATTCGGCGTGCTCGTTTTGTAGCGCAGTCATGTCGGCCAGCTCGCCGCGCTGCTGGCGGCGGCGTTGCCCCTCAGCCTGCAAACGGGCAATACGCTGCTCTAAATCACGCAGTTGGTCTTGGCTACGGTCGGCATCGCGGCTGGCCTCACGCCAGCGGTTTTCGGCGTCGGCCCACTGCTGTTCGGCGGCTTCCAGCGCTGGCGTTGCGTCGGCCAGGGTCTGCTCGAGCATTTCGAGCTGCTCTTCCAGCGCTTCGTGCTCGGGCAGCAGCTCCTCAAAGCGCTCGTCGATCACCGCGAGCCGCTCTTGGTCGCCCTCGCTGACCTGGCGCTGCTCGTCGAGATCCCGTCGGGCGGTGGCAATGTCGTTAGCCAGCTGTGCTTCGCGGCTGCGGCGGTGGGCTTGATCCTGCTCTAAGCGGGCAATGCGCGTGGTGGTTTCATAAAACTGCTGCTGGTGGCGGTCCAACACGTCGGCCAGCTCGTCGTGCTGTTCGCGGGCCTGCTCCAGGCGGGTTTCGCACTGACGTACGCCAAACACGTCTTTCTCGACGGCAATTTCCAGCTCGCGGACACGGCTCTCTTGGTGAGACTGTTCGGCCCGCAGGGTGCGGCCGCGCAGCAGCGCCAACTCGCCTTTTAAGCGGTACTCTTGCTGTTTGAGCTCTTGGTAACGCTTGGCGGCTTCCGCTTGGCGCTTGAGGCGTTCGAGCTGTTTATCCAGCTCTTCGCGAATATCGTCCAGGCGCTCCAGGTTCTCCTGGGTGCGCCGCATGCGGTTTTCGGTTTCCCGACGGCGCTCTTTGTACTTGGAGATCCCCGCGGCTTCTTCGAGTGTGGCACGCAGGTCGTCGGGGCGCGCTTCGATCAGTCGCGAGATCATCCCCTGGCCGATAATGGCGTAGGAGCGCGGGCCTAGGCCGGTCCCCATGAACAGGTCGGCGATATCCCGGCGGCGGCACTTCTGGCCGTTGAAGAAGTAGTTGGACTGACCATCCCGGGTCACTAGGCGTTTGACGGCAATTTCTGAGTACTGGGCGTATAAACCGCCCATACCGCCATCGCGGTTATCGAACTTCAGCTCGATAGAAGCCTGCCCTACCGGCTTACGCCCGGTAGAGCCGTTGAAAATAACGTCGGCCATGGATTCGCCGCGCAGGGTTTTGGCGGAGGACTCCCCCATCACCCAGCGCACGGCGTCGATAATATTGGATTTACCGCAGCCGTTGGGCCCAACGATGGCCGTCATGTTGCCATCGAAGGGCACGGTGACCGGATCGACAAAGGACTTGAACCCAACGAGACGTATAGAGGTTAAGCGCATTGCGACCCTTAGCAGCGGTAGCTTACGTGGTGGTTATTCAAAAACACGGTTGATAACGACATTGGCGGTAGCGTCTTCGCGAATGGGGCCGACGCTAACGCTCTCCAAATCGCCAAACAGATCCCCAGGCTGCGGCGTGGCCTGCCCAGATTCCGAGACACGCACCACCAGGCGCGCTTCACGCACCTGAGAGATTTGCGCTTGCGGCGACATGGCAGCGGCGTCGTCCAGCACCACGGTCATCGGCAGCTCAGAGACCCGAGCGCGGGTCACCGCCAGCGGCGGCAGCTCGCCATCGATGTCCCGTGCGGTAATGAACACCGTCGCATCGTCGCTGACACGGTCTGCCAGCGCCTCATCCAACGAGACGCTCACCCGCACGCCTTGGCCCTGAGCGGCGGCAGATGGCTCCGGTGCGACGCCCATGCGCTCTTGGGCCACCCGGATACCCTCACGCAGGGAAGCAGCCGTCTCTGGGTCTGAAATATTGGCAACGGCACGGCGCCAACGGTCGACGGCCGTTTCATAATCACCGTTATCGAAGGCGTGAATGCCCAGAAGCCCCAACACGGTGGGCTGACGGGGGTCTAGCTCAAGCGTTTCATCGACCAGCGCCTGTACCTCGGGCGTTAACTCCCGCTCGGCCATGAAGAAGCGGAGCTGCGCCAACTGAGCGAGCAGCGGCGGAATGCGCCCTTCGATGGCGATCAAGCGCTCCAGCGCATCGACCGCTTTGTCAGGCTGACCGGTATCCCGGTAGAGTGGAAACAGCGAGCTCCACACGTTGGGGTTGTTAGGCTGGCGCTCGGCTTCGGCTTCCATGCGCTCCAGGAACATCATCAACGAGCCTTCCGGGTCGTTTCTGATCTCTTCTTGAATCGCGTAGAGCGTCAGGTCTCCTTCGGCACCGTTTTGCTGATACCAAAACGTACTGGCACCCACCACCGCTACCATGACCAGCGGCACCACCAGCCGTCCAGCGCTCGCAGCTTTCAGCGGCCGCTTGGCCTGAGTGGCGGTGTCTTCCAGCAGGCTGCGCTCTAGCTCTAGGCGATCTTCATTAAAACGAGCGTCGTCGATGTCGCCACGCTCGCGTGCCGCTTCCAGGGACGCCATGCGCCGCTGGAAAATCGCCACGTTCTGCTCGGCAGACGTATCGTTGGCTTCAAAGTGATCTAGCTGGTCGCGCAGAACGCGGGCACCGCGCATGGGGGCAATCAGCAGCCATAGAGCAGGTAATAACAGTAGTGCAATCGCTATCCAGAGCGGTGTCATGAAGACCTCTCGCGGTTGATCAGAGCATCCAAGCGGGCGCGCTCTTCGGCGCTCAACGCTTTCGCAGACGCATTCCGTCGAGCACGCACCATCAGTACGACCACGAGCGTGCCGAGGACGAACAGACCGATGGGCAGCCCCCACAGCAGGTAGGTGCGGTTTTCCAGGCGCGGGTTGTAGAGGATGTACTCCCCAAAACGCTGCACCATGTGATTGATGATTTCGATATCCGACTGACCATCTTGAAGCAGCTGATAGACCCGCTCGCGCATATCACCAGAGATCGGCGCATCAGAGTCATCGATAGCCTGGTTTTCGCATAACGGGCAGCGCATGGAGGCCGTGAGGTCACGGTAGCGCTGCTCCATCACCGGGTCGTCGAACTCGCGAACTTCAATGCCTGCCGCCACGACACTGCCCGCCAGTGCCAGCAGCATCACGGCGAAGATCCCACGCATTAACGCCATTTTTCTACCTCCGGCAGGATGCGCTCACGAACGTCTTCAGGTGACACGTATCCTTTATGGTGGTATCGGATCACGCCTGCGGCATCCACCAAAAACGTCTCAGGCGCACCATAAACACCGAGGTCGAAACCCAGGCTGCCCTCGGGGTCGAACACGTTGACCTCGAACGGGTCACCGAACTCGCTCAAAAACTCTAGCCCCTTTTCACGGGTGTCCCGGTAGTTGATGCCGACCATACGAATGCCGTGATCGGCGAGCTCTAAAAGCTGGGGCATCTCCTGCTTACATGCAGGGCACCACTCACCCCAGACATTGACCAGCGTGACCTCCCCCATCATCAGCGTTTGATCCACTTGGCGATCAGCATCGCGTAGCGTGGTGGCTTCGAATACGGGAAACTCACGTGCCATCAGCGCAGAGTCACGCTGCGACGGATCGCGCCCCAACCCTTGGTACAGAAACAGCGCGATACCGAGAAAGCCAATCGGCAGGAGTAAAAGCAGCAGGCGTCGTGTCATACCATAGCCTCCTGAGACGACGAACGATCCGTCCGAGCGGGAGCTGTCTGGCGACTCGCGACACGACGATAGCGTTTATCCACAACGGCTAGAACGCCGCCGAAGGCCATGAGCAGGCCGCCTAACCACAGCCAGCGCACAAACGGCTTGTACTGGACGCGCATGGCATAGCTGCCGTCGCCCAGGTCTTCACCCATGGCCACATAGAGGTCGCGGAACAAACCAGGGCGCAGCGCAACTTGGGTCATGGGCATGCCGGTGGCGAGGTAAAGGCGCTTCTCGGGGCGCATCACGAAGCTGCGTCCCTCGTCCCCGCGCTGTACCTGAATGATCGAAGTATCGGCCAGGAAGTTGGGGCCACGTCGGTTGGTGAGTTCCGTCATGGTGAACTGATAGCCCGCCACTTCCACGGTGGTGCCCGGCGACATGCGCACGTTGCGTTCGATGTTGTAATTCGAAACGACGGCAACGCCCACGATGGTCACCGCAATGCCCACGTGGCCCAGCACCATTCCCCAATAAGAGAGCGAGAGCTTGCGCAGCCCGGCGACAAACGAGCTGGCGTGACGGGTCTTGTCGAACAGGTCGCGCACCATGGGCAGCACGATCCATAGCGCCGACACGATTCCCAATGACACCCACAAATTCCATTCGCCGCCGTAGACCAACGGCATGGCTACACCCAGCACGATGGCAGCTGCTGCTGCGAGACCTAGCTTCCGCCACAGCTCACGACCGCTCATGCTTTTCCAACGCGCCACCGGCCCCAAGCCCATGAAGACACACATCACCACGGTGAGCGGTACGAACAGCGCATTGAAGTAAGGCGGGCCTACGCTGATTTTACCCAGCCCCAAAGAGTCCAGAATCAGCGGGTATACGGTGCCCAGCAGCACCGTGACGGTCATGATGACCAGCAGGATGTTGTTGATCAGCAGCAGGGAGTCCCGCGAAAGCCAGTTGAACCCCACTTTATGGCTGACGCGCGGTGCACGCAGTGCAAACACCAGCAGCGATAGCGTGACGGTGATTGCCAGCAGCATCAGGATGAAGAAGCCACGCGAGGGGTCATTGGCAAAGGCATGGACCGAGGTCAGTACGCCCGAGCGCACCAAGAAGGTGCCCATCAGCGACAGCGAGAACGTCGAGATCGCCAGCAACACCGTCCAGCTCTTGAACGAGCCACGTTTTTCGGTCACCGCCAGCGAGTGAACCAGTGCCGTGCCCGTTAGCCAGGGCAATAGCGAAGCGTTCTCCACCGGGTCCCAGAACCACCAGCCGCCCCAGCCAAGCTCGTAGTAGGCCCACCAGCTGCCGAGTGCGATCCCGACGGTGAGAAACGCCCAGGCCACGTTGGTCCAGGGGCGCGCCCAGCGGGTCCAAGCGGCGTCTAAGCGCCCGCCCAGCAGGGCGGCAATCGCGAAAGCAAACACCACCGAAAAGCCCACATAACCCATGTAGAGCATCGGCGGGTGAACCACTAGGCCAAAATCCTGCAACAGCGGATTCAAGTCGGCGCCATCTTGCGGCATGTTCGGCAGCAAGCGCTCGAAGGGGTTGGAGGTCATCAAAATGAAGAGCAAGAAGCCCACACACACCATGCCCATGATGCCCTGCACTCTGGCCACCATGTCGCGGGGCAAGTCGCCCGAGAAGACCGATGCCGCGAATCCCCAACCCGCCAGCATCAAGCTCCATAGCAGCACCGAGCCTTCATGGTTACCCCACACGGCGCTGAATTTGTAGTACCAGGGCAGCAGAGAGTTGGAGTTGTTAGCGACATTAGCCACGCTGAAATCGTCCAGCATGTAGCTGGCGGTCAAGCAGAGGTAGGCAATGGTCACAAACAGGAATTGGCCGATGGCCATGGGACGACCATAGGCCATCCACAGCGGGCGACGCGTGGCAGCCCCGGCAAGCGGCATCACCGCCTGAACCACCGCCATGAGTAGCGCGATGACCAGGGCAAAGTGGCCGATTTCAGGAATGATCTTAATCAACATGGGTGCTCCGAATTAGCATCAGGCTTTATCGCACAGCGTGCGTGCAGTCGTTAATAGTCGCTTCCTTCTGGGGAGCCTTCCTGCTCTAGGCGCTTGCCCACTTCGGCAGCTTTCGCTTGAAAGTCTGCCGGGGAGTAGCCTGCTTCTTCCAATGCCTGCGCCACTTCGGGCGGCATGTAGTTTTCATCGTGGCGTGCCAACACCTTATCGGCGTAGAGTCGGCCATCGGCCTGCAGTTCGCCGACCACCACCACGCCCTGCCCTTCACGGAATAGGTCCGGCAGAATACCGCTGTAGTAGACCTCTAGATCATCCACGTAGTCAGTCACCACGAACTCAACATCGAGGCTTTCCGGGTCGCGGGACACAGAGCCCTCTTTGACCATGCCCCCCGCGCGAATTTGGCGCTCCATGGGGGCATCGCCTTGGGCAATTTGTACCGGGCTGAAAAACAGATTGATGTTGGCGCGCAGCGCATACAGGGTGAGCCCCACCGCAATGGCGGTGAGCGACAATAGCCCTAAGATAACAAACAGCTTCTGTTTACGTTTAGGCGTCATAGTGAACGTCCTTCTGAGCAGAGTTAACTGGCTCTTGCAGGGGCTGCGCGTGCGATGGCTGAGCGTTGCGCTGGGCATTTTCACGACGCGCCCGGCGCTTTACCACGTTGAGTAGCTGGCGGCGCTCCTGACGTGCGTGCCACACGATCATTAGCATCAACAGCGCAGTAACTCCCCAGGCAGCCCACACGTAGACCGCGTGACCGCCCATGGCAAAAAATTCGTTTAGCGAGGAAAAGGCCATTAGTTCGTCTCCTCGGCAAGCTCGCGCACCCAGCGCTTATTGGCTTCACGACGCAGAATTTCGCTACGCGTGCGCATCAGCGTGAGGGCAATAAAAAAGCTGTAAAAGCCCAATACCATGATCAGCAGCGGTGCCCACATGTCCATGGTCATGGCAGAGCGCCCTGTAATCGTGAAAGTGGCGGGCTGGTGAAGGGTGTACCACCAATCCACTGAGTACTTAATAATCGGAATATTGATCACGCCAACCATCGCTAGCACAGACGCGGCACGGGAGCCGCTATCGCGGCTGCTAAACGCACCGCGCAAGGCAATTACGCCCAGGTAGAGAAACAGCAGAATCAGCATGGAGGTAAGCCGTGCATCCCACATCCACCAGGTTCCCCAGGTGGGCACGCCCCATACTGCGCCCGAAAAAAGCGCTACGAAGGTCATCGCGGCACCCAGCGGGGCCATCACGGTGGCGACCATATCCGCCACTTTGATCTTCCAGACCATGAATACCAGCCCGGAGACCGCCATGGAGACAAAGATGGATTGGGCTAGGAACGCAGCGGGTACGTGGACATAAATGATGCGAAAGCTATTGCCCTGCTGATAATCCGCAGGCGCAAAGACGAGCCCCCAAACGGTGCCGACCAGCAGCAACAGCGTTGCCGCTACCCAAAAAAGCGGTTGCAGTTTGGCGCTAATGGCATAGAACCATTTGGGTGATCTTAGTTTGTTGATAAAGGCCCACATGGTGTTCCCGTCCTCTAACCGTTGATGCTGATGCGCAGCGATGCCGCAATGGCCCAGGGTGCCAGCATCAGTGCTAGCGCCAGCAGTGCCCCTAGAATCGCCAGATGAGCGGCCATTCCATCGCCAAAAATAGCGGCTTGTACGGCACCTGCGCCGAAAATCAGTACTGGAATATAGAGCGGCAGCACCAGCAGCGAGAGCAGCACACCGCCCCGCGCCAGCCCCACCGTCAATGCCGCCCCGATGGCGCCAATCAGACTCAAGCTGGCCGTACCGAGCGCCAACGACAGCGACAGCACGGCGTAGCTTCCTGCGGGAAGCGACAGCATGATGCCCAAGAGTGGCGCCATGAGCGCCAGTGGCAGCCCGGTCAGCAGCCAATGCACCGCCACTTTTGCCAACCCCAGCGCCGCCAGCGGCTGGGGAGCCAGTAGTAATTGCTCAAGGCTGCCATCGTCATAGTCACTGCGAAACAGGCTATCCAGCGAGAGCAGTGCGGCTAGCAGCGCAGCTACCCATAACAGCCCCGGCGCAATGCTTGCCAGCAGCGCTGGATCCGGTGAAATCCCAATGGGGAATAGGGTAATCACCAGTGCAAAGAACACCAGCGGATTGAGCACCTCGCCACGACGGCGCAGCATCAGGGTGAGGTCGCGCTTGAGCGTGGCCTTGATGGCCACCAGCAGACCGCCCTGGGGGGCATGCATGGCCACCTCGGGGGGGCTTAATGGAGCGTGTGAACGTTGCAACGCTGTCTCCTTCTTACCCCAGCTGAATACGCCTGAGCACGGGTGACTCGGCCAGCGCATGGTGCGTGGTCACCAACACACAGCCGCCAGACTGCGCATGGGCCACCAACTGCGCCTCCAGCGCCGCCACCCCTTGACGATCGATGGCAGTGAAAGGCTCGTCTAGCACCCACAGCGCACGCTGAGTGAGGGTCAAACGCGCCAGCGCCACACGCCGCTGTTGCCCGGCAGACAGCTGACCGGCAGGCACGTCCTCGAAACCGGTAAGTCCAACGGCTGCCAGCGCTGCCTCCCGTGCAGGCTCGCTGCCCACCACTCCGCTAAGCGCTTGATACCAAGCTAAATTCTCCAGCGGCGAGAGACCCGCCTTCACACCGGGGGCATGACCTAAATAGAGCAAATTGGCGAGAAAATGTTCACGGGCTTGGCGCATGGGCGCGCCATTCCAGAAAAGCTCGCCACGGTAATCGGTTAATTGCCCTGAGAGTATTTTTAGCAGCGTCGTTTTGCCGCTGCCGTTTGGGCCCTCGATGCGCACGATCTCACCCGATTGGATATCGAGATCGAGCCCTTCAAACAGCCAACGGTCGTCGCGTTCACAGGCCAATTGTCGGGCTTGCAGGCACAGGCTCAAAAGACACTCCAGGCGCATTGATTTTGGGTCGAACTCTACACGGAAAGGCCCTTCCCCGCCAGTCGGGCTCTGCGGTCTTGGGTCGCAGCGTGCCCCAAACCAATGCTTGCTTAAGCACCTCATGGAGGCGTCCTGCAAAAGACAGGACTAGCACTGTATGCAAAAACAGGCTTATACTGTAAACACTGTATGAATAGACACCACAGAATAAAACAACAGGTATCGCCTCAATCAAACGCCTCGACAACGGGCGCTGCATGGGAGAACACACTATGACGATCTGCCTACCCTCTAGGGTAACGTCTCAGGTTCCTTCTTACGTACCCTCTCAGACGCTGTCTCAACCGGTAGCGCCATCGACGCCTACCCCACTAGCGTCTCGCAGCGCCTCATCACATGCGCGCCAAGCGTGCACATCCCCTCGCGTCACACGTCGCAACACCTACGCCCTGCGTATTCGCGGCGACCGCATGCGCGACTGCAATCTCTTCGACGGCGATGTCATCATCATTCACCGTCACCAGCACGACGCCCATCAAGAGACCGCCGTTGCGACGATCAACCAGCGCGAAGTGACGCTTAAGCAGCTCTCCATTAGCCGCTTGGGCATCCATTTATGGCCGGAAGATGCAGCCATACCGGACCTATTCCTGCATAATTGTGACATTCAGGTGCTGGGCATGGTAATGGGCGTGGCCCAACACACCACGGAAACCCAGCATCACTAATTGGTCACCCACCCTGCCGGGAGCCCTCGTTGCGTTTTCGAGTCCCTGATTTAGCCCTTGGTATATGGCACACCGCCGACATCGACGTCGAGAAAAGCCAATTTTTGGCTTGGCTGTGCCATGCCCCCACCCCTGACGCTTTCGACACGCTGCTTCAAGCGGCCAAAGCTGCTCACCCAAACGCTAGCCATCACTGTACGGCCTTCATTGCTGGCCCTCCTGGCGAGCAAACCCATATTGGCTTTTCTGATGATGGCGAACCGGGCGGCACCGCCGGACGCCCCATGTTCCAGGCACTTCAGGGCAGCCAGATCGGCGAAATCGGCTGCGTGGTGATTCGCTACTTTGGCGGCACCAAGTTAGGCACTGGCGGGCTGGCCCGCGCCTATGCTCAGGCCGTCAAAGCCGGCTTGGAAACGCTGCCCACCCGGGAAGTCATCGAGCGGGACAGCTATCGGTTGAAGGTCAGCTTCGCCCACGAAGCGCAAGCGCGCGCATGGTGCGACGAGCAGGCGCTGCCCGTGCAGCAGGCAGACTACGATGGCGACGGCGTGCGCCTGACCATCGGCTGGCCGCGGGATGTCGAGTTGGATATCAGCGGCCTAGAAAACCGCCTCAAAACCGCCGTCGAACCGCGGCGGGCATGAAAAAACGCGGCTTACACGAGCCCTGCTCGATAAGCCACGTTTCAGATGGGCAGCGCTCTAACGGCCGCTTAGCCTAGGTACTTGATCATCACACCAGCGGCGACCGCCGAGCCGATCACCCCGGCCACGTTGGGCCCCATGGCGTGCATCAGCAGGAAGTTGTGCGGGTTCGCTTCCAGTCCGACTTTATTCGCCACGCGCGCGGCCATCGGCACGGCCGACACCCCTGCCGCCCCAATCAACGGGTTGATGGGCATTTTGCTAACCACGTTCATTAGCTTGGCCATCAACACCCCGGCAGCAGTCCCAATGCCGAAGGCTACGATCCCCAGTCCCAGAATACCCAGGGTTTCAAACGCCAGGAAGCTATCGGCCATCAGTTTCGAGCCCACAGAGAGCCCGAGGATGATCGTCACGATATTGATCAGCGCGTTTTGCGCGGTATCGGAAAGGCGCTCGACCACACCACACTCGCGCATCAGGTTACCAAAGCAGAACATGCCTAGCAGAGGTGCCGCGTCCGGTAGAAACAGCGCCACGGCGATCAATAGCATCAGCGGGAAAACCACTTTTTCGAGCTTGGAGACCGGACGCAGCTGCGTCATGGTGATCTTGCGCTCTTTTTCAGTGGTCAGAAGGCGCATGATCGGCGGTTGGATCAATGGCACCAGGGCCATGTAAGCATACGCCGCGACGGCAATCGCCCCTAGTAACTCAGGTGCCAGCACGCTGGAGACGTAGATCGACGTCGGGCCATCTGCCCCGCCGATAATACCAATCGCTGCCGCCTGATTGAGCGAGAAATCCATGATGCCCATGGAGGTCAGCAGCACCGCCCCAAACAGCGTGGCAAAGATACCGAACTGCGCCGCCGCCCCTAAAAACAGCGTACGCGGATTGGCCAGCAGCGGGCCGAAATCGGTCATCGCCCCTACGCCCATGAAGATCAGCAGCGGCGCGATACCAGAGCCAATGGCAACCTTGTAGAAGTTATACAGCATGCCGTCGCTGTAGCCGACGCTCACCGCAATATCTTTCGCGGCGCGCAGTTGATCCGGCGCCGCCGAATCGTGGGCAATCGCCTTGAGGGTGTCACGCCAGCCCTCGACACCGGCCAAGGGGTCGAGTGTAGCTCCCAACGCGGTAGCCATTTGCTGAAGCACGGCGGGCTTGGCGACTTCGATCGCTTGATCCAGCGCCGAAATCGCGAGGCCAGCCTCGGGAATGTTGGCGAGAATGCCACCAAACCCAATCGGTACGAGCAGCAACGGCTCGAACTTCTTGTGAATCGCCAAGTAGAGCAACCCAAGCCCTACAAGGATCATCACCGCTTGGCCAAGCTCTAGGTTATAAAGCCCGGAGCCTTCCCATAAAGTGATTAGTTTATCCATTCCGAGAGGCCCTTAAAGCTCGATCAGCGCATCGCCAACGGCAACGCTATCGCCTTCATTGACGTTGACTTTCGATATCGTACCGGCGCTGCTGGCACGCACTTCGGTTTCCATCTTCATGGCTTCGAGAATGATCACGACGTCGCCTTCGGCCACTTGATCACCTGGACGCACGTTCACTTTGAAGATGTTACCCGCCAGCGGTGCGTCGATGCTGACACCGCTAGACGCAGGGGTGTCAGCCTCAGGCTGTGCGGCGGGCTGCTCCTCAATATTGCCGATCTCGCCACCCTCTGACACCTCGACCACGTACGCCTTGCCGTTGAGCTTCACGGTATAGGTTTCCGGGCCACCGCCAGCGCTCGGTGCGGCGGCAGGAGCGGCGTCTGCTTTGGCCGGTGTCGACGCTTGAGCGGCTTGGGGCGCAGGCTCGAAAGCGTCTTTATTGTCGCGGTTCTTGAGGAATTTCAAACCAATCTGCGGGAACAGCGCATAGGTCAGCACGTCATCCACTTCCCGCTCGTCTTCGGCAAGGCGAATGCCCTCGGCGCTAGCTTTCTCTTTAAGCTCGGCGGCAAGCTTGTCCATTTCCGGGGAGAGGTTGTCTGCCGGGCGGCAGGTAATTGGCTCGCCACCCTCCAGCACACGCTTTTGCAATTCGGCATTGAAGGGTGCCGGGGCAGCGCCGTATTCCCCCTTCAGCAGCGCCTGCACCTCTTTGGAGATTGACTTGTAGCGCTCGCCCATCATGACGTTCATGACCGCTTGGGTGCCCACGATTTGTGACGTAGGGGTCACCAGCGGAATGAACCCGAGGTCTTCACGAACGCGGGGGATTTCACTCAGTACGTCATCCAGCTTGTCGCCAGCGCCCTGCTCTTTCAACTGGCTCTCCATGTTGGTGAGCATGCCGCCGGGCACCTGGGCCACCAAAATGCGCGAATCGATACCGCGCAGCGAGCCTTCGAAGGCGGCGTATTTTTTACGCACTTCGCGGAAGTAGCCAGCGATGTCTTCCAGCAGCTCCAGGTCCAAGCCGGTGTCGCGGTCGGTATCTTTCAACATGGCCACCACGGACTCCGTCGGGCTGTGGCCGTAGGTCATCGACATGGAGGAGATGGCGGTATCGACGTTATCGACCCCTGCCTCGACCGCTTTCAAAATGGTCGAGGTCGATAAGCCGGTCGTCGCGTGACAGTGCAGGTGGACGGGAATGGAGAGCTCTTTTTTAAGACGCGTGACCAAGTCATACGCCGTATACGGCGTGAGTAGCCCCGCCATATCCTTGATAGCCAGCGAATCTGCACCCATTGCGGCAATGGTCTTGGCAAGATCTACCCAGCTATCCAGGGTATGTACCGGGCTCACCGTGTAAGAAATGGTACCCTGCGCATGGCCGCCCACCTGACGCACTGCCTTAATAGCGCGCTCTAAATTGCGCGGGTCGTTCATGGCATCAAATACGCGGAATACATCGACACCATTGGTCTTGGCGCGCTCAACAAACTTATCGACAACATCGTCAGCGTAGTGGCGGTAGCCCAGTAGGTTTTGGCCGCGCAGCAGCATAGCCTGGGGCGTGTTGGGCATCGCCTCTTTAAGGGTGCGAATACGCTCCCACGGGTCTTCCCCTAAGTAACGGATACACGCATCGAAGGTGGCACCGCCCCAGGTTTCCAGCGACCAGTAGCCGACCTTATCCAGCTTTTCGGCAACGGGCAGCATGTCGTCCAAGCGCAGACGCGTGGCAAACAGGGATTGATGCGCATCGCGCAGCACCACATCGGTGATTCCCAGAGGACGTTTTATTTCATTCATGGTCATGGCTCACAGTTTGGCGTTATGAATTTGTAGTAAATTTAACAAAAAAATTGCATCAGGAGCGAAATGGACACGCTGGCGCGTGCCGCTTACTGGCGGCGAGACGAACGATAACGATGCACCGCAGCACTGATCACCGCGACGACTTCGTCGTTTTGACCGTGTTTGGCGGGTGTTTTTCCACTTTTTCGGTCCGCTGGCGCCGCCACAGGGACAGGCTGATAACGGTCGATCAGCTTCGACATCAGCGTGACGCTTATGACCAAAATAGTAAGAAAAACAAAAACAAAGCCCATACCCAGGCCCATTAGAGCAAGCCCCTCTTGGAGCAACTCCGACCCTTGCATAGCGTGCTCTCCTTATTTTATAGGGTTATTGGCACACCAAACGCCTCCAACGGCGCTTGGCGCAATAAGGGTAATACACTAACCTGCCACATCCAGGATAGAATGCAATCGCGCCATAGTGGAAGTCATGGTTGTTAATTTACTACATAAAGGTAAGATCGGTCTCGCACCGATGGAGGGCGTCATCGATGCACTCACTCGAGACCTACTCACTCGGCAGGCCGGCTTTGACTGGTCGGTCACCGAGTTCGTCCGCGTCGTCGACACGCGCCTCCCCCCACGCGTGTTTTATAAACACTGCCCCGAATTACAGCAACGCCCCGTCGCCACGCCCAGCGGCGTGCCGGTGCACCTGCAGTTGCTAGGCGCCGACCCACAGGCTTTGGCGGAGAATGCCCGCCAAGCGCTTGCGTTGGGCGCCATCAGTATCGATCTCAATTTTGGCTGCCCGGCCAAGCTGGTCAACCGCCACGACGGTGGCGCGTCCTTGTTGCGCCAGCCCGAGCGCGTCTACCGCGCCGTGAAAGCGGTGGCCGAGGCGTTAGACGGCGAGATACCGGTGACGGCAAAAATCCGCCTGGGGTTTGCCAATCGTCGCTTGGCGGTGGCGTGTGCGCAGGCCACCGCGTCGGGCGGCGCGGCGCGACTGGTCGTCCACGGGCGGACGCGAGACGAGGGATACCGCCCCCCCGCTCACTGGGAGTGGATCGGCAAAGTGCGCCGCCACGTTTCCATCCCCGTGGTGGCCAATGGCGATATCTGGACACTCGAGGATTACTGGAAAGCGCGCACGCTCTCGGGCTGCTGCGACGTCATGCTAGGACGCAGCGCCCTCGCCGACCCCTGGCTGGCCCCTCGCATTCGCCACTGGCAGCAAACCGGCGAACGCTTGGCGGACACCACTTGGACAATGCGCGCCAGCGTGCTGCAAGAGTACGCCGCGCTGCAGCGCCAACATCTTCCTGACCGCGTGGTGGTCTCCCTGGTGAAGCAGTGGCTTGCCCAGATGCGTCAGGGCAACGCCGAAGCCAACCAGCATTTTCAACGCTTGAAGCGCCTGACCGACTTGGACACACTTCTGGGCAGCCTTACCCCTAGCACGAGCGCGCTCAACGCCTGCGAACCCGCCTAAGGCCATCAAGGACCATCGCCAGCTTTCGCTACCCGACACTCTTCCCCTGGCGTTTTACGGGCCAAAAAAAAGCGCCCTTCCGCAAGGATGCGGGGGCGCTTTACACGATCGCAAGACTACCGCGCGAGCCACGATAGTCAGGCTAGAAAACAGAAAACCCGCTCTCCTATGAGAGCGGGTTTTGGAATCTGGCGCGCCCGGGAGGATTCGAACCTCCGACCACCTGATTCGTAGTCAGGTACTCTATCCAGCTGAGCTACGGGCGCTTTTCATTCATTGCCTAATTCCTTAAGCAAGGAAAGCAGTGTAACATCAAGCACTTAGCTTTGCAACTTGGCGCGCCCGGGAGGATTCGAACCTCCGACCACCTGATTCGTAGTCAGGTACTCTATCCAGCTGAGCTACGGGCGCGTATCAAATTACGATGCTACATCATGCAGTTGGCGGAGAGAGAGGGATTCGAACCCTCGATAGGGCTATAAACCCTATACTCCCTTAGCAGGGGAGCGCCTTCAGCCACTCGGCCACCTCTCCTCAACGGCACGGCGCGAATATTACCGATTTTGATGACTGGTGTCCAGCCTTATTCCGATTTTTTTCGCACCGGCCTAAAATCACCGCTTAAACGCCCTTTAATGAGCGTAACACGGACAGCCATTTATTCTGCTTCGCTTTCACTATTACGTTCACGCTGAATGCGCTGATAGATCTCTTCACGGTGAACCGCGACATCTTTTGGTGCATTCACACCAATGCGCACTTGATTACCTTTCACACCTAATACTGTGACGGTGATTTCATCACCGATCATCAGCGTTTCGCCAACGCGGCGGGTTAGGATGAGCATGGCTGATCTCCTTCTCAGACGTTTTATACAACGGGATGTGTCCGCCAGTGGCGTCACCATGCCATTATGCGACATGGTGACCCCTGCCACCAATGGCTTTGGCCCCTATGACACCTTAACCTCCCGTTGAAAGAAAGCTCACCACCACAGAGCAGCAAGTACTTTCAGCGTAGAAGGTTTAGGACACAATTGTTATTCAGATTCGATATCGGATTTATCAAGGCCAAATGCTTTGTGTAAGGCATTGACCGCAAGTTCCATATGTTTTTCGTCAATCACGACAGAAATCTTGATTTCGGACGTGGAGACCATACGGATATTGACGTTTTCATCGGCCAATACGCGGAACATTTTAGAGGCGACACCGGCATGAGAGCGCATACCAACGCCCACCAGAGAAACTTTGGCGATGTTGTCGTCGCCACGCAGTTCGCCGCCACCCAGGTCAGGAATAACGGTCTCTTCTAACAGCTTTTTGGTGGCCTTGTAGTCACCCTTCGCCACGGTAAAGGTGAAGTCGGTGTAGTCCCCCGCTGGCGCCACATTCTGAACGATCATATCGACTTCGATGTTGGCGTCGGCAATCGGACCCAAAATGCGCGATGCTACGCCCGGAACGTCTGGCGTGTTCAGTAGCGTCAGTTTGGCTTCGTTCTTGGTAAACGCGATACCGGAGATTAGCGGTTCTTCCATAGAATCCTCGTCTTGGTCAGAGTCAGCGACAATCAGGGTGCCCGGGCCGTCTTCGAAACTCGACAGTACCCGCAGCGGTACGTTGTACTTACCAGCGAATTCAACAGCACGAATTTGCAGTACTTTAGAGCCCAAACTGGCAAGCTCGAGCATCTCTTCGACGGTGATGCTCTCCAGGCGCTGCGCTTTGGAGCAGACGCGCGGGTCGGTGGTGTAGACACCGTCCACATCGGTATAGATTTGGCACTCATCAGCGCCCAGAGCCGCTGCCAGGGCCACGCCGGTGGTGTCCGAGCCGCCACGACCCAAGGTAGTAATGTTGCCGTCTTCGTCGACGCCTTGGAAACCGGCCACGACCACGACCTTACCTTCGTCCAGATCAGATTTCAGGTCGTCGGTTTCGATGCGCTGGATACGCGCTTTGGTGTAGGCGCTGTCGGTCAAGATCCCTACCTGTGCACCGGTGTGCGAGGTCGCCGGAACGCCAATTTGCTGTAACGCCATGGCCAGCAAGGAGATAGTGACTTGCTCACCGGTGGAGAGCAGCATGTCCATCTCACGCGGTGCGGGCTCTTCGTTCAGCGCATGGGCCATCTCGGTCAGGCGGTTCGTTTCGCCGCTCATCGCGGAAACGACGACCACGACCTGGTGTCCCTGGTCGCGAAAGCCTTTCACTTTTTCCGCCACGGCCTTGATACGGTCGACAGAGCCCACCGAGGTGCCGCCGAACTTCTGTACGTATAGTGCCATATGCCGTTTTTCCTTTACGTTCGGGAATGGAGGGTGAATATTATTGTTGCCAGCTTTCCTAACTAGCAAAAAGGCCGGTAGCAAATAATGCCACCGGCCTCTCTATTTAGCGAAGTGTGTTTTCCAACCAAGCCGGGACACTGTTCAACGCATCCGGCAGCGCATCGGGCTGACTGCCGCCTGCTTGAGCCATATCAGGGCGCCCACCCCCTTTGCCACCCACTTGGGAGGCCACATGATTAACCAGCTCGCCCGCTTTAACACGGCCAGTTAAATCAGAAGTGACCCCAGCAATCAGGCTGACTTTACCAGCGGCCTTGTCAGCAGTGGCTAGCATAATCACGCCAGAGCCTAGCTTGTTTTTCAGCTGATCCAATACGCCGCGCAGATCTTTACCAGACACGCCATCCAACTCAGTTACCAGCAGCTTCACGCCGCCCACTTCCTGCACTTGGCTGAGCATATCGCTACCCGCCGCGCTCGCCAGCTTCGCTTTGAGCTGCTCGAGCTCTTTTTCCAGGCTGCGGTTGCGCTCCACCAGCGATTCGACACGCGCTTCCACTTGCTCTGGCTTGGTTTTTAAGCGTTCGCTAATCCGCTGAACGCGGGCTTCTTGCTCACGGAAATACGCCAGTGCGTTTTCGCCGGTGATCGCTTCAATACGACGCACACCCGAGGCAATACCTACTTCGCTGACCACGTGGCAGCAGCCAATGTCGCCACTGCGCTTGACGTGGGTACCGCCGCAAAGCTCGATGGAGAAGTCATCGGCACCGATGGTCAATACGCGCACGTTATCAGCGTATTTGGCTTCGAACAGTGCTGCCGCGCCTTTGGCCTTGGCATCGGCGAGGCTCATCTGCTCGATTTTGGTCGGCGCGTTCGCCAAGATTTGCTCGTTGACGATGCGCTCGACCTCAGCAAGCTGCTCCGCGGTCATCGGTTCGAAGTGGCTAAAGTCAAAACGCAGACGCTCTGCGTTGACCAACGAGCCCTTCTGCTGCACGTGATCCCCCAACACCATTCGCAGTGCTTTGTGCAGCAGGTGGGTCGCGGAGTGGTTACGAATGGTCGCGCCACGCAGACTGGCATCGACTTCACCGCGCACGTTGGCGCCGACACTCAGACTCCCTTCGACCATTACCCCCTGGTGAAGGTGGTGGCCACTCTGTTTCTGGGTATCGTTCACCTGAAAACGACCACCATCGACGTGCAAGTAGCCAGTATCGCCCACCTGTCCGCCGGACTCCCCATAGAATGGCGTACGATCGAGCACTACGGTGCCTTTTTGACCGGCTTCCAAAGCCGCCAGCGCGTTGCCTTCGCTGTCTACGATGGCGGTTACGGTGGCTTGGTCTTCCAGCCGCTCGTAGCCGGTAAACTGGGTTTCGCCGTCCAGTTCGATAGAGGCCGTGTAATCCGCGCCAAACTGGCTGGCGGCACGAGCGCGTTCGCGTTGAGTTTCGAGTTCACGCTGGAAACCGGCTTCATCCAGTGTCACCTCACGCTCTCGGCACACGTCAGCAGTCAAATCGAACGGGAAGCCGTAGGTGTCGTAGAGTTTGAACACGGTTTCGCCGGGCAGCACGTCACCTTGCAGCTCTTCGAGCGCCGCGTTCAGCAAGCCCATACCGTGATCCAGCGTCCGCGCAAACTGCTCTTCCTCTTTCAGCAGTACGCGGGCGATCTGCTCGCTGGCATCGCGCAGCTCGGGGTAGGCATCACCCATTTCGTCATCCAGAGCGCTCACCAACTTATGGAAGAACGGCTCGGACGCGCCCAGCTTGTGGCCATGACGAATCGCCCGACGAATGATCCGGCGCAGTACATAGCCACGACCTTCGTTGGAAGGTAGCACGCCATCGACGATCAAGAAGGCGCAGGAGCGAATGTGGTCGGCGATGACGCGTAACGAGGGCGTGGTGGTATCGCCATGTCCCGTGGCGTCTGCTGCCGCCTTGAGCAAATTCTGGAACAGATCGATTTCGTAGTTGGAGTGCACGCCCTGCATGACAGCCGCCACACGCTCCAGCCCCATGCCGGTATCGATAGAGGGCTTCGGCAGTGGGTTGAGGGTGCCTTGGGCATCGCGCTCGAACTGCATGAAGACGAGGTTCCAGATCTCGATGTAGCGGTCGCCATCCTCTTCAGGACTTCCAGGCGGGCCACCCCACACCTCCGGGCCGTGATCGAAGAAAATCTCTGAGCTAGGGCCACAGGGACCGGTGTCGCCCATTTGCCAGAAGTTGTCCTCGTCCAGCTTGGAGAAACGCTCGGGGTCGATACCGATCTCATCTTTCCAGATGCGCTCGGCTTCGTCGTCGCTGATATGTACGGTGACCCAGAGTTTCTCTTTGGGTAACCCCAGGGTTTCGGTCAGGAATGTCCAGGCAAAGCGAATGGCGTCACGCTTGAAGTAATCACCAAAGCTGAAGTTGCCCAGCATCTCGAAGAAGGTGTGGTGGCGCGCAGTGTAACCTACGTTGTCCAAGTCATTATGTTTGCCGCCGGCACGCACACAGCGCTGAGCAGAGGTGGCACGCACGTAGGGGCGAGGGTCACGACCCAAAAACACATCTTTGAAAGGCACCATGCCCGCATTGGTGAACAGCAGCGTCGGGTCGTTGCCCGGCACCAGCGAGCTAGACGGCACTGCCGTGTGGCCGTGCTCTTCAAAAAACGATAGGAAGGCCTGTCTGATCTCTGCGCTTTTCATAGGGTATCCGTAACAAGAAAGCGTGATGCCCCAGGGCGCTGTCGCCGCCACCCGCTGGGGTCGCAAAGGATCCATTATAACGCAGTTGTCAAACGACTAAAGCCGCAGTTAGTGGCAGAACCTAAAACGAGCGGTTCCAAAGGGCGTATTATAGGCAGGAAAGCGCGTAGCGGATTTGCTCGAAGTCAAAGCCACGTGTCGCCAGAAAACGCTCGCGCTTGGCGCGCTCTTTGGGTGTATCGCCGGGGGAGTCGTAACGTCTTGCTAGGGTCTCTTTGGCCAGCTCGAACCAATCGATGGCTTCTCGCTCCTCGACGGCCTCTAGCGCAGCCGTCAGTGTCTCCTGATCGATACCTCGCTGACGAAGTTCGCCCTTGATGCGGATCACGCCCTGCCCACGGGCAATTCGCGAACGGACGAAGCTCTCGGCAAAGCGCGCATCCGATTGGAGAGACTGTTCGGCCAGCGCATCGAGGCAGGCCTCGATTTCATCGCCGTCGAAGGATTTTTGCTGAAGTTTACGCGCCAGCTCGACGCGCGAGTACTCGCGCCGAGCCAGCAGTTGAATAGCCACGTCCCGTGGCGAGGCATCTGCATTAGAGGGGAACATGGCACCCTCCTCTTTTCCACGCCAACGGGAATGGCCGTTTAGAGCAGATCGTCGTCGCCATCGGCGGCCACATCCGCGGCGGGCGCTTCTTCTTTCTTCGGCTCGGCCTTGGCGAGGAGCTGTTCACGGATTTGAGTCTCGATCTCGTTCATGATCTCGGGATGCTCTTCCAAGTACTGGGCCGCATTGGCTTTGCCTTGACCGATCTTGTTGCCTTTGTAGCTGTACCAAGCGCCCGCTTTATCGACCAAGTTGCACTGCACGCCAAGATCGATGACCTCGCCGGCGTGGTAAATACCTTTGCCGTACAGGATTTGGAACTCGGCCTGACGGAACGGCGGCGCCACCTTGTTCTTCACTACTTTCACGCGGGTTTCGTTACCGGTGACTTCGTCTCCCGCCTTCACCGAACCGGTGCGGCGAATATCCAAGCGAACGCTGGAGTAGAACTTCAGCGCGTTACCGCCGGTCGTGGTCTCGGGGCTGCCGAACATCACGCCGATTTTCATACGAATCTGATTGATGAAGACCACCAAGCAGTTCGCGTTTTTGATGTTACCGGTGATTTTACGCAGCGCCTGGGACATCAAACGCGCCTGCAGGCCGACGTGGGAGTCGCCCATTTCGCCTTCGATCTCGGCACGCGGGGTTAGCGCCGCCACGGAGTCGATGATGATCACATCGACACCGCCGGAGCGCACCAGCATGTCGGTAATCTCCAGCGCTTGCTCACCCGTGTCCGGCTGAGAGACCAGCAGGTCGTCCAGGTTGACGCCCAGTTTCTCGGCGTAGCTAGGGTCGAGCGCGTGCTCGGCATCCACGAAAGCACACACTTTGCCCTGCTTTTGCGCCTGGGCGATGACCGACAGCGTCAGGGTCGTTTTACCCGACGACTCTGGACCAAAGATTTCGACGACGCGACCAAACGGCAAACCACCAATTCCCAGCGCAATATCCAGCCCCAGAGAACCGGTGGAGACAGACGGCATCACGACGCGTGGCGCATCGCCGAGGCGCATGACGGTTCCTTTGCCAAACTGGCGGTCAATTTGACTGAGTGCGGCATTGAGCGCTTTAGTGCGGTTGTCTTCCTGAGCCATGCAGAGATTCCTCATAACAAGCTGTATAATTAGCCAGTAGTATGCCAAAGATTCGCGGCTAAACAAATCCTCAACGGCTACTTTAACGATTATTTCTTCTGCGCTTGGGCGCTCAACCGAGCCACCAGCCCTGCCAGTGCTTCGCGCACCGCCTGCTCACGCACCGCTTGGCGGTCGCCAGGAAAATGGAAACACTCGGCTTCTTGCTGTTCGGCACCGCCCCAAGCGATCCATACGGTGCCGACCGGCTTGTCATCGCTGCCGCCATCGGGTCCGGCGACGCCACTCACCGCCACGGCCATATCGGCACCGCTCTCACGACAAGCACCGGCCACCATGCGCTTCACCACCGGCTCGCTGACCGCGCCGTGGGCATCGAGCGTCGCTTGCTCGACGCCTAGCAGGCGCGTTTTCGCGGCGTTGGAGTAGGTGACGTAACCGGCCGTAAAATAAGCCGAGCTGCCGGCCACCGAGGTAATGGCGCTGGCGATGCCGCCACCGGTGCAGGACTCCGCGGTGGTCACTTCCATGCCCAGTTGAAGACATTGCCGCCCCAGGCGCTGGGCAAGCAGCGATAAATCGAGGTTCTTGAGGCTTGAAACGCTGGGGGCCATGGTGACTCCTTCATGTAGGACCTTAGGGTAGCGTAGAATACTGCGTTTAGCTTTCTCAACGAAATTGCCCAACGAACATGCCGCAAGCCAATCGCTTGCGCCACGCTCAATCAGGACGCCCATGTCACAGGCCAGCCCCGCCCATACGCCAATGATGGCGCAATACCTTAAGATCAAGCGCGAGCACCCCGAGGTACTGCTGTTTTACCGCATGGGGGATTTTTACGAACTATTTTTCGACGACGCAAAACGCGCCGCCGCGCTGCTGGATATTACGCTGACGCAACGCGGCCAATCGGGGGGCAAGCCCATCCCCATGGCGGGAGTGCCTTACCACAGCGCCGAGGGGTATTTGGCGCGCTTGGTGGCTGGGGGCGAATCGGTCGCAATATGCGAGCAAATCGGCGACCCGGCCACCAGCAAAGGGCCCGTCGAGCGCCAGGTCGTGCGTATCGTGACACCCGGCACGCTGCACGACGAAGCCCTGCTCGATGCACGGCGAGATAACGTTCTAGTGGCCGTCGCCCCCGGCAAGGCGGGCTGGGGGGTGGCGTGGCTGGAGCTCTCCAGCGGTCGCTTCAACGTGCTGGAAGTCGAGAGCGAAGCGGAAATGCTCGCCGAGTTGACCCGGCTCTCTCCGGCAGAGCTGTTGGTCCCCGAAAGCCTGACGCTGCCCGATGTGTGGTCGCAAAAGCGCAGCCTACGCCGACAGGGGGAGTGGCTATTCGATCTGGAGAGCGCCACCCGCAGCCTGTGCGACCAGTTCGAGGTCAGCGATCTGCGTGGCTTTGGCTGCGCGCACCTCTCCACGGCGCTGATCGCGGCCGGTGTCTTGATCGACTATGCCCGCGACACCCAGCGCTCGCGCCTGCCCCACGTGAGGGCCATCAGCGTAGAGAACCGCGATGATGCCGTGGTGATCGACGCCGCCAGCCGCCGCAACCTGGAGATCGACATCAATCTGGGGGGCAGCAGTGACAACACCCTGGCCAGCGTGCTCGACACCTGCACGACCGCCATGGGGTCACGGCTTTTAAAACGCTGGCTGAATCGCCCGTTGCGTCAGCGAGAGATCGTCGAAGGCCGCCAAGCCGGCGTTGCCCTGCTCTCCATCGATGCCGCTTATATGAGCTTGCGGGAAACATTAACCGATGTGGGCGATGTGGAACGCATACTCGCCCGTGTCGCTCTTTATAGCGCCCGACCGCGAGATCTCGCACGGTTGAGAGATGCGCTCGCCACGCTGCCCACGCTGGAAGCGCTGCTGGCCGATATCGACAGCGGCAGTGCCCTGGATAGCCTCAAGCCACACATTCGCCCCTACCCCGAGCTGGCCGATACGCTAGCACGCGCGCTGGTCGACAACCCGCCCGTGGTAATTCGGGATGGCGGCGTCATCGCCGACGGCTTCGATGCCGAGCTGGACGAGCACCGAGGCATGGCCGAAAACGCGGGCGACTACCTCGTACAACTGGAGCTGCGAGAGCGTGAGCGTACCGGGCTCGCCAACCTCAAAGTCGGGTATAACCGCGTGCACGGCTACTTCATCGAGCTGCCCCGCGCCCAGGCACAGCAGGCGCCCGCCGACTATATCCGTCGTCAAACGCTGAAAAACGCCGAACGCTTCATCATTCCAGAACTCAAGGAGTTCGAGGACAAAGCGCTTTCTGCCAAGTCGCGCGCGCTCACTCGAGAAAAATGGCTTTACGATCAGCTGCTGGCTGACCTCAATGCCCAGTTGCACGAGCTACAAAACACTTCCCGAGCGCTCGCAGAGTTAGACGTGCTGTGCGCCTTCGCCGAGCGCGCCGATGCGCTCAACTGGGTGCGCCCGCAGTTGGTCGACAGCACCGGCATCACGATTACGGCGGGCCGTCACCCCGTCGTAGAGCAGGTCAGCGATAAGCCGTTCGTGCCCAACGACGTACTGCTCACCCCAGAGCAGCACATGCTGATCATTACCGGCCCCAATATGGGCGGTAAATCGACTTACATGCGCCAGACGGCGCTGATTGCACTGCTGGCCCATAGCGGCAGCTTCGTGCCTGCCGATGCCGCTGAGATCGGTCCGGTCGATCGCATCTTTACCCGGATTGGCTCGTCGGATGATCTCGCCGGGGGACGCTCGACCTTCATGGTGGAAATGACCGAAACCGCCAATATCCTGCATAATGCCACCGAGCACAGCCTAGTCCTGATGGATGAGATTGGCCGCGGCACCAGCACCTTCGACGGCCTCTCCTTGGCCTGGGCGAGCGCCGAGCATCTCGCCAACGCCCGGGCGCTCACGCTGTTTGCCACGCACTATTTTGAAATGACGGCACTGCCTGAGCAGGCGGAGGGCGTCGCCAATATTCATTTGACAGCAACGGAACACGGCGATGGCATCGTGTTCATGCACCGTATCGAGGCGGGCCCCGCCAGCCAGAGTTATGGCTTACAGGTCGCCCAACTCGCCGGGGTCCCGGCTCCGGTGATTCGTCGCGCTCGGGAAAAGCTGATGATGCTCGAACAGCGGGATGTCGACGAGCAGCAGCGGCCCTCAGCGAGCCCTGCGATACCGCAGCAAAACGACCTGTTCGCCAGCGTCCCGCACCCGGTGGTAGAAGCGCTCGGCAAGGCGGATATCGACGACTTGTCGCCTCGCGAAGCGCTGGCCCTGTTGTATCAGTGGCGAGAGCTGCTATAGACAATGGATATAATGAGCGGCAGTAATCGCATCAACAGATGAGCGCGAGCGCTTGCCGCCAGGTATGGGCACCACTAGAATGTCGCCCATACTTTTTTACCTTATAAAAAATCGCTGATTTATAACCATTCACGATTGACCACGACCGGGAGGCTTCTCGGTCTCGCAAGAGGGATAGCAAGATGACGTTTGTCGTTACCGAGAACTGCATCCAATGCAAATACACCGACTGTGTGGAAGTTTGCCCGGTCGACTGCTTCTACGAAGGCCCCAACTTCCTGGTCATTCACCCAGACGAGTGCATTGACTGCGCGCTGTGTGAGCCAGAGTGTCCTGCTGAGGCGATATTCTCTGAGGATGAGCTGCCCGATGGCCAGGAGCCTTTCATCGAGATCAACGCGGAGCTGGCCGAAGTATGGCCCAATATTGCCGAGAAGAAAGACCCTCTGCCCGATGCAGAAGAGTGGGATGGCAAAACGGGTAAGCTGGAAAAACTCGAGCGTTGAGCGCAGAGTGTTAGCACATCGCAAAAAACCAGCGTTTACGCTGGTTTTTTTGTGGTCGGATGGAAGACGTTCATGATTGCGTAAATGGCCTGCACAAAAAAAGGCGGCCCGTAGGCCGCCC
The DNA here is from genome assembly GCF_012427705.1 of Vreelandella piezotolerans. Taxonomy (NCBI): domain Bacteria; kingdom Pseudomonadati; phylum Pseudomonadota; class Gammaproteobacteria; order Oceanospirillales; family Halomonadaceae; genus Vreelandella; species Vreelandella piezotolerans. Next base: position 791,414 of record NZ_CP048602.1, on the reverse strand, counting down.
GCTCCAAGCACTTCCTCTGACCACTCCCTGTGTCAACCTCCTTAGGTGACGTCCTTGCCAGGGCTCACATCACTGTGTCACCCGGCGCACCTACTTACATCCCGTTGCATCCTGCCTGAAGCATCCTTGCCTCCCCTTGTCCTGTGTGCATTGTGGCAGAACAGGCTAACTTCACAAGCCAGCAGAAAATACAAAGAGCGAGCCTCCCCGGCTCGCCCTTCAGACAAAAAATCTTAAATATCAACGAATTAAATTAAGATTAGTGAAAAAATTCGCTTTTTCCTACACGGTTCCGAGCGAATGTCGTCGGCATTTGTAAGAGATCTCTTACAAATTTTTGAGAGATCTCTTACACGCGAACGCTATATTTTTGACCTATTGGCCTTTGATGGCTTTCAAACCGGGGTAGCTCACATCACCCAGCTCGGCTTCGATCACCAGCAGGCGGTTGTACTTCGCGACACGGTCAGAGCGACACAGCGACCCGGTCTTGATTTGTCCCGCACAGGTGCCTACGGCCAGATCGGCAATGGTGGTGTCTTCGGTTTCACCACTACGGTGGGAGATGACCGCCGTAAAGCCCGCATCTTGGGCCATTTTGATCGCGTCGAGAGTTTCGGAGAGCGAGCCAATCTGGTTGAACTTGATCAGAATCGAGTTACCGATCTGCTCGTCAATGCCACGCTTAAGGATGTTGGTATTGGTGACGAACAGGTCGTCCCCCACCAGCTGCACCTTGTCGCCCAGCTTGTCGGTCAAGGCTTTCCAACCGGCCCAGTCGGACTCGTCCATGCCGTCTTCGATAGACACGATGGGGTAGTCGGCACACAGGCCCGCCAGGTAGTCCGCAAAACCTTCGGCGTCGTAGCGCTTGCCTTCGCCAGAGAGGTCGTACTGGCCGTCTTTATAGAATTCGGAGGAAGCACAGTCCAAGGCCAAGGTGACATCGCTCCCCAACGTGTAACCCGCATCGGCAACGGCTTGCTTGATGACCGCCAGCGCGTCGGCGTTGGATGCAAGGTTTGGCGCAAAACCGCCTTCATCACCCACCGAGGTAGACAGCCCTTTGGCAGAGAGCACTTTCTTGAGGGCGTGGAAGATCTCTGCGCCCATACGCAGACCTTCACGGAAGTTCGTAGCGCCAACCGGCTGCACCATGAACTCCTGAATATCCACGTTGTTGTCCGCGTGCTCGCCGCCGTTCAGAATGTTCATCATCGGGACCGGCATGCTGTACTGGCCGGGCTGGCCGTAAAGCTCGGCGATATGGGCATACAGTGGCACGCCTTTAGCATTGGCCGCCGCCTTGGCTGCCGCGAGCGACACCGCCAGAATCGCATTGGCTCCCAGAGTCGCCTTGTTATCCGTGCCATCCAACTCCAGCATGGCATTGTCCAAACCGCGCTGGTCCCGCGCATCCATTCCCAACAACGCATCACGAATCTTGCCATTCACGGCCTCGACGGCTTTTAAAACGCCTTTACCGAGGTAGCGCGCCTTGTCGCCATCACGCAGTTCGAGTGCTTCGCGGGAGCCCGTGGAGGCACCGCTGGGGGCACAGGCAACGCCGACGGCACCGCTTTCCAAACGTACGGTGGCTTGAACGGTCGGGTTACCGCGCGAATCGAGCACTTCCAGCGCACTGATTTCAACAATTTTGGTCATGACAGTGTCCTTTGGTTGTCGGTCTAATCGATGAGAGGTCCAATGTATACCACGGATATCCGCCGCGATTAACGGATGGTCAAGGGGTCGAAGCCTTTGACCAGTGCGTCCAGCTGTGACAGTTGGGTCAGAAACGGCTCGAGCTGGTCCAGTGGCAGTGCGCAGGGGCCATCGCACTTGGCGTTATCGGGGTCTGGATGAGCTTCCAAAAACAGCCCGGCCAAGCCCACTGCCACACCCGCGCGAGCAAGCTCGGCAACCTGGGCACGGCGGCCATCGGCGCTGTCCGCCCGGCCACCTGGACGCTGCAGAGCATGGGTGACATCGAAGAACACCGGATAACCGGTCTGCTTCATGTCGCCAAAGCCCAGCATGTCCACGACGAGGTTGTTGTAGCCAAAACTGGTGCCGCGTTCACATAGCATCAGGCGGTCGTTGCCCGCTTCCTGAAACTTGGTGAGGATATGGCGCATTTCGTGCGGGGCCAAAAACTGCGGCTTTTTGATGTTGATCGCCGCACCGGTTTTCGCCATTGCTACGACGAGATCGGTTTGGCGCGCCAAAAAGGCCGGCAGTTGGATGATGTCGGCGACTTCCGCCGCAGGCGCTGCCTGCCACGGCTCGTGCACGTCGGTGATGATGGGCACGTCATGGCGGGCCTTGATATCAGCCAGGATTTGCAGGCCTTTTTCCAGCCCAGGCCCGCGGTAAGAGTGGATCGAACTGCGGTTCGCTTTATCAAAACTGGCCTTGAACACATACGGCATGCCCAGCTTTTGCGTCACATTCACATAAGCCTGTGCGACTTCATCGGCCAGCTCCGCCGACTCCAGTACGTTCATACCGCCCAGCAGCATGAGTGGCAAAGAATTGCCGGCGGTTAAGCCGGCAACGTGGATGTGATGCTCTGGGAATGGAGACTGAGAAGACATGCTTCCCCCTTTATTCCTGAGGTGCGGCGTGGGCACGGGTCCGTGCCGTTTTGTGCTCTAACGCGGCATTGACGAAGCCAGAGAAGAGCGGGTGACCATCACGAGGGGTGGACGTGAACTCTGGATGGAACTGACACGCCACGTACCAGGGGTGATCGGCCAGCTCGACCATCTCCACCAGCGACTGATCAACGCTCTTGCCGGAAATCACCAGGCCTGCCGTTTCCAGCTCATCGATGAACTGGTTATTGACCTCGAAGCGGTGACGATGACGCTCGACGATCTCGTCAGCCCCATAGGCTTCGCGGGCTTTGCTGCCTGATTTCAAATGGCAAACCTGGCCACCCAAGCGCATGGTGCCACCAAGATCCGAGGCCGCATCGCGCAGCTCGATCTTGCCTTCGGCGTTGATCCACTCAGTGATCAAGCCCACGACGGGGTGCTTGGTGTCGTGGGTAAACTCGGTGGAGTTGGCGTCTTTCCAACCAGCTACGTTACGCGCGAACTCGATCACCGCTACCTGCATACCCAGACAAATACCCAGGTAAGGGATGTTGTTTTCGCGAGCGAACTGAGCGGTCAGAATCTTGCCTTCCACGCCGCGCTCGCCAAAACCACCGGGCACTAGAATGGCGTCTTTGCCTGCCAGGCGCTCGGTGCCGTGACGCTCGATGTCTTCGGAGTCGATATAGTCGACGTTGACCTTGATTCGACCCTGAATACCCGCGTGGATCAGCGCTTCATTCAGCGACTTGTAGGCATCCAGCAGCTCCATGTACTTGCCGACCATGGCGATGCTCACCGACTTCAGCGGGTTGAGCTTGGCATCGAGTACCTTGACCCACTCCGACAGGTCCGCAGGTGCCGCTTCCAGGCGCAGCTTGTCACAGACGATATCGTCTAGACCGTGCTCGTGGAGCATCAGCGGAATGCGGTAGATGGTGTCGGCGTCTTGCAGCGGCACTACTGCACGCTCTTCCACATTGGTGAACAGCGCAATCTTGCGGCGCTCGCTCTCTTCGAGCTCGACTTCGCTACGGCAAATCAGAATGTCTGGTTGGATACCGATGGAGCGCAACTCTTTGACGCTGTGCTGTGTCGGCTTGGTCTTGGTTTCGCCAGCGGTCTTGATGTACGGCACCAGAGTCAGGTGCATGTAAATGGCGCGGCTGGCGCCAAGCTCGCTGCGAATCTGACGAATGGACTCCAGGAAGGGCAGTGACTCGATATCGCCGACCGTACCGCCGATCTCCACCAGCGCCACGTCGAAGCCTTCGCCACCGGCGTAGACGCGCTGCTTGATTTCATCAGTGATGTGCGGAATGACCTGCACGGTGCCGCCCAGATAATCGCCACGGCGCTCTTTGCGCAGCACGTGTTCGTACACACGGCCCGTAGTGAAGTTGTTGCCCTGGGTCATTTTGGTACGAATGAAGCGTTCGTAGTGACCTAAGTCCAAGTCCGTCTCGGCGCCATCCTCGGTGACGAATACCTCGCCGTGCTGGAAAGGACTCATGGTGCCCGGGTCCACGTTGATGTACGGGTCGAGCTTGAGCATGGTGACCTTAAGGCCGCGGGCCTCTAGAATCGCCGCCAGCGAGGCAGACGCGATGCCCTTGCCAAGAGAGGACACAACGCCGCCGGTCACGAAGATATATCGTGTCATGGAAAACCTGTCGAAACGTGATCAAAAGGCGTAACAGAAAGCCACACCAGGATGGGACGACAGAATAGCAGAGTACGCCTTAAGGCTCAATTTGAACTGCCGAGGCCACCTAATGAAGGATGAGAACTGACGACGCCGGGATCAGGCCAACGCGAAGGTATTTCGCCATGGATGGCGAAAGTAGCGCCCAAGGTTGGGTTCACAGCGCCCTCGCGTTGGCCTGAGACGGGTAATGTCGCGGGGCTGGAGAACCCCGCGAAAAAAATCAAACCCCTAGGTAATCAAGGATGCCCTCAGCCGCCTGACGCCCTTCATAAATAGCAGTGACCACGAGATCGGAGCCGCGCACCATGTCGCCACCGGCAAAGATTTTTTCGTTGCTGGTTTGGAAGGCGTACTGGCCGTGCTCGGGCGCTTTGACCAGGTCCCAATCGTTGACGTCGATCTTGGCACTTTCGAACCACGGCGCCGGGCTTGCCTGGAAACCAAAGGCGACCACCACGGCGTCAGCGGCAATGATCTCTTCAGACCCCGGCACGACCTCCGGGCGGCGACGGCCGTTTTCGTCCGGCTCGCCCAGGCGCGTACGAACCACCTTCACGCCTTCGACCTTATCTTCACCAACTACCGCGACCGGCTGGCGGTTGAACAGAAACTCGACGCCCTCTTCCCGCGCGTTGGCCACTTCGCGGCGCGAACCCGGCATGTTCTCTTCATCGCGGCGATAGGCACAGGTCACGCTGGCAGCACGCTGACGAATCGAGGTGCGGTTACAGTCCATCGCAGTATCACCACCGCCCAGCACCACCACGCGCTTGCCTTCCATCGAGATGAAGTCGTTCGGGTCCTTCTCGAAACCCAAGCGGCGGTTGACGTTGGCAATCAGAAAGTCCAACGCCTTATAGACGCCGGGCAGGTCTTCACCGGGGAAGCCACCCTGCATGTATTTGTACGTCCCCATGCCCAGGAACACCGCATCGTACTCCTGCAGCAGCGTCTCGAACTCGACATCGGTGCCGATTTCGGTATTCAGACGGAACTCGACGCCCATCTCCTCGAAGACCGCGCGGCGGCGCTCCATGACGTTCTTTTCCAGCTTGAACTCAGGAATACCGAAGGTCAGCAGACCGCCAATTTCGGGGTACTTATCGAACACCACCGGCTTGACGCCGTTGCGCGCCAGAATGTCGGCGCAGCCCAAGCCCGCAGGGCCTGCACCGACAATCGCGACTTTCTTATCGGTCCACACCACCTTGGACATATCCGGGCGCCAGCCCATGGCAAAGGCGGTATCGGTGATGTACTTCTCCACCGAACCAATCGTCACCGCACCAAAGCCGTCATTCAAGGTGCAATCACCCTCGCACAGACGATCCTGGGGGCACACGCGGCCACACACTTCCGGCAGCGAGTTGGTTTTGTGGGATAGCTCGGCAGCCTCGATGATGTTGCCTTCCACCACCAGCTGCAGCCAGTTGGGGATGTAGTTGTGTACCGGGCACTTCCACTCGCAGTAAGGGTTGCCGCAGTGCAAGCAGCGGTGCGCTTGGCTCGCCGCATCGGTGGGCTTGAACGGCTCGTAAATTTCCGCGAACTCTTTGGCCCGGGTGTGCGCCGGTTTTTTCTGTGGGTCTTTACGACCCACGTCGACAAACTGAAAATCGTTATTCAAACGGTTGGCCATGATCTCTCTCCTCGAAGCGTAGGCGCTGACGGTTATTGCGGCTGACGCCGAGACTGATCCAGCAGACTACCCAGGCTGGCCGCTTTTGGCTTCACTAGCCAGAAGTGGCGCGCGTAGTCGCTAAAGTCTTCCAGAATCGCCGCACCGCGTGCGGAACCCGTCGCGGCCACGTAGGCCTCGATCATTTCCCGCAGGTGGCGACGGTAGGCTTCCATCGCTTCGGTGTTGACCCGGTGAATTTCGACCAGCTCGTGGTTGTACTTGTCCACGAAGGTCCGGTCTTCATCGAGCACGTAGGCAAAGCCACCGGTCATGCCCGCCCCAAAGTTAACGCCGGTTTCACCCAGCACGCAGACCAAACCACCGGTCATGTACTCACAGCAGTGGTCACCCGCGCCTTCGATCACGGCCGTGGCGCCGGAGTTACGTACCGCAAAGCGCTCGCCAGCGGTACCGGCGGCAAACAGCGTGCCACCCGTAGCCCCATAGAGGCAGGTGTTGCCGATAATGGCCGTTTTGTGGCTCTCGAACTGGCTGACCTTGGGCGGCACGATGACGATGCTGCCGCCGTTCATGCCTTTACCGACGTAGTCGTTGGCATCGCCTTCCAGGAAGAGGTTCAGACCACGGGCGTTCCACACGCCGAAGCTTTGGCCCGCCACACCGATAAAGCGCGCCGTCACCGGTGCGGCTTCGAGCCCCTCTTCACCGTAACGCTTGGCAATGGCACCGGAGGTGAGCGCCCCGACGCTGCGGTCGCAGTTGGTGATGGTGAAGTCGAAGGTGCCACCTGACTGAGACTCGATGGCTTCTTTCAGCGCCGCCAGCACTTCCTGGTTCTTGGCACCCGGGTCGTGGGGCACGTTGCGGCTCACTTCACAGAACTGAGGCGCATCCGCAGGCACGAAGTCGTTCGCCAACAGCGGCATTAAATCCAGCTTGCGCTGTGATGCCGTGTTGCCTTCCAACACTTCCAGCAGGTCCGTGCGGCCAATCAGGTCGGTGAGCTTGCGAACGCCCAGCATGGCCATCAGCTCGCGTACTTCTTCGGCAATAAAGCGGAAGTAGTTCTTCACCATATCCACGGTGCCGCGGAAGTGCTCGCCGCGCAGGAAGTCGTCCTGGGTCGCTACACCGGTGGCACAATTGTTCAGGTGGCAAATACGCAGGTATTTACAGCCCAGCGCCACCATCGGCGCGGTACCAAAACCGAAGCTCTCGGCCCCCAGAATCGCCGCTTTGACGACGTCAAGACCGGTTTTCAGGCCACCATCGGTTTGTAGGCGGATTTTGTCCCGCAGGCCGTTGATGCGAAGCGCCTGATGCACCTCCGGCAGGCCCAGCTCCCAAGGAGAACCGGCGTGCTTGATGGAGGTGAGCGGGCTAGCCGCGGTGCCGCCGTCGTAGCCAGACACGGTGATCAAGTCCGCATAGGCTTTGGCGACGCCGGTGGCAATGGTGCCGATCCCTGGCTCGGAGACGAGTTTCACCGAGACCTGCGCGTCTGGGTTGACCTGCTTGAGGTCAAAGATCAGCTGCGCCAAGTCTTCGATGGAGTAAATGTCGTGGTGCGGCGGCGGCGAAATCAACGTGACGCCGGGCACCGAGTAGCGCAAGCGGGCAATCAGCTGATTGACCTTGCCGCCCGGCAGCTGGCCGCCTTCACCGGGCTTCGCGCCCTGAGCCACCTTGATCTGCAGCACGTCGGCATTGACCAGGTAAGCTGGCGTAACACCGAAACGACCTGAGGCGATCTGTTTGATCTTCGAGCTGCGAATGGTGCCGTAACGGGCCGGGTCTTCGCCACCTTCACCGGAGTTGGAGCGACCGCCCGCCTCGTTCATGGCCTGTGCCAGCGCTTCGTGCGCTTCGGGCGACAGTGCACCCAGCGACATACCGGCGCTATCGAAACGCGGAATTAGCGCTTCGATGGGCTCGACCTCTTCCAGCGGCACGGGCGACTCAGAAGGCTTGAGCGTCAGCAGGTCACGAATGGTGGCCACGGGACGTTCATTCACGAGTTGCGCAAATTTCTTCCACTTGGTGTAGCTGCCCTCTTGCACGGCGGCTTGTAGCGACTTCACCACATCCGGGTTGTAGGCGTGATACTCATGGCCGTGCACGTATTTGAGCATACCGCCTTGGGAGATACCTTTGCGGGGAATCCACGCCTCTTTGGCTAGTAGCTCTTGCTGAAGCTGGAGCTCGGCGAAGCCGGTGCCTTGAATACGCGACGCCATGCCCACGAAGCAGGTCTCCATGACCTCGTTCGACAGACCGACGGCCTCGAACAGCATGGAGCCACGATAGGAGGCCAGCGTCGAAATGCCCATCTTCGAAAGGATCTTGAAGAGCCCCTTCTGCAGGCCTTTACGGTAATTCTCGCGGGCGTCTGCCGGGTTGCCAGTCAGCTCCCCGGTGCGGTGCATATCCGCCATGACCTGATACGCCAGCCATGGGTAGACCGCTGTCGCGCCCACCCCGAACAGCACCGCCATCTGGTGCGCATCGCGGGCATAGCCAGTCTCGACCACGATGTTGGCATTGGGGCGTAGCGCCAGGCGGCCCAGGTGGGAATGCACCGCACCCACGGCCAGCGCTGCCTGAATGGGCAGCTGGCCTTTGGGCAGCTCCGCATCGCTCAGCACCAGAATCACTTTACCCGCTTTTACCTGCGCTTCGGCTTCTTGGCACAGCGCGGTAATCGCCTGCTGCAGGCTGGTCTGCTCTGGATCGTACCCGAGCGGCAGCATATGGCTAGCAAAGGCCGGATCGTCCTGGCTCACCAGGGCGGTGAATTTACGCGGCGAGAGCACCGGCGTGGTCAAAATCAAGCGATGGGCGTGTTCCGGTGTGGCCTTGAAGACGTTCAGCTCCGCGCCACAGCAGGTTTCCAACGACATCACGATCGCTTCGCGCAGCGGGTCGATCGGCGGGTTGGTGACCTGGGCAAACTTCTGCCGGAAGTAGTCGGTGAGCAGGCGCGGGCGGCTCGACAGTACCGCCATCGGCGTATCGTCGCCCATGGAGCCCACCGCCTCCTGGCCGCTCTCCGCTAGCGGGCGCAGTACCTGGTCGCGCTCTTCGAACGTTACCTGGAACATCTTCTGCTGCACGTTCAGCGCATCCGTGTCCATCGTTTGGAAGCGCGCCAGTTCGGTCAGCGCCGACTCCAGGTAGTTCGCTTCCTGTTTCAGCCAGCGCTTGTAGGGGTATGCGGACTTCAGGCGATCATCGATGTCCTGAGTGTGCAGCACTTCGCCCGTTTGGGTATCGACGGCCAGCATCTGGCCGGGGCCGACGCGGCCTTTTGCCACCACGTCTTCCGGCTTGTAGCCGTAGGTGCCGATTTCGGAGGCCAAGGTGATGTAGCCGTTCTTGGTAATCACCCAGCGCGCGGGGCGCAGGCCGTTACGGTCCAGCATACAGACCGCTTGGCGACCGTCGGTCATGACCACGCCTGCAGGGCCGTCCCACGGCTCCATGTGCATGGAGTTGTACTCGTAGAACGCGCGCAGCTCGGCGTCCATGGTCTCGACGTTTTGCCAGGCGGGCGGCACCATCATGCGCACGGCGCGGTGTAGCTCCATACCGCCGGTCAGCAGCACTTCCAGCATGTTATCCATACTGGAGGAGTCGGAGCCGGTGGTGTTGACGATTTCGTCTAGTTTAGCGATATCCGGCAGACGCTCGTTGACGAAGTTTGCCTTACGCGAGTTCGCCCAGCCGCGGTTGGCTTCGATGGTGTTGATCTCGCCGTTGTGCGCCAGCAGGCGGAACGGCTGTGCCAACGGCCAGCGCGGTGCGGTGTTGGTCGAAAAGCGCTGGTGGAAGACGCAGATGGCGGTTTCCAGGCGTGGGTCGTTCAGGTCTTTATAGAAGGCCGGCAGATCTTCCGGCATGACCAGGCCTTTATAGGAGACCACTTCGGTGGAGAGCGACGCCACGTAAAAGTCTTCGTCGCTGCGCAGCGCCTGCTCGGCGTAGCGGCGACCCATGAAAAGATCGACATCGAAATTGTCGCTGCTGCCGGGGGCAACGAACAGCTGCTCGATACGCGGCAGGCAGTCCAGCGCCATGGGGCCACAGACACTCGAGTCCGTGGGCACTACGCGCCAGCCCAGCACGTCCAAACCGCGTGCGCTTAACTCAGCCACCAGCGTCTCTTTAGCTTTGGCGGCACGCGCATCGTCGTTGGGTAAAAATACCGACCCCACCGCGAAGCGCTCGCCCAGCTCTACATCGAGCGACTCTTTAGCAGCAGCACGCATGAACTGTGCGGGCATCTTTAGCAGCAGGCCACAACCGTCGCCGGTTTTACCATCTGCCGCGATGCCACCGCGGTGGGTCATGCAAGTCAGTGATTCGATAGCCGTTTTCAGCAAGTCGTGGCTGGCCTGCCCTTCCATGTGGGCAATAAGGCCAAAGCCGCAGTTATCGCGAAACTCGCCTGGCTGGTGAAGACCTCTATTCATGGGCGTGCCTCTAGTCAGCGTATTTTGTAAGCAGCGTTTTTATGGTATTGTTACGGGTTTTTCTTTTTTTATGGCTCTTGTTACCCGCCCAAAATAGGGTGTTTTCCGCATTCGCTGCTGCAAGAAAATGGTCGCTCAGCATAGCGATTTGCCACCGCGTAGCGCAATCGCTCGACACTCGCCAATCGTCAAAAACCCTCGCCAAATCCCGTAGTTGCACTACCGTTCAATAAAAAAACAGTTATACTTCAACGGCTTGCAGGCTAAAGAAACGGTATTTTAACGACCAATATAGAACACTAGACTTTAGTCTAATTTTAACCAAAAACCCCATGCCGATGGCGCATAAGGCATACGGATATCACTAGTCAGCAGCCATTTCGGCGCTTTCTAGGCAAACAAAACCCGCCTGTTTCGAGGCGGGTTTTGAGCGGGTGCGCTTACGATTGATTCCCCTAGCCGCGCGGATAACCATCAAGTAGCTGTCTCAGCGTCTCGATAGGCGTGGCATCGCTAACGCAGGCATCGCCCAAGTCGTTCAGTAGCACCAGACGCAGACGCGCGTCCACGTTCTTTTTATCCAGCCGCATTCGTGTCAAGAAGTCATCCGACGACATGCCCATTGGCGCAACAAGCGGAAGGCCCGCGCTTTCGATCACCGCTTTCGTGCGCTCTAAGGCATCAGCGCTGATCCACCCCAACTGGTGGGAGAGCGTGGCGGCCATCGCCATGCCGGCCCCTACGGCTTCGCCGTGCAGCCAGTTGCCGTAACCTTGATGCGCCTCGATGGCATGGCCAAAGGTGTGTCCTAGGTTCAACAGCGCACGTACGCCCTGCTCGGTTTCGTCTTCCGCTACGATATCGGCTTTGATCTGGCAGCTTTTGGCAATTGCATCTGCCACCACCTCGGGTTCGACGCGGCGCAGCGCCGCCATGTTCTGTTCCAGCCAAGCAAGGAAGGCGGCATCGCGAATGAAGCCGTACTTCACCACCTCCGCCAGCCCTGCAGAGAGCTCCCGCGCAGGCAGCGAGGTCAGCGTGGCGATATCCACTACCACGGCTCTGGGCTGCCAGAATGCGCCAATCATGTTCTTGCCCAGCGGATGGTTGACCCCGGTTTTACCGCCTACCGAGGAGTCCACCTGAGAAAGTAGTGTGGTGGGCACTTGAATGAACGCCACGCCGCGCTGATAGGACGCGGCCGCGTACCCCACCATGTCGCCAATCACACCACCTCCCAAGGCAATCAGGGTACAGCGGCGATTGAAGCCTGCCTCGAGCAGCGCATCCCAAATGCGCCCCACTTGTTCGATGGTTTTGTACTGCTCCCCATCCGGTAGCACCACGGTACGCACGTCGAGCCGCTCGGGCAGCGACGCCTGCAGCGTCTGCAAATAGTGCCGGGCCACCGTCTCGTTGGTGACGATCATCACTTGGCTGCCCGCCAGATAAGGCACGAAGCTGTCTGCGCGTTGCAGCAGCCCTACGCCAATATGGATGGGGTAACTACGCTCGCCCAGATCGACGGTGAGCGTGCGTTGGGGGGCGTATTCGGTCATGGAGAAACCTTCTTCTGTGGGGCGCTGACAGCGTCCAACGGATCGATCAGGCGGTGTACGCGGCGCAATATCTCATTGACCACCGCACGCGGGCTGCGGCGGTCCGTCCGCACGGTAATGTCAGAGGTCGCACGATAAAGCGGATCGCGGGCGGCGAACATGTCGTTGAGCACCTGCTCGCGGTTCGCGCACTGCAACAGTGGACGATTGCGGTCTTTCGCGGTGCGCTTCAGCTGCTGTTCGACGGTGGTCATCAGGTAGATGACGGTGCCACGCTCGCGGAGCACCCGACGGTTCTCTTCTCGCAGTACCGCGCCACCACCGGTGGCAACGACCACCTCCGCTAGCTGGGTAAGCTCGTCGATCATCTGAATTTCACGCTGACGAAAACCTGGCTCGCCCTCGACGTCAAAGATCCAGGGAATATCGGCACCACAACGATCCTGTATGGCGTGGTCGCTATCGTAAAATGGGCGCGATAGCTCCCCTGCCAACAGGCGACCTATCGTGCTCTTGCCAGCCCCCATGGGGCCTATTAAAAAAAGATTGGGTAAATCCTGCATCAGCGAACCGCCAAACCATCGTCAAGTAGTCGTGGAGTAATAAAGACCAGTAACTCTACCTTTTCATTGCTCTCTTCGGTATAGCGAAAGAGTCGACCCAGCACGGGCAGGTCGCCTAATAGCGGCGTTTTCGCCATCTGGCTGAGCTGCTCCGTGGTCAAAATACCGCCCAATACCACCGTCTGACCATTATCCACCAGCACTTGGGTTTCGATTTGGTTGGTATCGATGGGCGGCTCGCCGCCAAACTCACTCTCTCGAAAGCTATCGTTCTTGATCACCAGATCCATGATGATGCGATTGTCTGGGGTGATTTGCGGCGTTACCTCCAGCGATAGCTCTGCCTCTTTAAATTCGGTGTCTGGGTTACCCTGCGCATCGACACTCTGAAATGCTCGCTCTTCGCCCTGGCGAATGGTGGCCGTGCGCTGATTGGCCGTGATCACGCGAGGCTGTGAGATCGTCTGACTCTTCCCTTCACTCTCGAGCGCACGCAGTTCCAGGTCGAGCAGAATATCCCCCGACAAATAGCCAAAGCTGAAGCCGGTGTTGGCTGCTGCCGTGGACCCCAAATCCACCGCCAATCCCCCCTGGGCACGATTGATACCGTTGGGGTTGATATCCCGGCGTGAGAAGGTGCCGTCATCGTTTTCTAAAAAGCCGCGAGTGCTGGAAACGCCCCAGTTCACGCCCAGCTCGCGAGAGGCGGTATCCCGCGCAATGACGATACGTGCTTCGATTTGCACCTGTCGAACCGCCACATCGAGACGGTCGAGAGTCCGCAAGATGTCACGTACCTGAACAGCGGTATCCTGAATCAGTAGTGTGTTGGTACGCTGATCGACGCTCACCCGACCACGCTCGGTCAGCAGACCGAAACCTTCTGCTCCGCGCAGCAGCTGTGCCAGGTCCTCGGCACGGGCGTATTTCACCTCGATGAACTCGGTCACCAGCGGCGCCAGTGTTTGCTGCTGGTTGCGCGCTTCGATTTCCTGACGTTCGATGTCTGCCAACTCACCCGCAGGTGCCACGACGATCACGTTCCCCTGCTCACGGCTTGAGAGCCCCTGGCTTTGCAAAATCAGTGCCAGCGCTTGGTCCCAGGGCACATCGTTGAGATTGAGTGTCACACGCCCCGTCACACTGTCGCTCGCCACCAGGTTCAAGCCGGTAAATTCGGCCAGCGTGGCCAGCACTGCGCGCACTTCGATATCTTGGAAATTGAGGCTCAAGCGATCACCGGTAAAACTCTCGCCCTGACGCTCACGCTCTTGCTGGCTGGCCTGGCTCACCGGCTGCACTTCGACGGTGAGCGTGCGTCCGCTTTGCGATGAGACCATGGCGTAGGGGCCGTTGGTTTGCAGCTCCAGCAGTGTATCGCGCTGCCCGGAACGGGGCGTAATACGGGTAATCGGCGTGGCAAAATCGGTTACGTCATAGATTTGGTTGAGCGCATCGGGAATGTCTACATCGCGGAGTTCAGCCACGACCACGCCGCCACTGCCTTCGCGCACCTGTGTCACCACACCTTCCCGGTCGAAGGTGACCAGCAAACGGCCAGCTCCATCCTCCCCTCGGCGAAAATCGATATTGGTGACGCGTGGGCCTTCAGACGTTTCCAAGCCACTATCGACCGATGGCGGCGCTGCGCTGCTCAAGGCCACGCGCTCGGACGTTGGGACGTCCCCAGCACTCTTCAAGGTAATTCGTAGCTGATCGCCTTCCACGCGGGAGGTGTACTCGAGCGGTTGGCGTAGGTCGACCACCAGACGCGTTCGGCCATTTCCTTCCAATGCAGTAATCTTCTCGACGCCTGCGCGATCGACGTTGATCCGCCGCTGGGGCAAGCCACTTTGGGTATCGGCCAGGTCCAGCGCTAAGCGGGGCGGCGCGTCCAACCGATAGCCACGCAGTTCGGCCACGCCGCCACTGAATTGCAAGAGCAGCTCGACCTCACCGCTGTCGGTTTGGCGCACGTCCAAGTCGGTTAGCACAGACCCAAAGGCAAAAGTCGGCAACAGAGCTAACAGTGATAGCGTAATTCGACGAAGCGTGACGGCCATAGATATCATCCGGTAACGAGTCAATGTAGTGTACTGCCGAGTAGCGTGGGGCTAGCTACTCCTTTAGCGTGAGCGTTGCCTCGCGCTCTTGCCAACCTAACTGCTGATGTAACGTACGTTCGGTGATGCGCACTTCTTGCGGACTGATCGTGGTCACCTGCCCGAAATCGGTGCCTAGGTAGTTGCCTTCGCGCACGCTAGTGACGCTACCGTCTGGCGCGCTGATCAGTGCCACCTGCTGCCCGCCCATCCGCAGCGTGCCCACCAAACGTAGGCTTTGCAGCGGGAACTGCTCTAACGGCTCGGTCTTTCGCTGCTGGTCGGGGGCCAGGGCGCTTGCAAAGACGGCCTCCGCCTCGGTCGCTCGCACGCTCTCAGGAGCGAGGAACGGACTGCGGGCATCACTATAGCGGTACTCTATCGGCTGGTAGTCGGGAATCGTTGGAATGGCGACCGGCGGCTGTCCCGCTGGAGCGCGCCGAATCTCGTCCAACACCGACGCTAGCTGGCCAAGGTTGGCGTCACTACAACCCGCGAGAAGCGCCATTACGCCAAAAGTGAGTAAACGCTTCATGGTACGGGCGCCTCCCCGTCTGCTGCGTCTATATAGCTATAGGTGCGAGCGACCAATGACATACGCAGCGACTCACCGCTCTGCTCGGCCGGTGAGAGCGCGATATCGTGCTGGGTCACGATACGTGCCAACTGACTAATGTCGGCCACGAAGTGCGCCAGCTCGTGATAGCCGCCGCGCACCTGAATATCCAGCGGGTGCTCCACGTAGTGCGTATTTCGCACGGTGGGGCGCAGGCGAATCGTTTCGATACTCAAGTCATTATCCAGCGCTGCCTCGCTAATGCTATCCAATAACGAGGGAATTTCGGCACTGGTGGGCAGCATGGAGCGCATGGTGGTCATCTGCTCTTCGAGCGCGATGAGTTGGTCACGCACTTCGGGCAAAAAGGCCGCTTCAGAGACTTTGCTACGATACTCGTTCAGAAGACGTGCCTCTTGGCGCTGTGCCGCTTCCAGTTCGATGCGCTTTTCGCTCACCAACCACCAGCTCAGTCCGCCCAAGGCTACGCAAAACGCTAGCGCGCCACACAGCACCTTGAGTAGCACGGGCCACTCGCCCGCTTCTTTGACATCCAGCGACTGCCAATCCAGCGTTTTCAATCGCTGCCACTCATCCCGCCAGCGCTCGCGCCCCCCTATCATGGCGACTCCTCCCCGTCACCACTCTCTCTCAGCGACGACTGCACCACTTCGAACTGGAACAAGCGACTATTGCCATCTTGCCCGCTGGTCACCTCCGACAGTAGCGGCACTCCCAGCCCAGGCATACTGGCAATCTGACGCAGCTGATCGGATACCTGACGTTCGCTGCCCGCCATGGCCGATACGCTTACCTGCTCGCCGTTACGGGTCAGCCGCTGATACACCACGCCGTCTACCGCGCTTGCAGCGATATCGTTGAACAGTTGCACGGTACTCACCCGCTCGGCCTGCAGCGTGTTGAACAGCGCCAACTGCTCGCCTAGTCGCTCGGCGGTTTGTTGATAGCGCTGCACATCGGCAATTTCGTTATTCAGGCGCTCGATGTGCTGGGTGATATAGGCGTTACGCTGCTGCTGAGCGGCGAGCTTCTGCTGGTAAAGCTGAGCGACCCCCAGGCCCAGCGCAACCCCGGCGATCAGCATCAGCACGACGACCCCGTAAAAACGGCGGGTGCGTTTCTCCCGACGCGCCTCCCGCCAGGGAAGCAGGTTGATATTAATGCTCATAGTCCAACCCTCATCGCCAAACCGCCCGCGGTGAGCATGGCTGGAGCATCGTTCGTCAAACCTTCCATATTGAGGCGCTTATTGACACGCATACGCTGAAACGGATTGGCGATGGTCACCGACATACCGCTATCGTCGGCGATGCGCTCGGCCAAGCCGGGAATGACGCTCGAGCCGCCTGCCAGTACGATGTGCTGCACTTCGTGCTGGCGCCCGGCGGTATAATAGAGCTGCAGGGAGCGCCCCACCTGTTGCACGACGGTTTCCAGGAACGGATTGAGCACTTTCTCGTGGTAATCCTCAGGCAGGCCGCCGCGCTTTTTGGCAAAGCCCGCCTCTTCGTTACTCAAAGAGTAATGGTCGCGAATCGCGTCAGTGAGCTGGCGACCGCCAAACACCGTGTCCCGGCTATAAACGATGTGACCTCCACGCACGACGTGAAAGGCATTCATGTTCGCACCAATATCCACTAGCCCTACGCAGGCGTTGGGGTCGCTGTCGACGTTGAGCTGACGACGCAGCTCGGCCAGCGAGCGCTCCATGGCGAAGGTTTCCACGTCCACCGCCGCAGGCTCCAATCCGGCACGCTCCAAGGTTTCGGTGAGCTGTGACACATCCTGCTGGCGGCAAGCCACCAAAATGACCTGCTGCTGCTCGTCATCGAAGGGCGCAGGGCCCAGGCAGTGGAAGTCGAACGCCACTTCATTGAACGGAAACGGAATATGCCGGTCTGACTCGGCGATTATGCGCTCTTCGATCTCGTCTTCGCTCAGCGAGACGGGAAACTGAAGCGTTTTGGTAATGGCAGCGCTGGCCGGAACGGCCACGGCAGCTTTACGCGTTGAGGGTTTGGCGTGTTCGACGGCGCGACTCAGCATGTTGGCCACATCGTTCATATCTCGAATACGGCGTTCGACCACCGCACCTTCGCGAAGCGGGCGCACGGCGTAGCTCTCGACTTGGTAATTATCGTTGCACCGTTTGAGTTCGAGTAGCTTGACGGTCGCCGAGGTAATATCGACACCAATCAACCCTTTACTGGGTGTTAGTAAACGCATGTTGAGTTCGGCTCCGCCTGCCTATCGTGCGAGTTTCGAGGTTACATGATTTTTAGTTAAGGCACACGCCAATGCCTCTACGCCATATCAACACTGGTGGCCGCTGCCTCCCCTTCCTATAATGGCAGCCACTTGCGCGCCATGGCGTTAATACTGCCCTGGCTACTCCTCTTTTTACGGGTGCCCACTGTTCATGACGTTTTTACGGACTCTTGTGCTGTCACTATTTTCACTGGTCGTTGCGCTCTCGGGTGCGGTCATACTGGCGGTGATCGGTGCGGCGATCTATTTTTCGCCGGGCCTGCCCGACGTGCGTCAGCTGCAGGATTTCGAACTGCACACGCCACTACGGATTTTTACCAACGACGGCAAGCTGATCGGCGAATTCGGTGAAGAGCGCCGCGTGGCGATCGACTTCGATGACATTCCCCAAGACATGATCAACGCGCTGATTGCTGCCGAAGACGCCAGTTACTTCGATCATGCAGGCGTCGACCCGCGCGGCTTGGCGCGCGCGGCGGTCGAGCTGGTTCAGAGTGGCGGCACCATTCAATCGGGGGGTTCCACCATCACCATGCAGGTCGCACGTAACTACATGCTGACCCTCGACCAGACGTTCACACGGAAAATTCGCGAGATTCTGCTGGCCTTACAGATGGAGCAGATTCTCGACAAAGAGGAGATCTTCGAACTTTACGTCAATAAGATCTTTCTAGGTAACCGTGCTTATGGCATTGCCGCTGCCGCCGAGACCTATTACGACAAGCCACTCGCCGAGCTGAGCCTGGCGGAAACCGCCATGATTGCCGGACTGCCCAAAGCCCCCTCGGCGTTCAACCCACTGGCCAACTCCGAGCGTTCGCTGATTCGTCGCAACTGGATCCTATTCCGCATGCGTGAGCTTGGGTATATCGATAACGATACCTATCAAAGTGCCGTTCAGGCCCCAGTCACCGCACGCCGCCACTACACCCAAACCGAGGTGGATGCCGCCTACGTGGCAGAGATGGCACGCCAATACGCCATCGAGCGCTTTGGTGATACCGCCTATACCGGTGGCTACCGCATTTACACCACCATCGATAGCGAACTGCAGCCGTTTGCCCGTCAGGCGCTGGCCAATGGCCTGATCGCTTACGACTTACGCCATGGCTGGCGGGGTGCCGAGCAAGAGGACATTGCCCCCAGCTTGGTCGAAGCCCAAGAGCAGACCACTACCCAGGGTTTGGAAGAGGAGCTGTCAGAGTCGCCGGAGATCCGCCAAACCGCTCGTCAGGCTGCCCAGCGTAGCCAAACCGAAGTCGAAGGCGTGGATGGCGATGTGAGCAACTGGCTTCAGGTACTGGAGCGTACGCCCAACTATGGCCTGCTGCAGCCTGCCATCGTGGTCGAGAGCAGTGGCCGTGAGATGCAGGTGCTGACTCGTGGCGGTGAGCTGCAAACGATTCCATGGAGTGGTCTTAGCTGGGCGCGCCCCTATTTGAGCCCGCGTAGCCGAGGGGCCGAACCGACCAATGCGGCACAGATTGCCGAACGGGGCGACCTCATCCGCGTCATCGAGACCGATGACGGCACGCTGCGCCTTTCCCAACGTCCAGACGCCGAAGGCTCGCTGGTGGCGCAAGACCCACGCACCGGTGCGATTCTGGCGCTGCAGGGCGGCTTCGACTTCAACGCTAGTAAGTTCAACCGCGCCGTGCAAGCCCAGCGTCAGTCCGGCTCAATCTTCAAGCCGTTCATTTATCTCGCCGCCTTGCAAGATGGCGAAATGAACGCGGCGAGCGTGGTCAACGACGCGCCGGTGGTATTGGATGATGGCAGCGATTCACTATGGCGCCCGGTCAACTCAAGCCGCGACTTCCAAGGTCCGATGCGCCTGCGCCCGGCACTGGCACGTTCGCGCAATCTCGTCACCATTCGCGTGCTGCAAACCATGGGGCTCGACCACACGATCCAATATCTGGAAGGGTTCGGCTTCTCGCCGGAGCGTCTGCCCCGCGGCCTGTCACTGGCCCTGGGTAGCGCCAGTCTCACGCCCATGGAGATGACCAACGCCTACGCGGTGATCGCCAACGGCGGCTTCCAAGTCTCGCCTTGGTTCATCGAGCGGGTGACCCGCGATGACGATAACGAAGTGATCGATGAAGCTACGCCGCAGGTTGCCTGCGTGAGTTGCGCCGAGGGCCAGGAAACCGTCGAGATCGATGGCAAGACCTACCCGATCGCCCCTCGTGTGGCCGACGCAGCAGCGGTATATATTCTGCGAGACATGCTGCGCGACGTCATTACCTCCGGTACGGGCCGAGGTGCACTGAGCCTAAACCGTGAGGATATCGTCGGTAAAACCGGCACGACCAACAGCCAGCGAGACGCCTGGTTTGCCGGTTTCAATAGCAATCTCGTCACCACGGTGTGGGTCGGTAAAGACAGCAACGACACCATTGCCGAGTATGGCGCGAATGCCGCTCTACCCATCTGGATCGACTTCATGGGCGATGCGCTCGAAGGAACCCCCTCTGCACTGCCAGAGCGTCCCGACACCATCGTCACCGCACGGGTGGACCCGGAGACGGGCCGTCGTTTACACGATGACCAACCGGGCGGCATGACCGAGCTGTTCCACAGAGACCATCTACCGGATTTCCAGCCTCGGCGCATTAGCCAAGAGCTTGAGGAAGCCAGTGGCTCGCAGGGGTCTGGCACGGCAGAGTCGATCTTCTAAATACGAACCGACGCTAAAACGTAAAAGCCCGGGAACGAATGTTCCCGGGCTTTTTTGGTGCTGCTTTTCTCCTAGGCAAAATCAACCGGCCACCGGCGTTGGCTCCCGTTTGCTCGCCTGCCAGTTAGCGGCGATGGCTACGACCATGACCGTGACGCCGGCCACCTCCGTCCACAAGCTTGGGTAGAACACACCGACAATGGCGCCACCAATGGCCAAACGAGGCAGCCAAGACATACGCGTAAACAGGTAGCCTTCTAGCGAGGCCGCGAACGCACATAGCGCCAGTAGCGCGATGACTGCATTCCATACCACCACGAGCACCGGCCCGCCAATGATGATCTCCGGATTGAAGACCATGAACAGCGGAATCAGGTAGAGCCCCTTGGCAAACTTCCACGCTTGGAAGCCCGTCTCCATGGGTTTACTGCCGGCAATGGCCGCCCCCGCAAACCCCGCCAGGGCAATCGGTGGCGTGACGTTGGAGTCCTGGGAGTACCAAAAAACCACCAAGTGAGCGATCAACAGCGGCACACCGAACTCGGCGGTCAGCGCTGGCCCCACCAGCACGATCAGAACGATGTAGCTGGCAGTGACCGGTAACCCCATCCCCAAAATTAGGCTCGCCAACAGCACCAACAGCAGTGCCAGCACCAGGTTGCCACCGGAGAACGCCAGCATCATGGAGGAGAACTTCAGACCCAGGCCGGTCAAACCGACCACGCCGACGATGATACCGGCGACAGCGCAAGCCATGGAGACCGCCACGGCATTGCGCGCGCCCAACTCTAATCCCTGGACCAGCTTCACGAGCCCTGCCCACACGACCGCTTTCGTGCGCTCGACCGTGACCGGTTGCCCCTGTTTGGGTGCCACGAAGAAGTACCATAATGCATAGCGCAAGACGGCCACCGCCACCATGGTGACGACCGCGTAATACCCCACGCGCATGGGCGACATGCTCATGGCCAGCAGCCATACCAACACCGCCAGCGGCAGGAGGAAGTGCCAGCCATCTTTCATGACTTGGCGCATTTGGGGCAGCTCGCTCTTGGCCATGCCCTGCATGCCTTGTTTCAAGGCAATGATGTGGACGAACAGATAGACCGTCGCAAAGTACATGATCGCCGGCAGAATGCTGATTTTGACGATCTCTAAATAAGGCGTATTGGTATATTCGGCAATCAAGAAGGCGCCTGCACCCATCAGCGGCGGCATGATTTGCCCGCCGGTGGAAGCGGCCGCTTCGATGCCCCCCGCCTGCTTCGGCTGGTAGCCCAGTTTCTTCATCAGCGGAATGGTGAACGCGCCGGTGGTGACCACGTTGGCAATGGCGCTGCCCGAAATCGATCCCATACCCGCCGAGGCCAGAACGGCCGCTTTGGCCGGACCGCCGCGCTGGCGTCCAGTAGCGGCGTAAGCCATATCGATGAAAAACTTACCGGCACCCGTGCTTTCCAAAAAAGCACCGAAGAGGACGAAAATGAAGATATAGGTAGCGGCAACTCCCAGCGGCAGGCCAAAAATGCCCTCTTGGCCCAGGTAAAGCTGCCCGGCCACGCGGTCGAGGCTGTAGCCACGGTGCTCCATGATGCCGGGCATCCACTCGCCCAGCCAGGGAAGCTCCCCACGGGGGCCGGCAAACGCATAAACGATAGCGAGCAAGCCAATCACCGTCATACCAAAACCCACCGCGCGGCGGCTGGCCTCGAGTACGGTGACCGTGGCAATACAGGCAACCAAAATATCGGTCTGGTTCCAGAACCCGGCGCGACTGAAGATGGCATCCAAGTTGAACACCAAGTAGCCACCCGTGATCAGCGCACCGGCAAAGAAGACCAGGTCGATTCCCCAGCCCACGATGCCGCGCTTACGATTTGGCCCAAAGGCCGGAAACATCAAAAAGGCCAATAGCATGATCAGCGCTAGGTGAATGCTGCGCTGATAAAATAGGCCCAGCGGCTGAATACCCGCCGAGTAGAGTTGGAATAACGACAGTCCCACCGCCACGATGGTGATACACCATAAAACGAAGCGGGGTTGAATCGCATTGCCGCCCGGCATCACAGTCGGCGGTGGCGTGGATTCGTTCATGAAGTCCTCGGAAGCATAAGCTAACTTTGGGGGTTAACACCCACTTAATTTTTATGAAAAGCGACATCGATCGGCGCACTTATGAGGTGTTTGGCTAACGACACTCAACGCGATGACAAGGCTATCGTGACGCGTTGGCCAGCCGCTCGCTCACTCAGGCTCACGGTGGGATGCTCGCCATCTGGCCACATGACGCGGTGATTGACGGCCGTCGAGCCGACCCGTAGTACGTAGCGATTGTTCGCCACTGGCTCGTCGATGGCATTGATCCAGTAACCGCCCTGGCCGTCCGACACCTGCTCGCCGCGCCCGAAAATGTGCCCAAGCCCAGCGGCAAAATCCGGTTGGTGGCTGCGCTCGAGCTGCATCGTGCCACCCGCGTTGCGGTAACAGTCCAACACCGTAAAGTGCTCGACAGAGTGCTGCCACTGGATGCACCAGCGGCTGCCCTGCGGCGCGGCTGCATCTACGAGCGTGTCGCCCTGCTCGGTCACGACCCGCAGATGCCAAGACGCAGTCGCCGAAGCGGGGGAGGCCCCCGCTTCGGCGAACAAACCACTCATCAGTAAGAGCGCCATCAGTCGTCGTTGCCACTGCATGGCACGGCTCCTAATGGGTTACGGACGCAGACGGTCCGGGATCTCAGCGCCAACTTCTTCGAAGTAGCGAAGCGCGCCCGGATGCAGCGGTACCGGCGTAGAGTTCATAGTGAACTCGATGGTGGTGTCATTGGCAGCCGGGTGGACAGCAATCAGCTCATCGGTGTTTTCGAACAGCAGCTGAGTCAACTGGTAGGCCAGCTCCTCGTCCATATCGGCGTTGACGACCAGCACGTTAGGGATACCGATGGTCTGTACCGCCTCGTCCATACCGTCGTACATGCCCGCCGCCAGCTCGTAAGGTGCAAAGACCGCTTCCTCTTCCTGAGCGTTGGCGATCTCTTCATCCGACAGGCTAATCAGGCGAATGTCGCGGGTCGCGGCGAGGTTGAGAATGGAGCTGGTGGGCGGCCCAACGCTCCAGAAACCGGCATCGATATCGCCATCACGAATGGCGTCAGCGGTTTCGTTGAAGTTAAGA
The DNA here is from genome assembly GCF_012427705.1 of Vreelandella piezotolerans. Taxonomy (NCBI): domain Bacteria; kingdom Pseudomonadati; phylum Pseudomonadota; class Gammaproteobacteria; order Oceanospirillales; family Halomonadaceae; genus Vreelandella; species Vreelandella piezotolerans. Next base: position 768,069 of record NZ_CP048602.1, on the reverse strand, counting down.
CGTTGGGGCGTGAAGTCTTCATAGCTCACGCCGTTGGCTTCTAGCAGAGCACGGGCGTTCAGCTCGGTGCCGCTACCCGGTGCGCCTACAGAGACACGCTTACCGGCCAGGTCGGCAATGCTCTGAATGTCAGACTCTGCCAGGGTGACGAGCTGCACGGCATTGGGATACACCGACGCCAGCGCGCGGGTGTTCTCGATCTGGCGGCCTTCGAAATCGCCGGTGCCGGTATAGGCTTGGTAGACCGTATCGGCCAACGCCAGCGCCATATCGGCGTCGCCACGCATGATCAAGCCCATGTTCTCGACCGAGGCGCCGGTCACTTCAGCCGTCGCTTGAGCACCTTCGATATGGTTGTTGATCATTTCGGCAAAGCCACCGCCGATGGGGTAGTAAACGCCGCCAGTACCGCCCGTGGCAATCGAGAGCTGCTGCGCGCTGGCAGGCAGCGCCACGGCGAGCATGGAGGCGGCGACGGTATATTTTAGAGTTCGCATGAGCGTTTCCTCCGTCCTACTTGGACTTATAGGTATGGTTGACGTAAAGGAGGTGTGAAGCCCCAGCCCCAGGCTGGTGTTGCCAGCCTTTGGAGCGGTGGACAGAAGTTAGCACGGCTGGCGCGTAAGATGCTAATCCAGCGCCATGCGGCTTTTTATTTCAACAGCGCTTTGACGTGCTCGACGATATGCGCCCCGATAGGCAGCGCCGACGTGGCCGCCGGCGACGGCGCATTGCCAACGTTCACCGTGCGCTTGGTGTTCACGAACAAAAAGTCGTCCACCAACTTGCCATCCTTAGAGACCGCCTGGGCGCGCACCCCTGCGGGATAAGGCGTAAGATCGTCGAGCGTCAAGCTGGGACAGTACTTACGCACCAGCTCGAGATAGCCACGCTTGTAGAGCGAGTTTTTCATTTCGAAGAGCCCCGGCTTCAAGTGTTTACCTAACACCTTCAAGATACCAGGGTGGGTGAACATCTGGCCCATGTCACTCAGCGACATGTCCTGTTTGCGGTAGCCCTCGCGTTTTAACGCCAACACGGCGTTCGGCCCCACGGTGACCGTGCCATCGATCATCCGCGTCAGGTGAACGCCCAAAAACGGCATGGCAGGATCGGGAATAGGGTAAATCAGATGGTTGACGATTTGGTTGTGGCGCTCGGGTAGCCGATAGTACTCACCGCGAAAGGGGCAAATCGTAAAGCCAGGGTCTTTGCCCAGCATGCGGATGACGCGATCGGCCATCAGTCCCGAGCAAGAGACGAGGTAACGACCGGTGAAAGCGCCCTTTTGGGTCGTCACCACTACCTCGTTGGTACGCTCTTCCAACCCGGTCACGCGGTGGTCAAAGCGGATCTCACCGCCAAGGCGGGTAAACTCCGCCGCCATGGCACGGGTCACCTCGGCGTAGTTCACAATGCCACTCGAAGGCACGTAAATCCCCGCCACGCCGGTGATATTGGGTTCGCGCTCTTTGAGCGCCTCGGTCTCTAGCCACTCTCGCTCCAATCCGTTGGCGGCGGTGCGCTCCCACAGCGCCTCCATGCGCTGTTTTTCGAGTGCATTGGTGGCGACGAGCAGCTTGCCGCAGATGTCGTAGCGCACGCCGTGCTGGTCGCAGAATTCACGGGTGGCGCGGTTGCCTTCCAGGCAGAACCTCGCTTTCAGGCTGCCCGGCGTGTAGTAGACCCCCGCATGAATCACACCGCTATTGTGACCGGTTTGATGCTGGGCCGCTCCCGACTCTTTCTCGATCACCAAAAGGCGCTTATCTGGGTACGCCTGTTGCAGCTGCATGGCGGTAGAAAATCCCAAAATACCACCGCCTACAATGATGAAATCCCACATGAATGTCGTTACCTGTGCCAAATTTTCAAAATTTATTGATAATAGCCGCTATTCAGCGTTGACCGCCACGCCCCTACATTGGTCTAAGCCACATTGGTTCAAGGAGTTCCCATGGAGCATGAAGCCCCGCGTCAAAACCTCGCGATGAGCGCCTACCAATCGCTCAAGCATGACATCATTCGCGGCCGCTACGCGCCTGAAGAGAAGCTCTTGATGAGCCGCTTGAAAGCGTATTACGGGGTGAGCACCGGGCCGCTGCGCGAAGCCCTTTCACAGCTGGTGGCCGACCGTTTGGTGGTCGCCATCAGTCAACGCGGCTACCGAGTGGCCGCCATGTCGCTGGCCGAGCTGAACGATATCTACGATGCCCGCGCCCAGTTGGAAGGGCTGATTTTGCGCTTGGCGATCGAGCGCGGCGACGACGATTGGGAAGCCAACGTACTGGCGACCGCCCACCGGCTAGCCAAAGTGACCGAAGTCAGCTCCCCCGACGAGCTGCTGGATGGTTGGGATTTGCGCCACAAAGCGTTTCACACCGCCATCGCCAGCGGCTGTAACTCGCCGCACCTGCTGCAAATGCGTGACACCCTCTTCGATCAGGTGGAGCGCTACCGCCATTTATGGCTGAAAGAGACCGTCATGTCGCCCCAAGCCCTTGACACCAAACGCCAGGAGCATGCCGCTCTGGTCGACGTGATTCTGGCGCGCAACGCCGAGCAAGCCGCTAACCTGATGCGCGACCACCTCATGACGCCAGTTCCCATCATTACCCGGGTACTCCAAGCCCGTGGCATCGATTAAAATCTTCGTTTTAAAAAAATGTAGAAATTTTTAAATAACGGCGATACATTGGGCTCAACACGATCATCTTTCGGAGTTCACGCCATGACACGCTTCAACTGGGACGACCCGCTACTGCTGGAAAGCCAGCTCACCGACGAAGAGCGCCAGATCCGCGATGCCGCTCACGACTACTGCCAGGAAAACCTGCAGCCTCGGGTGCTCAGCGCCTTCCGTGAAGAGCGTTTTGATCGACAGATCATGAACGAGATGGGCGAGCTGGGCCTGCTAGGTGCCACGGTGTCTCCGGAATACGGCGGTGCGGGCGTCAACCATGTGGCTTATGGCCTAATCGCCCGCGAAGTAGAGCGTGTCGATTCCGGCTACCGCTCGGCCATGAGCGTCCAGTCGTCGCTGGTGATGTACCCCATCGAAGCCTACGGCTCCGAAGAGCAGAAGCATAAGTACTTGCCTAAGCTTGCCAGCGGCGAGATGGTCGGCTGCTTTGGTCTGACCGAACCCGACCATGGCTCCGACCCAGGCTCCATGATTACCCGTGCGGAAAAGGTCGATGGCGGTTACCGCCTGACCGGCGCCAAAATGTGGATCACCAACAGTCCGATTGCCGACATTGCCGTGGTATGGGCGAAATCTGCCGCCCACGACAACCAAATCAAAGGATTCATCGTCGAGCGTGGCACCGAAGGCTTCTCCACCCCGAAAATTGAAGGCAAGGTCTCTCTGCGCGCCTCCATCACCGGCGAGATCGTGTTGGACAACGCTTTCGTGCCCGAAGAGAACCTGCTGCCTAACGTGAGCGGCCTGAAAGGCCCCTTCGGCTGTTTGAACAAAGCCCGCTACGGCATCGCTTGGGGCGTGATGGGCACCGCCGAGTTCTGCTGGCACGCTGCCCGTCAGTACACCCTCGACCGTAAACAGTTTGGCCGCCCGCTGGCCGCCAACCAGCTGATCCAGAAGAAGCTGGCCGACATGCAGACCGAAATCACCCTGGGCCTACAAGCCGCTCTGCAAGTGGGCCGCCTGATGGACAGCGGTAACTGGGCGCCGGAAATGATCTCGCTGATCAAGCGCAACAACTGCGGTAAAGCGCTGGATATCGCTCGCGTGGCCCGCGACATGCACGGTGGAAACGGTGTCTCCGACGAGTACGGCGTGATTCGTCACATGGTGAACCTGGAGTCTGTGAATACCTATGAAGGAACTCATGATGTGCACGCCCTGATTCTGGGCCGCGCGCAAACCGGCATCCAGTCGTTCTTCTAAATTCGTAGCTACTCAGCGAGGCACCCGATGAGCACAGCCGCCAAGCCCCTAGCAGGCATTAAAGTACTCGATATCTCTCGGGTACTAGCAGGCCCTTGGTGTGGGCAGATGCTGGCCGACATGGGTGCCGAAGTGATCAAGATCGAGCGTCCCCAAAGCGGCGATGATACCCGCCACTGGGGGCCGCCCTGGCTCTCCGGCAGCACGGAATCGGCCTATTACCTGTGCGCCAATCGCGGTAAGCGTTCGGTGACGGTGGATATGGCCAAGCCCGAAGGCCAAGCGCTGATCAAGCAGCTCGCCGCGCAGTCGGACGTGCTGCTCGAGAACTTCAAGGTGGGCGGGCTGAAAAAGTATGGCCTGGACTACGCGAGCCTGAAAGCACTCAATCCCGGCTTGGTCTACTGCTCCATCACCGGCTTTGGCCAGGAAAGCCCTTACGCCCACCGGGCGGGCTACGACTTCATGATCCAAGCCATGGGCGGCCTCATGAGCCTGACCGGTAAACCGGACAGTGAATCCGGGGGCGGCCCGGTCAAGGTGGGGGTCGCCATCACCGATATTTTTACCGGCCTGTACGCCGCCAATGCGGTGCTGGCGGCCCTCTACCAACGCCGCGATAGTGGCAAAGGCTGCCATATCGATCTGGCACTCATGGATGTGCAGGTGGGCGTGTTGGCCAATCAGGCGTTGAACTACCTGACGTCTGGCCAGGTGCCCCAACGTCTGGGTAATGCACACCCCAACATCGTGCCCTATCAAGCCTTTGCCACGGCCGATGGTCATATGATCGTGGCAGTCGGTAATGACGAGCAGTTCAGACGCTTCTGCCAGGTGATCGACCAGCCGCAGCTCGCTCAAGACGAGCGCTTCGCCACCAACGGCAGCCGAGTTCAGCATCGCGACACCTTGATACCGCTTCTGGAATTGGCACTTGGCGCACAACCTACCGATACTTGGCTTTCGGCCTTCGAGGCCGTGGGCGTGCCCTGCGGGCCGATCAATACCCTGGATCGCGTGTTCGACGACCCCCATGTCAAAGCACGCGGATTGAAACAAACGTTGCCCCATTCCCAGGCAGGTGAGGTCAACCTCGTAGCCAATCCGATCCGCATCAACGGCGAATCGATCAGTGCCACCACAGCGCCGCCCACGCTTGGCGAGCACACGGACAGCGTGCTGGATGCCATCGGCATCAGCGATGAGCAGCGCCTAGCGCTTCGCCAAGCGGGCATAATCTAATCAGACGCTATTGGCGGCAAACGAACCTACCGCCCCGCTTCTCAAAACGCCCTTCGGGGCGTTTTTTATTGGGAGGAAAGCGTTCACCTCATCGCCCACTTCGCTATACAAAACCTATACAGACATGACATAAGCCGCTAGACTGGCGATATCTTCTCTGTTGATACCTGTCTAACAAAGCACGGACATACTCGGGCTTTTGACAATCAAGGTGAGCGGTATTGCCGCCACGTTAGCGAGCGCAAGCGAACATGTCAGGAGACGTTATGGGTAACTGCGCGCGGGTAAATGGCACGTGTAAACGCTGCGAGGGAGCGCTCCCCTTTGATTTCACGATGGCGTTTCAACCCATCGTGGACGTTGCCCTGGCACGCGTGACGACCCACGAAGCCTTGGTTCGAGGCATCAATGGCGAGTCGGCTTGGAGTGTCATTTCCCAAGTCACCGATGACCTACTCTACCGCTTTGATCAATCCTGCCGAGTCAAAGCCATCGAGCTTGCCAGTGAACTAAGTATGGAAACGGATCTTTCCATCAACTTTCTTCCCAATGCCGTATACGAACCGGAAGCATGTATTCAGGCAACGCTAGAAGTCTCGCAGCGAGTCGGCTGGCCAACCGACAAGCTCATTTTCGAGATCACCGAAACCGAGCGTGTGCGCGACCGGCAACACATCTGCAACATCATCGACGCCTATCGCTCCATGGGCTTCAAAACCGCTCTCGATGACTTCGGTAACGGCTATGCCAACCTGGACCTGCTCACCGACCTCGCCCCGGACAAGCTGAAAATCGATCGCGAACTGGTGATGCAGTGCGACCACGACCCTCGTCGTCAGGCGCTGCTGAATGCCATTATTGTGCTCGCCTCCGAACTCGACATGACGCTGATTGCCGAAGGTGTCGAGACCCGCGCTGAAGCCTTATGGCTTGCCCAGGCGGGGATTACACGTCAGCAGGGCTTCTTCTATGCCAAACCGGCGATCGGCAAGCTGGGCACCGAATTGACCCCGCTGCTCGAGGCGCTGCGGTCAGAGTCCCAGCGACGCACGGAGAGCTGAATGACCAGCATGAGCACGGACCATCTCTACCAACTGGTGAACCGTTCCAAACGGAATACGGAGAACGTCATCAAAACGGCGCCTCTCGGTATCTGCATTACCGATCCTCACGGGTATTTCGAGATGGTCAATCCGGCCTACTGTCAATTTTACGGCTATCGAGAAGAGGAGCTGATTGGCCAGCACTTCACGCTCGTGGTGCCTGAGGCGTACCGCGCCCAAATGCGTCAACTCCACGATGAGTTCATCCACGGCGAGGAGACCCATGAACTGCGTCAGGAGTGGGAAGTGCGCTGCAAGAATGGCGAAGCCCGCACCATCATCGCCGAAGCTGCCCGTATCGAGGGCGACGATGGTCAATCGCGCAAAGTCACCTTCATCGTCGATATCACCCAGCGCAAGCAGCTCGAGGAGCGCTTGAAACAGGCCAACGAACGTTTGGAGTATTTGGCCCACCATGACGAGCTCACTGGGCTGCTCAACCGTCGCCAAGGCCTCGCCAAACTCGAAGAGGCGATCGAGCGCTCTCGCCGTTACGGCAACCCGCTCAGCATCGTGCTGTTCGATCTCGACGATTTCAAGAACATCAATGACACCTACGGCCACAGTACCGGCGACAGCGTTCTACAAGCGCTGACGCAGGTCGTCAATCAACAGCTGCGAGAGACCGACTTCCAAATACGTCTTGGCGGCGAAGAGTTCTTGATCATCATGCCAGAAGTCGATGCCGATTCGGCCCGTATCGCCATGGAGCGCATTCGCCAAGAAGTCGCGCGAACGCCCTACACCGAACATGCGCTAACCGTCACGCTATCGGCGGGCATCGCATGCTACATTGAAGCCTCGAGTACTCGAATGCTTGATCGCGCCGATAAAGCGATGTATCAGGCCAAACAAGCCGGGCGCAACCGGGTTGTCATCGCACCGTCACCTGTGTGATCAACGCTATTGCGCACTATGCTAAAGCAACACCCTATCCTAAAAGGAGCTGAGTCATGAGCAATGCCGAGCTTAACGAACTAAAGCAGAAATACGTCGCGGCGGGCGCTGCAAGCCCCGCTACCGCCTTTGCGGATCGCGCCGAAAACGCTGAGATCTGGGACGCCGACGGCAACCGCTTCATCGACTTCGCAGGCGGCATTGGCGTGTTGAACGTGGGGCATCGGCATCCAAAAGTCGTGGCCGCCGTCAAAGCCCAATTAGATAAGGTGATGCATACCTGCCAAACGGTCATGCCTTATGAAGGCTACGTCAAAGTGGCCGAGAAGCTGAGCCACATCGTTCCTGTGCGTGGCCACGCCAAAGTGATGCTGGCCAACTCTGGTGCCGAAGCGCTGGAAAACGCAGTAAAAATTGCCCGCGCCGCCACCGGCCGCTCTAATGTCATCTGTTTCGACGGCGGCTATCATGGCCGGACCTTCTACACCATGGCCATGAACGGTAAGGTCGCGCCCTACCAAACCGATTTCGGCCCGATGCCCGGCACCGTCTTCCGCGCCCCCTACCCGGTGCCTTATCACGGTGTCAGTGAAGACGAAGCGATTCGCGGCCTGAAAATGGCGCTGAAAACCGACGCCAACCCGAAAGACACCGCCGCGATCATTCTGGAGCCGGTGCTGGGTGAAGGTGGTTTCTATCCGGCCCCGAAGAGCTTCTTGGAAAAGATCCGCGAAATTTGCGATGAGCACGGTATGCTGATGATCATCGACGAAGTGCAGTCGGGCTTTGGTCGTACCGGCAAGATGTTCGCCATCGAGCACAGCGGCGTCGAGCCGGACATGATGACCATGGCCAAGAGCATGGCCGACGGCATGCCGATCTCTGCCGTGGTCGGTACCGATAAAATCATGGATGCCTCAGGCCCGAACTCCCTGGGCGGCACCTATACCGGTAGCCCCACTGCGTGTGCAGCGGCGCTGGCCGTCATGCAAGTCTTCGAAGAAGAGAACATTCTCGAGAAGAGCCAAGCGGTGGGTGAAAAGCTGGCTCAGCGCTTCGGTGGCTGGCAGAGCAAATTCGACTGCATCGACAACGTGCGCAACATGGGCGCCATGGCCGCGTTCGAGCTGGTCAATAACAAGACCGACCGCACGCCAAACCCTGAACTCGCTGCGGCGCTGTGCAAGAAAGCCCGCGAAGAGGGGTTGATCCTGCTGTCCTGCGGTATGTACGGCAACACCATTCGCTTCTTGATGCCCGTCACCATTGAAGATGACGTGTTGAATGAAGGCCTGGATATCATCGAGTCCTGCCTAGAGTCACTGATCTAAGCTTCGATACGAGCCACAGCGCCGCCTCTATGGGCGGCGCTGTCGTTTGTGCACGTTTATTCTCGTCAGATGCACAGGGGAACCAGCCTACTGACCCACGCGAACACCCTCTCCTTCTTATGTACACGTCGCTGCAGCTATAGCATCACAGAAAACACGCGATACTGTCGGACATGTTGATGTCAATCACGACTCCTCTATTGAACGCCTCTTGCAATACGTTATAACATATCAAAACAACACAACGGAGATTTGATCATGCCAACACTTGCTAACAAAAAGGCCTGCGCGATGGCGCTAAGCATTGCGATCCTAGCCAGCGCCCCGCATGCCTTTGCTAATCACGATCACGACCATCACCACGATGATGGTGAAGCCCACGCGCATGACCATGACCATGACCATGACCATGACCACAATCATAGCCACGATCACGACCAGGGCCATGCGCATGACAACGATATTTACGCGGGCTATTTCGACGATGCGCAAATTGCCGATCGCGCGCTTTCCGACTGGGAAGGCGACTGGCAATCCGTATATCCCTATTTACTTGACGGCACTCTAGACCCTGTCTTCGCGCATAAAGCCGAACAAGGCGATAAAACTGCCGAAGAGTACAAAGCCTACTACGACACCGGTTATGCCACCGATGTCGAGCGGATCGTGATCGATGGCAGCAGCGTCACCTTCTTTGCCAACGGCGAGTCGATGACCGGCGACTACCAGTACGATGGCTACGAGATCTTGAATTACGAGGCCGGTAACCGAGGCGTTCGCTTCATCTTCGAACTAGCAGACGACGCCAGCGAAGATGCGCTCCCCCACTATATTCAGTTCAGCGACCACAGCATCTACCCGACGGATGCAGGCCACTACCACTTGTATTGGGGAGATGATCGTGAAGCGCTGCTGGAGGAGTTGACCCACTGGCCGACCTACTATCCTTCGTCGCTCAGTGGCGAAGAGATCGTCGACGAAATGTTGGCTCACTGACGGTTTAGCCCGACACTCGCCATCCCCGAGCGCTGGCCACTACGCCAGCGCTCTCTTCATCTCTCCTTTCACTCCCACCATTCACTATAGGCAACCGCGTCATGGGCATGCAGACTCTCGGCATGCACCACTTTTAGCCGGAACCCCGACACACCTGGCGCTTGGCGCAGCGTGGTGTCCAGCCGCCGTGCGGCATCCTCGCAGAACATCAGGTTCTGCCCGTTGGCCAAGGCAAACGCCTGCTCGTCGATGCGCTTGACGGCGGTTTGCAGTGCCGTACCTAGGGCTCGCTCTACCCGGTCGATCATGTTCTCCATGAACGTTTCTATCGAGATGGCAGCGTCGTCCGTCGTGGCAAGGCGAAACGTGAGGTGAGCCACGCTACGCTGGCTATGGGGCGTCGCCAAGATGCCCTCTTCACTACCCAGCCACGCCAATACCGCCGACTTGCTCAGCGGTATGTCCTCAAAGTCCTCTTCGAAGGCTTGCTGAATCAACTGCCGCGCCAAAGCAGCCGAGCATGGGCATGTCGAAGAGTAGCCCACCTCGAGATCGAGCGCCGATTGAAACCCATCGGGGGACAACTCGCAGCGCAACGTGAAGGGGTAGTACTTCCACCCCGAGAGCGGACTAATCAGCGCGGCGCGCTCGAGCGGTAACTCCCCTGCGATGCTGAGGTAGGCGTGCTGGGACAGCCCCTCCTGGCTGGCTAAAAAACGCTCGAGCACGCTCTGCACCAACCCTAGGGAGAGCGGTGTCTGCTCGAGCGGCGCCAACCCTAGATAGAGCCGCGACATATGAATGCCCCGGGCCTCTTTCGCGTCGAGACTGACCGTGGCATCGAGCTTGGCAGCGACGCGCTGGGTGCCGAGCAGTACCGGCATCGCGATGCCCTCCATGCCCACACGGGTCAACGTGCCCTGCGAATTAGGGGCTTGCTTGGCGACATCGGGCATGGTGGAAACGATCATGGAGTAACCTCTTGAGCGGCGGTAAAAAAGCGGTAGAGTCCTGCGACGGTATCGGGCGACACGTTCTGGGTAATGAAAACGAAGCGGGAGACACGATCACCCACACTGGCCTTGGGCAGCGGCGCCGGCGGGTGAAAAATATGCTGCACGCCGTGCAGTGCCAGCGGGGCTTCTCTGTCGGTCAGGTGTACCACGGCTTTCATGCGCAGCATCTTTTCGCCCATCAGGGACATCAACAAGTTCAGCCACTCTTCCAAGGCGTCCGGCTCGATCGGCTCGTTCACACTAAAGCAAAAGGAGTGGATGCCATCGCCATGCTGGACCGCATTGGCCTGCGAGTTGGCAAAAGCCCCCTTGTACTGCTCCACCGGATGTAACTCGTAACGGCTGGCGCTAAGCCATTGAGCCACTTGGAACGCTTGGCTTTCTTCCGAGTAAAGCCCCGCGCCCACCAGTAGATCGGCCGACAGTTCGCCGTTGATCACCTGCCACTGCTCGGCGGCAGGGTTGAGTTTGGCCAAGCGATTCGCTAGGCGGGAAACCTGCTCGTCGCTCGCCAAGTCCGTCTTGGTGATCAGCAGCTTTTCCGCCACGGCGGCTTGCTGCTGGGCCTCCTGGTGGGCATCCAACGTAGCAACCCCATTGACCGCATCCACGCAGCACACCACGCTATCCAGCCTGAATCGGTGTGCTAACCAGTGATCCGTCATCAACAGTTGGAGCAGAGATGTTGGCTCGGCCAGCCCAGTGGTTTCGATCACCACGCGGGCGGGCAGTGGCTTGCCTTGCGCCTCCAAGCCATCGCACGCTTGCTGCAAGGTGCGGCTGAGATCCCCCCGTAGCGTGCAGCACAAACAGCCGCTGCTCATTTCGATGACCGCCTGCTCATCGCTGTGGGTAATGAGCTGGTGGTCGAGCCCGATAGCACCGAACTCGTTGATCACCACCAGGGTGTTCTGCATGGAGCTTTGGTGTACCCAGCGGTTGAGCAGCGTGGTTTTACCGCTGCCCAGAAAGCCCGTGAGTAGGTTGATGGGCGTTAACGATGGATCCGGCATATACCCTACCCCCACCTCGCTTTGCGGTAATGGTGCTCGTGCTGCTCCTGGCGCTCTTTCGCTTCGATACAGAGCTTGGCGGTGGGCCGAAACATCAGCCTGGCCAAGCCGATGGGCTCTCCGGTTTCGTCGCAGTAGCCGTAGTCGCCGCTTTCGATACGTTTCAACGCGGCGGCAATATTATTGAGCAGACGGCTCTCGCGATCGGCTTGCCGCAACGCCAAACGCAGCTCCTCCTCGAACGCCGCTTGATCGGCTTCGTCGCTGTCACGCTCATGAGAAGCAATGACGCGCCGGATCTCCTGTAGATGCGCTTCTATTTCGTCGCGCTCCTCCAGCAACCGCTGACGGAAAAAGGCGAGCTGTTCGTCGTTCATATAGTCGCTGTCGGGCATCGCCAGGAGCTTATCTGCCCAGGCTTTATCAGCCTTTCTCGGGCGCGTGTCGGCGGGGTTGCCTTGATCTGGCATAGCGTCATCCCATCCAAAATAGTACGTTATAAAGTCACACAAAATAGTCAGCGATCATGGGTGCCCCTCGGCGCTCATGCGCTGCCGAGTCGTTTGTAAAGAGGCTCTCCTAGCGCTAGGCGGGATCGATACTCATCAACAGGCGCTTACTGCCGCTCTCCAGTGACGGGCTTCTATGCACCAGGCCCCGCTCCTCGCTGCCGATCCAGCCACTGCCCTTGATCAAACCGATATCGCCGGGCGAGAGGCGCCGGACTGCCGCATTGTCGGTGGCAATCTCGGGTTTATCGGGGTGCGGCGCCCCCAGCCCTTTACGATTGATGGCGTCCTCCGGCAACCACTCGCTGCCTGGGCCCACATAGGTCGTGACGAGCCGCACCGGCAGGTTGTCGCAGTGAAAGCGGGGGCACATGGCACCATCAAGCAAGCGCAGGCGAAGACCGACGGTACGCGTTTCGAATAGGAAGGCCATCGCTTCGGCAATGGTGGCGATGTCGTCCACCAGCGGCTTGGCTGCTTCGGGTGCGGGAAGCTGGCGCAGCAGGTCCGCCACCATGGCATCGTCGGGCTGCCCCAACCAGCTATATTGCCAGGCGCGCTCCGTTCGGCACTGAGCTTGGGCACTCAAGGCGATCTCAGCGGGCATGGGGCGTTCGAAAATCGCGATATTCACGGCCTCTTCGAAAATACGCGGTAACACGCTAATGTCCTGACCAATGGCCGCGTGCGCAGGCCATGCGTCAGCGGGGGATACATAAGAAACGGGCGACGACATCATGTGAACTCCGATAGTGTGAGAAATCGATGGAGACGGCCACACGCTCGCACCGGGGCAGACGGCCGACCGCTGCCAGCACGGCGGCGTTAACGCATGGGAAAGCGCTCTGGCTCGAGCGCAAAGCGCTGGCGAACGAACCGCCAGCCCTGTGAGATCAGCGTTGACAGCATGAACAGCAGGGCGGCGAGCGAGACGATGGTAGGGCCGGTCGGCGTATCGAGGAGATAGGCGCTTTTCAGCCCTCCCGCCACCGACAGCACAGCCACCCCCATGGCAAGCAGCGCCATGGTCTCGGGCGTGCGACAAAACGGACGTGCCGTGGCGGCGGGTATGATCAGCAGAGCGGCGATCAGCAGAACACCGACGACCTTCAACGCCACGGCAACGACCAGGGCCAACGCCAGAGTGAGCACTAACTGTTCACGACGCGGCTGAAGTCCGCAGGCGTAGGCCAGCTCTTCGCTGAGCGTGGCGGCCAGTAAAAAGGGCCACCGCCAGCACAGCAGCAGCAACACCAACGCCACGCCGCCGCCGATCACCCACAAATCCTGTTTACCGAGGGCCAGAATATCGCCGAACAGATACGCGTGAAGGTCGATACGCACTCCGCTGAGAAACGACACGGCGACCAGCCCAATCGCCAGCGCCGAGTGGGCCATCACGCCGAGCAACGTATCCATGGCGTAGCCACGGCCGCTCAGCAGGGAAACACTGGTGGCCATTAACAGTGCCACCGCCAGTACGCCGAGGAAAATCGAGATATTCATCAACAGCGCTAGCGCCACGCCCAGAATGGCCGCGTGGGCCGTTGCATCGCCGAAGTACGCCATACGCCGCCACACCACGAAACAGCCCAGCGGAGCGGCGGCCATCGCCACGAGGATGCCCGCCAACATGGCGCGCCACATGAAGTCATCCAGCATGGGCGGTCTCCTGGGGTTGGTGACGATAGAGCGCCAGCGTTTGTGCGGCCTGGTCACCGAACAACGAGCGATAATCCTGCGTCGAGGCCACGTGCTCGGGCTTGCCCTGGCAACAGACGCAGCGATTCAGACAAAGCACATGATCCGAGGTCTGCATCACCACGTGCAGGTCGTGGCTGACCATTAAAACGGCGCAGCCATAAGTGCGGCGAACGCTATCGATATGGCGATAAAACGCCGCCGTGCCCTGGTGGTCGAGGCCTTGCGTTGCCTCATCGAGAATCAAAATGTCGGGCTTGACCAGCAGCGCTCGCGCCAGTAGTACGCGCTGAAACTGTCCCCCTGACAGCTCGCTCATATTGGCCTGCCGCAGTGTCTCGGCACCGGCGTCTTCAAGGGCGCTATCGACCTCTTGACGTGAGTGGCGGCGCGGCAAGTTGATGAAGCGCTGGACCGTCATCGGTAGCGTAGGGTCCAGATGGAGCCGTTGGGGCACGTAGCCAATGCGCTGATTCGGAGCGATAGTAACGCTGCCCGAGGTGGGTTTCACCGCGCCCACCAGGGTTTTCACCAGCGTCGACTTTCCCGAGCCGTTGGGGCCAATCAACGTGAGTACCTGTTCACGAAACAAGTCGAGATGAATATTCTCGAGTATCTGCTGCCCACCGAAGCGAACGTTCAACTGACGAACGCTGAGTACCGCTTCACAATGGAGGGAAGATGCAAGTGACATCATTGACATCCGCTCTTGACGTATTTGTTATGTTATAACATAAATATTAAGACCAGCGATACTTGGATGTCCTTTCTTGTCTCGTTCACTCAGCCTCGTCTCATCAGGAGCCCTCATGCCACACCGCTTTACGTACTTCGCTCTGCCATTACTAACGGCCTTTCCCTTAGCAGCCTCGGCGGAAGTGCCCCGCGTCGCGGTCGATATTCCCCCCGTTTACTCACTGGTATCGATCGTGATGGGCGACGTTGGCTCGCCCGAGCTGTTCATTCAGCCCGGCGCCTCTCCTCACGGCTATTCGCTGCGCCCCTCGGAAGCCAGCGCGCTGGACAGTGCGGATCTGGTGATATGGGTCAGCAATGCGCTCACCCCTTGGCTGGAAGGCCCGGTGGACAATCTAGCGGGCGACGCTCGCCACCTAGAACTGATGGACGTACCCGGCACCCGCACGCTGGAATATCGCGAGGGGGCGACGTTTTCTCTAGACGGTGAGCTGGCACACGGCCATTACCATGATCACGAACACGGGCATGATCACGAACACGAGCATGGCCACGAGCACGGGCATGACCACGAACACGAGCAAGACCAAGGACATGATCACCATGGTCATGATCATAGCCATACCGGCATGAACCCGCACGCTTGGCTCGCCCCTGGGAATGCCCGCCAGTGGCTGGCGGCCATCGCCGAGCAGCTAAGCGAACTCGATCCGGATAACGCGGCGATCTACCGCGATAACGCCGAGCAGGGTCAAGAAGCACTGACCGCCCTCGAACAGCGCCTCCAGGAGCGCTTGGCCGACAGCACGGACACCCGCTTCATCGTATTCCACGATGCGTACCAGTACTTCGAAGAGGCCTTTAACGTTCATGCTGCGGGGGCCATTTCCATCGGCGACGCGTCTGCACCCAGCCCGGCACGCATCGAGGCGTTACAGACGCTCGTCAACGAAGAGAACATTCAGTGTGTCTTCAGCGAACCGCAGTTCAACCCGCAGATGGTCAACAACGTGTTTGGGGATACGTCGGCGTACTTGGGCGTGATGGATCCACTCGGCGTAGGCTTGACGCTGGATGCGGGACTGTACTCTGCATTACTGGAACAGCTAGCCGGTGAAATAACCAACTGCACGAGTGCTAAAAGTGAGTAATACTCGTCATTTGCCTAAGTGATCAAACGTAACGCTGCGTGCGAAGTGCTGAGCGCAGCGTTACGTGAGCCTCGGTAAGGAGCGATGACTCGACTACTCAACGACGGAGCGATGACATGAAGCGCGTCGCAGGCACTGCGGTTGGCATGGCCTTGCTCATCGCACTCACGCTGTGCGTGAGTCTTTATCGCACCCTTCATGCGCCCGCGAGCGTCTCGGTGGTCAGCCCGATGGGCGATTACCTGATCGAATCGGTGAGAGTCTCAGGACTACTCGCCCCCTTGGGAGGCGTCGCTTACCTGCGTGTCATCGAGCGGGCAGCGCCCGCGAACGTTTATCGCACGCCCCTTTTCGACACGCAGCATATCGACTTTTCGACGACATCCGAGAATAGCCGCTATTTAGAGGCCATCGTTTGGGTGCGCTTCGATAAGCAGATGCAGCACTTCTTTATCAGCATGCCGCAGTGGCGTGCTGATTGGCGAAACCGCTTCATCAGCAATACGCCCTTCGAAGCAGGCGGAAACGGCTAGGAAGCCCTCCCCGACGGCATCATTTACCGTGGCCGCCGGTCGCCTTCCAGGAAATTGGCGGTAAACACGGCTTTTCCGTGGGTCTCGAACGACCACTTCATCACGTCACTCAGTGCCGCCATCACCTCATCGAACTCGCCAAATACCTGGGTGCTCATTCGGTTGGGGTGAACCTCCAGTCCGGTAGCCTCCAATCGTTGGACCACCTCTTTGACGACTGGCTTGAAATCATCGGCCAGCGGGTAGTAGCTCAGCTGTACAGAAAGGTACATATCGCCTCCTCGATCGTTTCTATGGCGCAGTTCGAAACTGCTGCCACGCGGCCAGTATGGCCGTACGCGTCTCATCTGGATGCTCCATGGGGAACATGTGTGTCCCCGGCACCGTGCTGACCGGCAGCCCGCGACGAGCGATACGCTTGAGCCGCCCCGGCGTCATCAAGTGCGACTGCTGCCCCGCCACCAGTTGAATGGGCACACCCACGCGCTGCGGTAATTTGGAGAGGTGATCCGGCAAGTGGCGGAAAATCTCCAGCTCGATGTTGGGGTCGAAGGTCAGCTCAGCGCTGCCGTCGTCCAGTAGTCGCGTGCCTGCTTCAATGTAGTCGTTGAGTGCCTCGGGGGTAAAGCGACGGAAGAGACCACGGCGACGCAGCGAGGTCGCCATCGCCTCGCGACTGGGCCACACGCTGCGACGCCCTTTGGTTTTACCCGCCGGCGTGATGCGATCCATCAATCCAAAGCGCTTGGCCGCTTTCATCGCCCAGGCATCCGGCCCCAGCATCAGCGGCGGGTCGAGCATGATCACACCGCGAAAACGCTCCGGCTGCTTGTCGGCAGCCATGGCCATCAGCGTGCCGCCCAACGAGTGCCCCACGCCCAGCAGTGGCGCGTCGGTCTCGGGCAGGTAGCTGAGCAATTCATCCACCAGGTTGCTCCAGTTATGGTTCACTGGATAATCCGGGTGGTGGCCCAGGCGGTCCAGCGGGTGGACATCGAACGATTCTGCCAGTGGGTCTAACAGGCTGCGGTAGCTCAAGCCGGGAAAGCCATTGGCATGGGCAAACACTAAGCGGGGGCGTTGGGTGGCATCGGCAGGCATGGCAGGCTCGCGGGTCGGCTAACGGGAAGGGGCGCTATCTATCATACGTCTGTTTTAACGCGGGCACCGAACCTCGTCAATCCATCCAAGGATTAACCGGCTAATTAAAACAGCGAGAGCTGCTGGGCAGCGGTTTCTTCCGCCAAGCGGTAGCCGACGCCCAGCAGGCGCACGGGGCGTGCGCCCCTCGCCCAGCCCACGTTGAGCAGTGTCTCAAACTGCTCCAGGTTAGGTGCGGGGTCGGCGTGTTCGACAGTGGTTTGGGTGAAGTCGTTGAACTTTACTTTCACCATCACCCCGCGCACGGCGGGGGCCGGGTCTAGGCGAGCGTAACGGCGCTCTAAATCGCTGATCAGCTCGGGGAGCTGCTGGCGGCAGGCGTCTAGGGTGGGTAAATCCTGGGAGTAGGTTTGCTCGGTGCTGATCGACTTGCGCTCGCGGTGGGTTTTGACCGGGCGCTCATCGCGCCCGTGGCTAAGTTCGTGTAGCCGATGACCAAAGCGGCCAAAGCGTTCCACCAGCTCGGTCAACGGCCGGGCGCGCAGATCCGCGCCGGTCTGAATGCCCAGCTCGGCGAGTTTTTCAGCGGTCCGCGGCCCCACGCCGTGGATCTTTTTCACCGGCAGCTGCTGCACGAAGGCGTCGATATCGTTAGGCGTGATGACAAAGAGACCATCGGGCTTGCGCCAGTCGCTGGCGATCTTGGCGAGAAACTTGTTGGGTGCCACGCCCGCCGAAACGGTAATACCCACTTCTTGCCTCACCCGCTGACGAATGGCTTCGGCCATGCGGGTAGCGCTGCCGTGGTACAGCGTGACCTCCGAGACATCCAGAAAGGCTTCATCCAGCGACAGCGGCTCGATCAGCTCGGTCACATCGCGGTAGATGGCAAACACCTGGCGGGCAACATCTTTGTACTTCGCCATATCGCCCCGAATCACCGTGAGATGGGGGCAACGTTTGAGCGCCTGGGCCATGGGCATGGCGGAGTGAATACCGAACTTACGCGCCGGGTAGTTGCAGGTGGCAACCACCCCGCGCTGCTCCACACTGCCGCCAATGGCAATGGGGATATCGGTCAACGCGGGGTTATCGCGCATCTCGACCGCCGCATAGAAGCAGTCACAGTCGCAGTGGATGATTTTGCGCACAGGCCGACCTTGCCTCCGCCCTTACCTGTAAAAAAGCACAGTTTATCACAGGGTGTGCTACAGCGCTGATGAGCAGCAAAACCCTAGGCGGGGGCGCTGTGAATCCCTCCCTGGACGCTACTTTCGCCATCCCTGGCGAAAGACCCCCGCTACGGGTTTTCCGCCCATACTCGCTGGTCTAAATCACGTACCACAAAAGGTGCGCAACACCTGCTCGCTTTCCGTGGCCGGAGCGGCCAAGCGGCGCGCTTCTTCGGATTCATCAAAGGGCTGCGTGACCGCCGCGAGCAGCGTGTGGAAAGGCGCGAAATCGCCTTCTACCGCCGCATCGATGACCTCTTGAATGCGGTGATTGCGGGGAATCACCACCGGGTTGGCGCGACGCATGACCTCCAGGCGCTCACTCTGCTGGCTGGCTTGCTGGGCGTTTTCCCAGTCGGCCAGCCAAGCGGTCAGGCCAGCGGGCTGCGTGGTCAGCGCCAGCAGCGCCTCTTTTTGGGAGTGGGCTGACGTGTCCGCGCTCAAGACTTGAGCATAGTGCGTCAACGCGTCGAACGTCGCGGTCATGTCCATGCGGCCTTGATGCATCTGGATCTCTAGCGCTTCCATCAGCGCCACGGCGCGATCGCTTTCCGGGGCAAGGCCCAGCTTGTCGGCATGCAGGCGGCGCTGCTCGGCGCCAAAACGAGCGGTAAAGCCGCGTAGCACCTCGGTGGCTTGCTCTACCGCAGCATCGCCCTCAACGCGCATCAGCGGAAGCAGGGTTTCGGCAAAACGAGCCAGGTTCCATTGGGCAATGCCAGGCTGATTGTCGAAGGCGTAGCGCCCGCCCTGGTCAATGGAGCTATACACCTTCTGCGGGTCGAACTGCTCCATAAACGCGCAGGGGCCGTAATCGATGGTTTCACCGGCAATGCTGCAGTTGTCTGTATTCATCACGCCGTGAATAAAGCCCAAGCTCATCCAACGCGCCACTAGCGCCGCTTGGCGGGCGGTCACCGCCTCCAACAGCGCCAGGTACGGATCGTCAGCATTGGCCGCCTCTGGGTAGTGGCGGGCAATCACATGGTCGGCCAGCGCTTTTAGCGCGTCTTCATCGCGGCGAACGGCGGCAAACTGGAACGTGCCCACACGAATATGGCTGCTGGCCACGCGGGTCAGCACGGCTCCCGGCTCGGCCATTTGGCGCACCACGCGTTCGCCGGTTGAAACGGCAGCCAAGGCGCGAGTGGTAGGTACGCCCACGGCGGCCATGAACTCGCTCACCAGGTATTCGCGTAGCACCGGGCCAAGGGGCGCACGGCCGTCGCCACCGCGAGAAAACGGCGTGCGCCCGCTGCCTTTTAGCTGCACATCACGGCGCTCACCCTGCTGGTTCACCACTTCGCCCAACAACAGCGCGCGGCCATCGCCTAGCTGAGGCACGAAGTTACCGAACTGGTGCCCGGCGTAGCCCAACGCTCTAGGCTCGGCACCCGGCGGTAGCTGGTTACCGCTGAACCACTGGGCCAGCGTGGCGTCGTCGGGCCGCGTTTGCATGCCTAGCTGCGCGCCCAAGGCATCGTTGAAGGCGATCAGGCTGGGCTGGGCAACGGGCGTGGGCTGGCACGCCACCCACAGGGGTTCCGGCAAGGTGGCGAACTGATGTTCGAAAGACAGCACGGGCAACTCCGCTTTTCAATGAATGGCCTAAAGAATACCCTAGCAGCTTACTCAAGTAATGGGCGATAGCATGCCGCAAAGAGACGCGTTAACCCCTGTTAAGTCATCGATAACGCAAGAGGCGCTCACGCCCCTGCCCCTGGGTTTCTACAACCGCGATACGTTGGAAGTGGCCCGAGACCTGCTGGGCTGTTGGCTGGTGCGCCAGCTGGATGGCGAGCTGATGGCCGCGCGCATCGTGGAAACCGAGGCCTACCGCGGCTCGGAAGATTCCGCCTGCCACGCCCACCGGCGTAGAACCCCGCGCACCGAGGCGATGTTTGGCCCGCCCGGTCACGCCTACGTCTATTTGGTGTACGGCATGCACTGGCTGCTGAACGTGGTCACCCAGCCAGAAGGCAACCCCTGCGCGGTATTGATTCGCGCGGTGGAACCGGTGATTGGCGAGCCTGCCATGCGCGCATGGCGCAGCGTTGCGGGGCGCAACCTGTGTAACGGCCCCGGCAAACTCACCCGCGCGCTGCGTATCGACAACGCCCTCTACGGCCACGATATGACGCAGAACAGCGATCAAGCGAACGGGCTATGGATTACGTCTGGCGACCCGCCCAGCGCGATTGCCAGCGGCCCAAGAGTCGGCATCGATTACGCCCAACCCGCCGACCGCGACGCCCCTTGGCGGCTTTGGAGCGAAGGTAACCCGTGGGTCTCCAAAGCGCGTTAAGCGCCCTTCAGGCACGCAACCGCCTGCTCCAGCACCGGCGTTAGCGGCGCGCGCCACTGGTGAGTCAAAAACTCATCGGCGCGAGTCACGCCCAGCGAGAGCGATGCCACGGGCAGGCCCATGGCATGGGCATCCCGGCAGAAGCGGTAGCCGGAATAGACCATCAACGATGTCCCCACCGCCAGCACCGCATCGGCTTGCTGCAGCGCCGCCTGTGCTGCCAGCCGACGCGCCGGGGGCACCACATCGCCGTAATAGACCACCTGCGGTTTGAGGATGCCCTGGCAGCGCGGGCAATCCAGCACCTTGAAGGTGGAGAAATCGGTTTCCAGATCCGCATCGCCATCCGGCGCGTGGTGGGCGTCCAGCGCGGCAAAGGCTGGGTTCATGCGCGCCATTTCGCTGTGCATGGCGTGGCGCATCATTTGATAGCCACAGGCCATACAGGCCACCACGTCCGCTCTGCCGTGAAGATCGATCACCTTTTTCGAGCCCGCCCGCTGGTGCAGGCGGTCCACGTTTTGCGTGACCAGCAGCGCCACATGCCCCATGGCCTCAAGCTCTGCAAGCGCTCGGTGCGCCCCGCTCACCTGGGCTTCGCGCATGGCTTTGAAGCCCACCAGCGCCCGCGCCCAGTAACGCTGGCGTACGGCAAAGGAGCTCATGAAATCACCGTGCTGCACCGGCGGCGGCCGCTTCCACTGGCCATCGGCATCGCGGTAATCGGGAATCCCACTGTCGGTACTCACCCCCGCCCCGGTAATCACCCAGAGTTTGGGGTGGCGTTTGATGAACGCGGCCAGCGCTTCACCGGCCACCTGGCTGCTCTCGCGTTTTTCTGAACTTTCCACGGCCTGCGTCAATGGATCACCCTAGGCAACACTGCGACAAGTCAACGATACTGTATGACAATATAAGCACATGCAATGTGCCCTCGATAGCGGAGTAAGGAGCCTCTCATGCAGTGGGATCACGAGATTATTATTGTCGGTGGCGGCATGGTGGGCGCGGCCCTAGCGGCACGGTTAGGCCAAGCGGGCATTTCCGTGGGGCTCGTCGAGCGCGGTAGCGCCCCCAAACCCGCCAGCGGCGACTACGACCTGCGTATTTCATCGCTCAACGCCCGTTCGCTGGCGTTCGTGAAAGCCAGCGGCACGATACTGCCCGGCGAGCGCTGCTGCCCGTTCCGGCATATTGATGTGGCCAATCAGGATGGCACCGGCCACTCCGTGTTCTCCGCCGAAGAGAGCGGCATGAACGACTTCGGTATCTTTATCGAAAACCGCGCCCTGCAATACGCCCTGTGGCAACGCTTGGAAGCGCTGCCAAGCGTGACCTGCTACACCCAGTGCGCCCCGCTGAGCACCATGGCGGCCACCACCGCCCGCATGCTAGAGCTGGATAACGGCAAAACCCTAAGCGCCCGGCTGATCGTGGGGGCCGATGGTGCCCGCTCTACGCTACGCGAGCTGGCGGGCATTGGCGTGACCAGCTACGACTTCCACCAGCGGGCGATGATCATTAACGTCGAGACCGAGCTGCCCCAGCAGGACGTTAGCTGGCAGTGTTTTACCCCCAAAGGGCCGATTGCCATGCTGCCGCTACCCGGCCAGCGCGCCTCGCTGGTGTGGTACGACAGCAATGAAGCCACCAAAGCCCGCGAACAGCTCTCCGACAACGCGCTCCAGCACGCCATCGAAACCACCTTCCCCCAACGCCTGGGCAAGCTCACCCGTATTGTGGCGAGGGCCAGCTTCCCCATTAAGCGCCAGCACGCCAAACGCTACATCGGCAAACGCCTCGCGCTGATTGGCGACGCCGCCCACGTGGTACACCCGCTGGCGGGGCAAGGATTGAACATCGGCCTGCACGACGCCGACACCCTGGCCGAGCTGATCATCAAAGGCCGCGACCCCGGCGACCACATCAGCCTGCACCGCTTCGAGTGCCAGCGCCGCCTCGCCAACCAAGCGATGATTGCCGCCACCGACAGCTTCCACCACCTGTTCACCGGCGCAAAACCGCTGCGCCAACTGGGCGATCTCAGCCTGCACTTGGCTGAGCGCGTGCCGTTTGCCAAACGCATGATGATGCAGCAGGCCAATGGGCTGAATCCGTTTAAAATCGGCTAACGCTGACTATGCTGAGGGGGCGGGCTGCCATCAGCAGCCCTAAAACAATCACAATAATCCCTCAAAAAAGGAAAGCGCATGCGACGCAAGCAACCCTATACGCTCGTGGCGGTCGCCTCGTTTACCGGCCTTGGCCTGCTGTTGGCCACGCCCTTATGGGCCTGGGATGGCCTAGTCGAGAAGCAGACGTTCGAGATGGAGAGTTTTACCACGCAGGGCGGCGAGACGATTCCCAACGTGACGATCGGCTGGGAAGCCTACGGTGAGCTAAATGAGGCTCGCGACAACGCGATTCTGATTACCCACTTTTTCTCTGGCACCAGCCACGCCGCAGGCCGCTACAGCGCCGATGGTGAGCCCACAGGCTACTGGGATGCCATCATTGGCCCTGGCAAGCCACTGGATACCGATGAGTACTACATCATCTCTTCCGATACGCTGGTCAACTTGGGGGCGAATGACCCGAACGTTATTACCACCGGGCCAGCCTCCATTAACCCCGATACTGGCGAGCCCTGGGGCATGGATTTTCCGGTCGTGACCATCCGTGATTTTGTCGAGGTGCAGCGCGCCCTGCTGGAAAGCCAGGGCATCGAATCACTGCATGCGGTCATGGGCGCTTCCATGGGTGCCTTGCAGGCCATCGAGTGGGCCAGCGCTTACCCTGAACGGGTCGAGCGGTTGATTCCTGTGATTGGCGGCGGCGTGGCCGACCCGTGGCTGCTGGCCACGCTAAGTGCCTGGGCCGCGCCGATTCGCCTGGATGCCCACTGGAACGAAGGCGACTACTACGATGGCGAGCCGCCCACCGAGGGGCTAAAAGAGGCGCTAAAGCTGGTCACGCTCAATGCCAACCACTGGCAGTGGGCCAATGAAGCGTTCAACCGCGACTGGGCGGATGACGCTCGCGACCCCGCCCAGGATATCAACGCCCGCTACGCCATCGAGCAAACCCTGGATGACATCGCAGGCGCACGGGCGAAGCTCTCAGATGCCAACCACCTGCTCTACCTAGTGCGCGCCAACCAAACCTTTATGGCAGGCCACGGCGACTCGTTAGAAGCAGGCCTAGCCGCCATCGAAGCGCCCACGCTGATGCTGTATAGCGAGAACGATTTGGTCTTCGCCCCCGAGGGCGTGCGCCGCACCGCCGAGCTAATTGAATCCGACGGCACCGAGGTCACCTTGGAAACGCTGGAAGGCAACCGGGGCCACCTAGATGGCGTCGTTTCCATCGAGCAAGCCAGCGATACACTGCGAGAGTTTTTGCAGTAAGAAAGAAAGCGCTGGCCTCTTTGAGAAGCCAGCGCTTAAAAATGTCACTACACAGGCGTCTGACTAACCATGCTCCAACGCCCACTGCACCGCCTGCGCTGCGTGAATCTCAGTGGTATCGAACAGCGGCACGCTCGTATCCGCTTGCTGGATCAGCAGGCCGATCTCGGTACAGCCTAAAATCACGCCCTGCGCGCCGCGCTCAGCCAGCGAATCGACGATATCCAGGTAGTCAGCTTTGGAATCTGCCTTCACCACGCCCAAGCACAATTCTTGATAAATCACCGAGTGCACGTGCTCGCGCTGTGGCTCGCTGGGCACCACCACCTCGATGCCGTGACGCTGCAGGCGCTCGATATAGAACGCCTGCTCCATGGTGAACCGCGTCCCAAGTAACCCCACGCAGCCAATGCCCTGCTGTTGCAGCACCTGGGCCGTGGCATCGGCGATATGCAAAAGCGGAATAGAGACCGCCGCTTCCAGCGGCTCGGCCACCTTGTGCATGGTGTTGGTACACAGCACCAGAAAATCGGCCCCGGCGGCGGCCAACGACTTACCCGCTGCCCCCAGTATCTCGGCGGTGGCCTGCCAGTCGCCCTGGTGCTGCAGCGCCTCTATCTCGGCAAAATCCACGCTGTACAGCACCACCTTGGCCGAATGCAGCCCGCCCAGCGCATCGCGCACATGCTGGTTGATAAGGCGATAGTAGGTTTGCGTGGACTCCCAACTCATCCCGCCGATTAAGCCAATCGTTTTCATCGTGACTCCCTTCAAGCTCGCGGGCCGCTGGTGATGCCCTATGAATGAGCGTTCATCCGGCAACCTTAGCCGCTAGCGTTCTCTTCGGCCACTTGGCGCAGCGCATCCACAAGCACATCAGCAGGCTGGGCACCTGAAATCAAATAACGCCCTTCGAGAATGAACGCAGGCACGGCGTTGACCCCTGCCTGCCGAAAACGCTGCTCGGCCTCACGCACTTCGTCCGCGTACTGATCAGAGCGGGCGATGGCCTCGGCGGTGTCGCCGTCCAACCCCACCTCGATGGCCTTCTCGCGAAGCACCTCGGGGTCAGCGGGATTTTTCGCTTCACCGAAATAGGCCTCGAACAGCGCCAACTGCAGCGCCGTCTCTTGGTGTTGGGTTCCGGCCCACGCCAGCACCCGGTGCGCGGCAAAGGTGTTGTTCGCCCGGCGCTCCAGCGCACCCCGGAAATTCAGGCCAAGCTCCTCGGCGGCGGCCATGATCTCGCGCTGGGACTGCTGCATGGTGGCCGCGTCTTTGCCGTATTTGCGGCACAAGTGCTCCAAAATCGGCTCGCCCTCAGGCGGCATATCAGGGTTCAGCTCGAAGGGCTGCCAGACCAGCTCGACATCGATTTCACTCTCGAGCGTCTCTAGCGCCTGCTCCAAACGCCGGTAGCCAATGGCGCACCACGGGCAGGCCACGTCGGAGACTAGGTCGATTCTTACCTTTTGCATTTATATATCCCTTCGACATATCTCAAAATTCGATCAAACTAAAGAAAGCATGGTACGTGTATATTGTGAGTAACGGCAGTACAGATATGGGGACCTCCATGGAAAAGGCAACGGTATTTAAAAGCAAACGCAGTCAAACGGTGCGCATGCCGAAATCCCTTGCGCTGCCTGAAAACGTTAAACGCGTTGAAGTTATTGCTTTGGGTCGCGCGCGCTTGATCGCCCCCGTAGGTGAAGCGTGGGACAGCTGGTTTGATGGCGAAAGTGTCAGTGCAGGCTTTATGAGTGAACGCGAGCAGCCAAATGAACAGGAACGTGAGGCATTTTGATGCTTAAGTACTTGCTTATAATAAATATTTGCATGTTTACCATTAAAGGTGATCAAAGCTTAGAGTAGGAATTGGATTTAGACGGCCATTCCCCCCCAGCAGGTATCAATACTCATGATCAAAACCGCGTTAGCTCTAAGCACCCTATTACTTATCAGCGGATGCGCCCAAAACAGCAATACCGCCGCACCAGGCTCGCCGCACGCAGGTACATCAACCGAGCAAAGCGAGCCCCACCACCAGATAACCGACCAATGGGTCGGCCGATGGATTGGCGTTGAAGGGTTATTTCTAGACATCAGCAAGAACGAGCCTGCAGGCCCGGG
Organism: Vreelandella piezotolerans; assembly: GCF_012427705.1. NCBI lineage: Bacteria > Pseudomonadati > Pseudomonadota > Gammaproteobacteria > Oceanospirillales > Halomonadaceae > Vreelandella > Vreelandella piezotolerans. The sequence goes on along the minus strand of NZ_CP048602.1, from coordinate 741,793 downwards.
CCACTATCTGTTTGAAATGCAGTACGGCCTGGATGCCGACCAAATCGGCACCTTCGAGGGACAGGCCACCGCCGAGGGTATTCGCTTCAACCGCGAGGACGGCCAACACTTGCTCCGAGCTGGCGATGGCGAAGCCACCGGCATGAAGTGGCTATTGGAAAAAGAAGACTGCCTAGTAGTGAAAACAGGCGAAGGCTATTGCCGCGACTAATCTACCCGTTGGGATATCAAGAAATGGCACGGTGACATGGGCTATTCGCTCGACACTTCTGTCAACTGCCCCGCCTTATCCAGGCTGTATTCGACAAAATCCCGCGCCAGGTAGAGCGCGCCTGAATAGACGCTTTGCGCCTCTGTGCGAATATCCTCAATGGAAGGCGAGGTATGGGAGATAAGCGGATAACGGGGGCTGAAGTGGGTGAGCACCAAATTGGGCAGCTTGATGGCTTGAGCAAACGCCGCCACCTGCTTGCCGTAGCTATGCCCTACCTCACCAGCTTTCTCGGCCATCGCTTCGGTGTAGGTGGCTTCGTGCACCAGCACCTGCGCCCCAGCGCACGCCTGCGCCAACAGCTCGGGCCGGTCGTTGTCTCCGGCAATCACCACCTTTCTGGGGGCGTGTTTGAACAGCAGGTAATCCTGGCTGCGTAGTTGCTTGCCTTCGAACGTTACGTCCACGCCCTGCTTCAACTGTCCCCACAACGGCCCTCTGGGAATGCCCTGCCGATCTAATGTATCCACGTCTAGAGCCGCCTCCACGTTGCGCTCGGTGAACGCATAGGCGTAGCACGGCACGCGGTGGGAAAGCGCAAACGTCTCTACCGCCATGTTCTCGAATTCGACGCTGGGCAGTTCGTCCGAGCAGATGAATTCCAGCACAAAAGGCAAGCTGAGCTGCGTTACCTCGCACGTCGCCTCCAACCAAGTTTGAATACCCTTGGGTGCCATAAGGGTCAGCGGCGCCGTGCGCCCGCCCATGGCCGCACTGGCCAAAATACCCGGCAGCCCATAACAGTGGTCGCCGTGCACGTGGGTAATCAAGATGGCCTTCAGCGAATGGAACGACAGCTTGGTGTGCAAGACCTGATGCTGCGTGCCCTCGCCACAATCGATCAGGTACCAGCCTTTGCCTTTGCTCTCGCGCAGGGCGATGCCGGAGACGTTTCTGGTTTTGGTGGGCACACCGGCGGAGGTGCCGAGGAAGAGTAGGTTCATATCTTATTGGCGAGTCAGCAATGAGCGTGAAGGGGTGACGTTCGAAGCAACGAGGCGTGCTTGAATGCGCATTACCATGCGCATAAAATCAGGCGATACATCAAGAGCCACCAGGAGACGACGATGGCCGAACTCTACGATGCAGCCGCACCTAAAAAAGCAGCGAACCTCTCCATCAATAGCGACCTGCTGCGCAGGACACGTGAATTGAACATTAACTTGTCTGCCACCCTGGAGCGAGCGCTGAAAGAAGAGCTTGCCAAATGCGAAGCACAACGATGGGTCGAAGAAAATCGAGCTGCGATAAAAAGTTATAACGATTTTGTCGAACAACACGGATGTTTTGGCGACGAATTCAGGGAATTTTAATGGCACAGTTCGATGTATACCCCAATCCAAGCAAAACCAGCAAAGCGCACTACCCATACCTTGTGGATGTTCAAAGCAGCTTGCTAAGCGAACTGGCCACTCGCATCGTCATCCCGTTGGGCAACCGTTCCGCCTTCGGCAACGACACCCTGCAAGGACTCACTCCAGAAATCAGCTTTGGCGATCAGGTGCTATTGCTGCTAACGCCACAGATTTCGTCGGTGCCTGAAAAACATCTACAGAATCCCATCGGCTCTCTCGCGCATTGTAGAGACCAAATTGTCGGGGCTCTGGACCTGGCGATCACCGGCTTTTAACACTGGCAGTATGATGCGGCAACCTCATGGAGGCAAAGCCATCATGTTAGACGCTCATGTCGAAGCGGGCCATCAGAATTGACGGTGCCGCGCGAGCGGCAAACCGTTGGCTTCAACGTATGCGTTCGAGCTTGCCAGAGCGTTGGCATTCTCTTTCAGCCACTTCTTCTGTTTATGCCGTTTCACAGCCTCCGCGATCCCCGCCCCTGCGGACCGTGAGACATTGATCCCCAAAGCTTTTGCCTCTTTGAGAAGGGCGCTATCTAGCGACAGGTTGGTTGGTTTTCGGAGGGATTTCGTCACTTCAGGAGCAGGAATGGCTCAATCCTCGCGGGGAATAATGCACCTACAATATGCGCATACTACTTGCACATCAAGCCTGCGCGACGGTAAGTCTTTTCGCGCTCTAGACCTCATGATTCGGCGGCATAATGCCCACATCAGGGGCGGGAAAATGTGACGTGAGGAACGAACGTAGCATTTTTGCGTCCGTTGCCTGTGATTGTTAGGCTGTGAATTTTCAATCTACCACCAGAGGCATTGGGGTTTTATACAACCTAGATTTCTCACATTTTTTCTTGAACCCTATTTTTTCCTTGAAGTAGAAAACTAAGGCGTCAGCTAGCTCTTTAGGTGCACGAGGATCAATAAGTATGCTATCAATTACTTGATGTGGATTAATACTTACAGAAACCCCACCTCCCTCTTCAGGTGGCTGCTCATCAATCAGAACGACTCTATATTCCGATTCGTGCTCATACGCGTCTCGCTTCATGAATAGCAAATCGATCGACTTATCAATATCGAAGCTCCCTTCGAGTTGATCTCTGATGCTTTGTGATTTCATATTAAGGCTATGCTGAGAAATGTAAGAGACATCATCCATTCGAAGTTTCTTGGCGCTTCCCTTTATGCCCTTTTCTAAAGCAGCTCTTAACTTGTTAGTACTTGTGCCTACCCTGATGCCCAAGTGGTTAGGCGAGTAAATTCGCCACATGGCATCTGAAACCCCGTTGCTACACCAGCATTGCGAAAATACTTTATGACTCTCTCTATGAATAAGACGGGTTTCGTACGGATCTTCCCATTTCGATGGATGAGAAAAGAAAAGCTCGCCCTTTTCAAAAACCTGAACAGCATGATGGAAATTAATTATTCGATACAATCTTCCAGCAGAATTTTTCATATTTCCCCATAAAGAAGCCTAACGAGGTTGTAGGAAAACCCGATTTCGAGCCGTCTCCACCGCCTCTCTTCATCATTTACTGATCCAGCCAGCCATCTGGCTGGATAATATTCATACCGGCATTCCGCCACTTGAGCTACCATTTAAAGCTAGATGAAGGCAGTATTTTGCTCTTACAAAGCAATTTATCCCGCTCCAAGCCCTTCATGACGAGGCCAAATGACCATAATTCACTAACTTCTCAATGTTGTGAACCAGGCAGTAGAGCTGCCACTGCCCCTGCACCTTTTTCTTACCCCGTAGACTGAATCGGTTCAGCCTTTTCGTCGTGCCAATGTTGCCGAATACCGGCTCTACGACTGACATACGATGGCTGTAGATTTCCTTGCCCTTCGGGCTATCCACCCGGTGTTTCATCCAGTCTGTGTAATTGGGTAAGCGTTTGTTCTCGATAATAAAAGATACTTGTCGCCCTGCGCCTTGGCGATGATCGGCCGAGCCCGGGTTCTGCATGCAACGGGATTTCTTTGGGCAGTGCCGACATTGCAGCAAACGTCCTTCAAAGTGTACCCGAACCTTGCCAGTGTCCGTTTCTCGTTGCCCGCGATAAGACAGCTTTTCGCCGGTTGGGCAGATACACGTGAGCGCTACTGGATCAAACTGGAACGCGCTGGCTGGCGTCGTCTCACGCCAGCCTTTGTCCGGTAGGTGCTGGTGGCGCTTTCCGTATTTATCTTTCTGGTCGGCGAACTTCGGATCTCGGCTGCGGAACTGGTTATCGGGGATGTAGCCATTGATCTGGCGTTCGTGCAGGTACTTCATATTTGCTTCATTGGCGAAGCCTGTATCTGCGGTCACGACGGTGCCTGTCTGGTAGATGTTGTCCACAATGCCTAGCTTTTTAAAGCGCGCTTCTACGCTTTCCAGTACGGGCTGCAAGGTGTGGTGTTCCTGGCCTTCACCAGAGGCCTGAGCGTCAATGATGATCTGATGCTTCTTATCCACCGTCGCCACACCGTTATAACCCTGGATCGTGCCTTTACTAGTGGTCATCTTGGCGCTTTCGTTATCGGTGAGGTTGCTCTTCACCTCCTTGATTCGCTTCCCCCGGCCCATCCTTGGGCTGTGCGTCTTTAGGAAGCGATCCACTTTGTTCATGGCAGCATCTAGTGAGAGGATCATCCTGGCTCGGCGAATGTCCCGATCCAGATCGGCTTCCGTTTCGGCTTCATCACGAGCGTAGTGCTCTAGCAGGTGATGCCGAACCAGGCCTCTCAGCTTCTCCCGCTTCTCGCTCAACTCCTTGAACGTACCCGACCACTCTTTAGAGGCATCGGAGGACATCTTGCAGCCATCAATGGCAAAGAGTTCGTTGCCCAGTAAGCCTTGTTCGTGGCACACCAACAGCACTTGCTCAAAGAGCGCTTCAATTTCGTCGGCATGCCGACTAACGAAGCTTGCCAGAGTGGTAAAGTGGGGAACGGTATCGCAGGAAAGGGCTTTGAAAATGATATTGGTCTCGCAGCACCACTGCATCTCACGACTAGAGGTGATCCCTTTTGAGTAGGCAAACAGGATGATCTTCAACAGGATGGCCGGATCATAGGCCAACCGACCTGTCGTGTCGTTGCGATACCCCGGATGGAAAACCGACAAGTCGAGTTTGTGCTCGATCAGGTAATGCACTGCGTGTTCGAAGGTGCCAGGCTGAAGCTGATCCTGGTAGTTGATCACCACCATGGCGTTCTGATCGTAGTTGTAAACCTTGAAGCGCGGCATGCTGACCACTCCCCGTCTGTTTTCCCGATCCTACCAAAACCTGGCTGTCAAAGGGGTTTTTCTACAGCCTCAACGCCAGCGGCAGGGGTGCGACGTCAGGAGCGCCCCTTGCCCGCGTTGGTTATGTAGCATTGTGCCTCTGAACCCCGAAAAGCCCACCACCAAGGTAGTTCATAGGGTTCCCATTTTGCCCACTTTTCTCGTGAAGCTCTTTGACTAATTCTTCTGTATCTTCTATGGCCCGCCTAGCATTTTCTATTGTTGAAAACTCCTGCCACTCACTCTCAGTCGTGAAGCGAAGAGAGTCGCCCGTAAGATCCACTTCTTTTCGCACAGATTCAGTGGTAGTTTTTCCATGGGCCATTTTATCTCTGAACAAAAACAATTCACGTAATGTTAAATACGGGCGCTGGCTGAAATCAGGATCGATACCAGCCTCGCCGCAAAGAGACTTGAATTTTTTAAGCTTTGACATCGTTCTTTCTTTTCTATCCCAATCATTGCACTTTAATTGGCCTAGATGATTAATATAAGCTTCGATAGTAAACGCACAATAGATAAGGCAGCTTACTAAATTGTATAGTTGGCTATCTTGATCTCGCTCTGCCTGCTCCAACATCGCTTTCGCTCCAATGAACATATAAGCGAAGGTGTTTGTTGTTTGCCGACCTGAAACCGTGGCCTTACTCATGACTACCTCGTGGCACATAACGCTAATATTAAGCGGCCGGTTTGGAGCGCAACGGAAAACCGGTCCGGTGGAGGCCCGCCAGGGCCGGAACGAACTTGAGTGACTTGTTAAGCCTACAATGCCGCATAGGTCTCTTCCGAAACCTTAGTACCGTCCGGGTTCACCCAAGAGAGCACTGCGTTGTAGGCAGTAGGACTCCCTAGGTGGATCGCAGCTATTAAAGTTACTGAACTGCCTGGTTGGAGCTTTGGAACGGGGAATTTTGCTTCGTAGTCATTTTTCACTAGCGGGCTATCTTCCGGCTTTACCAATAAGTTTAAATCAACATCTTTGGCATCTACATCACTGATATTGGTTATGCGGAAACGGTAAGTCTTGCCATCTTTGAAAAGATCGACTGACAGTCGAGCAGTATTTTTCCCTCGCTCTTCGCGCAGCAAAATTTCCAGCTGCTTTTTGGCGAGCTCGGACGTAGCCCGCTGCAGGTCGTTGGATTCTTTTTGAATTTTCCTTTGGCCAAACCAAACAATCAAACTAACGATCGTGGCGATACAGCCTAAGAGAACACTTAAAATCTCGTACTTTGACACCCTGACTCCCTGACTCCCTTTGGGCTTAATAGTGATTACACGCCCCACTATGAAACCTCAATGAACGCGACATCACAATGACTGAGGTTTCATAGCCATCAAATCGACTCTACCTCATTGATTCTACAGCGTGTAAAGAGAATTTTGGCGACATAGCCAAAATTCGCATGCTGCGCGTTTTGCTTTCCCTCTGCGTACCGCAAGAAAAGCACTGCACGGCGGATGCGCCACACAAAGCCCACAAGCCGTTAACCAGCCCCCACCGCCACCAATTCCCCCTCAAACCACTGCTGTTTGAGGCCGCGCTGTTTTTCCAGCAGTGTGAGGTAAGGCCTTAGCGGGTGTTGGGGCGGTAGGCTGACGTGGAGTTGGCGCAGGCGCCGTTGGTAGGGGAGCTGCCCGGCGGGCTGGTGCAAGGGGGTGGCGTGTTGGGTGAGCCACGCCATGTCGGGGAGCAGCAGGTGCGTGGCGCCGCTGTCCAGCGCGAGGGTAACGCCCTTGGCGTCGAAGTCGCCTGCGTAGAGGTGCGGCCTGCGGGTTTTGCGCCATACCTCGGCCAGGTGGGCGAAGCCGCCGCCGTAGTGGTTGTCGCCTCGGTAGGCGATGAGCGGCTGGGCGTAGCCGCTGAGGGCGCTGATGTTCGGGTTGAAAGCGTAGAAGCTGTCGAGGTTTTCCACCTGTACCAGCGCGCCGAAGGCCCCCAACGTAAGGTGGCGAACGTCCACGTCGCGACTGCAGCGCGACTCGCTTGCAAGCCCTGGGGTGGGCTGGGGCGGCAGGTTGAGCAGTACGCGCCAGGCGCGGGGGCCTTCGCGGGTGGCCTTGTCTTCTTCCACGCCCTCTTTGGCTTGGGCGGCGCTGCTCAGGCCGCTGAGCGAGCGGCCCAGCGGGGCGAGGTGGGCGCTGGCCAGAACGCTATCGATCTGCGCTAGCAGCTCGGCATCGAAGCGCAGGGCCTGGCTGGAAAGCCGCATGCCGAGATCGATATCCTGCTGGCGGCACCAGGCCACCACGTCTTCCACCCACTGGCGGCGGGGCTTCTCCACCGTGGGCTGGCGGTTGAGTTCCCGGGCCACGCCGTTGAGCCCTGCCCGTGCGCGGCTGGGCAGGTTCATACCGCCACCGCCAGGGCCACATCGTGAATCAAACGCAGGTCGTTATAGGCGCTGGCCTTGCTCTCCTCTTGCTGCAGGCGGAAGGCCTGCTGTTCGCTGCGCGGCAGGCCCTGGTATTCGGCAATCACCTGGAACAGCCAGATTTCATACGCCCACTCCAGGCCGCTCTCTTGCAGATACGCCAGGGCGCTGACCGGCTCGGCCGGGGGCTGGTCGAGCACTGCGAGGTAGAAGCGCTCGACGTCCAGCTTGAGGGCCTGCTGGCGGGCGGCGGCGAGGCTCTCTTCGACGGGCTGAACGGCGTTGGCCACGGCGACGTTTTGTGCGGCGTGGCGCGGGGCGGGCAGTTCGTGCAGCAGCTCGGCCAGAACGCGGGTGTCCAGGGCGCGGTCCAGCGCGGGGGCGGCGGCGGCGTTGAGCGGTGCGGCGCGGTTGAACAGCGCGGGCACCTCGCTGCGCTGGGCGTAGTTGCCGGGCACGAAGCCCGGGTGTTCGCGCAGGAAGGCGGCCATGCCGGTCATCAGGCGGCTGCGGGCCTGCTGCTTGCGGAAGCGGGCCATGAGTTCGATCAGCCGCCGCTGCACTTCCCGCAGGCTGGTGTAGTGGTGGCTCAGGCGGTTCTGGAGCTGGCTGATGAGCAGTTTGCGCAGGCTGCCGTCGCTGCCCACCAGGGCGATCAGCTCGTCGAAGTCGATCAGCGCGAGGCCATCGAGCAGGCGCACGATCTGCTTCTGGGCGCGGTCGTTCTCGCGGATCTTGTCGTTGAGCTGGCTGACGAAGCCGAAATCGCTGTTGAGCCGCTGCCACAGGCTGTCGATGGCGTCGGCAAAGCGGCCGTTGAGGTCGTCCACCTCTTGGCGCAGGCGCAGTAGCTGCTGCTCCTGGCGCCAGTGTTCGCCCTTGCTGCGGGCTTCCCGGTAGCTATCTACCTGGGTGCGAATCAGCTCCAGGGTTTCGGCCACGTCGGCATTGACGTGGCGGCGGGTTTCGTCGGCGAGCATTTCGGCAATCAGGTCGCGCACCTTGGGCGATAGTTTGACGCCGCTCTGCTCGTCGGGCCGCCATAGCACCCGGGCGGCCAGCAGCTTGCGCAGCGCGCCGTCGCTCAGGCCTTCCAGCGGTACGTCGTCGCGGGTGTAGGCCTGCATCAGCCGCTCGGCGTGTTTGCCCAGCAGCGCCAGGCGCTCCGCGCCGGTCTTGAGCAGGCGACTCTCCAGCTCGCTCACGCCACTGCCCGCCCCATTGCCTAAAGCACTATTCTCACGCCGACTCACAGCAGGGCCTCCTGGGTGCCCATGTCCTCGTCGGCATCGATGGGCAGGTTCTCTTCGTCGCGGATGAAGCGCACTACGTCCACCAGGTAATCCATCTTGCCCGTCACCACGAAGACCTGCCGCTCGCTGTGAGGCTGCATCAGGTAGCCGTGCTCTTTCAGCCGTTTGAAGATCTGCTTCACCTGGGCATCCAGCTGGTCGCTCTGGGAGCCAAAGAAGCTGTCTGTGGCCAGCCGCTCCAGGCGCTCGCGCAGGCTCTGGTTGTCTTCGCACTTGGCGCTGAACTCGGCGGGCTTGAGCACGTCGCCAGGAGCGGCTAGGGCGTCGCGGCCCAGCGCTTCCTGCACCAGTTGCAGCCACTCCAGCATGGGCAGCAGGCTGTTGAGGGTGTCGGCGAGCTGGCGGGAGAGCTGCTCCCGGGCGGTGTCGTTGAGCTGCCGCCAGGCCAGGAAGTAGACGCTGGCATCCTCGTTGCTGGCCAGCCGCCGATTGAGCGGGCGCAGGTAGGCGTCGATGGCCTCGCGGGTCTCTTCGTTGGCCAGGTGGCGGTAGGCGTTCTCTTCACTGATGGCGCAGATGAAATCGCCTGCTAGCAGGCGTTCGAGCAGGGGGCCGTGTTCGATCATGCGCTCACCTCCTGTTGGCGCTGCTTGATTTTCTGCGCCAGCGCGCTGAGACGCGGCTCGATACGCTTGAGCTGGCGCTGTTGCTGGGCGTCCCGCTCGATGAGGTAGCGGTTGGCGAACAGTAGCAGTACGTCGGATTCCGGGTTGGGGAAGGCACCGACGATATGGATGCGGTTGCTGTCGCAGGCGTCGAACAGTTTTTCGACGTTGTGGTAGGCCAGCGTACCGATCTCGTCGATGGGCCAGTGGATGGCGATGTGCGCATCGCCCCGCAGCAGGCGGGTAAACGCCAGCAGGAACTTGCACAAAATCAGATACGCCATGCCGTGGCTGGAGGACTCCAGCAACTGGCGGTCGTTCTTGATTACCAGGTCCGTGCCGCCTTCGTTCAGGTGCAGCTCCAGGCGCAGCAGGCTTTCGAAGCTGTACTGCTGGTCGCTGCGCAGCAAATCGACCACGTCGGCCAGGGCGTTGAGGTAGTCGTCGCTGGGCAGCGTCTGGCCGGACTCCCGCCACGCCTTGTAGCGCTGGGCGAACAGCTTGAGCGGCTCCCAGAAGCCCAGCTCGTCGATGGTGGATTGAATACGCACTTCCGCCTTGGTGATGCCTTCCAGGCGCAGGTCATCGGCGACCTCTTCCGAAAGCCGACGGCTCTGGGCGCTGATGCGCCGGTTCAAATCGCGGAAGACGATGAAGAACTTATCCAGGTCGTCGCTGAGGTTGCGCCCTTCCTGAATCAACTGCTGCTGTTGATCCTCCAGTAGTTTGAGCATGCCGCGTAAAAGCGGCAGCAGTAGCCGTGGGCTGTCGCTGGGCAGCTTGTCGCGTTCGCTCTGCAGGGCATCGGCAAAGCCGCTGCTGGCGTCCTTGATCAGTTGGCTTTCCACCTCCAGGCAGCCACGCCGCAGCTGCTCTAGCTGCTGGTGGCGGCTGGTCAGCGCTTGGCGGGTACGTTCGATGCGTTCGTCCACATCGCCCACGCTAGCTTCCGCTGGCGCTCCTTCGGCCACTAGCTCCAGGCCGTCCAACTGGTTGAGCAGCGGCGTGAGGGTGTCCAGGGTGCCTCGGGCGCTATCGCGCTGGGCCTTCAGGCCGTTCACTGCCTGCTGGTGGGCCTCTCTGGCAGCGTGGAAGGCGTTTTTCAGATGCGCTTTATCGCGTTTGAGCTGCTGGTCGCGCTGGGCCAGTTCGGCCTCTTCCGCCACCAGCTGGGGTTTGTGCTGGCCCCACTCGATGCGCATGAAGCGCTGGTACTCGGCCAGTTCCTCCTGGCGAGCGGCAGTTTTACGAATGCGCTCGTTCTGCGCTTCCAGGCGAGTTCGCGTGGCCTTGAGCTGGGCAGGGTCGACGCCCTGTTCGGCCAGCTCCTGGCTGAAGGCCTCTTCCAGTTCGGCGCGCTGGCGCTGGTGTTCGGCGTTGGCATCGCTGAGCTGCTGTTTATAGGTGCGTAACTGGGCATCCAGGCCATCGAGCTGGCTCTGGGCGTCGGCCTTGAGTTCCAGCAGTTGGCCTTGGTGGGTTTCGGCCAGCTCGGCCAGGGCGTCGCGCTTCTCGTCACGCAGCTCGGTTTGGGCCTGCTCCTGGCGGGCCAGGGCAGCTTCGATCTGGGCGCGGCGGGCTTTTTGGCTCTCTGCGTGGCGAGCCTGCTGCTGGCGGCGCGCTTCCAGGGCGTACTCCACCTCCTGCTCGGCGCGCTGGTGGGCCAGGCGGGCGGTGTCCTGAGCGTCATCGGCCTGCTGTACCCGCTCGTTGTGCTGCTTGAGGGTCTTTTCAGCGGCGGTGCAGGCGGTGTGGGCACGGGCCTTGGCGCTCTCGGCTTCCTCGATGGCGGCCAGCAGGCTGGCTTCGTCCTGGGCGTAGTCGGGCAGCGCGATGGCGGAAAGGTCCAGCGCCAGCCCGAACAGGTCGTCGCTGGCGTTGTCGGCCAGTTGGGGGGCGAGGTCGCGGCGCTCCAGCAGTTCCGGGGCGATCACCTTGCCGAGCTGCTGCTCCCAGCCGGGGCGGTGGTAGCGCAAAAAGTGGCGCAAGCTGCCCTGCTCGGGGGTTTGCTGCTGGTAGAGCGTGTAGCAGTGCTGCTCGGCGCGCTCGCGCTGTTGGCGGCACTGCACGAGATGCTGTTCGGCGGTGTCGCGCTCGCGCTTGTGGGCTTCCAGCTCTCGGCGCAGCGCTTCCAGAGTGGCCCCGGCCGCGCTGCGGGCCTGCTGGGCGTCGTCCAGCCGCGCCTGGGCCAGCTCGGCTTCCTGGGCTTCTTCGCGGGTTTGGCTGGGCATGGCCAACTGGGCCTTCAGCTCGGCCAGCTGCTCGACGCCTAGCTCCAGCTGGGCCTGATACTCGCTCTCCAGCCTCTGGCGAGCCTGCTGGTAGCGATCGCTATGATGCTGTTCGGTTTGCCACTGCTGCTCGCGGCGCTCGGCTTTCTCCTCCACCAGCGCGTCGATCAGTTCCTGGCTCTCCTGGGTCTGGCGGGCGAGGTTTTCGGAGAGTTCGCGCAGTCGGCCATCCAGGCGCGCCTGGCTTTCCTTCACTGCGTCCTGCATCACTTGCAGATGTTGTTGCAGCTGGTCGCGCTGTTCGCGCCATTGGGGCAGCGCGTTGATGTCCCGCTCCAGGCCGGGCATGTCGGCATCGGCGTACTGCTCGAAGCGGGTTTGCAGGTCGTTGAGGCGACGCTGGGTATGCTGCAGGTCGCTTGCCACTTCGCTGTGCTGGTCGTTGAGCGCATCCCGCCGCTCGGTGTAGGCCTGCTCCTCGGCCTGGAACTCCCGCTGATGGCGGTTGAGTTCGCTCTCCAGGTCAGCCATTTGCCGCTGGGTCCGTTCCCGGTCGGCGGCTAGCTGGGGTTTGAGCTGCCACAGCGTCGCGTCGAGTTCGGCCAGCTCGCGGTCGATGCCGGAGAGTTTGGCCAGCGCGGCCTGCAGCGGCTCCAGGCGCATGGATTGGCGCATCTGGGCAATCCATTCGCGGGCCTTGGCACTGCGAATGCGAGTGACGGGTAGCTCGACGCCGTCCTCTTCGAAAATCGCCGCCAGCATGGTCTTGAGGGTGTCCATCTTGCCCTCTTTGGCGTGCACCGCCGAGACCAGCTTTTCGATATGGCGAATGCGCCGCTCGGGATTCACCAGGCTGAATTGGGCGGCGATCTGGCGCAGTTTCAAGCCCTCGCGGCTGTTGCCGTGGAGCTGGGTAAAGTCGTTCTGGATCACCGAGCGGAACTCGGAGGTGGCCCCCAGCTTGGGAGAAACGGGCGTGCCGCTGCGGCGTAGCTCGCTGGCCCACTGGGTGTAGTCCAGCGCCAGCGGCCCCTGCTCGGTGTCGACCAGGTAGTCTTCCGGGCGGTAGGGCGCGCCGACGAAGCGGTACTCCACACCGCCTTCCTGCTTGCGGGTCAGCACCGCCTGACACACGTTGCCCGCTTCGCGGCGGTACTCATACACCAGGTAGCTATTGCGGTGGGGCAAATAGAACGCATCGAATTTCATGCGGGTTTTCGGCACCACCTTGTTGGGCAGCTCGCCGTAAAACACCGGCACCAGCCGCTGGAGCGTGGTTTTGCCCGACGCGTTGGTACCGCAAATATTGGTGTGGCCGTCCACACTGAGCTCGACCACGCCGTTCAGGTGGCCGTGAATCATCACGATGCGTAGCAGATGCGCCATGCCGTGTCCTTGATCGTTTAACGTCCGAAAACGCTATCTTGCCAGACACCTCCAGCGCTTGTCTTATTGATTACGCCTTACCCAACAACCCCTCAAAAAAGCTCACCGCGTTGGCTTCCAGCCCTTCCAGGTAGTAGCCGCCTTCCTGCACGACCAGGGTGGGTACGTTCAGCTCTGCTACCCGACGGCCAAGTTCCGCAAACCCGGCGGTAGAGACGGCCACTTTGGCTTGAGGGTCGCGCTCATAGATATCGAACCCCAGTGCCAGTACCAGCGCGTCGGGCTCGAACAGGCGAATGGCCTGGCAAGCGTCCGCCAAGCGGTCGAAAAACACCGCCTCTTTTGACCCGTGCGGCATGGGCAGGTTGAGGTTGTAGCCCAGCCCTGCCCCTTTCCCGCGCTCCTCTTCGAAACCGGAGACCGCTGGGTAGAAGTTGGTGGTATCGCCATGGATGGAGATATAGAGCACATCGTCGCGCTGGTAGAAGATCTCCTGTATGCCCTGACCGTGGTGCATGTCCGGGTCGAGCACGACGATGCGCGGAAACCGCGAGGTGAGATGCTGAGCCGCAATGGCGGCATTGTTGAGAAAGCAGAAACCACCCGCAGAGTCGATGCCCGCGTGGTGGCCCGGCGGGCGAGACAACGCATAGGCGAAAGGCTCCCCGGCCAGTAACGCCTCGGCACCCGCCACGGCACTTTGCGCCGACCAGTACGCAGAGTGCCAAGTGTGCTGCCCCACCGGCGCGCTGCCATCGGCCAGATAGCGCGCCGCTTCGGCCAGGATGCCGCGCAGGGCGTTGGGCGAACGCACGAAGATATTGGAGATCACCTCCTCCCCCCAATCCTCGCCCACCGCCTGCCAGCGCCGATGGGCGCTTTCCAGAAAACGCAGATAGGGCAGCGAGTGCACGGCCCTGATCGGCCCCACGCCGTGATCCGCAGGACTCCGAATATCAAAGCCCAGCCGCTTGGCAGCGGCCAGCAAGTGCATGGCGCGTTCGGGCACTTCTTGAGGCGTGCGCATTTTGCCCCGGGAGAAGTAGGTCTGCGGATGATGGAGCGCCTGATCCGCGTGAAAGAACGTCTTCATGGTAAGGGGGCTCCGCTGTCGCTCACCCCTTTCACCACGAAATCGCGGGCGACGCCGATGTGGTAATCGATGGCATCGCGGCATGTAGCCGCCTGGCCACTGGCTAGGGCATCCAGCAGCTTGAAATGGCTGGTGGCGATGGTGTCGGGGGCTTCGTGGGTCTTGGTGATGAGCGTGATACAGAGCCGCAGCTCGTGGGTCAGGTTATCGAAGGCGCGCAGCAGCCGCTCGTTGCCTGCGTAGTGCAACATGAGGCGGTGAAACTGCAGGTCTTCCTCGATACGGCGCGTCCCGTCGTTACTGGCGGCCGCCTCGCACAACACCTCTACTTGTTGTTTCAACGCGCGCTCAGCCTCGCCGCTGTAACGCTCGGCCAACCGCTGAATGGCGTGCCGCTCCAAGCACAGCCGCAGATCGAAGACGTCTTCCAGTTCAACGGCATTCAACGCCCTAACGAAAAACCCACGTCGCGGTTTCGAGATCAGCAGGCCGCGACTCTCCAGCAAACGCGCCGCTTCACGCACAGGCGCACGGCTCACGCCTAGGTCTTTGGAGAGCTGCACTTCTGACAGGCGCTCGCCGGGTAAAAAGTGCTGCTGAATAATCGCTTGCGTTAAGTAATCGGCCACCTGCTCGACCAGGTTGTGCTGCTGAATGTAGGTATTGGGCGCGGCTAGCGGAGGGGCCATAAAGTGCACTCTCGATCATCCATATACTGCTCAGTATGACGAAAACGAACTATTTGTCGACGGCCGATTGACGACTGTCGACAGTTTAACCAAGCGCTGCTATGGTCAAAGAGGACCTCCAACAAACATCACAATCGGTCGCTACCGTCACGCCTCGCTCGCCTAACGACGACGTAACCCCATTACGTGCTAATAACCGAGGAGCAAGAAACATGAAGACACCTTTGGCTTGGGCCATTACCGCTGCAGCGCTTGCCCTTTCCACCGCCGCCACGGCCCAAGAGCCCCAATCGGGCGGCACCATCGATACGATCATTCAGCCTGAACCGCCGGGCTTGGTGCTGGGCATGATTCAAAACGCCCCTACCCGCACCGTCGCGGGCAATATCTATGAGGGGCTACTGCGTTACACCACGGATTTAGAACCCATGCCGCAGTTGGCCGAGTCGTGGGAGGTCAGTGACGATGGGCGCACTTACACGTTTCATCTTCGGGAAGACGTGACCTGGCACGACGGTGAACCCTTCACCGCCGATGACGTAGTGTTCTCCGCCGATGTTTTCCACCGTGAGTTGAATCCCAGCGCGCGGGCCGTGTTACAGCATGTGGAAAGCATCGAGGCCACCGACGACCACACGGTGGTATTCACACTGACGGAGCCATTTGGGCCTTTCCTGATCTCGTTCGAGGCGGGCACATTCACCATGGTGCCCGAGCACCTCTACGCGGGCACCGACTTCCGTAATAACGAGCATAACGACCACCCGATTGGCACGGGCCCGTTCAAGTTTGCCAACTGGGAGCGCGGCACCGTCATCGAGCTGGTCAAAAATGACGACTACTATGAAGAGGGGCTGCCCTATCTGGATGGCGTCAACTGGCACGTGATTCCCGATGGCGGCTCCCGCGCGGTGGCGTTCGAAAACGGTACCATCGATGTCTTGCCCAGCGGCACCGTGGAAAACTTCGATATTCCGCGCCTTTCGGCCATGGATAACGTCTGTATGACCGAAGAGGGCCACGAGTACTTCAGCCCCTTCGCCATGCTATGGATGAATAACCGCGAAGGCCCGACCGCCGACAAACGCTTCCGCCAAGCGGTCATGTACGCCATGGATCGCGATTTTGCCAAGGACGTGCTGTGGAACGGCCTGGGCAACGTACCGCTCTCGGCGTTTGGCTCTAACGCGCGTTTCCAACACGACGACCTGGAGCCCTACGATCACAACCCTGAGCGTGCCCGCGAGCTGCTCGACGAAATGGGCTACGACGGGGAGGAGATCACCATCCTACCGCTGCCCTACGGCGAGACCTGGACCCGTTGGGCCGAAGCCGTGCAACAAAATCTGCGTGAAGTGGGTATCAACGTCAGCACCCAAGCCACCGACGTGGGCGGCTGGAACCAACGCCTGGGCGATTGGGAGTACGACCTGGCCTTTACCTACCTCTATCAGTATGGCGATCCGGCACTGGGGATTTCACGCACTTACCTGTCCGACAACATCGCCAAGGGCTCGCCCTGGAATAACGTCGAAGGCTATGAAAACGAGCGCGTAGACGAACTTTTCAACGCGGCCGCCACCGCCTTCCCCGATGAAGAGCGTGAAGCGCTGTACCACGAAGTACAGGAAATTTTGCATGAGGATGTCCCGGTCGGCTGGCTGATGGAACTGGGTTTCCCGACGCTGTACCGCTGTGATGTGAAAAACCTCGTCACCTCGGGCGTGGGAGTTAACGACGGCTTTAAAGATGCTTGGTTAGATCGCTAGGCCAGGCCACCCAGGTAGCGCGAGCTGCCTGGTTTTTTTTTAGCTATCGCTCGTTAGCTATGTCTCGAAGGTATCCTTCAGGAAACGACTTATGGTTTATGCGCGCCTCGTTCTGATGCGGCTGTTCAAAGCCGTGATTGTGCTGTTTCTCATCGTTATTTTTAACTTTTTACTGATTCAAATGGCCCCCGGGGACCCGGCCGCCATTCTGGCGGGCGAAGCCGGTGCCGCCGACCAGGAGTTTCTCGACCAGTTACGCGAGCGCTTCGGGCTCGACCAGCCGATGTACGTGCAGCTTTGGCGCTATGTGTCAGGTATCGCCATGCTCGATTTCGGCTACTCCTATCGGCTGGGCGTGCCGGTGTTCGATCTGATCATGGATCGCTTACCTGCCACCTTGCTGCTGACCGGCACCGCCTTCGTACTCTCGCTGGTGTTGGGCATCGTGGCCGGCTCCATGGCGGCCGCCCGTGTCAAGAAACCGTCCGGCTCGCTGATCATGGCGTTAGCGCTGGTGTTCTACGCCACGCCGCTGTTTTGGGTGGCGCTGATGTCGGTGGTGGTGTTCTCGGTTTACCTGGGCTGGCTGCCCGCCTACGGGCTGTATACCGTGGGCGCGGGCCACACAGGGTTTGCGCTGGTGCTCGATGTGGCTAAGCACTTGGTGCTCCCCGCCACTACGCTGGCGCTATTTTTTATGGCGATTTATACCCGCATGACGCGCACCTCCATGCTGGATGCCGCTCAGCAGGATTATGTCAAAACGGCGCGGGCCAAAGGGCTCAAGCCGGGGGTCATTCAGCGCCGCCACGTGCTGCGCAACGCTCTGCTTCCCATCATCACGCTGGCGGGCCTGCAGGCCGGGCAAATGGTGGGCGGGGCGATCCTAACCGAAACCGTGTTTGCCTGGCCCGGTATCGGCCGCCTGATGTTCGAAGCGCTGCAGCAGCGGGACTACAACCTGCTACTGGGCATTTTCTTCTTCTCGGCGGCGCTGGTCATCGTCTTCAACATCATCACCGACGTGGTGTATCGCCTGGCCGATCCGCGTATCAAGGGGGCGTCATGAGCCTTTTCGCACGCTTTGCGCAGAACCGTGGGGCCCTCGTGGGGCTGGTCATTCTGCTGCTGATGATTGCCATGGCGGTGCTGGCCCCCGTGCTGTTTCCTGAATCGCCCTGGCGCATGGTGCAGCGGCCTTTTTTGCCGCCGTTCTCCCAGGAGGGCTTTTTGCTGGGCACCGACACCATGGGCCGTAACGTGGCGGCGGGCCTGATGCACGGCGCGTGGGTCTCGCTATTGATCGGGCTGGTATCCACCTGCGTTGCTTTATTGATTGGCGTGCCGCTTGGGGCCATTGCCGGTTACTACGGGGGCTTGGTCGATGACGCGCTGATGCGCTTTACCGAGTTCTTCCAGACGATTCCCAACTTTGCGCTGGCCATCGTGCTGGTGGCGATCATGCAGCCCAGCGTCACCTCGATCGTCCTGGCGATTGCGATTGTCAGCTGGCCGCCGGTGGCGCGTTTGGTGCGCGCGGAGTTCATGTCGCTGCGCAACCGCGAGTATGTCGAAGCCGCCCGCTTGGTGGGCCAATCCAATAGCACGATCATTCTGCGCCAGATTCTGCCCAACACGTTATCGCCGATTATCGTGCTTGCCTCGCTGATGGTGGCCACCGCGATCCTGCTGGAGTCGGCGCTGTCATTTCTCGGTTTGGGCGATCCCAACGTGATGTCCTGGGGCTACATGATTGGGGCGGCGCGAACGGTCATTCGTCAGGCGTGGTGGCTAAGCTTCTTCCCCGGTTTGGCCATCCTCCTGACGGTGCTCGCGCTCAACCTGGTGGGCGAAGGACTCGACGACGCCCTCAACCCGAAACTTTCCCGCGAACGCTAGGAGCTCGCCATGACGGATGTCACTACAGAAACGGTCCTCAGCATTCGCGAATTGAGCATTGCCCTCCCGAAAGGGGCCGACCGCGCACTCGCGGTCGAGGGCGTTAGCTACGAGGTCATGCGCGGAGAAATCATGTGCGTGGTGGGTGAATCGGGCTCTGGAAAATCGATGGCGGCGAACGCCATCATGGGCCTACTGCCCAAAGGCGTGAGCGCCACCCAGGGCGAAGTGCTGTTCGAAGGGCAGGACCTGCTCGCTGTGACGGAAAAGCAGCACCGCACCCTGCGCGGGTTGAAAATCGGCATGATTTTCCAAGAGCCGATGACCGCCCTGAACCCGCTGATGCGCGTCGGCGCACAGATTGCCGAGGTATTCGAAGCCCACGGTCAGCTTACCCCCAAGGAGCGCCAGGCCCGCGCACTGGAACTGCTCATCGAAGTCGGTATTCCGCAGCCGGAGAAAGCCATTCGCGCCTACCCGTTCGAGCTTTCCGGCGGCCAGCGCCAGCGGGTGATGATTGCTATGGCGCTGGCGCTAGAGCCCACGCTGCTGATTGCCGATGAGCCCACCACGGCGCTGGATGTCACCACCCAAGCGCAGATTCTGGCGCTGATTCGCGACCTGCAGCAGCGGCGCGGCATGGCCGTCATGTTCATCACCCACGACTTTGGCGTGGTGGCCGAGATTGCCAGCCGCGTGTGCGTGATGCGCCACGGCAAGATCGTCGAGTTGGGTGACGCCCGCTCTGTGCTGGAGAACCCTCAAGACGCCTACACCCAGGCGCTGATTGCGGCCATTCCCAGTAATGCGGTGCCGCCCCACCGCGACACCGACCAGGTCGCGCCGCTGCTGGAAATCAAGGGGCTGCAAAAAGTGTTCCGCTCGCGAGGCGGCTGGTTCAAGCCTGCCCGCGAGGTACATGCGCTGAATGACGTATCGCTCACGCTCGCCCGGGGGGAAACCGTGGGTATCGTGGGCGAATCCGGCTCGGGGAAATCGACTCTGGGCCGCTGCGTGGTGCGCCTGGAGCATCCGGATAGCGGCGAGCTGCTGCTGGACGGCGTCAACCTCTCGCAGCTAAAAGGCGACGCGCTGCGCCGCGAGCGCCACCGGGTGCAGATGATCTTCCAAGACCCCTACGCCTCGCTCAACCCACGCACTAAGGTGGGCATGGCGATTGCCCAAGGGCCGATGGCCAACGGCACGCCGAAGGCCGCCGCACTGAAACAGGCAGGAGAGTTGCTCGATATGGTGGGCCTGGGCGCCAGCGCCGTGGAGCGCTACCCCCACGAATTTTCCGGCGGCCAGCGCCAGCGAATCGGCATCGCCCGAGCGCTGGCGCTCAACCCGGAACTGATCGTCGCCGACGAAGCCGTCTCCGCCCTCGACGTCTCCATTCAAGCCCAGGTGCTGGAACTGCTGGAGGAATTGAAACAGCGCCTATCGCTTTCGCTGCTATTCATTACCCACGACCTGCGCGTCGCCGCTCAGCTGTGTGACCGCATCGTGGTGATGCAATACGGCCGTATCGTCGAGCAAGGCAGCGCCGAGCAGATTTTTCTCGCCCCGCGTGAGGCGTATACCCAAGACCTGCTCGACGCCATTCCAGGCCGCGAAGCGCCCGTGGCAGCCACCGCGTGATTGACGAAATGGACACGATAGGCGAAGGAACACACATGCAAATACCCCTGAAAACGCTGCGTGCCATCGTCGGCGCGCCTCATGTATTGACCGGCGACGATGTGAGCAGTCGGCGTGAGGATTGGATGACCGGCGCCCCCTGCCAAGCAGGCGCTATCGTTCGGCCGGCGGATACAGAACAGCTCTCGGCGGTGATGCACGCCTGCCATGAGTCAAGGCAGCCAATCGTGACTCACGGCGGTTTGACGGGGCTGGTGCACGGCGCCGAAGCATGCCCCGACGAGCTGGTGATTTCCCTCGAACGCATGACGGCCATCGAAGAGATAGACCGCGTGGGCGGGACGCTGACCGTGCAGGCGGGGGCACCGCTGCAGCGGGTGCAGGAAGCCGCCAGAGAGGTAGGCCTGCAGTTCCCGTTGGATTTGGGCGCGCGGGGCAGTTGCACCATCGGGGGCAATATCGCCACCAACGCCGGGGGCGTGCGGGTGATTCGTTACGGCATGATGCGCCAACAGGTGCTGGGGCTAGAGGCCGTCATGGCCGACGGCCGGGTGGTCAGCTCCATGAACCGGATGCTGAAGAACAACGCCGGGTTCGATTTAAAGCAGCTCTTCATCGGCAGCGAAGGCACGCTAGGGATCGTTACCCGCGCCGTGCTACGCTTGCAGCCCCCGACGCCTTTTGAACAAACCGCAATGGTGGCCTGCCCCTCCTTCGACGCACTGACGGGGCTGCTCAGCCAGATGGGGAAAGCGCTGGGCGGCAGTTTGGGTGCTTTCGAAGTCATGTGGCAGAACCACTACCACTTGCTGACGGAAACGCTTGGCCGCCACGCTCCACCGATTGCTCCTGAGCACCCTTTCTATGTGATCATCGAATCGCTAGGCAGCGATGCCGAGCGTAACGCTACCCAGTTTCGTGAAGCCTTGGAAAGCGCGCTAGAGAGCGGGCTGATCGTCGATGCTGTCTTGGCGCAGTCGAGCACCCAGCGCGACGGCCTATGGGCAATACGCGAGGATATCGAAGGCCTGGTCAAAGGCCTTGCCCCCGTATTGACCTTCGATGTCAGCCTGCCGATTGCCGAGATGCAGCGCTATACCGATGCGCTGGAAGCGCAGTTGACCAAGCGCTGGCCCGACGCACGACTGGTGGTGTTTGGCCATTTAGGTGATGGCAACCTGCATATTTCCGTAAGCGCGGGCAGTGCCGAGCTGCCGGTTCGGCGCGAGGTAGAGGCCATGGTCTATCAACCGCTGGCCGCACTGGGCGGCTCGGTCTCTGCCGAGCACGGTATCGGCCTGGAGAAACGTCCCTGGCTAAGCACCTGCCGCTCTAGCGCGGAAATCGAACTGATGCAGACGCTAAAGCACGCGCTTGACCCACACCGACTACTGAATCGCGGTAAGATTTTAAGCTAACCACTTTTATTTTTAGGATTCGCCCATGTCCTCGCATACAACGCCCCGCCACCCCGCGCACCTGACCGGCGAAGGTCCCCACAACCCATTCCCGGGCATTAAAGTGTTGGAGCGGAAACTTGGCCGGGAGCTTCCCCATCGGCTGGGCTCTAACGAGGGGTTAGACATGCCGCACCGCGCCCTGCGGGAGCACTTTGGCGACGCGGTGGCACAGCACGTGTACTGCTATGGCGATGCCGAGGCCTTGGGAGTGCGCCAGCGCTTGAGCGCGCAGCAGAACATTCCGCTGGAGCATCTGCTGGTGGATGCCGGTGCCGATAGTCTGATCGCCCTGGCGCTGCGCACTACCTGCACGGCGGGCGATGCGGTGGTGAGCACCGCAGGCACCTACCCTACCTTCGGTTACTTCGCCCAGGGCCAGGGCTGCCACTTGATCGAGCCCAGCTACCATGAAGCCCCCGGCGTGCTCGCCCCGGATTTAGAAGCGCTGGCAGCCGCCGCCCATCAAGAAGAGGCGCGGTTGGTGTACCTGGCGAACCCCGACAATCCTAGCGGACACCTGCATAGCGATAGCGCGATTCTCAAGCTGCGCGAGGCGCTGCCGGAGGCGTGCTGGCTGCTGCTGGACGAGGCCTACGGCGATTTTCGTGATGATGCAGGCAGCGAGTTCCTCGGCACAGCGCTGCCGGGGGTAATTCGCCTGCGTACGCTCTCCAAGGCGCACGGCCTGGCCGGCATGCGTATTGGCTACGCGATTGCCGAGCCCGACGTGCTGGCGATGATGATGAAAGTGCGTATTCACTACGCGGTGTCGTCGTTCACCCAGGCGGCGGCTGAAGTCGTGCTCGATCACCCCGACGAAGTACGCCAGCACATCGAAGCGGTGAAAGCCCGCCGCGAGCAGCTGGCGCTGCACTTTATCGGCCTGGGGGCCGACGTGCTGCCCAGCGCGACGAACTTCGTCGGCATTCGGCTACCCAGCGCGGAGTTGGCGGCGGCGGTGCATCAGGAGCTGTTGGCCGAGGGCGTGCTGGTAGCCCGCCTCGCCCACCCGGAATTGGCCAACGTGATCCGGATTACAGCGGTCGAAGACGCGTTAGCGCCCGGCAGATTGGCCACGCTGGAAAAAGCGCTTCAGCAGCACGGCTAGCGCCGTTTGCCCCGGTGCGATGCCGGGGCGATTAAAAAGCGATCAGCCACCGTTATGCCGGTGTTAGCCAGTGCCGGTAGGCGTCTAACTCGCCGCGCACTGCTTGGCGATAAAGATGCTGGAGCCGAGCCGTCACGCTATTCGCCGCCATCGGCTCGCTAAGGGGCGGCGCCCCGGCGCGAGTGCCGATTCTGCGCCCATCCAGCTCTCTTAGCGGCAGAATTTCGGCGGCGGTGCCGGTCAAAAATGCCTCATCGGCGGTGTAAAGCTCATCGCGGGTAATGCGCCGTTCTTTGACTTCGATGCCCAACACATCCCGGGCCAGTTGAATGACGCTATCCCGGGTGATGCCCTGCAGGCAGGAGGTCACTTCCGGGGTGTGCAGCACGCCATCACGCAGTAAAAAGACGTTCGCCGCCGAGGCCTCGGCCACGTAGCCTTCGGGGTCGAGCATGATGGTTTCATCAAAGCCCGCTTTGACTGCCGTGTTGAGCGCCAGCATCGAATTCACGTAGTGGCCGCTGGTTTTAGCACGGCAAAGGCTGATGTTGACGTGATGGCGCGCCCAGGAGGAGGTCAAGGCGCGCAGTCCGTGGGACGCTGCGTGCGGGGAAAGGTAGGGCCCTAAATCCCAGGCGGCAATCATGACATGAGTGGTCAGCCCTTGGGCACGCAGCCCCAGGCCTTCCGCGCCCAGAAACACGGTGGGCTTTAAATAGGCGCTGCTTAGCCCGTTTTTGGTCAGGCTCTCACGCTGAGCATCGATCAGTTCGGCTTCGCTAAACGGCAGCGGAATATCCAGCGCGTGGGCGCTTTCCACTAGCCTTCGCGTGTGCTCCGCCACCCGAAACAGCTGCGGGCCTTGCGGCCCTGCGTAGGCGCGCACGCCTTCAAAACAGCCCATGCCATAGTGCAGCGTATGGATGAACACATGCACTTTGGCGTCCCGCCAGGCCAGCCACTGGCCATCCTGCCAAATCCAGCCGTCACGATCATAAAGCGGTGTCATCGGGTCATTTGCTCCCACTGTTGTTGCCAGCCATCGATGAGCGCCTGCTGATGCGGCTGCAGCGCTTGGTAGCCCCAGGCGGCAATTTCATCGTTTTGCGGGTCGACTACAGCCGTGTGGCTGCCTGCGAGGGTTTGAATCACCGCGTGGCCGCAGAGCGGCACATAGCCTTCGGAGTAGCCGCCTTCATGCACCACCACCAGCTTGCCGCTGCAGCAGCGTTCTGCCACGGCCATGACGTGGGCCGTCATGGTGGCGAAGGCTTGGCTGTTGAGCAGCATCTTGCCGAGCGGGTCTTTGGCGCAGGCATCATAGCCGCAGGCCACCACGATCAGGTCGGGGGCGAACGCTTCCAGCGCGGGCAGCACCAGCATTTCCATGGCATACGCGTAGGCCCCTAGGCCACAGCCAGGAGGCAGCGGCAGATTCAGGTTGGCGCCTATCCCGGCTCCTTCGCCCTGCTCATCGAAACCACCGGTTTCCAGCGGGTAGTTGGCCGCTTGATGGATGGAAACGGTGAAGACATCGGGGTCGTGATAGAACGCCGCCTGCTGGCCGTTGCCGTGGTGAACGTCCCAATCGAGTATCGCCACGCGCTTGACTTGGCCAAGGGCGCGAGCACGCAGCACCGCCACGGGAATATTGCCCAACAGGCAGAACCCTCGGCCCTGGTCGGCTTCGGCATGGTGGCCCGGCGGGCGGCACAGCGCATAGGCGTTAGCCACCTCGCCCAGCGCCACGGCCTCCACAGCGGCAATGGCCAACCCTGCTGAGCGCGTCGCCGCCGCCCAACTGCCCGGCATGTAAGGCGCGCAGTCGCCGCCATTGCCGCCCTGGGCGTTGTCTCCTGCCTGCAGTTCATCCAGGTAGCACGGGGTATGAAAACGCTTAAGGTCGGACAGCGTGGCAGCGGGGGGCTTGACCACGTGCAGCTCGTCGATCAGCCCGCTGACTTCCAGGATATTTTTCAACCGCCGCTTACTCTCGGGGCTTTCCGAGGCGGCTTGGGGCTGCAGAAATTCGCCCGGCGCAGAGAATACGCCGATGGCACCCTGATCGTGCCAAAAGCAGCGCTCGTGCCAATAGAAACCGGTGCTGCTCATACGTTAAACCCCTGCATAAAGGCCGCCAGGTTGGCGCTTAAATGCTCGGTGGGGTAGCCACCCTCCTGCACGATGACCATGGGTAGCGCGAGCGCTCGCAGGCGTTTTCCCACCTCGATGAACGCCTCGGTTTCCACGTTGAGGCCCGCGAGCGGGTCCTCTTTATGGGCATCGAGTCCGAGTGCCACCACGACGGCATCCGGTTCAAAGCGCTGCAGGTGGTCGATCAGGATCGCCAGGGCATCCAAATAGACCTCGCCATCGCTGCCCACCGGCAGAGGGAGATTGACGTTGGCCCCTACACCTTCATCGCCGCCCTCTTCGTCCGCGCCGCCCCAGAAAAAGGGATAAAAATCACTCGGGTCAGCGTGCAGCGAGCCTGTCCATACGTCGCCCCTGGCGTAGAAAATATCCTGGGTGCCGTTACCGTGGTGCAGGTCCACATCGATGATCGCCACCTTGGCAAAACGTTCGCGCAGCACGGTGGCGGCCAGCGCCGAGTTATTCAGCAAACAAAAGCCGCCAGCCCGCTCCGGCCCGGCGTGATGGCCCGGCGGGCGGCATAGCGCATAGGCAACTTCCTCCCCCGCCAGCACGGCTTCAGCGGCTGCCTGAGCAGTGGCGGCGGAGGCCAGTGCGCCTTGAAAACTGGTCGCGCTAAGCGGGCAAGCCATATCGTGCAGGTGCCAGCCCGCTTGCCCAATGGGATGGCGGGGATAGTGGAAGCCGCCGCCGCAGGGGTGAATGTTGGGTGCCACGAACTCGGCGGCATTGGGCAGCGCCTGCCAGCGGGCGTAGATCGTTTCTAAAAACGTCAAATAGCGCGGCGTATGAATCTGCTCCAGGCGTTTACGCAGCGTGGGAGAGTCTGACTCCACTGGCGCAGTGAACACTAAGCCAGCCTTCGCTAACCCCTGCGTTAGCAGCTCGGCACGCACCGGGCCCTCTGGCGAGGCGGCGGGCTGGCCACGTAGCAGGAAGGTAGGCGGCGCATGCATCGCTTGGTCAGGGTGGTAAAAACACTTCATGAGTCGCAGTCCTTAGCTAGTCACAGCAGTGACGGTATCCAGGTAGAGAGCGCCGGGAAGGCCGCCAGCAGCACGATCACCACCAAGAACGAGACGTAAAACGGCAGCGATGCCACGATGGCCCGTTCGTAGGGCACCTCGGCTATTCGCGCGGCCGTCATTAGCGTCATTCCCACCGGCGGTGTAACGTTAGAGATATTGAGCACCACGATCATCAGGATAGCGAAGTGGAGCGGATCAAAGCCAAGCTGAATCATCGCGGGCACTAGCACTGGCGCAATGACCACCAGCGCGGGCAGTACGTCCATCACCGTTCCCACCGCCAGAAGCAGCAGGCAGACCAGCATCAGCTGCACGAAGGCCGCATCGCTAAAGGTGGTGATGATACTGGCCGCATCCCGAGCGATACCGGAGCGGGTCACGAACCAGCCCAGCACAGCCGAGGTGGCCAGCAGGAAAAACACCACCCCAGAAAAGCGCACGGTGGTGACGAGCGCCTCCCAGATTTTTCGCCACGTCAGGTTCCGGTAGAACACCACGCCGATCACGATGGCGTACACCGCCGCAAACCCCGACGCTTCGGTAATGGTCGTGAGGCCTGAGAGAATGCCGCCCAGAATGATCAACGGCACCACCAGCGCGGGTAGTGCCAGCACGAACGACATCATGGCCATTTTGAAGGGCGTGGGGGCTTGTTTCGGGTAGTTGCGCTTCCAGGCTAAAAAGAAGCTGACGCCCAACAATGCCAAGGCCATTAGCAAGCCAGGGATGATGCCACCGGCAAACAAGTCGATGACCGAAATATCCCGCAGCAACGTAGCGTAGACCACCATCACCACGCTGGGGGGAATGATCGGCCCGATGATCGACGAGCATGCAGTCACTGCCGCCGCATACTCCGCGTCGTACCCCTGCTTTTTCATTTCGGGAATCATGATTTTGCCGATGGCCACCGTATCGGTCACCGCTGCCCCCGTGAGGCCCGCAAAGAATACCGAGACCGAAATGTTCACGTGAGAAAGCGAGCCCCGTACTCGGCCAAACAGCGCATTGTTGAAGGCAATCAGCTTGTGGGTTAGCCCGCCCTGGTTCATTAGCTCAGCAGTGAAAATGAAGTAGGGTACGGCGATCAGCAGAAAGCCGGAAACGCCGGAGAACATGCGGTCGGCGATGATGCCGAGCATCCGTTCGCCGCCAATGGCAAAACCGCCCGCCAACCCGGACATCGCCATCACGACGGCTACCGGCGCGCCAATCAGTAGCAGGACGACGAACGCAATGATCGCAGGTGTCATGAACGGTGCTCCCTATCAGCGGTGTCGATAAGCTCGCCAATCACGTCCTGCTCGTCCATAAAGTGTTCTAGCAGTGCAAACCCATGCACCAAGTGCAGCAGCATCATCACGCCGCTTATCGGCACCACGATGGCAGTGACCTTGCTAGGAATGCGGATTTGGTCAGAGACCATGTACACCTGGGTGGCGCTAGTGAAGTAGTCCCAGCCATACCAGGTAAGCAAGAGTGCAAATAGGCCGATCACCGCTAGGCAGAGCCCGGCGGCCACCTGCACCATCACTTTTGGCAGGCTGCGTACTAGCAGTGTCATGGCGACGTGCTCGCCATAGCGCAGCGAAATCGTCATCGAGAGAAAACCAATCCAGGGCAAAAACAGCCGCGCCAGCGAGTAGGTCCAGCTCAGCGTGCTGCCCGTGATCAGTTTGTATAAAAATGCGGTAAAAGAGATGCCCAGCATCGCCAAAATACAGCCTACACACACCACGATAGCGACCTGATTGACCAGATCGCTCACGCGACGTAAAGGAGTCAAAACGCCCATGGCCATTCCTCACGCTGGGGCGTAGGGCCCCAGCGTTGATTACCGTTATTGTCCGTAAATTCGCAGATCATCTTCCGCTAGCTGCTGGCCCACGCGTTCGACCTCATCCAGCAGGCCCTGCACACGCGCTTCGTCCATTCCGAAGTCATTGACGATCCACTCCTGCCAGGCGGGGCGGGCAATCTCGGCCATGCGCTCACGTTCGGCATCGGGCATCAGATAGCAGGCCTCGAAACGCTCGCAGGACTCGACCCAACTGGCGGTGGCAAGGGCGCCCGACATGCCGTGGCTGAGCTGAATAGCCTCCCGTGCCGAGCTAATCACCGCCTGCTGATGGGATTCCGGCAGCGATTGGTACCAGGACTCGCTCACCATCCAGGGCGCGCTGTTATACACATGCCCGGTGAGCGTGGTGTAGTCGGTCACCGCATCGAAGTTGAACGTGGTATTGAGCACCGGCGCGTTGAACTGGCCATCGGCTAATCCGGTTTCCAGTGCGGTGATCAGCTCGCCCCAGGGCAGTGGCGTCGCGGAGGCGCCTAGCGAGCGCATGATGGCAACGTGGGCCGGGTTCTCTTCAGTACGAATATTGAGCCCTTCTAGGTCTTCCAGGGTCTCGATCAAGCGGACGTTGTTGGTGAAAGCCACGAAGCCGCCGCCGTCATCGAAGGTACCTAGATAGCGCATGTTTGCGGCCTCCACGGTGCCCGACATAAAGTCGGCAAACCACTCGCTATCGAAGAACGTCCACGCCTGCCGCCAGCTGGTAAAGAGGAACGGCGCGGTCACCGCTTGGTAGTCGCCATAGAACGACGACATGGCCCCGGCAGACATGATGGTGGACTGTAACGTACGGCCACCCTGCACTTCCGAGCCATTTTCTACTTCAGAACCGAGCTGGCCACCGCCGAAGATCGTCACTTCGAGATCGCCATCGGTGCGGGCTTCCACGAGATTCTTAAAATGCACCAGCGCCGGATAGATTTCGTTGTTGCTCATATCCTCCGGAAGTTGGGTCGCAATCACCATTTCATAAGATTGGGCCTGGGCCGTGTTGCTGGCAATGGCCAGCGGGAGGGCTGCTAGGGCAGTGAAGAGTAAAGAGCGCTTAGCGTTCATAACACACCTCGTTTTGGTTATTGATGGTCTTCGTTATGACTGGCGTTGCAGTGCTGCTGGCGTAGCGGCCTTTATTGTTGTTGTCTGGCCAGGCCTGCAGCGTGGTTTTATGAATGATGCTTGGGCAGTGACTCCCATAGTTCGATGGCGGCGGCGAGATCCTCAAGAGAAGCGCCTACCGATTTAAACAGCGTGATGGCCTCCTTACCCGAGCGCCCTGGTTTGGCCCCGGACAGCACCTCGGCCAGCTCCGCTTGAATGGCGTCAAACTGAAAAGCGCCCTCCTCGATGGCCTGCAGAATATCCCCCGCTTCGCCTTTTGCGCCTGAGTAGGTGTCTACGAACACCTGCGCGCGGCCTAAACACGCGGCATCGGTTTCGCGCATTTGTGGGCGAAACGCGCCGATTAAATCCACGTGCGTACCCGGCGTGAGCCATTCGCCTTTGATGATCGGTTGGGTGGAGAGCGTCACACAGCTGATGATATCGGCCTCCGCGACAGCGTCGGGTAACGCGTCTACCACCTGAGTAGCAAAGCGGTCTGCATACTCCTCGGCAATCGCGGCGGCTTTATTGGGATTACGGCCCCATATCAGCACCCGTTTGATGGGGCGCACGCTGGCGTGGGCTTCGATCACCATCGGAGCCAGTTTGCCAGTACCCACCACCAGCAGGGTGTCGGCATCTTCATTGGCCAATGCTTGAGCCGCCAGCGCCGAGGCGGCGGCGGTACGGCGGCGGGTTAGTTCGCTGCCATCGATACACGCCAACGGCTGGCCGTGTTTGCCTTCGCTGAGCAAGTAAAGCCCCGAAATAGCCGGAACACCGTGCTCGGCGTTTTGCGGAAACACGTTGACCATCTTCACACCGATATAGCCAGCAGCTTCCCAGGCGGGCATCAGCAGCATGGTGGCTTCGCCGTCGGGCCGGTGCATGGCGTGATGGTGGCGCGGTGGTGACTCCACTCCGTTCACAAAGGTATGCCGCAAACGGTCGATGACGCCCTGCCAAGTGAGATGCTGTGCGACTTCCGCTGCTGAAACGACCTGCATATCAAGCCTCCGGCAGCGCAGCGATGACCATGATTTCCACCTTCCACTCGGGCTTGGCCAATTTGGCTTCTACCGCAGCACGCACCGGTGGGCGACCAGGCACGACCCAGGCATCCCAGGCTTGGTTCATTTGGTCGAATTCCGCCATGCTGGTGACCCAGATTTGCGCCGAGATCAGCTGCTCTTTAGAGGTGCCTGCCTGGGCCAGCAGTTGGTCGATACGTGCTAACACCTGCTGCGTTTGTCCGCGCATATCGGCGGTGGCATCCGAGGGTACTTGGCCTGCGAGATAGACCGTGCCGTTATGCACGGCGACTTGGCTCATGCGGAGGTTGCTGTCTTGATAGGTCACGCCCATGGGGTCTCTCCAAGGAAGGTGGGGTTCCTCTTGAGACTACGACGATGCCTTGGCGTGTGCTTGCCCGAAACTCGGGTAAATTTGCCCGCAAGTCAGGCAGACAGGGACGTCAGCCATTAGCGGTCAGATGAGGGGGAAATCTCAAAGTAGCGCCGGTAGGCGCGGGAAAAGCTGCCCTGATCGCGAAAGCCCACCAGCATGGCAATATGGCCAAGGCTTAGCGCGCTATGTCGTACCAGCGTGCGCGCATGCTCTAGCCGCCTGCGCTGCACATAGGCCAGCGGCGTCACCCCGGTTAATTCACGAAAACAGCTGTGAAAGTGCCCAGGGCTCAATGCACACAGGGCTGCTAGCTGCTCGACACGTATGTCATCTGCCAGATGTTGGTCTAGCCAGGCATCCAAGCGCTCTAAATCCAGCCGCTCGCTAATACAGCGAACCCCGAGCTGGTCAGCCGTCTGTTTTGGCGCATCGTGCAGGTACATATAGAGCGCCCGCAGCAGCAGGACGGCGATTTCGTTTTGCAGCGCCGGGCACTGATCCAGCTGATGCGCCAGCGCATGGGTCAGCTGATTTAAAGCGGGTGGCACGGTAAAGAAGCGCGGCTTATCGAATAAGCGCTCGATCTCACTGCCCTTTTCCAGCGTGGCTAAGTGCTGCACAGGGATATCCAGCACCAGTGTTCGATTGCTGCCATCGCCTTGGTACTCGTGATGGCGCGATGAGGGGATCAAACAGCCTCGGCGAGCGGTGACCCGCTCACCCTGGCCTTCCATGGAGAGTTCAGTCACGCCACACGTCGCCAGTATCAACTGGTGAAAATCGTGAGTGTGTGCCACCTGTTCTTGCGCTAGGTTGCGGCTATGCAGCTCGAACTGGGACATGACCGTACCGTTCGGGAAGTGTGAGAAGAAGACTCCACTATAAAACGATCGCGGAATAAAAAGCGAGGGGGCGTTAACGCTTGGTTAACGCCCCCTCGCTACTGCCTTGAGATAACCGATCAGGCGTCGGGCAGTGCCGCGATGACCATGATCTCCACTTTCCACTCGGGCTTGGCCAGCTTGGCTTCCAACGCGGCGCGCACCGGCGGGCGACCCGGCACTACCCAGGCTTCCCACGCTTCGTTCATTTCTGCGAACTCGACCATGTCGGTGACCCACACCTGGGCAGAGATCAAGTGCTCTTTCGAGGTGCCCGCCTGCGCCAGCAGCTCATCGATACGCGCCAACACCTGCTCGGTTTGCCCACGCATGCCCACCGTGGTATCCGTCGGCACTTGGCCCGCAAGGTAGACGGTACCGTTATGAATGGCCACTTGGCTCATACGCGCATTGCTTTCGTGATAGGTCACGCCCATGGGGGTATCTCCAGCGAAGAGGTGTCTGTTATTGCGTTGATATGCCACAAAGCACCGCCTTTATACGATGCTTGGCAGGATTCAACAATAGATAGGGCGCGGCTGGGTGATGATGGATTGAGGGAATCACGTGGGGGGCAAATTAAAAACCCCAGGCTGCCGGAAGGCCGCCTGGGTTTTTTTTAGTTACAAATTAGGTAATGATGGAGTAGTTGGTGTTCCAGTTTTCACCAGAACCAGAGAAGCCATCGAGATTCAAATTGTCGAAGGTTGCTAACACGCCTAAGCTGTCGCCTGTAACACTATTTTCTTCTACCGCCTCCACTCGCAGTAATAAAGCATCATCAAGGTTGTCTTGCGTATCGCTATTACCTGCCAACAAATAAATCACTTCGCCAGTTTGAAGCCCAAGCTCACTAAGCCAATTAGCGCCGTTTGCGCCAAATTCAGCAGTTGTAAACACAGCAAAAGCAACATCAGTGTCAGCTAATGTCGCACTATCGACACCATCTTCAGTGACATCATATTTCCCGAAGCCAGCACTATAAACATTGTCGCTAACATTGCTCATATCGTAACCACGAAGCATTTCAACGTCACTAGTCTCTAGCTCGATGAACAGCTCATCTCGACCTAGAGCCTCCCCCACTCGAAAATCGGTAATAAGTTCAACATCACCGTCCGGCTGCCCATTGATGGCAAACGTTTTAGAGAGTTGGTCAATGCTGCCGCCTGGGGAAAGCTCTGGACGCTCTTCAAACCCGTCTGGGTCTAATTCCAACGCTAAGCTTTGCCTCTCTCCAGGCTCGAGATCATCATCAACAACGTAAATAGTGGCAGCTTCGCTGACTAAAAATGCGGCTGGATCATCCCTACCAGCAATATTCTGTGTATAAATGTTATCAAACGTATCTTGAACGATCCAAGAGGTTAGCGAAGATAGCGACACGTCACTATTGACCGCGCCATCAATCAGCGTTGTCGCCGTATCGTAGAGGCGCTCTGCGGCATGAACATCTAGAGCGCCTGCCTCAAAGAGCGCCGCTCCAGTATCAATCGCATAGGTAGCGGGAATATCTTCGCCACTGAGAAAGCGCTCTACCAGCTCACCCAAGGGATAAGAGACCGTCAAGCCATCCTGATTGAAGTTATCTAAAACGCTTAGTGCTTCAAAATCCTCATAACCAATTTCTGGCACATCGACACGTACACTATCAGCACCTGTCACTGCGACTTCATCAATAGCGCCAATAAGAGTATCTGCAGTATCGACTACTGCCCAACTGAAGAGTGCACTGCGATCTAAATCATCACTATTGCTAGCAACAGCCAACACAGAATTAACCGTCCCTAACAGTGCATTTACCTGATCAACTGACAGTGTATTGGCTGGGCTGTACACTGTTGAAGATTCTATTTGATAACTACCAGGGCGTGCAGTGGTGCCTTCAGGTAGCACGCCGCCACCATCTACGAATTCAACCGCTTGCTGCAACGTATACTCGACACTTGCCGTATCAAGGATCACATTCTCCAAGACCAAGAATGCCTCATACTGCTCAGGAGTGAGCGTTGCGCCAGCCGATAGGTCGAGGGTAATGCTATCAGCACCAGTCACCCACGCCTCTGCCCGTGCATTGAATAACTCCACAGAGCCAGCATCAGCAATCGTCCACGTTTGAAGCTGCTCAACCGACACGTCATTTCTGTTAATCGCGCCGTTCACGATTTCTTGTGTTTCTGTATAGCGCGCTTCGGCTGATGATACGCCTGATAAATCAAAATTTGGAATATTTCCATCAGAGAGGATTTGATAATTCTCGGTAATCCTCTCGATCTGAGAAAGTTCAAGGGTTTCAGTAAAAATGAAGCTAACCGGCGTATCACCCAGGACAAAATTCGAAAAATCACGTATCAGGGTTTGTGCATTAGATGAAGTAATCACATCATCACTAACATACACTTCTATGGCACCAGAAATGTTCTCATTGGTGTTGCCAGCAGTTAATATCGCAGCAGCAGTGTCTAGCACTGTCCAGCTATAAAGCTCATCCAAAGCTGTGCTATCTAATCGCGCATTCCTTGCAGACTGCTCGCTTTCATCCACAATTAAACTAACGGCATTTCTGTACTCTAAAGCCTGATCAAGAGACAGTTCTTCCGCCAAGTAGGGTGTTGAATCATCAATAATATAATTCGCCACCAATTCACTATTGTCTTCTCGATAAATATCCACCGCTTCTTCGAGCGTATACGACTGAATTTCAAACTCAGGAATTTGCTCCAGAATGCCATATTGCTCAAACGTAATAACTGCCGTGTCGTTTATTTCGACCAGCGTCGCTTCGCGTATGTGTGGAGGATGTTGATTACCGTTATTAGCGTAAGCTGTAACAATATTAGACGCGCTATCTAAAACGCTCCACCTATAAATATCCTTCACATCGAGGGGATCACTGCTGCGGTCTACAAGTGTCTGAACAGCGCTGTAATATTCTGCAGCCAAGACTACATTGATGTTGCCCCCGCCCAGCGAGTCATTGATTTCAAATACATCTTCAGTGAAGAAGAAACGGTCAGCGAGTTCATCGGGATCAGCAAAAGTGTTCGCAGTCTCATCAAATACGTAAGCAAGTGTATATTCGACTTGGTTATAACCAAAACCATTTTCGCCCAACGCGGCTACTAAGTCGTCATACTGATCAGCTAATATATTTTCTTCACCATTTTCATCTGGTGCGTTTGCAGCAAAAATAGAAACTTCTTCCGAATTCGTAATCCCTGCACTCGCCAGAACTTCAGGAAGTGCAGAACCAGCATTTTCAATCTCGTCAAGAATATTTCTTGCGGTATCCCTGATGGTCCACTCATACAGCGTACCAAATTCCGCAGCAGAACGTCCTACAGCACCATCTAGAACTCTTTTGACGAGTGCAATTTCATCTAAGGCATCTGCAACACTTAAAGGATTATCGGATTTTATGTAGCGTGCATCACTATCAGTAATTGAGTAAAACTCACTGGGGGCTAGCACATCGCCTCCCCCGGCTCTCACTGCTCCTACCGCCGCTTCCAGGTTCGCATAGGTAACGGTGGTTTTGACTGCGTCTTCCCCTGCATCTAAGCGCAGCGTATTCCCTAACACCCCCAATAGTTCTTCGTACTGAGCTTGAGTGATGGTCGCGCCTAAAACGCGAACTGTTTGGGCGTTCACAATGGCATCGTCGTCAAACGCATTATCATCCGGGTTTTCGTTACTGATCCCATTGATCAAGTTGCCAATGCTGTCTTCGACCTGCCACACCACTGCATCGCTGCCGAGTAGCGCAGTCCGGTTCTCTGCACCCGCGATAATGGCGAAATAGCTCGCTCCCTGGGCGACGGTCCAAACGTCGTTAAACGATGTTTCCAGGTCGATCACATAGTCGGCAACCAGGGGGCCATTGCCAGCATCAATGACATAGATGGCGTTAGCCAACGTGTATTCCACTAACTCACCGAGGCGAACGTAGTTGAAATCCGCCGCGCTTAGCGCTTCGAACTGTGCAATGGTAATGATGTCGTCACTAACGTTGACTGCATCTGCTCGAGTGAGATGAGGAACATTACGCGCTTCTAAAATCGAGGAAGCGCTATCGACGACCGTCCAGTTGAACAGCGCATCGGCGTTGGGTGTTTGAGTGTTAAGGGCGCCATCGAGGATTCGTTCTACCGCTGCCAGCCTTGTGGCGGCGGCGTCGACGCTGACTTCACCAGCTTCAAAGGGCACGGTGGTGTCGATGTCGTAATTGGCGGCTAGCTCATCTGCATTGACGGCGTTTTCCAGCGTATAGCGAACGATGGTCGTACCCAGCTCGAAGTTGTCCAGCGTCTTGAGCTGGTCGAATTGAGCGGACGTGATCACTCGATCTTTCGCTGATACTTGGTTGGCTTCGATCACGTGGCCTTGGTCTAAATCAGCGATTATCCAACCAACGTCATCGCGAATGACCCACTCGAACAGCGTAAGTGGCGGCTGGTTGTTAGCGCCTTCCAGTACCCGACTAACGTTGGCAAATTCGGTTTCCGCTTCGTCCACGGTCACCGTGCCTGCGTTCAGCACTGCCTGAAGGTCGATGATGTAGTTGCTGGCGAGAGGATCGGCAGCCAGCGCTTCGGCCAGCGTGTAATCGACCTCGGTCTCGCCGAGCACGAAGTTAGGCAACGCATTGAGCTGTACGAACTGCGCAGGGGTAATGATCGCTTCCGTCACGCTGATGCTATTGGCTTCGGCAATTTGTGGGCGTGCGGAGGGCGTTCCTAAAATCGTGGCAAGGCTATCGACGATATTCCACTCTAGGAGCAGATCACGGGTGAGATTGTCGCTGTCAGTGTTTTGGGCGAGATCCAGTAGCACACGCGTGCTATCGATCAACTCAGCAGCCTCACGCACGGTTAAGTCACCCGCGGAGAAAGGCCTACTTGGGTTGAGCGTGTAGTTAGCAGGCATTACGTCGGTCGCCAACGCTTGTTCCAACGTGTACGGCACGACCGTGCTGCCCAGATCGAAATTATCCAAGGTATTGAGATCAGCGAACTGATCAGGACGGA
Organism: Vreelandella piezotolerans; assembly: GCF_012427705.1. Classification (NCBI taxonomy): domain Bacteria; kingdom Pseudomonadati; phylum Pseudomonadota; class Gammaproteobacteria; order Oceanospirillales; family Halomonadaceae; genus Vreelandella; species Vreelandella piezotolerans. Next base: position 705,860 of record NZ_CP048602.1, on the reverse strand, counting down.
TGGTGGTGTTGGTGAGCGTCACGCTTTGCGCCCCAACGACCTCAGGGCGACCTAGACCACCGCTCACCAACACATCTTCGGCATCCGCGCGAATCGACCACGTATAAATATCGCCTAATGCAATGGGGGCAGTCGCCACATCGAAGTCGCCCGCCAGCACGGTTTCGACCAACGCCAGCTGGTTGCCTGCAGCCGTCAACCCCAACGTACCTGCCGCAAACGGCTGATTGGGGTTGATCAAGTAGTTCGCCGGAAGTTCGTCATTGGCCGCCAGCGCCACTGCTTGTTGTAGCGTTAGATAAGGTACCTCGGCACGGGTACCGATCGTGTCGGAAAGGTCGCTATTCGGGTCTTGAGCATTTCTTTGCGCGTCCCGAAGCGGGTTATTGTTGCCGTCTCGGTAGGCATCGATATTAAGGCCGTCACTGGCGTTATCGATGGCGTCCAGTGCCTGCTTTACTTGGCCAGCAATGGAAGGAAGGCCCAACGCATCGGCCATTTCCTGATTGGTCAACTCCCGGCCAGCGTCGCTCGCTTGATTGAAGGCAGTTCCCAGCCGCGAGAGCGCATCGGCACTGCTAATCCCTGCCGTAGCCGCCATGGCCAACAGGCTTGCCACTTTGACACCCGCAATGAGCAGATCCAGATTAGGCGATGCCTCTGCCAACGGATCTGTCGTCATCAGATCGATTCGCTGGTCGAGGCCAAGCGCCGTTTTGATCGCCGTTTGGGCATCAGCATCGTTCAAGCCGAACTGTTGCGAGAGCTGCACCATCAGGGTGGTCAACGGGGTAATCACCGTCGCATCTTCCGGTGCCCGTAATACGCCGGTAAACGGCAACCCTGTGGAGATATCCACACCACCAGTGGCAGTCAAGATACCGCTGCCCTGCAAACCACTGAAGAAGCCATCGTCATTCGTGGTGACTTGATTCGAGTTGACGGCACGCGTCACGGTGGCCCCGGAAATATACCCATCGACCACATAGCCGCTGATGGTGGCAGGACCACCATCACCACCGCCACCGCCGCCTCCACCGCCCGCAGCGGCAGCCCCTACCGCAATGGCGCCGCCGCCGACATACAGCCAGGGGGGAATATCACCAAACGAGCTGACTGGCTCGCTACTACTGCTTGCGGTACTCGGGAAGCTGCTGGTGCTCGACGGCTGATTGGCGAAAGACGCGCTAGGCACGAATAATAAGTTGCCGAAATCTTCGCCGCTGGCAATACCTTGTTGAAGGGCATTGCTAGGGCTGATGAGAAATAGATCGCCCTGCTGGACCAGCGCGCCGCGCTCGATGACCATTTGCGTGCCGTCGGGACGGGTGATCAAGACATTGCCGTCGGGCAAGAGTTCCCAGGTCTGAACGTCGGGAAGCTGGCTAAGCGGGACGAGAAGACCGCTATCATTGCCCAGTAGCTCCATCAGCGAATCGATATCGACGACGACACGGCCGTTTTCCAGCGCCACATCCGCGGCGGCCATGTCGATACGCTGACCGCTGTTCATGATGAGCGTTAGACTACCGTTAGGTTGGCGAATCACTTCCGCCACCCCTTGTAGATCATTGACGGCGACCATTGGGTCGGCCAGCGCCTGCTGTGCGAGTAACGGCAGCACCAACGTCGCGGCCATCCCCCCTTGCTTCAATGCTTTTTGGTTGTTGGCCATCCAGCGACGAACGAAGGCCATGCGCTCTTGAGGATCAGCCGGAACGTCGATACGCACCACGTCGTCACGTGTATTGGCCAGTGAGTCCCAGTCGCTTTGGGCTTCTTGATGGCTGACCCTGACACCGTTGAGCAGATGGCCACTCATAACTCCGGGCCGCGTTGACTTAAGCATATCGGCTGATGACTTCGCCATTGAGCACATCTCCACTAAAGATTCGCAAGCGCGTTGCGCCAAACGTTTTTATGTAAGTCTGGCGTTGACCGCCTTAGCGCTCTCATCCGTCGTGGATGACGAGCAGCCATAAAAAATTGATCCGAGTATTTCATAAAAAAGCAGGAAACAAACCTGCAATAAGGCGGGGTAATCCCGTTCTTCCCGCGATTAGAGGAGAGCATCGCGGGCAAAAACATCAGCACGGCTTGAGAGGCAGGCACAAAAAAAGGCCTAGCAATAAACGCTAGGCCTTTGATGTTGGTGCCGGTGGCCAGACTCGAACTGGCACACCCGTAAAGGCGGCGGATTTTGAATCCGCTGCGTCTACCAATTCCGCCACACCGGCAATGGAGGCGAATTATACGCAGATCGCCCGTCAAGTCAATCACATCGCTGACTTTATCGACCTAAAGCGCTATCCTAGGCGGCCTGTTCGACCACTGAAAGAGCTTTTTTCACATGCAGCGCGCGGATTTCCATTTCGAGCTACCCGATGAGTTGATTGCCCGCTATCCGTCCGAACGGCGCAGCGATTGCCGATTACTGTGTGTGGATGGCCAAAACGGCGCGCTGGACCACCGCCGTTTTCCCGATTTGTTGGACCTGCTGGAACCCGGCGATCTGTTGGTCTTCAACGACACCCGAGTGATTCCCGCCCGCCTGCACGGCCACAAGGCCAGCGGGGGTAAGGTGGAAATGCTGCTGGAGCGTCCGCTGGATAGCCACCGCGGACTGGCGCATCTTCGTTCGAGCAAGTCGCCCAAGCCGGGCACCGAGCTGATTTTCGAAGGCGACATCCACGCCGTGGTCGAAGGCCGCCGCGACGCCCTATTCGAGCTGCGCTTTTTAGGCGACACGCCGATGATCGCGCTGCTGGAAAAGCACGGCCATATGCCGCTGCCCCCCTACATTACCCGGGAAGACGAGCTAAGCGACCGTGAGCGCTACCAAACCGTCTACGCTCGCCGAGACGGGGCCGTCGCAGCACCGACTGCTGGGCTCCACTTCGACCAGCCGCTGCTGGACGCCCTGGCCGAAAAAGGCATCAACAGTGCTTTCGTGACGCTGCACGTTGGTGCGGGCACCTTCCAGCCGGTGCGGGTGGATAACATCCTCGAACACCACATGCACAGCGAGTGGATCGAGGTGACTGACGCGACCTGCCAACAGATTCGCGAGACGCAAGCCGCCGGTAAACGCGTGATCGCCGTGGGAACGACGAGCGTTCGCTGCCTGGAGAGCGCTTGCATGAAAAGTAGCGATGGCCAGATAGCGCCGTTCAGTGGCGATACCGACATCTTCATTTACCCCGGCTACGAGTGGCGCTGCGTGGATGCTCTGATTACCAATTTCCATCTACCCGAATCCACCCTATTGATGCTGGTATCGGCGTTCGCGGGCTATGAGCACATCATGCAGGCCTACCGCACGGCAGTTGAAGAGCGCTACGCCTTCTTCAGCTACGGCGATGCGATGCTGCTGACCCGCTAACCGACGCGCTTACCGATTGAACAACGAGTTATTGTGATGCGAAACGAATGCTTCATGCGCTTCGAGCGCTTAGCCGAGGATGGCCGCGCGCGTCGTGGCCGTTTGCACTTCCCCCGTGGCACGGTGGAAACCCCTGCGTTCATGCCGGTCGGCACCTACGGCACGGTCAAGGGCATGACGCCCGAGTCGGTCAAAGAGATCGGCGCAGAGATCATCCTGGGCAATACCTTCCATCTCTGGCTACGCCCCGGCACCGAGGTGATCGAAGCTCACGGCGACCTGCACGACTTCGCCCAGTGGGATAAGCCGATCCTGACCGACTCCGGCGGCTTCCAGGTGTTCTCGCTGGGCGAGATGCGCAAGATCACCGAGCAGGGCGTGCATTTCCGCTCGCCGGTGGACGGCAGCAAAGTGTTTATGGGTCCGGAAGAGTCCATGGCGGTGCAGCGCTCGCTGGGCTCTGATGTCGTCATGATCTTCGACGAGTGCACGCCCTATCCGGCCACGTTCGAAGAGGCCGAAAAATCCATGGAACTATCGCTGCGGTGGGCCAAGCGCTCCCGGGATGCCCACGGCGACTCGCCCTCTGCCCTGTTCGGCATCATCCAGGGCGGCATGCACCCAGAGCTGCGTGAGCGCTCGCTCAAGGGGCTGTTGGAGATCGGCTTCGATGGCTTGGCCATCGGCGGCCTCTCGGTGGGCGAGCCCAAAGAGGAAATGATCAAGGTCCTCGACTACCTGCCCACTTGGATGCCCGACGACACGCCCCGTTACTTGATGGGCGTGGGCAAGCCAGAGGACCTCGTCGAAGGCGTACGTCGTGGGGTGGATATGTTCGACTGTGTGATGCCCACGCGTAACGCGCGTAACGGCCACCTGTTCACCTCCGAAGGCACCGTCAAGATCCGCAACGCCAAGCACCGTTTCGATACCCGTCCGCTGGATGAAGAGTGCGATTGCCACACCTGTCAAAACTTCTCCCGTGGCTATCTGCATCACCTGGATCGCTGCAATGAAATGCTCGGTTCCATGCTCAATACGATCCATAACTTACGCTACTACCAGCGGGTGATGGCTGATTTGCGCGCGGCAATCGAAGCGGGTACATTGACGACCTTTGTGGAAAGCTTCTATGCAAGGCGCGGCCTCCCGGTGCCACCCCTTGCGGGCGCTGAGTCCTAATCCTTTTATGGCCGCCCGCCGTTGCGGGTGGCATGACCCACTCACCCATTGAGTGTTCTAACCCAGGAGTTCCCTGCAATGCTGGATTTCTTCATCTCACCAGCCCATGCCCAAGAAGCCGCCGCTGGCGGTGGCATCGCGCAAATCGTCATGCTGGTCGGCTTCGTGCTGATCTTTTACTTCCTGCTGTGGCGTCCGCAAGCCAAACGTGCCAAGCAGCACAAGCAGTTGGTATCGGGTCTAGCCAAGGGCGATGAAGTCGTGATTGGCGGCGGTTTGGTTGGCCGCGTGACCAAAGTCAGCGACGAGTTCCTGACCCTGGAAGTCTCTGAAGGTACCGAAGTCAACGTGCAGAAAAACGCCGTGGCCGCCGTACTGCCTAAAGGCACCATTAAGTCCATCTAACGCTTGCACTCCCCCCTGCCGACCCAGTGCCAGCCACCCCGGCAGGGGTGACATGGTAGCGTCGATGGTGAACGTTGCTGTGCGCAGCCTGTCTGTGCACAGCGATTCCGTTTGTAATTGAAGGCAGGGCTTGCATGCTCAACCGTTACCCCCTGTGGAAGTATCTGCTGATACTGGTCGTCCTGGTGGTTGGCCTTATCTACTCGCTTCCCAATCTATTCCCCGCAGATCCCGCCATTCAGGTGAGCGATGCACAAGGCAACGCCCTGGATGAACGGCAGATTACCCGTGTCGAAGAAGCGCTCAGCGAGAGCGATATCGCCGTCAAAGCCGTCGAAGAGACCAACGGTCAGTGGCTGATTCGTTTACAGAGCGATGACGACCAGCTCGACGCCCGTGACATCGCCGCCGACGTGCTGGGCCCCAACGCCACCGTTGCCCTCAACTTGGCCGATGCCACCCCTGAGTGGCTGCAAGCGTTTGCGGCCTCCCCCATGACGCTGGGCCTCGATTTACGCGGCGGTGTTCACTTCCTGTTGGAAGTGGATATGGAGGCGGCGCTAACACAACGCCTCGAAGTGAACGCCAGCGCCATGCGTGAGTTACTGCGCAGCGAGCGTATTCGCTACCGCAACACCACCATTGACGACCGCTCGCTGTCGATCGACTTCGCCAGCAGCGAAGACCGCGACGCCGCCCGCCGTTTGATCAGCCGCGACTTCCCCAACTTCGAGTACACCAACGAAGGGGATGGCCGCGCTTCGAGCCTGGTCATGACGCTAAGCGACATGACGGTCAACGAAATCCAGGACTATGCGATCAACCAGAACTTGACCACGCTGCGTAACCGGGTGAACGAGCTGGGCGTCGCCGAACCCATGGTGCAGCGCCAAGGCCCGAGCCAAATCGTGGTCGAACTGCCGGGCGTGCAGGACACCGTGGCCGCCAAGCGGATCGTCGGTGCGACGGCCAACCTCGAATTTCGTCTCGAGGCGCGCAACGATACACCGGATGCCGAAACCGAACGCTTCGAGTTTCGCAACGATCCCTCTCGTTCGGCAGAGCTGATGCGCGATGTGATCATCACCGGTGACAGCGTTTCCAGCGCCAGTAATAGCTTCGACGAGAACGGCCGCCCTCAGGTCAACATCAACCTGGACGGCACCGGCGGTACGCTGATGAACCGCGCCACGCGCACCAACATCGGGCGCAACATGGCGGTGCTGTTCATCGAGCATAAAAGCGAAGACCGCATCGAAGTCGACCCGGAAACCGGCGAAGAGACCATCGTTCGTGAGCCCTACACCGAGCGTGGCCTGATCAGCTTGGCGACCATTCAAAGTGCGCTGGGCAACAGCTTCCGCATCACTGGTCTCGACTCCCCCACCGAAGCTGCCGAACTCGCTCTGCTGCTGCGTTCCGGCTCGCTCGCAGCGCCAATCTACTTCGTGCAAGAGCGCACCATCGGGCCCAGCCTGGGCGCAGAAAACATCGAACGCGGCCTGCTCTCGGTTCAGATCGGCTTACTGTTGGTCGTGCTGTTCATGCTGGTGCGTTACAAAGTATTTGGCGTGTTTGCCAACGTGGCGCTGGCGCTCAACTTGACGCTGCTGGTCGCGGTGATGTCGATGCTAGGCGCCACGCTCACGCTGCCAGGCATTGCCGGTATCGTGCTGACGCTCGGGATGGCGGTGGATGCCAACGTGCTGATCTTCGAGCGGATACGCGAAGAGCTGCGTAACGGCATGTCGATTCAGCAGGCCATTTATGCGGGCTACGAGCGTGCCTTTACCTCGATCGTGGATGCCAACATTACCACCTTGCTAGTGGCAGTGATTCTGTTCTCGATTGGTACCGGCCCGGTAAAAGGCTTTGCCGTTACGCTCTCTATCGGCATTTTGACGTCGATGTTCACTGCGCTGCTGGTCACGCGTGCCATGGTCAATCTGACCTACGGTGGCAAGCCCGTCAAAAAGCTGTGGATCTGATATCGATGAGATCACAACACGCGCTCAGCAAAGAATTTAAGAGGTGGTCATGAAACCCCTAACCCAACTGCGCATCGACTTCATGGGACGGCGCAACCTGGCGTTCATCGTCTCGGCGGTGATGCTGATCGTCTCGATCGGTGCCATCGTCTTCCAGCAGCTCAACCTGGGGCTGGACTTCACGGGCGGCACCCTGGTGGAGGTTCGCTACGGCACCGCTCCCTCCCTGGATGCCATACGGCAACTGCTAGAAAGCAGCGGCTTCCAAGATGTATCGGTGCAGACCTTTGGCGCGTCGACGGAGGTCCTGATTCGCTTACAGCAAGCCTTCGATGGTGATGTGGGTAACGACGTCGTCAACCTCCTGCGGGCCAACGGCGATAGCGTCAATCTGGTACGCGCCGAGTTCGTCGGCGCCCAAGTCGGCGATCAGCTTCGCGACCAGAGTGGTCTGGGGCTGCTCGTGGCACTGGGCGTGGTCATGCTCTACGTGGCTTTTCGCTTTCAGTACAAGTTCGCACTCGGTGCTCTATTGGCCTTGCTGCATGACGTCATCATTGTCGTTGGGGTGTTTGCACTGTTCCAGCTCGACTTCGATCTGACGGTGCTGGCGGCGATTCTCGCAGTCATCGGCTACTCGCTAAACGACACCATCGTCGTGTATGACCGCATCCGCGAGACGATTCGCACCTCGCGTATCGACGACATGCCGCAGATTTTCAACGAAGCACTGAACGCCACGCTGTCACGCACGCTGGCGACATCGGGCACGACCGTTCTGGTCTTGCTGGCGCTACTAATGCTTGGTGGCGACATGATCGAGAACTTCGCCATCGCTTTATTAGTGGGTATCGTGGTGGGCACGTTCTCGTCTATTTACATCTCCGGCGCCCTGCTGATTCCGCTGAAGCTCTCTCGGGAAGACCTCATTCCTACCAAGAAAGAAGTGGATGAAGAGGAAGAAGAGCTGCCCTAATCATGGGATAGCCGCCAACGAAAAGGCCCTGCCGGACACCCGGCAGGGCCTTTTTACTATCATTGACGACGTACCATCCACCACTCACCCATCACACACAACGCCATCGCGCCGCCAATGACTAGAAGTGCGGCGCCAACTGCTTGATGAGCGCCTTGTACAGGCGCGGGCCTGCCGCCATGAGCTGACCTTCGACATCCACGGATGGCTTGCCGTCCGGGGTGCCCATGAGGGCGCCCGCTTCTTTCAGCAGCAGTGTGCCGACCTGCATGTCCTGCTCTTCCAGGCCCAGCACGAAGACGCTATCGACGCGGCCAGCGGCCAGCTCGCACATGTCCAGCAGGCCGCTACCCGTGGCCAGCAGCGACTCCACCTGCGGGGCGAGCTGCTGGGTAATGGTCAAGTAAGCGGGTAAGTGGCTCGGGCGCAGCCAGGCTTCCGGCAGGCTCATCGCCATGCGCGTTGCAGGGATCGAGGTCGGTTTGCTCACACGCATCCGTTTGTCGTTGTGTTGAGCACCGCGGCCACGGCTGGCGATGTATTCATCGTCGCCAAAAGGAGAGATCACCACCGCGTGTTCGGGGCGACCTTTGACAAGACACACCACTGAGAGTGCAAAGCCCTTACCGGCCACGGCTAGGTTAGAGTAGCCGTGCAGCGGTTCGATTTTCCAAACGATCTCTTCACCTTCGCCTTCCCCCGCTTTATGGGGGGTGTAGCGGCCGGAGAAGCCATGCTGCGGATAACCGCGCTGCAGCTGTTGAACGATGGTCGCCTCGGCCTTGCGCGCCGTATCTTCTAACAATCTGTCGAGATTGAATTCTTCATGGGCGTTTTCGATGCGTTCGCGGACGCGTAAAAAGTGCTCAACGGCGCTACGCGCAGCGCGCAGCGTAAATTGGACCATCGGATTCATGATCGGGCCTTGTCACAGTGATGTTAAAGAACGGGGCAGGCGCCATGCGCCTTATGGCGGGCAATTCTAACAGAGCCCCCTCGGGCATGCCATCGACTCGTGCTAGACTGCGCGTTTTAGCCATTTTAACCGGGCCTACTATGCTTGAGCGCATCCGAATCGTTCTAATTGGTACCAGCCACCCTGGCAATATTGGCGGCGTCGCACGCGCTATGCATAACATGGGGCTGGCGGATCTCGCCCTGGTCGCGCCGCGCTGCGATGTGGTCACCCAAGACAGCATCTCACGCGCCTCTGGTGCGGACCACTTGTTGCATCAAGCCACGGTACACGCCACGCTCGAAGACGCGGTGGCCGACTGCACCCTGGCCGTGGGCGCCAGCGCACGCTCGCGCACGCTACCTTGGCCCATGATCTCTCCACGGGCGCTTGCCGAGCGCCTGCCGGGCGAGTGCCAGGCCGACAACGCCCGCGTGGCGCTGGTGTTTGGTCGTGAAGATAGTGGACTGACCAATGCCGAGCTGCAGCGCTGTCATGCCCACGTGCATATTCCCACCAACGCTGATTTCAGCTCGCTCAACCTCGCTGCGGCCGTTCAAGTGGTGGCTTACGAGTGCCGCATGGCGTGGCTTGGCCAATCCGAGGCCCCCGCAATGGCCGATGACAAGGACGAGCTGGCGACCCACGAGGAGCTCGAGCGTTACTTCGAACACCTGGAGCGCACGCTGATCGCTATCGAGTTCCACGACCCTGCACAGCCACGCCAACTCATGGCACGCCTGCGCCGCCTCTATTTACGGTCACGACCGGAAAAGATGGAAATGAACATCCTGCGCGGCATTCTGTCGGCCACTGAGAAAGCCGCCCAGCCACACGTAGAGAAGTAGGATGACAAGGCTAGACACGCGCGCCAGTCAAACGGCGATGACCTAAACTTGAAGTGGTGCTCACGCGCCCCAACATCGCACTGTCGACTGTCGCTGTGCGCTAATGACACGCCAACACCGACGTGCTGCCGCCCTCACCGCCCAAGGATCACCCATGTTTCAACGCCTGCGTGAAGACATCAATAGCGTTTTCGACCGCGACCCTGCGGCACGTAACTTTCTTGAGGTGCTGACCAACTACCCTGGCCTGCACGCCCTGCTGCTGCACCGCTGCAGCCATTGGCTATGGCAAAAGAACTTCAAATGGTTGGCACGGACGCTATCGACCTTTTCCCGCTGGCTGACCGGCATCGAAATCCATCCGGGCGCGTCCATCGGGCGACGCTTTTTCATCGACCACGGCATGGGGGTCGTGATTGGCGAAACCGCCCGCGTCGGCGATAACGTGACGCTCTACCAAGGCGTGACGCTGGGCGGCACGAGCTGGAACAAAGGCAAGCGTCACCCCACTCTGGAAGACGGTGTCATCGTCGGTGCCGGCGCCAAAATACTGGGGCCGTTTACCGTAGGAGCCGGTGCCAAGATCGGCTCGAATGCCGTGGTCACCAAAGAAGTGCCGGCGGGGGCAACCGTCGTGGGTATTCCTGGCAAAATCGTCAAGCGCGCGGATCCGGACGTAGAGGAGGCACTGGACATCGATCCCGCCCGCCGCGAAGCCATCTGCCAGAAATTTGGCTTCGATGCTTACGGCGTCAGCCAAGACATGCCCGACCCAGTGGCACGTTCGATGCAGGCGATGCTCGATCATATGCACGCCGTGGACGAGCGTATCGAGCGCATGTGCTCCACGCTGCGCAAGCTGGACGCTAACTACCGTGACGGCCAGTTGCCAGCCCTGCGGGACGAAGACTTTGCCGAGATTCTGGAGGAGAACGATACTGGCTGCCCTGGCTTGCGTCGCACCCCCCAGGAGCGTAGCGACGAGGCGGCCAAGAGCAGCACGACGCGCAATAGTTGACCAAAGCACTCAGGATTTCCATAATGGCGCAACATTTGCTGCCAGCGCGCTGAACGTTCAGCGACGAGGTACCTGCCATGCGCTTGACCACGAAAGGCCGTTACGCCGTTACCGCCATGCTGGATTTGGCGATCAACGCTCCAAGCGGCCCCACCAGCCTGGGCGATATTTCCCAGCGCCAGGAGATTTCCCTCTCCTACCTAGAGCAGCTGTTTGCCAGACTGCGTCGGGCAGGGCTGGTCAGCAGCGTACGCGGACCGGGGGGCGGCTATCTCTTGGCTAGAGCGCCCGAGGCGATCAGCGTGTCTCAGGTGATCGATGCGGTCAATGAAACCGTCGACGCGACGCGCTGTCAGGGGCTTTCCGACTGCCAGCAGGGCGATACCTGCTTGACCCACCATTTGTGGTGCGAGCTGTCAGGGCAAATTCGCAGTTTCCTCGACGATATTACCCTGGCGCAGTTGATACAGCGTCCAGATGTCATTCGTATTGCAACCCGGCAACAGCAGCGGGTCGAGGCTGGCATCCTCGCCTCCTCACCTTGAAAGCCTTTATTTCACGCTGGAACCCATGACGATGACTGCTACCCCTTCGCTGCCCATTTATCTCGATTATGCCGCCACGACGCCGGTCGATGAGCGCGTGGCCGAGGTCATGCAGCGCTACCTCACCGTCGATCAACTGTTCGCCAACCCCGCCTCGCGTAGTCATATGCTAGGTTGGCAAGCCGAACAGGTGGTTGAACAGGCGCGGCGTCAAGTGGCCGACATGATCGGCGCCGACCCGCGTGAGATCGTCTGGACCAGTGGTGCCACCGAAGCCAACAACCTCGCACTCATCGGCTTCATGCGCGCCAACCGCGAGCGAGGCATGCACCTCGTCACCTCGTGCATCGAGCATAAAGCGGTGGTAGATACCGCCAAGGCCCTTGAAAGCGAAGGCTTCGAAGTCACTTGGCTCACGCCTGGCCATGACGGTCGGGTCACGCCCGAGCAACTGCGCGCCGCCATGCGAGATGATACGGCGCTGGTATCGCTGATGGCGGTGAATAATGAATTGGGCAGCATCCATGATATCGCTGCTCTGGCAGAGGTCGCCCATGACTTCGGCGCGGCGTTTCATAGCGATGCTGCGCAGGCGGTGGGTCGGATTCCGCTCGACGTGGTCGGCCAGCATATCGATTTACTGTCGCTTTCTGGCCATAAGGCCTACGGCCCCAAAGGCGTCGGTGCACTGTACGTGAAGCGCCACCCAGACATTCGCCTCGAAGCCCTGATTCATGGCGGCGGGCATGAGCGCGGCATGCGTTCCGGCACGCTGCCCACCCATCAGATCGCCGGGATGGGGGAAGCCTTTGCCATCATGCAGCAGCAACAGGGCGAGGACCAAACGCGCATTGCGGCGTTACGCGAGCGTTTGTTGAGCGGCTTGGCCGACCTAGAGGGCGTCGTTTCCAACTCACCGCTGGAACACGTCGTCCCTAACATACTCAACCTGGCCTTCGAGGGCGTGGATGGCGAGGCCCTGTTGATGGCGCTGCGAGACGTAGCGGTATCCACCGGCTCGGCCTGCAACTCGGCCAGCGTCGATCCCTCTTACGTCCTGTTGGGTATTGGTACGCCCCGTCGGCTGGCACTGTCGTCGCTACGACTCAGTATTGGGCGCTTTACCCAAGAGGCCGAGATCGATCACGCCGCCACCCTACTGCGCCACGCGGTGAGCGGCTTACGTGCCAACGCGCGCTAGACGGCTGACGCACGGCTAACGATTTCTCAAAGGAGAACGCTCCATGGCAACACTGAACATTACGCCCGCAGCGGCAGAACAGATTCACCGAGTGCTGGACGAGCGAGGCCAAGGCTTGGGCCTTCGCGTATCGGTCAAACCCAGCGGCTGCTCTGGCTACAGCTACGTACTTGATTTTGCCGATGAAGCCCAAGCAGATGACGTTCGGTTCGAGGCACATGGTGCCAGCGTGTATGTCGCTCCCGAGGCGCTCGAAATGCTCGACGGCAGCGAAGTGGACTACGTCAACGAAGGCTTGAACCGCTTTTTCCGCTTCAACAACCCCAATGTCAAAGATCAGTGCGGCTGCGGTGAAAGCTTCACGGTCTAAGCCGCACGTTAAAGACCTAGCGTATATCACCGGTATTCATCCCCACCGGGAGGCGCTATAATCGCGGCCACTCGGCAGCCGGTGAAGTAGGCGGCATTGGCCGACCCTTTTTTCCTGCGCCGCCTCGGCTTTCCGAGGCGGCAATTTCTGCTTTATCCCTTTTGAGGAGATTTCTGCATGGCGACTGAACGTACTCTTTCCATCATCAAGCCCGATGCCGTTGCTAAAAATGCCATTGGCGACATCATCGCGCGCTTCGAAAAAGCCGGCCTGAAGGTCGTTGCCGCCAAAATGATGCACCTCTCCGAAGAGAAGGCTGGTGGCTTCTACGCCGAGCACAAAGAGCGCCCCTTCTTCAAAGACCTGGTCGGCTTCATGACCTCCGGTCCGGTCGTGGTACAGGTATTGGAAGGTGAAGGCGCCATTGCCAAAAACCGTGAGTTGATGGGCGCCACCAACCCGAAAGAAGCGGCTCCAGGCACCATCCGTGCCGACTTTGCGGAAACAATTGACGCCAACGCTGTCCATGGCTCTGATTCTCCGGAAAGCGCCGAGCGCGAAATTAGCTACTTCTTCGGTAACGACGAAATCTGCCCGCGCTAAATCAAGCGCTGCCGTTTCAACCTTCGTTGCCGGCCATTTTTGCGGGGGCTTTGCCCCCGCCTCTTCCTGAACGCTGACCGCCATGACCACCACCGTAGCTCAACACACGCCTGCCACTCGTACGACGCCGGACAACACCACGGCCGAACACCCAGCACCCGCTCGCCAGAACCTACTGGGACTCTCCCGCGAGCAGATGGAAGCGTTCTTTTTGTCGATCGGCGAAAAGAAATTTCGCGCCACGCAGGTCATGAAATGGATGCATCAGGAGGGCATCGACGACTTTACGGCGATGACCAACCTGTCGAAGGCCCTGCGCGACAAGCTCTCCCAGGTGGCCGAAATCCGCGGTCCAGGCGTCGTCTACGAAGGCACGTCTAGCGACGGCACGCGTAAATGGGTGTTAGAGGTAGAAGATGGCAGCTACGTCGAGACGGTGCTCATTCCTGCCGAAAACGGTAAGCGCCGCACGCTATGCGTCTCTTCCCAGGTGGGCTGCTCACTGGACTGCAGCTTCTGCTCGACCGGTAAACAGGGCTTTCAGCGTAATTTGACCGCCGCCGAGATCATCGGCCAAGTGTGGGTCGCCCAACGCAGCGTTGGCCCACGCCGTGATACCGCCAATCGCCCGGTGACCAACGTGGTCATGATGGGCATGGGCGAACCGCTGCTCAATTTCGATAACGTCGTGCCAGCCATGAAGCTGATGCTCGACGATAACGGTTACGGACTCTCCAAGCGCCGCGTCACGCTCTCCACTTCCGGCGTGGTGCCGATGATGGACAAACTGGGCGACGAACTGGATGTGAGCCTTGCCATCTCGCTACACGCCTCCACCGATGAGCTGCGCAACGAGCTGGTGCCGATCAACCGTAAGTACAACATACGTGCGCTGCTGGACGCCTGCCACCGCTACCTGGCCAAGTGCCCCGATAATCGTCAGGTCACCATCGAATACACGTTGATCAAAGACGTCAACGATCAGCAGGAACACGCTGAACAGCTCGCGGCACTGCTCAAGGAGCTGCCGTGCAAGATCAACCTGATTCCGTTCAACCCGTTCCCTCATTCAGGGTACGAGAAGCCGTCACGCAACCAAGTGATGCGCTTTCAACAGTGGCTCTACGATTTGGAGTACAACGCCACCGTACGAACCACCCGAGGCGATGATATCGACGCCGCCTGTGGCCAGCTGGTGGGCCGCGTGAAGGATCGTACCAAGCGCAGCGCACGCTACATTCAGTCTGTACAGCTCGACGCTGACTGACCGCTGTCGTCTTGACTTCCAACCGACACAGCGCTTTGATGGACACGTTTTTTGCCGGGCGCTTGGCAATCGCCCGCTGTATGGCAATGGTTCAACCCGACACAAGAGGGCGTAGATGATCGGTCACCGCAGGCGCATTATTTCCATCAGGATGCCCATGCTGTCCGTGCTTGCTGGCAGCCTGCTGCTAGCGGGTTGCGCCACCTCTGGTCAGGCCGTTCGCAGCGATGCCAATCCCGCTGCGGTAGAGGCGTATACCCAGCTTGGCGTCGCCTACTTAGAGCGTGATAACCTGACACGTGCCCTGAATGCCCTCGACCGCGCTTTGGAGCTAAACCCACGTCATCCCGAGGCACTTCAAGCCCTTGCGCTGGTCTACCAGCAGCAGGGAGAGAGCGAGCTTGCCAACCGTTATTTCGAACAAGCGCTAGATGCCGAGCCATCGTTCACCCGCGCACGTAACAACTACGCCGCGTTTTTGTACCAGCAGGAACAGTTTCCACAAGCCTGCGAACAGTTAGAAAGGGCATCCCAAGATGCCCAGTACGCCAATCGCGCCCAGCTATTCACCAACTTAGGGCAGTGCTATTTGGCCATCGACGAATTGGATAAGGCGCGCGAACGTTTGCAGCGCGCGCAAAGCATCGACCCGCGCAACCCCCGCGGGTATTTAATGTTAGCCGAACTCGAAATTTCACAGGGCAATTATGATCAGGCCTGGGCGCCGCTGCAGAACTACTTGCAGCTGGCAGGCCCCGACCCAGCAGCACTGGAACTGGCGATCGATGTCGCCCTCGCCCGCGGTGACGACGCCGCGGCCACCGACTACCAGCGCTTGCTCAACCGCTGATCAACGCTCTGATCACCACATTATTGAAGGATGCTCAGCCATGAGCGACACACAGTTACACGATAGCGTTACTCCAGCCCCCAGCACAGCAACCCCTGGTGAGTTGCTCTCGCGTCAACGCGAATCGCTTGGTGTTCCGTTAGCGGATGCCGCCCGCGCCCTCAACCTGCGCCCCGCCGTGGTGGATGGCCTAGAGCGCGATCACTACGAAGAGATTCCCGTCGCCGCCTATCGTCGCGGCTACCTTCGCGCCTATGCCAAATACCTGGGCATGGACGACCGCATGGTGCTCGACGCTTACCAAGCGCGCCATGGCACCAGCGATGCCGATCGCAAAGTAGCGCCAGTTGCCGTCACCAAGCCCCCCTCCAAGGTAGGTGCCTGGCTTTTCAAATTGGTCACCCTGTTGGTGATTGCGGGGTTGATTGCCGTGACGGTCGCTTGGTGGCAGAGCCGCGGCGGCAGCGAGCCGCCGAGCATTGGTACCTCTTCCACGATGGAAGATAACGAAGCGCCGATCAGCGAGCCAGCCCCCGAGCCCACGCCAGTCGCCACGCCGGTGATCACGCCCGAGCCTGCCGTCACGCAAGAGCCGACTAACGACACCGCTAGCGATGCCTCGCCTGACAGCGATCTCAGCGATGCGGCCACCGCACCGTTGGCGAGCAATGACGAGCCCGCACAGGCAAGCGATGAAACGCCTGCCGACCAAACGGCCGAGACCGAGGCCGCCGTCGAAGCCACCAACGCGCCTGAGGAAACCGTGGCCGAGGCGGCTCCCGCCGCCAACCCTAACCTGCTCGAACTGACGTTCAACGAGCAATCCTGGACCGAGATTTTCGATGCCAACAACCAGCGCGTGTTCGTCGGCCTGCAAAACCCCGGCACCACCGCCAGCGTTGAGGGCGAACCGCCTTTTCGTTTAACCGTTGGCAACGCCACTGGCGTGGAGCTGCGTTACCAAGGTGAGTTAGTCGACCTTGCCGAGCGCGCCGGTGCCAATAACGTTGCCCGCTTTACCCTGGGAGAGTGACCCGTCTTATGCACGCCCCTTCTCCGATCAAACGCCGCCCGTCACGCCAAATTCACGTTGGCAACGTCGCGGTGGGCGGTGATGCACCGATTTCAGTGCAAAGCATGACCAACACCAACACGCTGGACGTCGAGGCCACTGTCGGACAGATCCAGCAATTGGAAAAAGCCGGGGCGGATATCGTCCGCGTCTCGGTGCCCGATATGGATGCCGCAGAGGCCTTCGGCAAGATCAAGCAGCGCGTGGCCGTGCCGTTGGTGGCCGATATCCACTTCGATTACAAGATCGCGCTACGGGTCGCCGAGCTGGGCGTGGACTGTCTGCGCATCAACCCCGGCAATATTGGCCGGGAAGACCGCGTGCGCGCGGTGGTGAGCGCCGCCCGAGACCACGGCATTCCGATCCGTATCGGCGTGAACGCGGGGTCGCTGGAGAAAGACCTGCAAAAGAAGTATGGCGAACCCACGCCTGCGGCGCTGGTCGAGTCGGCGATGCGCCATATCGACCACCTGGATCGTCTCGATTTCCAAGAATTCAAAGTCAGCGTCAAAGCATCGGACGTGTTCATGGCCGTGGCCGCCTATCGCGACCTGGCAAACCGCATCGAGCAGCCGCTGCACCTGGGCATTACCGAAGCGGGCGGCCTGCGCTCGGGCACGGTGAAATCGTCCATTGGCCTGGGCATGCTGCTGATGGACGGTATCGGCGACACGATTCGCGTCTCGCTGGCCGCCGACCCGGTAGAAGAGATCAAGGTCGGGTTCGACATGCTCAAGAGCCTGAAGTTGCGCGCCAAGGGAATCAACTTCATTGCTTGCCCGAGCTGCTCGCGGCAGAACTTTGACGTCATCAGCACCATGAACCAGCTCGAAGAGCGGCTTGAAGACGTGATGACACCGCTGGACGTCTCGGTGATTGGCTGTGTGGTCAACGGCCCTGGCGAAGCCAAGGAGACCGATATCGGCCTCACCGGCGGCTCGCCTGCCAATTTGGTCTATATCGATGGCAAGCCGGCGAGCAAGCTGCGCAATGACCACCTCGTCGAAGATCTGGAAAAGCTGATTCGCGATAAAGTGCGTCAAAAAGAGCAGCAGCAAGAGAACATGATTGCGCGCAGCGTTTAACGCCCGTGTCGCAGGCCTAGGCGATGTCGACGCCCGCCTCGTCCGCTGCCGCCCCATAAGGAGTTTTCATTGAGCAAGTCCGCCGCTAAAAAGATTCAAGCCATCCGTGGTATGAACGACCTATTGCCCAGCGATAGCCCTCGCTGGCAATTTTTTGAGGGCAAAGTACGCCAACTGATGCACCGCTATGGTTTCGATGAAATTCGCACACCCATCGTCGAGCAAACGGCGCTGTTTGCCCGCTCGATCGGTGAAGTCACCGATATCGTCGAAAAAGAGATGTACACCTTCGACGACCGCAACGGTGACAGCCTGACACTGCGTCCCGAAGGCACCGCCAGCTGCGTACGGGCGGCCATGGAGCACGGCTTGCTGCATAACCAAACCCAGCGGCTTTGGTACCAGGGGCCGATGTTTCGTCACGAGCGGCCCCAAAAAGGGCGCTACCGACAGTTCCACCAAGTGGGCGTGGAGACATACGGCTTCGAGGGCCCTGACATCGATGCCGAAGTCATCCTGCTCTCGGCGCGCCTATGGCAAGAGCTCGGCTTGATGGAGCACGTCACCCTGGAGCTGAACTCGCTAGGCTCCGCCGAGGCGCGGGCGGCCTACCGCGATAAGCTCGTGGCCTATTTCGAGCAGCACCAAAACATACTCGACGAGGACTCCAAACGCCGCCTGACCAGCAACCCGCTGCGCATTCTGGACTCCAAAAACCCGGACATGGCCGACATGCTCGATGCGGCCCCGCAGCTGATGGACCATCTGGACGACGAGTCCCGCACGCATTTCGAGCAGCTCAAGGCGATGCTGGAGGCTGCCGGTATACCGTACGTGGTCAACCCGCGCTTGGTGCGCGGCCTGGACTACTACTGCCGCACGGTGTTCGAGTGGACGACCGCCGCGTTGGGCAGCCAAGGCACCGTGTGCGCTGGCGGCCGCTACGATGGCTTGGTCGAGCAGCTTGGTGGCAAACCCACGCCGGCCGTGGGCTTTGCCATGGGCATCGAGCGCCTAGTGCTGCTGCTGGAAACGCTCGACCTGGTGCCCGATGAGGCCATGGGCGGCTGCGACGTCTATCTGATGCCGATGGACGACAGCGCTAGTGTGGCCGCCCTGACACTCGCCGAGCAGCTGCGTAGCGCGCTGCCCACCCTGCGTCTGCAGCTGCACTGTGGCGGCGGCAGCTTCAAAAGCCGCATGAAAAAAGCCGACAAGAGCGCCGCGCCGGTGGCGATTTTGCTGGGCGAAGACGAGCTTGCCCACCAAACCGCCACACTGAAGTATTTGCGCGATGATCGCGAGCAGCAGCAAGTGGCCCAAGCCGAGCTGGCCGACGCGCTTCGCGAGATACTGTCGTCGAACGTACCGTCTCACTAACGTAACTGCCCAGCACGGTTTGGGCAGATGAACATCGTTGGCCGCAGCAGCGGTTGACCCATGGAACAGGAGGCCGCCCGTGGCGGAGCTGAGAAGCGAAGAAGAGCAGCTAGAAGTCGTCAAACGCTGGTGGAAAGAGAACGGAACCTCGCTGATCGCTGGTGCCGTACTCGCGGCGGCGGGTGTCTTTGGGTGGAACGCATGGCAAAACTACCAAGAAGGTAAAGCGGAAGCCGCCTCTGCCCGTTATCAGCAGCTCATCAATATGACGGCTGGCACGACCTTGGAAGACGACCAGCTTAGCGAAGCACAGACGCTGATCGATGAGCTCACCGACGACTACGGCAACACGCTGTATGCCGAACTGGCACAGCTCTTGGAGGCTCGTCTTGCCGTCGAGCAAGACGATCTGTCCACGGCCAAGCAGGCACTGCAAGACGTCGCCAGCCACTCATCGCGCCGCTATGTGCAAAGCGTGGCGTGGCTGCGCCTAGCGCGCATCGAGGTCGCGCAGGGCAATCCAGAAGCCGCGCTCGCGCTGCTCGACCAGCCCATTTCCGATGCACTGGCGGCTCAACAAGCCAATGTGCGGGGCGATGCGTTCTTCGCACAGAACCAGCCCGAGCAAGCGCGCGAAGCGTGGCAAACTGCGCAGTCCATCGCCCAAAACCAGAACCAGCCGCTGTACGGCGTACAGTTCAAGCTCGACGATCTCGGCGCCGAGGAGGCGACACAGTGATGACGACTCACCCGTCTAAACCGCTCTTTTCCAAACATCTGATGCGCACCACCCTGGGAGCCCTCGCGCTAGCGCTGCTAGCGGGTTGTGCCAGCAAAGGCCAACCTGCCTTTACTCCCAAAGAGCTGCGTAGCTTCGATGAAACCTCGTCGCTGAATAGCGTGTGGGACCGCCGCGTCGGCGATGGCTTTGGTCGTGCCCGCTACCCCATCGCCCCGTCGCGTGAAGGCAATACGCTCTTCGCAGCGGATGCCAACGGTTTGGTCGCCGCGTTCAATGCCGACAGCGGCGCGCGTGAGTGGGAAGTCGAGCTGGATAGCCCGATTTCCAGCGCGCTGAACGCCATTGCAGGTCACGTCTATCTCGGTACCCGCAACGGTGAGGTGATTGCCCTCGACCAACGCGACGGAAGCGTTACTTGGCGCTCGCGGGTCTCCAGCGAAGTGCTGGCGGCTCCGCAGGCCAATCAACAATTGTTGCTAGTTCAGAGCGTGGACGGCCAGATCACGGCCCTGGATCGCGCTAGCGGCGAAGAGCGCTGGGTGTATACCAGCTCGCAGCCTGCCTTGACGCTGCGTGGTACCGGCACGCCAATGGTCATCGACCCGGTTACCTTCGTGGGCCTAGCCAACGGGCGTCTGGCCACGCTCGATAACCGTAGCGGCCAAGCGCTATGGGATATGCAGATTGCCACCCCACGCGGACGTAGCGATGTCGAGCGACTGGTAGACCTAACGGGCCAGCCAGTGCTCAGTCCGGATGGCCGTCTGTTCGTGACTAGCTACAACGGCCGGGTTGCCGCACTGGAAGCCACCCGTGGCGGCATGCTATGGGAAACCAGCCTCTCCAGCCGCCATACACCGATTCTAGTCGGTAATGTCCTGTTCGTAGTCAGCGACGATAGCCATCTCGTGGCACTCGACGCCAATAGCGGCCAGGAGATGTGGCGTAACGACGATCTCGAAGACCGCTGGCTCACCGCTCCCGCCTTTGCCGATGGCCGTATCGTCGTGGGCGATTTCGAGGGCTATGTCCATCTGATCGACGCCCGCGATGGCAATCTGGTCGGCCGCACCCGAATCGATGATTCGGGCATCAGCGTGCGCCCGGTCACGGAAGGCAGCACCATTCATGTCCAGGCCAACAATGGTCGCCTGGAAACCCTGGAAGTCACTCCATGACACCCGTCATTGCATTAGTCGGTCGCCCCAATGTGGGTAAATCGACGCTGTTCAACCGTCTGACCCGCTCGCGCGATGCGCTAGTGGCAGACTTCCCTGGCCTGACCCGTGACCGTAAATACGGTAACGGCATGCTGGGTGGAAAGGCGTACACCGTCATCGATACCGGCGGTATCAGCGGTGACGAAGAAGGCATCGATGCTGCGATGGCCGAGCAGTCGCTGGCGGCCATCGACGAAGCCGATATCGTGCTGTTCCTGGTCGATGCCCGCGCCGGACTGAACGTCGCGGACGAAGCCATCGCCAATCATCTGCGCGTCAATCAGAAAAAAACCTGGCTGGTGGTCAACAAGACCGACGGTTTGGAAGAGCACTCGGCCATGGCCGACTTCTGGACGTTGGGTCTGGGCGATCCCTGGCCGATTGCGGCTGCCCATGGCCGCAACGTGTCACTGCTGATCGATACGGTGCTCGAGCCCTTCCCTGAGCGGGATGCTAGCATCCCGGCCGACACGGGAACCAAAGGTATTCGTATCGGGGTCATCGGCCGCCCGAACGTGGGCAAGTCGACGCTGGTCAACCGTCTGCTAGGCGAAGAGCGGGTGGTGGTGTTCGATGAAGCGGGCACCACCCGCGACGCCATCGAAATCCCCTTCGAGCGCAACGGAAAACCCTACGTGCTGATCGATACCGCAGGTATTCGGCGACGCAAGAACGTGCGTGAAATCGCTGAGAAGTTCTCGATCATTAAAACACTGGATGCGATCAAAGAGAGCCACGTGGCGGTGATGGTGCTGGATGCCCGCAGTGGTCTCGTCGAACAGGATCTGCACCTGCTGGATTACGTGCTCACCACGGGCCGTGCGCTGGTACTGGCCGTCAACAAGTGGGACGGCCTAGAGAGCGACGCCAAAGAGAAGATGCGCGCCGATATCAAGCGCCGTCTGGGCTTTGCTGATTACGCCGAGCTGCACTTCATTTCCGCGCTGCATGGCACGGCGGTGGGCGATCTCTACCCTTCCATCGAACGGGCGTTCAACGCTGCCAACGCGCACTGGTCGACCAACCGCCTTACAACGTTGCTGCAGGATGCGGTCAGCCAGCATCCGCCCCCCATGGTCAACGGCCGCCGCATCAAGCTGCGTATGGCGCACCAGGGCGGCAGCAATCCGCCGATCATCGTGGTACACGGCAACCAAACGTCGTCGCTGCCCGAAGCATACCGCCGCTACCTCACCAACACCTTCCGTAAAGTGTTGAAGGTGCGCGGTACGCCGATGCGCTTCGAGTTTCGTTCCGGCGACAACCCCTATGACCCTATGGCGGGGGCCAGCGACAAAGAGAAAGCCAAAAAGCGCGAGCTCAACCGTACCAAAGAGGCACGCAAAAGCCGCCGCTAAACGCGGCTTCGTGTCTTCACGCCCGCTGCTGTCGCAGCGGGCGTTTTTATTGTGTCATTACTGACAAATCTGCTTGACAGAAACCCTCGCCCACCCTCAAATAGCGGCGCTTTTCTGGTCCAGCTTCATCGCTACTCACCTTACCTACCCTTAGCTCATTCACCCTTGTCCTTCTCAGGAGGGAGTCACATGCACGTTGTTTTTCGTCGCGGACGCGGCCTGGTGTTACTGCTGTTAGCCAGCCTGTTGACGGGCTGTTTGGCGCTGCCACAAACAGGGTTGTTTGCCTTTCGCTTGGCGGTCACCTCGCTCGGTATCGAAGACGTGCGTATTGGCCCCTATAGTGTCAATGCCGGGCTGGACACCAGCGACCTTTCGAGCCTGCTGGCCTCTAGCCTGGGCACAGGCAGTCTACCGGTGCAGGCCACGCTGGCGATGGGGCTTGGCTTGCCCATTGGCATGCCGCCGGTCGAGATGTCAGGCTTTCGCTGGACGCTGGACATGCCTGGCGTGGACCCAGTGCAGGGCAACTATCAGCAGAACGTTACCCTCACCTCTGGCGAGGACGCCAATCTGCGCCTGCCGGTGGCGTTCGATATTCTCGCCGCCGACCGTCAGCAAATGACGCCGATGTTGACGTTAGCTCGCCAGCTCGCAAGCCAAGGGGAACTGCCCGCGGGTAGCGAACTGGCCATTACTCCTGGCGATTTGCGCGGTTTGGGCATGACCCTGCCGTCAGGCCTGCTCACTCCGACGATTCGCCTGAACGTCGGTGACGACGGGCAGCTCATTCCTCAACGCTGAGTCTTGCCAAGCGCGTTACTCACCGCGCTCATGCAGCCGTTTGCGGCCCACGTACTGGGCCGCAAATTGCCACGCCGTGCGGCCGCTTCGCCCTCCGCGCAGCGTGGCAAAGCGAATCGCCTCTGCCCGTGCCGCATCGTCCCAGTCCTGGGACGTGCCGATACGCCCCACCCAGTGTTCGCATACCTCCAAATAGGTCGCTTGGCTGAAGGGGTGGAAACCCAGCCATAGGCCGAACCGATCCGACAGCGAAATTTTCTCCTCCACCGCGTCGCCATGATGCAACTCCTCGCCGACCAGCCGTGAACCGCTGTTATCGTCCATGGACTCCGGCAACAGATGGCGACGATTCGAGGTCGCATAGAGCAGTACGTTATCTGGTGGCCCGGTCAGCGCGCCGTCTAGCACGCTCTTAAGCGCCTTATACGCGTCATCGTTACCCTCGAAGGAGAGATCATCACAGTACACCACGAAGCGATGCGGCTGATGCCGAAGCTGTTCCACTAGCAGCGGCAGACTCGACAGATCATGTCGGTCAACCTGGATCAGCCGTAACCCCTCTGTGGCCAGCGAGTTGAGCAGTGCGCGTATCACCGATGATTTTCCGCTTCCACGGGAGCCCCACAGCAGCGCATGGTTGGCAGGTAGCCCTTGTAAAAAGGCGCGCGTATTATCGACCAACGCCAGCTTTTGCCGCTCGATACCGAGCAGGTCGTCCAGCGTCATCGTGTCTCTTGGCGGCACGGGCACCAACCGCCCACCCAGCGGGTGGCGTTGCCAAATGGCCGCCACGTGTTTTTCCCACTCGACCGGGACAGGTGCGGGTGGCAGCCAGTGGTCGACATGATCGAGTAATCGCGCCAGGCGTTGGCTTAATTCGGCATCCATCGTCATCCTCAGAGTGCGTTATGATAGGGGTTGATTTACCACGGTCAGTGGTTATCTTGTGTGCAAGGATCCCTACTCGTCTATAAGGAAACTGTCTATGCGTTGGCTTCGCCCATTAGCGGTGACGGCGCTGTGCGCCTCGATCGCAGCCTGCTCGACCTCACCCACCGGCCGCTCACAGCTGTTGCTGCTCTCCGATGATCAGCTCAATCAAATGGGCCAGCAGGCCTTCGCCGAATATCAGCAAAACATTCCGACCGCTGGCCAGGCGAGCCACCGCTACGTGCAGTGCATCACCAATGCGATCGTCGACGTCCTCCCCAACGAACAGCGTAACCTCGATTGGCAAATTCGTGTCTTCGAATCCGAACAGCCGAACGCCTTCGCCCTCCCGGGCGGCTACATGGGCGTCAACACCGGCATGTTGGATATTGCCACCACGCAGGACCAGCTCGCCTCGGTCGTCGGCCATGAAATCGGCCACGTGCTCGCGCGTCATGCCAACGAGCGCGCCTCCACCCAAAGTGCCACGTCGCTGGGTCTCTCGGTCATTTCCAGCACCTCGGGGATGCAGACACCGGCAGGCCAGCAGCTCATGGGCGTGCTCGGCTTGGGTGCCGAATACGGGATCGCCCTGCCGTTCTCCCGACGTCATGAGAGCGAGGCCGATGTGATTGGCTTACAGCTCATGGCGCAGGCGGGGTTCGATCCGCGCGAAAGCGTCACGCTATGGGAGAACATGCAGGCCGCATCGGGCGGCGGCGCGCCTCCCGCCTGGATGTCGACCCACCCGAGTCAAGGCCAGCGGATTCAAGGCCTGCAAGCCAACATGGATCAAGCGCTGGCCACCTACGAGCAGGCGCGCAGCAGCGGCCGCACGCCCAACTGCCCACGCCCGTAGCTCCACTTAGAGGTTTTCGATGATCCGATTGGGTTTACTGCTATTAGTGCTACCAGTTCTGGTGCTACTAGGCGTCTATTTTTGGGAGTTGGGGGACGTCCGCGCTTGCCAACTCGATGGCGGCTATTGGAACTATCTGGATGGTGCATGCTATGACACACCGCAGCCTTTCGTGTCGTGGCTCGAGCGTTCACCGCTGCTGGTCAACGGCGGCATGCTGCTATCCGTGGTGGGGCTGGTGATGTGTATGGTGGGGTTTTATACCAAATCGCGTTAGGTCACGACGACACGATGGGGGCACTCGCCCCCATCGCCCTGCTCAATAATTGAGCGATTGACGTAGAAGCGTGCGTACGCTGGCCGTTTCGGGTCTCACGTTGCGCCATGCAAAGAACGATTCGGCCGCCTGCTCGACCAGCATACCCAAACCATCCAGCAGCTTTGCGCCGCGCGGTCCTGCCCACTGAAGAAACACCGTCGGCTCGGCGCCGTACATCATGTCGTAGGCCCAGGCACCTTCGCCAAACAGTGTCTCCGGTAGCGGCGGCAGCTCGCCTGACAGGCTGGCACTGGTGCCGTTAATGACCACATCGAACGGCCCCTTTACCGACGCAAAGCCACCGCCATAAATACGCCCCAGATCCACGAACGCCTCCGCCAACTGCTCGGCTTTTGCCACGGTTCGGTTGGCGACGACCACCTCGCTGGGTTTTTCGGCCAGCAGTGGCTCTAAAATGCCACGCACGGCACCGCCAGCGCCGAGCACCAGCACGCGCTTACCCGCCAGAGGGACGCGGTGATAGGCCAAATCACGCACTAATCCAATACCATCGGTCGTATCACCGTAGGTGCGCCCGTTACCCCCCACGATCAGCGTATTGACCGCTTGGGCGCGCTTGGCGCGATAGCTCAACGTATCGCAAAGCGCAAAAGCATCGCCTTTGAACGGCACGGTCACGTTGGCACCCCGGCCACCGCCCGCCACGAAAGCTCGCCATGCGTCTGTAAAACCATCCTCAGGCGCCAGTACCGCCGTGTACGTCATGGGCTGCTGGGTTTGACGGGCGAACTCACCGTGAATCAGCGGTGATTTCGAGTGTTTGATCGGATTACCAAACACGCAGTAACGGTCGGTCATCGACACTCCTTAGACATGGCGCTGCTGGGCGGCTTCGGTCAGCCAATCGCGGGGCACCAGATAGTCGTACAGCACGGCTTCACGGCTACCTGCCTCAGGCGTGAAGGCGTACTCCCAGCGGGCCAGCGGCGGCATGGACATCAAAATCGATTCCGTGCGTCCGCCGCTTTGCAAGCCAAACAGCGTGCCTCGGTCCCACACCAGGTTGAATTCGACGTAGCGGCCACGCCGATAGAGCTGGAACTCCCGCTCCGGCTGGCCCCATGCGTCCTGTTTCCGACGCTCGACGATGGGAAGGTAAGCGTCCAGAAAGCTATCGCCTACCGCGCGCTGGAAGGCAAAACACTCTTCGAAGCTGCCTTCGTTCAGGTCGTCGAAGAATAGGCCACCCACCCCGCGAGTCTCTTCGCGGTGCTTGAGGTAAAAGTAGTCGTCGCACCACGCTTTGTAGCGCTCATAAACACCCTCTCCAAAGGGCGCGCAGGCGTCGCGTGCGACCTGATGCCAGTGCACTACGTCCTCGAACACGGGATAGTAGGGGGTCAGGTCGAAGCCCCCGCCAAACCACCACACCGGCGGCTCGCCCTCTTTTTCGGCAATGAAAAAGCGCACGTTGCCGTGGCTGGTGGGTACGTTGGGGTTCTCCGGGTGCATGACCCAAGAGACGCCGACCGCGTGAAAACTGCGTCCGGCCAGCTCCGGCCGTGCGGCGGTAGCTGAGGGCGGCAATTGCGCACCGTACACATGGGAAAAGTTGACGCCGCCTTTTTCGAAAACAGCGCCCGACTCCATCACCCGCGAGCGCCCTCCGCCCCCCTCTTCTCGCTGCCAGCTATCCTCTTTGAACGCGGCCCGTCCGTCAGCGGCGGCAAGCCCTTCACATAGGCGCTCCTGAAGATCGAGTAGATACGCTTTGACGTCGTCTAGGTGCTCGTGGGCCACGTTGACTCCTGGTGAGGTGAATCGTGAATCGTGAATCGTGAATCGTGAATCGTGAATCGTGAATCGTGAATCGTGAATCGCTGACAGTGTGACGAAGCCGAGCAGCTAGTCACGCATCACTTTGCCGGTCACTAAATCGCGGATGGTGCTGGGTTTGGCATTGCCGCCCAATTCGCCCGCCACGATAGCTGCGACGTCTTCGCCAAAAATGGTGGCGACCTCGTCTGCGCTCATGGCAGGCGGGTCACCGGCTCGGTTGGCCGAGGTAGAAACGAGCGGACCACCAAACGCCTCACACAGCGCTTTCATCAGCGGATGGTCGGTGACGCGTAGCGCCACGCTTTGATGAGCGCCGCGCACCAGGCCGTGGCTTCTGCCGTTATCGGGCACCAACCACGTATGGGGACCGGGCCAACTGGCGGCCAGCGGCGCATGTAACGCTAACGGTAGCTGATTGAGCCAGGGCTGGAACTGCTGAATGGTCGCCGCTACCAAAATCACGCCCTTGGCCGGATCGCGCTCCTTCATACGCATGAGATGCGCCAGCGCTTCGTCGTTATCGGGGTCACAGCTCAACCCCCACACCGCTTCGGTGGGGCAGGCAATCACACCGCCTTTACGCAGCGCAGCTACCGCCGCTTTCACGTCAACCGCCGGTTTCATAGACGCTCCTGATAAGCTCTCAGCCAATCGAACAAAGGTGGCTGCATCTTACCACGGGGCCGTCATTCTCACCCAGCCACCTGCCTGCTGCGTCGCCTGACCTTCGAGCTCAAGCATTAACAGCCGCTGTTGGCAATCACTGACCGAGAGACCGGTGGTTTGCACCAGCAGATCGATCGGCGTTGGCGAAGTGCCCAGTGCATCGAGCAGCGGGTCGCCGGTGATAGGCGAAGGGCTGTCGGTGCCATGGGAGACCGGCTCGGCACCGACAGCCGCCTCTTCGTGCAGGTAGTGGGGCGCCCATTGCTGCAATTCTTCGAGCATGTCGTCCACATGGCGCACCAGCGTGGCCCCGCTACGCAGGAGTTGCAGGCAGCCACGGGCTTGCACGTTATGCACCGAGCCCGGCAGTGCAAAAAGCTCGCGCCCTTGCTCCAGGGCAAGGCGGGCACTGACCAGCGAACCGCTTTTTTCGGTGGCTTCGACCACCAGAGTGCCAAGCGATAGTCCAGTGACGATACGATTACGGCGGGGAAAAAAGGCCGGACGCGCCGTCGTGCCCGGCGGGTGTTCGGACAGCACCAAACCGCCGGCCTGGGTGCTGAGCTGTTCATAGAGATCCCGATGGCGTGCGGGGTAAATGACGTCGATACCGCTTCCCAGCACGGCAATGGAGGTGCCACCTGCCTCCAGCGCGGCACGCTGGGCAATGCCATCGACCCCCAAGGCCATACCGCTCACCACACACCAGCCGCGCCCAGCCAATTCGCGGGCAAACGCTTGTGCATTGCGACCGCCCTCCGACGTGGGCCGGCGCGTACCGACCATGGCAATGCTCGGGGCGCTCAGGGCACGTAAATCCCCCTGCGCCCACAGTACCACCGGTGGGTCTGGAAGCTGATCGAGTAACTCAGGCCAATCAGGATGATCGCGGTGTAGTAGATGACGATGAGGCGCGCCTTGCAGCCAGGTCAAGGTGTCGTCCACCGCGTGTTGCAAAGGGCTGCGCGTCGGGTGAGCGAGCCACAGGCGTAACGCATTGGCGGCACTACTGGGCAACGCCGCCAACCAGCCTTGCGGCCACGATGGCTGCCGCGCCACCAGTTGTCCAATGCGCGTTGCGCCCATCCCAGGCAGTGCATGCACTGCCAACCACTCCTTGGCATCCATCGCTGTTCCCTCTTGTAACGGATGATTCGTTCGTTAGCGCGTGGGCGAACGCACGCGATCCCCGACGGCCAATACCCGTGACGCCTGCATGACCAGAGCGAAACTCATGTGATCGTAAGGTCGAAAAACCATCACCAGCCCCGCTTCAGTGTCAGGTAAACGCAGCAGCTCTTGGGTGCGAGGATCGGTGACGAGCTCGCCCTGCTGGTCGACACGCAGGACGTGCCCCGGCTGCAGGCCATCCTGGGTGCCTAAGTCCAGCGCAACGATCTGTAGGCGCCCAATAAAACGCACCCCGCCCGGTACTGCAACGATCTGTCCAGAGACGTCATTCAACGGTGCGCGGGGCTCGAACGACGCGCTCAGCTCACGATCCTCTAGGGGCAGCAGAATGTCGTTGTTACGTACTTCCTGATAAGCACTGAGCACCTCGACCCGGGCGATATCGCCCTCGCTGCTAACGTAGCGCGCTTCGCCAATATTGATCAGCTCATCGCCCAACCGTGTGCCATCGGCGGCGATGTAGGGCTCGCCTGGACGATAAATGCCTAAGCTCGCGCGCTCCGGCAGCTCTCCACGCACGTACAACCTATCGCCTGCCCCGCTAATCAGACGCTGGTTGTCGCCGCCTACCACGTAGGCGAGTTCCTGCAGGGGCTCGCCTGGCTCGACCACGCGATGCTCGCGCAAAAACGCGCGGACCACTTCCATCGGGATGGGAGTAATGGCCTCACGCTCTGGCACGGTGCGCATTTGCGGGGAGAGTTTGACGATGCTCTGACCACGCTCCAACGTGACGCAAGGCTGGCCTTCGCAGCTGCCCAGCAGCAGCACGTCGCCAGGATAAATGAGGTGTGGATTGCGCACCTGTGGATTCGACCGCCACAGCGACGGCCACTGCCACGGGGAGTGGAGGTAGCGGGCCGAGATATCCCATAGGGTATCGCCAGGCACTACCTCGTAGCGCTGCGGCGCATCGTGACGTAAGCCTTCCAGAGCTAAAACAGCTTGGCTGGACAACAGCACCCACGTTAAGAGCACGCCAAAGACGCTATAATAAAGAGGCTTTCGGGCCGCCATCCGGTTCTCTCCAGGCAGTCGTTGGTAAAGCAGAGGAAGAGGGCCACACGGTGTCGCGCGTGCCCAGGAACGCTATCAGCATGATATAGTGGCCCATAGTAAAGTAGTTAGGCGCGCTGACACAGGTTCGCCGCTAACTCATCTTAAAGACTCAGCATAACGGTGATTGTAACGCCATGGCCAAACTTCCTATTCTCGAATTCCCCGACGAGCGCCTGCGCACCAAGGCGGTACCGGTGGAAACCGTTGACGACGAGGTCCGCCAGCTCGTCGACGATATGTTGGAGACCATGTACGACGCACGCGGCATCGGCCTTGCCGCAACGCAAGTCGATGTCCATCGCCGCGTGGTCGTCATGGATGTCAGCGACGATAACTCCCAGCCGCTGGTGCTGATCAACCCGCGCTACGAGCCCATCGGTGATGCCAAAGAGCCGCTCTCCGAGGGCTGCTTGTCGATCCCTGAGTACTATGCCGAAGTACCGCGCTACCTGAAAGTGACGCTCAACGCGCTGGACCGTAACGGAGAGCCCTACGAGTTGGAAGCGGACGGCTTGCTGGCCCACTGCATTCAACATGAACTCGATCATTTAGAAGGTGTCCTGTTCGTGGATTACCTCTCTCCGCTCAAGCGCGACCGAGTGATGAAAAAAATGCAGAAGCGCCACAAGCTTATGAACGACGCCTAATCGGCACCTCATCACCTGGCCACTGGCCGAGCTGACACGCTGACTCACAGGCTGAATGCCTGCACGATAGCGCTGCCTCTCGGCCTTTGTGCGTTTCATAGATGGCACTTTCTCTCTTCTCTTAGGGGCTCTCCACCATGTCACCGTTACGCGTTGTTTTTGCTGGCACGCCAGACTTCGCCGCCTCCAGCCTTGCTGCCGTTCTCGACAGCGAACATGAAGTGGTGGCGGTTTACACCCAACCTGACCGTCCCGCTGGACGTGGCCGCAAGCTCACGCCCAGCCCGGTCAAACAGCTGGCACAAGAGCACGGGCTGCCGGTGGTCCAACCCGTCAGCTTGAAAGACGCCGATGCGCAAGCCGAACTGGCGGCGCTGAATGCCGATGTGATGGTGGTGGTCGCCTATGGGCTGCTGCTGCCCCAGGCGGTGCTGGATACGCCGCGGTTAGGCTGTATCAACGTCCACGCCTCGCTGCTGCCCCGCTGGCGCGGCGCGGCGCCGATTCAGCGTGCCATCGAAGCGGGTGATAGCGCCTCCGGCGTCACCATCATGCAGATGGACGCGGGGCTGGATACCGGCGCCATGCTCTACGACGTGCGCACGCCGATCACCTCACGCACCACGGGCGGCGACCTCCACGACCGGCTGGCCATTCAAGGCGCCAATGCATTGGTGACCGTACTCGATCAGTTGGACAGCGGAAGCCTGGAGGCAACCCCGCAGCCCGACGAGGGGGTGACCTACGCCGCCAAGCTCAGCAAAGCCGAAGCCGAACTCGACTTCAGCCAGCCCGCCGAGCAGCTGGCGCGTAAAATCCGCGCCTTCAACCCTTGGCCGGTGGCTTGGTGCACCCTGGGGAACGATCGTCTGCGGCTGTTGATGGCCAGCGTAGAGCCCGGTGAGCAGTCGCCCGTCGCCCCAGGTACGCTGTTGGCACATGGCGACGAACACCTGCGCATTGCCTGCGGTGCCCAGGGCCAGGAAGTGCTGTGCGTTAGCCGTGCCCAGCTGCCCGGCGGCAAAGCCATGGCAGTGCGTGATCTTTTGAATGCCCGCCAAACGCCCTTGAGCGAGGGTGTTCGCCTTGGACAGCCTTCACAGCCAGCCTCGCAAGGAGCGCACCCATGAGCGAGCGACCCACCAAAGGCGATAGCGGCCTGGACGTGCGCGCGGCGGCGGCCAGAAGCCTGGTGCCGATTCTCACCGATAAAGGCTCCCTGGCCGGGCTCGATGAGCACAGCGTCATTGCCAGAGACCGCGCGCTGCTCAAAGAACTCTGTTACGGCACCTGCCGACGTTTGCCGCGCCTGCAAGCGTTGGCCAGCCGCCTGCTGAAGCAGCCCTTCAAAAAGCGTGATGCGGATATCCAGGCCCTGCTGCTGATCGGTATCTATCAACTGCTCTACATGCGCACACCTGCCCACGCCGCCGTGGGGGAAACCGCCGGGGCCGCACGCCTGCTGGACAAAGAGTGGGCAACTCGCGTGCTCAACGGTTGCCTGCGCCGACTGCAGCGCGAGGCCGATGCGCTGCAGGCCGAAGTGGACCGTGATGAGAGCGTGGCCTTGGAACACCCCCAGTGGCTGCTCGGCAAGCTGCGCAGCGCCTGGCCCGAGCAGTGGCGTGCCATTGCCGAGGCCAACAACGAACCGGGGCCGATGACGCTGCGCGTCAATCAGCGCCACAATGATCGTGAAGCGTACTTGCAGCGGCTCACCGAGCAGGGCTTGGATGGCCACCTCTGCCTCCATGCCCCCGATGGCATCACGCTGACTCACCCTTGCGATGTCTCGACGCTGCCTGGCTTCGAACAGGGCCACGTCAGCGTGCAGGACGAGGCGGCACAGCTCTGCGCCGCGCTGCTGGGCCCGGCTCTCGCGCCACGTCCCGGCGCCCATGTACTAGACGCCTGCTGCGCCCCTGGCGGCAAAACCGCTCACTTGCTAGAGCAGTTCGACATTTCCCTGACCGCGCTGGATAGCGACAACCAGCGGCTGGCAAAAGTCGACGACACGCTCGGCCGTTTAGGGCTCAGTGCCGAACTAAAGCACGCCGATGCCACCACCCGCGACTGGTGGAGCGGCACGCCCTTTGATGCCATTTTGCTGGATGCCCCCTGCTCCGGCACCGGCGTGATTCGTCGCCATCCGGACATCAAAGCGCTACGCCGTAAAGAGGACATTCGCCAGCTTGCCAAGCTCCAGCAACGGCTGCTGGATAATCTATGGCCACTGCTACGCCCAGGTGGGACCCTACTCTACGCTACCTGTTCGGTGCTGCCCGAAGAGAACGCCGCACAAATCGATGCGTTTTTAGACCGCACCCCGGACGCCCATGCCACCACGCCCCATGACGTGGCCTGGGGTGAGCAAAGCGGCACGGGCCGCCAGCTGTTTCCTGACGTGAACAGTCACGATGGCTTTTTTTATGCCAGACTAGAGAAGCGTACGGCTTAAGCACTAGGCCGCCTTTTCATGACACGCAAGGAGACAGCATGAGTCATCATACCTATAAACATATCGAGCTAACCGGTTCATCCGAAAAAGGAATCGAGGACGCCGTGCAGAATGCCCTGACCAAAGCCGCCGAAAGCGTTCGCAATATGCGCTGGCTTGAAGTCACCGACACGCGTGGGCACATCGAGGATGGCCGCGTGGCACACTGGCAGGTCACGATCAAAGTCGGCTTCACGCTGGAATAATCCCTACCTGCTTTTCGACGGCGGCTGGTTTACACTGGCCGCCGTCTTTGTTGCAGCGCACACTGCGTGCTGATAAAACGTTGGCGCTCATAACGGAACCGATGCTTAGCGATGAAAATCATCATTCTCGGCGCCGGCCAAGTCGGCGGCACCCTTGCGGAGCACCTTGCCCGCGAGGAGAACGACATCACCGTCGTCGATACCGACGGCGCAAAACTGCGCGAGCTGCACACCAAGCTGGATATCCGCACGGTGACCGGCGCAGGCTCCTACCCGATCGTGCTGCGCCAGGCGGGCTGCGAAGACGCCGATATGCTGATCGCGGTGACCAACACCGACGAGATCAATATGATCGCCTGTCAGGTGGCTCACACGCTGTTTCGCACCCCCACCAAAATTGCCCGGGTCCGCTCCACCGCCTACTTGACTCGTAAAGGCCTCTTTGCCCACGAAGCCATTCCCATCGACGTGTTGATCAGCCCCGAGCAGGTGGTGACCGACCACGTGCGCCGCTTGATCGAGCACCCCGGCGCGCTGCAGGTGCTGGAGTTTGCCGGCGGGTTGGTACAGCTGGTGGCGGTGAAAGCCTTCTACGGCGGTCCATTGGTGGGCCAGGATTTGGCCTTTCTGGGCAAGCACATGCCCAACGTGGAAACCCGCGTCGCGGCGATCTACCGCCGCAACCGACCGATCATCCCCCGGGGCGACACCATCATCGAAGCCGACGATGAGGTGTTCTTCCTGGCCGCTCGGCGGGATATCCGCGCGGTGATGAGCGAGCTGCGCAAGGTGGAGCGGGACTTCCGCCGGGTCGTCATCGCCGGAGGCGGCAATATCGGCGAACGCTTGGCGGAGCACTTGGAGCACAGCCATCAGGTCAAGATCATCGAGCACAGCCTGGAGCGCTGCACCACGCTCTCCGAGCGGCTGGACCGCACCGTGGTGCTGCACGGCAGCGCCACCAGCAAGCGGCTGTTGGAAGAAGAAAACATCGAAGACTGCGATATCTTCTGCGCGCTGACCAACGACGACGAAGTGAACATCATGTCGTCGCTGCTGGCCAAACGGCTGGGAGCGAAGAAGGTCCTCACGCTGATCAACAACGCGGCCTACGTGGATTTGGTGCAGGGTGGCGATATCGACATCGCCATCTCCCCCCAACAGGCCACCATCGGCAGCCTGCTCACCCACGTACGCCGGGGCGATATCGTCAACGTACACTCGCTGCGCCGGGGCGCTGCAGAGGCGATCGAGGCCATCGCCCACGGCGATAAGCAGTCGTCGAAAGTCGTGGGCCGCACCATCGCCGAGATCGACCTGCCCGAGGGCACCACCATCGGTGCCATCGTACGCGGCAAAGAGGTGCTGATTGCCCACGGCGATGTGAAGGTGGAGAGCGGCGACCACGTGATTCTGTTCGTGATCGACAAGCGGCGTATTCGCGACGTGGAGCGCTTGTTCCAAGTCGGGCTAACGTTTTTCTAAGGAGCGTGCCAGCGTGATGACACAGCCACAACCGGGGCGAACAGCACGATGAGTTTGCGGGTCATTTTACGAATTTTGGGCCTGCTGCTGATGCTCTTCAGCCTAACGATGCTCCCTCCCATGCTCATGTCGCTCTGGTTTCGTGACGGCGTTTGGCATGCCTTCATGAGCGGTATTGGAATTACCGTCATGACGGGGCTGCTGCTCTATCTGCCCAACCGCCGTGCCCATAAAGAGCTGCGCATCCGCGACGGGTTCATCATCGCCGCCATGTTCTGGACCGTGCTGGCGCTGTTCGGCTCGCTGCCGCTGATGCTGTTTGGCGAAGACGCGCTGAGCATGACCGACGCGGTGTTCGAGTCGTTCTCCGGCCTGACCACCACTGGGGCCACGGTGATCACCGGCATCGATTTCTTGCCTGAGTCGATTCTTTACTACCGCCAGCAGCTCCAGTGGCTGGGCGGCATGGGGATCGTCGTACTGGCCGTGGCTATTTTGCCCACCCTGGGCGTCGGCGGTATGGCGCTCTATCGCACCGAGATCCCCGGCCCGCTCAAGGACTCCAAGCTCACGCCACGCATCACCGAAACCGCCAAAGCGCTTTGGTACATTTACGCGACGCTGACCTTCGCCTGCACGGTTGCCTACATGCTGGCGGGCATGAACTGGTTCGATGCCCTGGGGCACAGCTTTTCCACTGTCGCCATTGGCGGCTTTTCTACTTACGATGCCAGCATTGGCTATTTCGATAGCGCCGCCATCGAACTCATCTGCGTGGCCTTCATGCTGATTTCCGCCTTCAGCTTTAGCCTGCACTTCATTGCCTGGCGGGAAAAGCGCTTGCTGCACTATTTCCAAGATCCCGAAGCGCGCTTTCTGATGCTGTTTTTAGCCGGGCTCACCACCATCACCGTGGTGACCCTATGGCTCACCGATACCTACGAGAGCATCACTGGTCTTCGGCACGCGCTTTTCGAGGTGGTCTCGGTGGCCACGACCGCGGGCTTTGCCGTGGCGGACTTTTCCGGTTGGCCAGGGGCGCTGCCGTTCTTGCTGTTCGTGGCGGCATTCGTCGGCGGCTGCTCGGGCTCCACCGCCGGGGGCATGAAGGTCATCCGTATCATTCTGATTTTGAAGCAGGGCATGCGCGAGGTGATGCGTCTGATCCACCCCAACGCGGTGATTGCCGTCAAGGTCGGCAAAGTGAGCGTGCCTGATAGCATTGCGCAGGCCGTCTGGGGATTTTTCTCTGCCTATGTGATGCTGTTCTTTTTGATGCTGGTGGGTGTGATGGCGACGGGCGTCGATCAGGTGACGGCATGGTCGACCGTTGGCTCTGCACTGAACAACCTGGGTCCTGCGCTCGGTGAAGCCAGTAGCCACTATGGCGACTTGCCAAGCCTTGCCAAATGGATCTTAGTACTGGCCATGTTACTGGGCCGCTTGGAAATTTTTACGGTACTGGTGCTGTTTACCCCCGCCTTTTGGCGGCGTTAAACACACTGCGAGTGACTTATTCATTGAGACTTTTTAATGACCCAAGATGATGCAACACCGCTGGCTCAAGAGAGCCTCGTGCTGCCCACGACTAGCGGCCCGCTGACGACCGTTCAAGTGGGCACGACGCACTATACCCTGCTGGGAACGGCCCACGTGTCGGCCGAGAGCGCGGACGACGTTCGCCAATTGATCGACAGCGGCCAGTTCGACGCCGTGGCCATCGAGCTGTGCGACGCTCGTCACCAAAGCATGGACAATCCCGACGCCATGGGCGAGCAGGACCTGTTCCAGGTATTCAAGCAGGGCAAAGCGGGGATGGTCGCAGCCAGCCTCGCCCTCGGCGCGTTCCAGCAGCGTATTGCCGAGCAGTCCGGGATTCAGCCTGGCGCCGAAATGCGCGCTGCCGTGGAAGAGTGCCGCTCGCGCGATCTACCGCTACTGCTGGTCGACCGGGATGTAGGCATCACCCTCAAACGCATTTACCGCAACGTGCCCTGGTGGCAGCGCTTCTCGCTGTTTTCCGGACTAATTGGCAGCGTGCTCTCGCGTCAGGATGTCTCCAAAGAGGATATCGAAAAGCTCAAAGAGGGCGACATGCTGGAAGCGACCTTCAGCGAGTTTGCCGCAGAGTCGGAGGCACTCTATACGCCGCTGATTCGTGAACGCGACCGCTATATGGCGCTGCGTTTGGCGGAAGACGCACCTCCCGGACGCTACCAGAACGTGCTGGTGGTATTGGGCGCCGGACATTTGAAGGGGACGAGCGAGCACCTGGAAGCACCGCTGCCGGAAAACCCCACCATCGAGAGGGCGTCACTCGAAGCGACACCGCCGCCCTCCAAACTGTGTAAAGCCACTCCCTGGCTGATTACCGCGCTGGTCATTACCGGTTTCGTGGTGGGCTTTTCGCGCAATACCGAGCTTGGCTGGCAGCTAGTCATCGAGTGGTTTTTGATCAACGGGATTCTATCCGGCGGAGCCACCATTGCCGCTCTCGCTCACCCGGTGACGGTCATTGCCACCTTCTTTGCCGCGCCGCTCACATCGCTCAACCCAACGATTGGGGCCGGCTTCGTGGCCGCTGGGGTAGAGCTCTATATGCGCAAGCCCAAAGTGCGCGACTTCTCTAGTCTGCGCCACGACGTGACGCAGCTGAAAGGCTGGTGGAAGAACCGCGTCTCGCGCACCCTACTGGTGTTCATTCTCGCTACGCTGGGGTCGGCAGTGGGCACCTGGGTCGCTGGGTTTAGAATCGCCGGTGCGCTATTCGGCAGCGGTGCTGCGTGAGCTCGATCAAGCAAGCCCCCTGGCAGGCCGACGCACTGCTTCTGCTGGTCACGGTCGTGGCGGCCGGTGGCTGGATATTCTCCAAGGAGGCGCTGGTGGGCATGCCGCCGCTGCTGTTCATCGGCACGCGCTTCTTACTCGCCGGGCTGATCCTGCTGGGATTCTCTTGGCCTGCCCTACGGCGCATGCCTCTACGCCGTGTGCGCCGCGGCCTGCTGGTCGGCGTTTTGTTCAGCGCCGCCATCGCGTTTTGGGTGCTCGGGCTTCACTACTCCGATCACCTGGGTGAAAGTGCCTTCATCAACAGCTTGGGCATTCTGCTGGTTCCCGTCGTCGCACGGCTGCTGTTTGGTGACCGCCCACCGCGCAGCACGTGGATCGCGCTGCCCATTGCGCTGCTCGGTTTTGCGCTGCTATCGCTCAATGCGGGATTTCGAGTGGAAGCCAGCCAGCTATTGATGGTGTGCGCCGCGCTCTGTTTTGCGCTTTTGATCAACGTCAATACCCGCGTAGTGCGCAATGTGCCTGCGCTGCCGCTAACCACGCTGCAACTGATCTCGGTAGGCGTGGTGCTAACGGGGCTTTCCCTGGTGGTGGAGCACCAGCCGCTGGCGCTCAGCCCGTCGATTCTCAGCTGGTTCATGGCCAGCGTGCTGCTGGCCAGCTCGCTGCGCTTCTTTCTGCAAATCAAAGCGCAAGGCATGACCACGCCTAGCCATGCGGCGGTGATTCTGATGCTAGAAGCCGTCTGGACCGCGCTGTTTGCCGCTTGGTGGTTTGGCGAAACCATGACCGCATTGCAACTGCTTGGCTGTAGCCTGATCTTTATGGCACTACTGATCAATCGCTGGTACTGGGTCCGCAAAGTGCTGCTGCGCTGGCTGCCCGGTGGCAATCCTTCCCGCTAACCGTGCTCTTCTGCCCGCTGCCGCTCCAATAGCCGCTGCATGGCTGCCGTAGGCTCTTCGATCTTGCGATAATAGCGGCTCTCGGCGTAGCTATCGTTGAACACGTCAAAGTAGTCATCCAACACGCTAGCCGCTGCTTCATCGCCACTCTGACGCAGTAACTCAATAGCGACTTCAGCAGTGCACAGATGCGCTTTTGAGGCGGGCTTGCGCAGCCGGTAGCGGGTCTCCCGCTCGGTACGCAGCGGCAGCACCGGTAGTGCATCCAGGTAAGGGCTTTTGCGGAACATACGCCGCGCCTGACGCCAGGTGCCATCCAAAATGATGAATACCGGTATGCGCGCCTGCTGCTTGGCAGCATGCACCGCGCCGATATCCACCACGCGGTCGGCGTAATCCGGCTGGTCATCGGGGAAAATCACGAACGGTGCGTAGCGTGGATCGTCCAACAGCGCCGCCAGCGTGTCGTCCGGCGCGGTGCGATACCAAGTAAACACGCGAGTATTGGTGAGCACATCGCCAATCAAACGCCCGGTATTGGTCGGCTTGTAGTGCTCGATGGAGTGGGTCAACAGCCATACCTGAGCGTCGCTCTCCGCCTTGACCTGATACGGGCAGAGGCAGTTCAGCTCAGGTAAGTTGCAGCCCTCACAGCGCGTCACGAAGCTGCCCCGCGCTTTGAATTCACGACGAGGCGGGCGCGGATGTCCGGTGGCCGGGTCGCGGTCGGTCAATGCATCCTGCTCGGGGGGCAGCGAGGTCGCGTCAGGCATCTGCGCTCCAGTGTGTCATCAAAGGGCGCAGAGTATAAAGCAGCGTGGGGTTGAACAGCCAGATGCTATTCCGGCAGCTATCTTTCAAATGTCAGCGACAACTTTTGACCAATACGCTCAAGCATAGCCACCAAACTAGGCACAGATTCAATGGCTAGCATTAATAGCGCTGCATTTTTATCCGGGTCGTCTGGATACTCATGGGCAAAGCGATTGCGAAGCATCCGTAGGGACTGCCACTGCTCACTTTCTTCCAAATAGCCCAATTTCTCTAAACGATGGAGCTTATCCAGCATTGGGCGATCTTCGTAGGGCTCTTGCAGGTAAAGCAGCACCGAGGGGAACAGCCGAGTCCCCATCGCATCTTGTAATTTGCCAAATCTTAGTACGAATTGATCCAAGCTTTGAATCTGCGCATCGTCCAGCGCCGCTAATTGACTCCCCGACAGCGGTAAGCATGGTGTAAGAGAGGAGAGCGCATAGTCAATAAAATGCATATGCCGTTGGCACTCACGCCATGCTTCTTGCAAACGTAGTAGTGCAATATCCTGTGTCATAATGGAAGTCCTGCCCGCTCAGCAATGCTAAAAATGGCCGGATAATTCTGGCGGTTGGGATAATCAATCAGCATATCGATTTTTTGCTCGCCGAGTAGCTGCTGAAGCTTTACTTGGCAGCGCATTTCAGCCCGTACTATGTCATTGACATCGCGGATATCGGTTGTGATCAGAAGATCAATATCGCCACCTTTGGCTTGATCATCCGTGCGGGAGCCAAAAAGCTTTACGTTCGCTTGCGGCCCAAAACACGACTTCACGGCGCTGACGATGGCCTGACGCTGAACATCATTTAAGCGCATCGTTGACCTCCTTAGCCTACGCACTAGCCATTTATTACTTTCAAAAGGCTAGCATATTTTAGCCTTTCTTATCCCCACTCATGGTAAACCAACTCTCTTCAAAAAGTTGACACCTTCGGCACAGCCCCGCTAGAGTCCTGTCAACTTTCAAAAGAATATAGGTTTACCCGTGACCGCCACCTCGACTTCTTCTCACGCGGCGGATGCCGCGCCGCGCTACGACTGGACGCTTGACGAGATCAACGCGCTGTTTGCGCTGCCCTTTAACGACCTGCTGTTTCGCGCCCAGCAGGTACATCGGGCGCATTTCGACGCCAACGCGGTGCAGGTGTCTACCCTGCTGTCGATCAAAACCGGGGCTTGCCCGGAGGACTGCAAGTACTGTCCCCAATCGGGTCACTACAACACCCAGTTAGAAAAAGAGAAGCTGCTGGAAATCGAGAAGGTGGTGGCGCAGGCCAAAGCAGCTAAAGAAGCAGGCGCCAGCCGCTTTTGCATGGGGGCCGCATGGCGTAGCCCACGGGATAAAGATTTAGTGGCGGTGGAAGAGATGGTGCGCCAGGTAAAGGCGCTAGGGCTCGAGACCTGCATGACGCTGGGCATGGTCGACGGCGAGCAGGCCACGCGGCTGGCCGCTGCCGGGCTCGACTACTACAACCACAACCTCGATACCTCCCCCGACTTCTACGGCGAAATCATCACTACCCGCACCTACAGCGACCGCCTGGAGACCCTGGCCACCGTGCGCGACGCCGGTATGAAAGTGTGTTCCGGCGGCATTTTAGGCATGGGTGAGGGCGCACAGGATCGCAGCGCATTGCTGCAGCAGTTGGCCAAGCTCTCGCCGCATCCTGAATCGGTGCCTATCAACATGCTGGTCAAAGTACCGGGGACACCGCTGGAAAACGTCGAGGATTTAGACCCGCTGGCGTTCATCCGCGCCATCGCCGTGGCCCGTATCATGATGCCCCAAAGCCATGTACGCCTCTCGGCGGGTCGCGAGCAAATGAGCGAATCCACCCAGGCGCTCGCTTTCCTAGCCGGTGCCAACTCCATTTTTTACGGCGACAAGCTGCTGACCACCGGCAACCCTCAAGCAGAGCGCGACCGCGCGCTGTTTGCCAAACTAGGCCTGCACCCCGAGCGCCGCGACACCTGCGAAGACGACACGCAGCATTCCGAGCGGCTGGCCCAACAGGCGCAGCGTAATGCACAGGCCGAGCGCGCTGCGGCGCTGGCGGTGGATGCCAGTGTCTGAGGTGTGGCACCAGCGCTTGGCGGCAGCCCGCCACGAGCGCGAGCGTCAGCAGCGCTGGCGCAGCCGCCGGGTTTCTGCCCATGGGGCACTCGACTTTTCAGGCAACGACTATCTAGGCCTTGCCCAAGACCCACGCGTACAGGCGGCTCAGGCGGAAGGCGCGAAACGCTTTGGCGCCGGGGCCGGGGCGTCGCACTTGGTCAGCGGGCACCTGGGCATTCACGATGCGTTGGAAGAGGCGCTGGCCGAGTGGACCGGGCGCGAGCGGGCGCTGCTGTTCTCCACGGGTTATATGGCGAACCTGGGCGTACTGCAGGCGCTAGCGGATTCGAACACCGCGGTATTTCAGGACCGTCTCAATCACGCCTCGCTACTCGACGGGGCCGCGCTGAGCGGCGCACGCTCCCGGCGCTATCACCACCGCGATGGTCACGATCTACAGCGCCTGCTCGAGCGCAGCACGGCCACCCATAAGCTGGTGGTCAGCGACGGCGTGTTCAGCATGGATGGCGATATCGCCGACATCGAGCAGCTCGCCCACCTCAGCCAGCAGCACGACGCCTGGCTGATGATCGACGACGCCCATGGTCTCGGTGTACTGGGTGAACACGGCGCGGGCTGCGTAGAAGGTTTTGATAGCCACGCCGTGCCGATCTTGGTCGGCACCCTGGGCAAGGCACTAGGCACCGCAGGCGCATTTGTGGCGGGTGACGCCGCGTTGATCGAACACCTGATTCAGTTTTCCCGCAGCTACGTGTATACCACCGCCCAGCCGCCCGCGATTGCTGCCGCCACGTTAGAAGCACTCACCATCGTGCAGCGGGAGCCCGAGCACCGCCAGCGGCTCACTCGCCACATACACTACTTTCGCCAGCAGGCGGCCGCCTTAGGGCTGCCACTCGGCCACTCCCAAACGCACATCCAGCCGCTGCTACTGGGGAGCGAACAGCGTACCCTGGCCTGGGCGTCCACGTTCGACCAGCACGATATCCAGGTAGGGGCGATTCGACCGCCCACAGTGCCCAACGGCGAGTCGCGGCTGCGCATCACCCTGAGCGCTCGCCACACCCAAAGCGATATCGACAGGCTCTTGGAGGTTGCTGCTGCCTGCCTGCGGGAGAAGCAACAATGAAGCTCATCCTGCTGTCAGGCTGGGGCGTTGATTACCGCATTTGGCAGACGCTGGCGGCGCACTGGCACCCTACCATCGAACCCACCCCAGTGGAGTGGCCCGGCTACGGTGAGTCTCCAGCGCTGTCCACGCCGATGAGCATCGCCGCCCTGGCCGAACGGATGGCCCCCGAGCTACCCAGCGATGCCGTCTGGGTAGGCTGGTCGCTGGGAGGGTTGCTGGCCACAGCGCTGCTCGATCACTTGCCGCCGCCCCAGGCCCTGCTGCTACTGGGTGCAGGCAGCCGTTTTTGCAGTGACGGGGAGGATGGCGGTGTGACGTATGAGGAGCTGGCCAGCTTTCAGCGCGCCTTCCATCGTGATCCGGTTGCCACGTGGCGGCACTTTCTACGCTGGCAGGCCCAAGGCGAGCCCAACGCCCGCGAGGCCCACCGCCAGCTACGCGCACGGTTAGGCGAGACTCCCCACGCCGATACCGACACGCTCGCGCAAGGGCTCATGTGGCTCGAGACGCTGGATAACCGAGCACTGCTCGCGCACCCTCCCTGCCCTATCCGCCGATTGGCGGGAGCCCATGACCCGCTGCTACCCGGCCGCTCTCGCCAGCAAGCGCTACGGCTGGAAGCCGCAGGACACTGCCCCATGCTCTCCCAGCCCGCCCCACTGGCGGCACGGCTGGCCGAGCAGGCCATCCTCCAGGAGCCGCGATGAACTCACCGGCTACCCCGCTTCCACTCACCCACTGGCAGGAGCGTGTGGCTCGGGCCTTTTCCCGAGCGGCACCACGCTATGACACCCTCGCCAGCGCCCAGCGCGATATCGGCGAGGCGCTTTGGCAAACGCTGCCCGAGAGGTCTCATCACGTGCTCGACCTGGGCTGCGGCACCGGCTACTGGACCCAGCGGCTAGCGGAACACTATCCCGATGCTGCCATCACCGGGCTCGATCTAGCGCCCGGTATGCTCGCCCAGGCACAGGCGCAGTATGGCGATGCCATACGCTGGGAGCAGGGAGATGCCGCCGCGCTACCGCTCAGCGATGCCAGCGTGGATCTCGTGTTCTCGAACCTGGCGATTCAGTGGTGTCCGGATATCGGCGCAGTGATGCAGGAGCTCGCCCGGGTGCTCGCCCCGGGTGGGCAGGCGCGCATCACCACCCTGCTGCCCGGCACGCTGAGCGAAGTCGCCACCGCTTGGCAGCGGCCCGAGGCGCTGCTGCAAACACCGGATGCCAGCACCGTACAGCGGGCGATTCAGCAAAGCGGCCTGCGCCTCATCCAGCATACCCGTGCGCAGCGGCGGTTTTTCTA
Source organism: Vreelandella piezotolerans (assembly GCF_012427705.1). NCBI lineage: Bacteria > Pseudomonadati > Pseudomonadota > Gammaproteobacteria > Oceanospirillales > Halomonadaceae > Vreelandella > Vreelandella piezotolerans. The sequence continues at coordinate 661,925 of NZ_CP048602.1, read as the reverse complement.
TTCCGATATGAACGCCGTCATGGCCTCCATCAAAGGCGTAGGCGCCCAAGTAGCCAGACCCAACGCTCGACTGACCCGCCAAGCGCTCATTAATGCCCAGGCTCGCTATGAATCGCTGCGCACACCGCAGGGGCTGCCGGTGAGCTACCACTGCCTGACGCTACGACTGGAAAGCGCGAGATGAACAACACTTATTTCGTTACTGGTACCGACACCGATGCGGGCAAGACCCTGGCCACCAGCGCGCTGCTGTGCGCCGCCCGCCAGCGCCAGCTCACCACGCTAGGGTTGAAGCCCATTGCCTCAGGTAGCGAGGCCACGCCCAACGGCCTGCGCAACCGCGATGCCCTGGCGCTACAGGCGCAAAGCTTCCCGCCAGTGGATTACCCAACGATCAACCCCTGGACCTTTGCTCCCGCCATTGCACCGCATCTCGCCGCCCTGGAAGCAGGTGCGGTGCTTAACGTGGCAAGCGTTACTCAGGCGCTCAGCGACACGTTAACCGGCACGCCACGGGATCTGACGCTAATCGAAGGCGCAGGCGGCTGGCGGGTGCCGCTGAATGATGCAGACGACTTTTCCGACCTGCCTTGCGCGCTCGGGCTGCCGGTGATCCTGGTGGTCGGGCTAAAACTGGGCTGCCTCAACCATGCTCGGCTCACTGCCGAGGCCATCGCTGCCGATGGCTTGACGCTGGCGGGCTGGGTGGGCAGCGTGGTAGATCCTGCCTTTGCCAGCGATAGCGCACGCTTCACGGCCAATGTGGCGCTGCTGAAGCGCGCCTTACCTGCTCCCTGCCTAGGGCTCATTCCTCATTTGGCACACGCCGATGCCTCCACCGCGCAGCGCTTTATCTTCCTTGATGCGTTGCTCCCTTTTGCCACCCAGGAAGCAACGCTATGAACTCTCCCGTTTGGCACCCCTACGCCCACCTCAAGACCCAAACGCCTGCGCCCAAGGTGGTGGGCGGCAGCGGCAGCTACTTTACGCTAGACAGCGGTGAGCGCCTGCTGGATGCCACCTGCTCCTGGTGGTGCATGATTCACGGCTACGGCCATCCGCGCCTCGTCGCCGCCATTCGCGAGCAGGCGGGGGAGCTTTGCCATGTGATGCTGGGTGGCCTCACCCACGACCCCGCCGACCAGCTGGCGCGGGCGCTGGTGCGCATTACCCCGCCGGGGCTGAATCATGTGTTCTTCTCCGATAGCGGCTCGGTGGGCATGGAAGTCGCCATGAAGATGGCGCTGCAGTACCAAGTGCTCTCGGGCCTCCCCGGCAAGCGCAAAATGCTCTCGCTGATGAAGGCGTATCACGGTGACACCACCGGCTGCATGGCGGTGTGCGATCCCGAAGAGGGCATGCATGGTCTGTTCGCCAGCCTGCTGCCCCAGCACCACTTCGCCCCAGCCCCCACGGCCCCCTTCGACGCGACGCCAGAGCAGGTAGAGCGGGACCTCGCCGGGCTGCGGGCGGTGCTAGCGCGCCACCACCATGAGATTGCTGCACTCCTGATGGAGCCGCTGCTGCAAGCGGCGGGCGGGCTGAACATGACCTCGCCGGACTACCTGCGCGGCGCACGGGCGCTGTGCGATGAGTTTGGCGTGCTGCTGATTTTCGACGAAGTCGCTACCGGCTTTGGCCGCACCGGCAAGCTGTTTGCCGCCGACCACGCGGGCGTCACGCCAGATATCATGGTGCTCTCCAAAGGGCTGACCGGCGGCTACTTGGGCCATGCGGCCACGCTGGCCACCGACCGGGTTCACGGGGCGTTCATTGGCGACAGCGAGCACCACGCGTTCATGCACGGCCCCACCTTTATGGGCAACCCCCTGGCCTGCCGCGTGGCGCTGGAGAGCCTGAAGGTGTTCGAGGAGGAGCATTACCTGGAGAAAATTGCCGCGCTCAGCCAAACGTTACAGCGCGAGCTATTAGAAGACGTAGCGCTGCGCGCACATCCGGCCGTCGCGGACGTGCGCGTGTTGGGCGCAACGGCGGTGATCGAAGCCCACAGCAGCGAAGCGCTGAAAGGCGTTGCCGCATTTGCCCGAGCGCGGGGCGTGTGGCTGCGCCCCATTGGCCGCTGGCTTTACACCATGCCCGCCTATATCGCAACAGATGCCGAGCTCACCCAGATTACCGGGGTGATGAAAGCGTGGTTTTTAGAATAGCGTCATCCAACGTCATGAACAGGTCAGGTGAGGACGTGGAGAGCGATCCTGCCGATCAAGGCAGTATCAAATTCCCCTGCTTACGCCACTGGTTAACCAGCGCCGGCACGCCTTCCCCCGCCGTGGTATTGATCGCCAGCACGCCGGGTGGGCTTAGCTCATCGGCGTCGGGGTCTACCAGCGCACAGGGGGTGTCATAATCGATATAGGTGAGCAGCGATGCGGCGGGCATCACTGCCAACGAGGTACCCACCACCAGCAGAAAGTCCGCTTGGCTCACCAGCTCGCAGGCCTCTTCGAACAGCGGTACCGCTTCGCCAAACCACACCACGTCTGGGCGCAGCTGGCTGCCCTTATCGCACACATCGCCCAGGGCAATTCCGCCCTTTGACAGCGGGTAGCGCAGCCGCGCATCCACCGATGAGCGGGCCTTTGAAATCTCGCCGTGCAGGTGCAGCACGTGACGGGAGCCTGCCCGCTCGTGCAGGTCGTCGATGTTCTGAGTAATCACGCTGACCTTGAAGCCCTCCTGCTCCAGCGCCGCCAGCGCTTTATGGGCAGCGTTGGGCTTTGCACGGCGAATCTGCTCCCGACGCTGGTTATAGAACGCCAACACCCGCTCTGGGTCTTGCCGCCACCCTTGCGGCGTGGCGACCTCCTCCACTGGGTGATCCTCCCAGAGGCCATCGCTGGCGCGGAAGGTTTTGATGCCGCTCTCCGCGCTGATTCCCGAGCCGGTAAATACCACCAAGTGCGGGGCTGAAGTCATGCTGTCCTCGGCTTACGTCGTCCAGTAAACGCCTAATGTACCAGTTGCCCCACGGTGCCCGCGAACCGCTGCTTGTTGCGATACGGGTACACGTCGATCACCCGCCCCTCCAGAATCGCCCGCTGTAGTGTCAGCCAGTAGTCCGGGTCGAACAGCTCCGGATGCTGCTCCATGAATAGTGCGCGCAGTTCCGGGTTGGCAAACATGAACGGGCCAAACTCTTCGGGGAAGATATCGTTGGGGCCAATGGAAAGGCTGGTACCGCCATCCATGTAACTGTCGACCCCCTGGGATTTGGGAATATGGCGGAAGCGGCACTCGGTGAGATAGCTCACCTCGTCGTAGTCGTAGAAAATCACCCGTCCGTGGCGAGTGACGCCAAAATTCTTCAGCAGCATATCGCCAGGAAAAATATTCGCTGCTGCCATCTGTTTGATGGCGTTGCCGTAATCTTTTAGCACCATCACTCGCTCATCGGCGCTGCACTGCTCCAGGTAGATATTCAGCGGCGTCATCATTCGCTCGGTGTAGCAGTGCTTGATGATCACCTTGTCCTCTTTCAGCGACACCGTGGAGGGCGCAACCTCAAGTAGATGGGCCAAACACTCCGGCTCGAAGTGGTCCTGGCGGACGATAAAGTTGGAGAACTCCTGGGTGTCGGCCATGCGCCCCACCCGGTCGTGGCGTTTTACCAGCCGGTACTTCTCCCGCACGATGGCGTGGGTGACCTCTTTGGCAGGGTCGAACTCATCCTTGATGATCTTGAACACGGTGCGAAAGCTCGGCAGCACGAATACCGCCATCACCATGCCCCGCACCCCCGGCGCGATCATGAAGCGCTCTTCGCGCTTGGCCACCTGCTGGTTCAGCGCGCGGAAAAATTCGGTTTTGCCGTGTTTGAAAAAGCCAATGGCGGCGTACAGCTCGCCCTCGGGCTTGTGGGGCATGAGCTGTTTTAGATAGGCGACGAACTCTCCCGGCACCGGCACGTCTACCTGGAAATAGGCGCGAGTGAACGAGAAGATGATCGACACTTCATCGGTTTCGGTGAGGACCGTATCCAAGTGCAGGCAGGGGTCGCCCCCCTGCTGCTCGCCAAACCCTTCCCCATGTAGAACGGGCAGCACCAAGGGGACCTGCTCGCCGCCACCTAGAAGTCGCCCCACCAGATACGCCCCTTTGTTGCGGTAAAACACGCTGTTGAGTAGTTCTACCTGGGCATCGTCTGCCTGCCAAATTGCAGCAGGGAGCTGAGCTTCCAGCAATCCAGCGCCGAGCTGGCTGTCGCGCTCGACGTCGGCAAAGGGGGACTCGAAAGGAGCTTCGCTCAGCGCCCAAGCGAGCGCCCCTGCCCAGTCACCTTTGACGTCATACCGACGGCACAGCTCGATGCCTGAGCGGTGCGCGGCATCCTCCCGGGAGCTGTAGACGAACATCCAGTCATTGCGGATATGGCGATGCTGAAACACCGAACAGAACAGCGAATTGAAGAAGGTTTCCGCCAGCTCGTAATCCAACCGCTGGCTGATCAACTGGGCGTAGTGTCCGCGTGCTTCCTGCCAGGTTTCGCAGTGGGCCAGCACCTCCTGGGCAAAGGTGCGCTGCAATCGACCGAGCGTATCGCCCACTTTTTCACCGTAAAGATTAATGCGCGCCGCGGAGGCTTGCTGCGCCTCTCGCCAGGCGGCGTCGCGAAAGCGGCGGCTGGCATCGGAAGTGATCTGCTTGAAGCGGGCACGGTACTCATCGAAACCGTGCAACACGGTGGCCGCTAGGCGGTACGCGGGGGAGTGTTTCATCACGCGAGCTCACGTCGAAAGAGAGCTTCCCAGAGTCCGTGAACGGCCCACTACATACGAGACGACCTTAGTCCTGTAAATGTCAGCCCTGTCAGTGTTAGCCCTGACAGTGTCAGCTCTGTGAATACGGCGCAATGGAGGCAACCTCCAGACGAAACGGCCCCGCGGTGCGGTCGGCAATCAAAAATCCGAGCTGGAGAATAGTCGATGGGTCGAGAGCCGGCGCGCTGGAAAGCAGCGTGCCCCGGCGCACCGCATCGAACTGCGCCCAGGTGAATCGATGCGTTTCCCACTGGTGAGCCGTGGGCGTGAAGGCCACCCGGTAGGCGCTGGCCTCCTCTAGCGCGCTGCTTTTGAACCGTAGCTGATAGGTACGACCATCGCCACGCACGCGCAGCGTAACGCCTAGGCCGTGGGCTAGGGTCGGCTCGAAACCGTCTGGTTCACGGCGCACCGACCGCCGTTTTCCAACGACACCTCGCCATAAAAGCAGCCAGCACCCGCTTCCAAGCGAAAGCCGCTGTGGGACACGCCGCCCATCACGCCATCGTCCACCGCGTACCAGCGCCGCTGCTCTGCCTCGGCCATGTTCGATTCGTTAAAGTTCAGCATCCTTCGAGCTCCTCCTTGTCCGCCAAAGACAACGCCCCTGAGCAAGAGCCCAGAGGCGCATTGACATGGTTCAGACTAGGCGATGCGCCGCCGTGATTACAGCTTTGCGGAAGCAGCCGCCGGAGCGACGGGCTCGGCCTCCTCCGGCGAGGCGGTCACTAGCGCGAACTCCTCTTCGGCGGTTTTCGCCACCAGATGGTGTTTGCTGTAGAGGAAGTAGTACGCCGCTCCAGCAATGAACAGCAAGATGGTGTAGTTGAACGCCCGAGGATCGAAGGCATAAACGCCGGTCAGCGCGACGAGCGAGAGCACCAGCGCGATGCCTGACGTCACCACGCCGCCTGGGGTTTTATAGGGGCGCGGCAGATCGGGCTGCTTGAGACGCAGCCAAATATGGCTAAAGGCCATCAATGCATAGGAGATAGTCGCACCAACGACCGCCATGCCTAACATCAGATCGCCTTCGCCGCTCAGCGACGCGAGAAAACCAAAGATGCCGGGCACTATCAGCGCTAAGTAAGGCACTTTACGCTCGCTGGTCAGCGACAGCGGTTTGGGCAAATAGCCTGCTCGAGAGAGCGCGAACACCAGGCGACTGTAGCCATAAATGATCGAGAAGAAGGAGGCGATCAAACCCGCCAGGCCCAGCACGTTGACCAGGGTCGCCAGCGTCGGGTTACCTGCAGCATTCAAGGCATCCACCAGCGGCACGCCACTTTGGCCAATCATCTCCGCACCTGCGGCACCGGCTAACAGCACCACCACGAGCAGGGCGGTGAAGAGCAGAAACAGCATGGCACCGATAATGCCTTTAGGCATATCGCGAGCAGGGTCTTTCGCCTCTTCGGCCGCCAACGGCACCCCTTCAACGGCCAAAAACAGCCACATACCAAAAGGCAGCGCCGCCCAAATGCCGTACCAGCCAAAAGGCATGAAGGTGCTCGCACCCGCCGCCTCGGTGGGGGCAATATCGAACAGGTTGGCCGCATCGAAGTCACCAATTAGCGCTACCGCAGTGGCCAGAATGGCAAAGACCGCCAAACCGCTGATCACCATCATCACTTTCAGCGCTTCCCCCACACCCGCCAAGTGAATGCCAATGAACACCGCATAAAACAGCAGATACACCAGCGGCCCGTTAACGCCTAACAAGGCCTCTACCGCCGAGCCGATAAAAATCACGATGGCCGCCGGGGCCAGCGCGTACTCGATCAACACGGCAAGTCCAGTCAAATAGCCCCCCGCAGGCCCCATGGCTTGCCGAGCGAAGCTGTAACCGCCCCCAGCGGCAGGAATCGCAGCGGACATTTCCGCCAGTGCCAGCACCAGCGCGAGGTACATCAGCGCCATCAAACAAGCAGCAATCGCAAACCCGCCCCAGCCTGCTTCAGCGATGCCAAAGTTCCAGCCCGCAAAGTCACCGGAAATGACATAGGAAACCCCAAGCCCCGCGAGCAGCATCCAGCCTGCCGTACCTTTACGCAGCTGGCGCTTGGCCAGATACGCCTGATCAACCGTTGGTTGTGTCATCGTTTTGCCCTTTTCAGTGTGGAACGCAATGGGTGTCAGCGGCGTGCTGTGGTCCTGGTTCCGTCTTGTTTTTGGGAGAGCCATCAGCGGTGTTATTGAAATGACGTCAGCGGTGTTATTGAAAATATCGTTAGCGTTGTTGCGCGTGGTGACCGTCAATCGGCCACCAGGAAATTTCGAGTCGAACCGCTGCCGCCCTCCAAGACGTTATCTTCGCTGCGATCTTTGAGCTTCACGCCGGAGAGCTTGCGCTCCCGCGCCTCGGTCAGCAGCAGCAGCAAACGCCGGGCCGCTTCTTCATACGCAAGCCCGGCCGGGCGCACGTTGGAGATGCAGTTGCGCCGGTCATCTTTTAAGCCCACCTCGGGGCTCCAGGTCATATACAGCCCTAAGCTATCTGGGGAGCTAAGGCCGGGGCGTTCGCCGACCATGACCAGCACCGCATCGGCGTTGAGCAGCGCGCCCACCTCGTCGCCAATGGCCACGCGCCCTTGCTCGACAAGGATCAGCGGCGCGAGCTGCCATTCGTTCTTGTCGCGCCCGAATGCGTCATACAGCGCGGTAAGAAACGGGATGCTGTTTTGCTGTACCGCCAGCGCCGAGAGGCCATCGACGATCACCACCGCCAGATCGAACCGTTGGCCGCCCTCTGCCGCCTGCTGCAGCGTCTGCCGGGATGCCTCGTTAAGGCGTCTGCCGTAGTCGGGCCGCTGCAGGTACATTTCGCGATCCTCTGCGCGGCTGTGCACCGCAAGCGGCGCGGTGCTCAAACCAAGCGCTTGGGTCAGCTCCTCGGCCAGCGCCTCACACTCCAGCGGGCAGTGAACCGCATCTTGAGCTTGGGCATGGGCGAGTTGAAACGCGAGCAGCTGCTTGGTGGGCAGGCTCACCCCCGCGCGCCCCAGACCAATGCGCGCGTCGGTAAAGGCGCGCAGGCGCTCCCAGGGGTTTTCAATGACGATAGGCGCAGTGGTTTCCTGCGTGGGTTGCTTAGGCATTTCAGTCGCTCCCCTTCGGCAAGTGGCGCAGGCTGTTGGCAAAGGCGGCGGGCAGCTGGTCGTTAAGACGATGGGTGCTCACATCTTGGAAGATCTGCATCTTGGCCAGCCACTGTTCGAACTCTGGCGCGGCTTTTAGCCCCAGCACCCGACGGGCATAGAGCGCATCGTGAAACGACGTGGTTTGATAGTTGAGCATGATGTCGTCAGAGCCGGGGATGCCCATCACGAAGTTGCAGCCCGCCACGCCCAGCAGCGTCAGCAGATTATCCATATCGTTTTGATCGGCGTTGGCGTGGTTGGTGTAACACACGTCGCACCCCATCGGCACACCTAAGAGCTTGCCGCAGAAGTGATCCTCCAGCCCGGCGCGAGTGATCTCTTTACCGTCGTAGAGATATTCAGGGCCAATAAACCCCACCACCGTGTTGACCAGCAGCGGATTGAACTTGCGCGCCACGGCGTAGGCCCGGGCTTCGCAGGTTTGCTGATCCAGCCCGTGGTGGGCGTCGGCGGAGAGCGAGCTGCCTTGGCCGGTTTCGAAATACATCACGTTGCGACCCACGGTGCCTCGGTTCAACGTTTGTGCAGCGGCTTCGGCTTCCGCCAGGGTGCTCAAATCGAACCCAAAGCTGCGGTTGGTGGCTTCGGTGCCGCCAATGGACTGAAACACCAGATCCACCGGTGCGCCCTGTTCAATGGCTTCTAGCGTATTGGTCACGTGGGTCAGCACGCAGGATTGCGTAGGGATCTCGTATTTCTGGATCACGTCGTCCATCAGGCGCATCAGCTTGATGCTCTGGGCGACGTTATCGGTAGCCGGGTTGATACCAATCACCGCATCGCCGCTGCCATACAGCAGGCCATCGAGAATACTGGCCGCGATGCCGGTGACGTCATCGGTGGGGTGATTGGGCTGTAAGCGGGTCGAAAGCCGCCCCGGCAGCCCAATGGTGTTGCGAAATGCCGTGGTCACTTGGCATTTCTTCGCCACCAGCATGAGGTCCTGGTTGCGCATCAGCTTACTCACCGCCGCGGCCATTTCCGGCGTAATGCCGGGCCGGGCAGCGGCCAGGGCTTCACTGGTGGCGTGGTCCGAAAGCAGCCAGTTGCGAAAATCGCCTACGGTCAGGTGCTGCAGCGGCGCAAACGCCTCTGCATCGTGGTCGTCGATAATCAGGCGGGTGATTTCGTCCTGCTCGTAGGGGATCAGCGCCTCGTTCAAAAAGGTGGTGAGCGGCAGCTCCGCCAGCACCATTTGGGCGACGACCCGCTCTTCTGCGGACTCTGCCATCACCCCAGCGAGGCGGTCGCCCGAGCGCGGCGGCGTGGCTTTGGCCATCAGTTCGGCGAGCCCGCTAAAGCGATAGCGGCGGCTCCCCACCGTGGTGTGATAGGTCTGCGCCATGGGCCTTCCCTTCTCTTACTTGTTCGATACTCAAGGCACGGTATGCGCGTTGAGGAACAAAACTTGCTTGTTCTCACAATAGCGCTATCACTTAACGGGGAGTATCGAGTTTTGGCAAAACACACCAAGGCTATAAAAACCAATAAGAAACAGCTGGTTAATAACGACAACAAGGCGTGGACGCTAGTCGGTCACGCCACTAGGAGCGGGTGATGTCCTCGACGCCGACTCAAAGCGCACCAAAAAAGTGCATTCAAGAAGCCTTCGATGCCGATGAGCATGCGCAAAATCTGACCCGCTGGCAGCAGCAGTACGATCAGCTCACCCCGGGACGTTTTTACGGACGGCTGGATGAAATTGCGCTGCCTGCCCTTCAAGTCTTCAAAGAGCACACGGGCCAAGCGCTGCGTCAGGAGTGTCGGGTGTGGGAGGACTCACTGTGGCTGGGGATTCCACCCCGCTCGGCGGGGTCGCGTATCAATGGACAACCCCTCGACGCACAGCAAGTGATGTGCCGCCCCGGCGGGCGCGATTTTGAATTGGTGACCCCGGAAGCCTTCGATATTTACGGGGTGGTGATACGTCTACCGGCGTTATACGCCGCTGCCGAGCGCCAGGGCATCACGCTGGATGAGCAGTGGATGACTGCGCCCCGCCGTCATGTGAACCCTGTCACGCTGCGCGCCTTACTGTTTCTTTTGGAACGCCTGTTAGGCCAGCAGCAGAGCGCCATCGCCGAGAGGCTACATCAGGATATTCTCTTGACTGGCCTGTTAGAGCTGCTGGATGCCCAGCAGCCCAGCAAAGAGCTGCCTCCTAGCTACGTTCACCGAAAGGCCGTCGTCGACCGGGTCAAGCAGTATGTCGATGAGCATCTAGAAGCGCCGATTACCATGGAAGCATTATGCGAGCTGACACATGTGAGCCGACGCACGCTGCAATATAGCTTTACGACGATTTTAGGTATCAGCCCGCTGCAGTTTCTAAGACTAACGCGGCTGAATCGCGTTCGCCGTGCGTTACGCGCGGCCGAGCCGCCCCAAACGGTCACCGAGATTGCGACGTACTGGGGCTTTTGGCATTTGGGGCAGTTCGCCCACGACTACAAGCAGCAGTTTGGTGAGTGCCCGTCGCACACGCTCAATCAGTCTCCAAGCGGCACTATGTCAACCAGTGCTTAGCAAACTGCTCGGCACTCAGCGGTCGGCCATAGTAATACCCTTGGGCCTGGGTACAGCCCATGGCCAATAGCGCCTCACTCTGCGCTTTGGTCTCGATGCCCTCTGCAATGGTTTCCAGCCCTAACGTTTTGGCCATGGCGATGATAGTGGCCACGATGATGCGATCATTGTCGCTAGTGAGCATATCGCGCACGAACGAGATATCGATTTTGATCCTATCGGCGGCAAATCGTTTTAAATAGGCCAATGACGAATAACCGGTACCGAAGTCATCGATCGAGAGCCCCATGCCATGCCCCTTCAATATCTCGGTGATGGCGATGGCATCGTCTGGGTGGGCCATGATCCCGCTCTCGGTGATTTCGATACTCAAGGCGTGAGGAGACACGCCGTGCGTGCGGCAACTGGCCAGCAGCGTCGCCACCAGATCGCTATCTTCGAACTGGTCGGCCGCAATGTTGATAGCTAACGGCCCTTGCAGTTGCAGACCTTGACGCTGCCACTGGGCTAACTGCTGGCAAGCTTTATCGATGACACAGTTTCCTAGCGGCACGATCATTCCACGCTCTTCGGCAATGGCGATGAACTGCCCGGGCGAGACGTCTCCCAACTCGTCATCCCACCAACGACACAGCGCTTCCGCCCCAATGAGTTGGCCACTGCGCATATCCACCTGCGGCTGAAAATGTAAGTAGAACGAGTGGTTCGCAATCGCCAGTGCCAAGCGCTTGGCAATATGCAGCTGTTGTGCGACCGCATGCCCCATCCAATACTCGAACGTACGCGTCGACAGTTTCTGGCGCTTTGCTTGGTACATAGCGATATCGGCATGCTTCAAGAGCGCTTGCGCCGATTGACCGTGGGCCGGGTATAGCGCGATTCCCACGCTCACTGACAGTTCAGACGAGTGCTGCTCTATCATGATCAGCTCATGGAGACTCGCACAGAGGGTGTCCGCTATTTGTTGGGCGTGTTGCTCGTCGTTCGCTTCCTGACAAATGATCACGAACTCGTCTCCACCTAGCCGGGCGACAAACTCTCCCGTAGGCAGTACGCTGCGAAAGCGCTGCGCGACTTCTTTTAGCACCAAATCACCGACATCATGGCCAGCGGTGTCATTAATCTCTTTGAAGTGGTTGAGATCGAGCAGCAATAGCGCAAAAGGTAGCTGCGCTTCGGCGTTGACACACTGCTCGAGCCGCTGCATGAAAGCCGTGCGGTTGGGTAACCGAGTGCCCGCATCACAATAGGCCAGTTGGCGTATGCGAGCCTCGTCACGTTGGCGGCCAAGTTCGGACGCTGCTCTTGCGGCGAATATTTGCAATACCGCGCTGACGATTTTCGTTTCCGAGAGCGGTGCCTTGAACATCACGCCAATAATGCCGATAGGACGCCCATGGGCATCGTCCAAGCGTCGACCAACGTATGCGTTGACCCATGACAGTGCGCCATTGGACTCGACCGGCAAACGAATACCAGCCCCTTCGAGCACGATACATTCACGCTGTGTCAACACGTCCTGACAGGGCACGCCTGCCAAATGGTAGCTAAACGCAGGCTGACGCTCGCCGTTAACGTAGAGCGACAACACATTGGCAACGTTGGGGTCCTGATCGTCGAGCGTCGCAATGAAGCCGACATCGGCAGCCAACGCGTTGGCCATATGATCGGTCAATTGCGTCAGGAAGGCTTCGCCGTGCTGCGCCGACACGGCGGTGGCCACTTGAGCCACCGCATGCTGGATACGCTGTTCGGCTTGACGGTGTCGAAGGCTGTCAATACCAAAGGCGATATCGTCAGCTAGTTCACTCAATAAGCGCACTTCGGCAGCCGTCATGGGCGCATCATCGCTTTGATAGAGCGTGATGACACCGAGCAGTTGCCCCCGATACGCCAACGGCAACGCCACCAACACGGCGACGTCTAGCGCCACCAGCGTGGCATCGTGCCCCGAAGCGTCGGGATCGAGCCGAGGCGAATATACCACCGGTGCACGGCGGGCCATCGCTTGGTGACGTAGTTCGCGGCTATAGCCCTCCACCAGCAGCTGCTTTGGACTTAACCAACCCGACACATCGGTTTCTCTATCGACACAGGCTTTTAGCCCCCCTTCGACGCCTTCCTCCCCAGGCAGACCATGAAGCACCCAAGCCGCCGTGTAGCCCCCGACGTCCACTAGAATACGGCACGCCGACTGCAGTAGCGACGTTTCATCGTGGGCGTGAAACCGTGCGTCATTTCCTCTACTCAGCAACCTCAACGCCCGTTGCTTACTGGCAATACGCTGATCGGCCTGATGACCGATGATCTGACGGGAGAGTTCGACGCCTGCTAACGAGGCAACGATACGCATGACCTCTTTCGTGTATCGAGGCAACCGAAGCGGTCGCGAATGCATGAGCACGAGAATCCCATGGCAGCGGCCCGATGCATCTGCCATGGGGACACCGAGATAACTTTCGACACTGAGCGCTGTCAGCCGAGCATCGTTAGGGAAGCAGGCACGCGCCTGGGAAGTGATATGAAAACAAGCGTGCGCACTCTTCACTCGCTCACAGGGGGTGCCACAAAGCAGATAGGAGGTCGCCTCGACAAACGTACCTTCGGACCACATGGCCAATGGCGTGGCGGTATCGCGATGATCGATACGAGCGACCAATGCGTGGTCGACGCTGAGCAACTTCGCCAAGGTGCTTGCTAAATGGTGAAAGAACCCGCTTTTATTGACGCGGGACAATCCTTCGGCGAGCTGTTTGAAAATTTCTGGTGCCGTCGTAGGAGACATGATATTAAGCGCCTTCGGGTTTGATAGGTAAGCCACGTTGGCAAGCCAAATGCTTTGATCAAAGCCGAATTGACCGCTGTGTGATCATCCCTGAACCATACAGTGATAGTGGCTGTTACGTTTGCACAGCTACCTTAAAGAGCATTGTCCGTCCTTGTTATTCATGCCAATGGATACCACCTGAACCATAGTGTTCAACAGGGATGTCTTTTAATTTAATGACTTAACGTACGGCAGACATCTCATCTCTTGCTCTTCCAGCCAACACTTCAAACAATAACGCTTAAGGCTATTACTATACGGCCTTTAAGTTTTAAAGAATCTCACCACGTTTTTATTTTAGATGATCAATTTAAATAGATTTAACTTTGTTAGTTATCGCCTTTCAGTACGCGTTGCAAAAAAAGCAGATGATGCCACTCATTATCAACCTGCGAAGGTGATATTCAACCTAAACAGTCCTTCATGTCAATAGGCCGTTCCCCAACCATTCAAGGTTATATGGAGGACCGTGTGAATAAAACCGAACAGAAACGGCTAGCTAGCAACATCGGCAGAGCCATCGCCAAACAGCGAATACGCAGCCAGTTGACCCAAGAAGAAGTAGCCGAACGCCTTGGGGTTGGCAACGAAGCCGTTTCTCGAATCGAGCGAGGGCGAGTTATTCCCAATATTATACGCTTATTAGAATTAGCCGAGATATTCAACTGCGAAGCAGCGGAGCTTTTAGGCCAAGCCAGTATTCATGTCGATGATCAAACACACCGAATTAAAACGTTATTAGCTCCATTAAAACAACGTGATCGAGAGTTGATGTTAGAACTCGTAGAGAGCTTGGCCATACGTTTTCAACAAGACGAATCGACCGAAAAGTAGCCTCACGCCCAACGAACACCTCTTCGGATATCGCCACATCGCTTGGCGTTTGTCGTGGAATGCGCGTCATGTTTCCAGCGTTTTGGAGCTTATCAACGCTTCGTGCTATAGATACTGGACGGAGTAGCTATTGAGCACCTTATGCAGTGCGCATGATCCATACCCAGCATGACGCAACCTCTGCGCTAGCCCAACCGTCTCTTGAGGGGCCCTATGCTGAATACGACGACATGGAATCGCCTTCGCTATAGTGCCTATGCACCTTTCTATGATGCGGTCGTATCGCGAGCGTTACGTCGTCCACGGCGTGTCGCGCTCAGCCACGTCGACTGGGAGCCCGGTATGCGCATTCTTTTGGTGGGCGCAGGAACGGGCTTGGACCTTCCCTTCATACCCCATGGGCTAGAAATACACCTGACCGACCTTACACCTGGTATGGTCCGACGAGCCAGCGCCAGGGCCGAGCGTTATCAGCGAGATGTGGCTTGTCACGTCATGGATGCCACTCAACTGCTCTATCCCGATGAGCACTTCGATGTCGTCGTCATGCATCTGATTTTGGCGGTGATGCCCTGCCCCGAGCAGGGACTGACCGAGGCCTACCGTGTGCTTAAGCCTGGTGGGCAGCTGTGCGTTATGGATAAGTTCCAGCCCGATGACCAACCGTCGGGCTGGGGACGGCGCGCAGTCAACATCCTTACCTCCTTCATCGCAACCGATATCACAAGGCAAGCCACGCCCATGCTCCAACACGCAGGTTTTCGTATTCAGCGCGACGAACCGGTGCTCATGAGCGGCCTGTTCCGCGCACTGCTCGCAGTGAAGTAAGTGAGCGAAATTGCTAGCCATCAACAAAACTCTATACAATAAAATATCAATGTATAGATTTTGCACATAAATCGACATAGCATGACTGTCCTGCTTTATGTCACCGACGAGGACGCGCCATGCCTAAAGCGGCGGTCAAACGCTTTCGCTGCCTACCCGAGGATGAGCAGTCACGCGTCATCGAAATGGCCTGGGAAGACCGCACGCCTTTCGAAGCCATCGAGCGGCTCTTTGGATTGGACGAATCCGATGTGATCGAGGTGATGCGTCACCAGATGAAGCCAAGTTCATTCCGCCTATGGCGCAAGCGGGTCACGGGCCGCACGACCAAGCACCGAGCCCTGCGTTCGCCCGATGTCATGCGTGGCTACTGCCCTACTCAATACAAGCGCTAAGCTTTTCTTCTCACCGCTGCCTAATGCCTCTCATTTCACTGGCAAAGTCGCCGTGCCGCCCACGTTCATGTCGCCATGACAGGATATGTTCAGCCGCCACTAAGTGTTATATTATCACATAATATATAAAAGTGAGAGGACCTATCCGTGTCTGCATTTTCTCCCCTATCCGTCACCGTGCTTTCCGGCTTCCTGGGTGCCGGTAAAACCACCGTGCTCAATCATATTCTCGCCAATCGCGAGGGCCGACGTGTTGCAGTGATCGTCAACGACATGAGCGAGGTCAATATCGATGGTGCACTGGTGCGTGGCGGCCCAGGCGAGCCGACGCTGGATAGCGACGTCGCCTTGAATCGCTCGGAAGAGCGCCTCGTCGAGATGAGCAATGGCTGTATTTGCTGCACCTTACGCGAGGATCTGCTGGTGGAGGTGAGCCAACTGGCCCGTGAAGGGAAGTTCGATTACCTAGTCATCGAGTCCACGGGCATCTCCGAGCCGCTGCCCGTGGCAGAAACCTTTACCTTCGAAGACGAAAGCGGCCAGAGTCTTTCCCAGGTCGCAAGACTGGACACGCTGGTCACCGTGGTCGATGGCGCCAACTTCCTGGCTCAGTATCAGGAAGCGCAGAGCCTGGCCGAGGCGGGAGAAAGTCTGGGCGAGGACGATGAGCGCAACGTTGCCGACCTGCTGGTGGATCAGATCGAGTTTTGCGATGTGCTGCTGATCAGCAAGACGGACTTAATCAGTGAGACTGAACTGGCGTCATTGAAAGCGATTCTACGCTCGCTCAACCCGGAGGCCGAGCTGGTGCCCATCACCCAGGGCGGCGTCCCGCTGGACAAGGTGTTGGATACCGGCAAGTTCGATTTCGAGCGCGCCCAGCAGGCGCCCGGCTGGCTCAAGGAGATGCGCGGAGAGCACGTGCCGGAAACCGAAGAGTACGGCATTGGCAGCTTCGCCTACCACGCCCGCCGCCCCTTCCACCCGCAAAAATTTCACGACCTGCTGAATGCCGAGTGGTTCGGCAAGGGCCTGCTGCGCTCCAAAGGCTTTTTCTGGCTGGCTACTCGCCCCCGCTACGCGGGCCAGTGGAGCCAGGCAGGCGGCATTGCCCATCACGGCCCTGCCGGAGTGTTCTGGAAGGCCATCCCGGAAGCCAGCTGGCCGGAAGACCCGGAATACCGCCAGTTCATTCTGGAGAAATGGCAAGAGCCGTTTGGCGACATGCGCCAGGAGCTGGTGTTTATCGGCCAGAACCTAGATGAGACCAAAATGCGTGAAGCGCTGGACGACTGTTTACTCAGCGAGGCCGAACTATTAGAAGGGATGGAGACATGGCAGCAGTTGCCCGATCCATTCCCGGCCTGGGAGTAAAAGCACCACTTCACACCGACACCACCTCAGCACTGGCCGGATGCGCCAGCGCCTGCCAAGCATCATAGGTGGTAAAGAACACTTGGCCGGTGAGTTCGTGGTAGAACGCCGTGTGCTTTAGGCGATCCATCACTGGCCCTTTCACCTCGGCCAAGTGGAGCATGGCACCGGCGTCTTTCAGCCGACCGTTGATGACCTCCAGGCTCTCCAGGGCCGAAGCATCGATGACATTCACTGCCTGACAGGTGAGCACAATGTGCTTGATCGACGGCGAGCGGGCAGCCAGCGCCATGACGGTATCTTCGAGATAGCGAGCGTTTGCAAAATAGAGGCTTTCATCGATGCGCAGCATGGCCACATGCTCGTCGGTTTCTACCTGATGGCGCTTCACGTTACGGAAATGCTCGGTACCCGGCACCCGCCCTACCACCGCACTGTGGGGCTGGCTGGTGCGGTAAAGGTGTAACCCCAGCGAGAGCACCACCCCACTGATAATGCCCACTTCCACGCTGTGCAGAAGGGTCAGCAGCAAAGTAGCGACCATCGCCACCCCGTCACTGCGGGAGTATTGCCAGGTCCGCTTTACCGCAGGCAAATCAATCAACGTCCCCACTGCCACGATAATCGTGGCGGCCAGCGTGGCGGTGGGTAAAAGCCAGTAAGTCAGTGAGTAGCAGCGTGGCCAACACAATCCCAAGCGCGGTAAAAGCCCCCGCCAGCGGCGTCGCCGCCCCGGCTTCAAAATTGACCACCGAGCGCGAAAAACCGCCCGAAACCGGCGAGCCACTGCTAACGCCAGCGCCAAGATTCGCCATACCGAGCGCAATCAGCTCTTGGTTAGGGTCAATACGCTGACGGCGCTTGGCGGCCAGGGTCTGCGCCACGGACACCGACTCTACAAACCCTACCAAGCTGATCAGCAGCGCCGCCGGCAGCAGGCCGAGCCATAGCGATTGATCCAGACTCGGCAGCGTAATGGCAGGCAGGCCACTGGGCACAAAGCCCACCACATCGACCCCGCGCTGCTCCAGTTGGAGGCCCCAGGCCAACAGGTTGGTCACTACCACGGCCGAAATAGGCGCGGCTTTGACCATTAACCCTGCCCAACTGGCAGGCATTCCCAGCTTGGTCAGCCAGCCATTCAAACGCTTGCGACACACCCATAGATACGCCCAAACGCCAAGGCCAATGAGCAGCGTTATGACATTCACCTGCTGCCACTGGCCCAATAGCGCACGCAGCAGTTCCACCACGTTATGGCCGGATGCTTCGACCCCAAAAAATGTGCTTCAACTGGCTGATCGCGATCAAAATTCCCGAGGCAGTCACAAACCCAGAAATCACCGGATGGCTGAGAAAGTTGACTAAAAAGCCCAGCCGAAGCACGCCCATGGCGATAAGAATCAGCCCAGAGAGCGCGGCAAGCACCAGCGCCGCACCGATATACTCCGGGCTGCCCGGCGCGGCAAAACTGCTCAGCGCCGAGGCCGTCATCAGTGCTGCCACCGCCACCGGCCCTACGGCCAAACTCGCGCTGGAGCCAAAGATGGCGTATAGCACCAGCGGCAGCATGCTGGCGTAAAGCCCCATTTCCGGCGGCAACCCTGCCAGCATGGCGTAGGCCAGCGCTTGCGGCACCAGCATCAGCGTGACGATCACTGCGGCAAGTACATCCCGCGTGAGCAACCCCCGATGATAGGTTCGCAGCCAGCCGATTAGCGGCACCCAGCGCTCAATGTTCATGATGCAGTCTCATAATAGGTATCTGCTGATACGGGGCCTTCGTACTAGGGTTTTACTCATCTTCGCTTTTTATTGGACGCTCCGTTCAAGACCTTGGCGCTGATCTTCCAAGTCCACCCCTGCCGCATGGGCCGCCGTAAACAGTTCCGCCAAATCGCACTGCTCGTGCTGACGCTTGGCGTAGGCCCACAGGTGTGTGGCCCGCTTACCTGAGCGGCAAAACGCCAAGAGAGGGCGCGGCAGCTGTTGGAGCGCTTCAGCAAAGGCGCGGATGTCAGCTTCGCTGTACTCGCCTGGCTTCACGGGGATATACACCCAGGCAAGGCCAAGCTGCTCGGCTTTTTCGCGATAGCGCGCCTCGTCGGGAAAGTCTTCGCTCTCACCCTCGATGCGGTTACACACCACCGCATTGAAACCACGCGCTTTTACCTCTTCCAACTCATCCACCGCCAGCGCTGAGGTGATCTCAACGCCTGGCTCCAATGGCTTCGTTTGCATGACCGAGCACACCTCCTATTGGGTTGGATAACCTTAATCCCAGGCCGCACCTTCCAGGGCATCCAGGGGGATTTTCAGATAGCGCTTGCCGTTGGCTTCTGGTTCCGGCAAACGGCCGCCGCGAGTATTCACCTGCAGCGCGTGCAAAATCAGCTTGGGCATGGGCAGCTCGATATCCCGCTTGTGGCGCAGGGCGATGTACTCTTCCTCGCTTTTGCCTACCAAGTGCGGGTTGTTGGCTCGCTGCTCATTGACGCTGCTCTCCCACTGCGGTTCACGGTCGTCGGGCATATAGTCGTGGCCGGTGAACAGCCGCGTATTGCCCGGTAGTGCGAGAATCTGCTGGATGGAGTTCCATAGGGACTTGGCATCCCCACCGGGAAAATCGGCGCGCGCCGTCCCAAAATCAGGCTGGAAAAGGGTGTCATGCACAAAGGCGGCATCACCGATGACGTAGGTGATGGAGGCCAGCGTATGGCCAGGCGAGTGCAGCACGCGGGCGCTGAGTTCTCCAATGGCAAACGTATCGCCCTCCACAAACAGCGTGTCCCACTGGCGGCCATCGGTGGGCATCTCTGGCCAGTGATAAATCTCCTTCCATAGTGCCTGCACTTGGGTGACGTACTGGCCAATCGCCGTCGGTGCGCCGGTTTTCTGTTTTAGGTACTGGGCTGCTGAAAAGTGGTCTGCGTGGGGGTGCGTATCCAGAATCCACGCCACTTTCAGTCCCTCTTCCTCGATATATTTCAACAGCGCGTCAGCGCAAAAGGTGGCCGTTGCGCCAGACTTTTCGTCGAAATCCAGCACCGGATCAATAATCGCGCACTGCTTGGTGGCAGGGTCGCTGACGATGTATTGGATGCTAAAGGTACGTGGATCAAAAAAGCCCGCAACATCAGGTGAGCCTGTGCCTGTGCTTTGAGAAAGGGCAAAGGTCTGCATGCTTATCTCCCGGCTACTTGAGTAGGGTTGCCTGACGCCAAAGCGCCAAAAATTGTTATAAAGATAGCTGATTATGAAATATAAGCAATAACAACCACAAAAACGCCGCCTCCCTGCTAACAGGGGGCGGCGACAATAAGAGCGACGATGGAGCAATCAATACGGGCTAGAACGTTTTCTCCAACGCAAAGCGCGGCTGGGTGTTCCCTTCTTTCGTCACGCTCTCCATGAACATCGCCAGCGGGCGCACCCAAAGACCGTAGTCGCCATATAGCGCGCGATAGACTACCAGCGGTTCTTCGCTTTCGCTGTGCTGGGCGGTGCCCATCACTTCGTAAAGGCTGCCTTTGTAGTGGCGGTAAATACCGGGAACGGGAGTGGTCATTCGTTTTCCTCTTGAATGGCTTGAGTGGCGGAGGGCTGATTCGCTTTCTTGGCGAGGCGCTCCAACACTTTGGAGGCGGCCACGAAGCCAAAGGTCCCGGTGAGAAAGGTCGCCGCGCCAAAGCCAGAGGCGCAGTCCAGCCGTGTAGCCTCGTTGCTGCCGGGCTTTTGCAGGCACACTTCGCCGTCGGCACTGGGGTAGATCAACTGCTCATCGGAGTAGACGCACTCCACCGAGAAGCGCCGCTTGGGATTGCGGGAGAAGCCGTAGTCGCGGCGCAATCTTGAGCGCACTTTGGAGAGCAGCGGGTCGTGCTCGGTGCGGGTCAAATCCGCCACTTGAATGCGCGTGGGGTCGGTCTGCCCGCCCGCCGCGCCGGTGACGGTAATCGGGATTTTGCGCCGCTTGCACCAGGCAATCAGCGCGGCCTTGGCGATGACGCTGTCGATGGCATCCACCACGTGGTCGGCATCGTCGGGTATGCGTTCGGCCAGGTTGGTGGGCGTGACGAAGGCGGTATCCGCGATGATCTCGATCTCGGGGGCAATCAGGCGGCAGCGCTCGGCTAGCACGTCTACTTTGGGCTGGCCAATCGTACCATCCAGCGCGTGGAGCTGGCGGTTGACATTGGAGACACACACGTCGTCCAGATCAATCAGCGTAAGCTTGCCGATGCCCGAGCGAGCGAGCGCCTCGACCGTCCAGCTGCCCACACCTCCGACCCCGACCACCACCACGTGGGCACGGCGAAATGCCTGCGCCGCACGCTGGCCGTAAAGGCGCCGAATACCGCCAAAACGGAAGTCATAATCGCTAGAGGAAGTCGTGGATTCATTCAATGACATGGGCTGGCTCACAGGGCTTGCAGGGCAGAAGGCGTGGCGATGGGCGGCGTTCGCACGCTATCTAGAGGTAGATGCCCCTGCCAGCCAAACTGCTCGAACAGATTTTTCATCGTCTCATCCACGGCGCAGCTGAGCTGAATACGCTTACCCAACAGCGGATGATCGAACGCTAAATAGGTGGCGGCGAGCAGCAGCCGAGGGGCAGCCAGCTGCTCGGCAAAAAAGCGATTGTGGACACTTTTACCGTGCTTGGCGTCGCCAATGATCGGGTAGCCACGGCGAGATAAGTGGCGGCGTATTTGGTGTCGCCGACCGGTCAGCGGCCGTGCTTCTACTAACGAGTAGCGCGCCACCGGGTAGCGGTCTACCTGCACCGGCAGCTCGACGCTATCCAAGCGGCGAATATCGGTCATCGCGGGCATGGCAGGCATCTCCGCCTTGGGGCGCGTGCCGTCCTCCTCCCTGAGCGGGTAGTCCAGCCGCTCCTGCTCCGGTGCTTTACCGCGTACTACCGCGAGGTAGCGCTTCTCCACCTGGCGTTCGCTAAAGCCCTCGCTGAGCAGGGCGGCGGCCTCGGAGGAGAGGCCAAACACCATGACGCCGGAGGTCGGCCGATCCAGCCGATGTACTGGGTAAACCCGCTTGGCCAGCTGGTCGCGCAGGCGCTGGAGCAGAAACTCGGTTTCTCCACGCGCCAACGCTGAGCGGTGCACTAATAGGCCGGACGGCTTATGCACCGCTACAAGATGCTCATCCTGATAGAGGATGGTGAGTGGCTGCATGGGTCTCCTCGCAACGTAGGCCGAGAACACGGCAATAGGGGTATGTCGTCGCTGGCTATTGTCGCGACTTAGGGCGCTTATGTCATCCGCTGGGGCGAACGTAACGCTGCGCTAGCGCGCCCATGCTCTCCTTGTCGTGTGGCTGAGCCCTTAGGTCACGAGCGCAACCGAGGGCTCGCATCGTTCTGGCAGGGGAGGCAGCAGGCAGCTACCTTGAAAGAGTGCCCTGGAGCAGGGCTTCCATGGACAAGGAAAGGAGCAACCAAGATGCGCTATCTACTACCCCTCACCGGTATCGCGGCGAGTATGCTATTGGCCACGGCGGCTCACGCCAACGAGTCGTTGGATGTCGAGATGCATAAGGTCAGCGCCGACGGAGTGGAGGAGTCCATCGGCACGGTGGCCATCGAGCATACCGAGCACGGCGTTCTGCTGACGCCTTCGCTGACCGATTTGGAACCGGGCGTTCATGGCTTTCACGTTCACCAAAATGCCAGCTGTGAGCCCGCTGAAAACGACAGCGGCGAAATGACCGCCGCGCTATCGGCCGGTGGCCACTATGATCCTGAAGAGACGGGCACCCACCAAGGCCCCTACGGTGACGGCCACTTGGGCGACCTGCCCGTGCTGACGGTAAATGACGACGGTGAAGCCAACCTGCCGGTGCTGGCCCCGCGCTTGAGCATGGAAGACATGCCTGGGCGCAGCCTGATGATTCACGCCGGGGGCGACACCTACGCAGATGAGCCTCATCTCGGCGGCGGCGGCGCACGCATGGCTTGCGGCGTGATCTCTTCTTAACGCTCGATCAAGGCCACGTTTAGCACTGGGCAGCCTTGTGGCTGCCCATTTTATTTTGTGTATCAGCGACTAACGTCGCAGACCACTAAAGTCGTAAAGCACTTATCGACACGTCTCTGTACATTCACCCCGGCTAAATAAGCGTGGCTTGCTGCCTAGCCGTTCGCTTGACACCCTCCCTGACCAGTTGAGTGCTTTTTATGATTACGTTCATTCTCTCGATAGTGCTATTAGTCGTGGGTTACTTTACCTACGGCAAGTTCGTCGAGCGCGTGTTTGTCGCCGATCGTAAGCGTCAAACACCGGCGTTCAGTATGCGCGACGACATCGACTATGTACCGATGAATACCACGCGCAACTCGCTCATTCAGCTGCTGAACATTGCCGGGGTAGGCCCCATTTTCGGCCCTATCCTGGGGGCGCTCTATGGCCCGGTGGCGTTTGTATGGATCGTGATTGGCTGCATTTTCGCAGGTGCGGTTCACGACTACCTGACCGGCATGATCTCCATTCGCAACCACGGTGCTCACCTTCCCCAACTGGCGGGTAAGTTCCTGGGCAAAACGATGAAGCACGTGGTCAACGGCTTTGCGATCTTGTTACTGCTGTTGGTGGGCACCGTGTTCGTCACGTCGCCTGCGGCGCTGTTGGCCAACATGACATCGCTATCGCTGACACTGATCATCCTGGCGATTTTTGCTTACTACCTGATCGCAACGCTACTGCCCATCGATAAAGTCATTGGGCGTATTTATCCCTACTTCGGAGCACTTTTGCTGTTTAGCGCCGCAGGCATCGGCATTGGCTTGGTCGTCACGGGCGCGCCGATCCCTGAGCTGTCATTCCAGAACATGCACCCGGATAGCGCACCGATCTTCCCACTGCTGTTCTTGACCATTTCCTGCGGCGCGCTGTCGGGCTTCCACGCCACCCAAACGCCGATCATTTCGCGCACCACTGAAAATGAAACCAACGGGCGTAAGATTTTTTACGGCATGATGATTGCCGAAGGCGTGATTGCCATGATTTGGGCGGCGGCCGCCATGAGTCTTTTCCAGGGCGAGCAGTCGTTGTCTGACGTGTTGGCGGCAGGCGGCCCAGCCGCTGTGGTCAGCGAAGTCTCGACCACCATGCTAGGCGCCGTGGGCGGCACGCTGGCCGTATTGGGTGTCATCGTGCTGCCCATCACGTCGGGTGATACGGCGTTTCGCAGCGCGCGCATGATCATTGCCGATTATTTGAAGGTAGAGCAGAAGCCCATCGTCAAGCGCATCGTGATTGCGCTGCCGCTGTTCGTGGCGTCCTACGCGTTGACACATATGGACTTCACGCTGCTATGGCGCTACTTCTCCTGGGCCAACCAAACCACCGCCGTGATCGCGCTCTGGACGGGCACCATGTACCTTGTGCTCTCGCGTAAGCCGTACCTGATCACGTCCATCCCGGCAGTCTTCATGACCATGGCAACCTTCACTTACCTGGCCTATGCACCGATTGGCTTTAATCTGCCGCTGCAAACCAGCTATATCGTCGCCGCCCTTGGCACGCTGGTCTGTATCGCGCTGTTTATGAAACGGGTACGCCGCCTGAGCCGCGCCACGTTTAGCGTGGATGAGCCGGTGCCTGGTGCGCTGGATCAAGACGCTACGCTGGCCACGAGCAGTCGATAAATATCAGGTCAACACTTTGCATTGAAACGCAAAACGGGCAGCCCCAAGGGGCTGCCCGTTTTGTATTAGCTAGCGCTCGGCGCTTAATCGCCTACTGCCAAGCGGACGACGTCTTACTCTTCGTCAGTGGCCAGTGCCATATGTTTTTGCAGGTAGTTTTGGATACCGACCTGATCGATGAGTTGCAGCTGGGTTTCGATGTGATCGATGTGACCCTCTTCGTCGGCCAGCAGATCGCGAAGCAAATCGCGGGTCACGTAGTCCTTGACGCTCTCACAGTAGGTGATGGCCTCAATGTAGTCGTTGCGGCCGTCGTGCTCGATCTTCAAATCGCACTCGAGCATCTCTTTGACGTTTTCACCGATATGCAGCTTGCCGAGATCTTGAAGGTTCGGGATACCTTCCAAAAACAGAATGCGCTCGATCAGCTTATCGGCGTGCTGCATCTCTTCGATGGATTCATCATACTCCCATTTAGCAAGTACTTTGAGGCCCCAGTCTTTGTACATTTTGGCGTGCAAAAAGTACTGGTTGATCGCCACGAGCTCGTTGCCAAGCGCGATATTGAGATGCTGAATTACTTTCGGATCGCCTTTCATGCCGTCACCTTTTTAGCGTATTGATCAATAACGTACTGTTTTGCAGCGTACTCTTACATTAATCAAGGAGTATAGGCCATAAAAAGGCTAACTCCCAATGCTGTCGAGAGTATCAGTCGTGACGACAAAAATTCAAGCAAATCAGTTATTTGCTAACGATAAGTCTAACAAGAGTGATTCGCGTCATACGGCGTAAGCGAGACTCATATCAGACTCGGCGCGTACGGCCTGAACGGCCTCGCGGGTGAGGGATTTGGCGAAGCAGGCGCATTTACCACACTGGGTGCCGCAGCCAGTGGCTTCGCGCACTTCTCGCCAGCTGCGCGCTCCATCGCTAATCTGCTGGCGAATCTGATGATCGGTTACTCCCTTGCACACACACACGTACATGGCGACACCTCATAAAAATCATGAGATGAATGTAAATGATTCGCATACATCTTTTCAAGTAGAAAACGTTGTTCTTTAGTATCGATTCGCCTTAAGCCCATTGAGACATACGATAACCCGTTGACGGGT
Source organism: Vreelandella piezotolerans (assembly GCF_012427705.1). NCBI lineage: Bacteria > Pseudomonadati > Pseudomonadota > Gammaproteobacteria > Oceanospirillales > Halomonadaceae > Vreelandella > Vreelandella piezotolerans. The sequence continues at coordinate 636,418 of NZ_CP048602.1, read as the reverse complement.
GAGCTATTTTCAATAAAAACGCCCAAAATTATTTTTTCGGAAGCACCACGGTTTCGGTCTTGGATGCAATGTCTGGCCAGCTTCTACGCTGCCCATCGAACAGCACCCACCAATAGCCGATACCGAAGGCCGCCAAGGACAGCCAGGCCGTCGCGCAGCGTATCAGGCTCTGCTTTAACGTGATCGCATGGCCATCCAGCGTTTGCACCCGCAGCCGCCACGCCTGCATACCTAGCGTCATCCCTCCTCGACGCCAGGAGTAGACGAAGAACAGCGTCACGAAAAACAGCAGCATGAGCCGCAGGCTCCAGATGTCGAAGGCCGTGGTACCGATCTCTTCTGCCGTTTGACCCAGCACGAAGCGGAAAAAGGCCAAGTGAGCCACGGTGACGGCGATCCAGATGGCCGTCACCAAAAAACCGTCGTACAGCATGGCGCCCAATCGGCGACCTATGCCGGCGGGCCAAACGTCATCCAACTGGGTAAAACGTCGCGTCGTCACTGCTCTATTCTCCTGATGTGCGTCTGCGCGGCCTTTAGCCATTTCGGCGCAAGAAATAGATGCCCACCGCGGCACAGGCAAGAGTCGGCACCAGCACCGCCCAGACAGGGGAAAAGCCAAAGATGGTCGACGCCGGGGCGAGCAAATCCTGCACGTACTTGAACACCAGACCGGTCACTACGCCATAAAAAACCCGCGTACCCGCTGCCACCGAGCGCAGTGGCCCAAACACGAACGAGGCGGCAATCAGCACGAGCGACCCCATGGTGAGCGGCATCAATACCTTTTGCCAGAAATAGAGCAGCGGCTGGTCTGCCTGAAGGTTCTGGCTTTGGAGGAAATTGGCGTAGGCCCATAGCTCGCTGGGCGCCTGGCTTTCGATGTCACGTAGCAGCCGCTCCAACTGGGTCGGGGTGAGCGCCGTTTCCCATGCCGCACTCGGTTGATACGCCGACTCCGTGCGGTTATCGAAAATACGTGTCATGGTCACGCCTTCCAATTGCCATGCCCCCTCCTCCCAGTGGGCACGATTGGCATGGGTCGCTTCGATGAGACGGCGCTCGTCGAAGCGGTAGCGGGTTAAGTCCAGCACCACGTTATCCGCTCGAATGGCCCCAAAGCGGTAGACGCTATCGCCTTCGAACTGCCAGCCACTGCGGGTAGTCAGCATGGCGCCCTCGCCTTGGCGCTGCTCCAATCGCCACGCTTCGGCATACTGCTCGGTTTTGGGGCTAACGAACTCCGCTACTAGCAGCACCACGATGACCACTAGCAGCACGGGCTTCATCACGCCCCAAACGATGCGCGCCAGCGAGCGGCCAGCAGCGCGCATGACCGTCAGTTCGTTGCTGGAGGCCATGCTGCCCAAGCCAATGAGTGCGCCAATCAGCACGGCGACCGGCGCGTACTGGTAAAAGCGCCATGGGAGTCGCATCCCCAAGTAGAGCAACACGTCCAGCGCGCTGTAGTCGCCCTGGGTGTCCCCTAAGTCACCGATATAGGCAATGGTGATATCAAGCCCCAGCAGCACGAACTGCACCACCACGATGGCAGCCAGGACGTTGCGGGCGATATAGCGATCCATTCGATCCATGGCGATCAGCATTAGCGCATTCCCTTTCGTTGCGAGTGCCACAGCAGCAGCACACCGAGCCCCAAGAACAGCGCATGCACCGGCCAAACACCCAGCGCCACGGCCAGAGAACCACTCCCAATCGCATCGACAGCGGCAAGCAGTAAACTCAAATAGGCAACGTATAGAAACACAGCGGGCAACAGTTTTGCGAAGCGCCCTTGCCGTGGGTTTACCCGTGACAGCGGCTGGGCCAACAGCGCTAAGATGAAGACCATGAGCGGCAACCCTGCCCGCCACTGAAATTGTGCCTGAGCGCGTGGATCGGGATCTTGCCACAGCTCGGCGGTCGTGGCGTACTCCAACGAATCCAGCTCCTGGCGATCTCGGCTAAGTCCCAAACGCAGCGTGTAGCGCTCGAAGGTCAAACGCTCGGCATCCTGGCGTCCGGGCGTTACGCCGTAGCGTTCGCCGTCTTCCAAAATGAGAAAACGGCTGCCGGTATCGACGTTCGTTTCCTGGTAGCCCGATCCCGCGCGCGTGATGTAGCTATGCGTTTTTTCTGCCCCCGCCATGGGCTGCTCGTGCACCAGCACTTCCTGCATTTGAGTTCCGTCGCTGCTGAAATCGGTAATGTAAGCCGTGCGCCCTCCGCCAAAATCCTGGAAGCGCCCTGGCGCGAGCACCGATACGTCCAAACGGCTGCGCTGCTCTTCCAGGGTCGCCTCGGTTTGCAGTGCCCCCGCAGGCGTCAACCATAGGCTGCAAAGACCGACCAGCACGGCCACTACCGTAGCGGGTAGTAGCGTCACGCGAAACAGCCGCGTCGGACTCATGCCACACGCCACCATCACGGTAATTTCGCTGTTCATATAGAGCTGCCCATAGGCCAACAGAATGCCGAGAAAAAACGACAGCGGCAGGATCAGCTCCATGAAGCCGGGCAAGTGAAACAGCATCAGGCTGCCGAGTATCGTGACCGGGAAATCCCCCTCGGCAGCATCCGAAAAATAGCGGATAAAGCGGCTGCCCATAATCACCAGCAGCAGGATGCCCGCCACGGCAGACATGGTCAGTAACACTTCACGAGTTAAGTACCGGAATAGAATCAACGCGCTCTCCGACTAGTGGTGCAGGTGGCCATGCAATGCGCCCATGGCTTGGGTACACTAATCTAACTGGTAGCAAACACTAAATAACGGGGCATTATCCCGAATCACTCGTTGCTTGTCTTGTTGGAGACGTCATGGAATTTTCCGTTCAGACCGCAAACCCCGCCAAAGCCGAAACGGCTTGCCTCGTTCTCCCTGTCTATAAAGGTAGCGACTTACTGCCTGCCGTGGCCAAATTAGACGACGCCAGCGAGCGCTTGATCGGCCAACTGTTGGAGCGCGGCGACTTCGACGCCGCACTGGGTAACGTGCAGCTCGTGCCGTTTGCACCGGGGCTAGGGGCGGAGCGTATTCTGCTGGTGGGTTTGGGTGAGCGCGATAAATGCCAGGAAGCCGCTTTTATTAAAGCCCTCGACACCGCCATGGCAGCGCTGATCAAACTGCCCGTCGACGAAGCCAGCGTCACCTTTACCGACGTACTGATCGATGATCGAGACGCCGTTTGGAAAGCGCGCAAGACCCTCGAGGCCGCCGAGCGTGCTATTTACCGCTTCGATCAGTTCAAGTCGTCGCCAGCCAAAGCGCCGAGCCTGGCCAAACTGACGCTGATCGTCAGCGATGCCAATGATGCGCCGCTCGCCAAACAGGGGGCCGCACTCGGCATTGCCATTGGCCAAGGCATCAACGTCACCCGTACGCTGGGCAATCTGCCGGGCAATGTATGTACGCCGCGCTACCTCGCCGAGCAGGCCCAAGCGCTGGGACGCGATTCCCAAGGCGCGCTGGCCGTCGACATCCTAGACGAAGAGGCACTTGAAGCCCTTGGCGCCCACTCGCTGCTATCCGTTGGCCGCGGCAGCGCCGAGCCGTCGCGCCTCATCGTGATGAAGTACCAGGGCGCCGACGACCCCGATGAAGCGCCCCATGTATTGATCGGTAAAGGCATCACGTTCGATACCGGCGGTATTTCGCTGAAGCCCGGCGAGGGCATGGATGAGATGAAATTCGATATGGGCGGCGCGGCCAGCGTGTTTGGCACGGTCAACGCCATATTGGCGATCAAGCCCAAGCTCAACGCCGTGTTCATCGTCGCCGCTGCCGAAAACATGCCCGACGGCGCCGCTACCAAGCCGGGCGATATCATCAAGACCCTCAAGGGCCTGACGGTCGAAGTGCTCAACACCGATGCCGAAGGCCGTTTGGTACTGTGCGATGCCCTCACCTACGCCGAGCGATTCACCCCCGCCAGCGTGGTGGATATCGCCACCTTGACGGGTGCGGCCATTATTGCCCTGGGCCACCACGCCACCGGCCTGCTCTCCAACGACGACGATCTCGCCCTCGACTTGTTAGAGGCCGGTGAAGTCGCCTGGGACCGGGCATGGCATCTGCCACTGTGGGATGAGTACCAGGAGCAGTTGGACTCCAACTTCGCCGATTTGGCCAACATCGGTGGCCGACCGGCCGGCACCATCACCGCGGCGTGTTTCCTATCGCGCTTTGCCGACCACTTCCCCTGGGCGCACCTGGATATCGCAGGTACGGCGTGGCACTCCGGCAAGCAGAAAGGCGCCACCGGCCGCCCAGTGGGCCTGCTCACCCAGTATCTGCTGGACCGTGAAGCCGACGCCCAAGTCGAAAATGGCGAGGCCTAATCCCACAAACCGGCCAACAATGGTTGCCTTTCGTTGACGCAACCGTTAAACCTGAACGCATGAGCGTGTGCCCTGGATAGGCTGGCACACGCTGTCCAAACGATACGCTTAATAGATGCCCTTCGGGGCTTGGCTCTAGCGGAGAGAACACGCCGTGCCCACAGCTTCAGATGCCCAGTTAGAAACACGCTTTGAGATCCTGCCGACCAACCAGCCGATGGCCGATGAGATCCGCGACAACGTTCTGCAAAATCCAGGTTTCGGTAAACATTTCACCGACCATATGGCCCACGTGCGCTGGACCGTCGATGCCGATTGGCACGGCCACCAAGTGCGCCCCTACGGCCCACTGACCCTCGACCCCGCCGCTTCCGTGCTGCACTACGGCCAGGAAATTTTCGAGGGTATCAAAGCATATCGCCATGCCGACGGCTCGATTTGGACCTTCCGCCCCGAGAAGAACGCCGAGCGTTTCCGCCGTAGCGCCCGCCGCTTAGCGCTGCCCGAGCTGTCGGATGACGATTTCATCGGCTCACTGAAAGCGCTGCTGGCGCAAGACCACGCCTGGGTGCCCACGCCCGCCAGCGACGCCGACGAGTGCAGCCTCTACCTACGCCCGTTCATGATCGCCTCCGAGGCTTTCCTTGGCGTACGCCCAGCTCATGAAGTCGACTACTACGTGATCGCCTCCCCGGCGGCCGCCTATTTCAAAGGCGGCATCGAGCCGGTCTCCATCTGGCTCTCCTCCCACTACAAACGTGCGGCCCCCGGCGGCACTGGCTTTGCCAAGTGCGGGGGCAACTACGCCGCCTCGCTGGCCGCCCAAAAAGAGGCCGCCGCCAACGGCTGCAGCCAGGTTGCCTTCCTCGACGCTGCAGAAAACAAGTGGATCGAAGAGCTGGGCGGCATGAACCTGTTCTTCGTTTACAAAGACGGCCGCATCGTCACACCGCGCCTGACCGATACCATTCTGGAAGGCGTGACGCGTAATTCCGTCCTGACCCTGGCCAAAGACGCGGGACTGACACCGGAAGAGCGCGCCATCAGCATCGACGAGTGGCGCGAAGGTGCCGCCTCTGGAGAGATTACCGAAGTCTTCGCCTGTGGCACGGCAGCGGTCATCACGCCGGTGGGTGAGCTGGTCACGGAGAACGAGCGCATTCGTTTGCAGGGCAATGGCAACAGTGAAGTGGCCAAACGCATCCGCAAGACGTTGCTCGACCTTCAATACGGCCGCAGTGATGACAAGTACGGCTGGCTGACCCGCTTGGTATAATCCCCTAGCGTTACAAACCTAGCCGCCACTCGCACCGTGGCGGCTAGGTTGCCAGGCGCGTTGACACCGCTGGAGCCACCATGGCACGCATCGATTTTTATATTCTGCCCGACACCACCCTAGAAGCCCGCCTGCAGTTCGCCTGTAAGCTCGCCGAGACCATCCACCGCAAGGGCTATCGGCTGCACCTGCACTGCGAAGACAAAGCGCTGGCCGAGCAGGCCGACGACGCTCTGTGGCAGTTCCGCGAGGACGCCTACCTTCCCCATGCGCTGGAAGACAGCGACTTGGCTGACAGCGTGCCCATTACCCTTGGCTGGCAAACCCTGCCCAGCCCGCAGGCAGACACCGCCCTGCTGAATCTTCACCCTGACATTCCCGATGGGGTCGAGCGTTACGCCCGCGTCGCGGAAATCATCAACCAGCACCAGCAGGTACTGGTCGCCAAGCGTGCCTGCTGGCAACGCTACAAGGCGCTGGGGCATGAGGTCGTGCCGCATAAATTGGGATAAGTGTCCAACGACTTGAAAGCCCTCCATAACAACAACTCAATGGATGAGACGGCCGATGCTTTCCCATACCTTGTTAGCCCGCACGCCGCTAGCGGTCATCGTCATTGCCCAACTGTTTGGCACCTCGCTATGGTTTAGCGTTAACGGCGTTGGCTTAGCGCTGCAGGAAGCCGTGGGCCTTAGCGAAAGCGACCTCGGGCTGCTTACTATCGCTGTGCAGGCGGGGTTTATTACCGGCACCCTGCTGATTGCGACCACGGGCTTGGCCGACCGAGTGCGCGCCAGCCACCTGTTTGCGATGTCTGCCGTACTCGGCGCGCTGATCAACGCGGCGTTCATCAGCGTGGCGGATAACGTCACGTTGGCGGCAGGGGCTCGCTTTTTGGTCGGGCTTTGTCTTGCGGGCATCTATCCGCTGGGCATGAAGCTAGTGGTGAGCTGGACGCCCACCCACGCAGGCTCGACGCTTGGCTGGTTGGTCGGCATGCTCACCCTTGGCATTGCTTCGCCGCACCTGCTGCGCGGGCTCACCCTGCATCTTCCCTGGCAGTGGCCACTGCTATTGGCCTCTGCCCTTGCTCTTCTGGCAGCGCTGATGATTTTCCAACTAGGCGTGGGGCCACATCTGCCTGCCAAGGCCAACGGCGGGCGACCTTGGGCGGGGCTTGCCGCATTCAAAGAGAAGAACTTCCGCGCCGCCGCGCTGGGCTACTTCGGCCACTGCTGGGAGCTTTACGCCCTCTGGGCGCTGGTGCCCTTTTTAGTCACCAGGGAGTTGGAGCGCTTGGGCGCGGCCCCTGGCTTGCAGCCGTGGCTAAGCTTCGCGGTCATCGCCTTGGGGCTTCCCGGCTGCGTGATGGCAGGCCGGTGGAGCCGACGCATCGGTAGCGCACGGGTCGCGTTTATCGCACTGGCGGTCTCTGGCACGCTGTGCCTTGCCTATCCGCTGCTAGGCGGCCTGTCGCCCTGGCTGCTGTTGGCCCTGCTTGCCCTCTGGGGCGTGAGCGTGATCGCCGACTCAGCGCAGTTCTCTGCCCTGGCGTCTGCCAGCGCACCGCCGGAGCGACTGGGCGCCGCGCTGGCCATGATGAATGCGATTGGCTTTGGCCTGACGATTCCCTCCATTGCGCTGGTCACGGCACTATGGGCCAACCAGGGGCCTTTGGTGATTTGGTGGCTGCTGCCTGGGCCGATCATTGGCCTCATCACGATGCGTAGACTGATCACCCGCTGACGGTAGAAGCGACGTTTGGTAAGGTGCCTTACCGTTTATTACCCCTCAACGCCCGATCACAGAAGGTTGTCGCCATGAATCACGCTGCCCAGTGGGTGCCGCTCAACCCAGAGCACCACGGCGGTTTAATGTGGCAGCGTTTTACCGCCTACCACTTTGCGCAAACCACTACCCAAGTCGCATTGGCAGACGCTGAGCTGCGCCATGCGGCGGCTAACTTTCCCATCGCGCTGGCGGACACGGGCGCAGGTTGGCAGGCTGTTGCGCTGCTGGGACTGGAAGATGGCCAGAACCTTCTGGTGGATGACCAAGGCCGCTTTCGGGCCGCCTACGTGCCTGCCGCGCTGCGCAGCCACCCGTTTGGGCTGCACCCTGACTATCCCGGTAGACTGTGCATCGACCAGCACTCGCCCTATGTCGTCGAGCGCCTGGATGCCGAGCCTTTTTTCAACCAGCACGGGGAGCTTGCCCGCTTTCCCGCCCAAGTGCTGGCATTTCTACAGCAGCGTGAGCAAGGCTGTCAGCGGCTTTCCACGCGTATTACCGCGCTATCCAAGTCGGCACTGCTGACGCCCTGGCAGCCCCACGGCTATCAAGGCAGCACACCGCTGTATCAAATCGACGAGCGCGCTTGGCAGGCCCTTTCTGCCAAACAAATAGGGCTTTTCTGGCAATTGGGCGCCGTTCCTTTGGTGTACGCTCTGTTGCAATCGCAACAGCAGCTTGGCCGTTTGCAGCTCTATCGGCAACGCAAGGCGACGGCAGAGCCTTCGACGCACTCCTCAGACCCCCTTGCCCAATGGCAAGAAGCGCTGAGCAGCGAAGCCGAATATGACTGGCCGAGCGCTACCTAAACGCGCTAAGTACCGATGCTCTTCAGGAACGATAATGAATGTGAACGTAACCAGGTCGCTCATACTCGGCCTACTGCTGGTCAGCCCCCCACTGATGGCGCAACCCGTGCTGGAGGAGCCACTGGCCGAGACGGCCGCCTTGCCCGCTTCCTCTCTGGATGGCCCGGCGTTTTCGCCCGAGCTCCAAGAGCTCCTCGACCGCTTGCGATGGCAAGCCAGTGAGGCGACAGGCAGTTCTATGGCGCTGATCGCGTTACGTGAAAAAATTCAGCAAGCCATCGAGCAGCAGCCCGGCATTCTGGCTCAGCGCTCTCGAGAGCGGGAATCCGTGCTGCGCATTGACGAAGTGCGCGCGGTGCGCCGCCCGCAGGTGAACGCAGGCCTCGAGTACCGCAACGACCTCCAGCGTACTGAATCACTGCCCGATCGCGGCTCGCGCGTCGATGCCGTGGTCACGCTGAGCCAGCTACTGCTGGATTTCGGCGCGAGTCGCGAACGCGTTCGCGCCGCCGATCTCAGCGCAGAAGCGGCGTTTTGGCAGTCCCAGTCTAGCGTTGAAGAGGAAGTCCTCTACGCGGTGAACGCTTACCTGGATGTGGCCCGCTTGACCGCCCAGCGCCAACTGGCCGAGCATAATCTTGAGCAGCATCAGCGTATTTTTGAAGACGTGAGCCTACGCCGTGAGGCGGGCGCTGGCTCGCGGGCCGACGTACTGCGCGCGCAAAGCCGATTGAGCGACGCCGAATCACGCTTGGTCACACTGGAGGGCGAGCTGGCCCGAGCGATCAACGTGTATCAGGAAGCGTTTTTCTCCACGCCGGATGTACTCGCGCTGCCCCAGGGTGCCGCGCTATTGAGCGATGCCAACGCAGACCGCCTGTTGGACAGAGCGCTGGCGAAAAACGCCGCGCTGCGCAGCCAAACGCTCACCAGTGAAGCCAGCGATGCCGAGGCCCAGGCCACCCGTAATGCCCGCCTGCCCAGCCTAAGCGTGGCGGTCGAGGGCCGTCAGTTCGATGTGAACGATTTCAACGAATCCGATAACGACGTCGCGCTACTTTTCAATGTCGACTACACCCCCTACAGCGGCGGCGCCACCTCCTCGCGGGTTGCTCAAGCGGTCGAACGCCAGCAGCAGAGCCAGTACGAGCAGCAAGCGCTGCGCCGTGAGTTAGAGCGCGAAGTCCGCTCGGCCTACACCGATACCCGCACCCGTCGTGCGGAGCTGGAAGCGCAAACCGCCACGCTCGCCGCCGAAGAGGAGGCCCTACTGGCCTATCGCGAGCAGTTTGCCGTTGGCCGCAGCAGCATCAACGACTTGCTCGACGCCCAGCGCGACTTATTTCAAACCGCGCTGGAGCTGATCAACCGCCGGGTGCGCTGGGAACAGGCCGCTTTCCAGCAGCTCGCGGTCACTGGTGAACTGCTGGATGTGATGGAGATTCACCTTGAACGCCGCTAACCCCTATCAGGACGATCTAGAGCAGTGCTTGACCTTCGTGGCCGCCCATCTAGCGCTGCCCGTTTCCGAAGCTGCCGTGCGTGCTCACCGAGTAGGCAACGAATCCCCACTGACACCTGATGGCTTCATTGATGCCGCCGAACGCCATGGCATGGTCGCCGCACTGGGCGAGCATCCTCTCGCCACGCTGGGTAACTCCCTGCTGCCTGCAGTGGCGCTGCTGAAAAATGGCCGCGCGGTGGTCCTCATCGAGCGTATCGATGACAATCGCTTCGCGCTGTTTGATCCGGCCCTGGGTAAACAGCCCGTCGAAACCCATGTAAGCGCCCTTGAAGAGGCGTATATCGGCCACCTGATTGCCGTACGCGCCCGCTACCGTCCGGTCAGTTTGAATAGCGAACCGGCCATTCAAGGCGGCCACTGGTTCTGGAGTGCGCTCTCCTCGAATCGCTGGGTGTATACCCAAGTGGTGATTGCCGCCGCGCTCACCAACTTTTTAGGCCTGGCCACGTCGCTGTTCATCATGGTGGTGTATGACCGCGTACTACCCAATGAAGCGGTTGAATCGCTGGTGGCGCTCACCATCGGTGTGAGTATCGCCCTGCTGTTCGATTTTGCGGTAAAAACCCTGCGTCAGCTGTTTATCGAACGGGCTGGCCAGGAAGCAGACTTACGCATGGGGCGGCGTATCTTTGATCACGTGCTCAACCTGCAAATGAGTGCCAAGCGCGGCTCCACCGGCGGCTTTGCCAATACCCTCAGAGAGTTCGAGACGCTGCGCGATTTCTTCGCCTCGGCGTCGCTGGTCGCCATCGTCGATCTACCGTTCATCCTGCTATTCATTGGCGTGATTTATCTGATCGGCGGGCCGCTGGCCCTCATCCCGATGATCGCCGTTCCCCTCGTATTGCTGATCGGCATTGCTGTTCAGCCGTTTCTCAAACGTCTTTCTGGTCAAGCCTTTGAAGAGAGCCGCTCCAAGCAGGGCGTGTTGATCGAGGCCGTTGCGGGCTTGGAGACCATCAAGGCCAGCGGCGCAGCACCGATGATTCGCAAACGTTGGGAAGAGAGCGTGCACCAGCAGTCGACTGTAGGGCGTCAAGGTCGCGCGATTCAGCAGTTCGCCCTCAACGCCACCGCCTTTGCCCAGCAGGCCGCCCAGGTGAGCATCGTGGTGTACGGGGTCTTTCTGGTGGGCGCTGGCACGATCTCCATGGGGGCCATGATTGCCTGCGTCATTCTCACTGGGCGCGCGCTGGCGCCGCTGGCACAGCTGGCGCAAACCATGACCCGCATCAACCAAGCGCGTACCTCCTACCGCGCGCTCGACCAGCTGATGAACATGCCCTCCGAGCGCCCGGCAGGCCGCCACTACCTCAGCCGTCCCACGCTGGAAGGCAAGCTGCGCCTGCAGGACGTCAGCTTCCGTTACCCCGAGCAAACCACCGCTGCGCTGGCAAATATCAACCTGACCATCGAGCCCGGCGAGAAAGTCGCCCTGCTTGGCCGCGTCGGCTCCGGCAAGAGTACGCTGGCACGTCTGCTGCTGGGCATTTACCCACCGGAACAGGGTGCCGTGCTGGTCGACGATACCGACCTTCGCCAAATCGACCCTGCGGATTTACGCCACAACATTGGCAGCGTTCTACAAGAAGCCTGGCTCTTCTCCGGCACCGTGCGGCAAAACATTGCCATTGGAGCCCACCACCCCACCGATGAGCAGATTCTCAACGCCGCGAAACTTGCCGGAGCCCATGACTTCATTGCCCGCCACCCGAAAGGCTACGACATGCCGATTGGCGAGCGCGGCGAGGGACTTTCCGGCGGTCAGCGCCAGCTGATCTGTCTGGCCAGAGCCCTGCTGGGCGCGCCGCCCATTCTGCTGATGGATGAGCCCACCAGCGCCATGGACATCCAAACCGAAAAAGAGGTCATTGCGCGCTTGAAAGCCGCGAGCACAGCACAAACGCTGGTGGTGGTCACCCACCGTACCAGCCTGTTGGAGCTGGTGGATCGCGTGGTCATTCTCGACCAGGGCCAGATCGTGGCCGATGGCCCCAAAGCTCAGGTCATGCGCCCTGTGGAAGCCGCCCCCCACCGTTCGCGTGAAGGAACTACTCAGTGAATCGTCCTACTTCTCAACTGGATTTCGAGCACTTCGTACGCCATGGACGTGCCAAGCGTCCCATCGGCAGTAGCCTACTTCTGCTCACGATCATCGCGTTTCTGCTGATTGGTTTCATTTGGGCGTATCTCACGGAAGTCGATGAAGTCACCCGCGGCCAGGGCAAAGTCGTGCCCTCACGCAGCTTGCAAGTGGTCGAAAGCCTGGAGGGCGGCGTGGTCACGGAGATCAACGTGCGCCGGGGCGATACGGTCGCCCAAGGCGATACGCTCATGGTGCTCAGCGGTGGTACCCTCGAGGGTGACTACGAGGAAAGCCTCCAGCGCCTGCGTTCGCTCCAGCTGCGTATCCAGCGCTTAGAGGCCGAAATCAACCAGACGCCGCTGGCGCTGGATGACGCTCTGAGCCAAGCAGCCCCCAGCGTGGCCGCCAGTGAAACGCGGCTTTTCCATGGCCGCCAACTAGAGCTAAACGCAGAGCTACAGGTGCTGGAGCAGCAGGGCTACCAGCGACGCCAAGAGACAGCGGAGCTGGAAGCCGCCCTTAGCACGGCACGCTCAGGCGTCCAGCTAGCCGAACAGGAGCTGGCGATCATCCAACCGCTGGCCCAGCGCGGCATCGAACCGGAAACCTCGCTACTGCGGGTACGCCAATCGCTCAACGAGCTGCGAGGTGAAGTGGCCCGTCAACAGAGCGCGGTGGCCCGCGCCGAGGCGTCCATTGCGGAAATCGAAGATCGTAAAGTGGCGGCACGCAACGCCTTCGAAGCCGATGCGTTAGCTCAGTTGGCCGAAGCGACCTCCCATGTCGCCGAGCTGCAAAAAACCCTGCCAGGGCGCGCCGATCAGGTCGCCCGCACCACGATTCGCTCGCCGGTGGATGGCGTGGTCAATCAAGTCCATATCAGTACCGTGGGCGGGGTGGCAGGTTCTGGCGAGCCGCTGGTGGAAGTAGTGCCCGCCGACGATGCTCTGGTGGTAGAAGCGCATATCCGCCCGTCCGACATCGCCTTTCTCTACCCCGGCCAGCCGGTCAAAGTGAAACTGACCGCCTATGATTTTGCCCGCTACGGCGGCTTGGATGGCGAGCTGGTCACCATCGCCGCCGACGCGGTCGAGATGCCGGAGAGCGGCGAGCTGATGTATCCCGTGGAAGTGCGTACCGACGGTTATCTCTACGACGCCGATAACCAGCCGTTGGATATCATGCCCGGCATGGTGGCAGAGATCGACATTCTCAGCGGCAAGCGCAGCGTGTTGGATTACCTGATGGAGCCGGTGGTAAAAGTTCGCGACCGCGCCCTGCGCGACTGATCACCGAATCGAGCGCCCATACAAGCAAAGCGCAACGCCCCTGACGAGCGCAGGGCGTTCGCGCTATACTTGCCACCATTTTTTGCAAGCCGTGAGCCGACTCCCCATGGAAAAGACCTACCAACCCGAACAGATCGAAACCCGCTGGTACGAACGCTGGGAAGCCGATAACCGCTTCGCCCCATCTGGCCGCGGCAAGCCCTTTTCGATCATGATTCCGCCGCCCAACGTCACCGGCAGCCTACATATGGGCCACGCGTTCCAGGACACCATCATGGATACCCTGACGCGCTGGAAGCGGATGCAGGGCAACAACACCCTGTGGCAGGTAGGCACCGACCACGCCGGTATCGCCACGCAGATGCTGGTGGAGCGTAAAATTGCCGCCGAGGAAGGCAAAACCCGCCATGACCTCGGCCGCGAAGCGTTCATCGATAAAGTGTGGGAGTGGAAGGAGGAGTCCGGCGGCCACATTACCCGACAGCTGCGCCGCATGGGCGCCAGCGTCGACTGGAGCCGTGAGCGCTTCACCATGGACGATGGCTTCTATAAAGCGGTTCAAGAAGTTTTCGTGCGCCTGCATGAAGAGAAACTGATCTATCGCGGCAAGCGCTTGGTCAACTGGGATCCGACGCTACACACCGCTATTTCCGACCTGGAAGTGGAAAACAAAGAGCAGCAGGGCAGCTTCTGGCACTTCCGCTACCCGCTGGCCGACGGCGTCAAGACCGACGACGGCAAGGATTACGTGGTGGTCGCCACCACCCGCCCGGAAACCCTGCTGGGCGATACCGGCGTGGCCGTCAACCCGGAGGATGCGCGCTATGCTTCCCTGGTCGGCAAGTTCATCGAGCTGCCGCTGGTAGGCCGCCGCATCCCCATCGTGGCGGACGAGCACGCCGATATGGAGAAAGGCTCGGGCTGTGTGAAGATTACCCCGGCCCACGACTTCAACGACTACGAAGTCGGCAAGCGTCAGAACCACCTGCTGATCAACGTATTCACCAAAGATGCAACGATCCTCGAGCAGGCGGAAATCTTCGACCTGAAAGGTCAGCCGCAGCCCGATGAAGATGCCACCCTGCCCGCGAAATACGCTGGCTTGGATCGTTTCGAAGCACGCAAGCAGATCGTCGCCGACATGGAGGCCCTCGGCCTGCTGGTACAGGTAGAGAGCGTCAACAATACCCTGCCCTACGGCGACCGCTCCGGCGATGTCATCGAGCCGTTGCTGACCGACCAGTGGTTCGTGGCCGTAGAGAGCCTCGCCAAGCCCGCCATCGAGGCGGTGGAGAACGGCGACATTCAGTTCGTGCCGAAGAACTACGAAAACATGTATTTCGCCTGGATGCGCGACCTGCAGGACTGGTGTATCTCCCGCCAACTGTGGTGGGGCCACCGCATTCCTGCCTGGTACGACGCCGACGGCAATGTGTACGTGGCTCGAACTGAAGAGGAAGCCCGCGAGAAGCATGGCCTCGGCGCTGACGTCGTACTGACCCAGGACGAAGACGTGCTGGACACCTGGTTCAGCTCGGGCCTATGGACGTTTGGCACCCTCGGCTGGCCGGAGAAAACGCCGGAGCTGGAAACCTTCCACCCCTCCAGCGTGCTGGTCACCGGTTTCGACATCATCTTCTTCTGGGTCGCCCGGATGATCATGATGACGCTGAAATTTACCGGTGAAGTCCCCTTCAAGACCGTTTACGTCCACGGCCTGGTACGCGATGGTCAGGGCCAGAAGATGTCCAAGTCCAAGGGCAACGTGCTGGACCCCATCGACTTGATCGACGGCATCAGCCTGGACGCGCTGCTGGAAAAGCGCACCGGCAACATGATGCAGCCCCAGAAAGCCAAGGCGATTGCCAAAGCCACCAAAGAGGAATTTAAAGACGGCATCGAGCCCCACGGCACCGATGCGCTGCGCTTTACGTTCCTTTCACAGGCCACTACCGGGCGCGATATCAAGTTCGACATGAACCGCCTGGATGGCTACCGCAACTTCTGTAACAAGCTCTGGAACGCCTCGCGCTACGTGCTAATGAACGCCGAGGGCGAGGACTGTGGCACCTTGGGCGAGGAAGTGGAGCTCTCGCTGGCGGACCGCTGGATCATCTCCCAGCTACAGAAAACCGAAGCGCAGGTCACCAAAGCCATGGACGAGTACCGTTTCGACCACGCGTCCCAGGCACTTTACGAGTTCGTCTGGAACGAGTACTGCGACTGGTACCTGGAGCTTTCCAAGCCGGTCCTCTGGGACGAGGCGGCCAGCGATAGAGCCAAACGCGGCACCCGCCGCACCCTGGTGCGGGTACTGGAAACCATTCTGCGCCTGGCCCACCCGATGATGCCCTACATTTCGGAAGAGATCTGGCAGCGGGTGGCTCCCCTGACGGGCACCTACATGGGCGACGGCGCCTCCATCATGCACCAGGCGTGGCCGGAAGCCGACGATAGCAAGATCGACGAGCAGGCCACCCGCGACATCGAATGGCTGAAAGGCGTGATCATCGCCGTGCGCAACATCCGCGCCGAGATGAACATTGCCCCTGGTAAGCCGCTGGACGTGCTGCTGACCAAAGGCCAGCCCGAGGACGCCGAGCGCCTGGAGCAGAACCGCCGCTTCCTGGCCAAGCTGGCGAAACTGGAGAGCGTGACCTGGCTGGCCAACCCAGAAGACGCCCCGCTTTCGGCCACCCAGCTGGTCGGCGATATGGAAGTGTTGGTACCGATGGCAGACCTGATCGATAAAGACGCGGAGCTTGCCCGCCTCGCCAAAGAGATCGAGAAGCAGGATAAGCTCATCGGCGGTATCGAGAAGAAACTGAGCAACGAAGGTTTCATTGCCAAAGCCCCCGACGCCGTGATCGAGAAGGAGCGCGGCAAACTGGCAGAGTACCAGTCCGCCAAAAAGTTGTTGGAAGAGCAGCAAGCGAAGATTGCCGCGATGTAATCCCCCGCTCATGACAGTCTCACAACGGCACCTACTGGGTGCCGTTGTCGTATCTACATCGCCTTTTTCACGCGACGACCTGCATGGCCATCGTTTTTTATGACGAACCGTGTAAGGTTAAACGTCATGCTGTCACTGACTGACAGTCGCACGCGTCGACCATTCATGACATGACCTCTCGTCAATCACACGGAACGCTTTATGCCGACACTCTCTGAGGCGCGCCTGAAGGCATTGGGCAGTACGCTGCAGCAAGCAAAGATCGACTACCGTTCGCTGACGCCCATGGCGGATACGGGCCTAGCACACGACCACGTGTGGATCCACCGAGACGCCGATGACTGGGTGGCTCGGCTGCCCAAACAGAGCCAGATGAATCTGCCGCCAGAAGAGAACTTGGCCTATCAAGCCGCCTGCTATGAACGGGCCAGCCAAGGCGGACATACGCCTCGGTTGCAGGGCGTACTACCGCCCAGCGAATCGCTACCACGCGGCGCGCTGCTGGTCGAGGCAATTCGCGGGCGCTTGGCCGAACTTCCCCAGGACCTGCCTGCCATTGCCGACACCCTCGCCAGCCTGCACCGCCAGCCGCTGCCTCGCCACCGCCCGCCGTTACTGGCCCCCAAATCACCTTGGCAGGCCATGGTGGAAGAAGTGTCTCTGCAGGCAAAATGGCTCGACGACGCCCAGCTTCCCAGCAGCATTCATCTGCGTATTCAACAGGAGCTGGATTTACTGCCCAGCACGCTGGATGACGCCGCCGCTACGCTGATCAGCTTCGATACCCACCCCGGCAATTTTTTGGTCAAGGACCAGGGGCGCGCCATACTCGTCGATCTCGAAAAATGCCGCTACGGACTGCCGGGCATCGATTTAGCCCATACCTCACTCTACACCTCGACCACCTGGGACCTTAACAGCCAGGCGGTGCTCAGCTTGGACGAGGTCATTGCGTTCTATCGCCGCTGGCAGACGGCCATGGCCGCCACGCCTGATATCGTGCTTCCCAGCGTGAATACGCTAATTGCCTGTCGGCGCGCGACGTGGCTATGGTCGCTGACGTGGTGTGCCAAGTGGCGCGCTCAGCACCTGCAACGCCAGGATAGCGAGCGCCGGGGAGAGGATTGGTCGGCGGAGCTCACCGATGCCGCCGTGATCGACCACGTGCGCGACCGCGTGGAACACTACCTCTCACTGCCCATTATCGACCATGTTCACAGTGAACTTCAGTGCCTACAAACCGCTCTATAACCAACTGATTTGATGAGGTGTGCGATGAAACCACGCTCTGCTCTGGCCACCGCCGTGGCGTTTGCTCTGATAAGCCTAGCCGCGCCTGCGGTTGCCACGCCCGACCCGCAAGAGTGGGAGAGCGTACTGGACGCCGCCGACGGCCAAACCGTGTACTGGAATGCCTGGGGCGGCGATGCGCGCACCAACCGCTATATTGCCTGGGTCGCAGAGCAGATGCAGGAGAGCTACGGCGTTCGCGTAGAGCACGTGAAGCTCGACGATACCAGCAGCGCCGTGGCACGGGTGCTGGGTGAACAGCAGGCGGGCAACGATAGCGATGGCAGCATTGATCTTATTTGGATCAACGGCGAAAACTTCGCCGCCATGCGTGAGCAAGACCTGCTGTTTGGGCCTTTTGCGGCGTCGCTGCCGAACTTCGCTCTTACCTATCCTGACGAGAATCCCGAAGTCGTCACCGACTTCACTCTACCCACCGAAGGCTACGAGTCCCCCTGGGGCAAGGCGCAAATCACCTTCTACTACGACAGCGCCCAAACCGATACGCCGCCCCAAAGCATCGAGGAATTACTCACCTGGGCCAGAGCGAATCCTGGACAGTTCAGCTATCCGCGTATCCCCGACTTTACCGGCAGTACGTTCCTAAAACAGGCGCTGATCGAGCTCACCGACCAAGCTGACGCGCTCTATGCCCCTGTCGACGAGACCACATTCGAAGAGATCACCGCGCCGCTGTGGGCCTACTTGGACGAGCTTCACCCACATTTATGGCGCAGCGGGCGCAGCTTTCCCGAATCCGGCCCTAACCTTCGTACGCTGATGAGCGACGGTGAACTCAGCCTCGCTTTCTCGTTCTACCCCACCGACGCTGCCGTAGCGGTGATGGAGTATGAACTGCCGCAAAGCGTGCGCAGCTACGTACTCGAAGGCGGCACCCTAGGCAACGTGCACTTCGTAGCCATTCCCTACAACTCGCCGCATAAAGCGGGCGCGATGGCGCTAGCCAACTTCCTGCTCTCCCCGGAAGCGCAGGCCCAGAAGCAGTCGCTCAGCATGTGGGGCGACCGCAGCGTGCTGGCCATTCAGCAGCTCGAGCCAAGCGACCAGGCACTCTTCGAGCAGGGTGACCGTCATCCCTCGGCGCTGCCGGTCGATGCGCTATCCAACACCCTGGCAGAACCCCATCCTAGCTGGATGAACGCCCTACAGGATGCTTGGCTCGAGCGTTACGGTGTCAACTAAGCGCACTCCTCCTCGTCGCGTGCGACTCACTGAACCATGCTACGGCTAGCGCCGATCGTGATCATTGCCCTACTGGTGATACCCGTCACCGCGGGGCTTGGCATGGTACTACTGCCCGCCTTTGGCTACTTGCCGGTACTGGGGAGCGATCAGGCCAACCTCTTTGCTTGGCAAATGCTTTTCGCACAGCCGGGGCTTGGCCGCTCGGTGGCGGTGAGTTTTGCCAGCGGCCTGGCCAGTACGGCGTTAGCGCTGCTCATCGTCGTGCTGTTTTTAGCTGCCAGCCAAGGCACTTGGCTGGACCGCAGCCTGCGCCGGTTAGTGTCACCTTTGCTGGCGATTCCCCACGCGGCGGTGGCGTTTGGCTTTGCTTTTCTGATTGCGCCTTCTGGGCTGATGGCACGACTGATCTCCCCGTGGCTCTCCGGCTGGGAGGCGCCCCCCGATGCGCTGATCGTCAACGATCCGTGGGGGCTTGCGCTCACGCTTGGCCTCGTCTTGAAGGAAGCGCCCTTTCTGCTGCTAATGAGCCTCGCGGCACTGCCTCAGCTCCAGGCCGAGCAGCGCCTGCGGCTGGCACGATCGTTGGGCTACTCGCCCACGGTTGCTTGGCTCAAAGGGGTGCTGCCGTCGCTCTATCCACTCATCCGCCTACCGGTGTATGCAGTGATTGCTTATGCGACCTCCGTGGTGGATATGGCGCTGATTTTGGGGCCGCGCTTGCCACCTACCTTGAGCGTCTCGATTCTTGGCTGGTTTAGCGACCCCGACCTCACCCGTCGCTTCATGGCGTCGGCGGCGGCAGTACTGCAGCTGGGCGTAACGCTGGCCGCGCTGCTGAGCTGGTGGCTGTTGGAGCAGCTAGCCCGCAGGCTGAGCCAGCGCTGGTTGATCAATGGCGAGCGCACGCGGGGAGACGCCGCCGTTCGTGTGTTCGGACGCGTAGGGCTTGCTCTGGCAAGCGCCGCCGCGCTGGCCTCGCTGGCGGGGCTTGGGCTCTTCTCGGTGGCCGGGTTCTGGCGTTTTCCTGAGCTGCTACCGCAGTCGCTTACCGTCGACCACTGGCAGCGCAGTGTCAGCATGCTGGCTGGCCCACTGACCCATACCGCACTCATTGCCCTGCTTTCGACCGGCGTGGCGGCCGTGTTGGTCGTCGCCACTCTCGAAAATGAACAGCGCCAGCAGATTCACCCTACCCGTTCGCTCTGGCTGCTCTATTTGCCACTGCTGGTGCCGCAAATCGCATTTTTATATGGCTTAGTGGTGGCCGCCGAGCGCCTGGGCATTCTCCCTCAGCTAGCGCTGGTGGTAGCGGGCCACCTGCTGTTCGTGCTGCCTTATGTGTATCTCTCGCTAGCCGAGGCCTACCGCCGCTTGGATCCGCGCTGGCTCTACATTGCGCAGTCGCTGGGCGTCTCGCGCCGCAGGGCGTTTTGGCGCGTGCGGCTGCCACTCCTGCTCGCCCCGCTGCTGACCGCCGTGGCGGTGGGTTTGGCGGTCAGTATTGGCCAATATTTACCCACCCAACTATTAGGCGCAGGCAGAGTCCCAACGGTGACCACCGAAGCCGTGGCGCTGGCCTCCGGGGGAAACCGCCGCTTAATCGGCGTATGGGCGCTGGTGCAAGCGGGCCTGCCGCTCGTCGGCTTTATGATCGCCGTCGCCTTGCCAAGGTGGCTGGGCGCTCCAAGACGCACACCTCTTAACGTTAAACGCCAAGGTTAAGACGCCCTGTGGATAAGGAACCTCATGAATAACGCTGCCAACGCCCTGACCCTCGAGCAAGTAAGCATTCACTTAGCTGAACGCCTGCTGTTGACAGTCGATGCAACGGTGGCCCCAGGCGACGTGCTCACCGTGATGGGTCCCTCGGGTTCTGGTAAATCGACGCTACTAGCGTTTATCGCCGGTTTTTTACCCAACACGTTCACCGCCCAGGGGCGGGTTCGCCTTGGGGATACCAACATACTACACCTGCCCGCCGAGCAGCGCGGCGTGGGGTTACTGTTTCAAGACCCGTTGCTGTTTCCCCATTTGAGTGTCGGCGGCAACCTGCGCTTTGGCCTGCCCCGTAGAAGCCCGCAGAAAAGTGCCCAGATTGCCAAGGCGCTCGACCAGATAGGGCTTGCGGGGTTTGAAGCCCGCGATCCGGCCACGCTTTCTGGCGGGCAGCAGGCTAGGGTGGCATTGATGCGGCTGCTGCTCTCCCAACCCCGCGCCGTATTACTGGACGAACCCTTCTCCAAGCTGGATACGACCCTACGCCAAGAGATGCGCGCGCTGGTCTTCAGTCAACTGCGGGAAGCGGGCCTACCCGCTCTACTCGTCACCCATGACGACGCCGATGCCACCGCCGCAGGAGGACCGATCATTGCCCTTGGCTGATCCGCACCCTACGCCTTTGTCACTGAGTATCATCATTCCCATGCTCAATGAAGCAGCCGGTATTCAGGCAACGCTCACGCGGCTACAGCTGCTGCGCGCCTCAGGCGTTGAACTCATCGTCGTGGATGGCGGCAGCACCGATGCCAGCGTGGCCTTGGCCGCGCCACTTGCCGATACGGTCCTGAAGAGTGAACCTGGGCGCGCACGTCAGATGAACCTGGGGGCGCAAAACGCCCGCGGCCTGGCATTGCTCTTTCTGCATGCCGATACTCGACTACCGCCCGACAAAGAGCAGCGTGCGGTGACGAATCTACAGCAGGCGGTTGCCCAACACGCCTGGGGGCGGTTCGATATTCAGCTCGCGGGCAAAAGCCGCTGGCTGCCAGTGGTCGCGAGCTTGATGAACCTACGTTCGCGACTCAGTGGTATCGCCACCGGTGACCAGGGCATCTTTGTGCGCCGGGACACGTTTTTCGCACTGGGCGGCTTTCCCGATCAGCCGCTGATGGAGGACATCGAACTCAGCAAACGGCTGAAGGCCCATTCATCCCCCGCCTGCCTGCGCCAGAAGGTGATAAGCTCGGGCAGGCGCTGGGACGAGTTCGGCGCTTGGCCCACCATTCGCCTGATGTGGCGGCTACGCTACCGCTATTGGCGCGGTGTCAGCGCCACACAACTGGCTAAGGAGTACCGCGATGCACGTTAAGCCCGCCGCGCCCCACCTGCACCTGCTGGCCAAAGCACCGCTGCCGGGTCAGGCCAAGACGCGTTTGATCCCCTGCTTGGGCGCAGAGGGCGCCGCCGAAGCCCACGCCGCCATGGTGCGCCACTGTGTTGCCACCGGCTGCGAAGCGCTGGGGGCGGAGAATGTCACGCTGTGGACCTCGTTAGACCACCACCACCCGCTATTTTTAGAGCTTCAGGCCCAACACGGCATGGCCTTGGCCGCCCAGCAGCAGGGCGATGTGGGCAGGCGCGTTCGCCATGCACTGAACAGCACCGACGGCCCCGCCATGGTGATGGGCACTGACTGCCCCAGCATTATCAGCGCCATGCTCAAGCGCTGCCGAGCAGCCTTGAGCACCTTTGCCGTGGTAATTCTACCGGCTGAGGATGGCGGCTACGGGCTGATTGGCAGCCACCAGGATCACCCCAGCCTGTTTGAAGACATTCCCTGGGGCACCGAACAGGTACTGAGCGTGACGCAAGCGCGCCTGGCGGCGCTGGGCCTGGAAGCCGCCTACCCAGATACCATGTGGGACATCGACCGCCCCGAAGATTGGCAGCGCTGGCAGCGGCAGCGCCACGCCAACGTGTAAGGAACCCCTCCATTTGAGCACTGAGTCAGCCCCCCTTTTTCCAAGGAGCCTGCCATGAACCGTCAGCGCCTGCTGATGTTTGCCCTACTGCTATTGGCCGTGATTGGCTTCTACGCTAGCGGCGCCCATTCGTTTTTCACGCTGGACACCCTGCAAACCTACCGCAGCGATTTTCAGGCAGCTTTTCAGCAATCGCCTTGGCAGGTGGCGGGTATGTTCTTTGCGGTGTATGTGGTCATGACGGCCCTGTCACTCCCCGGTGCTACCCTGCTCACCCTGCTGGGGGGTGCACTGTTTGGATTGGGCTGGGGGCTGCTCATCATCTCGTTTGCCAGCGCCATCGGCGCGACGCTCGCCTTTCTGCTTTCCCGTTTTCTGTTTCGGCAGCCCATCGAAAAACGCTTTCCCCGCCAGTTCGACACGGTGAACCGGGGCGTCGAGAAGGATGGCACGTTTTATCTGTTCACCCTGCGTTTGGTGCCCATTTTTCCGTTTTTCATGATCAACCTCGTCATGGGGCTGACGCGGATTAAAACCACCACGTTTTACTGGGTGAGCCAGCTGGGCATGCTGCCTGGCACGGCGGTGTACGTGAATGCGGGCGGCCAGCTCGGCGAGCTGGAAAGCCTGAGCGGCATTATTTCGCCTTGGCTCATTGCCTCGTTTGCGCTGCTGGCGGTGTTCCCTTGGGTGGCCCGGCGCATTGCGGTGTTGGTGCAAAAGCGCAACGCCTATAAAGGCTTCACGCGCCCTAGCCGCTTCGATTACGACATCGTGGTGATTGGCGGCGGCTCGGCGGGGTTAGTCACTAGCTATATCGCCAGCGCCGTGAAGGCCAAGGTGGCCCTGGTCGAAAAACACAAGATGGGCGGCGACTGTCTCAATACGGGCTGCGTTCCCTCGAAAGCATTGATCCGGGCGGCTCGCGCGGCCCATGACATTCGCACGGCGCACCGCTTTGGCGTGAGCGCCAGCGAGCCCCGCGTGGATTTCTCCAAGGTGATGGGGCATGTGCATCAGGCCATCCGCGATATCGAGCCCCATGACAGCGTCGAGCGCTACACCAAGCTCGGAGTGGAGGTGTATCAAGCGCACGCCACCCTGGTATCGCCGTGGGAAATTCGCGTGGGTGAACAAACCCTCACCGCTCGCCATATCGTGCTGGCCACCGGGGCGCGCCCCCGCGTGCCGCCCCTACCCGGTATCGAGCACGCGCCGCTGCTCACCTCTGAAAACCTTTGGTCGCTCACCGAGCTGCCCAAACGGTTGGTGGTGCTTGGCGGCGGGGCGATTGGCTGCGAACTCAGCCAAAGCTTTGCCCGCCTGGGCAGCCAGGTCACCTTGGTCGAGTGCGCGCCACAGTTACTGGGCCGAGAGGATAACGAGGTCAGCGAGCACGTGGAGCGCACCCTCACCCAAGAGGGCGTAACGGTGATGACCAGCGCGAAAGCGCTGGAGGTGAACCAAACGGACGGTGAGTATCAGTTGGTGATCGAGCACGAGGGTGAGCGCAATACTCTGGCGTTCGATTACCTTTTGGTGAGCGCAGGCCGTCAGGCCAACGTGGAGGGGTTAGGGCTGGAAGCGCTAGGAATTACCACCACGGATATCGGCACGCTGGCGCTCAACGAGCGGCTGCAGACGCGCCTGCCCAACATCTGGGCCTGCGGCGACTTAGCAGGCCCCTACCAGCTTACCCATGCGGCCGCCCATCAGGCGTGGCACGCCGCCGTGAATGCGCTGTTTGGCGAGCTGAAAAGCTTCGCGGTGGACTACCGCTTTATGCCCGCCGTTACCTATGTTCAGCCGGAAGTAGCGCGAGTGGGTCTCAACGAAAAAGAGGCCACCGCGAAAGGTGTCGCCTTTGAAGTGACCCGCTACGCCATGAGCGAAAGCGACCGCGCCATTGCCGAAGGCGCGTCCGAAGGCTTTATCAAGGCGCTCACCGTGCCCGGC
Source organism: Vreelandella piezotolerans (assembly GCF_012427705.1). NCBI lineage: Bacteria > Pseudomonadati > Pseudomonadota > Gammaproteobacteria > Oceanospirillales > Halomonadaceae > Vreelandella > Vreelandella piezotolerans. The sequence goes on along the minus strand of NZ_CP048602.1, from coordinate 612,195 downwards.
AAAGACAAAATTCTGGGGGCGACGATCGTCGCGGAGAACGCCGGGGAGTGGCTGGGCGAGTTCACCATCGCCATGAAGCACGGGCTGGGGCTGAATAAACTGCTCGGCACCATTCACCCCTACCCCACGCTAGGCGAAGCCGCCAAAGCCACCGCAGGCGTTTGGAAAAACGCCCATAAGCCGGAGCGAGTGTTGGCACTGCTGCAGAAGTACTTTAGCTGGCGGCGCGGTGAGGGCCAATGACACGGCAGCTACTGCTCATCGGCGCGGGTCACGCCCATGCCTTCGTACTGGAGGCGTTTGCTCAACGCCCGGATAAAGCGGTGTCGATCACCGTCGTGAGCGACAGCCAACTGGCCGCCTACTCGGGCAGCGTGCCTGCGTGGCTCTCTGGGGAGTACACGCTGCGGGAGACTCAGATGGATATCGCGGCGCTCTGCCAGCGGGCGGGGGCTCGCTTTATTGCTTCTCCAGCCGTGGCGTTATGCACGAGCGAGCGTCAAGTAACGCTGGCGGATGGCAGTGTGATTGCGTTTGACGTGGCCTCCTTCAACGTCGGCTCGACGCTCACGTTGCCTCAAGTTATTGCCCCGCAAAGCGATGAGGGTATCGGGCCAAAAGGTATTGAGGAGAGTACGTCGCCCACGCTGCTGGCCATGCGCCCGCTCAGCTCGTTGCACCACTGTTGGCAAGCATTACGCGAAGAGGTGGCTAAACTGCCTGCAGGAGCGCATCAGAACGTTGTGAGCGTAGGCGGCGGCGCAGCAGGCTGCGAGACGCTGATGAGCGTCTTGGCGCAGCTTCGCCAGCAGCGCCCGGACATTCACTGGCAAGGCGAGCTGATCAGCGCCGCCAAAACGCTGCTGCCTGGCGCTGGCTGGCTGCCTCGCTGGTTAACGGCGCGAGCGCTCACACGTGCGGGCGTGCGCGTCCTCACAGGAGTGCGGGGGCGCGCCTTGGTACCTGGCGGTGTGCAAACCGACACTGGTGAGCACATCGAAGCGGATATCGTACTCTGGGCGACCGGCGCCGTGGGCCAAACGTGGCTGCAACGAACGGCGCTGCCGCTGGATGAGAAAGGCTTTATTTCTGTGGACGAGGCGCTTCAAGTGACTGGCCAGCGCGGCATTTTTGCCGCTGGCGACTGCGCTGCGCTGCGCTCCTCCCCACTCCCTAAGGCAGGCGTTTATGCGGTGCGTATGGGCCCCGCATTAGCAGAGAATCTGCGGGCCGCCTGCCACGGTTTAACGCTCACCCCGTGGCAGCCTCCGCGTCGCGTGCTAGCACTGATTGGCACCGGCGACGGCCACGCGATTGCCAGCCGTGGGTCCATAGGCTTTTCGGGCCGCTGGGTATGGCAGTGGAAACAGCGGATCGATGCGCGCTTTCTTGCCCGCTTCAACCCGCCTTTTACTGACTAAGCCGATAGCGGCTTAGTTAGCTTCTCGCCAACCGCCGAGGACGCGGCTATCTGGTCCGAAGAACACCAACCGGTCATGGTCGATCAAATACCGATAGGCATTATCTAGCATATCAGTCACCCGCTTGGCGTCCTCCATGTTCGGACACGCCATTCGGGTAGAGGCCAGCTCGCTAAACGAGATGCGTTGGCTTTCACCTAAACTCACCTTACCGGTGAACTGGTTGCAGCCATCAGAGCCGTTAACCTTCCCGTCGCGTCCAATGCGAAAGAACGGTGTCTCGGGCATGGAGAGCCGCTCATCGGTCCCTACCAGCAGTAAGTTCCAGCGCTGCTCCACTACCGGCCCAGAGAGCGTGCCGCCCTGCGGTACATCCGTTCGCTCTTGCTGCGGTGTGCTGCCACAAGCGCTCAGCAGCAGCGCAAGCCCCATTCCCATGATGATATGGCGGGTTTGTCCTTTCACCTTGTTCGTACTCCTTATGCGTTTTACCAGCTACTTACCAGCTACCCGTGTTTTCCATGGAGGCCCAAGGCTCCTGGGGAGACAATGCATCGCCTTTTTGTAACAGCTCGACAGAGATGCCGTCGGGCGACTTCACGAACGCCATGTGGCCGTCGCGGGGCGGACGGTTAATGGTCACGCCGTTATCCTGAAGTTTCTGGCAAAGGCCATAAATATCGTCGACTCGGTAGGCCAAATGGCCGAAATTACGGCCACCCGTGTACTCTTCCGGGTCCCAGTTGTAGGTCAACTCGAGCTCGGGGGCAGTAAGGCGCTCGGAGCGGGCTTCGTCGTCGGGCGCCGCCAGAAACACCAGTGTAAAGCGACCTTTTTCGTTCTCTTTACGGCGCACTTCTTTGAGGCCCAGCAACTCACAATAAAAGTGAAGCGAGGCGTCCAAGTCACTGACACGTACCATGGTATGTAAAAACTGCATGTCATTTCCTCTTCATCGAAAAAGGGTAATTATATCCTGTAAAACCGTAGCGCACGTTGTCGCGCGGGTCATGTGGCACCCTCAAAACATAGACAAGAGTGCCACATTAAAATATAAGATAGATGTGCTGTACAATAATGTCATGGTGGTGCATCTCGTGCGTCATGCCAAGTAACTATGACGATTCGCTATCGGCTCGTCGAGGAGAGGTCTGTGGATTCGATTACGCAAGCAGCGCTTGGGGCAGCCGTCGGAGGGGTGGTATTGGGTAAGCGCCTGGGCAGAAAGGCCATCGTCATAGGTGCGCTACTGGGTACTCTACCCGATTTGGACGTGGCGCTGGATTATGGCGACGCCATTGCCAACGTCACCGAGCACCGTGGCTTCAGCCATTCCCTGTTCGTATTGACGGGCCTTGCCACGCTGCTAGCCGTGCTCTGCGCTCGCTTCGCGCCACCGCAGGACATCTCGTTTGGCCGCTGGTGGAGTTTTTTTACGCTGATATTGGTGACGCACCCGCTGCTCGATTCGCTCACCACCTATGGCACACAACTGCTATGGCCGCTGGACGCGCCACCGGTCGCGTGGCCTATCGTCTTCATCATCGACCCTTTTTACACGCTGCCGCTGCTGATAGCGCTCACCATTGCCAGCGTCTCCGGCAAGGTACACAGCGCTTGCCGAGCGGGGCTAGCCATCTCCTGCGTTTATCTCATAGCAGCGGCTGGCGCCAAGTGGAGCGTGGAGCAACGTCTTGCACCGACACTGGCCGACGCAGATTTACAGACGGCTCCCGTACTGATTCAACCGACGCCGTTCAACATCGCGCTATGGCGGGCGACGGTCATCGACGATGATCGTTATTACGAGAGTTTGATCAGCGTGTTCGATCGTGAACGGGCCCCAGCCTTGGAGCCGTTGCGTCGTAACGTCGAGCTGGAGCCAAGTGCTCTGGAGGGGCCGCTAGGCCAGCGGCTTACATGGTTCACTGGGCCGTTCTTACGTTTCGAGACACGTCACATCGATGGGCAAGAGACGATTATCGCCACTGACATTCGGCTAGGCTTTCCCGGTTTTCATCCTTTCAACTTTACCCTAGCAACCCGAGAAGGCGATCGCTGGGTACCCGTTGCGATCAGTGAAGAAGTACGCAGCCCCAGAGGACTGCACTTGGCGACACTGGCACGTCTTGCCGCCCGGGCAGGCGGCGATGTATCGGCCCTGTGCGCCAGCGACTACGTAGAGCCACAGTGGCGCGCAGAGCCGTTCCTCTATCGCTGCTAGTGGCCGTACAAGGCCATGACAGGCTACGGCGCAATGCCTTGTGCACATCCTTTATATTGTTCGCCATCAATGGTGAACGTCACGCGAGCAGGATAGGGTTCGCCACTCATGTCGTCGAAACAGGCACCTGATTCAATACGTACGCGGAAAAACTGCTCGGCGTTGGCATTCTCGATCACCACCCGGCCCGCGTCGTTATCCATCACGCTGACCATATAGGGCATGGTCGCCGTGTCGCTGCCGTAATTAGTGGTCCAGGTCATGACGGGCGCATCGTTCGCCAGTTCGATCGTCCAGCCGGGCTCGTTACCGCGGGCTAACAACATCACACCCGGGTGGCTGCCACGCGTGGCAATCTCCCGCTGAACCCCTTGATGGCATTGTAGCTGCCCTCGCGGCGTTTCGATTTGCGCCCGATCGCCGCGATTCCAGAAGCTGATATCGCCATCCTGATAACGGGCACCGCTGGCCACTACGGCTTGAGGCAATCGCCACGCACCGTGTAACGACCACAGCCGTAACTCGTTCCCATTGACAGCCGTGACCAAGTCTTGATTGGCTGGTTGGCAGTTCCAGGCCTGAAAACGCTCGGCGCTGCCGGGAAACAGCACCGAAGGCAGCAGCGGCGCGCTGCTCTGCACGGTGGTTTTCACTGGCTGCTCATCGACTGGCGCACTGGTGGCGCAGCCGCCCAGCAGTATCGCGGTCGCTACCGCGGTGGCGAGTCGTAGTGATGCCGTATTAGCCTTCATCGAACGTGCTCCCTATCGAATCCCTCATTTCATGGCTTATTACACCACTTACTTCTTAAAAGCGCTCAGGTCGTGCGGGTCGAACGTGGCTACCTCTTTGGGTAGCCCTAGTTCGTCACGCTTTACTTTGACCTGCATTTTTTCTGCGAGCCGTTCGGCATCGTCATCGGTGGTGCGGCCGTTCAGTTCTGCCAGTTGAGCCATGCCTTGGTGGTAGAAGGTCAGAATATCCAGCGCTAAACGATTATCCTGTTCCACCGCACGGCGCAGCGGCTGCAGATAGCTACTAATGCGCGACAAGTGGTGCTTGAGCTGCCAAACGTAGCGCATTTCGGCCATCCACGGGCGCTCTCTGAGCGCAGCGAACATGGCGCTGGTGGCGAGCAGGCCCAGCAGAACGCCCAGCGCGTTCAGCCAGATGCTGCTTCCAAAGGTAGCGGTGAGCAGCATGGAAAACAGCAGGCCAAAAATGATCAGTTGCCCGGCCATTGCCACGCTGATGATACGGGCTTTGCGACGGTACGTAGCAGGGTCGTGCTGTTCAAGGGTAAAGGCCATGGCCAACCTCGTGATCGAAAGGAGTCCTTATGATACGGGGCTGGCCGGGTCAGTCAACGCGCTAGGTCAGTCGTTCCGCGGCGGTTTTCAGCAAGCGCTCGGTGGTCTCCCAGCTGACGCAGGCATCAGTGACCGAGACGCCGTAGCGTAGCGCACTGGGCGTCAACGCTTGTTTGCCTTCGTACAAATGACTCTCTAGCATCAATGCCACCAAATTTGCGTCGCCCGCTTGACGCTGAGCCAATACGTCCAGCATGACTTCACTTTGGCGGCGGTGATCCTTACGGGCGTTGGCGTGGCTACAGTCCACCATCAAGCGCGGATTCTGGCCCGCCTCGCATAGCGTATTCACGGCGCGGCGCACATGGTGCGCTTGGTAATTAGGTTCACCGTGACCACCACGTAATACCACATGGGTGTGTGGGTTGCCTGCGGTCTCCTGCATGATCGGGCGGCCCTGACTATCCATGGCAAAACGCTGATGGGAGTGGGCCGCCGCCTGCATGGCATCGATGGCCACCTGCACGTCACCGCTGGTGGCATTTTTGAAGCCTACGGCAGCGCTGAGATCGCTAGCCAATTCACGGTGTAGCTGGGACTCCGTGGTGCGCGCCCCAATCGCCACCCAGCTCAGCAGGTCATCCAGGTAGGGGGCCAGCATCGGCTGCAATAGCTCGGTGGCTATCGGCAGGCCGCGGGAGGCGACGGCGTGCATCAATTCACGAGATAGTGTCATACCGCGCGGCAAATCACCGCTACCATCCAGATCGGGATCGTAGGCCAGCCCTTTCCAACCGACCGTAGTGCGCGGCTTCTCAACGTACACCCGCATCACCGGCAGAATCCGTTCGCGCACCTCGTCGCTGAGCGCGGCCAAACGATCCGCGTACTCCAGGGCAGCATCCGGATCGTGGATGGAGCAGGGTCCTACCACGACGAGCAGGCGATCATCATGCCCGTTGAGAATACGCTGCACCGCTTGGCGCTGCTGATCGATTTGGGAACGGAGCGTGCTGTTCACACTCACCCGCTGACGCAGCTCAGCGGGTAGCGGCAGAGCCGTTGCAGACATGAGCGAGGAAGCCGGGGCAGTCGTGGGGCAAGCAGTATTGGCAGTATGGATAGGGGCATTCATCAGTTAACTCTCCGAATTCGTAGGGCATAGCGCGTGACATCGCATCACCAACTTGCCACCCAAATGGGCACGGTCGGAGGTGGCAGCTAGCACCGACCGCGCGACGCTAAATCGCCAGCCATAGCCGATATAACGGATGGCGTTCAGACTAGCGATAAAGTATGCGCGGTAAGACATGGTGCAGCTCCTGAATGAATGACGTATGAAATGTGGTTGCGTAAAACGAAAGAAGCCTCGGTGGAGTTACCCACCGAGGCTTCTTTGCATGCGGCAGGCAACCGGAGCGGTGTGCCTGCTGGCGCGACGCTAAGCGTCAGCCAGGGGCACACCGTGGCTAAACCAATACGCTGCATAGTAACCGAATTGAGTGACACCGACGCTCGCCCAAGCGTACGCCACCGTTTCCGGTTTGGCGGTGACGCTTGATGACAACGTGCCGTGTAGCATGGGACTTCCTCAATCGATTAATGACGAACTGTCTTTATCCTGCCTGCGCAGGCGCCAAATGGCAACCGAGAATTTGCGTGCGGGTTGCCCATGAGCAAGTGATTAGCTGCCGAACGCTTGGATCCAACCAATCGTGGCGGGCAGTGCACTCATACCGACCAAGACCACGATGCCCAGTATGATCGGCAGAATGCCAGAATCGTCTTTGAAATTGTCGTCGTGATGGGCCATGACAGCCTCCTCAATAGCGGATCGAGTTGACGGCTTAAGCCGTACACTAAAAGTGATCAATCATTTTAGTGAGGCCGAGGAGCGTAGGCAAACACATCCGAAAACATTTGCGCACTGCTCACCCCAAAACGTTCCAGCACGTCCACGCAAGCGTACACCATGCCGGGCGAGCCCGAGAGGTAGACATCGCAGTCGCTTGGCTGGATGGGGGCCTTGGCAAGCTCACTCTCCAACACCAAGTCGACGCGACCTTGGTGATGGACGATGCGTTCTCCAGAAGCGAGCGGCTCGGTGAGCGGAAACTCGGTAACGGCATGGAACGCTATTTGGTCATGCTGCTGTGCCCATGCGCAGGCGAGGTCTTCGGCATACAGGTCACGGTGCTCACGGTTTGCCCACCATAGCGAAATGGGTCGTGTGGGCTGGTCACGCAGGGCAGCCTCGACGATGGCCTTCATCTGGGCGAACCCCGTCCCTGCGGCAATCAGCAGTAGCGGACGCTCACTCTGGGTATCCAACACGCACTCTCCGCTCGGCAAACGAACGGTGAGCTGATTCGCCACCTGTAGCAGTTGGCGTAGACGTTGGGAGTTATCTCGCTCGGGCCAGTGCTGAATCTGTAACTCCAGCGTGCCGTCGCCTCTGTCGCAGCTCGCAATCGAGAAGGGCACCCACGTGGCCTCGTCCAGCATTAGCTCGAGGTACTGACCGGGCGCATGCTGCATTGCCTCAGCGCGACCGGCAAGCGTCACTTGGAACACGTCGGGATTGAGGTCCTCGACGGCGGTGACTTGGCAGGTTAGCGTTTTGCACGTTAACGTAGCGCTCATGAAAGCCTCTTTGTGGAAAGTCGTTCGGCCCCGCACATCCGCTTAACCATGACGCGGTGTGGGTAGCGGAATATCAATGCCCAGTTCGCCCCAGCGCTCGTCGACACGGGTTTTCACCGCTTCGTCCATGACGATGGGCGTCCCCCACTCGCGGTCGGTTTCGCCGGGCCATTTATTGGTCGCGTCCAATCCCATTTTTGAGCCAAGCCCAGACACTGGCGACGCAAAGTCGAGGTAGTCGATGGGGGTATTTTCGACCATGACGGTGTCTCGAGCAGGGTCCATACGCGTGGTGATCGCCCACATCACGTCTTCCCAATTTCGTGCATCCACATCGTCATCCAGCACGATGACGAATTTGGTGTACATGAACTGGCGCAAGAAGCTCCATACGCCCATCATCACGCGCTTGGCGTGACCAGGGTACTGCTTCTTCATGGTGACGACCGCCATGCGGTAAGAGCACCCTTCCGGAGGCAAGTAGAAGTCGACGATCTCAGGAAACTGCTTGCATAGGATGGGCACGAACACTTCGTTGAGCGCCACACCTAAAATGGCAGGCTCATCGGGGGGACGGCCAGTGTACGTGGAGTGATAGATGGCGTCGCGACGCATGGTCATGCGTGTCACAGTGAAAACGGGAAAGTGATCCACCTCGTTGTAGTACCCAGTGTGGTCACCAAACGGCCCTTCTGGCGCCATGTCATCCGGATAGATGAACCCTTCCAGGATGATTTCGCTGGAGGCGGGCACGTCGAGGTCCGCATGGCCACATTTCACTAGCTCGGTGCGCGAGCCGCGCAGCAGGCCTGCAAAGGCATATTCGGAGAGCGTGTCCGGCACGGGCGTCACCGCACCGAGAATGGTCGCCGGGTCGGCGCCTAACGCCACCGCGACGGGGAACGGTTCGCCGGGATGGGCTTTTTGGAACTCGAGAAAATCCAGCGCGCCGCCGCGATGGGAGAGCCAGCGCATGATCAGGCGATTCTTTCCGATCTTTTGCTGGCGATAGATGCCCAGGTTTTGGCGCTTTTTATGGGGGCCTTTGGTGATCACCAGCGGCCACGTGACCAGCGGTGCCGCATCGCCCGGCCAGCAGTGCTGAATCGGCAAGCGCCCCAAGTCCACGTCATCGCCTTCGTAAACGACTTCCTGAACCGGCGCACGCTTGACGCTCTTGGGCCCCATGCTGAGCACTTGCTTGAAGATCGGCAATTTGTCCCAAGCGTCTTTTAACCCTTTGGGCGGGTCTGGCTCCTTCAAAAATGCCAAGAGCTTGCCCACTTCGCGCAGCGCCTCGACTGAATCCTGCCCCATGCCCAGCGCGACCCGTTTTGGGGTGCCGAACAGGTTTCCCAACAGCGGCATGTCGTGACCCTTCACATTTTCGAACAGCAGTGCAGGACCACCGGCACGCAGCGTGCGGTCGCAGATTTCGGTGATTTCCAAGTAGGGATCTACTTCGGCCGTGATGCGCTTAAGTTCACCCTGCGCCTCCAGCGCTGCGATAAAGTCACGCAGATCGTTGTACTTCAATGCCCTCTCCTCAACCCGGCTGTCTGATGCCTGATAGCGGTACCGCCACCCTGGAGCGCCTTAACGGCGCTTCATGGCTTCGAAGAATTCGAGATTGGTCTTGGTGTCTTTCAGACGATCGATCAAGAACTCGGTGGCTGCGGTATCTTCCATCGGGTTGAGCAGTTTTCGTAGGATCCACATACGCTGCATTTCATCTTCAGAGGCCAATAGATCCTCACGGCGAGTGCCGCTGCGGCGAATGTTGATCGCCGGGAAGACACGCTTCTCCGCCAGTTTGCGGTCAAGGTGCGCTTCCATGTTACCGGTGCCCTTGAACTCTTCGAAGATGACTTCGTCCATTTTCGAGCCGGTATCGACCAGCGCGGTGGCGATGATCGTCAGGCTGCCGCCCTCTTCGATATTACGCGCCGCCCCAAAGAAGCGTTTCGGCTTCTCGAGTGCATGGGCATCCACACCACCGGTGAGCACCTTGCCAGAGCTGGGTACGACGGTGTTGTAAGCACGCGCCAAGCGAGTGATGGAGTCGAGCAGGATCACCACGTCTTTCTTGTGCTCAACTAAGCGCTTGGCTTTTTCGATGACCATTTCGGCTACCTGTACGTGGCGGGCAGGCGGCTCATCGAAGGTGGAGGCGACCACTTCACCGCGCACGGTGCGGGACATCTCGGTGACTTCCTCCGGGCGCTCGTCGATCAGTAGCACGATCAGATGACACTCGGGGTTATTGCGCGTGATCGAGGTCGCGATGTTCTGCAGCATCAGTGTCTTACCCGCTTTCGGGGGAGACACCAGCAGGCCGCGCTGACCTTTACCGATGGGCGCGGTCAGATCGATGATCCGGGCGGTCAGATCTTCGGTCGACCCGTTGCCGATCTCCATACGCAGACGGTCGTTCGGAAACAGCGGCGTCAGGTTCTCGAAGAGAATCTTGTGCTTGGCATTTTCCGGACGATCAAAGTTGATCTGGCTGACTTTGAGCAGCGCAAAATAGCGCTCGCCCTCTTTGGGCGGACGAATTTTGCCGGAAATGGAGTCGCCCTTGCGCAGATTGAAACGACGAATCTGTGAAGGCGATACGTAGATATCGTCCGGTCCGGCGAGGTACGAACTGTCGGCGCTACGCAGGAAGCCGAAGCCATCCTGAAGAATTTCCAGCACACCGTCGCCATAAATATCCTCGCCGCTTTTGGCATGCTTCTTGAGGATGGCGAAAATGATGTCCTGTTTGCGCGAACGGGCCAGGTTGTCGATGCCCATTTCACGGGCGATATCGAGCAGCTCGGGAACGGTTTTTTGCTTGAGTTCAGTGAGATTCATCGGTGTGTTAGAAAATTGCTCATGAAAGCTAGGCGCTAAGCGCCAGGAATAAGACAGGAGGCTTGGCCGATATCATAGGGTCAATATCATAGGGCTAAGCGCCGAGTGATGCGTTCAGACCCCATTTAGGCACACGCTCGCGTGGTAAAAGCCGGGCAGTCGCCATAACGATACCTAATACGTAAAAGCGGTATCACTGACTGCTTAGCATGAGGGTGCAAATAAACTAGCTAATCTGATTGGCACGGAGAATGCGTTTCAGCGGGTTGTCTGACGACTTGGACATCTGGCTGATGCCATCTGGGTACGTACTGCTCGGGGTGCCCGAGTCAGTGCGCTTGTTTAGACGAACAAGCCAACTCGGATCAAGCCAGTAGCTCGATGGTAGTCAAGCCCCGCGACAAACGCAAGCCTTTGGCAATTGACAATAGCCAGAGGTCGCAGCAACCTTGGCATAGCCAATTTGAAGGATAGCTCATGCCCAAGGACATTTCGCTCCCCATCGCCGCCCCTGCCGAGTTCGAGAGCGGCGAGCCGCAGCGCCTAGCCGCCATTGACCTGGGCTCCAATAGCTTTCACCTGCTGGTGGCTAATTACCAAAATGAACGATTGCAAGTCGTGGCACGCCTGGGCGAGAAGGTCCAACTGGCGGCAGGACTCGACGAAAACGGTTATCTCAGCGAAGCCGCCATGCAGCGCGCGCTCGACTGTCTGGGCCGATTTGCGCCGTTTTTGACCGATATTGAGGGGTCTCACCTGCGCATCGTGGGGACCAACGCGCTGCGAGACGCCCATAATAGCCAAACGTTCATCGAACGAGCGGAGGCGCAGCTCGGCCACGCCATCGAAATCATCGCCGGGCGTGAAGAAGCCCGTCTGATCTATCTGGGCGCCGCCCACGCGCTGGCCGAAAGCGGCCGACGCTTGATTGTCGATATTGGCGGTGGCTCTACCGAATTCATTATTGGCGAAGCCTTCGAGCCCAAAGCGCTGGAGAGTCTGCGCATGGGGTGCGTTACCTTTACCAGCCGTTTTTTCGCCGATGGCGATCTGACGGAAAAACGTATGCGTCGCGCCGAGCTGGCGGCCCTCTCGGAGCTGGCCAATATACAGCGTCCCTACCAGCGCCTGGGGTGGGACGACCCCGTTGGCTCCAGCGGCACGATCAAGGCCGCCGCTAGCGTCCTGTTCGCCTATGGCGACACGCCACAAGAAGGCGTAATCACACGCAGCGGGCTCAAGAAGCTGCGCGAGCGGCTGCTAAAATGCAAACAGCTCGACAAAGTGGAATTGGAGGGATTGAAGCCTGATCGTGCGCGCGTTTTCCCTGCAGGCATTGCCATCTTGAGCGCTATCTTCGAGGCGTTCGACCTCGAACAGATGCGCTTTGCAGATGGCGCGCTGCGTGAAGGAGTCCTGTACGACATGGCGGGACGCAATAGCGCCGAAGACACCCGCTCCAACACGTTGGAGATGCTCAAACGGGTCTACGACGTCGATACGCGCCAGGCGGACAACGTCGCCGACACGGCCAATCGTCTGTTCGAAGCGATTAAAAAGCCGTGGGGGTTGACCGCCGAGCAGGGCCACTACCTGACGTGGGCTAGCCATGTGCATGAAATCGGTCTGGCCATCTCCCATAGCCAGTTTCATCGCCACGGCGCTTATCTATTGGAGCACTCCGACCTAGCCGGATTTTCACGCCCCGAGCAGCGGTTGCTGGCGTTTTTGGTGCGTGCCCATCGGCGTAAATTCCCCATTAAAGAGTGGCAAGCGCTGCCGGCGTCCCAGCAGGCCAGCGCAGTCAAACTGGCGCGCTTGCTGCGTCTCGCGGTCTTGATCAACCACTCGCGCCCGGAAGGCGCGCCGATCCCGCCCGAGATCACGGTGGATCATCAAGGTGAAACGATGACCATCACGCTGCCCCCCAGCGATGAACCAACGCTGCTCAGCACTGATTTAGAGCAGGAGCAGGCGTTCATGACCAACGCAGGTTTGACGCTTCATTTGAACATACCGACCTAAGGCTCGTGCTCGAACGTGACCCCCTCCGCCTGCCAAAGTACCTTGGCAGGCGGTTGGAGCACACCTAGACAGCGCTCTCCTGCCATGACGATCACCAAACGCCTGCGCTCCCAGGGTGGTAGCGCCCTCTCTTGCAGCCAGCGTTTGAGATCACGCCGACCGCGCCCAGGCAGGTCGAGCATCTCGCCGCCCTGTCGCCAGCGCAGCACAACGGGGGCGGTGCGGTCGCCATCGACGCTCAAGCGCAGCTGCAGCGGCCCCAGTGGCGTTGAAACCCCCGGAGCGCCGTTCCACGGCGTTTGCCAATTTGGCAGCGCAACCAATGGCGCCATCAGATACAGCCTGCGCCGCCATACCCGCGCCTGGGCACCGGACCACTCGACGAGCACCTGGGCATCCTGGGCAGCGCTGAGCTGGCCGAGCAGGCTGGTCAAGCGTGCCTGGGGAGGCGTCGGCAGCCCGCATTGCTGGCAGAGTGTGCGCACCAGCAGGCGCTGGCGGGGTAGTGGCAGCGCCATCAGTGCCGACGCGTCGAGACAGCCCGGCGCTAACGTGAGTCCGGCCAGCTCATCGGCAGCGTAGCTGGCGAGCAGCGTATCGGCCTCACCAGCCAAGCCTGCACTTTGGGCCAGGGAGCGCACCGCCCCTGGCCAGCGCTGAGTCAGCGTTGGCAGGATCTCATGGCGCAAGCGGTTGCGATCGAATGCTATATCGCGATTGCTGGGGTCTTCACACCAATCAAGCGACAGCGCGTGGGCCGTATCGGCCAGGGTTTGACGCGTGACGCCAAGCCACGGGCGCAGCAGCGTGATGCCCTGCCACTCCCGTCGAAATGGCATGCCTGCCAGCCCACGAATGCCGCTACCCCGCAACGCTGCCAGCAGCAGCGTTTCTGCCTGATCGTCCTGGTGCTGCGCCAGCCATAGGGTGTCACCCGCAGGCACATGCAGCGCAAAGGCCGCGTAGCGGGCACGCCGGGCGGCGGCTTCCACACCGTCTCCCTTGACGTCCACGGCCACACGCTCGATGGTGAGTGGGACGCTCAGGCGCTGGCACAGCCGCTGACAGTGGCTTTCGAAGTCATTGGAGGCGGCTTGAAGACCGTGATTGACGTGCAACGCGCGCAGTCTATTGCCGCTGCCGCGACACACCTCGGCAGCCAGCGCCAGCAGCAACGAGGAGTCCAAGCCGCCGGAGAGGGCAACCCAAACGCAACGCCCTGGCGGGGTCTCCGCCAGGGCGTCTTCGAGCAGGCCTAACAGCCGTTTAGGCGGCTGGGGCGCCATAGCTCATCAGCCGCGCATAGCGGCGCTCTAGCAGGGCGTCGCTATCCAGCGCCTGCAGGCGTTCGAGGCTGGCCGACAGCGCTTCTTTAACCCGCGCTGCGGTATCGATCGGGTGACGATGAGCGCCGCCCAGCGGCTCTTTGATCAACGAGTCCACGAAGCCCAGCTCCTTCAAACGCTCGGCCGTAATGCCCATGGCCTGAGCCGCGTCGGAGGCTTTCTCGGCGCTCTTCCACAAAATGGAGGCGCAGCCTTCCGGAGAAATCACCGAGTAGGTCGAGTACTGCAGCATGTGCAACTCGTCGCACACACCGATCGCCAGCGCTCCACCGGAGCCACCCTCGCCTACCACGGTGGAGACGATCGGCGTCTTCAAACGTGACATGACCGCCAAGTTATAAGCAATCGCTTCCGACTGGCCGCGCTCTTCGGCGTCGATACCCGGGTAGGCCCCTGGGGTGTCGATGAACGTCAGGATCGGCATCTTGAAACGCTCGGCCATCTCCATCAGACGGCAGGCCTTGCGATAGCCTTCCGGACGCGGCATGCCGAAATTACGGCGCACTTTCTCTTTCACGTCGCGACCTTTCTGATGCCCAATCACCATGACCGGGGCGTCGTTCAAACGGGCGACCCCGCCGACCAAAGCGGCATCGTCGGCAAAGTTACGGTCGCCGTGCAGCTCGTCGAAATCGGTGAAGATGTGCGCTAGGTAGTCCAGCGTGTAAGGACGCTGGGGGTGCCGCGAGAGCTGCGACACCTGCCACGGTGTCAGGTCTTTGAAGATGGATTCCGTTAACTTGCGGCTCTTCTCCTCCAGCCGTGAAATCTCATCGGAGAGATTCACTTGGCTGTCAGAACTCACCAAACGCAGCTCCTCAATTTTTGCCTGGAGTTCGGCAACGGGCTGTTCAAAATCGAGATAGTTAGGATTCATCGGCTCTGCCTGTAAGCTGCCTATAAAAAAATAAGCCTTGTCGAAACGAGCATATTGGGCGCCATTATCGCACCCTGACCCTGCCACGCAAGGCAATGCCCGCTCAATTCCGTACGAGCGCCCTGGGGCGCTCGTACGCTAGGTGATTAACGGTAGCGTAACTGGACGCCTACCTGCCCTTGCACATCACGCAGCGCAAGCAGCAGATCATCGCTCGGCGCAACCTTCCACTCCTCGGCCAGCTCCAGCCAAGCGGTCGCGTCTGGATGGCGGTACTGCAACCGCACGGGGAGTCCGGTGTCATCCCGAAAAGGGGTCAAGCTATCTCGCAGGCTCTCGACCAATCGGCCATTGATCTGTCCGGCATCCAGCGCCAGCTCTACGGCTTGGCCGTAGCGCACGCGGGCCGTGACCATCGGCGTCACGTCTTTGCCGCGCAGCCGTAGGCCACCGGAAAAGTCGTCGCTGGAGACTTCGCCCTCCACGATGATCACTTGATCCGACTCGATTTGGCCGCGTAGCTGCTCGAAAAGTTCGCCAAACAGCGACGCTTCGATACGTCCGGTGCGGTCGTCCAGGGTGATGAATGCCATGGTATCGCCACGTTTGGACTTCATGGTGCGCATGGCGACCACCAAACCCGCTACCCGCTGCGGTTCCCGAGAGGGTTTCAAATCGCTGATACGCGTCGACACGAAGCGCTTGAGTTCGCGTTCGTACTCGTCGATGGGGTGCCCGGTCAGGTAGAGCCCCAGGGTGTCTTTTTCACCAGAGAGCCGCTCACGGTCCGTCCATTCGCGCACATGACGATACTCGGCGTAAACATCGCTGGCCTCTTCTTCGGCGACGAAGGCATCGCCAAACATGTCCATCATGCCCAGGTTCTGGTTGGCGTGATTTTGCGCTGCCGCCTTCAGTGCATCTTCCATCGCCGCGAACAGCACCGCCCGGTTAGGCCCCAGGTTATCCAACGCGCCAGAGCGTATCAGCGCTTCCAGGGTACGCTTGTTCATCCGTTTCGGATCGATGCGGCGGCAGAAGTCGAACAGATCCTTGAACGGTCCGTCCGCGTTTCGCGCTTCCACAATCGCGCCAATCGGGCCTTCCCCGACGCCACGTATCGCGCCCAAGCCGTACACCACCCGCCCATCGGTATCCACGGTGAACTTGTAGCCACCGACGTTGACATCCGGTGGCGTCACCGTCAGCTTCAAGTGACGACACTCTTCGATCAGCGGCACCACTTTGTCCAGGTTGTCCATCTCGGTGGACATCACCGCCGCCATGAAGGGCCCTGGGTAGTGAGCTTTGAGCCATGCGGTTTGATAAGACACCAGCGCGTAGGCCGCCGAGTGCGACTTGTTGAAACCGTAACCGGCAAACTTCTCCACCAAGTCGAAGATATTGCCCGCCAAGTCTTTGTCGATGCCGTTGGCGGCACACCCTTCCATGAAACCTGCCCGCTGCTTGGCCATCTCTTCGGGCTTTTTCTTACCCATGGCACGGCGCAGCATGTCGGCCTGCCCGAGGGTGTACCCCGCCATGACCTGGGCGATCTGCATGACCTGCTCTTGGTAGAGAATGATGCCGTAGGTAGGCGTCAACACCGGTTTCAACAGGTCGTGCTGATAATCCGGGTGTGGATAAGAGACTTCCGCCCGGCCATGTTTCCGGTTGATGAAGTCATCCACCATGCCCGACTGCAATGGACCGGGGCGGAACAGGGCTACCAAGGCGATCATATCGTCCAGGGAGTCGGGCAGCAGGCGCTTGATTAGCTCCTTCATACCGCGGGATTCCAACTGGAAGACCGCCGTGGTTTCTGCCCGCTTGAGCATCTCGAAGGTTTTGCCGTCGTCCAGGGGAATGGCGTCGATATTGAGCGGTCCCTGGCCGTTAGCGTCACGCACCTTGTCCACCATCTCAAGCGCCCAATCGATGATGGTGAGGGTACGCAAGCCCAGGAAGTCGAATTTGACCAGGCCGGCGTCTTCGATATCGTTCTTATCGAACTGCACCACCAAGCCCGCGCCGTCTTCATCGCATAGCAGGGGCGAAAAGTCGGTGAGTTTGGTGGGAGCGATCACCACCCCCCCTGCGTGTTTACCGGTACCCCGCGTGGTGCCCTCGAGTTTCAGGGCCATTTCCCAGATCTCTTCGGCCTCTTCGTCATTCTCGATGAACTCTTTGAGCGCGGGCTCCTGCTCGATGGCCTTGGCCAGCGTCATGCCCACTTCGAACGGGATCAGCTTGGAGAGCTTGTCACCCAGCGAGTAGGGCTTGCCCTGGGCACGGGCCACGTCGCGCACCACGGCTTTGGCCGCCATGGTGCCGAAGGTGACGATCTGGGACACCGCGTTACGACCGTAGCGGTCGGCCACGTACTCGATGACCCGGTCGCGCTTCTCCATGCAGAAGTCGACGTCGAAGTCGGGCATGGACACACGCTCAGGGTTAAGAAAGCGCTCGAACAGCAGATCGTAGCCGATGGGGTCGAGGTCGGTGATCTTCTGCGCGTAGGCCACTAGTGAACCCGCACCGGAGCCACGCCCTGGCCCCACCGGTACGTTGTTGTCCTTGGCCCACTGGATAAAGTCCATCACGATCAGGAAGTAGCCGGGGAAGCCCATCTGAATGATGACGTTGAGCTCGAACTCCAGCCGGTCGCGATAGCGCTGGTCGATCTCGCGAAACGTGTCGCTGTCTCTGGGGTACTGCTCGGCGGGAAACAGAAAATCGAGCCGCTCCGTTAGGCCATCGTGGGAGACCTTGCGAAAGAACTCATCCTGGGTCATGCCTTCGGGAATGCCGAACTCGGGCAGGAAGATCTCTCCCAGACGCACATCGACGCTGCAGCGCTCGGCGATCATCACGCTGTTTTCCAGCGCCTCGGGGATATCGGCAAACAGCGCCGCCATCTCGTCGGGGCTTTTGAGGTACTGCTCTTCGGTATAGCGGCGTTCGCGGCGCGGGTCGTCCAGGGCTTTACCCTCACCAATGGCGACGCGGGTTTCGTGGGCCCAGAAATCCTCACGCTCCAGAAAGCGCACGTCGTTGGTGGCGACGACCGGCGTGCCGGTCTCGATCGCCAACTGAACGCTAGCGTGTACGCAGGCCTCTTCCAGAGGGCGGCCGGTGCGGATGAGCTCCAGGTAGAAGCGGTCGGGAAACGCCTGCTGCCACTCTTCCAGCAGCTGGCGCGCTTCCCGCTCGTGCTCGGAGAGCAGATGGCGGCCAATCTCGCCTTCACGCCCGCCCGACAGGGCAATCAGACCTTCGCTCTGCGCCAATACCCACTGTTTATCGAGGATCGCCCGTCCCTGGCGCTGACCGTCGGTCCAGCCTTTGGAGATCAGTTCGGTCAGGTTACGGTAGCCCACGTCGTTCATCGCCAACAGCGTGATGCGATAGGGGTGCGCCTCATCATGGGGATTCGAGAGCCAGAGATCGCTACCGATGATCGGCTTCAGCCCGGCGCCCTGGGCGGCTTTGTAGAATTTGACCAAACCAAACAGGTTGGCTTCATCGGTGAGCGCCAGCGCCGGCATCCCGCGCTCAGCGGTCGTGCTGACCAGTGACTTGAGTTTGACCAAGCCATCGACCAGAGAGTATTCACTGTGCAAACGAAGATGAACGAACGGAACCGTCATGGGACTCTCAGCATTGAACGCTAAATGAAATGAAGTGTGCGACTACAGCAGCGCTAACTGGCGCTGTACGGGCGCGAAGCTCTTCCGGTGCTCGGCCAGTGCACCGTGGGCTTCCAGCGCCGCCAAGTGTTCCTTGGTGGGGTACCCTTTGTGGCGGGCAAACCCGTATTCAGGATAGCGCAGATCCAGCTCGGCCATTTGCGCATCCCGCGCCACCTTGGCCAGAATCGAGGCGGCGGCAATCGCGGGATGACGAGCGTCACCCTTCACCACGGCCTGCCCCGGCAGCGCATGCCCCGGCAGCCGATTGCCATCCACCAGCAAGTACTCGGCCTGGGGACGTAGGGCATCCACCGCGCGCCGCATGGCCAGATGCGTCGCATGATAGATATTGAGCGAGTCGACCTCTTCAGCGCTCGCCTCTGCCACGGCAAACGCGAGGGCATGCTCGCGAATGAGCACATCCAACGACTCACGCCTGCGGGCAGTGAGCTTTTTGGAGTCGGTCAACCCAACGATGGGCGCCTTGGGGTCAAGAATCACGGCGGCGGCGACGACGCTCCCCACCAACGGCCCACGACCGACTTCATCGACCCCCGCCAGGAAATCCCCCGCATACTCCACCACCAGCGGTGGAAAGTCGGCTGGTTTAGTCGGCATCCGATTTAGCCTCCAGCGGCTCGCCTGCAACCAAAGCGGTAATCGCCTGCGCGGCGCGCTCGCTGGCCGTGCGTTGCAACGTGGCATGCATCGAGGCAAAGCGCGCTTCTAGTGCGTGACGCGTCTCGGCATCGCTCAGTCGCTGGTCTAACTGCTCGGCAATCGCCTCCGGCGTCGCCGCGTGCTGAATCAGCTCTGGTACCACGCTCTCCTGAGCAATCAAATTCGGCAGCGAGATCCACTGGGTTTTCACCAGTCGTTTGGCGAGCCAATGGGTCGCGGGTGCCATTTTATACGCCACCAGCATGGCGCGATGGCACAGCATGGCCTCTAGCGCCGCCGTACCGGAGGTCAGCAGTACCGCATCGCTGGCGACCATCGCCTCGCGGGCTTGGCCCTCCAGCAGCGTGATCCGCTGGGCCAACGCGGGGTAGCCTGCCAACAGCGCGCCAAGCTCGGTATAGCGCTGAGCGGTGGCCGCAGGGATCACCACCTGCAACTCCGTGTGGCGCTGGCACAGCAGCGTCACCGCCTCCAAGAAGGTGGCCCCCATGAAACGAACTTCGTTCCGCCGAGAGCCGGGCAGTAGCGCTAATACCGGTGCGCCCGGGTCCAAGCCCAGCGCACGGCGGGCCGCCTCGCGATCATTTTCCAGCGGCAGTTCGTCGGCCAACGGATGACCAACGAAGGCCACGGGAACGTGGTGGCGATGGTAGAAATCCGCCTCGAAAGGCAGCAGCGTGAGCATGGCATCCACCGCGTTGGCGATTTTCTTCATACGCCCCTGACGCCACGCCCATACCGAGGGGCTCACGTAATGGGCCGTCGTGATACCCGCGGCACGAAGTTGCTTCTCCAGGCCGATATTGAAGTCGGGGGCGTCGATGCCGATCATGATGTCCGGCTGCCAAGCCAGCGCCTCTTCACGCAGGGTACGGCGCACACGGATGAGTTCGGGCAGGTGCTTGAGTACCTCGACCAAGCCCATCACCGAAAGGGTTTCGAGAGGAAAGCGGCTCTTCAAGCCTTGGGCCTCCATACGAGGGCCGCCCATGCCGCGAAACTCCACCTGGGGATGGCGGGCGCGCAGCGCCTGCATCAGTCCCGCACCGAGGATATCGCCGGAGAGTTCGCCTGCCACAAGGTATACGCGCTGCAGTGTCATAGTGACGGGAGAGCCGGTTAAGAGAAGAGTTAGCGAACGATACCGCGGGTCGAGCGCTCAATGGAGTCTGCAAACTGCGTGACTTCCGGCAGATCGAAGCGGCTGCGCATTTCGCTGACTGCTTGTTCGACGGTCAAGCCTTGACGATACACCAGCTTGTAAGCGGAGGTCAGCGCAGCGATCGCTTCACGGCTAAACCCGCGGCGCTTCAAGCCGACCAAGTTCAAGCCACGCGCCTCTGCGGGATTACCATTGATCATGACGTAGGCAGGCGTGTCTTTGGTAATGATCGAGCCGCCGCCCGCCATGGCGTGCTCCCCAAAGTGGCAGAACTGATGCACGGCGGACAAGCCGCCCAAAATGGCGTGATCGCCCAGCGTCACGTGACCCGCCAAGGTCACTTGGTTGGCCAAGATGCAGTCGTTACCAATGACACAGTCATGGCCGACATGTACGTATGCCATAAACAGATTGCGCGAGCCGATAGTGGTCTCGCTGCGGTCTTGCACGGTACCACGATGCAGCGTGACCCCCTCTCGGATCACGTTATCGTCACCCATCACGAGACGCGTTGGTTCGCCCGCGTATTTCTTGTCCTGGCAGTCTTCGCCCACCGAGGCGAACTGGAAGATACGCGTGCGCTCCCCCAGTATCGTGGGGCCTTTCACCACCACATGGGGGCCAATGACCGAACCTGCGCCAATCGTGACGTCTGCCCCAATCACGCTAAACGGGCCAACCTCGACGTCATCGGCAAGCCGTGCCGCTGGGTCGACCAAAGCAGTAGGATGTATCAAGCCACCTTCCTCTCGGCACAAATGATTTCCGCTTCGCAGGCCAGCTCGCCGTCGACAGTGGCACGGCAGGCAAACTTCCAAATGCCCCGTTTGCCGCGAATGACGTTGGCTTCGAGCGTTAGCTGGTCACCTGGCATGACAGGACGCTTGAAGCGTACGTTGTCGCTGCCTACGAGGTAATAGACATAGCCGTCGGCCGGCAGCTTGTTGACCGTCTTGAACCCAAGGATACCGCATACCTGTGCTAGCGCTTCAACGACCAGTACGCCGGGCATGATGGGATGGTGAGGAAAATGGCCGTTGAAGAACGGCTCATTGATGCTCACGTTTTTGTACGCAACGATGGTTTCGCCCACGGTTAACTGCGTGACTCGATCCACCAGCAAGAACGGGTAGCGGTGGGGCAAGTATTCGCGAATTTCGTTGATATCCATAACCATCGTAACGACCTCTAAAATGACGAAAGGCCTGAGCAGTGTCAGGCACGTACCAGCAATCCTACTGGTAAAAAGGCAGTGGATTATAACCTTCTGCTATGAAGCCTCAAGCCACTCCCTTAGGAAATCCTTCTTTCTTCACGATTCACGCTGGCTTTTTTCTACCCGCGCCAAACGCTTGGCGATATCGTCGAGCTGCTTGAAGCGCACTGCATTTTTGCGCCATTGGGTGTTGCTCATGGCACCGGTACCCGACGAGTACACCCCCGGTTCGTGAATCGAGTTGGTGACCAAACTCATGCCTGTGACCTGCACCCCATCGCAGATGGTCAGGTGGCCCGAGAGCCCCACGCCGCCGCCCAACATGCAGTGCTTACCCACTTTGGTAGAGCCTGCAATGCCGACGCAGCCAGCTAGCGCGCTATGGTCACCAATGGTGACGTTATGGGCAATCTGCACTTGGCTGTCGATTTTGACATCGTTGCCAATTACGGTATCGCCCAACGCGCCTCGGTCGATACTGGAACAGCTTCCGACCTCCACATCATCGCCGAGCACCACGCCGCCCAGCTGAGCAATCTTGTGCCAGCCAGCCCCATCGTGGGCAAAACCGAAGCCGTCGCCGCCAATCACGCAGCCGCTTTGTAGAATGACGCGCTTGCCCATCACGACGCCGTGACACACGGTCACATTGGCGTGCAGCCGCGTGTCATCGCCAATCACGCAGTCCGCGCCAATCACGCTACCTGCCCCAACGACCACGCGATCTCCTAGCACGACGCCAGGCTCGATCACTGCATTCGCTTGCACGCAGACACCGTCTCCCAGCATGACGCCATCGGCGACCATGGCGGTGGGATGGATGCCCGGCACGTCTCGCGCCGGTAACGGATCGAACAGTTGCGACAGTTTGGCGTAACCCAAGTAGGGGTTCTCCATCTCCAAGCGCGGCACCGGGCAGTTCTTGCCATGCTCTGGGTGCAGCAGCACGGCCGCCGCCTGGGTGGTGGCCAAGTCTTTCAAGTAGGCGCGATTGGCAAGAAACGCGACCTGATCCGACGCTGCTTCCTTGAGCGTTGCCAAACCGCGGATGGGCTGATGGTCGTCGCCTTCGAAATCAACGCCGAGGTGACGTGCGATGTCCGCAAGGGTGAGAGTGTAAGAAGCGTGCGTCATGGGAGCCCAAGGAAGCAGTGGTGCGGCCAAGCCGCACCGAGGGTCATTAAATTAGTTCAGCGAATCGAAAATCTGGGTGACTTCGTTGGTCACGTTGGGTAGATCCGTCGAGGAGTGCAGCACACCTTGCGGCTCTACGAGGACGTCAATGTTATGACGTTCGAGCACTTGCTCGACGGCCTGCTCCAGTTTGGCTTCGGCCCCTTGCAAGAATTGCTGCTCGGAGGCCTGTTGCGCTTGCAGCACTTCACGGCGCAGCTGCTCGAAGCGACCGCCCTTCTGCTGCAGCTCGGCAATCAGCGACTCGCGCTCCGATTGAGACATGGTCTCCCCTTCCTGCTGCAGACGCGTCTGCAACTGCTGTAACTCGCCGCCCAGCGCCTCGGCTTCACGCTGCTGGCTACCGATTTGCCCTTCGAGCTGACTCAGCGAAGATTGAGCCGACTGTGTATTCATCAGCGCCGCACGCCAGTCCAGTACCGCAACTTCAGCGGCATACGCCGGTAGGGTCATCGCCCCTAATAGACACACAGCAGCAGTCAGTTTACGCACCATGGTGTTACTCCTTCAATTAGAACGTTTGACCCAGCGAGAACTGGAAGAACTGCGTATCATCACCACTTTCGTCGTTCAGCGGCTCGGCCACGCTAAAGGTCAGCGGGCCTACCGGCGTCAGCCACGAGAGGCCAACGCCCACGCTGTAGCGCAGATCGCCAAGGTCAACGCCCGAGCTGCACTGCTGGCGTCCTGCATCCGCTTCCAGCACGTCGTAGCACGAGCTCAGGAAGGTGTTACCTGCATCCAAGAACAGCGAGGGCTGTACCGAGCGCTGGTTCTCGACGAACGGCATCGGGAAAAGCACTTCGGCGGAGCCTTCTACCAGTACGTTACCGCCCAAGGTGCGGTCACGGCCACCCTCACGGGCGGGCGTGGTGCGCTCGCCCAAGGTGTTGGAGGTAAAACCACGCACCGAGCCCAGGCCGCCTGCATAGAAGTTTTCGTAGAACGGGTAGGGATCGTTGCTGCCCAGCGTATCGGCGTAGCCCAAATTACCGCTGAACTTCAGCGCCCAGGTTTCGTCATCGTTAAACGGGAAGAGCTGCTGCGCGCGGGCCTGGAGTTTGTAGTACTCCGCATCGCTACCCGGCACGCCGGTTTCCAACGAGACGCGCTGGTAATTACCGGCGGTCGGCATGATGCCCCGGTTCAGGTTGTTGCGTGTCCAGCTCGCGGTCAACTTCAGGCTTTGCGCATTTTCGCCTTCATCTTCCACATAGCGGCGGATTTCCGAGGCAGTGTCGAAGTAGGTTTTCACCGTGACGTCTTCGACGCTGGCACCGAAGTTCAGGCGAGACAACTCGCTGATGGGGTAGCCGAAGTTGATACCGGCACCGTAGGCATCGGTCGAGAACGTCGAGATATCGGAGTCGGCGTAGTCGGTTTCGCGGTAGAACACGTTGTACCCGCGAGAGATGCCGTCCAGCGTCCAGTAAGGATCGGTGAAGGCGAAGTTGACGCTGGTGAAGGTGTCACTGCGTTGGGCGCCGACGTTGACACGGTTACCGGTGCCAAGGAAGTTGTTTTGAGCCAGGCCGACCCCGTAAATCACGCCCGCGCTCTGCGAGAAGCCGACGCTTGCAGAGACCGAACCGGAGGGCTGCTCTTCCACGTTATAAGTCACGTCCAGCAGATCGGGCTCACCCGGTACCGGCTGCGTGTCGACTTCCACTTGGCTAAAGAAGCCCAAACGCTCCAGACGCTGACGCGACTGCGTGATCGACTCCGTCGATGCCGGTGCGCCTTCGAGCTGGATCATCTCGCGGCGCAATACTTCGTCCTGGGTCGTGGTATTACCGTAGAACTCGATTCGACGCACGTAAGCGCGCTGACCTGGATTCACAGCAATCACGAGATCGACCGTTTCACCGTCATCGGCCACTTCAGGAATGCCCTGCACCTCGGCAAAGGCGAAGCCTTCCGCGCCCAGACGCTGGCGCAGCGCTTCCGTCGAGGCGTTGACATCGCCACGGGAGAAGATATCGCCGCTGTTGATTTCGAGCAGGTTGCGGGCTTCGTTTTCGCTGATCTGCAAATCACCGGCAAAGCGGATATCGCCTACGCGGTACTGGCTGCCCTCATCGACATTGAGCGTAATGAAGATGTCGGACTTCTCGGGGCCAATCGATACCTGGGTCGACGTCACATCGAAGTTGACGTAGCCACGATCCAAATAGAACGAACGCAGACGCTCGATATCGCCAGAGAGCGCTTCGCGGGAGTACTCGTCTTTGGAGAACCAGCCAAAGATACGCCCTGGGCGGTCGTTCAGCTCGAAGACGTCGCGCAGCGTCTCATCGTCGAAATCCTGGTTACCGACGATATTGATCTGGCGGATCTTGGCCACTTCGCCTTCGTTGATATCGATGTTGACCTGAACGCGGCCTTCGTCGATCTCCTCGACGTTAACGTCGATGCTAGCGCTGTAACGCCCCTGGGATTGATAGACGCCCTCGAGCTCACGCTCGATCTCTTCGAGCGTCGAGAGCTGTAGGACCTGCCCTTCCGACAAACCCGACTGGCGTAGCCCGTTGCGCAGGTCTTCATCAGAGATCTGGTCGTTACCTTCGATGTTCAAGCGCGCGATGGTGGGGCGCTCGACCACTTGGATCACCAGCACATCGCCTTCCCGGGCCAACGAGACGTCTTCGAACAAACCGGTGGCGAACAGGTCACGGGCGGCCGCGGCGAGCTGCTGCTCGTCGACACGGTCGTTGGCGCTCACCGGGAACGCATTAAAGACCGAGGCGGCGGAAACCCGCTGCAGTCCTTCCACACGAATGTCTGAAACGTCAAAGGATTGTGCTTGGGCGCCGCTGGCGCCTACCAGCAAGAGTGCCGCCATTCCAAGGGTCTTGATTTTCATGCAGTCAGTTCGCTCGCGTTGGTCTGCCCGTCGGTTAAGACAGGCACCATATACATTTGTGCAGGCAGATGACAAGGCATCCAGCGCGCTACACGCGTTATTACCACAGGCGCATCAAATCGAAATAGAGCGCCATTAGCATCAGGGTACCGACCATGGCGAGCCCGATGCGCAGCCCTATCGCTTGTGTTTGCTCGGATACCGGCCGCCCACGTAACACCTCGACGAAATAGTAAAGCAGATGACCGCCATCGAGCACGGGGATGGGCAGCAAATTCAGCACCCCTAGGCTAATCGACAGATAGGCGAGGAAGCCTACGAAGGCTTCGAGCCCCGCGCGTGCCGAGTCGCCGGAGATTTGTGCAATGGTGATCGGCCCGGAGAGGTTAGAGGGGGAGATAAGCCCCACCAGCATCTTTCGGATCGCATCTACCGTCAGTAGAACCATTTCACCGGTGCGCGACAGCGCTTGGCCGACGGCTTCGATCGGCCCATAGCGAATTTCGCGTTGCAGCGACTCAGGCCAGCTAAACGGCTCTGCACCGGCTCCAATGTACCCAACCTCGTCACCACTCTCCAGCGTATTACGTCCTGGCGTGAGCGAGAGCGTGCCCTGTTCGCCTCCACGCTGGTACGCAACGCTTAAGGTCTCACCCGCGCTGTCGCGAATCACAGCGACGAACTGCATCCAATCATCGATGGGTTCGCCATCGAGCGACACGATACGATCCCCCGGTTGAAGCCCTGCGACATCGGCCGCCTGCCCAGAAACGACCTGACCGAGCACTGCTGGTATGTCAGGGCGCCAGGGTGAAAAGCCCAGTGTTTGCAACGGTTGAGGCGGATCCTGGCGCACCATGTAGTTACTGATTGGCAGTTGATAGCGGCGTGTGGCACTCGCCCCCTCTGGCGTTGCCTCGATGGTGAGCTCGCCGCTATAGCCGATCATGGACACCAGCTTCAGATTGATCTCTTCCCAAGAGCGCGTTGGCTCGCCCTGGATAGCGGTGATTTCACTGCCCTGCGCCAAGCCCGCCTGCGCAGCCGGCGAGTTCGGAGTAACGTCGCCGACGAGCGGTGCCACCGTGGTCGTTCCCGCCACGAACAGTGCCCAGTAGGCGACGATGGCGAGCAAAAAGTTGGCGATGGGACCCGCAGCGACGATGGCAATGCGCTGCCATACGGTTTTGCGATTGAAGGCTTGCTCCAACTGGTCGTCTGGCACCGGCGCTTCGCGCTCGTCAAGCATTTTGACGTACCCGCCCAGCGGAATGGCCGCCACCGCAAACTCAGTGCCGTGACGATCCACCGTCGACCATAGCGGTTTACCAAACCCTACTGAAAAGCGCAGCACTTTGACGCCGCAGCGACGCGCGACCCAAAAATGCCCGAATTCATGAAAGGTCACGAGCAGTCCCAGCACCACAATGACGGCTAAGATATTCTGTATCAGGCCCACTTTTCGCTCCTTTGCACGACGCGCTGCTCAGCATTAGCTGAGGCTAAGCGATTGACTGACGTAGGGTAAGTGCCGCCTGTTCGCGCGCCCAGCGATCCGCCGCCAGCACGCACTCCAAAGAATCGGCCTCGCCGCGGTAGGGCAGCGCCATGACATCGGCGACGAGCTCCGGAATCGCGCCAAACGCAATGCTTCCCGCTAAAAATGCCTCGACGGCCACTTCATTGGCTGCATTCAAGATGGCCGGGGCGGCACCACCGGCCTGCATCGCCTCACGGGCGAGACGCAGACAAGGAAAGCGCGCTTCATCGGGAGCCTCGAAATCGAGTCGCGCCACCTGGAACAGGTCAAGTGCTTCTACACCGGCGTCGATCCGCTCGGGCCAAGCCAAACCATAAGCGATGGGCGTGCGCATATCGGGATTGCCCAACTGCGCGATTACCGAACCATCGTCATAGGCCGCCATGGAGTGAATGACGCTCTGGGGATGAACGACCACTTGAATCTGCTCGGGCGAGGCATCAAAGAGCCAGCACGCCTCGATCAACTCGAGACCTTTGTTCATCAGCGTGGCGCTATCCACCGAGATTTTTCGCCCCATGGACCAGTTAGGATGGGCGCAAGCTTGCTCGGGCGTGGCACGTGCGATCTGCTCGGCCGACCAGTTACGAAAGGGCCCGCCGGAAGCCGTCAACAGTAGCTGACGCACGCCGTGCTTGGCCAATCCACCGCGATGCTCGCAGGGTAGACACTGATAGATGGCATTATGTTCAGAATCGATCGGCAGTAGCGTGGCCCCTGAACGCGACACGGCGTCCATGAACAGCGCCCCACTCATCACCAGGGCTTCTTTATTGGCGAGCAGTACGCGCTTACCCGCCTCGGCCGCCGCCAGCGCGGGCAACAGTCCCGCCGCTCCAACGATTGCCGCCATGACGATATCGACCTCAGGGGCACGGGCGACATCGCACAATGCTTCCTGCCCCGCCAGCGCCAGGGTATCAGAGCCTGCTTGGCGAAGCGCCTGCTGCAGCCAATCGGCATCGGCGGCGTCATCCAGCACGGCAAAGCGGGGGCTATATGTATGACACTGTTCCAGCAGTGCCTCTTTCGAGGTATGCGCTGTCAGTGCATGGACCCGGTAGCGATCAGGATGGCGCGCGATGACGTCCAGCGTACTTTTCCCAATGGAGCCAGTGGCACCCAGTACGGTGACCGATTGAATCGAGGCATGACTCATAGCGCGCTCACCTGAAGGGATAGCACCTGCAGATAGAACAGCGCGAAGATGGGAATGGCCGCCGTGAGGCTATCGATACGATCCAACACACCGCCGTGGCCCGGCAGTAGCTGGCTGGAGTCTTTGATATTGCGGTAGCGCTTCAACATACTTTCGAACAGGTCACCCAACACGGAGGTGAGCGTGACCACCGCGGTAATCGCTACCAGTGCGACGCCACCCAGTACACCCAATGGCTGCCAGGCGGCAAATAGCAACGCCAGCAGCGTCGTAGCGGCCAACCCGCCGTAGACACCCTCCCAGGATTTTCCTGGGCTCACCCGCGGTGCCAGCTTGCGCTTGCCCCAGCGGCGTCCGGCAAAATAGGCACCAATATCGGCCGTCCAAACCAACAGTAACACGAACAGCAGCCACACCGCCCCGCTCTCGCGCAGTACGTTGAAGCCTACCCAGCACGGTAGCAGCACCCACACACCCATTAGCAGGCGACGCGACGTGGTATGCCACTGCTGACTACTTTGCGGGTAATGCGTCACCCAGTAAAGATTGAGCAGCCAACCGGCGGCCGCCAGCCATAGCGGCCACACCGCATACGCCGCACCGCCCAGCCACAGCAGCGCCAACAGTATCGCCATCCCCGCGACCAGCGCCATCCGCGTGCGCGACGCGCCTACGCCTGCCAGGTTGGTCCACTCCCAGGTACCCAATAGCACGATCAACGCCGTAAACAGCGCAAAGGTACCTCCCTGTAAGCCAAACAGACCGATTAGCGTCACGGGCGCCAACCAGGCTGCGGTGATCATCCGCTGTTTAAGCACCTTGCGCCTCTATTTGTTCGTCAGTCATTCCAAAACGGCGACGTCGTAAGCAAAAATCGTCGAGCGCTTTGTCGAAGGCCGCCCCATCGAAATCTGGCCAAAGCAAGGGCGAAAAATGCAGTTCGGCATAGGCCAACTGCCATAGCATGAAGTTCGAGAGCCGCTGCTCGCCGCTGGTGCGAATGCACAGATCCACCGGCGGCACGGCGTCGGTGTTCATGGCCGCATCCAAGCGTGCTTCGTCGATGTCGTCGGCCGACAGCTCTCCGGCCGCCACCTGCTCGGCGAGCTCGCGGGCGGCTCGGGCGATGTCCCACTGGCCGCCGTAGTTGGCAGCGATCACTAGGTGCATGCCCGTATTCTCGGCGGTCAGCGCTTCGGCACGCTGGATATGCTTTTGAATTGCATGGGAAAAGCCGCGCTGCTCACCAATAATCGAGAGGCGGATATTGCGCTCGTTGAGCTTTTTGACCTCACGTTTGAGCGCCATCAAAAACAGCTCCATGAGCGCGTTCACCTCGGCGGCTGGGCGCTTCCAGTTCTCACTGGAGAAGGCGAACAAGCTCAGCGTTTGCACGCCTCGCTCGGCCGCACGCTCGATCACCGCACGTACGGCTTCGACACCCGCACGGTGGCCGCGCACTCCCGACAGCCCCCGTGCCCGCGCCCAGCGGTTGTTACCATCCATAATGATAGCAACATGGGACGGCAGCGCTTCCTCGGATCGAGAAAGCGTCGTGCCGCCCGGCTGCTCTTGGGGAAGCTGCGGAGACGTCATGGGTTCTCGCACCAAAGATCAGTCATAAGTAAGCCAAGCGATGGCCCACGGACGGCCAAGCCGCCCGTGGCAAAGTGAACGCAGGCGTTATACCTGCATGAGATCCTGTTCTTTTGCGGTCAGCGCCTTGTCGATCTCAGCGATATATTTATCGGTCAGCTTCTGGATCTCGTCTTCGCCCTGACGCTGATCGTCTTCGGTGATCTCTTTATCCTTGAGCAAGGATTTGAAGTCACCGTTGGCATCGCGGCGAACGTTGCGCACGGCCACGCGGGCAGTTTCCGCTTCGCTACGTGCCTGCTTGATGTAGCCTTTACGGGTCTCTTCGGTCAGCATCGGCATCGGCACACGAATCACGTTACCGGCGCTGGACGGGTTCAGACCCAGATCAGAGGTCATGATCGCTTTTTCGATTTTCGGCACCATGCCCTGCTCCCAGGGCGCCACGGTCAAGGTACGCGCATCTTCGACGTTCACCGATGCCACCTGATTCAGCGGTACTTGGCCCCCGTAATACTCGACGGTCACGGCATCCAGGATGCTGGGGTGAGCACGGCCCGTGCGGATCTTGTTGAAGTTGCTGTGCAGCGCCTCAACGCTCTTCTTCATGCGAGACTCTGCATCTTTCTTGATGTCGTTGATCACGTTGTTACCCTCTGTCTATCAGCGTGCCTTCCTTGCCCCCAACCACGAGGTTGAGCAGGGCACCAGGCTTGTTCATATCAAATACCCGCACCGGCATATTATGGTCACGTACCAGGCAGATTGCGGTCAAATCCATTACCCCCAGCTTCTGATCCAGAGCATCGTCATAGGAGAGCTGGTCGTATTTTACGGCGTCGGGGTGCTTCACCGGATCCTTATTGTACACGCCGTCTACTTTGGTGGCCTTGATGACGACGTCTACGTCCACTTCGATGCCGCGCAAACAGGCCGCGGAGTCCGTAGTAAAGAAGGGGTTTCCGGTGCCCGCGGAGAACAGCACCACGTCACCCGAGGTCAAATAACGGATGGCCGTGCGGCGGTCGTAATGCTCCACCACACCGCTCATGGGAATCGCTGACATCACGCGGGAGCGTATATTGGAGCGCTCCAGCGCATCGCGCATCGCGAGCGCATTCATGACCGTTGCCAGCATTCCCATGTGATCACCCGTGACCCGATCCATGCCGGCTTCGTTGAGCGCCGCGCCACGGAACAGGTTACCCCCCCCAATGACGATACCGACTTGGACGCCAATCCCCACCAACTGGCCAATTTCCAGCGCCATGCGATCCAACACCTTCGGATCGATACCAAAATCGTGCTCACCCATCAGCGCTTCGCCCGACAGCTTCAGCAAAATACGCTTGTACTTCGACTTCGACTTATCGATTTTGGTAGCAGCAGTGGGGGTAGACTCTTGAACATCACGTGACATGGCATCTCTCCTGGGGCAGACCTGGGCACAGGTGGGCGAGGCAGCGCCTGTATTTCACAGGGGCCGGATACACGAAGGCGTGCGCTCGCGCGCACGCCATCTTCTAACTGGAACCTCTGACCTTAGCGACGGCCAGCCTGTTCCATGACTTCTTTCGCGAAGTCGACTTCTTCTTTTTCGATGCCTTCGCCCACTTCGAAGCGAGTGAAGCTGACCACTTCGCCACCGGCGGCTTTGACGAATTCAGCCACGGACTGGTTTGGGTCTTTGACGAACGGCTGCTCGGTCAGGCTGTTCTCAGCCAGGTACTTCTTCAGGCGGCCTTGAACCATCTTCTCAGCGATCTGCTCAGGCTTACCGGCCATGTCCGGCTGGGCCAGGATGATCGCTTTCTCTTTGTCCAGCTGCTCTTGCGGCATCTCTTCCGGATGCGCAACGGCCGGGTTGATCGCCGCGACGTGCATGGCAACGTCTTTGGCCGCTTCGCTGGTGCCGCCTTTCAGGACGGTCAAGACACCAATGCGGCCGCCGTGCACGTATTCGCCTACCAAACCACCGTCAACGGCATTGACGACCACGGCACGACGCACGCCGATGTTTTCGCCGATTTTCTGAACCAACTGCTCACGAGCGGACTCGAGATCACCCGCCATCACGGCGGCAACGTCTTCGCTCTTCGCTGCAAAGAACGCATCGGCGATCTTGTTGGCGAAGCCGATGAAGTTATCGTCACGAGCAACGAAGTCGGTTTCAGAGTTGATTTCGACCATGACGCCGTAGCTGCCATCGTCTGCTACGCGAGTCACCACCGCACCTTCTGCAGCTGTACGACCCGCTTTCTTCGCGGCTTTAAGACCAGAGCTTTTACGCAGGTTTTCGATCGCGACTTCAATGTCACCGTCGGCTTCGGTGAGTGCTTTTTTACACTCCATCATGCCAAGACCGGTACGTTCGCGCAGTTCCTTAACCTGAGAGGCGCTGATAGCTGCCATGAGATTTCACCTCGGAAATGGTTCTAACTGAGAGTTAAACGCGCTACAGAGTATAAGCACGATAGATGACCGTTGCGTATCACTGTGCAGAGCGCTTGCCGGCATTGATCCGGCATGATCGGCCCGCCTGGGCGAACCCAAAGCGGGAAAAAGGGGGCATAAGGCCCCCTCTGATACGATGCGGCTCACCTGCCCGCCGCACCACTGCAGCCTTACTCGGCAGCAGCGTTTGTGTCGGCAGAAGCGGCTTCTTCTTCAGTCACTTCGACGAACTCGTCCGGACGACCTTCTTTCGCGCGACCACACGCGTCGGCAATCGCCTTCACGTAGATCTGGATAGCGCGGATGGAGTCATCGTTGCCCGGGATCACGTAATCAACGCCATCCGGGTTGGAGTTGGTATCGACCACGCCAATGACCGGGATGCCCAGCTTGTTGGCTTCGTTGATCGCAATGCGCTCGTGATCAACGTCGATCACGAACAGCGCGTCCGGCAGGCCGCCCATGTTCTTGATACCGCCGATAGAACGCTCGAGCTTCTCTTGCTCACGCGTGGCCATCAAGACTTCTTTCTTGGTCAGCTTCTCGAAGGTACCGTCTTCGCGCATGGTTTCCAGATCACGCAGACGTTTGATGGACTGACGAATGGTCTTGAAGTTGGTCAGCATGCCGCCCAACCAGCGATGGTTGACGAACGGCTGGCCAACGCGATTCGCTTCTTCTTTGATGATCTTGCTGGCGCTGCGCTTGGTACCAACGAACAAAATCTTGTTGTTGGACGCCGCCATCTTCTCGACCACGTCGATCGCTTCGTTCAGCGCCGGCAGGGTGTGCTCGAGGTTGATGATGTGAATCTTGTTGCGCGCGCCGAAGATGAATTTACCCATCTTCGGGTTCCAGTACTTGGTCTGGTGACCGAAGTGAGCACCTGCTTTCAGCAGGTCACGCATATTGACGTGAGACATGGTAAAACTCCTGAAACTCGGGTTAGGCCTCCACGCACCCCATGGATCCGACCAGTAGCGCCGACGAACGTCGCTAGAGGCACCCGGGACCATGTGCCGGTGCATGTGTGTTTTCAAGGCTTGCTGTCGTGCAACTCAGCGGTGCTGGGTTGCGATCTCGTTACTCTTTCCACGCGCCGCCGCCCTGGAAAGAAGCGAGGGATGGCGATTGCAGGAAAGCGCGCGGCTTTATACCATAGATCATTGCCAAGATGAAGTCGCAGGCGCGTTTAGACGCTGAATTTGCCACTCATCACTCACCCAGAAGCCACATCGAGAATTCATGAACGTTCCTATCAAGACGCCTTCTGAAATCGAGAAAATGCGCGAAGCCGGTCGCCAGGCAGCCAGCGTTATCGAAATGATCACTCCCCACGTCACAGCGGGTATCAGCACCGGTGAGATCGACCGCTTGTGCCATGCGTACATCGTCAACGAACTGGGCTCGACGCCAGCACCGCTGAACTATCACGGTTTCCCTAAAGCGACCTGCACCTCGATCAATCACGTGGTATGCCACGGCATTCCCGATGATGGCAAAAAGCTCAAAAACGGCGACATCATGAACCTGGACATCACCGTGCGCACGCCAGACGGCTACCACGGCGACTCCAGTGTCATGTTCGTGATTGGCGACACCATTCAGGGTGAACGACTGTGCCGCATCACCCAGGAGTGCCTATATAAAAGCATCGAGCTAGTGAAGCCCGGCGTACGCCTTTCCGAGCTGGCCCGGGTGATCCAGCAGCATGCCGAAGCTCACGGCTACTCCGTGGTGCGCGACTTCTGCGGCCACGGCATTGGCGCGGACTTTCACGAAGATCCGCAGTTCTTGCACTACGACGGCTATGCACCGGATGCCGACATTCGCCTGGAGGCGGGCATGTGCTTCACCATCGAGCCGATGATCAACGTAGGTGGCTACAAAACCAAGGTCCTGCGGGATGGTTGGACCGCCGTCACGAAAGACCGCAGCCTGTCGGCGCAGTGGGAGCACACCCTGCTTGTCACCGACACCGGCGTTGACGTGCTGACCGCACGCAGCGACGAAGACTTTAGCTTTTTGAACGCCTGATGCTTCTTCACCACTACCGGTTCGAGCCGGACACGTCGCTTTTCGATCTCGACCTGTTTCGCACCGAGCTTGCCGGATCACGCTCGCCCATTGCGCCGTTCAAAGCGGCCTTACGGGACATTCAGGCGCGGCTGGACGAGCAGTTTCGCGCTGGGGCCGATATTCGCGATCTGGTACGCGGCCGTGCATGGTATCTCGACCAGCTGCTTGCCATCGCCTGGGCGCAGCATGCCTGGCCCGACGACGGGGTCGCGCTGGTAGCGGTGGGTGGTTACGGGCGTGGAGAACTACACCCCCACTCGGACATCGACCTGCTCCTATTGCTCGAACACGACGATGACTCCCCCTACCGTGAGCCGCTGAGCGCCTTCATCACCTTTTTGTGGGATATCGGCCTCGAGATTGGCCATAGCGTGCGCTCACTCAACGACTGCGAGCGCGAAGCCGAAGCGGACGTCACGGTGATCACCAACCTGCTGGAGTCACGCCTCATCGCCGGGCCGGAAAGCTTGCGCGAAAAGATGCGCGAGCGCTTGAGCGCAACGAACCTGTGGCCTGCCGACCGATTTTTCGAGGCCAAGTGGCAGGAACAGATCGCCCGCCACTACCGCTACAACAATTCCGAGTATCACCTGGAGCCCAACCTCAAAAGCTCCCCCGGTGGCCTGCGCGATATCCAAATGATTGGCTGGGTGGCCAAGCGCCATTTCGGCACCGAGCAGTACACCGACATCGTCGCCAACGGCTTCATGAACGACGCCGAGCTGCGCATTCTCAGCCAGGGTCAAGCATTTCTCTGGCAGGTGCGCTACGCTCTGCACATGCTCACGGGCCGGGCCGAAGATCGGCTGCTGTTCGATCATCAGCGCACCATTGCCGAGATGTTCGGCTTCAAGGACACTCCCGAACGACTCGCCGTCGAACAGTTCATGAAGCGCTACTACCGCCATGTAACGGCCCTCGCCGGACTCAACGACATGCTCTTGCAGCATTTCGACGAAGTCATTCTGCGCGGTAAAGAGTCGTTGGAAACCGTCAAGCTCAACGAGCGCTTCGAAACCAAAGGCGGCTACATCCAAGTGCGCTCGCGCAACCTGTTCCGCGAGCGACCGGCGGCCATGCTGGAACTCTTCCTGCTAATGGCCAAACACCCGGAGATCGAGGGGGTACGCGCCGATACCATTCGGCTGATTCGTGACCACCGTCATCAAATCGACGATCACTACCGGGAAGAGCCGCGTCACCAGCGGCTCTTCATGGCCCTTATGCGGGCACCGGGAAACGTTCCTCGCCAACTGCGGCGAATGAACCGCTACGGCATTCTCGGCAAGTACCTGCCGGAGTTTGGCCGCGCCGTGGGGCTGATGCAGCACGATCTGTTCCATATCTACACGGTCGATGCCCACACCCTGCGCCTGCTGAAATTCCTGCACGGCTTCCGCAAGCCAGAGGCCAAAGGCGACTTCCCCGTGGCAGCGACGCTCATCCACCAGTTGCCCAAGCTCGACTTGCTGTGGATCGCAGGCTTGTTCCACGACATTGGCAAAGGCCGTGGCGGCGATCACTCCGAAATCGGTGCGCGAGACGTCGAGCAGTTTTGTCATCGCCACCACATTTCCCAGCACGACACCAACTTGGTGAGCTGGCTGGTGGAGCACCACCTGCTGATGTCGATGACCGCGCAAAAGCGCGACATCAGCGACCCGGACGTCATCCGCGACTTTGCGCTGATCGTGCGCGACGAGACCCGCCTGGACTACCTTTACGTGCTCACCGTCGCCGACATTAACGCGACCAACCCAACGCTGTGGAACGGCTGGCGGGCGTCGCTGTTGCGCCAACTTCACGCGGAAACCAAGCGCGCCCTGCGGCGCGGCCTGAAAAATCCGCCAGATCGCGACGACTGGGTACGCGAAACGCGCACCGAAGCGCGCTCGCTACTGCAAACGGTGGGTGTCGATAGCGCTCACATCGACCGGCTTTGGGAATCGCTGGGGGAGGACTACTTCCTGCAGTACGCACCCAGCGAGATCGTCTGGCAGACCCAAGGCATTCTCAACCACCAGCCCTCACCGCTGCCGCTAGTGCTGATCAGTGCACCCACCGCCGACATGGCCGAGGGCGGTACCAAGGTCTTCATCCACACCCGCTCGGCGGATGATCTGTTTGCCGCCACGGCCGCCGCCATGGAGCAGCTAGGGCTGTCCATCCACGATGCACGGATTGCCACGTCCCACAACGACTGGACGCTGAACACCTTTATCGTACTGGATAGCCATGGCCAGCCGATTCGTGACTCAGAGCGTATCGAAGAGATGCGCAGCCACCTGGTTGAAGAGCTGGACGACCCGGATGACTACCCCGAGATCGTCACCCGCCACACCCCGCGACAGCTCAAGCACTTCAAAGTGCCTACCGAAGTGGTGATCGAACAGGACCCAGCCAACGAGCGCACCCTGCTGGAGCTGACCGCCCCCGACCGCCCCGGCCTTCTCGCTCGGGTAGGGCGCATCTTCATGGAGCAGGATATCGCCCTCTCGGCCGCCAAGATCGCTACGTTGGGCGAGCGAGTAGAGGACGTGTTCTTCATTACCACCAAGGCAGGCGAGCCGCTCACCGACCCCGAACGCCAGCAGCAGCTTCGTGAACGGCTGATTGAAGTACTAGGCGTCTAAACCAGAAAGATGCCATGCCCTGGTGGTTAGGTTTGAGCCTGCCCCAGGGCTTGCCTATAATCGGTGGTTCGATAAATGGTTTTGCTCACAGCTCCCGCCTTCACGCTCTCAACGGACGCGCCATGAACCCAGATCTCAACGCCCTTCATCCCTATCCGTTTGAAAAGCTGGCCGCTCTCAAAGCGACACTCACGCCCCCGGCGGGGCTGACGCACATTCCGCTGACGATCGGCGAACCCCAGCATGTGCCTTACCAGGGCGCGCTGGATGCCCTCGTTGCCCACCAGCTCGAGATGGCCCGCTACCCGGCCACCAACGGCCTGCCCGCGCTACGTGAGACCATCGCTGCCTGGGCCACCCAGCGCTTTGGCCTCGCCGGCCTAGACGCCGAACGCCAAGTTCTGCCCGTGAACGGCACCCGCGAGGCCATCTTTGCCTTCGTGCAGGCAGCGCTGGACCGCACTCGCCCTGCCCAGGTCGCCGTGCCCAATCCGTTCTACCAGATTTACGAAGGGGCGACGCTACTGGCAGGCGGCCAGCCGCTCTACCTGGACTGCACGGCCGAGAACGGCTTTCGTCCCGATTTTTCTGCGGTCAGCGCCGACACTTGGCGCGACGTGCAGATCGTGTTTATTTGCTCGCCGGGCAACCCGACCGGCGCGGTCACACCGCTGGCCGAATTCAAAGAGTTGATTGCCCTGGCCGACGAGCACGACTTCATCATCGCCTCCGACGAATGCTACTCCGAGCTTTATCTGGACGAGAGCACACCGCCGCCGGGGCTGCTGCAAGCCTGCGCCGAGCTTGGCCGCGACGACTACCGCCGCTGCGTGGTGTTTCACTCGCTCTCCAAACGCTCCAACCTGCCGGGGCTGCGCTCGGGCTTCGTGGCAGGCGATGCAGACCTGCTCGCCCCGTTCAAGCGCTACCGCACCTATCACGGCTGCGCCATGTCGCTACCGCTGCAGCACGCGTCCATCGCTGCTTGGCAGGACGAAGCCCACGTACGGGCCAACCGCGACGCCTACCGTAAGAAATTCAGTGCGGTCACGGAGGTGCTCGCCCCGGTGATGGATTTCCCCACGCCCGAGGCGAGCTTCTACCTCTGGCCTGCGGTTACGGGCGGTGACGATATCGCCTTTAGTCAACGGCTATTCAGCGAGCAGCACGTGAGCGTACTTCCCGGCAGCTTGATGGGCCGCCCAGGACAACACGGCCATAATCCCGGTGCTGGGCGGCTACGCTTAGCCCTAGTGGCGGAGCTCGAACCGACGCTGGAAGCGGCCACGCGTCTTCGCCAACTGCTCGAACGCGGCTAGCCCGCGCCGACCAAGACGACGAAAGGAGGCTGTATGCTGACGCTCTATATGATTCACAACTGCGACACCTGCCGCAAAGCACGCAAAGCGCTGGACGACAAAGCGCTGATGTATAAAACCCACGACCTGCGTAAAGATGGCCTGTCGGCGGCACTGCTCGAACACATCTTGAATCGCGCGCCGCTGGTCGAGGTGATCAACAAGCGGAGTAAGACCTGGCGCGAGCTCTCCGATGAAGAGAAGGATTTTGATGCCAACTCGGCGCGCCAGCTGTTGCTTCAGCACCCCACGCTGCTCAAGCGGCCGCTTTTGGAACTCGACGACGGTACCATCATGATCGGCTATCAAGACGGCGACTACGATTCGCTAAGTGGCTAATCCTGACCGACACCTCTCACCAACCTCTAAGGAATACGCGTTATGCTGAGCTTCGCGCTTGGAATCGGCACCCAAAACACCCAGGGCGACTGGCTGGAAATCTACTACCCGGCTCCACTATTCCACCCAGACGAGCGCCTGGTCGCAGCGGCCAAGGAAGCCCTGGACGCACCAACAGGCAATGCCCCGGTCAGTTTCCTGCCAGAAGATTGCACCCGCTTGGCCAAAGCGCTGGAAGCGGCAGGCCACTCCGACCAAGCCGCACTGGCAGAGTCACTGGCGGCGAGCCAGCGTCCGCTGGTGGCGATGTTCTTAGAGAGCGATCAGCCGCCGCAAACCGCACCTGAGGTGTACTTGAAGCTGCACCTGCTGTCCCACCGCCTGGTGAAGCCCCACGGCCTGGACCTGACCGGTATGTTCGGCTTGCTGCGTAACATCGCCTGGACCAACGAAGGCGCCATCGACATCGAAGAGCTGCCCGCCCGCCGCCTCAAGGCACGCCTGGCTGGCCGTGCGCTGTCCGTCGACTGTGTCGATAAATTCCCCAAAATGACCGATTACGTGGTGCCTAGCGGCATCCGCATCGGCGACACCGCCCGCGTGCGCCTGGGCGCTTACCTGGGCGAGGGCACCACGGTCATGCACGAAGGGTTCGTCAACTTCAACGCGGGCACCGAAGGCCCCGGCATGATCGAAGGGCGTATCTCTGCCGGCGTCATGGTCGGCAAAGGCTCCGATCTGGGCGGCGGCTGCTCCACCATGGGCACGCTCTCGGGCGGTGGCAACATCATCATCAAGGTGGGCGAGGGCTGCCTCATCGGCGCCAATGCCGGTATCGGTATTCCGCTGGGCGACCGCTGTACCGTAGAAGCGGGTCTGTACATCACCGCAGGCTCCAAAGTGACGCTGTTGGATGACCAGGGCCAAGACGTCAACACCGTCGCCGCCCGCGAGCTGGCAGGCCAAGACGACCTGCTGCTGCGTCGCAACTCACAAAATGGCCGCATCGAGTGCTTGACCAATAAAAGCGCCATCGCGCTGAACGAGGCGCTACATGCCCATAACTGAGCCTGACTCACTGTCGCCGACGCTCACGCTGGCGTTCGACCTGCTGAGCCGGGCATCGGTGACACCCGACGATGAAGGCTGCCAAGACCTGATGATCGAGCGCTTAACGGCGCTCGGTTTCCATATCGAGCAGCTCCCCTTTGGTGATGTAAAGAATTTTTGGGCCGTGCGCGGCCACCACGGGCCGGTGATCGCGTTTGCCGGACACACCGATGTGGTGCCCAGCGGCCCCCATACCAACTGGGAATTCCCGCCGTTCGAGCCCTGTATCGACGACCAGGGCATGCTCTGCGGGCGCGGCGCAGCGGACATGAAAGGCAGCCTGGCAGCGATGCTGACGGCAGTGGAGCGCTTTGTCGCCCGCTACCCCGACCACGAGGGGCGGATCGCGTTTTTGATTACCTCCGACGAGGAGGGGCCTGCCATCGACGGCACCCGCGCAGTGGTCGAGCATCTTCGCGAGCGCAATGAGCGTTTGGACTACTGCATCGTGGGCGAGCCCTCCTCTACCGCTCGCCTAGGCGATGTGATCAAAACCGGGCGGCGCGGCTCTTTGGGCGGCGTGCTTCACGTCAAAGGCGTGCAGGGCCATGTGGCCTACCCTCACTTGGCACGCAACCCTATCCATCAGGCGATGCCTGCGCTGGATGCGCTCGTCAACGAGCATTGGGACGCGGGCAATGACTTCTTCCCTGCGACCAGTTTTCAGATCTCCAACGTGCGTGCTGGAACGGGCGCCACCAACGTGATTCCAGGTGACGTGGAAGTCGTGTTCAACTTCCGTTACTCCACCGACGTCACCCACGACGAATTACGCTCACGCACCGAAGCGATCTTGGATGCGCATGGCCTCGAGTATCATCTGGATTGGACGTTGAACGGCGAGCCCTTCCTGACCGCAGAAGGCGAGCTCGTGGATGCCACGATTCGCGGCGTAGAAGCCGTCACCGGCGAACGCCCGCAACTCTCCACCAGCGGCGGCACCTCGGATGGTCGCTTCATTGCCACCTTGGGCGCCCAAGTCGTCGAGCTTGGCCCACTCAACGATACTATCCACAAGGTGAACGAACGGGTGCGCGCCAGCGACTTGGACGAGCTGAGCCGTATTTACGAAGCGACGCTTCAGGCGCTGCTGACCACCGACGAGGTACGCGTATGATGGAGCGGTTTCCAGACATAGAAGTGTATCTGGCGCAGGCCACGCTGGATGACGTCAACGCCTGGCTGGCCGAGGTGCTCAGTGCACCGCCGCTTAGTCCAGCGGGCAAAGGCAAATGGAAAACCCGCGGCCAACACCAAGGCGATAGCGTCCCGGTACTCCTGGTGGATAACGCCGCCGATGGCTTTGCCAGCCTCTGGTTCGACAGCAACCAGACGCCGTGGCATACCGATCAGGAGTGCGCTCAGCATGCCGCTGAGGCGCTGCAGGTGGAAGTTCGCTGCTCGCTAGGCGGCTGGCATCCCGGCGATGACCCTGACCGTTTTTGGCAAGTTCTACCCAGCGGCCAAGAGCGTGCCATCGAATGGCCCGATTCGGGCCGCTAAATGCAAAAACCCCCGCCAATGCGGGGGTTTTCTCTACCAGCAAGGGACGCTGTGAGAACGCTTACTCGATAATACTCACATCATCGGCCTGCAGGCCACGATCGTTTTTGATCACGTGATAGCGAACGATTTGGCCTTCGGCCAGCATCCGTGGGCCGCGGCCACGGATGGCACGAAAGTGAACGAATACGTCCTCTCCGTTATCGCGGGTAATGAAGCCGTAACCCTTATTGGTATTGAACCACTTGACCTCTCCCTCTTCACGGCCATCGTTGGGATCGATGATGTCTTCTTCATCATCGTCCGCTACCGGCGACGTCGCTTGAGGCTGACGCGGTGCTGGTTTCACTCGGGCAACGTCCGCTTTGACCACCATGGGCGGCGCCAGGGCAGCGGCGGCTAACGTGCCAATGAACAACATGACAAAGCAGCCAAGGGCGACGGCGGCATACACACTAAACGCCGCGCCAGCTAGCCACTGTTCAGCCATCGGTGCATTGGTTAAATGAACAATCCCCGCCAACAAAAGCGGCGTGGGGGCGGCCAGTAAGATACTGATAAAGAAACAGCGAAAAACAACTTTTGGGTTCATAGATGATGAAAGCTCTCTTGTTGTATGGGTAACAGACGAAGGACAATACTCGAACTACCAGGCCCATTCCTAACAGTACCGAGCATACTACACAAGGTGACGATGTTATCATGACAAACGATTTATCGCCTGCCGAGCTCACTCAACGTCTTGAATCGTTGGAGAGTCGGCTGGCTTATCAAGAGCACTGGCTGGATACGCTCGACCAAGCGGTCGCCCAGCAAGAACGACGCTTGGAAAAACTCGAGCAACTCAGCGCCTTGATGCGCGAACGGCTACGTGAACAGCATCAGGCGCTCCAAGCAGGCGATAGCCAAGGCAGCTTTCGCCCTGAAGATGACGTTCCGCCCCACTATTGAGCATTAGACACGCTTCAGCCCTTTATCGCCCCACCACACTGCTGGGGTCGACGCTCGCCAAGCCAAAGGCCTCGGCGACCGCACGGTAAGTGATCTGGCCATTATGAACGTTCAGGCCGGGCAAGAAGTGCGCATCGTCGGCGAGCGCCTTTTGCCAGCCTTTGTCGGCGAGTGCCAGCACGAACGGCAGCGTGGCGTTGGTCAGCCCTAGCGTAGACGTACGTGCCACGGCGCCGGGCATGTTGGCCACACAGTAATGCACGATGCCATCCACGAGATAGGTGGGCTCGGCGTGGGTGGTGGGCTTGCTGGTTTCAAAGCAGCCGCCCTGATCGATCGCCACGTCGACCAGCACGCTCCCCGGCTTCATGTCTGCCAGCATGGCGCGCGTGATCAGCTTGGGTGCTGCAGCCCCAGGAATGAGCACGGCGCCCACGATCATGTCCGACTCCCTGGCCGCGTGATCCAACGCATCGGCCGTGGAGTAAACGGTCTTGATGCGCCCTTGATAGCGATCATCCAACACCTCCAGCCGGGCAATGGATTTGTCCAAAATCGTGACGTCCGCGCCCAGGCCGAGTGCCATGCGGGCGGCGTTTTCACCGACGACACCGCCGCCGATCACCGTCACCTTGCCCGGCGACACACCGGGGACCCCCGGCAGCAGCACACCGGAGCCGCCCTGCGCTTTCTCCAGGCTGTGCGCCCCCGCCTGCA
Source organism: Vreelandella piezotolerans (assembly GCF_012427705.1). NCBI lineage: Bacteria > Pseudomonadati > Pseudomonadota > Gammaproteobacteria > Oceanospirillales > Halomonadaceae > Vreelandella > Vreelandella piezotolerans. Next base: position 569,246 of record NZ_CP048602.1, on the reverse strand, counting down.
CGGCCATTCGACCCGCCACGGTACTCATGGGGGCAAGTAGCGGCAGACCGCCTTTGGCATCGGTAATGGTTTCGTACGCAATACAGGTGGCACCGCTGTCCATTAGCCCTTGGGTGAGCGACTGTTCAGCGGCCAAGTGCAAGTAGGTAAACAGCGTATGCTCAGGGGTGAGACGCGCGACTTCCTCTGGCTGCGGCTCTTTTACTTTCAAGATCAGCTCGGCGTGTTGCCACAGCGCCTCCACGACCTGTTCGATGGTGGCTCCCGCGCTTTGATAAGCACTATCGGGAAAGCCTGCGCCTTCGCCCGCCCCGCTTTCCACGCAGACATGATGGCCACGCCCGGTTAGCTCGCGTACCCCTGTGGGTGTGAGTGCAACACGGTACTCGTGATTTTTGATCTCTTTGGGAACGGCAATTTTCATGACTGAACTCTCCACAATCCGGATGAACGACACGTCGCTCACTGCATTACAGCACAGCCGGTGAGAACCACCACCCCTATGAATCAAAACGAAAAAAACGCCGGCTAAGGCGTTTTTTGACAGAAAGATCTAGCGCTTGAGCGCAGCGCACGAAAAAATCGACGCCACTCAGTAGCGCATCACCCTTCCTCTACTACCGCACTACCATAGAGACGCTGATACTCCTCGGGCAGGCGCTTTGGACGACCGCTGGAGAGTGCCACGCAGGCAAAGCGAGTACGGGCATTGAGCAGCGTTTTGCCATCGTCGACACGCTTGAGCTGGAAGCGACGCGTCAGACTAAAACGCCCGTCGCACGCGACGATCCAGGTCGCGAGCTGCAGCGCATCCCCTAAAAAGGCTGGCGCGAGGTAGTCCAGCTCGTGACGATGGACCACCATCGCCCTATCCAGCGTTCGGTAACGCTCGAGAGAGAGCCCCAATGCCTCGGAGTGGGCCCAGCTAATTTGCTCGACCCAGCGCAAGTACTCGCTGTTGTTGACGTGCTGGTAGGCATCGATCGCCTCTGGCAGCACCTCCAGGTCAATGACAAACGGGTCTGGCAGTGCCCACTCCATGTGACTCGCTCCCTGTCTACCTACCTCATGACGACGATTTGCGGATGATTAATCGCGGAAGACGCGAACACCCAGCGCCTTCAAATAGGCCGTTTCTGGAATGGCCGGGTGTACCGGGTGATCCGGCCCTTGGTGGCCCTGGAAGATGACCTGTCCGTGACGATCCTGATGGCGCACCGCACCGCGCACCACGTCGACCAACCGCTCGGACGCCAAGTGCATGGAGCACGACGCCGACAGCAGCAGGCCGTCGCGGCCCAACAGACGCATCGCTTCACGGTTGAGACGCGAGTAGGCGCGCTCACCGTTGGGGATGTCCTTGCGCTTTTTGATGAACGCCGGCGGATCGAGAATCACCACGTCGAACTGCTCGCCATCGGCCTTCAGCGCCGCCAGGGCTTCGAAGGCGTCGCCTTCGCCGATGGCCACCTGCTCTTGGACACCGTTCAGCTCGGCGTTGCGCGCCACTTGCTCCAGCGCCGCGCCAGAGGCGTCCACGCAGAGCACTTCGGAGGCGCCGCTGGCGGCTGCCTGGACGCCCCAGCCACCCACGTAGCTGAAGACATCCAGCACGCGTTTGCCAGCCACTTGGCCGTTGAGCCAGGCGCGGTTGACACGATGGTCATAGAACCAGCCGGTTTTCTGGCCATTCAGCACCGGGACGGCAAAGGTCACGCCATTCTCGACCAGCAGCACTTCATCGGGTAGCGTGCCTTTGACCACCTCCACGTGGGCTTCCAGGCCCTCCTGGCGGCGGCCACCGGTGTCGTTGCGAAACACGATCGTGCTTGGTTTGACGACTTTCTCCAGTGCATCGACGATCTCCTCCGCCAATGCCTGCATACCCGCCGTGTTGAGCTGCACCACCAGCACGTCGCCAAAGCGGTCGATGACTAGCCCCGGCAGCAGGTCGCCTTCCCCATGAATCAGACGATAGAAGGGCTGATCGAAGAGACGCTGACGCAGCGCCAGCGCCTGATTGAAGCGATGCACGAACAGCGAGCGGTCCAGGCGCATTTCCGGGTCTCGAGACATGATACGCGCACAGATCAACGAGTGCGGATTCACGTAGGCCACGCCCAACGTTTTTCCGTTGGAGGCCTCTACGAGCGCGGACTCACCCGCCGCGAAGTTCTTTAACGGCGTCTCTTTGATATCGACTTCGTTGGAGTAGATCCACAGATGGCCAGCCTTCAAGCGGCGATCGGCGTTCTTGTTCAGGCGCAGGCGTTGAGTCACAACAATCTCCAAAAAAGCAGGCGGGCAGCGCTCTAGCGCTGCTCAAATAAGCAAAATGGGTCGCCGCGCGAGGCGACGCTTAACGCTGGCAGCCAGGGCAGAACACGCTGGCCCGCTGGCCCAGAGTGATACGTCTCAGCTCGCTTCCGCAGCGTAAACAGGGTTGCCCGTGACGTCCGTAAACGTTGAGCCGCTGGGCAAAGTAGCCGGGCTCACCCTGGCCGCTGACAAAATCGCGCAGCGTCGTGCCGCCTTGGGTAATGGCTGCCGTCAATACCTCTTTGACGGCGGCCGCCAGCGCATCGTAGCGGGCTCGGGAAATACGCCCCGCCGCACGGCGCGGGTCGATGCCCGCCATGAACAGCGCTTCGGCGGCGTAGATATTGCCCGCGCCCACCACCACGCGGTTATCCATCAGAAAAGGCTTGACCGCTACGCGCTTGTCGCGGGACAAGCGGTAGAGCCACTGGCCGTCGAAGGCCTCGCTGAGCGGCTCGGGGCCCAAGTGAGCAAGGCGGGTATCGCGACTGCCGTCGCCCTGCCGCCAATCGACGAAACCGAACCGCCGCGGATCATGATAGCGCAGCACGTAACCGCTAGCCGTCACGACGTCCACATGATCGTGTTTTTTGGGCACGTCGCCCAGGCGCGCAATACGCAGGCTTCCCGACATGCCCAGGTGCCACAGCAGCGTGGCGCTGCCTTTGGGTGTGGCCAGCGGCATCTGCAAATACTTGGCACGGCGTGAAAGCTCGCCGACGCGCGCGCCGATCAGCCGATCGGCCAGATCGTCAGGCACTGGCACCCGCAGGCGCGGCTGGCGCACCCGCACTTCGGTAATCTCTTGCCCTTCGATATAGGGGGCAATGCCACGTCGCGTGGTTTCTACTTCAGGCAATTCGGGCATGATGAAAGCCTATGATGACAGCGCCATGACAGATGACCCGTCAGCGCCCTAACGACAGACATGCAAAAACCCGGCTTTGGGCCGGGTTTTTCAACAGGCGCTCGCCTGCGGTGAAAGCCGATCATCGTAACCGCGATTACTTGATCTTGGCTTCCTTGTAGATAACGTGCTTACGGACCACCGGGTCGTATTTCTTGAATTCGAACTTATCCGGGGTGTTCCGCTTGTTCTTATCAGTGGTGTAGAAGTGGCCAGTACCGGCACTAGACACCAGCTTGATCTTATCGCGCATGGTTTAACTCTCCCAAAAGTGCGTAGCAAAAGCTCGCTTAGATTGCGTCGCCGCGTTTGCGGATATCGGCCAGAACCGTCTCGATACCTTTCTTGTCGATGATGCGCATGCCTTTAGAGGAAACGCGCAGCTTGACGAAGCGGTTTTCGGATTCAACCCAAAAACGATGGGTGTGCAGGTTCGGCAAGAAACGACGACGTGTCTTACGCTGGGAGTGAGAAACGTTGTTACCAGTTACCGGACGCTTGCCGGTAACCTGACATACTTTGGACATGAGAGCCTCCAACCGCTTGGCGAGTTGTTCAAAACTGTCGGGCAAACCGGAGCAGGGAGGGAGTCGACGCAGTTAACCGCCTAGCTGTACCCAAATCCGTTATTCAACCCAAGTTCAAAGGTGGCACTTTATACCAGAGCACCTGGCTACCAGCAAGCGAAACCGCCCAAAAAGGCCAAAAAAGCGCGTTTCTGGACAATTTACTTAGAAAAGGGGCATCGGCCCTACGACCCGCCGCGCGTTTTCTCCTGCTGAGTTGATGACTATAGCCAGCCACGCTCGGCAAAGGACACCACGTCTCCGTCTCCTACCACGAAATGATCGAGAACCCGCACGTCAAAGAGTGCAAGGGCATCTTTCAAGCGCTCGGTGATACGTCGATCGGCATCACTGGGCTCCGCTACACCCGAGGGGTGATTGTGGGCCAGGATGACAGCACCAGCGTGTAGTTCCAACGCACGCTTGGCAACTTCGCGGGGATAAACGGATGCGCTGTCTAGGGTACCGCGAAATAGGGATTCATAGCGAATAATTCGGTGCTGAGTGTCCAAAAAAAGGACCGCAAACTCCTCGTGTCCCAAGTGACGGAGTTGAGAACTCAAATAGTGACGCACCAGCGCTGGCGACGTCAGCGCGTTACCCCGGGCCAGCTGACTGGCCAAATGACGCCGCGAAAGCTCCAGGGTGGCCTGTAGCTGAGCAAACTTGGCATTCCCCAATCCCCGAGCGGCACAGAACTGGGCTTGGTCGGCTTCCAGCAACTGCCTTAAACCACCAAAGCTGGTCAGCAAGTCCCGCGCTAAATCCACCGCAGAGCGTCCTTGTACGCCAACGCGCAGAAAAATGGCGAGAAGCTCAGCATCCGAGAGAGCCTGCGCGCCCATCGTCAGCAGTTTTTCCCGCGGCCGCTCCCCCTCGGGCCAATGATTGATTCCCATCCACGCCTCCTTGCCCATGCACTGCCGTTATCGGCCTAGTTAAAGAGAGAGCGCCGCCTTCAAACGCCAACTCAATGGCGCCGCCTCACTATACCTAGCCCCTACATTTGCCGAGCATGCCAAAATAATCGGTCAAATGGTATGGTAAGCGCCTTGTTGATCGTCACACTGGACTGCCGACCATGGCCTCATTTTCGCATTCCCCTTTGTCATCACGTACGTCGTCACTTGCGGGTAAGCGCCTGCTGCTCGGCGTTAGCGCGGGCATTGCAGCGTATAAAAGCGCGCTGATCGTACGACTGCTCAAGCAGGCGGGCTGCGAGGTTCGCGTGGTAATGACGGAGGGCGCTCAGGCCTTCATTACGCCGCTGACACTTCAGGCGCTCTCGGGGGAGCCGGTGCGTACGTCGCTGCTAGATCCAGAAGCGGAAGCCGGCATGGGCCATATCGAGCTGGCCCGCTGGGCCGACGCCATCGTGATCGCGCCCGCCACGGCCGATCTGATCGCACGATTGGTGCACGGCATGGCGGATGACTTATTGACCACGCTCTGTTTGGCGTCCGAGGCGCCGCGCCTCATCGCGCCAGCGATGAATCAAGCCATGTGGCGCCACCCCGCCACTCAGCGCAACGTGTCACAGCTGGCCAGCGACGGCTGGCAGCTGATAGGCCCTGCTGCGGGCGATCAAGCCTGCGGCGATGTCGGCCCAGGGCGCATGAGCGAGCCTGATGAGATTCTGGAGGCCGTGAGCCGCCATTTTGCACCGCCCATTACCCCCTCGGCCAGCGCCCCCCATGTCGTGATTACCGCTGGACCCACGCGGGAGGCGCTAGACCCTGTCCGCTACCTGTCGAATCACAGCTCGGGGAAGATGGGCTATGCCCTGGCGGCCGAGGCGGCCGCGCAAGGCGCACGAGTGACGCTGATCAGCGGGCCGGTGAACCTACCCACGCCGACAGGCGTCGAGCGGCTCAACGTCGACACGGCCCTGCAGATGCACGAGGCAGCGCTCGATCTCGCGCCAACCGCCGCGCTGTTCATTGGCTGCGCAGCGGTAGCCGACTACCGCGCCGCCAACGCGGCCGAGCACAAGCTGAAAAAAACCGACGACCAGGACACCCTAACGCTCACGCTGGTGAAAAATCCCGACATCATTGCCGATGTGGCGGCGCTACCGGACGGCCAGCGCCCCTTTGTCGTGGGCTTTGCCGCCGAGACCCAAGACATCGAGCGTTACGCCCAGGATAAGCTCGCCCGCAAAGGGCTCGATATGATCGTCGCTAATGATGTTTCCCAACAGGGGCTGGGATTTGGCAGCGACGACAACGCGGCGCTGCTGCTATGGCGAACATCCGACGGCAGTGACCGACTCGTCGCACCGCCACAGCCTAAAACGCAGCTGGCCGCGCTGATCGTTCGGCACGCCCTCACCCACCTCTCTTTGACCTCTTCTGGAGCCTAACCATGAGCAGTTCCCGCCCTCGCCTACAGTGCAACGTCCTGGACGAGCGCCTCCACGACTATCTCCCCACCTATGCCACGACAGGCTCTGCGGGCATGGACTTGCGGGCGTTGCTGGATGAGCCGTTGACGCTCGCCCCCGGCGAATGCCAGCTCGTGCGAACCGGGCTTGCCATCTATATTGAAGACTCGGGCTTAGCGGGCATGATTTTGCCACGCTCGGGCCTGGGCCATAAACACGGCATCGTACTGGGCAACCTGGTGGGTTTGATCGACTCCGACTATCAGGGAGAGCTGATGATCTCGGTTTGGAACCGAGGCCAACACAGCTTCACCGTGACGCCGTTCGAGCGGCTGGCCCAGTACGTCTTGGTGCCCGTGGTGCAGGCCGACCTCGACATCGTCGAGCGCTTCAACGACTCCTCCCGCGGCGGCGGCGGTTTCGGCAGCACCGGTCGCCAATAGCTCGCCTTACGACGCCCCCTTTTGCCTTTTCAAGGATCGATGATGACCGTACCCGCTTCGATATTTCGCGCCTATGACATTCGCGGCGTCGTCGATGACACGCTCGACGATGCCACCACCGAGCTGATTGGCCGCGCCGTCGGCTCCGAAGCGGCCGCTCGCGGCGAACACACGGTGATTGTGGCGCGGGACGGCCGCACGTCTGGGCCACGCCTGCAGGCGGCGCTCATTCGCGGCCTGCAGGCCGCGGGAAGAGACGTGATCGATATCGGCATGGTGCCCACGCCGGTTCTCTATTTTGCCACTCACACGCTCGCAGAGAGCTGCTCAGGCGTGATGCTCACCGGTAGCCACAACCCGCCGGATTACAATGGCTTCAAGATCGTCCTGGCGGGCGACACCTTATCGGGCGACGCAATTACTGCGCTCTTTGAGCGCATTCAAGCAGGTAACTTCACCCAAGGCGACGGTCGCGTGCGCCACCACGATCTGCGCGCCACCTATCTGGAACGCATCTTGAGTGATGTGAAGGTTACGCGCCCGCTTAGCGCCGTGGTGGATTGCGGCAACGGGGTGGCTGGCGAGCTAGGCCCGCAGTTGCTCGAGCGATTGGGAGTAACGACCACGCCGCTCTATGCCGAGATCGATGGGCGCTTTCCTAATCATCACCCCGACCCCGGCAAGCCTGAAAACCTCCAAGACCTGATTCACCACGTTCAACACAGCGGAGCCGACATCGGCCTGGCCTTCGACGGCGACGGTGACCGCCTGGGCGTCGTGACGCCTCGTGGACGCATGATTTACCCCGACCACCTGATGATGCACTTTGCCACCGATATGCTGTCGCGCAACCCTGGCGCCAAGGTGGTCTTCGATATCAAGTGCACCGGCAACTTGGCCAAGGTGGTTAGCGAGGCTGGGGGTGAACCCGAGATGTGGCGCACCGGGCACTCGCTCATCAAAGCGCGCATGAAAGAGACGGGGGCACTGCTCGGCGGTGAGATGAGTGGCCACCTTTTTTTCAAAGAGCGCTGGTACGGTTTTGACGACGGTCTCTACTCAGCCGCCCGGCTGCTGGAGATTCTTGCCCAATTCCCAGGGGATGCGGATACCTTCTTCGACCAATTTCCTCAGGATGTGAGCACGCCCGAAATCAACATCAGCGTGGCCGATGACAAAAAATTTACCATTATCGAGACGCTTGCCAGAGAGGGCGACTTCGGCGAAGGTATCAAAACCACGCTGGATGGCATTCGCGTCGATTACCCCGACGGCTGGGGTTTATGCCGCGCCTCGAATACGACGCCCGCCCTGGTGCTGCGTTTCGAAGGAAAGGATAGCGCTGCACTTGCTCGCATCCGTGGGCGTTTTGCCGAAGCGCTCCACGGCATCGCACCGACACTGACCATACCGGCCACCACAACGACATGATCGCGCCTTTAGAACGCGCGACGTGTTAAACACGCTGTGATTGCCAGCCGCGCACAGCCATGCAACAGACATTAAAAAAGAGCCAAGGGACATCGTCATGAGTTCAGCTAGTCGCGACCCTCAGGTCGTCGTGGAGGTGCTGTCAGAAGCGCTTCCCTACATTCAGCAATTCTCCGGCAAAACCGTCGTCGTCAAATACGGTGGCAACGCCATGACCGAAGATACGCTGATCGACTCATTTGCTCGTAACATCGTGCTGATGAAGGAGGTCGGCATTAACCCCGTGGTGGTACACGGCGGTGGGCCGCAAATTGGCAGTCTGCTGGAGAAACTCAATATCGAATCCCGCTTCGTCAACGGCATGCGGGTCACCGACTCGCAGACCATGGACGTGGTCGAGATGGTGCTGGGCGGCTTGGTCAACAAGAGCATCGTCAACCTGATCAATCAAAGCGGCGGCAAAGCGATTGGCCTGACGGGGAAAGATGGTGCCCAAATTCGCGCCCGCCAGCTCAAAGTAGAGCATCAAAGTCCGGAAATGACCGCGCCGGAGATCATCGACATTGGCCACGTGGGCGAGGTGGAGTCGATCTCTACCGATCTCATCGAGATGTTGGCCGCGCGTGATTTCATACCGGTCATCGCACCTATCGGGGTAGATGACAAAGGCAACAGCTACAACATCAACGCCGATTTGGTAGCAGGCAAGCTAGCCGAAGCGCTGAACGCCGAAAAACTCATGCTGCTAACCAACGTGGCGGGTTTGATGAATAGCGAAGGTAAGGTATTGACCGGACTCACGACCGTTCAGGTAGACGGCTTGATTGCCGACGGCACCATCTACGGCGGGATGCTCCCCAAGATCCGCTGTGCACTGGACGCGGTGAAAGGTGGTGTCAACAGCGCCCACATCATCGATGGTCGCGTGCCCCATGCCGTACTGCTGGAAATCTTTACCAACGCCGGGGTAGGCACCCTGATCACTGACGCAGGCTAATCGCGACGGAGGGCACGAGTCATGAGTGACGATAGCAAACCTCGCCGCCGCGAGCAGATACTGCAGGCGCTGGCCATCATGTTGGAAGAAGATAGCGGTAAACGCATCACCACGGCCGCCCTGGCGCGGCAAGTGGGCGTTTCCGAGGCAGCGCTGTATCGCCATTTTCCCAGCAAGGCGCGCATGTTCGAAGGCTTGATCGACTTCATCGAAGAGAGCATTTTCGCCAGGATCACCCGCATTCTCGACGATATTCCTGATGCCACGACCCGCTGCGGGACGATTCTCTCGCTCTTGCTCGGGTTTGCCGAGAAGAACCCTGGGCTTGCCAGGGTACTGGGCGGCGATGTTCTCACTGGAGAGACCGCTCGGCTGCGCCAGCGGGTACACCAGCTCTTCGAGCGCTTGGAAACGCAGCTCAAGCAGGTGCTCCGTGAGGCCGAGCTGCGTGAAGGGCAGCGCACCAGCATCACCGCCTCGGCAGCGGCCAACCTGCTCATCGCCCAGGCCGAAGGGCGTATTTCGCAATACGTCCGCAGCGACTTCAAGCGGCTGCCTACCGAGTATTGGGAGGATCAGTGGACGCTACTCTCGGGCCAGCTATTTAGAAACGCTTCCCAACCCGCATAATGAGGCGCGTGCTCTCAGCACATGCACAAAGCAAATGAAAACGCCCCGCCGTAACGATACCGGCGGGGCGTTTTCCTGCGTGAGGCGTGAGTGTTACGCAGCGATGGCCGCGTCGCCCATTTTCTGACGTAGCTTCTTCATGGCGTTCTTTTCGAGCTGGCGAATGCGCTCAGCGCTAACGCCATACACGTCGGCCAAATCGTGCAACGTGGCTTTGTCATCGGTGAGCCAGCGGCGCTGCAAAATGTCCCGCGAGCGCTCGTCCAACGCTTTGAGTGCCAGTTGAAGACGGCGCGTGGCGTCTTCCTCGAAGTCGCTGTCTTCGAGCTGTGTCGCCGGGTCAGCGGAAGCGTCATCGAGGAAGTACGCTGGCGCTTGATACGTACTCTCTTCGTCGTCACTGGGCGATGCGTCGTACCCTGCGTCGAATGCCGAGAGGCGCCCTTCCATATCGCGCACGACTTCCGGTTTCACGTCGAGATCTTTGGCAATTGCGTCGACCTCGTCGTTGTTCAGCCATGCCAAACGCTTTTTCGCGCTACGCAGATTGAAAAACAGCTTACGCTGCGCCTTGGTGGTGGCGATTTTGACGATACGCCAGTTACGCAGCACGAACTCATGAATTTCGGCTTTGATCCAGTGCACGGCAAACGACACCAAGCGTACCCCTTGATTGGGATCGAAGCGCTTGACGGCTTTCATCAAACCGACGTTGCCTTCCTGAATCAAGTCCGCTTGCGGCAGACCGTAACCGGAGTAGCTGCGAGCAATGTGCACCACGAAACGAAGGTGCGATAGCACCAATCGACGTGCTGCCTCTAGATCGCCCTCATCGTAAAGACGGAACGCCAGCTCGCGCTCCTCTTCGACGCTCAGCACCGCGATGCCATTCACCGCTTGAATGTAGCCACCCAGGTCATTGCCTGGTGAAAGCTGTCCCACCGGTAGAAGACTAGTGCTCATGTGCAGATGGTCTCCCTTAAAACCTATCGTGGTTGACGTGCTGGCGTCGCGTGAATGTGCGCAGCCAAACGTCTTGCGTTAACCTTAAGACCTTAGTCGAACCCAAAGGTTCAAACGATCGACGCACAGTTGGCATCGATCACGCCACGGGGGTAGAAATTCCCGTGACTGCCCACATGGACAATATCGCGGAGTCTATGTACTGCCTATAACGTGAAGATGACAACGCGACAGACGCATGCTCAGCGCGGGCGTATGCTGGAAAGGTGGCGCGTGACGGCAAGCCAAGCTCCCAGCCAGCCAAGTAGTGTACTGCAAGATAGCAGAATTGTAGAGCCTGTCACGTCCAACTGCGGCAAGGTGAAGCTAGCGCCATAGCTTGCCGCGAGCGCCGCCACCGGCAGCGATAGCCAGTGATTGCCCAAGGCCAACAGACCCAGCGCCAAGAGCCCGCCTCCAGCGCCATACCAGGCTCCACTGTACAGGAACGGGCGACGCACGAAGGCGTGCGTTGCGCCGATCAGCATGACCACTTCGATTTCACGGCGTCGGCTCTCCACCGACAAGCGAATGGTATTACCGACGACCAGCAGTACACCGAAACCAAACAGCACCCCCAGCGCCAGCGCCACGCGGCGTCCCAACGCCGCCAGATGGCGCAGCCGCTCGACCCAGGCCAAATCGACGCGTACTTCATCGATGCCAGTTACCCCCTCGAGCCGCTCGGCCAGTTCAGCCATCGCAGCGGGCTCTACATCTTGAGGGGAAATGACGATACTCGCGGGGAGCGGATTATCGTCAAGCCCTGCCAGGGTATCGTCGATGCCCAACGACTGCTGGAAATCCGCCATGCCCTGCTCTGGGCTGATCATGCGCGTCTGCGCCACGCCGCCGTCAGCGCTCACCGCCTCTTCGATCCGAGCCGCCTGCGCTGCATCAATCCCCATATCGAGATAAACGGTGAGCGACGCGCTTTCATCCAGCTCGGCATCCAGCAGCTTGGCGCTGTCCAACGTCAGCCATAGAGCGGCGGGAAGCACCAAGGCAATGGCAATGGCCAGCATGGTCAGCAGGTTGCCCAACGGGTAGCGCACCAGTCGAAAAAGGCTATCCAGCGCCATGGCCCGGTGGTGACGCCCCCAGGCCCGCAGACGGCTGCCCATACGTGTTTGCTGCGAGCGAGCCCCACCGCGGGGCGTTTTTTCCGTTACAGGGGCATGGGGCTTTGCGGGCGCGCGGGCAGCACGGGGGGCGGCGCCGCTTTGGCGAGGAGTGGCCGAGCGCTTCATACGGCCCCCTCATCGGCTACTAGACGGCCATCCCGCAGACGCAGAATCCGATGACGCAAGCGCGCAATCAGGGCCAAGTCGTGGCTCGCGATCATCACGGTGGTGCCGATACGATTGAAGTCTTCGAATAGCGCCATGATATCGGCTGAGAGCTGGGGGTCCAGATTCCCGGTGGGTTCATCGGCCAGCAGCAGCGCGGGTTTGTTGACCACAGCACGGGCGATGCCCACACGCTGCTGCTCACCACCCGATAGCTCGATAGGAAGGGCTTTTTCACGGTGCAACAGGCCAACCTTGTCCAGCGCAGCGCGCACGCGCCGGGCTGCCTCACGGGGCTCTACACCTTGAATGTCCAGCGGCAGCGACACGTTGTGGAACACGCTACGATCGAACAGCAGCTGATGGTCTTGAAAGACCACACCTATCTGACGTCGATAGAACGGCACTTGACTGACGTGGAGCTGGGCAATGTCGTGCCCAGCCACCACCACCCGGCCACGGCTGGGTTTTTCCAACCGCATGATCAAGCGCAGCAGCGAACTTTTTCCCGCCCCCGAGTGGCCGGTAAGAAAGACCATTTCGCCTCGTGCGACGCGAAAGTTCAAGTGTGCCAACGCCTCGAAGCGCCCTCCATAGCGCTTCCCCACATGCTCAAAGGCTATCATGCGTGGCCATCGTCTCCTTGGCGGTCGAAGAGCGCGTTGACGAAGTCATCGGCGTTGAAGGGGCGCAGATCATCCAGGCCTTCGCCCACCCCAATAAAGCGGATCGGCGTTTCGAGCTGCTTGGCCAACGCAAAGATGATGCCGCCTTTGGCGGTGCCATCCAGCTTGGTCAGAGTAATCCCACTAATCGGCACCGCTTCGTTGAAGGTCGACGCTTGGGAAATGGCGTTCTGCCCCGTGCCCGCATCCAATACGAGCATGACCTCGTGGGGCGCCGTGTCATCGAGCTTCTGCATCACTCGATGCACTTTCTTCAGCTCTTCCATTAGATGGCTCTTGTTGTGCAGTCGTCCAGCGGTATCGGCAATCAGCACGTCTACACCGCGGGATTTGGCGGCGGCCACCGCATCGTAAATCACCGAGGCACTATCGGCACCGGTATGCTGGGCAATGACCGGCACATGGTTACGCTCGCCCCATACCTTCAACTGCTCGACCGCGGCCGCACGGAAAGTATCCCCAGCGGCCAGCATGACGCTCTTACCTTCGCGCTGAAAGCGCTGGGTGAGCTTGCCGATGGTGGTGGTTTTGCCGACACCATTGACCCCGACCACCAAAATCACGAAGGGGCCGTCGCGCTCTTTATCGAAGCTGAGTGGCGTCGACACGGGGGCCAGCAGTGCGGCCAGCTCTTCTTGCAGGCCACGGTAGAGCGCCTCGGGGTTGTTGAGCTCTTTGCGGGAGACGCGCGCTTCCAAGCGTTCGATGATCTCGCTCGTCGCGTCGATGCCCACATCGGCCATGAGCAGCTGGGTTTCCAAGTCCTCCAGCAGCTCGTCATCGATCTGCTTTTTGCCGAGGAAAAGATCGGCCAGGCCGTCGGTCAGGTTGGCGCGAGTTTTCTCTAGACCAGACTTGATGCGCGCAAACCAGCCTCTCTTTTCGCCTTTTTCTGCCACCGGCTTTTCCTGAAGGGCTGCCTTCGCGGCGGGTTCTGGCTCTGGCTCTGGCTCTGGCTCTGGCTCTGGCTCTGGCTCTGGCTCTGGCTCTGGCTCTGGCTCTGGCACAGTATCCATGAGCGACGCAGGCGTCACCTCTTCATCGACGCCGGTGGGCTGAACGTCTTCTTTATCGACCGGTTCGGGCGACTGCTCCTGGGCGAGCACCTCGGCAGCGTCACCTACGGATGCCGGTGCATGTGAGGGCGATTCGTCTGCCAGCGACTCAGAGGGCGCAGGGGGTTCCGCAGGCGCTTTGGCAGGTGCCGATCTCTCCTCCGCAGCAATCTCTTGCTCAGTCGAGCCCTCGGGCTCCTCCGACAGCGCAGGCTGCTCCTGGGCATCCTGAGGCTCCTGCTGGGAGTCGTGCTTTTTCTTACGTTTGAAAAAACCGAACATAGGGGTCATCCGACGAAATAGGTGAACATTGCGATTATCCTACCACCGCAGACCAAGACTTTGGATAAGTAGCCCGCTACAATCGCGTCATGAAACGACAACGCTCTTCGCGCGCCTCCTCGCGCCCATCGACATCTTCTCGCGGCCAAGCCAAACCGCCGGGAAAACTGCGCATCATCGGCGGTGATTTCCGGCGCCGCCAACTGCCGGTGCTCGACCATCCTGGCCTGCGCCCAACCCCAGATCGCGTACGTGAAACGCTGTTCAATTGGCTCGGCCAAGCGCTTTACGGCAAGCAGGTGCTGGATCTATTCGCGGGCACCGGTGCACTAGGCATCGAGTCGCTCTCGCGGGGGGCCGCCGAGGTCACCTTCGTCGAGCGTGACGCCCAGGTGGCGTCGCATATTCGCGAGAACCTCACCATCTTGAAAACCGCGCTGGGCAAGGTCATCACCGCCGATGCCCTATCGTTTGTCGCGTCGCCAGGACAGCCGATGGACGTGGTATTTCTCGACCCGCCCTTTCATCAAGATTTGGCCGCGGATTGCTGCAGCGCGCTAGAGACGAACGGTTGGCTCGCTAACGAGGCGATGATCTACCTGGAGACCGAGTACGGCCTGACGCCCGAAGTACCCACCCATTGGCAGCTTCACCGAGAAACCCGGGCGGGTGAAAGCATAGCTAGGCTCTATCGACGCTTGCTCACCTAAAGCGCTTGCCGACAAGTAACAGCGGCGTTACGCTCGCCCCAACGAGTGACGCACCACGCCCGATTTTATGACATAACGACAGGCAACCGCCTGTCGTTCGTTACTGGAGGTAGGCATGAGCCTTGAGCTGTTCAATCAGTTGGAACAAAAAGTCACCGACACCGTCGAGGCGTTGGAGATGATGAAGCTGGAAAACGAAGAGTTACGCAACGAAAACGCGCAGTTGAAGCAAGAGCGTGAAGAGTGGGAGCGCCGCTTGCAGAGTGTCCTCAGCAAGTTCGATGGCATGGACGACAGCAGCGCCTCCTAAGCCAGCGCTCGCGACATCAGCAGCGCATCTTCCCGCCCGGTCGCGCCGTCGGCGGCCGGGTAGTAGCCCTTCCGACGGCCATCCTCCTGAAACCCTGCCTGCCGATAGAGCGCAATAGCTCGCAGATTGCTGGCGCGCACTTCCAGCAGTAATCGCTCTGCTTGCCAGTGTGTGGCCAAGGTAATGACCTCACCCAACAAGCGTCGTGCCCTGCCTTGCCCCTGACACTCAGGCCGCACGCCAATGGCCTGGAGCTCGGCATCGAACGGGAGTTGCGCGATCACGGCATAGCCTGCGAGCACGTCGCCCTGCCAATCGCCCAAGACCCACGTTTGGTCATCGGCTAACGCCTCCGCCAACTGCTGGCCACTGGCGCCGCTTTGGGCGAGGGCTTCCAGTTTCAGAAGCGGAGCTCGATGGTCCGGACGCAAACGCTCGATCACGCATCGCCCCACTGCTTGCCTAAAGCCACCAAACGCGGCCATAGCGCACGTTTGGCATTCGCGTCTTGGGTCAGCGCAGCCAGCGAGGGCCCTTGCCAAACCGGTAGCGCGAGCGTTTCGCTATGCCCACCATCGAGCGCGATGACGCGCTCCAAATCGGGCGTTGCGCTCTCAGCGCCCCACCAAAGCACCTGCTCTAATTGCCAACCTTGCCGACTTACCGCACCGGCAATAAACGCTGCCACGCCCTCTTGCGCTTCTTCAAGGGGCTCTTCAGGCTCGAAGGCAGTGGCCATGGGCGGCCAGGTGAAGTGAATCACCGCGGGCAGCTCGCCATGTCCGATGCCCGCAGCACGCAGCATGTTGGCCAGCAGCTGCTGCTCGACCGCCGAGATCTCGCCTTCACAGAGACTGAGCCAGCGCCCGTCGATGCAAGCGCAGGAGAGGCTGAACGTCAGTGGCTCGGCGCGTTCGACCTGTGTTGTCGGTTCAAGCTCTGTGCTCGCCTCTGGCTGAGATACCTGCTCTGTGGGCGTTGGCTGGCCCAGCAGCGCTTTGACGGCCGAGGGTGACGCAGCGACTTTGGGGGCAAGATCGGATTCACGACCGGGCTGGCGAGAGGGCTGGCGCGCGGGGGCGTCGTCGAGCAGCGCCTGCAAGCGCTCGCGCGGTGCCGCTTTGGCCGGTGCGTCTTGCCACTCACAGACGTCAGTGGGCAGGGCGTTGGGTAACTGATAACGGGACGCCCAGGACGTAATGCCCATGGCATCCAGATAGTGCCGACGAGTGACTTCTTGGGTCACTGGCCGCCGCCACGACAGTTGGGAGAGTTGGGACGCTCGCTGCCGCGCGCCTGCCACTCGCGGGGCGTATACAGGTGTAGCGCCAGCGCGTGGACAGGGCCCGAGAGTTCGTCAGCCAACAGGGCATATATTTGCTGATGACGCTTCACCGGCATCATACCGTCGAAGCTGTCGCTTACCAGGGTCACTTTGAAGTGCGTTTCCGAGTTGGCCGGCACGTTGTGCATGTGGCTCTCGTTCTCGACTCGGAGCACGTCTGGGGTTAGCGCCGCCAACTTTTGCTCGATTTGTGTCTGTATCGCCATGGGACTCTCCTTCCGTCAGCAACGGCCCTATTGTACGCCGTTACTCGCCAACAGACGATGCCCTCCGCTCGACGAGCGCCCGCTGGGCCAACGACACACGGGAAAGACTTGCCAGCAATGCCAACAGCGTCGTCCCTGCCCCCAACCAGAGGGTTAACTGAACGGGCGATCCAAGCGCCAGCGCCGCGCCGACCAGCGCAACCCCGAGTGACTGCCCCACCGTGCGCGTGGTGCTCATCACGCCGGACACGTTGGCGCTACGCTCAGGCGGCAGGCTGCCCATCATTTCCCGGTTATTGGGCGGCTGAAAAAGCCCGAAGCCAATCCCGCAAAGGGCCGTTCGCCACAAGCTTCCCGCGACCCCCGTACTCTCGTCCACCAGCGCCAACGCCACCAACCCGACGATCAGCAGCAGCAGCCCCGTACTCGACAGCAGGCTGGGGTTGAAGCGATCTGCCAAACGCCCTGCGACCGGCCCCACCAGCATGATCGCCAGCGGCCAGGGCGTGAACAGCCACGCAGTCTCCAAGGGCGAAAATCCCATCTGCTCCTGATAAAAGAACGACAGCGCCACAAAGGTGAGTCCCTGGCCGATAAACGCTAGCCCCGACGCGGACACCGCCAGCGTGAAACGCTTTTCGGCAAACACGCTTAGCGGCAGTAACGGGTAAGGCGCCCGCCGCTGGCGACGCACAAATAGCGCGCAGCCCACTACCGCCAGCAGCCCCCATCCGCCGCTTTGCCACACCGGTGCGGCGTGGCCCACGGCATCCATGGCGATAAAAAAGCTCGCCAGCATCAGCATCGAGTAAAGCGCCCCCAGCGTATCGAAGCCACCTTGGCGCGGGGTCTCTCTCGGCAGCGCTCGGCGGGCCAGCCAGAGCGAGCAGAGCCCTAGCGGCACGTTGAGCGCGAACAGCCACGGCCAGTCCGCGAACGAGAGAATGACGCCACTGAGGGTAGGGCCTGCGGCATAACCGCCCGCCACGACCAGCGCACTGAGCCCCAGCGCGCTGCCGAGCAGACGGGACGGAAAAATGGCGCGGTAGAGCGACGGCCCAATGGAGAGCGTGGCCGCTGCGCCCAAGCCTTGCAGCGCACGAAACACGAGTAGCGTTTCGAGGTTACGCGACAGCGCGGCACCGAGTGCCGCCATTACGAAGGTGGCCAAACCCAACAGGTAGAGCCGTCGTCGGGTTATCAGCTCGCTGACACCGGCAAACACCAATAAAAAGGCCGCGCAAACGACCTGAAACAGGTTAGTGATCCACACCGCCCGGGATGCCGACACGCCTAAATCAGCGGCGATGGTGGGCAAGGCCAAATTGATCATGGTGGTATCGACCACCGCCATTAGCGTGCCGGTCACGAGCGCCAGCACGGCCAATAGGCGCTCGGGCCCAGGCAGGCCGTCGTCGCCGGGGCGAGTTTCAAACAGTCGCATGGTGATGAGTTCCTGAACAACACCCTCTGAAACGGCAAAACCGGCCGAAGCCGGTTTTACAGTGCGCTTAGCATAAGAATACTAGCACGCTAATCTTGCTCATGGTCGAGCAGCAGCGAGTCATCGACATCGGAGATTTCCAACGCCGTTTCGTCATCCAGGTCGATGGCGAGGTAGCTATGCTCCACGCGCAGGAAGTCCTGAAACAGCGACCAGTCGAGTTTTTCTGGCCACTGACGCTCATCCTCTTCCCAAGCACGCAGCTCGGTTTCTAGGATTTCTACGTGACGTTCACGAACGAATGTCTCCAGCGCCTCTGGGGTATCCATCTCAGGGATCAGGTAGACCGTACTTTCACGTTCGACGTCGTCCAGGGTCAGGTCGTCGTCTCCCATGGTGGGTTCGAGCGCATTGATCCAGTCCACGAAGGTCTGGGTCGGCCTGACGCTCAGGGCAGAGCGATTAAGCAGTTTCATGGGATTCTCCTCGCCGTCGAAACGTTGACCATTATGGGCGCTAAATCGCGCCCTTACCAACTTTTCGTCCGCTAGCGCCACGTTTGACGTCAATCAACTTCGGGACGCATCGCCGGGAATAGCAGCACGTCACGAATGGAGGGGCTGTCGGTGAACAGCATCACCAACCGGTCGATACCGATCCCCTCGCCCGCTGTCGGCGGCATGCCGTACTCCAAGGCGCGCACGTAGTCAGCGTCGTAGTACATGGCTTCCAGGTCACCGGCGTCTTTTTCGGCCGCCTGCTCGCGGAAGCGCTCTGCTTGGTCTTCGGCGTCGTTCAGCTCCGAGAAACCGTTGGCGATCTCGCGGCCACCGACGAAGAACTCGAAGCGATCGGTGACGAAGGGGTCGGCATCGTTACGCCGCGCCAGCGGGCTGACCTCTGCCGGGTACTCGGTGATGAACGTCGGCTGATCGAGCTGGTGCTCGGCCACCTCTTCGAAAATCTCGGTTTGGACTTTACCCAGCCCCCAACTCTCTTTCACCTTGATGCCGAGCCTTTCCGCCGTTGCACGGGCGGCGTCCAGGGTATCCAGGTCGGCGTCGGTGATGCCGTCACCGTGATCCAGAATCGCCTGGCGCAGGGTGAGGCGCTTGAAGGGCTGGCCGAAATCGTAGCTGGCCCCTTGGTAGGTGATCGTGGTGGTGCCGAGCACCTCCTGCGCGGCGGTGCGCAGCATGGCTTCGGTCATGTCCAGCAGGTCGCGATAATCCGCGTAGGCCCAGTAGAACTCCACCATGGTGAACTCGGGGTTGTGGCGCGTGGACAAGCCCTCGTTACGGAAGTTGCGGTTGATCTCGAACACTCTCTCGAAACCACCCACCACCAGACGCTTCAGGTAGAGCTCTGGGGCAATACGCAGATACATGTCGATGTCCAGCGCATTATGGTGGGTGATGAACGGACGCGCCGCCGCGCCGCCGGGGATCGGCTGCAGCATCGGCGTTTCCACTTCCATGAAACCACGGGCTTCGAAGAAACGGCGCATGGAGCTGATCACCGCCGCGCGGGTCTCGAACACCTTACGCGACTGCGGGTTCATGATCAGGTCCAAGTAGCGCTGGCGATAGCGTGCTTCTTGGTCGGTCAGGCCGTGGAACTTGTCCGGTAGCGGACGTAGGCTCTTGGTCAGCAGCTGCGCCTCGACCATCAACACGTACAGGTCGCCCTTGCCGGATTTGTGCACCGGGCCGCGGGCAGCCACGATGTCGCCGATATCCCAGCCTTTGATGTCTTCCAGGACGTCTTCCGGCAGCCCCTTTTTATCCACGTAAAGCTGGATCTGGCCCGCCACATCCTGAATCACGATGAAAGGACCGCGTTTGCGCATCACGCGACCGGCCACCGACGCCTGATGATCCAGCGCTTCCAGCTCGGCTTTGTCTTTCTCACCCAGCAGGTTGTGCAGCTCGACGGTGAGGCTGTCGCGGCGGAAATCGTTCGGGAAAGCGCTCTTGCCCTGCTCGGCCGCTCGCTCACGGCGAGCCGCCAGCTTGGCACGGCGCTCGGCGATCAGGTGATTTTCGTTATCGAGAGAAGACGCGTCTTGGTTAGCCATCGGGCACCCTATTTCTGTTCAAACGCTAAAAAGATTACAAACCCTGCTTCAGGCTGGCGACGATGAACTGATCCAAGTCCCCGTCGAGCACCTTGTCACAGTTGCTGGACTGAACGCCGGTACGCAGATCTTTAATGCGCTGATCATCCAGTACGTAAGAGCGAATTTGGCTGCCCCAACCGATATCGGCTTTGGAGTCTTCCGCCTCCTGCTTGGCCGCATTGCGCTTTTGCATTTCGTGTTCCCACAGCTTCGCCTTCAACTGCTTCATGGCGAAATCGCGGTTGGCGTGCTGGCTACGCTGGCTCTGACACGCCACCACGATACCGGTCGGCTCGTGGGTAATCCGTACTGCCGAGTCGGTGGTATTGACGTGCTGACCACCGGCACCGCTGGAACGATAGGTATCGACACGCAGATCCGATGGATTGATCTCGACCTCGAAGCTGTCGTCGATTTCCGGCGACAGAAATACCGAGGCAAACGAGGTGTGACGGCGGCCGCCGGAGTCGAACGGACTCTTGCGCACCAAACGGTGAACGCCGGTTTCGGTACGCAGCCAGCCAAAGGCGTGGTCACCTTGAATATGCAGCGATGCCGATTTGATGCCAGCGACTTCGCCCGCCGAGATTTCGATGATCTCGGTTTTAAACCCGTGGCTCTCGGCCCAGCGCAAGTACATGCGCAGCAGAATGTTGGCCCAATCCTGGGCTTCGGTGCCCCCGGAGCCCGATTGAATATCCAGGTAGGCGTTGTTCTCGTCCATTTCTCCCGAGAACATGCGGCGAAACTCGAGCTTTTCCAGAGCGCCCTGTAAGCCGTCGAGCTCTTTGCGTACTTCCTCGACGGTGCCCTCGTCCTCTTCCATCTCGGCGAGCTCCAGCAGGTCGCGGCTATCCGCTAGCCCCTGGTCCAGCTCGTCGATAGTCGCCACGATGGCCTCGAGGGTGGCGCGCTCTTTACCCAATTTCTGGGCATAGTCGGGGTCGTTCCAGACGTTGGGATCTTCGAGTTCGCGGGAGACTTCCTCTAGCCGATCTTTACGCTCGGCATAGTCAAAGATACCCCCTAAGAACGTCTGTCCGCTCAGACAGGTCCTTGATCTGGTGATGAATCGGGTTGGTTTCCAACATGGATCGCTTTGGCCTTGGTCGGTGACTGGGTTTGTAAATGGACGACGTCTCCTGCACGCTGGATGGTAGCGTAAAAGAGACAGGCGCCGCTGTGGCAGCTCACGGTTAGGTGGTCGACACCTGCGCAAGCTACCCCAGCGGCGTTATTCTGGGACGCATTGTAACGAAACCCAGCGCTCACCGCACCCACCCAGCCCTTTGCGCATCACGTAAAAAACCCGGCCGAAGCCGGGTCAGTAGGTCGAAGACCGATCAGTAAGCGCGAGCGTCGATCAGAACCGATAGGTCAACTGGGCACCGAAACCATGGGCTTCGTTTTTGTAGTCGGCTGAGTAAGTCGCGCCGCCGACGGGAATACCACCGGTTTGGGCACTGGCAAGCAGGTCTTGGCGATCTTGCTCAACAAAGGTGCTGCGCTCGGTGAGGTAGGAGTAGGCAAAGTCCAGCGTCAAGTCAGGGGTCGGACTCCAGCCTGCGCCAAGCGAGAAGATGCGCCGGTCATCGGACGGAATACGTACGCTGCGGTCTTGGTCATTGGTAGGCGTGAAGTCTAACGTCACACCTGCACGCAGGGCTAAGGTCGGCGTTAACTGATACTCACCGCCTGTGGCAAAGGCCCAGGCATTCGAGTAGTTTTGCTGCTCGTTGGTAATTTCATTGCCCTGGCTGCCTACAATCGAGATTTCTTCAAACTGGCTCCAGCGCACCCAGGAAGCCCCGAACATCAACTTCAGGCGATCCGTCATTTGCTGCGTCAACGATAAGTTGACCGTTTCAGGCGTGGTCAAGTCCAGGCTCGCCGTATCGGCACGCACGACGTTACCCAGCGGATCTGTGGCTTGGAAGGTGCCCTCCAGCTCGTAATCCACTGCCGAGCGATAGGTCAAGCCCAACGTGGTCTCGGGTACCGGCTGATAAATAACACCCAGGTTATATCCCCAACCGTCATCGTCACCCTCTACCCGAGAGTCGATGTCGCCTGCTGCATTAAAGGCTGCGCTGGTGGGCAACTGGCGACGCAGCTCACCCTCTACTTGGTTATACGTAATACCGATACCGGCCGACCACTGATCGTTAAAACGGTATGAAACGGTCGGCTGGGCGCTCACGACACGTAGTTCGGTATAGTCGCCAAAATAGCGGCCTTGGAACGTATCTTCGTACTCGGTTTTAGAACCAAACGGCGCATAGACACCAAAGCCGAACGCCAGCTGTTCGTTGACAGGATGAGCATAAAACGCGAAGGGAACCAGCGTGCCGGGCACCATATCGCCATCGTTAGTACCTGGGATGCCACCCACAGGTATCTGCACACCATTCGGTGCGCCACCCTGAGCAACCCCAGCATCCAACGTACGGCTAGCGCTCACATTACTAATATCCGTATCGACGCTCAGAAAAGTACCGCCCGCCGTAATCTGGGCGCGGTCGAGGAACGACATACCCGCCGGGTTACCGTACACGATCGTGGCATCATGAACGTTGGAGCTGCGTCCTGCATGGCCGTAACCCTGGCCGCTGACGCTCTGCTCGTTGATTTGATATCCGCCTGCGTTGGCTTGGCTAGCAAAAGCTACTGATGCTACCGCGGCCACTAGGGTTAGTTTTTTGAAGTTATTATGCATTGTGGGCCTCTCTCCCGATGATCCGGCGGATTCTGCCATCCACCCGCGTTGTTCTTACACCTCAGTTTTCGCCCAATGTCGGGTTTGGTTCAAGGGCAAACGAGCGTTTTATTTTGTTTTTTGCTTATACATTAGTCGCACGACTGTTTTAAATCAGTGTTTTAGTCCTTTCGGCTGAGTGACCAGCAACGCTTGACCTATGGGTTACCCAAAGGTTTTACACTCACAATACGTTAACCACACACAGGGGTTGGGCATGCCAATGAGCGATTTAAAAGTGGGGGAGCTCGCCAAGCGTGCTCACGTGACGCCTGAGACGGTACGCCACTATACGCGCGAAGGCCTGCTCTCCCCCCGCCGGCATCCTGAAAACGGCTACCAGCTCTTTTCTAATAACGACCTGGAGCGTCTGCACTTTATTCAGCGAGCGCGAAAATTGGGGTTTAGCGTCGCGGAAATCCGCGACATTTTGGCCCATGCCGACCAAGGCGACTCCCCCTGCCCGCTAGTGCGCGATCTGCTCGCTCACCGGCTGCCGCAAATACGCGCACGCATTGCCGAACTCGAAGCACTCGCCCAGCGAATGGAACAGGCACTGGAAAGTTGGCAGGACATGCCCGATGGCACCCCGGATGGCCACAGCCTGTGCCGCTTGATCGAAAGTTTTCCCGAGGAGGCCCCATGCAGCACGACACCGAGCAAACCATGATGCTGACCCGCACCGTGCCGGGCATGAACTGCCAGGGCTGCGTCAAGCGCATGCGCGAGGCCATTCAAGCGCATGACCCAGCGGCCCAAGTGGAGGGCTTTCCGGCAGAAAAGCGTCTGGAAGTGGCCAGTTCCCTCGACGATCAAGCGCTGGATAGTGCTCTCAACGAAGCGGGCTACCCACCCAGCAACGACACAAGTGACGTATCTCACCAAGACGCGCCGTCGTCCACCGACTCACAGAGCACTCCCGTGGCTGCGCCCCAACAGCGCCTGCTAATTAGCGGCATGACCTGCGCGGGCTGTGTCAAAAGCGTCGAAAAAGCGCTTGCCAACACGCCCGGCGTCAGCGGCGCCTCGGTGAATTTCGGCACCCACACCGCACACATCACCGGCAGCGCTACTCAGGAAGCGCTAATGGCCGCCGTGGCCGAAGCGGGCTATCGCGCCGAACCGATCGTGGATATGCGTGACGCCGAGCGCACGCGCGAGGCGCAAGAGGCCGTTACCTACCGCCAGCGCCTAAAGGGCAGCGTGCTGTCACTCTCCCTCGCGATTCCGCTGATGATGAGCATGTTCGTCTATCACCCACACGCCATGGGCGTGGGCCGCCTGTACTGGCTGGTGATTGGCCTGCTGACGCTCGCCATTTTGGCCTTTCCTGGGCGGCACTTTTTCACCAACGCCTGGAAACAGCTCAAGCATCATCAGGCCAACATGGACACCCTGGTGGCAATGGGCACTGGCACCGCCTGGCTCTACTCGATGATGGTGGTGCTCTTCGCCCCCTGGCTGCCGGAGGTGGCTCAGGGCATCTATTTTGAAGCGTCGGCCATGGTGGTGGGGTTGATTCTCCTGGGTAACGCCATGGAGTTACGTGCCCGCGGTCGCACGAGCAATGCGCTTAAACGGCTGCTCGACCTGCAGGAGAAAACCGCCCGGGTGATCCGCAACGGCGTCGAACAAGAGATCGCGGTGGACGACGTCGCGCTGGATGACCGTATCCGCGTGCGCCCAGGCGAGCGGCTTCCGGTAGATGGCGTGGTACTCGACGGCCAGAGCTATATCGATGAGTCGATGCTCACCGGCGAACCCGTGCCAGTGCACAAAACGGCGGATGACGAGGTCAGTGCGGGCACGGTGAATGGCAACGGCAGTTTAGTCTACCGCGCCACGCGCATCGGCCGCGATACCCGTTTGGGACGCATTACCGAGCAGGTCGCCAGCGCCCAAAACTCTCGCCCACCGATTGGTGAGCTGGCCGATAAAATCTCAGGCGTGTTCGTGCCCGCCGTGATGATCATGGCCGTGTCGACGGCCCTTGCCTGGTACAACCTGGGGCCTGCCCCGGTGGTCATTCATATGCTGGTCACTGCCACGACCGTGCTGATCATTGCCTGCCCCTGCGCGCTGGGCTTGGCCACCCCGATCTCCACCATGATTGGCGTGGGCAAAGCCGCCGAGCATGGCGTACTGGTGCGCAGCGGAGAGGCGCTGCAAACCGCGAGCCGCCTGACCACCCTGGTGGTCGATAAAACGGGAACGCTGACCGAGGGCAAACCGCGCGTCACCGAGGCAACGGTGCTGCATAACGACAGCCCCCAAGTGCTGGCCTGGGTGGCCGCCCTAGAGAGCCGCTCGGAACACCCGCTGGCCAAAGCGCTGACGGCCTACGCCGAAGAGCACGACGCCCGCCCCGATACGCTGGCTAGCTTTGATAGCGTGACCGGCGGCGGTGTGAAAGGCACCAGCCAAGCCAATGACGCGCTGCTGCTGGGCAATGCGCGGCTATTGGAGGAGGCTGGAGTCGACCTCTCCCCAGCGGACGAGCACATTCGCCAGCTGGAAGCCAAGGCGCGCTCGCTGGTCTATTTAGCGGTGAACGGCAAGCTGGCCGCCCTTTTCGGCGTTAGCGACCCGCTGCGCAACGATGCCGCGGCCGCCGTGAAGCGCTTGCAGGACGATGGGTTAACCGTGGTAATGCTCACGGGCGATAACGAGCATACCGCCGCTGCGGTGGCCCGCGAGGTCGGCATTAGCCAGTTCAAGGCTGGGATGACGCCCGATGACAAACATGCAGAGATCGAGCGCCGCCAAGCGGTGGGCGAAGTCGTTGGCATGGTGGGCGACGGCATCAACGATGCCCCCGCACTGGCCCGAGCCAACGTCGGCTTTGCCATTGGTCAGGGCACCGATATCGCCATGGAGAGCGCCGGTATCACGCTGATGCGCGGCTCGCTGCACGGCGTGGCCACCGCAATCGAACTGAGTCGGGCCACGCTGACCAACATCAAGCAGAACCTGATCGGCGCGTTTGGCTATAACGTGCTGTGCATCCCAATTGCCGCCGGCGTGCTCTACCCGATGACCGGCATGCTGCTCTCACCGATCCTTGCTGGGGCGGCCATGTCGCTCTCGTCGATCACCGTGGTCAGCAACGCCAACCGCCTGCGGTTATGGAAGCCCAGCCAACAGGAGGCCGTATGAGTTTACTGATCAACCTTGCGGGTATTGCCATCATTGGCTTGATCGTCTGGTGGTTTTGGCTTAACTAGATGATTTTACGTCATCACGGCTAGCTCACCCCGATATAACGCCCTGGCTTATGGTTCAGAGCGATGATTAGATTGAGCATCAGCGCGCCGAGTACCGAGTAGCCTACTCGATCCAGGGGGAGCTGAGTCAGGGCAATCAGCAGAATCACGCCGTCAATGCCGAGCTGCACATAGCCCGCCCGCAGGCCGTGTTTGTCCTGCAGGTAGAGGGCGAGAATGTTGATACCGCCAAGGCTGGTACGGTGGCGAAACAGCATCAGCATGCCAATGCCCATCAGCGCCCCGCCCATCAGCGCCGCGTAGAGCGACGGCACGTTGGCAAATTCGACCCACCCCTGGGTGAGCTCGGAGAACAGCGAGACCAAGCCAATGGCGACAAAGGTGCGCAGCGTAAAGCTCCACCCCATGCGTTTGATCGCCAGATAGTAAAACGGCAGGTTGATGGCAAAAAACCAGACGCCAAAACCCCACCCGGTCAGGTAATTGAGCAGTAGCGCCATCCCTGCGGTGCTACCGGTGAGCAACACCGCGTGGGTATAGAACGTCACCCCGAGTGCGACGAACAGCGTCCCCAACAACATCGCCATGATGTCTTCGTAGGGCTTGTGGGGGTCCTTGGGAAGATCTTCCATGCGCATGAGAGCGTCCTTTTTTGGGATTATTGGAGCGGCCGCTCGAGCGGCCAAGGACGCGAGGATAGCGGAGAGCGTTAAACGGGGCTAGCGTGCTCCACCATCAGCTGCAGCGACTCGCGTCCCCGCCAGCGGTTACGATTGAGCTTGTACGCGCAGTGCAGCGTGTCGCCCACGCCAAACGAGGGCAGCTCCCCCGGCGTGAGAGCGCGAAACCAAATCGCTTTGCGGGTCACCGCTCCCATGGAGAGCTCCATCATTAGGTGTGAACCCTCCGCCCCAACGGGGCGTAACGCCTCGACGATAAAGCGCCCTTCGAACAGCGGCGGATCGAACTCCCGCCCGTAGGGGCCCAAGGTCTCGATCTCTTCCAGCGTGGCCAACGAGAGCTGGGCAGTCGAGAGCTCGCCATCGGTCCACAGACGCGGGTAGAGCGGTGTATCGCCCAACTGCTCGCTCACCGCCTGCAAAAACGCCGTTTTGAAGGTATCGAGCTGCTCCCGCGGCACGCCGACGCCTGCGGCACCACTGTGCCCGCCGAAGCGCGGCAGCGCCTCGGGCGCAAGCTCGAAGGTGCGCTGCAGGGCATCCCTTAGGTGCAGCCCCTCGATGGAGCGCCCGGAGCCGGTGAGCATATTAGGTGCCGCTGCCCGCGTCAGCACCACGGCTGGACGCCCGTAGGCCTGGACCAGCCGCGAGGCGACGATGCCCTGCACGCCGGGGTGGCCATCTTCCAGAAGCACCACGACGGCAGGCTCGTTGGCCTCCAAAGCAGGTGCGGCGAGCGCCCGCGCCTCCTCGGCCATATCCGCTTCGATGGCCTTGCGCGATTGGTTATCCTGATCGAGCACCTCGAGCTGCCGGTTCGCGACGCCGTCACTCTCGGCCAGCATGAAGTGAAGTGCCGCGTAGGGGTCGTCCAATCGTGAGCGAGCGTTGATTCTCGGCCCCATCTGAAACGCCAGTGTTTCGGCATTGAAGGGCACGCTGTCGGCCCCTAAGCGCGCGGCCATGGCTCGCCAGCAGGCGGCGTCCATGCGGTTGATTAGCGTCAGGCCATGGCTGACCACCGCCCGATTGGCGGGGCTTCCGCCTAGCGAGACGCAGTCCGCCACGGTGCCTAACGCCACGTAGGAGAGCCACGGCGAGAGCTTCGGCGTGGCCTCGGGCAGCGCGCCCCACTCCACCAGTACACTGCGGGCGAGTGACATCAGAAGCCACGCCACCATGCAGCCTGCAATGGTTTTATCCGGGTAAGCGCAGTCGCCGCGGGTCGGGTTCACGCAGGCGTAGGCCGAGGGCGGCGGGCCCTCCAGGGGCAGCGCGTGGTGGTCGCTGACCACCACATCGATACCCGCTGCTTTCAAGCGCGCAATGCGCGGCTCGTCAGAACTGCCGCAGTCGGCGGTAATCACCAGCGTCGGCAGCGGTTTTAAGCTCAGCGTTCGATCCACCAGCGGCAGGCTGATGCCGTAGCCATCGTGAATACGGTGGCCAATCAAACTGTGCAGCTTGTGCTCGGGCACGCCAAACAGCTCGACCAGCGTGCGCCGAATGACCACGTGGGAGGTGATGCCATCCACATCGTAGTCGGTCAGAATACCGATAGACTCGCCCTCGGCGACCGCTTGAGCAACGCGCTCCGCCGCACGAGGGCCATCGGCGAGTTTTTCAGGATGGACGAGATAGCGCAGGCTCGGTGACACCAGCGGCGCCAACTCACCGGTATAGCCTGGCAGCCGGGAGGCCAACAGCCGCGCCTGCAGCTCGCTCAGTCCTTCTGACTGGGCACGTAAATAGACAGCCTCGTCCAGGGGACGAGGCTCTAAGCGGGGATGGTGACTCTGCTGAGAAAGGGGTGACACCTGGGTCATATCACCTCAGCGGCGGTTGTCAGCAACGAACTGCTGGACCGCGCTCAATTCGGCGGGCAACACCGTGTAGCGCTCTTCGCGCTCCAGCAGGTCGTCCATGTGGGTCGGCAGCGGTACGCCCTGGAAGCCCGCTTTCACCACGGCTTCGGCGAACTTTGCCGGGTGCGCGGTAGCCAGGGTGATCATCGGTGTGGTGGTATCCACACGCGCCCGCTCGGCCGCGCGGTAGCCAGTGGCCGTGTGCGGGTCGAGAATTTCCCCGGTGCGATGATGCGCTTCTCGAATCACTTCCAGGATCGTCTCGTCATCGACGCTGTAGCTCGCGAACTTCTCGCGCAGCTTGGCCAGCGGCGCATCGGCAAGCGCGGTGGGCGCTTGCTGGAAGCGCTCCAGCAGCGCGGCCACGGCGGCCCCGTCGCGGTCGTAGGCATCGAACAGTAGGCGCTCGAAATTGGACGACACGACGATATCCATGGAAGGCGCCAGCGTGGCTGCCAGCTCTTTCTTGGAGAAGTCGTTGGCCGCGAGCGTGCGGTGCAGAATGTCGTTGGCGTTGGTGGCGATGATGAACTGCTTCACCGGCAGGCCCATCTTGTAAGCCATATAGCCTGCAAAGACGTTGCCGAAGTTGGCCGAGGGCACGCAGAAGCTCACTTCCCGCTGGGGCGCACCCAACGCCACGCCAGCGGCCACGTAGTAGACGATCTGGGCCATGATGCGCGCCCAGTTGATCGAGTTCACCGCCACGAGCCGCGTGCCGTTCAAGAAGTCTTGGTTGGCAAAGCTGGCCTTGACCATCGCCTGGGCGTCGTCGAAGTTGCCCTCAATGGCGATGTTGAAGACGTTGTCGGCAAGCACCGAGGTCATCTGGCGACGCTGCACTTCGGAGACGCGGTTGTGGGGGTGCAGAATGAAAATATCGAGGTTGTCGCAGTGGCGGCAGCCTTCGATGGCCGCCGAGCCGGTATCCCCGGACGTGGCCCCCATGATCACCGCGCGCTCACCGCGCTTTTTCAGGAAGTGGTCCAGCAGTCGTCCCAGCAGTTGCAGCGCCACGTCCTTGAAGGCTAGTGTCGGGCCGTGAAACTGCTCCAGCAGGAAGTGGCTGGCATCCAGCTGCTTCAACGGCACCACCGCGTCGTGGTTGAACGTGGCATACGCCTCGGTCACCAGACGGCGGAAGGTCTCGTCATCGATCTCACCGTTGACGAACGGCTTCATCACCCGAAAGGCGATCTCGGCGTAGGAGAGCCCGGCCATGCTGGCCAGCTCCTCTTTGGAGAATTCGGGCAGCGTTTCCGGAACGTAAAGACCGCCGTCGCTAGCCATGCCGGTGAGCACTACCTCTTCGAAAGAGAGCGCGGGCGCTTGCCCACGCGTGCTGATATAGCGCATCGGTTACTCTCCCTCGTCCAGGCTTTCCACGCGAATTCGCGTGACGGGGCCTGCAATATCCGCCATGGCTTCGATCTCACGGATCGCTTCGTTCATCTGCTTCTCTTTGGTGCGATGCGTCAGCAGAATGATCGGCACCAGTTCGCCTTCGGTGGCCTCTTTTTGAATCAGTGCCTCGATGGAGATGCCCTGCTCGGCCAAAATCGTGGCCACGCGGGCCAGCACGCCAGGACGGTCCACCGCCAGCAGGCGCAGATAGTACGCCGTGGTGATCTCTTCCATCGGCATGATCGGCAGCTGACTAACGTCTTCGTCGATGCCGCTAAACGCCAGATAAGGCACGCGGTAGTGGTGGTCGGTGGCAATGTCCCGCGCCACGTCCAGCAGATCGGCGACCACGGCTGACGCCGTAGGCTCGGCACCGGCACCCGCGCCGTAATAGAGCGTGGGACCAACCGCATCGCCCATCACCGCAATGGCGTTTTTCACGCCGTGTACATTGGCGAGCAGACGCTCTTTGGGAATCAGCGTGGGGTGAACACGCAGCTCTAACCCTTGATCGGTGCGCTTGGAGATCCCCAGATGCTTGATGACGTAGCCGAGGTTGTCGGCCTGCTCCACGTCCTCGGCGGTAATGCGGGAGATCCCTTCGGTGAAGGCTTTTTCGAACTGCAGCGGCACACCGTAGGCAATGGAAGCCAGGATGGTCAGCTTGTGCGCCGCATCGATGCCTTCCACATCGAACGTCGGGTCGGCTTCGGCATAGCCCAGCGCCTGGGCTTCGGCCAACACGTCTTCGAAGGCACGGCCTTCGTCGCGCATGTGGGTCAAAATGAAGTTGCCGGTGCCGTTGATGATACCGGCCACCCACTCGATACGGTTGGCCCCCAGACCTTCACGCAGCGACTTGATGACCGGAATGCCGCCCGCCACGGCGGCTTCGAAGGCGACGATCACCCCCTTTTCATGGGCGGCACGGAAAATTTCGTTACCGTGGACGGCGATCAGCGCCTTATTGGCGGTGACCACGTGTTTGCCGTTGGCAATCGCGGTGAGCACCAGTTCACGGGCGATATCGTAGCCGCCAATCAGCTCGACCAGTACGTCCACATCGGGGTTGTTGGCGACTTCGAACACGTCGGTCGTCGCTTTGATGCCGGTAATGTCGCAGTCGGGATGAATACTGCGGTGGGCTACCTGCTCGATCACGATCGGGCGGCCTGCACGGCGGCTGATATCGTCCGCGTTGCGCGTCAATACGTTGAAGGTGCCACCACCGACAGTACCTAACCCACAAATGCCTACTCTTACCGGTTTCAAAATACGTCCCCTTTCATGTTGGGCACCCGCAGGTGCCGCTTCTTGAATCAGTGTCTCAGCGTGTTCGTTCGTCACTCATGTGACGTTATTCGTCTTCCAAGCCTAACATGGCCACGAGCCGCTCGGGGGGCACGAAGCCAGGCACCATTTGCCCATCGGGCAGGATGATCGCGGGCGTGCCTTGCACCCCTAGCGCTTGCCCCAGCGCGTATTGATCGGCCACCGGATTGTCGCAGCTGGCCGAAGCGGCGATCGTCTGGCCCTCTTTGGCCCGATTCATCGCTTCGCTACGGTTGTCGGAGCACCATACCTGCTGCAAGGTCTCGGCGGCACCGCTGCCCATCCCGGCCCGCGGGAAGGCGAGATAGTGTACCGCAATTCCCCGCTCGTTGAGCTCGGGAATGGTCTCATGAAGGCGCTCGCAGTAGGGGCAGGTAGGGTCGGTAAATACCACCACCGTGGCCTTGGGCTCATCGATGGCTCTAAACACGACGCGCTCGCTCTCGGGAATCGCCGCTAGCGCCGCTGCGCGCTCTTGGTTGCGAGCCTGCTCGGTCAGATTCACCAGCCCATTATCCCCGTTTTGATAAAGGTCCCCTACCAAAAAATGACTACCGTCTGCATTGGCGTAAAACGACTCACCACTCTCCAGGCGTACATGGTAGATCCCTTCCATCGGCGTGGCGCTCACCTGCTCTACCGGCATTGGCTGGCCGTTCACCTGCAAGCTGTCAGCCAAGCGTTCGGCCACGTCATCGGCGAAGGCAGCCGCAGGGATTAAACTACTCGCCAGCACCAGCCAGGGAACACAGGATTTCGCAACGGTCGGCATACGTAGGTGCATTCTTTGATTAACCTCGCGGATGGTGTTCAGCATGCAGTTGCTCCAGGCGCGCCTGGGCAACATGGGTATAAATTTGCGTGGTGGACAGGTCACTATGACCCAACAGCAACTGTACGACCCGCAAATTCGCCCCATGATTCAATAAATGGGTCGCAAAGGCGTGGCGCAGCGTGTGAGGAGAAAGCGGCCGAGCAATGCCCGCCGTGATGGCATGGGCTTTGATACGATGCCAAAACGTTTGCCGCGTCATGGCCTTATCGCCTCGACCAGGGAACAGCGCCGGGCGTGTGGGGTCTTGCATCAGCGTTGGCCGCGCCGTTTCGATATAGTGTGCCAGCCAAGCAGCGGCCTCGTCCCCCATGGGCACCAGGCGATCTTTATCGCCTTTACCGCGTACCCGCACCACGCCTTGGCGCAGGTTGATCGCGTCGCCGGTCAGCCCGACCAGCTCCGACACTCGTAGCCCGCAGGCGTAAAGCAGCTCCAGCATGGTGCGATCACGCACACCCAGCGGCGTGCCCACATCCGGGGCTAGCAACAAACGCTCGACTTCGTCTTCTTCCAACGTATCGGGCAGGCTGGGGCGCACTTTGGGGAGCGACACGTTGGCCAGCGGGTCGCTGTCGATATGACCATACAGTCGTGCCCAGCGATAAAAACTGCGTAGCGACGACAACATCCGTGCATTGCTGCGCAGCTGGTATCCCTGCTCGCGGCGCTGCTCCATCCAAGCGCCAAACCGCGCGGGGGACGCCGTGAGCAACGTTTCATCATCGCGCTCGAGCTGCTCTTGCCAAGCGGTCAAATCACGACGGTAGGCCGCTAGCGTATGGTCGCTGGCGCCCTGCTCTAACCACAGAGCATCCAGATACGCATCGATCACGCTCATCGGCTAACGGTCTCATTGCAAAGCCATAAACAAAAACCCCGCCCCGCAAAGCGGTGACGGGGTTTTCCGTATCCGAGCGCCAGGCGCTCGAGAAAAAGTGGCGATTAAGCCAGCTTTTCCTTGATACGCGCCGACTTACCGCTACGCTCACGCAGGTAGTACAGCTTGGCTTGACGAACGTCACCGCGACGCTTGACTTCGATGGAGTCTACCAGCGGGCTGTAGGTCTGGAAGGTACGCTCGACGCCAACACCGTGGGAGATTTTACGCACGGTGAAAGCGGAGTTCAGGCCACGGTTACGCTTACCGATGACCACACCTTCAAACGCCTGCAGACGCTCACGAGTGCCTTCTTTTACTTTAACCTGAACGACGATGGTGTCGCCCGGTGCAAAAGCAGGAATCTCTTTGCTCATTTGCTCGGCTTCGATCGCCTGGATCACCTTGTTCTTGCTGCTCATCTTCATACTCCTAAATAACGTAATGGCTTGCCACGCAGTCGTGGAAGGGGCAAACCGTGATCCCGGCGCTCGAAGCGAGCTACGCGGGAGTCGTTATGGGTGACGCAGGTACGCACGGCTGTCGTCGTCCTGCACCGCCGCTTTGTGCTACGGGCGGGCAACCGCCGTAGAGGACAAAGCGTATTCCTCGATAAACTCGTCTAGCAGCGTTTGCTGCTCGGCGTTAAGAGTACGTCCTGCCAACAGATCAGGACGACGCTGCCAGGTACGCCCCAGCGACTGCTTCAACCGCCAGCGCTTGATGGCTGCATGATTTCCGCTAAGCAGCACGTCAGGCACTCGGCGCCCGTCAATCACTTCAGGACGGGTATAGTGCGGGCAGTCTAACAAACCGTCGTTAAACGAGTCTTCGATAGCGGAATCCTGGTGGCCCAGCACGCCGGGTACCAGCCTTGCCGCTGCGTCGATCAGCACCATCGCGGGCAGCTCGCCGCCGCTCAGCACATAGTCGCCAATCGACCACTCTTCATCGATGTCACTCTCCACCACACGCTCGTCGATACCTTCGTAGCGCCCGGCGACCACGACCAGCGGGCCTGCCGACGCGAGCGTTTGAACACCCTGCTGATCCAACCGACGCCCTTGGGGCGACAGGTAGATCACCGTTGGCGTCAGGCCGGTGGCCTGCTCGGCACGTTGGCGCGCATCAAAGATAGCCGCTCGGAGCGTATCTACCTTCATCAGCATGCCTGGGCCGCCGCCATAGGGGCGATCGTCCACGCTGCGGTGGCGGTCGGTGGCATAATCACGCGGATTCCAGAACTCAAGGGCAATGCGCTGCTTCTCTACCGCTCGACCGATCACACCTTGCTGGGTTATCGCATCGAACATGTCGGGAAACAGCGATACCACGCCAATCCACATCGCCGGTACGTCTGTCGCGTCCTCTTCGAGCACCGCTGGATCGTCCGCTGGCTGTTCGTTCAAAGCGTCTTGGCTCATCAGAACTCAGGATCCCAGTCGACCACCATACGGCCATCTTCCAGGTCGATCTCAACGATCACATCATCGGGCAAAAAGGGTAACAGCCGCTCGCGCTTGTCGATTGCGTCGTTATCACCGCGTACCACCATGACATCGTTCGCGCCGGTCTCGAACAGGTAGCTGACCTGCCCTAACCGTTCGCCTGACCGAGTGAAGACGGTAAGGCCTTCGAGCTCATGCCAGTAATACTCGTCGTCGGTAAGCTCGGGCAGCGCCTCTTTGGGCATCAGGATGTCCGCTTGGGCCAACCCTTCGGCTGCCGTTCGATCATCCACGCCTTTCAGCTGCACGACAAGCCCTTTGCCTTGCCGACTCCCCTGCAAGACGGTCATGCGCGTGAGGGTTTCCCCTTGGCGCACCCACCATTCGGGGTACTCTAGAATGCTGTCCATGGGATTGGTATAGGAGTACACCTTTAGCCACCCTTTGATCCCGTGAGGGCTGGTGAGCTTACCAAGCACCACATGCGTGTCGTCAGTATGGCCAGTATTGAAACGCGTCATCGACGACCACTCCCGCTACAACAGCATCGATTGCTACAGCGTGCGACAGGCTTACGCCTGTTTGCGCGCTTCCTTGACCAGCTCGGCAACACGACCAGACAGCTGGGCGCCTTGGCTCTGCCAGTGAGTGACGCGATCCAGATCGACGCGCAGACGTTCTTCTTGACCACGGGCGACCGGGTTGAAGAAGCCGATACGCTCGATGAAACGGCCGTCACGGGCGTTACGAGAGTCGGTCACGGTCAGGTGATAAAAGGGACGCTTTTTGGCGCCACCACGTGCCAAACGAATGGTAACCATACGATAACTATCCTTCGGTTGAGGTTACGCGAGTGGGACATAGCGCAAGCCGCTATCAGAACACTCGTCATACTGTTTTCTTGGCGCACCGCCTGCTTATCAAAGCGTTGGCGAGACTCCATCAGGACCTTCACTGGGCAGTGTCGGAGACCACGCTGACGCGCATTTTCCCAACACCCACGCATGAAGAGGCCGCATTCTACGCAAATGCGCCCGGCTTGGAAAGCCTGATAGCCAGAAAACTCACAGGCCGTCAACCATGCCGAACGCGCTCAAGCGCACTCTCCAGGCGGTACTAGCGCCAGGGTAAGCCGCCAGGGCCACCCATACCCCCCATGCCGCCGGGGCCACCCGGACCACCACCGCCGCCCATCATGCCCGACATACCGCGCATCATTTTCTGCATGCCGCCTTTCTTGCCCGCTTTCTTCATCATCTTCTGCATCTGCTTATGCTGCTTGAGCAGGCGATTTAGATCGGGCACCTGAAGGCCTGCGCCAGCAGCAATACGCCGTTTGCGAGAGCCGTTGATGATATCGGGCTTGCGGCGTTCGTGGGGCGTCATGGAGTTGATCAGCGCCTCCAGCTTGCCCAGCTCTTTTTCAGGACCAGGGCCTTGCGCCAGCTCGGCCATTTGTCCCATGCCGGGCAACTTGCCTAGCAAACCGCCCATGCCGCCCATTTTCTTGAGCTGCTGGAGCTGGTCGCGAAAGTCTTCCAGGTCAAAGCCATCGCCTTTCTTGACCTTGCTGGCGAGCTTCGCGGCCTTGTCTTTATCGACGGTGCGTTCGGCCTCTTCGATCAGCGACAGCATGTCGCCCATACCCAGAATGCGCGACGCGACCCGGTCAGGATGGAAAGGCTCGAGGGCATCGACTTTCTCGCCCACACCCATGAATTTGATGGGCTTGCCGGTGATATGGCGCACCGAGAGCGCGGCACCGCCGCGCGCATCGCCATCCGCCTTGGTCAGTATGACACCGGTCAGCGGCAGCGCATCGTGGAAGGCTTTCGCGGTATTGACCGCGTCCTGGCCGGTCATGGCGTCGACGACGAAGAGCGTTTCCTGGGGGGAGATCGCCTTATGCAGCGCCTGGATTTCCGCCATCATCGCTTCATCGATGGCCAGGCGACCGGCGGTATCCACCAGCACCACGTCGTGGAACTGAATCTTGGCGTGTTTGATGGCCGCATTGGCGATATCGACCGGTTTTTGATCAGAGCGCGAGGGGAAGAAGTCGACCTGCACCTCTTTCGCCAGCGTTTCGAGCTGGTCGATAGCCGCTGGACGGTAGACGTCTGCCGACACCACCAATACCTTTTTCTTCTCGCGCTCACGCAGGTAGCGGGCCAGCTTGGCGACGGAGGTGGTTTTACCGGCCCCCTGCAAACCCGCCATCAGCACCACGGCAGGCGAGCCCTTCAGGCTCAAGCCCTCGTTGGCCTCGCCCATGATCGCTTCCAGCTCTTGCTGGACGATTTTGACGAACTGCTGACCTGGCGAGAGGCTTTTTGACACCTCTTGACCTACGGCGCGCTCGCGTACCCGTTCGATGAACGCTTTAACGACCGGAAGCGCCACATCGGCTTCCAGCAGCGCTTTGCGCACCTCGCGCAGGGTGTCTTTAATATTGTCGTCGGTCAGCCGTGCTTGGCCTTTGATCGACTTCAGCGTCTGGGAAAGACGCTCACTCAGATTCTGAAACATGGGGCCTCTGCCTCCGTCGCTGTCGCCGGGCGTATTCACCGGACGAATGTGGCGGCAATTATACGCGCTCGCGGCTTGAGTCTCCATGGCCGTCAGCGTTGGCGCTCGACGGCTGTGCGACGCCGCTTTGATTGGTTATAGTAGGGTAGCCGTTCTAGAGGGAACGGAGAAAGCCTGAGGCGCGCTGGCAAGTTGCCCCTCAGCAAACGTTGTCGCCGATTTGGCCCTATTGTTCAACAACGCGCTGCAAGGCGCATGGATAGCATCATGCAGGCGCTCCCGTTCGCCACGATCGCTTTTGTACTCTATGTCGCCGCTGCCATCTGGCAGGGCATGACGCTGTTTCGCCGGGTGCCACCTCGCCAGGGGATGGTGCGCCTGCTGGGTGCACTCGGCCTACTGCTCCACATCCCCGTCGTCGTCAAACTAGTGGGTGCATCTCCGGGACTACTCCCCGGATTTACCACCAGCGCCACGCTACTGATGGCGGTGGCCGTCAACGTGGTGCTCGTCGCCAGCCTCTTCAAACCGGTACTGAATGCCGGTATTGCTCTCTTTCCGCTGGCCGGTATTGCGCTGATCGCGGCGACATGGCTACCCAGCCAGGGTAGCCATAGCGGCCTGACGCCGGGCATCTTGCTCCACGCGGTAAGCTCTGCACTGGCCTTTGCCGTGCTGGCCATTGCGGCAGTTCAGGCGGTGCTGGTGGGCTTGCAGAATCAGGCGCTGCGTCATCACCATATTCGCGGCATCGTTCAGTCGCTACCACCGCTGACCACCATGGAGCGCGTACTGTTCGAGCTGGTGTGGGCAGGCATCGTGCTGCTCACCCTATCGATCATCAGCGGGCTTATCTTCCTCGATAATCTTTTTGCCCAGCACTTGGTGCATAAAACGGTGCTATCGCTGGGCGCTTGGGTCATCTTTACTACGCTCTTAGTAGGGCGTTACCGGTTTGGCTGGCGTGGCATGCGCGCCGTACGCTGGACACTCGGCGGTTGTGCTCTACTGCTGCTGGCCTACTTTGGTAGTAAATTCGTGCTGGAAATTCTGCTTAACCGCTAAGCCTGCGGGCATTGCGGTCAAGCAGCCCTGGCGGCATGCTTGACACGCTACTGGCATCCTTCTACAAATCGAGCTTCATACGCCATAAAGGAACTTTCGACTTGAGCGACGACTTCCCCCTGGGGTTACTGTTCGGCCTGCTAGCCTTACTCATTTTGCTGTCTGCCTTCTTCTCAAGTTCTGAAACAGGCATGATGTCGATCAACCGCTACCGGCTTAGCCACCAGGCCAACAGCGGCGACCGCAGAGCCAAGCGTGTCATGCGCCTGCTCACCCGGCCCGATCGTCTCATTGGCGTCATCCTCATTGGCAATAACTTCGTCAACAACCTGGCAGCCTCGATTGCCACCATCATCGCCATTCACTTTTTTGGCGATGTATCGGGCCCCGCCATCTCCACCGCGCTGTTGACCATCACTATTCTGATCTTTGCGGAAGTGACGCCCAAGACGTACGCAGCCATCAAGCCAGAGCGCATCGCCTACCCCACGTCCTTTGCGCTGGAACCGTTGCTCAAACTGCTCTACCCCTTGGTATGGCTGGTCAACGTAATGTCTAACGGCCTGCTACGCCTGGTGGGCGTCAAAAGCGTCGATAACGGCGGCGACAATCTTACCCGTGACGAGCTGCGCACCGTGGTGCACGAAGCGGGCACGCTAATCCCCTACCGCCACCGCGCCATGCTGCTATCGATTCTGGACCTCGAAAATGTGACGGTGAACGACATCATGGTGCCCCGCCACGAAGTGCTGGGTATCGATTTGGACGATTCGCTGGAAGACATTCTGACCCAGATCCGGACCAGCCAGCACACACGCCTACCGGTCTATAAGGGCGATATCAACAACATCATTGGCATGCTGCACCTGCGTAACGCTGCGCGCTTTTTATCCCGCAGCGAGGTGACTAAAGCCGCCATCGTTCAAGAAGCGCGGGAGCCCTACTTCATTCCCGAGTCCACGCCACTGCATACCCAGCTGCTGAATTTTCAGAAGCAGAAGCGACGGATCGGTATCGTAGTGGATGAGTACGGCGATGTAGAGGGCCTGGTGACGCTGGAGGATATTCTCGAAGAGATCGTCGGCGAGTTCACCACCGACGTTTCCGAAGATGACGAAATTCATCAGCAGGACGACGGCAGCCATGTCATCGAAGGCACGGCGAATATCCGCGAGATCAATAAGATGCTTGGCTGGCAGCTACCCACCGACGGCCCCAAGACGCTGAACGGGCTGATTCTCG
The DNA here is from genome assembly GCF_012427705.1 of Vreelandella piezotolerans. NCBI lineage: Bacteria > Pseudomonadati > Pseudomonadota > Gammaproteobacteria > Oceanospirillales > Halomonadaceae > Vreelandella > Vreelandella piezotolerans. The sequence continues at coordinate 529,866 of NZ_CP048602.1, read as the reverse complement.
AACACTTGGAGGCGTTCCCAGAAGGCCCTGCCTGCCTGCAAATCGGCAATACACGGATGGAAATTCTGGAGATTCGCGACAACTTGATCACATCGGCACGTTGCTGGCAAAAACTACGCCTGCCCCGCCGTTAATCCGCCTGCTTCGACGGGCGCCGAGCGATGTCGCTGTCGCCCGCGGCTTTCAATGCTCTAACTCGCTGCTCTAAAAAACGCCTTAGCGCGACGCCTTCGACCTCATGGACGGCGATGGGTGGGCCAAAATGCAGGCTCACTGGCGCCCTAAAACGGGAGGGCCACTTTTTCAACGCCTTGCCGCCGTAGTGGGACGTCCACGACCCCCATAGTCCCGCCAGCCCGGCAGGAATCACCGGTACATTGTCACGCGCGAGGATGGTTTCGAGACCACGACGGAAGGTGTGAATCTCCCCATCGGGGGTCAAGCGCCCCTCTGGAAATACCATGACGATATCTCCCTGGCGCAGCGCCCTGCTCACCTCATCCAGGGTGCGCCGCAGCGCGCCGGGGCTGTGGCGCTCCGACTCAATCGGAATCGCCCCCACCAGTTGGAACCACCACTTCAGCCAGCGGGATTCAAAAATAGGCTGGTCCATCACGAAGCGCAGCGGGCGGGGGCTTCCACCGCCCAGCACCAGTGCATCCATGAAGCTCACATGGTTGCACACGACCAGCGCCGCCCCCTGCTTGGGAACATTGAATTGACCGTGTACAGATAGCCGATAACAGCCGCGCATGGCCAGGTAAATGACACGGCGTAATAAGCAACGGGTGGTCTTGATCCCCCATGTCACGTCGTGGCACCCCGGTGACGCAACCCAGCCAGCACCGTGCTCATGAGCTGCTCCAAGAGTTCATCGACCTTGAGTTGCTGACCCTGCCAATAGCCAAGCCGCTCATTCAAGCCAAGCTGCACCAAGCCATGTACACTGCCCCAGAGCGTGCGGCCTAGACGACGCGCTTCCAAGTCGTCTAGAACGGGTTGATACTGCTTTAACGAGGTTTCTACCTGCGTAAACAGCGCCTCGATGAGATCGCTCTGACGCTGGTCCAGCTCACCCTCCTGAGCCAGCGGATAGTCGAACAACAGCTGCCAGCGATAACAGTCCTGCTCGGCGAACCGCCAGTAAGCATGCGCCAGAGAACGCAGCCAGGGCTCGGGATCGTCTTCAGCCAAACTCGTGATGGTGTGCTGCAAACGTGCGAGGGTTTCTACGTTGACGTGCTGCAATAAATTGTTAAAGCTGCCGTAGAGTTTTAGCAGCGTACTGGGCGCGCAGCCCACCTCTCTGGCCAGAGCACGTAGTGATAAACCATGGACTGGCTGCTTAGCCAACCACTCATCACAAGCGTGCATGACCTGCGCGTGGAGGGCATCGGGCGCATGCTGTCTAGGACGGGCCATGGCGATCTCTTCAGGTCAGCGGCAAACAGGGAAGAATGCCTCCTCGCGCTTTAGCGTGAGCAAGGTATACGATAGGATACCTTACATCGAACACTGTTTTCGACACTAAAACGCGACATTTAACGTATTACGACTTCCCTTTGCCATTTTGCATCAGCGCCGCAGGCATCGCGCCCTAAGGAGACCGGCATGACGGGACGCCTACACGTACAGCGCCTATCCCTTGCCCGCCTTGCGCCAGACCTCAAAAGCACCGCTTTGCTCATCGAGTCTCCCAACTTAGCACCGCGCCAGCCCGTGTCCGCCCTTCGTTTAGAGCAGGGGCAGTTAACGCACACGCCGCTCTTTTGGGGGCTGACGCCGCCCTGGCTCAAGGTCCTCGACCACGCCCCGCACTGCGCCCGAGCGGAAACGCTGAGTGAGCGCCCCATGTTTCACGAAGCGTTCAACGCTCGGCGCTGCGTGATTCCGGTGAGTGGCTTTTACGTGTGGAAGCCCCAGACACGCAGCAAGCAACCGTTTCTGGTGACCCACGTGAACCGCTCCCCGCTGCTACTCGGTGCGCTCTGGTGCCGTTACCACACCACGCTGACCACCTTTACCGACTCGACGGCGCTGATTAGCGTGCCAGCCAACGCCTGCCTATCGTCGCTCACCGACCGCTTGCCGGTGATCATTCCCCCTCAGGCGCTACACCGCTGGCTAGACCCTGGCACCGACGTCGAGGCACTAACGCCCATGTTGATGCCCGCCCCACTGGAACTGTTGGGCGCTTTTCCGGTATCAAAGCATGTGAATAACCCTGCCTATCAGTCACCCTCTTGCGCACACCCTACGGGGCCCATGTTGCGCTGGTCCGTGTCACAGGAGCCGTAATGTTGCCCACTATGTCTGTTATTCCGCCTCGCCTGCTGGCAAGGCGCGCGCTTGTTGGCCTGACCATCGGCCTGCTCTTGGCGCCCGCCACTCCCCTCTGGGCAGAAGAGAGCCCGGTCGCCGAGGCCATTACCCCGACCATCAGCCCTTTCGATGACCGCGACTACCGGGTCATCACCCTCGACAATGGCTTACAGGCGCTGCTGGTCAGCGACCCCGATGCCGACAAGGCCGCCGCGTCCATGAACGTGCGGGTCGGCAGTGCTCAAGACCCGGACGACCTCCAGGGTCTGGCCCACTTCCTTGAGCATATGTTGTTTTTAGGTACCGACCCCTACCCGCAGTCGGATGCCTATCAGCGCTACATCTCGGATAACGCAGGGTCGCACAACGCCTTCACGGCTCAGCAGGACACCAACTACTTTTTCGATATCGAGCCCTCCGCGCTGCCCGGCGCGCTGGATCGCTTTAGCGAATTCTTTCTCTCGCCGCTGTTCAATGCCGACCACCTGGAGAGCGAGCGCAACATCGTCCACTCCGAGTACATGGCGCGCATCCGCGATGAGTCCCGTCGTGAAAACGACGTGCTGAATCAACTGCTCAACCCAGACAATCCCACCACCGGTTTCGCGGTGGGCAGCAGAGACACCCTGGCCAACCCGCCAGAGGGCGAAGCAACGCTACGCGAGCGGGTGATCGATTTTTACCACCGCTACTACGACGCCAACGTCATGAACTTGGCCGTGGTGGCCCCCCAGCCGCTCGACGAGTTGGAAGCCCTCGTGGTGGAGCGCTTTGCCGACATTCCTGACCATGGATTAAGCGCACCCACCGTCGACGAGCCGCTGATCGACCCCGACACCTTGCCGCGCTATATCGAACGAGAGTCGCTGCAGGATCGCCGCCAACTGCGTTTCTACTTCCCCGTTCCCGACCCCACGGACGAGTACCGCACCAAGCCGACTCAGCTCATCGCCCACTTACTAGGCGATGAGGGCGACGGTAGCCTGCTGGCCGTGCTGCGTGAGGCGGGCCTGGCCGATGGGCTCTCAGCGGGTGTGGGCCGCGGTGATGGCAATGAAGCACTATTTACCGTCTCCATTAGCCTGACGCCCATGGGTGCCGAACGCCTTGACGACATCGAAGCCACGCTGTTTGCCGCGATCGAGCAGATTCGCGCCGACGGGCTGGCCGAGTGGCGCTACGACGAGCAAAAAAGTCTCAGCGAGCAGGCGTTTCGCTTTCAACAGCACGGCGCCCCCCAGCAAGAGGCCACCCGCCTAGCCATGAGCCTTTCGCGCTACCCGGTGGAAGACGTGCAGTACGCCGCCTATCGCATGGACGGCATGGACAGCGAGCGCCAGCAGCTCTACTTGGACGCCCTAACGCCTGACAACCTGCTGCGCGTCTACTCTGCGCCGGATGTGGAGAGCGATACCGTCTCACCGTGGTTCAATACCCAGTGGAAAGAGCTGCCACCCACGACGGCCGGTCAGATCTTGAGCGGTCTCGCGCTCCCTGCCCCCAACCCTTTCATTGCCAGCGACCTAACCCTTCAAGCGGGCCAGGACGAGCAGCCGTCGACACTCATCGATACGCCGACGTTTACCGCTTGGCACATGCAGGACAGCCGCTTCAATACGCCCAGCGTCGAATGGCGGGTGAGCCTACAGCACCCCAGCGCCAGCTACTCGGCGGAAGAGGCCGTGCTGACGCGGTTACTCGCAGGCTGGCTCAACGACAGCCTCAACGAGTCGCTTTACCCCGCGTGGCTTGCCGGTCAGTCGTTTAGCGCCTACGCCCACGCGCGCGGTATGACGCTGTCGTTTTCCGGTTGGCGGGATGGCCAAACGCCGCTCATCGAGCAAGCCATCGAGCAGCTTCAGCAGGCGGATATCTCTGCTGGCGCCTTCGAGCGGGTGCGCTACCAGCTACAGCGGGAGTGGCGCAACGCGCCACGCGCGTCGTTGACCGGCCAAGCCAGCCGAGCCCTGGGTGAGGCGCTGCTCTCCCCCCAGTGGTCGACCGACGAACTGCTGGCCGCCAGCAAACGACTCGATAAGCACCACCTGGAGGATTTTCGCGAACGCTTCCTCGATGGTCTATACATCGACGCCATGGCCGTGGGGAACCTGACCGCCGACCAGGCACGAGAACAGGCCAGTCTCATTCGCGGCGCGCTGACCCCGCGCTTGACGCAGGATGACATTCCCACGCTGGCGCCACTGGAGGCGAGCGAGGAATCGACGGTGCTTCATCCACACAGCACCCGTGAAGAGTCACTGGTACTGCGCTACCTGCAGGGGCGCGATACCAGCATCGACGAGCAGGCGCGCCTCAGCGTTCTGGCCCAGTGGCTGGACACGCCCTTCTACCAGCAGTTACGCACCGAGGAGCAGCTTGGCTATATCGTCAATGCGGGCTATTCGCCGCTGCTGGAAGCACCGGGCATTGGTCTGATCGTGCAGTCGCCGGACGTGGATAGTGGCACCATTGCCGAACGGATGGACGCCTTCATGGCAGCCGCCGGGGAGCGCCTCGAGACGCTCAGCGATGAGGAGCTGGCGGCCCACCGGCAAGCGGTGCATGACCGACTGCGCCAGCGGGATACCAGCCTGCAGGGCATGGCCAATCGCTATTGGCAAGCCACGGCACTCGACGAGGTACGCTTCGACCGCCGTGAGCAGATCGCAGAACGCGCCCTCGAGGTTAGTGTCGAGGAGCTGCAGGCGCTCTGGCCTGCGCTGCTCGCACACCCGCTAGACATTCGCTTCAATCCTGGGGATGCGCCCAGCGATATCGCCGCTTACCGTGAGACGCTCGCCCCCTTCGACGCTCGCTAGCCGTCACCATTGCCAGCTTAGGCATCGAATGCCTGGGCTGGCATCATGGCCTCGACGAACATCACCAGCTCTTCGAGAATCTGCCGCTCATGATCGGTGAGCGGCTGCTGATTGTAACGCTCGATGTCACGCGCAAACGCTTTGAGCGTCAATCCCGATAGCGCAGGATCGTTCATACGCATCCAGCGAAACGCCTCCCACTGCTCGCGCTCTTCACCCTCCAGGGTGTCGGGGTAGCTGCGGGCACGCAAGCGAAACAGCATCTCCTCCAGGCGCGGGTCTTGAAAAGCAAAGCGTTGGCCCACCAAGTCCCAGGGGTCCATCGCCAGCACCCGCTCCATCTGCTGACGATCCGCCGCAGAGAAAAAGCTGCCGGAGTAGAGCATCAAATCAGGGTCTTGGGGCGACTCTTCGTAGCCGCCGCTGAATACCTCGGTCACCTTCTGCGCCACGCCGCTGGCCTCGCGCAGAGTTTTCCAGTGCCCTCGACAGGCGGCGATGTCGATGCCCAAGCGCGCCACGATCGCACCGTACTCGCCCTTCTGCTCACCTTCCACGTCTTTGAGCACCGTGGCGGGAAAGACCACCGGACAGCGATTGATATGAATCACCTTGAGCGGAATGCGCGCCTCACCTTCAGAAAGGTCCTGCTGACTGACGAACACGCGTTCACGAATCTGCTCGGCACTGAGCGACAGCAAATCGCCGGGGTCGACGCTCAAATCGTACACGATCACCCCGTTGGGGTTGGTGGGATGCTCTGCCAACGGCATGACCAGGGCGCTACAGCCTCGGCTGGCCGGATAACGGCGGGAAATGTGCAATAGCGGTTTGGCGCTGGGAAGGTCGAGCTGTTTGGCCACCGCGCGCTTGCCGCGCAAACCGAGCAAATAATCGAACAGCTTGGGGTTACGCGCTTTCAGAAGTCGTGCCAAGGCGATGGTGGCGCGCACGTCGGCCACCGCGTCATGAGCCCCCTCATGGGCAATGCCGTTCGCCGCCGTCAGATGCTCTAGTTTGAAACTGGGGGCGCCATCCTCTCGCAATGGCCATTCGATACCCTCTGGGCGCAGCGCATAAAACGCCCGCACCACATCGATCAAGTCCCAGCGGGAGTTGCCGTTTTGCCACTCGCGGGCATAGGGGTCGAGCAAGTTGCGATAAAACAGATGGCGCGAGACTTCATCATCGAAACGCAGGCTATTATAGCCTGCCACGCAGGTGCCGGGCTCACTCATGGCGCTCTGCACTTGCCGCGCGAATTCCGCTTCTGGCAGCCCACGGCGCTGCGCTTTTTGAGGGGTGATATCGGTAATCAAACAAGCCGCGGGGTGAGGTAGGTAATCATCAGCGGGCTTACAATACAGTTCGATGGGCTCGCCGATTTCATTGAGGTCCGCATCGGTACGTAATGCAGCAAACTGAGCGGGCCGATCGCGGCGAGGATCGGCACCAAACGTTTCATAATCGTGCCAGAGGAAACTGGCAGGGGCGGCATTCGGTGTCGCCATGGATGCAAACTCCCTTGAGCGTGACCGCCCATCCATGCGCCGACAACCTTCGCTGGATGGGAACAAAAGCCCAAGACTAGCACACCCGCGACGCCACCCGCCGCCCCGAACGCACATTGACGCTTAGCTTTTGGGCAGCGTTACGTTCAGTTCCAGTACCGAGCAGTTATCTTCACTATCCAGTGAAATTTGAATGGCATCGTCGTCCACATGCACGTAACGACGAATCACTTCGAGCAGTTCGCGCTCAAGCAGCGGCATGTAATCAGGCTGACCACGCTGGCTACGCTGATGCGCCACGATGATTTGTAATCGTTCTTTGGCCACCGAGGCGGATTTCTTGCGCTCACGCTTCAAGAACTCCAACAGTTTCATCGACGACTACCCCCAAACATCCTGCTCAACAAGCCTTTACGCTGCATCTCATGAAAGCGCAGCGGCATCTCCTCCCCTAGTAGGCGTGACACAGTATCGGCGTACGCCTGGCCCGCATCGCTCCCGCCATCATGGGTGACGGGCACCCCTTGGTTAGAGGCTCGTAACACGGCTTCGGATTCTGGAATGAGACCCAATAGATCGATCGCCAGAATCTCGCGAATATCGTCCAGGGTCAGCATATCGCCTGAGGTGACACGGGCAGGGTTATAGCGGGTAATCAGCAAATGCTCTTTGACCGGATCGAGGCCCTGCTCGGCACGCTGAGTTTTCGAACCTAGCAACCCAAGAATGCGATCAGAGTCACGTACCGAAGAGACTTCGGGGTTAGTCACGACGATGGCTTCGTCGGCGTAGTACATTGCCAGTTGCGCGCCTCGCTCGATCCCAGCGGGGGAATCGCACAAGATGTAGTCGAAATCATCTTTCAACTGCTCCAGGACTTTCTCAACGCCTTCTTGGGTCAGCGCATCCTTATCCCGGGTCTGCGAGGCCGGTAAAATGAACAAATTCTCGACGCGCTTATCACGGATCAGCGCCTGATTCAGCCCCGCCTCGCCTTGGATCACGTTGACCAAGTCATACACCACTCGGCGCTCGCAGCCCATGATCAAATCCAGGTTGCGCAGCCCCACGTCGAAATCGATCACGACCGTCTTTTTGCCACGCAGCGCGAGCCCTGTCGAAATCGCCGCAGCGCTGGTGGTTTTACCGACCCCCCCTTTACCTGAGGTCACAACTATAATTTTGGCCAAGAGTCACTTCCTTCTTGAAGTCGTTCATTGCGAGCGCGTGGCGCTACCCGCATAACGGGAACATCACTGTCAACAAAACACACACTGTAACGGATCGCAGCCGTGGCGTCGCTAAGCACGATGCACTATCCGACACTCAGTCGTGTGGCTTATCCCAGCGGCTTAATCTCTAACTGCTCTTTGACAAAATGGACTTCGGCAGCACGTCCCAACAGTTGAGAGTCGATATCTTCCAGCCGTTTGTAATTACCCGCCACGGAGAGCAGTTCGGCTTCCAACTCGCGACAAAAAATACCCGCTTGAGTATTGCCATGAATGCCTGCCAATGCGCGGCCACGTAACGCGCCGTAAACGTGAATACTGCCTGCCGCCAACACTTCAGCGCCTGCATTGACGGCACCGATGACGATCAAGTCGCCCTCTGCAGCGCTCACCTGCTGGCCTGAGCGCACCGTGCCACGATAAAGCCGGGATGCTCCCAAACCGCTCGTTTCAGGCTCGCTGTCGGTTTCCTCGGGTTCGGCAATCGGTTCAACGCTTTCCAAGGCGCGTACGCGTCCCTCTTCAACGGGTGCGAACCACCCCAGCCCTAGCGCCCACGCCGACTGTCGAATCGGCTCGGCTCCACCGCGCACCGCTACGGGCAATAGTTTGTGATCACGGCATACTGCGCAGATGCGCTCCAGGGCCAGGTGGGGCTCATCGAGTTTTTCCACGCTCAGCACAACGGGTGTATGCTGAAAGAACGCAGGAGATTGCGACAGTTTGCCAGCCAGCTGACGCCGGATACGCTCCGGGTCAGCGCTCGTCAACTCCATGACGGTCATCGGCAGCATGCCGCCCTTGAAGGTGAAGGCTACGTCGGCACTGTTGGCGTTGAGGCTCATGGCCGAACTCCATGTCATGTTCAGGTAAGATAAGGGTAGCGCAATCTCGCGCCTTGCGTGGTGACTGGCTGGAGAACTCACCGCGCTAAGGCAAAGCTAAGCGACAGCGACGAGGACTGCAACCGCCTGCTCATCGATGTCTGATTTTTTTCACGTTCCGCACCTCACAGCAGGATGATCCATGCACGGACTGTTACGACGCCTGTTCGCTCCTCGGTGGCAACACCCCGATCCCGAGGTGCGCCGCAAGGCACTTCAATCCCTCGACCCGCAGCACTCAGAGCAGCGGGAGGCCCTACTCTCTCTGGCCAGCGATAGCGACAGCGACATCCAGCTCGCGGCCCTGCTTGCGCTCGACGATATCGAAAAACTGCTGGCTGCCTATCCGCCGCATCAGGAGAACGAGTCATGGTTCAACGCGGTGTGTCAGCGGCTCACGGGTGCCGAGGGGCATAGCGACCTACAGCAGCGCCAAGCCCAGGTGGCGTTGCTGAGCGACCAACGACTGCTCAACGCGATTGCGCTGCAGGGCGACAATCTAGGCCTGCGACTCATCGCCGTTGAACAGTTGAGCAATGAAGCCGATCTAGTCCACCAAGCGTGCCACAATAGCGTAGCAGCGGTACGCCATCAGGCAGCGCAGCGTATCGATAGCGAGGAGTCGCTCAAGCGGCTATTGAAAGAGGCGCGTCGCGACCGCCAGATCATACGTTTTGCGAAGGAGCAGCTCACCCAGCGGCGTAACGACGAACAGTGGTTAGAAGAGCAACAGGAACAGCGCGAGCACCTATTGAGGCAGTTGGAGCAGCACGCCCGTGCCCCGTGGGAGCCACTTTACGGCGGCCGTTTGCGCCACTTGGAGCGCGAGTGGCAGCAGCTCAATCATCCGCCCAGCATCAGCCAAGAGCAGCGTTTCCAGCAAGCCATGCTGGGATGCCGTAAAACGCTGCACGATCACGAAACCCAGGAACAGGCGCATCAACAGCGCCTAGCCCGCCGCGCTGAAGCGGATAGTACGCGTGACCATCTGCTGGAGGGGTTAGAAGAAACCTTAGAAGGCCTCACCCAGGCCGAGGAACTGACCGCCCAGGATATCGACAGCCTGCGCGCCCAGCGTCAGCTTTTGGGTCAGCGCTGGCAGGCGCTGTCTGACCTTCATCCTCCTAACGAAGTCACGCAGCAACGTTACAGCCAAGCGCTGGCGCAGTACGAGCAGAGTATGGAAGCGTGGCAGCGCTGGCAAGCACAATGCCCTGCGGTGGAGCGCGCCCTGGCCAATAGCGATGATCAAGCGTTGTCAAAGCATGTCAACGCATGCCGCTGGCCCGAGGCCCTGACCCCACCTGCGCTTCTGGCTCAGGCGCAAAAACAGCTAGCGTCTCAGCAAGCGGCCCCCGCAAGCCCAGAGGTGTCGCACGATGCGCTTGAGGGTGAGCTCGATAACTTCGAGCACCTGCTAGAGCGCGGCGCGTTCAAGAGCGCCAGCCGCCTCCACCAACGTTTGAAGCCCACCTTCGATGCCCTCACGGACGAAGAGGCCAAGCCGCTCAAGCGTCGCTTGAAACATCTTGGCGCGCGGCTTGCCGAGCTGCGCGACTGGCGCGGTTTTGTGGCAGGTCCCAAGCGTGAGCAGCTCTGCGCCAGTATCGAAGCCTTGGCCGACGATCCTCATATGGCCGAATCGGCGCTGGACCGTCATCACCGCCAGCTCGTAAAGGAGTGGAAAGCACTGGGCGATGCGGCAGCCAATAGAGAGCAATCCGCGCGCTTTCGTGCAGCGTCTGATCGTATTCATGAGCGCTTAGCGCCCTGGCGTGACCAGCTCGACCAAGAGCGCGAGGCCAACTTGCGTGGCCGCGAGGCACTCTGTAAGCAGCTTGAAACGCTGCTGGCTCAGCCCGCCGAGGATGCAGACCCCGACGTGCTGCGGGAGATCCGTGACAAAGCACGTCACCAATGGCGCCACTACTCTCCCATCCCCCGAGAGCACTCCGAAGCCATTGGCCGCCGATTTGGTGCGATTCGTCACCGCCTTCAAGCACTGATCGACCAGCGCGCCGAGCAAATCGCAGCGCAAAAACGTTCAATGATCGAGCAGGTACAGGCGTTGCAGAACGATTCCGAGCAGCCGCTGGCAACGCGTATTGCTCACACCAAGCGGCTACAGCAGCAGTGGCGGTCACTCGGGCGGGCGCCAAAGGGTGACGAACAAGCGCTCTGGAAGACCTTTCGTAGCGCCTGTGACCAGCTTTTTGCGCAGCGCGACGCTCAAAAACAGGAGCAAGCCGCTCGGCAACAGCAAACGCTCGACCAGCTTCAGCATCTCATTGATGACATGGATAGCTGGCAACCCGCCCACGCCAATGAGGCCGAGCGGCTAGAGGCTTACCTTGCCCGTCTTCAGCAGCTAGAGCCGCTGCCCCGCAACCGCCGAAGCGACGGCATGCAGAAACGGCTTGGCGGCATCTTGCGTGCAAAACGGGAACGCTTGAGCCGCCTTGAAGTCGTCGACAAGGTGCAGCAGTGGCATGCGCTACTGCCCCTGATCAATGCACATCTGGCAGCGGACCATCGGGCACTCAGTGGTGAAGATGCTCAGACGGTGGACGCCGCTGGCGTGCTGACCGCGCCTCTGCCCACTACGTATCGCGATGCGCACCAGCGCCGTAACGAGGTCCGTTCGTCTACCACGCAGCCTCTCTCCAGCGCACAGCAGGACGACGTTGAGGAGCAGTTGGCACGCCTGCGTGTCCATCTCTCACTGCTTGCTCTCGGCAGCGTCAAGCAGCGGGACGAACCGCTAAGGCTTGCCATTCAAGTAGAGCGTTTGAATAATGGCCTGAACGCTGAACGCAGCAAAGCAGACGAACTAGAGGAGGTGCTGGTCGACCTCTTGGCCCTCGGCCCTATGCCAAAACGTCTTTGGCAGCAGGAAGTCAACGAGTTGGACAACCTACTGGGCCGTTTAGCGCGCCCACCGCAACCCTAACCGGAGCGTACCTAGTCGCTAAATAGCAAACGGGAGGCAGATCGCCTCCCGTTTTGCGTTCTCTTTCTTGTGGAAAGAGAACGTGGGGGATGTCGGGGGCTTAGCCCATGAATTGGCCACCGTTGATATCGATGTTGGCGCCTGTAATGAAGCCGGACTCTTTATCGGCCAGGAAGGTCACCAAGCGGCCAATCTCTTCGGGAGTGCCGTAGCGCTTGACCGGAATCGTTTCACGAATCGCTTCGCGCACCTGCTCCGGAATTTTCATGATCATATCGGTGGCGATATAGCCAGGCGAGACGGTGTTTACGGTAATGCCCTTGGTCGCCGTTTCTTGCGCCAACGACATGGTCAACCCGTGCATCCCCGCTTTGGCTGCGGCGTAGTTCACCTGCCCGAACTGTCCTTTGCGACCGTTGATGGAAGAGATGTTGATGATGCGACCGTAGCCGTTCTCCAACATCATCTCGATAACGCTGCGGCAGGTATTGAACACACTGTTCAAGTTGGTATCGATGACCTGATACCACTGCTCGTAGGACATTTTCTTCATGGTGCCATCGCGAGTGATACCGGCACAGTTGACCAGCACGCTGATCGGACCATGCGTTTCATGGATCTCACGGGCACCTTCGACGCAGGCATTGTGGTCGGATAAATCAACACCCGATAGCGCGATGTTGTTATAGCCGTCGGCTTTTTGCGCTTCTAACCAGGTCTTGGCCTTGTCGGGATTGTGATACCCCGCCACTACCAAATAACCCGCATCCGCCAACGAACGGCAAATTGCCGTTCCGATTCCACCAGTTCCACCAGTTACCCAGGCGACGGGGGCTTGATTGGCCATTGACTACCTCCCTGATATGACAAATGGCTTGGACTTTAAGCACTGTTATGGCGTCGCAAGCCACTTTGAATGAGCGCTTTCACGCTTCTTTCACTCACGGCATGCCGCGTGTTCTCTTGGGCGACACACCGACAGTAAGCTTTTTGTTATGCCTATTGAAAGCATAGCTTTACTCTTTCAATGTTGCAGCACGATGAAGCTGACCACCAGCAAGGAAACGTTTTATCGAAGGGGTTGACTTATTGCCATAAATACGTAGAATACGCCCCACGTTGATGCGGGGTGGAGCAGTCTGGTAGCTCGTCGGGCTCATAACCCGAAGGTCATCGGTTCAAATCCGGTCCCCGCTACCAATATTTTGAAAGGCAGATCAGTTACTTACTGATCTGCCTTTTTTGTTGCCTGCCCTTCCAAAAAGCTCTGTGCCCAAATTGTGCCCACACCGTGCCCATTTTTTAAAATGCCTCTCGATAGGTAAAAAAAGTGGTGACCTTCAGGCACCGAGCAGCTTCTTCAACACTTCCTTCGTTTTCCTTCCTACCGAGTTAGGGTTCAGGTTCTGGACTGGGCTCCTTGATGTGAGTCACTAGCTGTTCGATCTCACAATCAAAGTAGTAGCAAAGCCTGTCTAGATTATCTGTGACCGTACTGTGGCCTGGGTGATTGATAATTTTCGATAACGTCATCCGGTTGATGCCCGTTTCTTTCGCTATCTCCCCGATCGTAATTCTGCGCCGCTCGGCAAATTCCTTCTCAGCAATCAGCTCTTTTAAGTGATACCGAATCATCGTCTTCTCTATTATTGATCATAAAAATTATCAAAAAGTGGTTGAAATAATCATTTGATTGTATATATTTCTAATCGAGCGATTAAAAATATTATCAAATGATCACCACATGAGGAGATAGTCTCATGGACTGCACTTTTCTGACAACGGAAGAACTCGCCTCTCGTATCAAATACGATGCACGTACCATCCGCCAGCAGCTCAAAGACAGCGTGCTTATCGAAGGCACCCATTACATCCGCCCCTTTGGTCGTCGGAAAATCCTGTATATCTGGGAAGCTATTCAAGAGGAAATGCTGCGAGAAACTCCTCGCCAACAGCAAGTCGTCATACCGATGGCTAACGGAGGCATCTGCCATGGGTAAGGTCCGCGTTCGCCAGGAAAGCAAAAAGCTTTTCATCGACTTTCGATTTGACGGCCAGCGCTTTCGTGAGCAGACCCTGCTTGACGATAACGCAAAAAACCGCAAACAACTGGAACTGCTTTTACAGCGCATGGAAGCAAAAATGCTGCTTGGAGAGTTCCATTATGCAGAGTTCTTCCCTAATAGCAGCAATTTACAAAAACTGAAAGCTCACCAGCCAACCGTTCCCAATGAGCAGCAAGATGCTGCTGTTTTAGGCACACCACTCTTCAACGAGTTTTCTGAGCAATGGTTTGAAGAGAGCAAGATCCAGTGGCGTGCTTCTCATGTGCGCAATGTGAACTCGATCTTAGATAGCTCACTTAAGCCCGCATTCGGTAAAAAGCTCGTCGGTGACATTACGAAGGCCGATATCCTGGCGTTTCGCGCCAAGCTGTCTAGACGTAAGGGACGCGGCGCAACGGGGCTGGTGTCACCAAAGACCATCAACAGCCATATGACCATTCTTCGCATGGTGCTGGATGAGGCCGCAGAGCGATTCGATTTCGAGACGCCATACAAAAATATCAAACCGTTAAAGCTACAGAAAACGCACATCGAGCCCTTCTCGCTCCATGAAGTCCACCGCATCATCGATAACGTGCGCCCCGACTATCGCAACTACTACACGGTGCGCTTTTTTACCGGTATGCGTACCGGTGAGATAGATGGATTGAAGTGGAAAAATGTCGATTTCGCTAAACGAGAAATCTTGGTGCGCGAGACATTGATAAATGGCGAAACGGAATACACCAAGACCGATGGCTCCCAGCGTGAAATCCCCATGTTTGGGCAGGTATATGACGCCTTAAAAACGCAGTACGCCGCGACTGGGCGTATGAGCCAGTACGTGTTCTGCAATCAACTGGGACAGCCGCTTGATCACAACAACGTGACGAAACGCGTGTGGTATCCCTTGCTGAGGTCGCTTGGGCTGACGAAACGCCGCCCGTACCAAACTCGCCATACTGCCGCGACGCTGTTTCTAGCCTCGGGTGAGAATCCAGAGTGGGTGGCACGGATGTTAGGACACAGCTCAACCGAGATGCTGTTTAAGGTCTATTCGCGCTATGTGCCTAATGCCACACGTATGGACGGCTCTGCTTTCGAGCGTTTATTAGGCAATGCCACGTCTACCAAGCCCGAGAAGGAGCACCGCCATGAAACGGCCTAATCAACAAGCTCCAGCACACCTGTCTCGCACTTTTACGGGCACTTATCGCCTTACAGGGCGCGTGGTGGAGTTCGACAATGCAAAAACGCCTTTTCTAAAGCTTCGGCTAAGCGACTGCGAAGGTGATCGTATCGCAATGCTGAATTTAGCAAAGACACACGTTCCTGAGCGCATTGGCCATTTGGATTTTGTTACTGCATCAGGAGTAAAGTGCTTATCGGGCCAATTCCTACTTGATGAGTTCCGCAAGGCGACCCGTGAGGAAGTCCACTCACTGGACACGCTACAATCGCTACCACGTGTGTACGCCCCCGCACCAGCGGTTTTCGATCAATTAGTGAAGACCGTACAGTCTCTGCAATCGGAGCACTTACGCAGTTTTTTAACACGGGTATTGGAACGTAAGGACCGTATCGAGGCGTTTCTGAATGCACCCGCCAGCGTGACCTACCACCACGCCTATCCAGGTGGGCTGCTAGAGCATTCGCTGAACGTCGCGAATAATGCTGTTGCCATGCTGCGCTTAAATGAGCCAGCTATGCAGCGCCTGATGCAGGAAACGTGCTTTGTAGCGGGGCTGTTGCACGATATTGGTAAGACGTATACATACGACTCGAAAGGCAAGCCCAACGCGGCGTGGAAGCTCTGTAGCCACGATGCGTTTACGCTAGAAGCGTGTGCCTATGGCCTTGCCTACTTAGACCAACATGAACCTGATATTGCGATGACCTTACGCCATATCTGGACATGCGCCTCCCCGGGTGCGCGTTATGGCCAGCCAGCCGCCATGACACTGGCTCGCTACATTCGTGATGCAGATGGGCAGAGTGCAATGACAGATAACCAGCAGCGTGCGTTTCGTAGCAAAAGCCAGTGGGGCTTTAGCCGGATTGGGCAAAACGTTTTTTGGCGGCCTCAGCTAGCGCACTCATTGACACCATAACATCGAAGCATCACAAGCATTTCAAGAGCCGTCATAATAAGCTTGTGATGGCTTTTCATCATAAGGAGTAAAGGTTATGACTACCCCAAGCGAGCGCACTCGCGCCATTATTCAAACCCATGAATTTCTGACCGAACTTAGCCGAAGTCACCACCTAGCTGAAGACATCCGCACGGAAGCCAAGAGGCTATTGCGGCATTACCCATCAAAGCGAGAAATGTTAGAAGCTGCCCATGTCGAGCAGCATTTAGCGGAGGGAACCGTTTTTCAGCCAATGTTCACTACAGCGCTGTAGCTTTAACATCTGGGCTAAACCACTCGCTCATCTGCCCATAGCCATAGCCATAGCCATACACAAACGCCAGCTTACGTGCGTGCGTTAAGCTGACTACACCAAAGCCTGCACTTCGTTCTCTCGCTGACGGCGGGTAACGGCATCTGCAGCAGCGCTCACTACAACATCGAGCGGAAACCGTCATCGATTAACAGAGGCGATGAATACTGCATCAAACTCAAGGCCTTTTACTCGGTGCATCGTGGCAAGGTTAAGCGCACCATCTGGCGTGCGCGTGATGCGGCCATCCAGCAAATCGCAAAGTTGCTGGCGAACTTCCAGTGCATGCTTTATCTCGTTTACTCCTTTACAGGTACGCGCAATAACACAACAGGCTTGAGGCACCAACGCGTTGATGATGACCGTACTATCTCTGAAGCCAGGTTTTTTTCAGAGCTTCCTTATCAAAATTAACTGTAATTATTTTCTAACAGTCACCCAAAAACCCATCATCTACCATCCAGTCAGGCTCGGGAATCACGGCCGATTGCTCCATTTGCTTTACTAGCGTGCGCGCGCCAGAGGCAGGCACTAGTGCTAGCTGCAACAGTTGTTGCTTAGCCGTAGCAATATGCTGGTTGTTTGGAAACCCCGGCATACGCCACCGAAACCATTCATCGGACTGGCGAGATAACGTCATCAGCAGCGCCCGAGTAGGACCTAAGTTGTAGGCGAGCTGATGGGCTAACAGCGCCGGTAGTGATGTCCATGGAGCAAGATTAGCGATAGCATTTAATAAGGCTGTCGTTTGCATGGGCGTTAAGTCTCGCGCACGTAGCAACCGTGGCAAATAGCGTGCAACGCCTGCCTGGCCATTCGGTAGTGACAATCGTGGCCACTCCCCCTGGCCATACAGCGCGACGAGTACATCCGTTGCTAACTCACTCAAGGTGGGTAAACCTTGCTCCACAGTTGCCACACGTAGAAGATGCACTAAACCGTCACGTTTTTGTGCTTCTTTTAATAGGGTTGTGCGATACGCCCGTGCATCAGAACAGTGAGGCATACACAACGCCCAAAGGTGTAAATCCGCACTAAAGCCCTCTTCAACACGATCCACGGGCAGCTGCCAAGCCCAACGCTTATCAGCACGTTGGTAGTCTTGGTGGGTTAATGATAGGCGTTTGCGCTTGCGTCCACCCAAGCGCTGCCAGCCACTTAAAGCGCGTCGGCACTGCCAGAGCGCGTTGAGTGCTATGCCTTGTTTGGCCAAACGTACCAGCGTACTTAATGTGTAAAACACGCCATGAGGAGTGTGGCGTTGCGCAAGCACGTTTAACACACCTTCTAGTAATCCATGCTCTCCCGCCTCTATTCGGGTCAAGCACTGCGCCAGCGTCGACTCATCAATAAAAAAGCGCGCCTGGTTCAACAGTGAGTGCGGAACACTGCCGTAACAGTCTACGGGCACACCATCGGGCAGCGATACGGTGGTTAAGGCGCGGCAATGATGTAACGCGACATGTTTTGCCCAGCTAAGCGTGAGGGTTGTTAAGTGTGGCATATGCAGTTGCACATGATCCCAGGCGTCGGCGAAGGTTAGTGCTTTTACGCTCCCTCGTAACGTGAGATGTTTGCGAGCTGTATGGCGTAAGGATGAAGAAGGCCGAGCATCCGGCGTCTCACGTAATTGATTATGCGCTCCTTTTACGGTCGCTAAGGCTTTTATCCCTGCCACCTCATAGGAACCGCTAGATTGAATGGTCAGCGTGTTAAGAACGGATGCTTTCTCTATACTCACCTTAGTGGGGCCATCAATGACGCACTGTTCGACATGAGACGCATCGGGCAACATCCATGTGCCCTCGCCTGAGAGCCGTAAGCTTGCAGGCAAAAGACGTGGGTTGAGCACAACAGACAACTGATTGGGATTAACCGTTAATTCATCGTCCTCCCCCTTCTTCCCTGTCGAAGGGCAAAGATCGTCACTGTGTGCATCATGGCCCAAAAGACGTACGCCCTCGTAGGCTGCCTTGTGAGACACCAAACGTAGCGTACCTGCTTGCCAATCCGCATCTAACTCAGTGACGTTTCCATGAATGAATAATGAGCGTGGCACATCCATACAGAACAGATGGATAACAGCACCTTGGGAGAGCTCAGGCAAATAGATCATGCGCAAGTTAGGCAGTCGGTCTAGCTGTAAGTGCAGGTGTGTTTGCGCGCCACAGTCGCGAAAGTCCAACACTTCCAGCACCGGATCATCGTGGATATCCAAGGCACGCAGATGCATCTCTTTAACGACTAGCCAAGTACCTTGATGCGCGTTACCACATTCACCTACCAAAGCACCGCCACCATTATCGTCCAGCAATAATGTATCCATGCCCACTCCTCTTTGTTGCATAAGAAGCAGCATACGGCACGGGTGCGACGCTCTGTGTCGCATTATTCAGACATACTGATACTCTCAATACACTTAGTTTGGCGCTACACTGGCGTTTAAATCTTTCTTAACAAGGAAGTTCTTATGGCTGCCTACTCTGCTCCTAATGCCCATGAAAAACGAACCCAAGGCCTTATTGTCCTTCAGGGCAACCGCATGGAAGATCTGCGTGATGTCACGATGGCGTGGCTAGCCCACCGCCCCCTGCATCCGCTGGAGAAAACCACGTTTCTCGTACAAAGCAACGGCATTGCCCAATGGCTGAAGATTTCTATGGCCGAGACGCAGGGTGGAGTAGGCAGAGGCATCAGCCTTGGCGCAGATGTCATGCTGCCAGCGCGCTTCCAGTGGCAGGCTTACCGCCAAGTGATTGACGCCGCGACGGGTGACAACAGCGTGCCCAAAAGCTCGCCCTTTGATAAGGGCCAGCTACGTTGGCAGATCCTCACTATATTGCCCGACATGTTAAAGGATCCCCGCTTTGAGCCACTGGCTCGCTATCTTGAGGAGGATCCGGATACACGCAAGCGGTATCAGTTAGCCGAACGCATTGCCGATCTGTTCGATCAGTATCAGGTCTATCGCGCAGACTGGCTAACGGCCTGGGAGCAAGGCGATGACATCCTCACGCAGGGTTTTTTAGATAGCGCAGCACGCCAACAGCCGTTAGACGATGAGCACTTATGGCAACCTACGCTATGGCGCTTACTGGGTGACACGATTGCTGAGCGCTTGGGGGAGGAGGCTCGCCATAGTCACCGCGGCGCGATACATCAGCGCTTTAAAACGGCGGCGAACGAACTCTCTCAACGACCAGAAGGCCTCTCCCCCAGAATCGTAGTGTTTGGCATTTCATCCCTGCCCCTTCAGATGATAGAAGTGCTTGCCGCGCTTTCGCCGCTATCGGAAGTGATTTTGTGTCTGCTCAATCCTTGCAAGCACTATTGGGGCGATATTATTGAGACGCGAGATGCACTGCGGCGCCATCATCGACAGCGTCGTAAACAAGGCATGCCTGCCGATTTACACGCGACACCGGAAGCGTTGCATCTACATGCGCATCCGCTGCTGGCCGCCTGGGGAAAGCAGGGGCGTGATTACCTACACCTGCTCAGCGAATACGACGCGACAGAACAGTATCAAGACGCCTTTACGGCGCTCCAACAGTCCGTTGACTGCTTTGTCACACCGGATACGCGTTATTTATTGGGCCAGTTACAGGATGACCTTTTAGATTTACGGCCGGTGGCTGAAAGCCAGAGCCGCTGGCCAGCACTGAGCGCCACGGATCGTTCAATCACCTTTACGGTCTGTCATGGGCCGCAGCGCGAACTGGAAGTGCTCCACGACCAGCTGTTAGCGGCCTTTGGGGAGGATGCCTCGCTACAGCCACGCGATATTATCGTCATGGTGCCGAACATCAACGACTATGCCCCGTACATTGAAGCCGTATTCGGCCAGTTTTCGCCCCATGAACGCCGCTACCTGCCCTATCATCTTGCCGACCAACAGCGCCGCCACCGCGAGCCTCTCCTAGTCGCGCTCGAAACGTTATTAACGCTACCACAGCGGCGCTTTCGCACCAGCGAAGTGTTGGAGCTCCTTGATATCCCACCATTACGGCATGCCTTTGGGCTTGAAGAGAGCGACCTCCCCACCCTTCAGCGCTGGGTTCGTGACACCAATATCCGCTGGGGACTCAATGCTCAGCAACGCGCTTCACTCGATCTGCCGGAGCATGACGAGTTACATACGTGGCGCTTTGGTCTTGAGCGCATGCTCATGGGGTATGCCATTGGAGCCCCTGCTGAGACCGGCGATGACTGGGAAGGCATTGTGCCGTTTGATGAAGTGGCCGGCCTAGATGCACGCATTGCCGGCTCACTTTACCGGCTCATTTCCGCCCTTGAGGACTATCGAGAGCGCTTGGATACCTCACAGTCAGCGGACGACTGGTCAGCGGTATTAGGCCAACTGATCATTACCTTCTTAGCGCCTACTTCTCCACGCGAAGAACAGCTGTTAGGGCACGTGCAAACCACGTTAGACGCGTGGCAGCAAGAGATCCACGACGCTCAAATGGATCTGTCTATTAACTTGGCCGTGGTACGCGAGAGCTGGCTGTCGCGTATCGATGAACCTCAGCTGGCACAAAATTTTATCGTGGGGCGAATCACCTTTGCGACACTTATGCCAATGCGCGCGATCCCCTTCCGCCACGTGTATATGTTGGGTATGCAGGAAGGCGCCTACCCTCGTAAAAGCCAAGCACCCGACTTTGACCTCATGGCCATTCGCGGACACTACCGTCCGGGTGACCGCTCACGACGTGACGACGATCGATATTTGTTCCTCGAAGCGTTGTTGTCAGCACGCGAGCGTCTAGTGATTAGTTGGTGTGGTTTTAGCGCACAAGATAACCAAGAACAGCCGCCTAGCGTGCTAGTGGGGCAACTGCGTGATCATATTGCCGCTGGTTGGCGGCTAGCAGCGCAGGACACGCCAGCGCGTTTATCCGCCGATGAGCGCGAAAAACAGCGGCGTAGCCTGCTGGCCACCTTAACCGTAGAGCATCCACTTCAACCCTTTGGTCATGCGTATTTTGATAAAACCTCGCCACTGTTTACGTATGCCCGCGAGTGGCAAGGCGTCCGCTCAACAACCTCTGGGCCCTCATTGTTGCAAGTCTCTGCCTCGCTACCGTTATGGCAACCAGAAAGCACGGTGACGCTGAGTGCCCTGGCCAGCTTTATGCGCGATCCCGTGAGTGCACTGTTTCAGCAGCGGCTAGCAACGTCCATGCGTGACGATCACACGACGAGTGAAGACGACGAACCGTTTGACTTTGACTCTCTTGAAAAGTGGCAACAGCGCGACGCCATATTGCAGTATCTAGGCCAGCGCCTCACCAGCGATCGAAATGCCGACATTGATCTTCTTTTTCAAGAAACAGTCGACACACGCCAGCGCGCAGGCCACTACCCGCCTTCACCGGTAGGCCCCCTCGTGCAACATGCATTGTTAGAGCATTTGCCTGACACCCTCTCCGCCTACCAGACACTGCTGCGTCGCTATCCTGACGCCGCCCACCCGGTGGTCTCGGTGTCTCACGCTGCAGAGATCACACCTAACACGCTAGCGCCTTTTCAACACACTCAACCAGTGCATATCACCCTAAGCGATACGCTGGATAATGTGTTCTGTAGCGAGACGGAAACAGCACGGATCGTATTACTTTCCAGCCATCTGCACCAAGGTAACAGCTGGCATTGGAACCAGATCATGCGCCACTGGCCAGCACATCTAGCGCTACAGCTCACCCACCCAGAATCATCAACGCACCTGGTATCACCAAGCGGTACCTTGGCCATACCCGGCTTTCCCAAAGCCCAGGCGGCAGAGTGGTTGGATAGGCTAATTCGTCAATGGTTTAGCGCCATGCAGGCGCCATTACCCACGCATTCTTCACTGGCATTTACGCTATTTGAATACGCACCTGATGGCGTTGACCCACTCGATATAGAGGCGTTATGCCAAAACGAAAAGCTAGTGGAGGAATGGGAAAAGGCTTTCGACAAGCTCTCGCAGCGAAGTCCTATGACAGTGCGTGAGTTACCTACCCTGGAAGATTTTTTATCTAACGACCAGTTTTTGACTACTTGCCAGGATGTTTACCGTGACCTCTACGACTGGGTAGCCGAGCTAACAGCCACTGAGCATCCAACCGCTGAGCACCCAGATACTGAACAGGAGGCACGCTAATGACCACGCTCCCTTCCACTGAGTCGTCTTCTACCCCATTAGCCCTGGGCCTTCCCCTGCGTGGTAGCCAACTCATTGAAGCCAGTGCCGGTACGGGTAAGACCTTTACGATTGCGCTCTTGTACGTGCGCTTGGTACTCGGCCACGGACAGCCCGATGATGACAGCCATTCCTTCACTAATGGCTTCACGATGCCGCTGGTGCCGCCGGATATTTTGGTCGTCACCTTTACAGAAGCCGCTAGCCAAGAGCTGAAAGACCGCATCCGTGCCCGCTTGGTGCAAGCCGCAGAGGCGTTTAGGGCAACAGAGGGTGACGATGGCTTGCATCAAAGCGCCCCCCTGCTGGCGCAGCTGCGCGACGATTATCCTCGCGCCCATTGGCCGCTCTGCGCCCGCAGGTTAGAAGTGGCCGCCGAGTGGATGGATGACGCCGCTATTTCTACCATCCACAGCTGGGCGCAGCGGATGCTCAAGGAGCATGCCTTCGATAGCGGGAAACTGTTTCATCAAGAGATAGTGAAAGACCTCACCTCCTTAACGCAGGAGGCCGTATTTGATTATTGGCGGACACGCATTTACCCCATGGACGCTCCTATGGCAGGAGTGATGATGGAGTTATTCGCATCGCCAATAGCGCTACATGGCGCTTTACGCACTTTATTACAGCGCCATGATGTTCAACTCTGCTTTGCGGGCAAACCCTTACCCAAAAAAGACCTGCAGGCACAGCTACGTGGGCTGCTTCCCGCTCGTGAAGCGCTAAATGAGGCTGAAGACAAGGCACGGAAGGCTTATTGCCAGGATGCAGAAGCGATACACCAAGCGCTGCACACCCTTCGCAGCAAGCTCAATGGCAATAAGTTTCGTGGCAAAAACGATGACACAACGTTTGCCAGCTGGTTAGAAGAGCTGGACGCCTGGGGGCAGGGAAAGCGTTGCCTGGCCGCGTGTAAGTTTGTTCCTAAACTCGCCACCAGCCAGCTGTTAGTGAATAAAGGCACCACGCTACCCGCCTTTGAGGTTCATGATGCTTTAGAACTATGGCATGAGCTCTCCACAGCTCTTCACACTCAAGCCAAAGAACTGAAGCCGCTGGTACTGGCCGACGCACGCGAGTGGGTCTCCAACCGAGTAAACAAGCAGCTATCACAACGTGCTGAGATGGGGTTTGACGGTATGATCCAAGGCCTTGCTGATGCCCTTAGCGGCAAAGGCGGCGATGCACTCGCACACAGGCTACGCACGCAGTTTCCTGTGGCAATGATCGATGAGTTCCAAGATACCGACCCTGCGCAATACCGTATTTTTGATGCAATCTATCAGGTGCAAGAGAACAACCCTTCGTCGGCACTGATCCTGATTGGCGACCCCAAACAAGCCATTTACGGCTTTCGCGGTGGTGATATTTATACGTACTTAAAGGCGCGTGCTGCCACGTTTCCTCGTCATCACACCCTGGCAACGAACTTTCGTTCAAGCACGAACGTAGTGGCCTCGATAAATCAACTTTTTCGGCATGCCGAAAGTACGTTTACTCGAAAAGCCTTCCGGTTTGCCAACGAAACAACCAACGAAAACCCCATGCCGTTTACACCGGCAGGCGCAAATGGACGAGAAGAAGCGCTAGTGCTGAATAGCAAGCCGACGGCGGCGCTAACAGCGTGGTGGGTGGGTGAAGATGACGAACCGGTGAATACGAAGCGCTACCTTGCGCAGGCCGCACGCCACTGCGCGAATCAAATCGCCAGCTGGCTTAATGACGCTGCCTCAAACGCCTCAGGCTTTGAAAACACTACCGGCCAAGCGTTTCGGCCACTTCAGGCGAGCGACATTGCTATTTTGGTGCGCGACCGCACAGAGGCAGTTGCTATCCGTTCGGCATTGAGCGAACGCCAGCTAGCTAGTGTTTATCTATCTGACCGCGACAGCGTATTCGCTACCCCAGAAGCGAAAGATTGCTGGCGCTGGCTTAAAGCCATTGCTCATCCTGAATCGGTCTCGACGCTTCGCGCAGCACTTGCCACGCCCACGCTGGGAATGAGCCTTGCTCAACTGGATGAACTTCACCATAACGAGCTCGCCTGGGAAGCAACGCAAGAACGTTTTGCTGAGTATCGCGCACGCTGGCATCGCCAGGGCGTACTGCCTGCCTTACGTCAGCTGATGCACGATTATCGTGTGCCGGAGCAGCTGCTCGCTAAACCACAAGGGGAGCGCTGCTTAACTAACCTACTGCACCTTGCCGAATGGGCCCAACAGGCGAGCGATACCTTAGACGGTGACCAGGCGCTGATTCGCGTTCTCGGTGAACATATTCAAGACCCAAAACGCGATGAGCAAATCCTGCGCCTAGAAAGCGATGCCGACCTGATCCAGGTGGTGACCATTTTCAAATCCAAAGGACTGGAGTACCCGATTGTCGCCCTGCCCTTTATCGCGACGTTTAAAGAAATTAACGGGAAATGGGGCACACCTCTGTTCCACGATGAAAGTGGCAACGCGTTTTTAGAGCTAGCCAATAGTAAAGATGAGGCGAAGGAGAGCTTTGAATCCGCCAATGATGAGCGGCTTTCTGAAGATATGCGCCTGCTCTATGTCGCGCTAACACGCGCTCGCCACGCGACGTTTATCGGGTTAGCCGCCTTGAAACATGGCAACAGCAAAAAAGCTCAAATCGATAAATCCGGTATTGGCTACTTATTAGGTGGTGGGAAGGTATTGCCCGACCTGGGGTCGATTAAAAGCGCGTGGCAGGTACACTCAGAAGCCTGCGCTCATATTACCTCCCATCCCGCCACGAGCGAGGAGGTTAGCTACCAAGTACAGGCGACCAACCCTGAGTTAAAGACTGCACGAACAACGAGCCACCAAACGTTCACCCCATGGTGGATTGCCAGCTACTCGGCTCTGCAGCAAAAAGGTGTGAATGCCCCTGAAACGCCTCAGGCAGAAATTGAAACGGAAGAGCACCAGCCGATACGCACCGCCTTTATCCATGGCACGCCTGAAGTGGGCTCGCTGCATGCGTTTCCTAAAGGCCCTAACCCCGGCACCTTTTTGCACGGCGTATTAGAAACGCTGGCGAACGAAGGTTTTGATAACGCTAGCCGTGACCCAGAGCTTACTCAGCGTATGCTGCAGCGCTGCGCTCAACGAGGCTGGGAAGCGCATGTGCCTGCACTAAAAGCCGGTATCACGGCGTGGTTACATACCCCACTAGCAGCAGAAGGCGAGGAAGGCCCGGTGTTGGCATTGCTCACCCATTATCGCGCTGAACCTGATTTTTGGTTTGCCACAGTAAATGCCAAGACCCCGGTACTCGATAAGCTAGTGAAGGAGACGCTGTTTCCAGGAGAGCCACGGCCAGCGCTGGGCTTTCAACAGCTCAACGGTTTGATGAAAGGTTTTATCGACCTACTCGCAGAGCACAACGGCCAGTATTACGTGATTGATTGGAAATCGAACTGGCTGGGGCCTTCTGAAGTGGCTTACACCCAAGACGCACTTGCGCGAGCAGCACTGGATAAGCGCTACGACATGCAGCTGTGTATTTACTTGTTGGCACTGCATCGCCATCTGCGCCAAACCTTGCCTGACTACGACTATGACCATCACATTGGCGGTGCCATGTTGGTCTTTCTGCGTGGCATACAAGCGCCTAGCCGTGGCGTTCTGCGTGTTAAGCCACCCCTTGCGTTTATCGAGCGCTTGGATGACCTGATGGCTGGAGAAAATCACAAGGAGGTGGCGGTATGAATACCCTGCACTTATCGGATAACGAATCCTTACTGACCACGCTTTTCGACTGGGCACGCGCGGGGTGGATTCGCGATCTCGATGCAGCGTTCGCTGACCAGCTAGCACGGCTTGCGCCAGAGGCCGATGGCCCCTGCTTGCTAGCGGCGGCGATGGTCAGCCATTTAGCCGGGCAAGGGCATCTCTTGCTCGATCTGAAAACGTTAACCAAACAGCCCCGCTCGCTGATCGCTGTACAAGCTCAGGAAGCCATGCCCGAGCTGCCCACACCCGACGCAATTATTGCCCGTTATGCAGACACCGGCTGGGAACAAGCATTACGGGCTTGGTCGGCGGTGGGCACCGGCACTAACGGCAATGAGCCTCTTGTACTGGTCGGCTCCACGCTCTATCTGCGCCGCTATTGGCAGCACGAGCAGCGCATCACCGCGGCAGTGAACGCGCGCCTTGAGCACGTGACCGATTGGCCCAGCGATCAGGCTGCCAGCCTGCTGAGCCGTCTGTTTCCGCCTGATGTACCTCATGCGGACGATGTACGGTGGCAAAAAATGGCGTGTGCGATTGGCGCGCGCGCCCCCTTTGCTGTGATTACCGGTGGCCCTGGCACAGGAAAAACCACCACGGTCATTCGTCTGCTGGCGCTTCTGCAAGGGTTAACGCGTCTCGCTAACCAGCCCGCGCTGACGATTGCGCTGGCGGCACCGACGGGTAAGGCAGCCGCTCGGCTCAACGAATCGATTGCCCAACAGGTGGCTGCGCTGAACGATATTGAGCTCCCTTACGGCACACAGCAGTCCGTGCCCACGGAGGTCAAAACACTGCACCGCTTACTAGGTGCCCGCCCAGATACGCGCCACTATGCCTATCATGCTCACCGCCCGCTGCCTTATGACATGGTGGTGGTGGACGAAGCTTCTATGGTGGATATCGAAATGATGGCAGCGCTATTGGATGCGCTGCCCTCCCACGCTCGACTGGTGTTAATTGGCGATAAAGATCAGCTGGCTTCAGTCGAAGCCGGATCCGTATTAGGCAGTTTGTGCCAACGCGCTGATGAGGGGCACTACAGCGACCCTACCGCTCAATGGATCACCGCCACCACGGGTTACACGCTCGACACTTCCTTGACGAACTCTTCAGGCCAGGCGCTGGATCAGGCGGTCGCCAAGCTGCGCCACAGCTTTCGCTTTGATAGCCAAAGTGGCATCGGGCACCTCGCCGACGCCATCAACGCAGGCAATGCCAAGCAGGCGAACGCCGTACTGGCAGACGCCCGCTATCAAGACCTTGCCCACCTATCGCTGTCAGCAACCGCGCCCTACCACAAACTAACGACATTAGCGGTCGCAGGACGAAAAAATAACCCTCACGCACGCGGCCTTAGCCACTACCTGCAGTGCATTCAGCAAACAGACACCCGCCCTGGCCTAGAAGACGATAAATCCGCCTGGGACGACTGGGCGGCCACTATTCTCAAAGCCCACAGCACGTTCCAGCTGTTAACACCGCTGCGCCAAGGGCCGTGGGGTGTGGAAACGCTCAATGAGCGTATTGAACAGGCACTGATACGTGGAGGATGGATTGATGCCTCAGCAGCTGAAAGCCACTGGTATGAAGGCCGCCCAGTATTAGTCACCGGTAACGACTACGGCTTAAAACTGATGAATGGGGATATCGGCATTACCCTGAACTCACCGCGTCACTTTACGACCAGTACTAAAACAGTACCCAAAGAGGAGAACGGGTTAACGCTGCGTGTAGCGTTCCCCGATGGCCAAGGCGGTATTCGCTGGGTGCTGCCTAGCCGCTTGCAGCGCATTGAAACGGTTTACGCGATGACTGTTCACAAGTCGCAGGGCTCGGAGTTTAGCCATACCGCGCTGGTGATGCCGGATTCACTCTCGCCGATACTCACCCGAGAATTGATTTATACCGCCGTGACGCGGGCTAAGCATACGTTTACGTTACTCGACACCCACAGTGAGGTGCTAACACGCGCGATTGAACGGCGCATTGAGCGCTACAGCCGCCTATTTGCCGTTTCAGACCAATAGTTCTCACAACGAACCATTCCCACAACGCTTGAGTTGGCACTGGCTAACAAAGAGCGTTCGCTAACGAAGGGCATCCGTTTCTCCTGCGACATGGAACGTCGCACCTAAGGGTTACGCTACTGACATAAGCAGCAAAGGAGACGGCCATGCAGTGGGACACGATCTTAAATCTTCATACCAACTCGGGTGATGATGAGACACACGACCCGGAAGAGCGTCTTATGGCGCAGCTTATTGCTGTGCGCGTGGTTCTGTT
Organism: Vreelandella piezotolerans; assembly: GCF_012427705.1. Lineage (NCBI taxonomy): Bacteria > Pseudomonadati > Pseudomonadota > Gammaproteobacteria > Oceanospirillales > Halomonadaceae > Vreelandella > Vreelandella piezotolerans. The sequence continues at coordinate 501,442 of NZ_CP048602.1, read as the reverse complement.
TCAAGGCAAAAACTGCTCACTGGACGATGACGATTGGGAAAGCCTGTTTGGCTGGCTCGGCCTCAAAGTACCGGCCGCTGCAAAGGGTAGCCATCGCTACCAAGATTACAGTGCCTCTCTAAAGCGCTGGTGGAAACGTACGAGCGGCACCATCAATCCATCCACTCAACTGAACAACCCACTAGTGATCCTGTGTGAACAGATCGCGAGCTTGCTACAGCTCTCTGAGCTTGAAACGCATTTGCTCACTCTGAGCTGGCTACGGCTGCGCTATCCACAAATGAACCCTACGCTTACCTGCATTGAAGACACCCATGCTAAGAAACTATTAGCACAGCTGACCGGCCATGGCAGCGATGACGTGCACCAGTGCTTACAAGAACAAAGCCGCCTAAAAATGTTCGGGCTGCTGAATACGACCCACAATCACCGCCTACTAAACTTAGACGACACCTTATCGCCAGGCCCGATGCTGCGTGGCTTAGCGCCACTGGTGAACCACGATGTTACAACCCTGGCTTCCAGCACGTTACGTAGCTTAATCACTGAGCGCCTGATGAGCCTTTGCCCTATCCAGCCTGCTGGCGCGTATTCATTCGCCAGTTTTGGTGCTGTCCCCCTGCGCCAGCTGGCATTAGATTACCTGCGTAACGCGATCGACACTCAACAAACCGGTGCTAACGTACTGATTTACGGCGCACCTGGCGTGGGTAAAACGGAGTTTGTAAAATCGCTCGCCACACTGCTAAAGGTATCGCTATACGGCGTGCCAGTGGCAGAAAAAGATAACGATGTGCTTACTCCCAGCAAACGCTTGGGCCGCTACCAAGTCGTACAAGCGCTGATTGGAAAGCGTCCGGGGCTTGTGATGTTCGATGAGATTGAGGACGTCATTAACGACGAAGAAGCACTCCCCAAAGGCTGGATGAATCAGCTGTTAGAGAACAACCCGACGCCTGGCCTGTGGGTAAGTAACAGCGTGCATTGGCTCGACCCCGCTTACCTGCGCCGCTTCGACCTAATTATCGAAGTGAAGGCCAATCGCAACGAAGAGATGAATGCTCATTACCAGCAATTAATTAAAACACTGCCCGTCACTCCCATAGGTCGACAGCGTTTGGCAGAACAGCCGTGGATGACCCCGGCTGCGGCTAAACAGCTGTGCCGACTAGGCACGCTGTTTAACCCACGCACTCCACAGCGTAATGAACAGCATATTGAGACACTCATGGCACAACGCCTACAGGCGCTAGGTAAAGCAGCCGCGCCCATAACGACCAGTGCTAACACTTCCACCGGCCCTGCCATGCCTGCTTACCGCATGGAGTGGCTCAATACTCGCCCGGGGCTTGAGAATATCGTTAATCGCCTAACGCGCCGCCAGCGTGGTCATTTATGCCTGCACGGCCTGCCGGGCAGCGGTAAAACTGCCTTAGCAAAACATTTAGCTAAACGCCTGGGCCGCGAGCTGATTACCGCGCACGCCAGCAGCTTATTGGATAAATACGTTGGCGGGACGGAGGAAAAGCTCGCCGAGCTATTTGCCAAAGCACGGCAAACAGGCGCCGTGCTGCTGTTGGACGAAGTAGACACCTTGCTCATGCAGCGCGATAACAGCATGAAAAGCTGGGAGATTTCCCACACCAACGAGCTACTGGTACAAATTGAGAATTTCGACGGCATGCTACTCGCCACCACCAACCGCGTAGACAGCCTAGACCGCGCAGTAATGCGCCGCTTTGATCTCAAGGTCGAGTTTTTACCGCTAGCTCCTGAACCACTTCGCGAACTGTTAAAAGCGGTACTGCCAGAACGCGACCACATGCGTTTAGCCAGCATTCCCGCCAACTATCTAGCACAGCGCCGCCTAACCCCCGGCAACGTGCGTACCGCGCTAGACCAGCTGGACTTACGCGGGCTGCCTATTCGCCTGAACACATTGCTGGATGCGCTAACCCTGGAGGAGCGCGAACAGCACGGCGAGCGCCAGCCAATGGGGTTTGTGTAGCACAGCCTTATGCACTGAAGTCAACAAATGGGAACAGAGATGCAACACATACAACGCGACATACAGCGCTGCCCACGCGTTGCCGTATACGGCACGCTCAAGCAAGGCCAACACAACCATTACTGGCTCGATGGTGCGCCCCTACTTGGCACAGACCGCCTCACAGCCATCACGCTTTATGATCTTGGCCCCTACCCTGGGGCCAAGGCGGAGTCGTCAGCGGGCACCGTGGTCGAAATATACGCCATTAACGCTGAACAGTTAGCCTTGCTGGATCAGTTGGAAGGCTACTTACCGCATGCCCTAGGTCAGGAGCTTTATAACCGCGCTATTTTCAATACCCAGCATGGCAAAGCGTGGTGTTATATATACAACTCAGAGGTCGATGAAAAAACTCAGTTAGACTGGTGAAGGATAGTGCAGATAAGCACGCAAGCAAGACGCCTCAAAGAATCGTTTTACTAACGCACAGCTTTCAAAGTTCAAAATCGCCCCTTCTACTAAATATTTCATCATCCACCTTCATATCACTTCACTATAGATAATTTTCTGCCCTCTCCTTCAAGCGGCGTGTTACCTCATCACGTGTGCGGTTATGCTTTTTCATATCACCTAATTGCCGATGAATAATCTCCTGCAGCGCATCAAGCATCAAGGGGTCAGCATCAACCTTGATACCTAAATCTCGGCGTGCAACCGGCCAGAGTAGCTTGTCCGCTAAGGCCAGCATGGTGTTACGATCAGGCGAGTCAAAGTGTAGATACACACGTTTACCGTGCCGTTGACGAACGTCTTGCGTAAATCTTGTTATTTCACTGATCTGGTTAGCGATAGTGTCAGCGTTCGGACGCAGTTTCTGGGCAGCTAAACTCGCAGCAGCACTATCAAGCATAACGCGTTGATGGCGACCAAGCTGATCACTCTGAGGTGGTTTCTTAACACGGTTGCGTGGCACTAAAGTTAGTATCTCTTCTTCATGCTCTATTCCCTCCGCATTTAACAATTCCTCCCAGGCAGCTACCTTTCTGTTAGCAATCATCAGCCCTGAAAGTGCTTGGCGATTCTCCCAAGCTTCTTTGACGCCTTCAAACGGCATCGTCATATAAGCCAATAACTGCTCAAAAACTGGATCACCGTAGGTTGCAAAGTGTAAATGGCGATAATCGTTCTGAGGTAGACCATGTTCAAATAGCTGACGAGATGTAGTTAACAGTACATCTTTCGGCACGCCAGGCACATCAACAACCGTAAACGCATCCCCTTGAGGAAAGCTTTCTAATTTTCCACCCAGTGCTTTTAAGTACTGGCTTTTACTGATGGCTTGCCAGATAGCGTCTAAATTTATGGGCAGCGGTTGTAAACGGCGCTCAGCTTCCAATAGCTCATAGGCATCTTTCTGCGCTTCTGCCTTGAACTCGGTTAGCTGTTGGCGCTCCTTAATACGCTTTGCGTGCTGGTGGGCTCTTCTGATGAGTTCTTCTTCATTAATTTTGCCTTCTTCACCATCAGATTTTGCATAGTCTTCAAAATCTTCTGGCTGAATAGGAAGCAGTGAAAACTGTAGCTCGCCAGAAACAGTGAGAGCTTCTTGAAAGCGTTCCACCAAACGAGAATAAACGACTTCCTCCACGCTACCTTGATAGAGGTAGTTAAAGACACGAATTTGCTCATGGTGTTGCCCAATCCGATCAATACGGCCGATGCGCTGCTCCAGCATCATCGGATTCCACGGCAGGTCGAAGTTGATTAGCAAATCGGCACTTTGCAGGTTCAACCCTTCAGCGGCAGCGTCGGTACACAACAATATATCGATGTTGCCCGCCACAAAGCGTTGTTTGATGGTGGTTCGGTCCAATGACTCCGGCCGACTCTCGCCAGCATGGCGCAGCGTTCCCCCTGCACCAGAGAAAGTGCCAATAGGGCAATTTGGCAACCGCCGACATAAATCGCGGTGAATAAAGTCCAACGTGTCAGCATAACGCGTGAACAGTACTACCTGGCGTACCCTGTCACTTCCCGGCACGCGGCGCTTGTCAATGTGCTCTAGCAAAGTTGCCATTTTCAGCGGGGTATGGGGCAGCTTAACCATAGTGGCCAAAAGCTCTGCTACAGCGCCCTGTTCCCAAGTCAAATCACTCTCAGTGCGGTGCTTTAGCACCAAGCCTTCAACGTCCTCATCACCCAGCTCATCTAGCTCGTCGCGTTCGAGGTTATCGTTAACCAGGTGATGAGCATGGTGTTCAAGCGTTAGCTGAATTTTATCAAGGCGTCGCTCCAGCGAACAGCGCAGCGCATGGAAAGAAGATGCGTAACGCAAACGGAGAAAGCTGAGATAAAAACCAATAGCAGCACGTTGTTTTCCGTCTTCCATATTTGCAGCAATATGACTAGCCAACTCTGTACAGTAATCCTGGAGTTGATCATACACTTCACGCTCAACATGATGGAGTGGAATGATAATTGGATCTACCTCACGCCAGGCGAGATTAGCATTTAACAGTCCCTCGCGCTGATAGGTACGCAGCAGCGAACGCGTATGCCGCAACATGCTTCTTCCAAGCGGAGCTAATAAGCTCAAAGCAGGCTGCACATGGTCCCAGTTCATGGGAACCATCCACTGCTCCATGAAATTGTCTAGTTCCATCTGCCCAAACATATCCAGCACATGATAATAGACAAACTGCCACTGCGCTGGCGAAGCGGCTTTTACATTAAAGAGATAACGCCGCAGCCATTCGCACTCATGATCACTGATCGATTCATTATTTAATAAGCGCTCACGAATCTGATAAAAAATTTCACTTAAATCCTCTGAGAACTGCACTGCTCCCGCAGAGGGCATCAACTTGAGCAAGTCAAACGCTTCCACGCGGTTTAATTGCATGGGTGTGGCGGTAGCCAACAATAAAGTGCGCGACTTGGCGTAGAGGCTGCTTTCAAGCTCTTGATAGAGCTTGTTAAAGCGCGGTGTGATAGCTCTGTTATCGGGTGACTGCCGACGTGCTTTATGCGCCTCATCAACCAACACTAAATCGGTGTCAGGCATGCTGGCGAGAATGCGCCCTCCACGGCGATTAATCAGCAAGCCGGTAGAAATAACTTCCAGTGGAGCATCAAACATCTGCCCCTCAGACACCATCAATTCGCCGCTAATTTGGTCAATCTTTTCGAAACTGCCACGGCGGGTAGTACGCCTTACAAAGGGTAAGTAAAACTTATCCGCCATCTCCATGAGCCACTGTTGTGTCAGCGATGCAGGTGCAAATACACGAATAGAGGTGGCCTGCCCACTTAGCCAAAGTGCTCGAAAAGCTAGTCCCGCTTCAATCGTTTTACCTAGCCCAACCTCGTCACACAGCAAGTGGTTACAAGGGTATGTTTCAAGTAGGCGGTTCGCCACAAAGCGCTGATGCGGCCAAGGCTCTATTGGCGTTGTTTCTATAGCTACCTGCTCACCACCCGGCAATAGAGGTGCTAGCCTTATGAAAGCAAAGCGTGCTCGATCAACCATATTGGGTTTAATATCATCTTGCTCACGGACTTCGTGCTTAGATGACTGACAACGGGTACCGTCGATTTCGTAGAGCCCCCTGGCATGATGGGCGATGTTGACCAGTTTAGCTTTCACTGCTTCTGGTAGAGAGAACGTCTTAATAGCAGGATGCTTACCTGACCAAAGCGCTTCAAAGTTACGCCTCTTCTTAGGTATGACTGCTTGCCCCCAAGGCTCCCAGGAGGGATGTACCATGATATTTTCAGCATTAATTGCCAGTGCCGTCATAGATTCATTCAAGGAGCCCGCAATAAAGATCTCATCTTGACCATCGCCTAAAATCGCCCATTTTTCGTGTAGATAGCCATCCTGAGAAAATTCCAACGGCTGTGGTGTCCCGTTCTTAGTATGTACCCGCAGCCCTACACGTATACTTAAATGGCCATTAGCAACCATCCACGCCAGTAGCTCAACGCCGTGGCGCGTTGCTTCCGGCCATGCCTGAACGCTTTCCAGCTCAGCCAGCATCACTTGGCTGGCACGCTCTTGATCACCTTGCAAAATCGCTTCCGCGTCGTCTGGATTGAGCTGCATACCCACTACAAAGCGTGCTTTGCCACCTTGCTCAACAAAGCGTGAAAAACCTTGAGAAGCTGCCGCTAACGAAGAGGAAGTAAAATACCCTGCCACGCGATCATAATGCGTTGCGCGCATTAAAGCGGGAATATAGAAGTCATGCAGAATATCGACCGTGACGCCATCGTCACGTAAATCCGACGTTGCATAGCTGGGTTCCCATGAATAATCGCGTAGCGCCATACCTGGCATTCCTTTTTACAAACAGTATTTAGTGCAACCGTGTATTGAGTCGCTCGATCAAATCACCACGGCGGAATGTCGCGGATAGCTGCTGTAACGATATTTCTTGATCACCGTAAAGGGATACCAAGGCGCTCTCCACATCTTGCACGGCTTCATGGAAAAAGCGTTCACTCTCTTCAGTGATCATCGCCTTACACTCAGCAAAATTGCGATGGCTTAAGTCGCTCAGCGATATACCCATATCCTTTAGTAGGCGCTTGCCCATCTGCATAGCAATAAAGCATGAGCCATAGCGTACTAGAAGGGGGTCTGATGCAGCAGGACGTTTGCGGTGGTTTTCTGCTGCACGATAAAGAAGTACAGCAGCGATCACCTGAGCACCGTTCAATTCGTCGCTAAAAATCGTATCGTAGAGCTTGCCAAAATGTTCACGCGTCAAAAATTTTGCCTGGTGAGGTGCCTGCCGCCAAATAGCCAGCACCGCTTCTGCTGCGGCTCCTGCGGTAATGTCGGTAGGCTTAATCGTGCGCTCCATTCGCTTGCGGCGATAAGTATAACCTAGCGCATCAATACTGGTTTCTAAACTTCTTTGCTTATCGTCATTGGCACGTAAATCTTTTAAATCAACAGGGTTCTGGCTATTCGTGGCATGAGTTATCTGGAGCACCAGGTCTTCGTTGTCTTTGGGGAGTTTATATACCCTGACCAGCACAGAAGCATCTTTCGGTAATGGGACGCCTAATGCTTCCATTTCATCGAGTGTTTTCAAGATCGTCATACATGTTTGGCCACCATTAACGATCTGCAGATTCTCTACTTTCAGTTGGTAATCGCTCTCCTGAAGGGCGTTGTACGAAAAATCGTTACATACAAGCGTCAAGCCATTATTAAAGAAGTAAAAATTTGCAGCACTGTCTGAATTCAGCGTACGCCGAATGCCTTCATTAACTCGATTGCCATGGAGCCCCAGGTAACGCCGGATATTACGCTCCAACAACCTCTCCCCATGAGACCGCATGATGTTAGCGACTTCCGTCACGGGCAGCCGGCCAATACACACACGGCTATAGTGCATGTCTTCGACAATGGCTTTGCCTGACAGTCGTAGCGTTTCATCGACTGGCTTGATCCGCTGCAAAATATTGATAAGCACATCGTGATTAACATGCTCCCAAAGCACTTGGTCGCCAAAGTGGGTACGGTCAATACTTTCCTGAGCCGCCTCTTTCCATTTCAACCCATTGTTACAGGCAATAGCCCGCACATTTGGGATGTAACCATCCCGAATAAGAGAGCGTGCTTCTTCCACTTTGGCCCTCAGCCGCTCATTAATGTTGTTTAGGGGCGCAGCAGGATTGAAGAGATGACGGATAGCATTGATCAGTGCTGAAACACCCTCTTCGGGAAAATTGCTGTTGCCATCTAGCTTTTTTTTGTACTTACCCTGCACCAAGGTGACAAAAAACTCGCCGTCTACCTCTTCCGCGATATGCATCGCATCCACCCCAAAGTCACCTCCTCCTTCTGTTAGGCAGTCAAAGGCTTCGTCAGGATCAAGGTCTAGCATGGCTTTAGTACAGAGATACACAAACGATAGCGAGCGCAGGCGGTCGTCATCCCGAATATTAAGCTCTTCTGAGGCGCGCTCACGAATATCCGCCTGCAGGCCTTCAAGCTGCTGATCAATAATGGAAGCATTGATATTCATGGCAAATCCTTCAGAAGTATTTCTAATCAAATTATGGTTTTTTTGATGCAAAATTCAGCTAGTGAAATGAACGCCTACCAGAACTAAGAAGGGGAAGCTAATAAGCACCTCAGCCTCAGGCTAGAGATTTTCAATCTCTTCCCATGATAAGCCAACTCCTAACTGCCATTTTTCTTCAAATAATTTTAACAACGCCTTTTGACGGCCTTTGACAGTAGCCGGTGTCCACTCATCATGGTTAAGCACATCCGTAGATATCGCAAAGCTTGAAACGCCACTACGTGACCTGAAGTAACGCTCTTTTTTCCTAACAAAATCGTAATTTGACGCTTCTGAATTTTTCTTACGACTAAGGAGCAGCAAGTTACCAATACGATCTACCCAATTTTCGCGTTGCTCATCATCCCAATCTAGCCGCCACTGAGAATCAGTCGCTGGGTTTTGCGGTAACACATGTTCAATCGTTTTGGTTCTTTCACGATAGCTAACATACTGATCAGACATAAAAGCATCTAAACGCATCGTGATGTACAGGCGTAGCCGTCCAGAATAACGATAAACATGGTTATTCAACCAGTACAGCGTGTCTTTACGTTCACTGAGGCTAAGATCAAGTGCCGAGCCCTCAGCCAAGAGATCCTTACCTTCTTCTAACTCTTGTAAAACCAAACCAAAACGATTGATTCGCGGGGTGGCATATACACCACGGATGAATAGGCTAGCCCCTAAGCGCTCTAGCCTTTCAAGATGCGCACTAAGCACATCAGTGTCGTTATCGAAACGACGAACAAACTCCATCGCTACCGGTATCCAGTCACTGTTATTCAAGTAATGTAGCCATTCAATTAATTCATTTATTCTTTGAGCATTTGATTCACTTTTGAAACTACGATTTATGATGATTTCAAGTGTATCTGCATAAGGGAGCAATACATTATCAAGCAGTTTTTTTCCACTAACGGTTGGCTTTACCACATAGTCAGAGAACTCATCCAAAACAGAACGGCGATATTTTTCTTTACGGAAAATCATCCGGACATGGGCAAAAAGATCATTAAAGCTATCACGCCCTAATCGCTCTTCCATGTCTTCCCATAGCTCGGTATATCCTTCGCGCTCATGCTCTCCAATGCTACTGATAATACTAGCTTTGAGAATGTCAGAAGGAGCCAGATCTAGACCGCGGTCATTCATTACCGAAAAAATTCGATATGCCGATTTGAAGTTTTCGGTAGTAACCAAAACAAGCAAGCACTTTTGAACAATGAACTGTCCAAACTGCCCCACCAGCTCGTCATCAATATCTGCTAGACGGCTTTGAAAGGCTCTCGCATTATTAATTAAATTAAGCTTTGAGTCTTTGTAACGACTGACATCAAGAGCCTCAAGCTCCTCAATTCCCCCAGGTGATTGAATATATTTTCCGAAAAAACTGCGATCTTTCTTGCGAAGATAAAGACGGGGTTTAGGGGAGAGATCCAGCGTGATATCACCTGGCTCCATAATATATTTATCGAATGCACCGCCCCACTTCGGATGCCCTTTAAGCCGATCACGAATAGCCGCCAGCAAAATGGTCAACGTCGTTAGCCTTTGCTGCCCATCGACAACATCAGCTTGCATGGACTGATCACTTTTGATTAGCACGATACTGCCAAGAAAATACTCTTCGCTCTTATCTTCCTGCTCACGAAATGTCCAGAGGTCATCAAATAGCTCTTCTGCGTGTTCTATCTGCCATGAATAAGGGCGCTGGTAGTCTGGTATTTCAAACTGAAAGTCACTGGAGAATACCTTGTGTAGTTTTAGTTCTGCACCCTTAATAGAGCTCATGCAGCCTCCTCGTATGTTTAGAGTTCGTAATCAATCAACTGAGCTTCGCGCTTGAGCTCGTCGTCGCGGCACTCTTTAGCCCAAACTTTAAGTAGGCCACGCAGAGCATCGCTTTCGCGCTTATCGTGCTCGGTTAGGTAGTTACGCGCGGCAACGATACCACCATCTCGATAGGTAACGATCAAGCCACCCAATACATCCCAAAGCGTTTGTGGGCTTTGCAAGCGGGCTGAGGCGCGTTCTTCTGGTTTGAGCAGGCGCAGCTTGTTGCCACGAATAGCAAGCGGTGCAGCGCGTTCGTCTTCACCCACGTTGGCATAGGCGACCAGATCATTGCTGACGCGGTAATTGCCGTTACGGTTCTGCAGGCGGAAGTTAAGAGAGCGGCTCATCTGCAGCGCATCGTCAAAAGCGAAGTCTCCCAGGCCATTGATACCCAGTGCAATGACCGCAAGGCGAGATTCAGCGTCAAGATCGTCAACGGTAACCAAGCCGCCAGAAAGGCGGCTAACCTCTTCTTCAGCTACTACGCGGGCTGCTTCTTGCATCGCGCGAGTGGGCGGTACGTCTTCATCGCCATCTTGCACAGGCCAGTGAGCCGAGTAGACACGTAGCGCACGGCCCCAAGAGGCAATCATGCGATCTACTGGGTTAAGTTTAAGGCGCTCAAATTCCACCAGGCCTTCACGCACAGCGGTTTCTAGCTTGCCTTTAACTTCAAAGCCCCAGCTTGATGGTGGCCTGTCACCACGGCTTACGGGTCGACACGTGATAAAGATACTCGATGCAGCAGCAGCTATATTTTTCTGATGGGTAGAGTTCATTCCTTCGGATTCTACGGGCATGCAGGCCGTAATATCCCAACCTGAGTGGATCAAGGCATTGGTCAGTGTTTCCCAGGCGTCGGAGCTTTTGTGGGTAAACATTAGCGTCATTATGCCATCGGGTTTTAACAGCCGCTTACTCTCGGCAAAAATATCGTGCATAAATTCTTCATAGCGAGCTTTGGCGTTTTTAGCTGAACCATCGCGTGCTGGGTTAGCGACCGCTTCAGCAGCTTTGTCAGTCACTTCATCATCGAACCAACTCGGATAAAGATCAGCTAAAGAGCGTTTTTGCCAAACATAGTAAAAATCAGACAGCTCGCTGTATTGGACGTTGTCATAGTACGGAGGATCCATCACCACCGCATCGACACTAGAGGCTTCTAATTCGGCCATGTTGGTAGCTGAGCCTTTTATTTGCCATAAATCTTTATCAGCTAACCCTTCTTTGGCACGCTCCCTTACAAGAAGCTCAATTCCTTTATAAGCATCCAGGACTTGCGACATACCCCAACGAAACCCAGATGATGAGCCTGCATAGACCGTTTCACCGAATGTCCATTTGAGCGAAAAGTCATGGCGCCCAAAAGTTCCAACAAGGACTCCCCTAGAAAAATGCCAACGTGTTTGCTTTGAGTTGTAATCAACGACTTTATCAATGGCAAACTGCAAATATGTGATGACGGCTCGGCCTCGCTCTTTGCCTAGCGATTCAAGAATCTTTGGCTTAGCATTTTGCAAAGCTTCCATCACCGTTAAGTGGCCTAAAAGCTGGCGAGGCGTAAACATATCCGCCCAGGTTGGCATGCCATAGTTAACAGGGCGCATGTCATTACCTTGCGGAAACGTCTCATTGGGCACCAGCCCCTTCATTTCAAAATCCAGGCGGCGTTCTTCAAGCTCTCGCTCTGCGGCCTTCAACGCATCCTGATCAGCCTGGGTTGGCGCACGAAAGTAACGTATTTTCTGGGTTTTAACTTCCCCTTTACGCTCACCGCTGGCATAGCGCTGAATATTTCCCTCCTTATCAAGCTTAGGTTCGATGCGAACACCTGCTACGCAATACAGTACATCCTGCCATTTACCATACTCAGACTCACCACGGGCTTGACGCTTAATCTCATCCCCGGAAATAGCTTGTTGGCAATGAACGCACTGACCAACACCACTCGTCACAGTCCCTGCCTCTAAATCTGGGACATCAAGGCCTCTTTTATCAGCTGTAAATTCAAACGGTTCAAAACGTACCGTTTTATCTGGGTGAGTTTTAATTGAAACAGCCCACTGATCCCCTTTTTTCGCTAACCACAGTGCATTTAGCAACGGGGCTTCACCTTCACAGTGAGGACAAGTGACTTGGCGACAAAACAAGTAAGACATATCTCGGCTGACAGGTTTCGGATCGCATGTACTCACCGCAGCGTTGCAGCTGGGGAAGTGAGAGAGCAAGCGCTCGTCCAGCTGTTTTTCAATCTTTGTTCCCCAGTGTTTAATGTCTTCCAGCAGGTCTGCGCCAAAGCGTACAGGATAGTCAAGCGTTGCCTTAAGTATGACGCAAGCAACCGGATTAAGCTCGTTAGCAATGACTCTATGTCCTAAACGAAGTGCCTCAAAAGGAATCGAGCCACCTCCCGAAGTTGGGTCAAGAATAATCTTGGAGTCATTCGTCAATGGAGCTTTGTTATGATAGGCGCGATCATAACCGTAAAGGTTGGGCACTCGTACACCCGCTTTCTTGGCAAGCTCCATGAGCTCCTTGAACCATGCTGGGTCCCCCATCTTCTCATGGACATGCAGTCGCTCACCTAACTGAGGTAAGTAGGGAAATTGCTGGGCTAATTGTTGCCATTTTTGGATCGCCTCTTCATCCACCAGCTCAGGAGATTTTTCAAGCACTTGTTGAATCATCAAACGCTGGTCGGCACGCTCTTTGTCAGCTTTGATCAAAGCACGATGAATTACGCCATCTACTTCCAACGTGGCACGGCCATCTATACTGACAACTCGATCACGCAGCTTGGCTTCGTCTAGCACCCAGCCAACACCACCAATATTAGCTACTTGTAAACGGACTCCTAACGCTTTAACAAATTCTTCTGAATTCGTATCTGCGGGTAACAACGACGCCATAATAGCTGCACGGCTTGGCACTAGTGGCCGTCGTGCCCACCAAACGTGCAAACGGTGCGTCGGGGGCTGATCACCGACACTCTGCTCACGTTGCGTTTCTGGGCCTACCTGATGACAGGGAAAACCGGCTTCAATCAGGCGCTGGTCGTTGCTGAGATCCATCATGCTGCTTCCTTTGAAACAACAGCCAGGCATACGCCTGGCTGCTTGATAATAAGTGAGTATGGCGCTGCTTAGCGCGGTCGTTTAACCGCGAGCGCGAACTTTTTCTAAAATACGTGGCGCGCGTTTGTCGCCTGCATCACCGCAGAGCAAAATTCTTAAACCGCTCGTCGCCCAGCTGCGTAGTGCTGGGTCTGCTGTAGTCACATTGGCCAGCCAATAAACGGCTTCCTCACGAGAGAACATCGCCACCCGGCGGCCAATCAGCTCTATGCGGTCGACATCCTTTACTTTGCTTTGCAAACGAAAGAACAGTGCCAAGCGTGCCCCGGCGGTTTCATCCAGGGGAAAGTTGAGATCCGTCTGCTGTAGCCCCTTAATATTCATGTACGTTTCTAAGCCAAGCGGTATGCCCTGCTCGTCTTTCACTTCTTCAAGAATACGCTTCAGCACCGGTAAGCAAGCACGCACTGAATCGCCGTATAGATTGCCGCGCTCCACTGTTTTGGCACGCGGGTTGGTCATGCCTTCAGTGTCATCACGGTCTTCCGGCGCGATACGTTCTTTGATCGTCAGAACCGGCGGCGGCATATCCTTGTGGCGTGTTAAACGTAGAACATAAGGAGAACGACGCGCCAACTTTGCCAGCTGCGCTTCGTCCACCTGTGAGCTTTTACGTCCCCCGCGAGATGAGGGATTGGCATCAGTTGCCATTCGGTTTACGTATCCTTCAGTTGTTCCATCATAGAGACAAATTTACAGTTCTGGTCAAGCTCACCCAGCGTGAGGCGCACTTGATGTTTGCGCTCATCCGTAAAGCGTAGCCGAGTGTTCAGCGAAGAGAAAAGCTGGCGACTCTCGACCAATGCGCTGATAGAGGTGTGTGTCATTCCCAGCTGAAATACCCCGCCGTCAGGCGTTGCTGCTGCAATCTGCAGCATTTGCACTTCGGTTTTGGATTGGCTCAGCCCGGTGCCTGCCAGCAGGTTAAAAAGCTTTTTGATGCTGTCGGATTGCGTCAGCGTAAAGCTCTTGGGCTGTACCTTGGGCGCTCTTAACCATCCACGTTCCTGAGCAATACGGTAAGGTACCAAGATACCTTCTTTTACGCCTTCTAGAGGTACCTTATCGCCGGTCATGGCTTGATCAGGGTCGGCATTGCCCTGCTCGTCAAACGCAGCTTTTGGATAGGCGACTACTACGCGCATTATTAATAAATTGTGTAGCTGCTTTTCCTGCTCTTGAGGACACACCTTGTCATGCGCTTGCTCCACAACAGTGGCTAACTCACTGATGTTAAGCAGCTCACGGCTATTAATCACTCCTTCTGTCCACTGAGCCACGAGATGGGGACGGCGTTCGATATCCTCCAGCCAACCGATTTGCTTGGCGTGCGCCTTGGTGCATATAAACCATTCCTGCCCTTTATCCAGCGGGTCTAGCCCCAAGGGCGGCTCGTTTTCTTGATGATAAAGTACTTCTGGCTTGGGGTCATTTGGCTGGGAGAAATACCCTAAGCACCAACTGCTGCGCTTAGCGCCTTGCACCAATATCATTGCCAGCAGTTCTGGCGCTTGCAGAATAGGCCACTCTCTGCGGCAGGCAAAATTGTTAATTAGATCGGCAGTTTTTACCTGATTACGCGTTTGGAAGAAGAGTTTGCCCACCAGTGTCGATATTTCGGCAGTGCTGGCCCGCTCTTCAGTGATCAGCTCGCCCTCTTCAGAGAGCTGCTTAAGAATGGCATCTTCAGTATGGATGCCACCAGAGCCACCTGCTGCAGGCCCGCTACCACGCTTGCCGATATCGCGGGTAACCACTTGGCCATTTTCACGCCCTGAAAAGACAAGTTGACGGTACATTTCATCAATAGCGGTGCGTAGCTCCGCGGGCCTCTTGGCTGCGTGATCTTTGAAATCGCTGCGCTGCAACTGCTCGTGGCGAATATTCCAGTTATCCGGGTTTTCTTTCAGGCGCTCAACCGCAATGGCTTTGCGTGCCAAGTGCATGACGTTGTCGCGGGCGCGCTGCTCTTGATGCGTGCGCTGTTCGCTCCAGGTAGCTCCTTTAATGTGTGTGGCGCTGGGTACGAGCAAGAAAATCAGATTTTGATGTTCACGCACCGTGTCTCCACGACGCTCAATAAACTGGCTAGGGTCGATATCCTCAACATCGAAGGCAACGATACCTAACTGCGGCTTACGCTGTTTATCAGGCATATCCTCGCTGGTGTGGATATGGTGGCGAATATCGAAAACTGCAGACGTCTTGATTAGCCCACGCACCACCTGCTCTATACGGGTCAGCGCTTCTTCTTGCGTCACGCTGCCCTGTATACGTCGCAGAATGTTGTTCAGCGTCGGCACTGTATCGGCATACAAACGCGAATGACGCTCACGAAGGTAGTTGGCTTCGCGTTCAATCAATTCCAACGCTGAACGAACGGTGGCCGGTTTCATCGCGGGCGAGGCCATTTCATAAACAGCTGAGGTTAAGTCAATGCCGTAACGCTCGTCCTCTAAGCCGCCACCTCGGCCAATCAAACTATGGAGAAACACCACGCGCCACGACCATTCATGAACGGGATACCCTTCAGGGTGCGGGTTGTGGGCATCAAGGTCACCAGCAACGGTACGCGCCGTTGACTGGCTACCGGCCACTTTTGTGACATCGGCATCCAGCACTGCCTGAAAATCTTCGTTGCCGGTTTTGCCTAGCAGCTCGGCACGAATGGTGTTGTCTGAGAGGTCGATATGGCCGGTCTGGATAAGCGAAATTTCACGCTTGGCTTCCCAAATACGCCGCACGGTACGCGCCAAGGTTCGCAGTAGCCCGCGAGTCCCCTGGAATGTTTCTACCTGCGATAACTTCTGCGATAAAAACGCAATCAACGTGGGATGGAACGGGTAATTGGCCATCAATTCGTTTGATACGGTGACATCCGTGGCGTTAGACGGTAGATCCGTGCCCGCCTGACGGTACATCTCAACAAAAGCTTCAACGGTTTGTTGGGCCGCTTGTTGGTCAACCGAGATAAATAGCCGCTTTGCCATGATCTGCGAAAGGTCACCCTCGGTAACCGGCGTGGTAGCCTCGGATGTCCGGCTAACTACATCAAGTGTTTGGCGGCTAGCAGTACCTGTAATAGCTTCTGCCTCGGCGCTTGATAGCCCGTGGGTAGATTGCAAGTTACCCATTAGCTTGTTGAAACCACCAAAGGCGTTGGTCGCCGAGGCTAAACTAATGACAACAGCTAAGTTAGCTTTTTCGCGTGCGTAGGTGGAGAGCGACATGAGAAACGCAGCTGCTTGTTCTGCCCCAACACCTGGGAAAGCAGCTTCAATACGTGAAAGGTACTGAGCAATTTCATCAACAATGATGAGTGTGGGCTGATCTCCAAAAAGGTGATCAAAAAACTCATCTGATGCAGGGGAAGAAGAGCCATCTAATCGGCTAAGAATCGGCTCACGCTGGCTTTCATCCAGCAGCTGCGTAGCAATGATCCACCAAAGCGTATTCGGCTTCGGCTCGGCACCGCCAGCCGTTTCCCGCAGCGTATCTACGGTGTCCCCTATCACCCCAACGACACGGATTTGACCAGGTTCTCCTAAGCGCTCAGCAGGAACAATATCAGCCATAGGCTCTGCCAAGCGATTGCCTTGCATAGCCGCGTGTAGAAGCGCAATCAGTGTGTGCGTTTTACCGCCACCAAAAGCGGTATCCAAACGCTGCATTGCTGGTCGTGAAAGATCACCATTTACAAGGCGTGCCAATGCGTTATCGACGATGGAGCGCAAGCCTGCTGTTGGGTAGGTCGCTTCGCGAAAAAAGGCTACCGGATCAGAATAGAGCGACTGAGCGCCTTCCTTAGCAGCCCCCTTGCGATAGTCGGTGAGCACGCGGTTGAGGCTCGCGG
Source organism: Vreelandella piezotolerans (assembly GCF_012427705.1). Classification (NCBI taxonomy): domain Bacteria; kingdom Pseudomonadati; phylum Pseudomonadota; class Gammaproteobacteria; order Oceanospirillales; family Halomonadaceae; genus Vreelandella; species Vreelandella piezotolerans. Next base: position 484,546 of record NZ_CP048602.1, on the reverse strand, counting down.
TAAAAATTTCCGGGTTGAAGGTTCCCGCCAGAATTTCTGGCCTTGGCTTGCACGTCGTCAAAACGCTTTGCATCGGTGGCTCCCTGCACTGTTTTTCATTAACAGATGAATCTGCAAAAGGCACTCTATAAGCGGTGCTCAGTATTTTTCGTTACGCGTGATGATACGCTAAGGCAGCTAAGGGTGTCATGGACTGGGAATCGAAACGCAAAGGCCCCAAGCCTGGATAAACGCAGGCCCCGGGTAGTAAAACGTATTATTGCAGCGGGTTATGCACAGCAAACAGAACCGCCTCAACCTGGTTGCAACTTTAGTCTAAAATCGCATTTAAAATCGACTGCGAGAGACGGGCAACGTCGTTATCTTCATGGAGCTTGGTTAGCTCGTAAGCATAATACTTTGTGTGGTAGGCGGTGATGTTCATGTAACACTCTGTGCAGACGTAAACACGAAAACTTTCACCCGCGCCCGAGACGCCCCTACATACTCCACTTTCGGGTTCGCTGCCCAAGCACTGGCACCCAAATCAACCAGAATCACCACTGGCGCTTCCAAACCTTTTACCGCGGCGACATTGGACATGCGCTCGCTATACTGCGGGCTATGATCCATAAGCGCTTGCAACACTTGGCTGTTGGTTACCTTGAAGGGGGTAAGTAGCAAGATATCTTCCGGTTGGAAGCCCTCTTGCTCAAGCTCAGCTATTGTTTTTTGTAGCAGCGACCATTGATCCTGGGGCTTTTTCCAAGTGTGAACAGCTACTGCATGTTGGCTGCTGGGCAGATGCTCCCCTGGCTCTGCGGCTGCACCGTGGCGCTCTTTTAGCCAACAGGCAATTTCATAAGCATTGCGGTAGTTGCGGTGCAAGGTAAACGGGTACGGCACCATGCCTTCGAACACATCTACCGGCAAGTGATAATCCCGTGCGTAGAGGTTTTGGGCAGGGTCTGCTAAAAGCGTCACGCTGGCGTCTTCTGCTAGCATTTCATAAAGCGGCAGCCACCACTCGGGCACGTAGTCTTGTGCTTCATCGACGATGAGGGCATCCCATTGCTCGGGGGCTTTCTGCAAGGCTTCAATAAGTAAGTCCGGTGCTGTTTCATTGTAAAAGCGAGGTAGCTCATTCGACGCTTCCGGCACTAGCCAGCTGATACCAGCTTGCTCTGCCCGTGTTTGGCAAAGCTCGTGAAAGGTGGCTATCTCTATCGTACCGAGTTGGGTCTCGGCCATGGCTTGGCGGTGGGCGTCTGCCAAGGCAATATTGAAGCACAGCAGAAGCACTTTCTTTCCTTCTCTTGCCTGTTGCTCGGCACGCATTCGCGCCAGCACGCTTTTGCCTGTGCCTGCTCCCCCATAAATTGCCATACGGGGAATGTGCTCTAACAGGCGCAGTACCCATTGCTGTTCTTCACTCAAGCGAAACAATGCTGCTTCTACATCACGGGCTTGCTCAGCCACACTTGTGGTCAGTGCACACGCAGGGCGTAACAAATGGTGTTGTATCAACCTGGTTTGCTGTTTGGTAAGCGGTAGCGAATTAGCAGCACCTTTGCCTGCCCAGGCGGTGTTTTGAAAACGTGCGATAAGCTGCTCAGCGTTTAGGCTTTGTATATCGCCTTTCAGCAAGACGTGGTCGCGGTTCAGGGTAAGTTCAGGAAACGTTCCTTGCCATTCTCGCGTGTCAGGAAATACCAACACCGGTGCAATGGGTAACTTGATACCTGGCAGCACTCGGTTCAGCGCCTGCACAAGGCTGCCTGTCTGCTTTTTTAACTGTTCAAGCGGCGTGGTCGTCAGCTTATGGGTGCCATGGTTGCCCTGTGACCACCACTGCCCTCCCCCATCCAGCCACACGCCGCCACCTTTGACTTCCCAAAGCTGAATACCGTATTGCGGATGAAATAGCAAAAAGTCGATCTCACCTACCCACGTTCCCTTATCGTTACGGGTTTGCGTGGCAAGGCTGTGCATGACTTCAAGGCCAGGAAAATCCAGCGCTCGCAGCTGGCGATACACATTTGCCTCTGCGCGTGAGGGCAGTGCTTCTAATTCAGTATCACTTAGGCGTGGATAAATCGTGGCCATACTACTTCCCTGTTAACGTACGGTGGCTGCATTACCACTCTGGGGCTTAACTAAGCTAAGCCAATTTGACTAGCATTCTACGCAAAGTCACTAGGCCTAGCACCTGCTCAGACACAGTCTATTAGCAGATCATAGCTATTACGCCATTTCGTTATGCTTTTTAATAAGATCCAGCGGATAAAGCCAAAAATCTACGCTCGGGAAACGGCACTCTCCCGTCTCATCTTCCAAGAATGACAGTATCTTTTGGTAGGTTGGACTACCTTCATCAGGTGCCACCGCCAAGTAAATAGACCCTTGGTAAAAACACGGAGCCTTGCCTGGCGCTGCATGCACGCAAGGTTCCCATGGAATCTCATTCGCCTCTAGCCACTCAACAACGTGTTGGCGTCCCTGGTGATCTTCCCAGTGCGTACCCAAAATATCGTCGTCAGGATCTTCATTTTTGAACGTCAAAAATAGGATATCTCGCTGTGCTTGGAGACCAAGCTCCATCGTAGTCCTGACTAATCGCGGCATGCCTCATTCTCTAGATTGTTTAAGGGCATATAGCGCTCTTGCCAGCTGATCTATTTTTTCTCGCCACGCTAACGTCGTTAACCACCGTTCCGGTATCGCCTTAACCCCCCATGCGGCACCTGCCAGCTGCCCCGTTACTGCAGCAACGGTGTCGGCGTCATCGCCTAAGTTGGCAGCCAGCACCAGTGCTTCTTCTAACGAATGTGCCTGCCAACAGCACCATAGCGCAGCTTCAAGGGTATCGATGACATAGCCACTGGAAGACACCTCCTCGCGCGACAGCTCACAAAAAAGCCCCGCCTGAAGCGCTAAAATACGATCTCCTTGGGCAGGGGTAGTCGACATCTGTGTGAGCACCTTGCGAAGAGGCTCGCCTTGCAACAACCGCCAAAGCACCGCCCCCATTAACGCGGCCGCATCCAGGCAGTCGGGGCTGGCATGCGTGGTGACACTGCTGCGCACGGCTAACGACACTGCCTCTTGCTCGCTATTCGCCACCATAACGGCAGGCGCGAGGCGCATAATGCCGCCATTACCGCTTTGATACGCCTGGGTACCGCCCGCATTGGTGTCTTGTGTGCGTTCAAAACGTTGCAAAGCATCCAAGGTGGTGCCACCAATATCAATGCAGCGGCCTTGGCAGGCCATATAACCTTCTCGCCACCAGCGCACGTAGCGGCTTAACTGATCGTGCGTATCAAAAGCCTGACAATTCACTAGGCTTTCAGCCAAACATAGCGCCATGGCGGTATCGTCCGTCCACTCTCCTGGGGCAACATCAAAGGCACCGCCTCCCAGCATCTCCTTATGGTGTGGGTTTTGATCTCGAATACAAAACTCCAGCGTGGTGCCTAACGCATCCCCAACGGCTAAACCCAATAGAGCTCCCCGATAGCGATCTAGCTCATTCACAGTGGCCAACGGTTGTTCCGGTAGTCGGTTATTGAGCGACATTAAGCACCTCTACATCGGGTTGTTCCCACACCTTATCGCCTGCTTGCGACACCAAGCGTCGCATCAGGATGGCATGCTGTTAAACCTCAACAAGGAAGGAGAGAAGGCATGGGTGATACAACACACTACGACATCATTGGGGATGTGCATGGTCAGTTAGATATGCTGGAGGCACTCCTAGCCCAACTGGGGTATCGCAAAGGGCAGCAAGGTTGGCAGCAACCAGGGCATGTAGCGGTATTTGTTGGAGATATTATTGATAAAGGACCTTGGCCAGGTGCGGTACTTCGTTTAGTACGCAAAATGGTCGATACAGGCCAAGCCCTTATGGTCGTGGGTAATCACGAATTGAACTGGGTACGAGACGCTTATCAGTATCAATACAATCCACGCGACTTTATTAAGGCAACGCGCCAGCTCTATGATCGCCAACGGTTGGTCGATGAGTTTGCCGCTGAGGAAGATGGCCTAGCACTACTGCTCGAACATTTTCAGTGGCTACGCACACAGCCTCTCTTTCTGGAACTGGAACAGTGTCGCGTAGTACATGCTTGGTGGCATGAAGCCTCGATTCAGCACCTCAAAGCAACAGGCATTCGCTGCTTGGATGATGCCGCCATGGCCGCTTATGAAGACACGTACTCGACCACCTATTTTGCGATGGATCGAGTGATTGCCGGCTGCGAACACACGGTTCGTCCCTATGTCTCAGCGTCGGGGTTTCGTACTATTAGAAAGCGCGTTTGGTGGTGGCCCAACGACGTGGCACTGATTCACCCTTGGGAGCTCTTACCCACCCAGGCGCGTGAGCATGGCTATCCGCATAACGCCCACCCTACTTTTTTTGGTCATTATGCGCTGACAGGCACCCCGCTGCGCTTGGGTCGTAACGTGGCTTGCCTGGATTACGCAGCGGCTTACGGAGGTGCGCTAGTGGCTTATACCCATTCACCGGGAGTACCGCTAGCGTTAAACAGTTTTACGAGTGTGGATGTAATCCATCATCAAGACTGAGGCTTAACATAGCTATGCGCGCATGGATGCACCGTGTCTTACAACGATGGGCACCGCTATCGCTGCAGAGGATAGTAACGCGTGACGATCAACGTATTGTCTTCGACTTATCGGCTGCCGTTGGTTACCCCTTGGTCGTGAAAGTATCTCCATGGTGCTCACCCGCGCCTTTTGCCTGGGTCAGCGAAACCCATCATGAGCCGCTGGCGTGGGGAGAGTTCTTAGCCCCTGCGGGGATTGGTTGGCAGGCCCTGATGAACACCCATGGCGAGGCCTTAACGCGGGGTATGCCTGCTGAGGTAACAACACTGGTTAACGCCGTACCCTTTTTGGGCATGGAGCTGGCCCAGCTGACAGGCCGCCACCCAGCGGCCTTAGATCTGGCGGTTTCCTCTCCCCTGCTGCTGGTGTTACTCACTGAGAAAGCCATCGAGCATCAGTGGTCAGAACCCTATCTATTGAGCTTGCTCAGCAAAAAGCAATCTGAGCTGTGCGGCTATGCTGGCTTACCCAGTACGCAGGCGACTGCCAAACTGCTGCGCCGATGCGCGCTCACCCCTATGATTGGACGAGAGTTCATCACACTTAAGCGCGCATTAATGGATCCCCGCACCAAGTCCCTACTTCGGCACCATCCGGCACCCTATGCTCAACAGTTAATTTTCTTAGGGAATTACCAAGGGGAGCGATGGCCAGGGTTACTCACGCTCATTGATGAGGCGTTGAACTCGACCAACCGTGTTCATGATCGCACTTGGCTAACCTCCATGTTAGAAGACACACACCGCCTAGATGCTGCCAACCTCTCAAGGCTTCGTCGTGTTAGATCGATAGCGGAGCTACAAGCGCTGCATGATCGTCGTATCGCACTCTTTAATGCCCAAAATGAGGCACAAAGCGCGGTTCAAGCTGACACGCTGGAAAAGCGTTATGGGCCCTTCCCCAACGCACCGCTACCGAACCAAGAAGGTATTTGCGCCTTAACCTCTTGGAACTCACTCTTGCTTGAAGGCAAACGCATGCAGCATTGTGTGGGCAGTTACCACTCATTGGTGGCACAAGGGTCTATCGCGATTTACCACATGAGTCATCCAGAGCACTTAACCGTTGCCATTGCTCCCTTGGGTGATCAATGGGTGCTTAGTCAGGCGCGAGGCAAGCGCAATGCCATGCCCTCGGAACAAGCATTGCAGGCAGTCATGGGTTGGTTAGGCGAGCAGTAATCACAATCGATTCTACTGCCAAACGGCTACGCCAAGCTAAAAATTATCTTCTTCGTATCAATCTTGCTGGGAGTTATTTATGGAACAGCCACTCAATCTAGTACTCATCAGCAGTGCCCTCTTTATTTTAGGTGCATTACTTGCCTTTGCCCTTCAGCAGCGGCGAATTTCATTCGTGCGAAAACAGAAAGAGGCTGTCCAAGCAGCTCTTCAATCTAGGGAGACTGACCTTCAGGCCAAGGAATTTGACTTAAAACAGCTTGAACAGACGCACAAGACGATCAGTGAAGACCTGCAAGCATCTAAAGACCGAATTTCCGCGCTGGATAGTGCCCTCGACAGTGAAAGCGCCACCTTACAAAACTTGAGAGTAGAACAAGCAACTGAAAGGGAAACATTGTCAGGCGTTAGAAGAGAACTGTCAGCCCATCGTGAATCTGCCCAGCAACAACTGACCGCCACCCAAACGCAGCTTGATGAAGCGCGTCGCGAACTTAAAACACATCAGACCCACCAAGGTGAGTTGAACAAGCATCTTACTGAACTCAAATCTGAATTGAGTGACCGGGCATCCCGACTTGAATCAAGCGCATCGAACCTTAAAGAGGCACGTCAGCGTATCGATACCCTGGATGATGAGCTTACGACGCTCAGAGAGGCATCCCAAGAAAAACTCAGCACACTTAACAAAGACCTCGCACAAGTGCGTGAGGCATTAGGCAGCGTCCAAGCCGACTTTAAATCTCGCACTCAAGCGCTAGCAGCCTGTCGGTCTTTCCGTTGCACCGTGAGATACTGACCACCGTCATCGCCGAGCTGAGAAGATCGCCATGAGCCGCTTCATCCCTGTGGATCGCCAGACCGATTACCTGCTGCCGCCTTCGGTAGACGAGTGGTTGCCCGATGGTCACCTGGCGCGGTTCGTTGTCGATGTTGTCGAACAACTGGACCTCTCGACGTTGACCCGGCGTTACATGGGGCGGGGTTCCAAGGCACATCACCCGGCGGTGCTACTGAGCCTGCTGATCTACGGCTACGCCACCGGGGTGGTCTCCAGCCGCAAGATCGAGCGTGCCACCTATGACTCGGTGGCGTTCCGCTACCTGGCCGCCAATACCCATCCCGACCATGACACGCTGGCCACCTTTCGCCGCCGCTTTCTGCCGGAACTGGAACAGTTGTTCGTACAGGTGCTGCTGGCCCGCGAGATGAAGCTGCTCAAGCTTGGCACCATCGCCCTGGACGGCACCAAGCTCAAGGCCAACGCCAGCAAGCACAAGGCGTTGTCGTATGGCCATGCCAAGAAGCTGGAGGCACAGTTCAGGGCAGAGGTGAAAGCGCTGACCGAGCGGGCCGAGTCGGCGGACAAGGAGGACGCGGCCGACGGCATGGATATCCCCGCCGAGATTGCCCGCCGTGAAGCCCGCCTGGCGGCCATCGCTGAGGCGAAGGCCAAGATCGAGGCGCGCGCCGAGGAGCGGGACGCCACCGAGCAAGCCGCCTATCAGGAAAAGGTGGCGCGGCGGGAGGCGCAGCGCAAGGCCGGCAAGAAGCCCCGTGGGCGTGACCCCGAACCGCCCACTGGTGGCCCGCGTGACAAGGATCAGATCAATTTCACCGACCCGCAGTCGCGCATCATGCCGGTCACCGGCAAGGGGTTTGATCAGTGCTACAACGCCCAAGCCGCGGTTGATACCGAGAGTCTGCTGGTGACCCATGTCCACGTCACGCAGGCGACCAATGACAAGCAGCAAGTCATGCCGCTACTGACGGCCTGGCAAGGTTACCCGGAAACGCTGGGAAAACCTGACCACCTGCTGGGTGATACCGGCTACTTCAGTGCCAGCAATATCCAGGCCTGCCATGACCATGGTATCGAACCGCTGTTGGCGATGAAGCGAGACGTCCATCACCTTCCGGTCTTTGAACGTTTCGCCGCGGATCCGCCTGCCCCGGAGAGCGAGGACCCCGTCGAACAGATGGCACACCGCTTGAAGACGCAGGCGGGCCGAGCGCTCTACGCATTGCGCAAACATACCGTGGAGCCGGTCTTCGGGATCATCAAACACGTGATGGGGTTCCGGCAGTTCTCGCTACGCGGACTGGATAAGGTCAGCGGCGAGTGGCGATTGGCCACCATGGCGTGGAATATCAAGCGGATGCACCGGTTGACGGCGGGCTGAGGGCTCGCCGCGCCCAACCGGCCAGCAGGCAAGGCGTCAGAACCGCCTTGCAGAAGCTGAGGGGCAGGTTAAGAGCCACACAACAGCACCAACACCAACACCAACACAGGGGGGGGGGTGAAGAACCCACGCCTCAGCTCATCCATTAACCTCAAGTCCGACAGACTGCTAGAAGAAACCCAGGCAAAGCTGGCAGCCACCGAAAGCACCTTGAACCAACAGCGCCAGGATTATCAGAAGAAACTTGATGATGCCCATCAGCAGATCGCCGAGCTGCGCGAAGCCCACGGCAGCATCCAATCAGACCTCCATGCGGTAACCACCAATCTCAAAGAATCCCGTGAGCAGCGAGATACTTTCCAGAAGAGCCTTACAGAACTTCAAACCACTTACCATGCACTCAAAAACGAGCATGGCGAGCTGCAAACCCGCACTGAAGAGAAAGAGCAGCAGTTCAACCGGCAGTTGCAATGGATGGAAGACAGCAAAAAGCAGCTCAAAATAGAGTTCGAAAACCTAGCCAACGAACTGCTCGACCAGAAAGGCAAGGCATTTTCATCTCTCTCAGAGCGCAACCTAACCGAGCTACTCAAGCCGTTCCAAACCGAAATAAAAGGCTTCCGCGACAAAGTGGAAAGCCTGCACACCCAAGAAACTGAACAGCGTGCCAGCCTACGGACAGAGCTAAGGCACCTACAGGATTTGAATAAGGACATTACCGACCAAGCCGCACAGCTTACCCAGGCACTCCAAGGTCAAAAGAAGGTGCAAGGCAATTGGGGTGAGCTGATGTTAGAAAACGTCCTCGATAGTGCGGGCCTGCGCCCTGGGGATGATTATCAGCGCGAAAGAAGCTTTGATACTGAGGAAGGAAAGCGCCGTCCAGACGCTGTGATCTATTTGCCACAGGGTCGTCATCTGGTCATTGATGCCAAAACCTCGCTCAACGCCTATCTGGAGTATGTGAACGCAGAGGATGACCTCTCACGGCAACATGCGTTAGCGGAGCACACAAAGGCTGTCAGTTCTCGCATTACCGAACTGGCAGACAAACATTATTACGACCTGCCGGGCCTGAACTCCCCTGAAGTCGTTGTGATGTTTATCCCGATTGAATCGGCCTACGTTGAGGCGGTTCGCTATGACAGCACTCTCTATCAACGTGCCATTGAGAATAATGTGCTGGTCGCCACCCCAATAACCTTGCTAACCAGCCTCAATATTGTCAGTCAACTGTGGCGATTTGAAAACCAGAGTAAGCACAGCGCTGAATTGGCCAGTCGTGCCGAACGTTTTTATAACAAGCTCTCCAGCTTCGTTGAAAGCATGCAGGACGTTGGTAAGAAACTGGACGGTGCTCGGGGTAGCTACGACAAGGCGCTGGGACAACTGGTCAACGGCAGGGGCAATCTGATCAAGCAGGCGCATGAATTTAAAGAGCTTGGCGTCTCAGTGAAGAAAGAGCTACCCGCTGATATCTTAGAACGCGCCAAGCTTGAGATTGCCCCGTCGACTGACAATGAGCACTACCCATGCCCAGAAAGTCAGCGCCGATCTGTAGAAAGCACCGAAAATCAAATGGATTAGAGTTTACTCGAGCTCAAAGGCATTCGCAGCGGCCAGGAGCAATACTATGAAACCGTATTTCAGCCCCGATGATTTACGTTTGATCATGCAAAACCGTCTGGATGAACAAAACCATAGCGCCGTAGAAGCGTTATGTGGCCTATCACCCGAGCAAGTGTATAGCTGGCTATATGCACCTTTTGGAGAGTTTTCAGGGGCCACCATCCACCCACCAGATGATTTATCCACCAGCCCGGTGATGCGTTACTTATCGCTCATTGTAGAGGCTGCCATGCAGCAAGGTGGCGCCTTTAAAGCAACACCAAAGGGCAACCTGCCCACCACGTTAGTCAAACAGGCTAGTGCCCTACTCCCAGCGTTCGCAGTGTCTCAGCACCACACTCATATCAGCATCAGTGAGTTTGCGGGCCATAACGAAGAAGCGTTTAATGCCTTGCACTACACGCGCATTCTTGCGGAAGCGGCAGGCATTATTTACCGCCGTAGCGGTAAGTTTCATGTAAAGAAAATCGCGCAAAAACAGTATCAAACACATGGCCTTCACGGTTTTTTTCTACCGATGCTCGAAGCGGCGGTCACAACATATAACTGGGGTTACCTGGATAGCTGGCCAGAAGAGGCTGACCTCCGGCCGTTTTGGCTATTTATGCTGTGGCGGTTACAACGTCACGGTTCTGTAGATCAATTGGCTAACGAGATGGCCGTGGCCTTCCCCCGTTTTGTTGACGAGATGCCCACCGATCCACACTACTCGCCCACGCGCTTGCTGCGTTTGTTGATCGAGTCCCGTTTTGTGGGTCGCTTTTTACAGTTTTGGGGATTTGTAACTATAGACCCTAAAGGCATGTTTTCGGATGCGACAGCGCCGAGAATGATCAACCAGCAAAGTCTGCTTTCAAAGGCGTTTAAGTTCTCGACTGATCAATAATCAGTAGCAATAGCTGAGGCTATTATGTTGCTTGCCCGCACACCCTTGAGAGCGGTAATAGCATTTTTTTGGCTGATCGACGTAGAGAGTTGTGTAGGGTTCCGCGGCGGACATAGGTAGCTGCCGGACGATGCTAGCCTTATGTTACTTCCAATTATGAGAGAGCGGGGTCTTGTACTTGCGCTGGGGAGCTGCCGCGCAATACTAATCCAGATGAAAATCCACACTTTTATGCGCATATAAATGAAATAAAAAGGTTCTTCGTCACTTCATGTGGATTTGGCCTGATCGAATAGGCGGCCCGCCGGGCTGCCAATCAGGTAGATCATGGCGATGAAGTTAGCCTCGTTCCGATAGCCACGTGCGCGTGACCGAGCCGCCTGAAACAGGCCGTTCATCCCTTCCAGTCTTGCGTTCGTCAGCCCCGAGTGCCAGCGCCTGACCACTGCTTCCGCGTGCCGCTCAAGTGTCGCCAAGGCCTTTCCCATCGGCTTCAGTAGTGGCTTTTCAGAAACCGCCGCTTGCATGACCTTGAGGTAGTTCGTGATGCGCCACTGAGCCGCTCTGTGAGTTGGGGCCTTCTGGATCCAGCGTAGCTTTTCCTTGATTATCCAGGCATCGGCCGTGGCGCTCTGATCAGCTACCAACTCCTGGAGCGCCGCCAACTGTTGAGGTCTCAGATTCTCGTTGTCCAGATTTTTCAGCAGTGCCCAGCGCAGCGATTTAGGGTGTTCCTGCTCGCGGCGCTCTTTCTTGCGTACCTCGTCCAGCCGCTTGGTAAAGGTCTGCACGATATGGAACCAGTCGACCGTTACCTCGGCCTTGGGAAGATGCTCGGTGATGCCGCTAAGGAAGGCGGGCGACATGTCGCAGACTACCTCGACCACATTGTCCGTATCGCCGCCATGGGCTGTCAGGAAGGCACTAAATGCTTGGATGGCATCCTTGCCGCAGCCTGGAACAGCGAAGATCACCGGTTCCTGCTTGCGCTGCATGTCGAGGAACACTGTGACGTAGTGATGGCCGCGCCGGGACGCGGTTTCGTCCACGCCGACCGTCGCCACCTCGGACAGATCCAGTTCCCCCAGCATTCGGCCCACGTAGTGATGCACGATGCGCCATAGTCGTTTGTCGGAAATCTCCAACTGGCGGGAGACGGCCAGCACCGGCATCTCCTTGACCAGTGACATGGCCGCTTGCTCAAACAGCAGGGTGAAGTCGCTGCCCGGCCGCGCCCAGGGCACCTCTATGCGTTTGACGCCATGCTCAGGACACTTCGTGCGAGGCACGCGAGCATGCAGGTAACAGTGGTGCTGAAAGAAGTTCAGATGTCGCCAGGTTTTGTCGGCAAAATCGTGAGCTTGGCAGGCCTTACCGCACTCCGGACAGGGATAGAGACTGCCTCGCTCCGCCTCGACATAGAGATCCAGGCGGTGGGGCGACACGGAGGTATCCAGGTGCTGGTTCTTGAGGATCCAGGGCGCTTCTAGGCCCAGGCCGAGCGCCAGAATTTGGGTGCCGTCCATGTCATACCTACTGCCGTTGTGGAGACTATATTCTGGCCTAGCTCAGGGTAAGAATTCCACACTCAGCGTCGAAGAGCCAATAAAAAACACTTATGTGCGCATAAAAGTGTGGACTAGTTGCTCAATTTTCATAAAAACGTTATCCAGCAAACACTCCCTTTAAACGTGACGGGTAGATCGATACTCTTCCTAGTGGCTGCGATTCACTACCCTTCCAAAGATAGCCTCCAGCTCATCAAGCTCAGTGTGACCGTTGCTTTGAGACTTGGCATGTCTATCGGTAGTGTCTCGCTCCGCGATCGGCCCCCCATCCATGGATAGCACCTCACCCCAGGGCACAGGGGGCCGGTGGTTCGCAGTGAGACACCATATCACCGGGTAAGCTGGTGACCGCTGGGGTGCACTGATCATTCCATCCGTTAACGCCACCAGTACGTTAGGTGGTGTGGTCGCCAGCGATTCGAAGACGGGGCGAATATCACTTCCGCCACCGCCTTGGCACTGCCAGTGCGCGAGCTCATGGAGCTGGCCTTCGTGCAGCATGCTGCGTTGGGTAATCTGGCTATCGAACTCAATGACGTCCACCGCCACCCGATCGCAGGCCGCTAAAATACCGGCAAGCTCGCTTAAAAAGTGTGGTAACGCCCGTTGGCAACTGCCGCTGGTGTCAATGGCGACGGCAAGCGCGAGCGTTTGGCTACGCTGGCTAGGTAGGTACAGGCCACGGTGCAGGTGACGACGTGATGGCGGTAGCCACTGCCGGTTGCCGGTTAACCTCCGTTGAATGTGGCTCGCCAGCACCTGCTGCCAAGGCACTTGTGGTTTACGTAAGCGCTCGACGAGCGTGTTTAGATGCCCAGGCAAATGGCCTTGCTGACGCTGATGCTGCTGAGCAGTGGCGACTAAACGCTGCTGCCAGACTCGGGCGTTTTCTGGCGTGACAGGCTTGGGTGTAAAATCTGGGTCGATCACGCCCTCCGCTGCCGTCATGGCAACATGGAGCGTATGTTCATCCAGTACACGCCCTCGCTCTCGTCGGTGGGGATGCTGGCGAAGGTCAGCGTAGATTTGCTCAGCAGAGCTGCCTAAATAGCGGCGGTGATAGAGCGCATCGTCTGGGCAGTGGCGTAGCTCTTCGCGCAAAATGCCGTTGATTTCGTAGTCACAGGCGCGGTTCCAGTGGTTAGGGTCGCGTCCGAACTGCCGAGCATGATGGCCCAAGGCACAGTGCCACACCTCATGCGCCAGAATAAAACGGCGATCTGCATCACTGCGCTGAGCCATAAACTGAGCATTAACGAAGATCGTTTCGCCATCCGTGCCTGCCGTCGGCAGGCGGTCATCGACAACGCTCACCACTGACAGCTGCATCAGTAACCGAGCGGTAAACGGTTGTGCCGACATTAAAACCGCACGGTCTGCTTCGCACTGGCGTTGGATGTGGCGCTTGAGCGTTTGTTCAGCAGCGCTAGGGCCGCGCTGGCAACTCATGACACCGACTCAGCCGCCAACGCAGCATTTATATGATTGGCCAGGTGTGTTTGAAACACACTCCCATGCTGCTCGCTCCACGCATCAAAGGCGGGGTGGCTCATTAACGCTAAGGTACGCGCTTGCTGCTGATTGTCACTGCCACCTTGCATGGCATCCATCAGCGCTAGCGTGGCAAAGTCGGCACTGAGCGCCTGGCTGATCTGAAAAAAGCGCGCGATACGCTGCTGTGTTTTAGCCTCATAAAGTGCGTCATCAGCAACGTGTTGCCATAACGCGTGGGCAAGCCCCGCGCAAAAAGCGTAGCGCTGATCAGCACGCGTTGGAATTTCGATGGGCGCTTTTCCATTCAGCATGGCAGGAATATCTGGCAGTTTGAGCGCCCAATCACGGAACGCCAAAAACTCGGTTGCCGCGCCCTGCCCGACGAGACCATGAACCATCAGCGCTTGGGTCGCCGCAGGCAGCTTCTGACTGTGGTTAAGCGACTGTGCCACGCGCGTCCAACTACGCGGGCTTGGCCAGCCCTGCTCAACATTGCCCTCCATGTCGAAGAAGCATTCTGGCCGAAAGCGTAAAAATGCGGTCACGTCGGGATGCAGCCCCTCCCCGGCCGCCCAGCGCGTCCAGGTGTCTAGGTCAGGTGTTAGGCTGATATGACAAAAACGGTTCGCTAGGGCACTAGAGAATGTTTGCGCGACGGCGCGGTCTTCGCTGCGATTTCCTGCTCCCACCACCAGCCAGCCCGGCGGCAGACGGTAAAGGTCTCCTAAGCGTCGATCTAAGATCAGCTCATACGCAGCGACCTGCAGGCTGCGGTCTGCGGCGGTGAGTTCATCGAACAGCAAAATGCCACAGCTATTAGGGTCTCGTGGCCACTCACCGGCCAACAGCCAGTCCACCACACCGCGCTCATGATCAGGCACCGGCAGGCCACGCAGGTCGATCGGTTCACGCTGAGCGAGACGAATATCAATAAACCCTATGCCCTGCCGCTCAGCCACCTGGCGCACCACCGAGCTTTTCCCTACGCCTGGCGGCCCCCAAAGCATCAGCGGTGGCAGTTGCTCAGCCAGCGCTGGGTCGCTAGCGAGTTGTTCTACCTGATGGCGAAGCAGTTGCTGTGCTTGAGCGGGGGTTGCATACATAGAAGGCACTCCAGTGTGCTGTGATTGCCAACCAGTATGTGCCGCATTTGCGACACTACGCGTCGCATATCTTTGATTAACCGTTCTGGCGACAAGAAATGCGATGCCCCACCTCGGCTGCCTAAGTTATTTCTTTATCAATGCAAGCATCCTTAATGTCATCGTTTGTGATGTGGTCGTCACATGTTAATGAGGAAAGCAATGGGCATATATTGGCCGCCACTGCCAGCGCTTTGTTGACTGGCAAGAGTACTTAGCCGACAGCATAAAACACCGCGTAATTAATCCGCTAAGGCAATAAACGAATAGCATAGTGGAAGGCTTCATCGGCCCATACCCTCGACAACGAACCAGAACAAACGCTAAAGCGACACATAATGTCGTAGCTTCGTCATAGCCTTATCCTTTCTTATCAGGGACGGTGGACGCTACGATGACCATGAACGAATGTGTAACGACTCAAGACACTACCCAACAGGAAATCGCCAAGTGGCTAGATGATCGTGAGCAGTGGAAATATGAAATGCCCGTCATGGGCTTTTTAAGCCAGTTTCTCACCCTTACCCCCGTCACTGACTCACGTTTTCATAGTGCCAGCACGGATGGCAAACAGCTTTATATCTGCCCTGATTACAGTGCCACACTATCTGATACGTCCCGTCAGTTCTTACAAGCACATCTCGTTTGGCACTGCGTGGCAGGTCATCTGACCGCACCGCTGGTTGCCGACTATCGTCGTTGGCATCTCGCTTGTGACCATGAGGTGAATGCGTTGCTCCTGGCGCTTGACGTTCCTTTCCCCGCTGATGCCCTGCTCTTTCCAGTCTGCGTGGGACGCAGCGCGATGAGTGTGTATCGCTGGTTAGAAGGACACCCCAATATTGCGGTAGAAGCGTCTTTAGACATACACCCCGCCGCTTTATGGCATGAGTTGCCCAATACTCATATAGACCACAGTACCGTTGCTATGTGGCGGCAGCGTGCACACCTTATAGCCAAAGAACCCGGCGCTTTACCAGCACGGGTCGCTAAGTTTTGTGAGGCGCGTTAAACTCAACGCTTTCATGAGTTCAGCCAAGGTTGGCGTCACTATGTCCGAACCCCGCGATACGCTTTTCCGTTACTTGACCATGCTACAGCTGATTCCTCGCTTTCCAGGGCGTATCGCGACGCCCGTATTGAAAGAGAAGCTTGCAGAGCGCGGGTTTAATATCGATACACGTTCTCTGCAGCGGGATTTAAGCCAAAAGCTCTCCACACAGTTTCCGATTGGCTGTGACGATAGCCAGAAACCTTACCGCTGGTATTTTGATCGTGAGTTTCAGTGTCAGCTACCCGCGCTGGATGTGCCCAGCGCGTTGACGCTGGTCTTAGCCGAGGAGTATTTGAAGGGGTTGTTGCCTCCAGTGGTGGTCGGCCAGCTCTCGCCCCACTTTACTGACGCACGGAAACTGCTGGACGACATGAGCGCTAATGGGCTTAGCCAGTGGGCACGTAAGGTACGCGCCATTCCTAACGGCAAAGCGCTGATCCCCGCTGAGATTAACGAGGCAACCTGGCAGACCATCTCGCAGGCACTCCTTGAGCAGA
Source organism: Vreelandella piezotolerans (assembly GCF_012427705.1). NCBI lineage: Bacteria > Pseudomonadati > Pseudomonadota > Gammaproteobacteria > Oceanospirillales > Halomonadaceae > Vreelandella > Vreelandella piezotolerans. Next base: position 468,298 of record NZ_CP048602.1, on the reverse strand, counting down.
AAGCCGTTGACGTTATTTATCTATCACGCACCAGTCACTCTGAAAAGGCGTTTATCCTCCACCCTCAAGGCATTGTGAGCCGCCACAGTGCCACCTATCTGTTAGCTCATGTGGATGGGTTTAAGGATCTGCGCCAGTTCGCCCTTCACCGCGTGAAGCAGGCAACACTCAGTCAACAGCCCTGGCAAGAACAGCGCGATTTTGACATTGATGAGTACATCAAAGGCGGTGCGTTTGGGTATCGGCAGGGTCCGAGCGATGTGGTACTAGAGGCTGACATCACTAGGCCAGTGGCGTGGCTGCTACAGGAAACGCCGCTATCAGACCCACAATCGATAGAGGCGTTGCCGGATACTGACGGTTGGTATCGGCTGACCGCCCACGTACCGGATGACCAGCAGACGCTGTGGTGGTTGATGGGCATGGGACCCAATATCAAGGTCACCGCGCCTCAAGCGTGGCGAGAGACGATCAAAACGAACGCAGAACAGATGCTGGCGCACTACGCCACAGAGTCCCCATCGTCTTCATAAACAGCCGTTAGCCTCGTGGTCTGTAAACACCCTTTGTTTTCCGCATGCGGAAAAATGCGACGACGTTATCATTGCCACACCAAGGAGGGTTCCCATGCTCTATTTTGCCTACGGTTCCAATATGGCGACCCAGCGCTTAGCGGCTCGCGTTCCAGCACGCTTTGTGACGACAGCGCTGCTGCCCGCTTACCGCCTAGCGTTTCACCAGCGCGGCGGGGACGGCTCAGGCAAATGCGATATTGTGCCTGCCTCAGCGCAGTCCGCTGTCTATGGGGTCATTTGGGAAATGGCGTCTCATCACAAGCCGACGCTCGATCGCTATGAGGGACTGGGCGCGGCGTATAACGAGACGTGGCTTACCGTTACGGATCTCGCCAGAGACCGGCAGTTTGAGGTGCAGGCGTATATCGGCAACCTCACCGCACTCGGTCTGCGCCCCTATACTTGGTATAAGCACCATGTCTTGACGGGTGCCCGTGAGCATGGCCTGCCCGCCTATTACCTTCGTGCACTGGAGGGCATTGAGGCGTATCAGGATGAAAACGCTGAACGACATGCCCGAGAGATGGCGTTATATGCCCCGATGGAACCCCTGATGAGTGCTACTTAATGGATAATGATCAGCGCTTGATTGAGTTTTACTGCAGTGAAGGCCGCGATCATAAAGGCCGGTGCCTGGAGGATATTTGGGTGCTGTCGCCTTTTTGGCTAGAGCACACCCATGACTATATTCAGTGGCTGTTCCCTATCCCGGAGGCCGGCCGTTTTAATGCCTTTGCTCCCTTGCTGACGCCAACGGTACAGGCTGCGTTTGAGAGAAGTGACGTTATGCGCCAGCATCAGCAGCGCTCGCTTGAGGTGATGCTCGATTTTTTTGGCCTCGCTCGGGAGGGGAGCGATATCGTCGCTCAACCAACGCTGGCAATACAAACCCATATTTGGCTAAAAGCGGGAGGCCATAACCATTTACGCATCACGCGGATGATTCGGTCGTTAGCCTTGTGCCACCAGCTCGACCTAGCCCGCACCTTTCAGCAAGCCGTCATCAAGATCGGCACCCAGCAGGGAGTAGTCTCTGAGCCGTCGATTCAGTATTGGCGAGAGGCCTTTTAGACCAGCTTAAACGGTTCAATGTCGCGAAAGATGTCGACTTCGGTCATCTCGCGGCGGAGTGTCAACGCTTATACCGCCGCCACTTAAAAAATGCCTGGCTACAGCGAAACGTCAAAATGACTCACATCACTATCGGATTTTAAATTCACGCCAAAACTAAAATAAAGCTGCCCAGCAACACACAATAAATTCAACTTTTGTATAAGTACAGCTGAACCGACTAGCACTGATCAGAACTCGTAAAAGGCACGAAAGAAACTCTCATATTCATTATCATCTTGCGCCAAAAAATCAATATAATAAAATAGAACGAGCCAGTGCGCAGTCAATCCATAGCTTTGAAAAAAGCATAAATTCCCTTGAGTTTTGACCAACCACAATTACTCATTAAATTTCAGGCCTCTTATGTCGATATGTATTGTCTCTCTTTCAGATCAATCTTTTTTCACTATAGTGACTGCTGCTCTAGAAGCATATAAAGTTGATCATGCTAAGCATGACTCGGGTGATTCAGAAAAATACCTTGAAACATTTGGCAACCTATGGGGCTACCGTAGTGAAGACACTGCAGGAAAAAAGGTCTTTCGAGTCGTAATGGCTGATGTTTCAACAGCGGCGGAGAGATCCCAGGATTTTGTCATCGACAAAGAAGAAAGCTACGATGCTAAAAGTAGCTTTATAGAAACATATTATCCAGAGCTAAGTTTTATTGGGGACTATCACAGCCATCCCTATACCATTCAAGGGGATGGTGTCAAAACTGAGCTAGATCTTGAAAGAAACGAACTCTATCAATTTTCTAGTGGTGACTTTAAGTCTGTAAAATATCAACAAGAGATAGGACGTAAGTACAACGTTGGCCTAGTTGCCACAGTCTATGAACGTGACCGAAGCATCAAGCGATCAAGAAAGCACATTGATGAAAAGAGCTGCATCCGATTTCAATATCAAAATATGACCATCTGGATAAAAGCCTATGTCTGGACTGGTCATAATTACCGCCGTAAATCTGACAAAATGGTTTGTTTGATTTGTCCTAATCTTGGTTTCAATGCTGGTTAACTAGGCGCAAAGTATTTTCCTGCGGTAGATTCATAAAAAAATTGCATTACTTTGAGCTGAATGTCTAGACGCTGTCGCTCTTTTAGCTGGAACAAGCGCACGGCTATATTCAGTGGCTGTTCCCTAGGCCGCTTTAACGCCTTTACGCCCCAGTTAGTGCCAATGGCTCAAGCCGCTACGACATTATAGGTCAGCATCAACAGCGCTCGCTTGAGGCGATACTTGATTTTTGTGGCCTCACTTGGGTTGAGAACGGCATCGTCGCTCAACCCACCCTGGCCATACCAACGCACATTTGGCTGAAAGCCGGTGGCCATAACCATTTACGTATCACGCGGATGATTCGGTCGTTAGCCTTGTGCCACCAGCCCGACCTAGCGCGCACTTTTCAGCAAGCGGTCATCGAGATCGGCACCCAGCAGGGAGTAGTCTCTGAAACGTCGATTCGGTATTGGCGAGAGGCGTTTTAAACCAGCTTAAACGGTTCAATATCACGAAAGATGCCGGTTTTGGTCATCTCGCGGCGGAGTGTAAACGCTTCTACCGCCGCCACCGGGTCGACCTGCGCCAGCTGATCAAAGTGGATACGGTTCCACTGTGCTCGGGTGACCTTGATGCTATAGAGATACTGATCGCGAGTGCCACCAGTGGCAGGATCGATCACTTGCCGATACCCAGAAACCCGTGCTTCTTGAACCCGTGGCAAACGCACAAACACGGCGCCAAGCACACGAAAGGCAATGCCGTGGACATGGTCACGGTACAGTTTCCGCTGTCGTGTGGCACTCAGGGACTTGGGGGTGAGCTTGAGCGCTTTGGCGGGCATCGTCCATTCTCGATCCGGCATGTCATCGTCAGAGGGCAGGTCAATATCCAGCGCCATCGTGGTGTCATCGCTTCCCAAATCAAAATCGATCACGGTCTCGCGAGGCCAGTCGATCTCTTCTAGGCGTTCTTGAAGCGTGAGTGTCATGTCATCACGTTGTCTTAGCACGCCCTGCTCTTCTCGCTGTTGTCGGGCAAACTCGGCGGCATCAAAATCGGCTTTGCGGTGCTCCCAGGTACGATAGTCATCATTAAACCGCTTCTGGCGACGTGTGTTATCGACCTCATGTTGACGGCGTGCCGGTGGCCATAGCACTTTCCACCATGGAAGAGGCACCGGCGTGGGCGGAGTGGGTGCCGGCTCAGCAAAATGGCGTGGGGTGTAGCCACGGCAGTGAGGAGATGGGGTATCGTGGTGCAGCTGACCTAAGCGCACGATGTCCGCGTTTAATTCATCGCAGAGTGTCTTGAGCTGTGCACGAATAGCATCACGTGCATGACGGCGCAGCCAACGTACGTCCTGGTCGCTGAGTGGAGTGCCATCTTCAAATAGGTAGCGCACGTTGCCGTCTTTCTTAACCGACAGCTGAAGCCCCAGCGACTCCCCTTGCCCAATGCGCGTTTCTAGGGCTGAGGGAGCACTTGCTTGACCCTTTGAAGAAGCTCGACGAGATGATGACAGCTGGGTGCGATAGGCCAGTCCTGTTCCAGGAAGTCCGGCATGCGCATGGATACCTCGTGGCCCCATGCTGACACTGGCACCGCGCGGGCCGACAGAAAGGCCCACACCACGCTTGCTGATATTCAGGCGCACGCCGGGCGCAAGCGAAATACGACGTTGAAAACGAAAAGCCATCGACACTCCTTGAAGCGGGAACCTTACGTCATTGGTTCACGCGCCGTTGATCGCGCTTACCCACGACACAGTACCAGCGCGCCTCTTCCTCTTGCCGCCGCTTAATCGCCGCCTGCATGGCTTCTTCTGAGGTCGCATAGCGGGTGCGTGACGTACCGTAACTGAACTGCGCGCTGCGTTTTTTGCGTGAACCGTCGGGCATCAACTCATACCAAGCCGCTACCCAGAGTGTTGTTCCCGTGGGGCGCTCGTAGTGGTAAACGCCTGTTATCGGGCCAGCAGGCCGTTCACGATGACGCGCGACGGAGCGTGCCTCCACTCGCAACAGCTCCTTCCAGCGGCGTTCGCCCCAAATCTCTCTGCCGCGCTGGTCTCGATACGCAAGGCATCGCTCGAAAGTATCGTATTCATTGGCTAAGCGCGGGATCGACTTAGTTTCAGGTCTCCCCGAAGGGCGTGGCACGCGCACCATAGGGTTACTGTGGCTTTTGGGCCACGACACGTATTTGGTGCTTTCCCATAGCTGGGGTAAGGACAGCGCGTTTCTCATTTTTAAATCAATAGCTTTTTAGTGAGCAGGGACTTATAAAAAGTAACAGCTTCACGACTCGGTAACCTCTGCTTTTCTGTGCGGTATGCGCTCGCGCCCATACTTCAGAATAATTGGCTATCTTGATAATAGAAGCAATGGATTTAAACCGATCGCCACTTTCTTGTCGGCAAGCATCAGTACAACAATTGAACAGAGAGCAATAGCGCCATGAAACGCCTCAATATCAAACGTCTCCTACTCGTCGCTACCCTTCTGACTAGCGCTTGCGCTTACGGTAACGAATATTCAAAATCCTATGAGGCATGTATGCAGCAAGCGGTTAGCACTCTCGATATAGTCACCTGCATATCAAACGAATATGAACGCCAGGACCAGCGGCTCAATGACAACTACCAGCAGCTTCGTGGCCACCTCAGCGATGAACGTCGCGACCAGCTGCTTAGCGTCCAACGGATATGGATTACATACAAGGAAGCCAATTGCGGTTTCTATGCGGCCCCAGAAGGAGGAACAATGGCGCGTATCAACGCCAATTCATGTTTGCTCAGCGAAACCACTAGGCGAGCGGATGAATTAGAAAATCTAATGCAGCCGTGAACACCAGAAAAATGGGCATGATGATGCTCACTTTGTTAAAGCCCTGACGGTAAATTAGCGTTCATAAGCCTCTACTGAAACACGCAATCATCAAATAAAGTAACTGCACTAAGCACGAGGTAGGTATCCGAGCAGATCAAGAGCTTGCTGCTATTGAGTTAAGGCTATTAGAGCTTGAGAGGGAAAAGGCTGATCTTCTTTCCCGGAAGCGCGAGCTGCAGCATGTTGCGCACCGGCTCACTGCACCGCCGCTAACCCCCGATCAAAAAGTCGAGCTGTTCGGGAAGCTTTTTCGTGGTAGGCAGGACGTCTATGCGATTCGCTGGCAGAACTCCAATGGCCGTTCCGGCTATGCCGTCGCTTGTGAGAATGAATGGGTCCCAGGGCTCTGTCAGAAACCCCAGGTCAAGTGCGGGGAATGTCCCCACCGACAATTCAAACCCCTAAACGTCAGCGCAGTGTACGACCATCTTTCTGGCAAGCAGGTGGCTGGCCTTTACCCTTTACTGCCGGATAGCTCCTGCTATTTGCTGGCAGTCGATTTTGATAAAGAGAATTGGAAAGCTGACGTTCTTGCGCTTGCTCAAGCCTGTCGTGATGAAGATATTCCTTATCTTGTTGAGATCTCTCGGTCAGGAGCGGGTGCCCATCTGTGGATATTCTTTTCGGAAGCCGTTCCGGCCTGGTCAGCGAGGACGTTGGGATTTAAGTTGCTGGATAAAGCCATGAATCTCCATCCGGGCTTGTCCTTCAGTTCTTATGACCGGTTGTTCCCGAATCAGGACACGATACCTGCTGGTGGGTTTGGCAATTTGATTGCCCTGCCACTTCAACACCAGGCGCGACATCGCGGATGTACAGTGTTCGTTGACGATAACTTGACACCTTATCCGGATCAATGGGCCCTACTCAGTCGGCAAAAATCTCTCTCACCGGATCAGCTCGGAGAAAAGATCGGCAGAAAACCTGATGCCGATGCTACCGCAGACGTTGCATTGCCCTGGGAGCAAGCGCTACCCGTTGAGACAGGGAAAATAACCGGATGCCCTGACACCGTCACGCTCATACTGGCTAATCGTATTTATATGAAGTTGTCAGATATACCAGGGACACTGGCTGCTCGCATTAAGCGCATGGCGAGCTTTGCCAATCCCGTCTTTTTCAAAACACAGGCACTTCGTTTCTCAACGCATGGTATCCCTCGCTACATCTCCTGTGCCCGAATCGAGCAAGGTTATCTCTCGGTACCAAGAGGCTGTTTTGACGAACTTCAAGCATTGCTGCTGGGCCAAGGAATTACGGTAAACCTCGATGATCGCAGACTACCCGGCCAAGTTGTAAATGGCATCAGTCTGAAAGCAACGCTGCGTGATGAGCAGAATAGGGCTGTGGAGGCACTTGCCGAGCATGATACCGGGGTGCTGCATGCGCCGACCGCGTTCGGCAAAACCATAACGGCCATTGGCCTTATCGCCAAGCGACAGGTCAACACATTGATCCTCACTCATAGTCGCCAGTTACTAGGACAATGGCAGGAGCGCCTAGAAACCTTTATTGAGGGTGCCTCTGTGGGTGTCATCGGTGGTGGGAAAAAGAAACCTTCCGGCCAGATCGACGTTGCCACCTACCAGAGCCTGATCAATAAAAAAGACAATACGGTCTCCGACCTGGCTAAAGAGTATGGCCAGATCATTATCGATGAATGTCACCATATCTCAGCTCCGCGCTACGAGATGCTTCTTAACGAAGTCAGCGCCCGCTATGTCGTCGGGCTAACCGCAACGCCTGACCGCCAGGATGGGCACCAAAAGATCATGTTGATGATTGCGGGGCCCGTTCGTCACAAAGTTAGGGCGGAACACAGCTCCCAGTTTGTTCAGCACGTCATCATTCGGGAGCGTCATGAAATTCCACCTGCCCATATCTGTCAGTCTCATGAACGCCCCCACATAGCCTCAGTTTACCGTTGGCTTGCACAGAACAACGCCCGCAATAAAGACATTGTTCAGGATGTAGCAAGCTGCGTGAACAACCAGGCAAACTGCCTTCTCCTGACGGAACGACGAGAGCACGCTGAGGCACTAGCAGCACTGTTGGCCGCTGAGTCGATATCGTCGGTTGTGTTACGTGGAGGGATGCGCGTCAAAGAGCGTCAGGCAGCGGAAGTCCAGTTACATAAAGCTCAGGTTATTGTTGCAACTGGCAAATACATCGGTGAAGGTTTTGACTTGCCTCGGTTAGACACGCTGTTTTTAGCACTGCCCATCGCCTGGAAGGGAACGCTGTCACAGTACGCGGGTAGGATTCATAGAGCGGTTGAAGGCAAGCAGGAAGTCACTATCTATGACTACCTTGATACTGGACTGCCAATGCTTGAACGCATGTATCGAAAACGCGAGAAAGGCTACAAAGCCATGGGGTATCAGTTTACCGCTTCAGGTCAAAACAAGCTGCTTTAGAAGACGTTGAGGCCACAGTTAGGCCCAAGACAACGACTCAAGCGATGCTTTGGTGACATTATGTTTGAGACCAGCTTTCAAGGTTTTATGACAGCACACCTTTATTTTTCACCAAGTGTTAGCGAGTGACTACTTGAATATTTCATCAGGGTTGCTGGTTTAGTGACGTTCTTGATTGAGAGGCTCGCCATAAAAATACGCCACAAGGTAGATCATTTTGCGATCTACTGATGGCTAATGGCCCGCTGATCTCGTTCTCTTAGGCAGCAACCTCTTGCTCGTCTTCAATCTCTAGTTCGAGATGGAAGTGAGCCGGCCCTGTCAGGTTGACCAACGCATCAAGGCTGAACTTGTTAATGCGACCGTTCAGCAGATCATTGAGGCGCGGCTGAGTAATTCCTAATCGGCTGGCTGCTTCTTTCTGAGTAATGTCCCACTCTCTCACACGGCCAGCAATTTTGGCCATGAGCTCGGAACGGAGCCTCATATTTAACGCTTCTTCAGGCGTATCCTCAATGGCATCCCACACGCTGTCGTAATACTCAATGGTCATTATCTCACCTCACTTAGTAGCTGGACTCAGGGCAACTCTTTGTATCGTTGTTTGCCCAAATTGATGTCTTTCTGGGACGTTTTTTGGGTTTTCTTCTGGAAGCAGTGGAGAATAAATACCACGTCACCTCGACTGGCCACGTAAAAAACCCGAAAGGCACCGTTATGGTCTCGAACACGGATTTCCATTACACCAGAGCCAACGCTTGGCATCGGACGAAAATCGTCTGGCTGACCTCCAGACTGAATTTTGTCTATCTGAAACCCCGCTTCTCTCTTCGCATCCAGTGGGAAGTCACGCAGCCTATCCTTGGAATCTCCGACGAAAGCAACAGGTTTCTTGCGCGCCACGCTGACTCCTCAATTACCACAAATATTATATCAATATAGATATAATAGACTTATCAATTAAATTGCTCAAGCTTTATGTCGAACATCACGAAGTGCCTAAACTCCATCAGATTCCGTTCATCCATGCATCACATCTATCGTCAAATTGGTCTTATCCAGCAACAGTGATCTTACCCAGCAACAGTGGACACTGGTTTAAGCGATCATTCGGGCTTCAAAGGCCTCTGGGCTGATCATCCCAATAGCACTGTGCCGCCGTTGCTTGTTGTAGTCCAGCTCGACGTACTCAAACACCTGGCGCCTCATATCGTTTCGCGTTGTAAATTGCTCCCCATGGATCGCTTCAACCTTGAGGCTGTGGAAGAAGCTTTCGGCACAGGCATTATCATAGCAGTTGCCTTTGGCGCTCATGCTGCACGTAAGCTCATGCCGGGTAAGCAGCGATTGGTAACGCGTGGAACAGTACTGACTACCTCGATCCGAATGGACTATCACGCCTTTGGGCATTTTGCGTCTCCATAGCGCCATCTGTAGCGCGTCACAGACAAGATCGGCCGTCATACGCTCACTCATTGCCCAACCGACCACTTTACGAGAGTAAAGATCAATGAGCACTGCCAGGTAAAGCCAGCCTTCGCCCGTCGCCAAGTAGGTAATGTCACCCACCCACTTTTGATTAGGAGCTGAGGCCGTGAAGTTTTGTTCTAGTAGATTCGGTGCGACTGGCAGCGAATGCCGTGAGTTCGTGGTGGCCTTGAACTTACGAGCTGCTTTAGCGCGCAGGCCCTGACGCTGTAAGCTGGCAGCCACCGTCTTACGGTTGATCGGCATCCCATCATCTCGCAGGTCTAGCGTTAGTCTCGGGGCGCCTGAGCGGCCCTTGCGTTGGTGATAAGCCTTGGCCACATGCTGATCGATAATGGCTTGCTGGCTGCGTTTTGGGGACGATGCGCCTTCGCGTTGCCGCCAAGCGTAGTAGCCACTCCGAGCGACCCCGACAACATGGCACATACGCTGAATACTGAACGCCTGACGATGACGGTGGATAAAGGCGTACTTCACTTCAGGCTTTTCGCACAGTACACCGCGGCCTTTTTTGTGATGGCCAGCTCTTCATTTGCCTCGGCTAGTTGGCGCTTCAAGCGGGCGTTTTCTTCTGCCAACGACCGCTCTCGCTCGGATGTGTCTTGCTGCAGCTGTGCTTTAGATCGCCACTGATAGAGCTGACTCGCGTGTATTCCCAGCTCACGCGCCGCTGCTGCAACGCCAATGCGATCCGCAAGCGCTAAGGCTTCTTGCCGGTAGGCATCTGAGTAACGGGTATATGATTTTTTCTTCATTGATGTTGTCGATCTTGCCATGGTTCACCTCATCGTAACGTATGACGTTCTTGAGGTGTCCACCGTTACTGGGCAGGATCATCTCCAAATGAGGGCGAAACCAGCTGACCTGATCTGCGTCATTGCGCTGATAAACCGCTTCCCAATGGTGTTGCGTGGTCATGGCGGGGCCCTCTCCTGCTTATGACTTTTTTCAGGTTCTTATCAGATTAATGCTTTTAAGCTTTAATTCAGCTTCATGGAATATAAAAGACGCCAAATTCTACTGATATTATTAGGTTCTTCGTCACTTCATGTGGATTTGGCCTGATCGAATAGGCGGCCCGCCGGGCTGCCAATCAGGTAGATCATGGCGATGAAGTTAGCCTCGTTCCGATAGCCACGTGCGCGTGACCGAGCCGCCTGAAACAGGCCGTTCATCCCTTCCAGTCTTGCGTTCGTCAGCCCCGAGTGCCAGCGCCTGACCACTGCTTCCGCGTGCCGCTCAAGTGTCGCCAAGGCCTTTCCCATCGGCTTCAGTAGTGGCTTTTCAGAAACCGCCGCTTGCATGACCTTGAGGTAGTTCGTGATGCGCCACTGAGCCGCTCTGTGAGTTGGGGCCTTCTGGATCCAGCGTAGCTTTTCCTTGATTATCCAGGCATCGGCCGTGGCGCTCTGATCAGCTACCAACTCCTGGAGCGCCGCCAACTGTTGAGGTCTCAGATTCTCGTTGTCCAGATTTTTCAGCAGTGCCCAGCGCAGCGATTTAGGGTGTTCCTGCTCGCGGCGCTCTTTCTTGCGTACCTCGTCCAGCCGCTTGGTAAAGGTCTGCACGATATGGAACCAGTCGACCGTTACCTCGGCCTTGGGAAGATGCTCGGTGATGCCGCTAAGGAAGGCGGGCGACATGTCGCAGACTACCTCGACCACATTGTCCGTATCGCCGCCATGGGCTGTCAGGAAGGCACTAAATGCTTGGATGGCATCCTTGCCGCAGCCTGGAACAGCGAAGATCACCGGTTCCTGCTTGCGCTGCATGTCGAGGAACACTGTGACGTAGTGATGGCCGCGCCGGGACGCGGTTTCGTCCACGCCGACCGTCGCCACCTCGGACAGATCCAGTTCCCCCAGCATTCGGCCCACGTAGTGATGCACGATGCGCCATAGTCGTTTGTCGGAAATCTCCAACTGGCGGGAGACGGCCAGCACCGGCATCTCCTTGACCAGTGACATGGCCGCTTGCTCAAACAGCAGGGTGAAGTCGCTGCCCGGCCGCGCCCAGGGCACCTCTATGCGTTTGACGCCATGCTCAGGACACTTCGTGCGAGGCACGCGAGCATGCAGGTAACAGTGGTGCTGAAAGAAGTTCAGATGTCGCCAGGTTTTGTCGGCAAAATCGTGAGCTTGGCAGGCCTTACCGCACTCCGGACAGGGATAGAGACTGCCTCGCTCCGCCTCGACATAGAGATCCAGGCGGTGGGGCGACACGGAGGTATCCAGGTGCTGGTTCTTGAGGATCCAGGGCGCTTCTAGGCCCAGGCCGAGCGCCAGAATTTGGGTGCCGTCCATGTCATACCTACTGCCGTTGTGGAGACTATATTCTGGCCTAGCTCAGGGTAAGAATTCCACACTCAGCGTCGAAGAGCCAAAAAACTCAAGTATAGCGGCGCGAGGCGCTACTGGGCTAACGCGCTTGGGTTCCGCAAGAGACTTCATCCCATGACATTTACCACCATGCTGATTTTGGCTTTTTCTATGTCGGCTGATGCCTTTGCTGCCTCCATTAGTAAAGGCGCGGATCTAAACAAACCCTCGTTTCGTCACGCCATCAGTATCGGGCTGATTTTTGGTACGATAGAGACCATCACACCGCTGCTGGGCTGGATAGCCGGGGTGGCATCGCAACGCTTGGTCGAAGCCTGGGACCACTGGGTTGCGTTTACCATCTTGCTGGTGATCGGCCTGCATATGGTGTATTCAGGCCTGAGCAAAGACGCAAAAGCTGCCCAAAAACAGCAAACGCTATGGTTATGGTGTTAACGGCTGTCGCCACAAGTATTGATGCGATGGCTGTAGGCGCGAGCCTTGCCTTTCTTGATGCCAACATTATTGCTACCAGCCTAGCTATTGGGCTAGCCACTACACTCATGGCCTCCATTGGTACCTTATTAGGTCACCAGTTGGGTAAATACATCAGCCACTGGGCAGAGCTGATCGGTGGGATGATGCTGATCGGTATTGGCTTGGGCGTGTTGGCCGAGCACACCGCTTTTTTGTGAGCATGACTCTAAAACTAGCGCAATTTTTGAGAAATCTTTGCCAACACTCCAACTGCTTTATGACCCAGTTGGAGTGTTGTAATACATAACGCTTTTAGGGCATTAGCTTAAGCTCACCGTAATCTCCCCCGGTGCGCAGTGTCACCGTTACCTCCGCGTCGTTGCGGTTGCGGAAAAACCAACCATGGTTGCCGGTGAACTGCGCTTCCAGCTCGCCATCATCTTCGGGCACCCCGCGCCCTTGCTCGTAGCTCACCGAATTGCCACCGCCGTCGCCGTGGGTATCAAAATTGATCGGCCCGCCTTCAGAGACCCAATCAAACGTCGCCACCGCGCCTTCGTCCATGGTCAGCTTGTACTCAACGCCCTCGCCCGGTGCCAGCGTGAAACGCTCTTCATCGCGCCAAGTTTCGGACGACGCCTGGTTATCAGGCTGGCTTTCGGCCTGGCTTTGCTCCGCCGCCTCGGCGTCCACCTCACGCTCGGTCGCGGGCTCGGCGCTTTCGCGCACAATCGTTATATCAGGCACGGCCGAAGGCTCCGGCGCTTGCGTGTCAGCCGCTGCGGTATTGGCGCGGTCTTCGGCGGCCTCATCGGCCAGTTGGGTTTTAATCTCGCCCATTTGGGTAAGGCCGAGCACGCGGCCCGCGCCGGTGGGGTCAATGGCGTACTCGGCTGGCAACACCACGGTGACCAACAAAACGCTGGCGATGATGGCGGCCAGCAGCGTAGAGCGCAGCAGTTTTGCCGTGGATGGCAGCTCCGCTCGGGTAGGAAGATCCGTGTTATACATAAAACACTCCGTCACTTAAGAAACAAACAGACCGGTAAGCTGATAGCCGACCAACATAAAACCCGCACACATCATCGCCACGTTGGCCGTGTAGGCATGGCGCAAAAACCCGCCGGTGCGCCGCCAAAAGCCCATCACGATAAGGATGGCACCCAACGCCAGCAGTTGGCCGATCTCCACGCCCAGGTTGAACGCCAGCAAGTTGGCCAACAAACCGTTTGAGGAAATCTCGTATTCGATGATTTTGGTCGACAGCCCAAAGCCATGAAACAAGCCAAATATCAGCGTCGCGGCTTTGGTATTGGGCTGAACGCCAAACCAGCGCTGAAAAGCACCGAGGTTATCCAGGGCTTTGTAGACGACAGAAAGGCCGATAATCGCATCAATCACATAGCTGTTGATGCCGATATCGAAGTACACCCCCAGCAGCATGGTCGTGGAGTGGCCAATGGCAAACAGGCTGACGTAGATGGCAATGTGCTGCATCCGGTAGAGAAAGAAAATCACCCCTAGCAGAAACAGAATATGGTCGTAGCCCGTGACCATGTGCTTGGCGCCCAGGTAGATAAACGACATCAAATGCACGCCGTAAATCTCCTGGATATAGCCTTTATCGCCTTCAGCGACGGCATGAGCCCAGGCATCGCCACTGGCGGTCAGTAACAACACCATAAGCGAAAGCAATAGCAGGTAGCTTCGGCGCAGCGTAAAGCCCACGCCAAGCCGCCCACCTTGTTGAGATGGCAACATAAAACCTCCAAACGTGTTAATGGGTCTAGGCTGCCAGCAGGCAGCCTTGGTGGTACCGCACTAAGCCGGACGTGGAGGTCGCTCAAGGCGAAAGACGCGGCGTAACGGCACACCATCCGGGTAGCCGACGCGCAGGGAGTCGATGAGGATCGGTTCGTGTAGCAGTTCCGTTGCCAGCCGATCCGCCGATTCATGAAAGTGGCTGCCACTTTCATGGTGGGGCGAGCTGAATTCACCAGCTCGCTCCTCAACATTGTAAGAGGGGGTGATATGGCCGCCTGAGTCGCTGTGTTCATGCACATGCGCAGCCACGGCGGAGCCTTGCGTGCCATGGGCCAGCGTTTCGCCAATGCCAGACGCGAGCAGTCCCTGCATCACTATCAGCAGTAATATCGCGTATCCCAGGCGTTGACGTAACGTGCCGTGCGCAAGCATCAAGAGTGGCTCATCAATGGTAGTAAAAGCTGGCTGAATAGCCTAACATCCCCTCCAGGGGGATGGGAACATAAAAAAAGGGGACACAGCATGACATCGCATACGCACCAGACACACCCAGAGATTATCAAGCGGCTTAACCGGGCACGCGGCCACCTGCAAAGCGTGACCAACATGATAGAAGACGAGCGGCCCTGCCTAGAGATCGCCCAGCAGCTCCACGCCGTAGAAAAAGCCATTCAGCAAGCCAAAAAAACCTTGGTCCAGGACCATATCGACCACTGCATGGAGGCGGCCATCGGCCCGTTGACGGCGTTACAGCGCGAATACGTCAAAGACTTTAAAGCGATTGCACGCTATCTCTAGTTTGGGTAGCTCCCTCATAGGGTCGCTTCGCCTGTTTTGCTTATGGAGGCCTCATGTTTCAAGTGCTTGGTCATCGGGTTTACCGACATCTCTTCATGGCCCAGGTTATCGCTCTTATCGGCACAGGGCTGACCACGGTGGCTCTCGCCCTGCTGGCGCACGAACTTGCCGCTGGCCAAGCTGGGGTTGTACTGGGAACGGCGCTGGCGATCAAAATGGTGGCCTATGTCATCATTGCGCCCTTGGTGGGTGCTTATGCGGCGCGGCTGCCGCGCCGCGCTCTGCTGATCAGCCTGGACCTGATACGCGGCACCGTAGTGTGCGCACTTCCCTTTGTTAGCCGCATAGAGCACATCTACCTGCTGATTTTTTTACTCAATGCCTGTTCTGCTGGCTTCACGCCGGTGTTCCAAGCCACCATTCCAGATATCTTGAAAAAAGAAGCCGACTACACCCAGGCGCTATCGCTGTCTCGTTTGGCATACGATTTAGAGAATCTGCTAAGCCCCGTAGTTGCCGCCGCGTTACTCACATTGCTCAGTTTTAATGTGCTGTTTGTGCTTAATGCACTGGCGTTTGTTGGCTCAGCGGCACTGGTGGCCTCGGTGGCATTGCCCGCCGCTTGTCTTAAGGCGGATGCTCCCACAGTCTGGAAGCGTATCACTTATGGCCTACGCGTTTACCTTCAAACGCCACGTTTGAGAGGGCTTTTAGCATTAAGTCTGGCGGTTTCTGCTGCTGGTGCCATGCAAATCGTTAACACTGTGGTATACGTGCGCTCGTCGCTTGGGCTGGGTGAACGCGACGTTGCCATTGCCTTCGCGGCGGCAGGCGCAGGCTCCATGTTGGTGGCACTGCTGCTACCCAAAATCCTGGGGCGTGTGACCATACGCGCCACAATGTTGGTAGGGGGCGGGTTACTCACGCTGGGGCTTTACTTAGGCTTACTGACCCCGGCCTACCTGGAGCTACTTGGCCTGTGGGCGATGCTCGGCGCTGGCGCGGCGCTGATCCTGACCCCCTCAGGGCATTTGCTGAAACAGTCATGCCTGGCCGAGGAGCGTCCGGCGTTATTTGCTGCTCAGTTCTCGTTATCGCATGCCTGCTGGCTTGTAACCTACCCGCTCGCGGGCTGGCTGGGCGCCACTATCGGTGTCGCCTATACCTTTGCTGTTTTGGGTAGCGTAGCGTTATTAGCATGCGTGGCCGCCGTGATTACTTGGCCATCTCATGACCCTGAAAGGACACAGCCTGCCGCGTCGTCTTTGCGGCCTTAAAACAGCGTTGCGCGCCTCTATCTCAGGTCGAGAACCCCTACCCCAGGTCGTGCGCGCCTTGGTGCGCCTGATCACTGATGCATAGCTGATGGTCGCCTAGCACCTCAATGATCCGGCAGCTTTGCACTTTACCCCCAGCGCACTGGCTGACCATGCGCTTGAGTTCGTCGCGCAGCGCAGACAGCCGCTGCAGCCGTGATTCCACTTCCTCTAAATGATGCTTGGCCAGCGTATCGACTTCATCGCACGGCATATCGGGCCGGTCGGACATCGCCAGCAGCTCGCGTACGGCCTCCACGGAAAAGCCAAAGTCGCGCGCATGGCGAATAAACGTCAGCCGCCTGACCGCTGCCGCGCCGTAGCGGCGCTGGCCGCCTTCCGTTCGCGCTGCCTCACGCAGCAGGCCGATACGTTCGTAATAGCGCACGGTTTCGGGTTTGCAGCTGGCTCTACGCGCCAGCTCGCCGATGCTGACGGTCGATTGCATCTCTGACATCTTCAGGTATCTCCCCCAATGACTTGAACCTATAGTGGCTACAGGGTTTACGCTTGTTAAAAGTAACCCATTGGCAGGAGATGCACCATGGATACCTCGACACACCAAGCGCCCCCAACGGCTCTTACCCTGCGGGTGGAGGGCATGGACTGTGGTGGCTGCGAGCGCAAGGTGGAATCCGCGCTAGGCCGCTTGCCGGGGGTTGGCGAGGTAACCGCAAGCTCAGTGACCGGCACCGTCAATCTCCAGCTTGGCCCCGGCAACACGGCTTCCCGCGACACCATCGCCAAGTCACTCAATGACTTGGGCTACCAGCTTGCCGATGAGACCCAGCCTGACGCCTCGCCCTCCGCGTGGTGGCAGACCACCAAAGGCCGGCTGGTGATGGTGTCAGGGGGGTTATTGGTCGCCGCCTTTGGCCTTCGGCTGGTATGGCCCGCACTGGGCAACTGGCCATTTGTCGCCGCAACCCTGTTTGGCCTGGTACCAATTTTGCAGGCTGCCTGGGGTGCGCTCAAGGTACGTAACCCTTTCACCATCGAAATGCTGATGAGCATCGCAGCACTTGGGGCCTTGGCGATTGACGCCGCCGCCGAAGCGGCGTTGGTGGTGTTCTTGTTTGCGGTGGGCGAATTGCTCGAAGGGGTTGCCGCGTCCAGGGCGCGGCGCAGCATTTCGGCGCTTGCCAAGCTGACCCCGTCTTCCGCCCGGCTGATGGAGGGCAACGAGCTGCACGAGGTATCCGCCGCTACGCTACAACCGGGGCAGCGCGTGCTGGTGCGGCCCGGCGACCGGGTGCCCTGCGATGGCCGTATCCTCGCAGGCGAGTCCGATATTGACGAGTCGCCGGTGAACGGCGAATCCGTGCCCCGCCTGCGCGCCCTCGGCGACGACGTGTTCGCTGGCACGGTCAACCTGGATGCCGCGCTGGAAGTCGAGGTAACGCGTAGCGCCGAGAACAATACCATCGCACGGGTTATTCGCTTGGTGGAAGAGGCCCAGGCGGCCAAAGCACCGGTGGCACGCTTTATCGATCAGTTTGCGCGCTACTACATGCCCGCGGTGATAGGGGTCGCCCTGTTGGTAGCCATCGTACCGCCGTTGACTTCCACCATGGCGTGGTCGGAGTCGGTTTACCGGGCGCTGGCCCTGCTGTTGGTCGCCTGCCCCTGCGCGCTGGTGATTTCGACCCCGGCCGCCATTGCCGCCGGGCTTTCTTCTGGCGCTCGCCAAGGGCTTTTGATCAAGGGCGGCGCAGTGCTTGAGCAGCTTGGCAAGCTGCGGATGGTGGCGCTGGACAAAACCGGCACCCTCACCGCCGGTAGCCCCCAGGTGACCGACGTAGAAGACTGGCGCCATGAAGGGCAACACCACGAGATCTTAAGGCTCGCCGCCGCCCTGGAACGCGACGCCAGCCACCCCATTGCCATGGCCATTATGGCGCACGCCAAGCAGCAGGGTGTGACGATTGCCGCGGCTAGCCAAAGCCGGGCGCTCGCCGGGCGCGGCGTTACCGGGGTGGTAGAAGGGCGCGCGTTAAGCCTGATCACCCCGCGTCATCTGGCCGAGCAGTTCCCCCTGGACGACGCGCTAGCGGCGCGCATCGCCACGCTTGAAGACGCTGGCAAAAGCCTGGCCATACTGACCGAGGACAACCGCCCGTTGGGGCTGATTGCCGTCCGTGACGAACCCCGCGAAGACGCGCTTGAGGGGCTTGCCGCCTTATCGCGCCTGAAAGTGGAAGCTGTGATGCTCAGCGGCGACAACGCCCGCACGGTGTCGGCGATTGGCGCGGGGCTGGGCATTGAGGCACACGGCGAGCTGATGCCCGAAGACAAGGCAAACTATGTACGCGATTGGCAGGCCCAAGGGCGCGGCCCCGTGGGCAAAGTGGGTGACGGCATCAACGACGCCCCGGCGCTAGCAGCGGCGGACGTCGGCATCGCCATGGGCAGCGGCACCGATGTCGCGCTGGAAACAGCAGACGCAGCGCTGCTCAAAAATCGCGTGACCGGCATTGCTGAGCTGATTGATCTTTCCAGGGCGACCATGCGCAACGTCAAAACCAACGTCGCGCTGGCGCTGGGCTTTAAAGCCATCTTTCTGGTCACCACGGCGCTGGGCATCACCGGTATGTGGATCGCCGTGATGGCCGACACTGGTGCCACCGTGCTGGTCACGCTAAACGCCATGCGCCTGCTTGGCTATCGCTTTTCACCGGGTGCTTCGTCACCGCGTGAACGGGTAAGCGGAGCCACATCATAACCACACGGACGATACGGTTGTTGGCGGGCCACCCATCAGCGTCGCGGCACCGGTGGCGTGGCCGCTCGGGAAACCGAAAACCTGGGCACCCTCGTAAAGCGCAAGCGGGCGCGGTATCGACATTGCGACCTTGAGCAGCGTGGCGATGCCGGAGGCAATGGCGATGCTCACCACAAACCCAAGGGCCAGATGCCACCGCCTAAGCAGCAGCCAAGAGGCTACCTCGACAGTAGATGCGATAATGATTTTGGCGTCACCAAAACCGGTGGGAAAGGGGGACGACTTGATAACTCGGTTCGGTACGAAGTTAGCTAAGCGCCAAACTGATCGACCAATCAACTGTAGCCAGCCCGCCCCGCTCGGCCACCTCTTGGGCCAGAGTCACCAGAGCAGGGGCGACGAAGGTCAGCTACATACCGACCAGGATAATAGGTCGTAGATCGTACGAGGGCTCGATAAGCGATAATGCCAGAGTGCTAGCTCAGCCCGCACCGCTTTTATGCAACCGCCTAATGAGCCGCAAACGCCGCCCCGAACCTATTCAGCATCAAGCGAATCAGCAACACGATAGCAAGTACAGCTGCGAAGATGATGCCGACAAGCACCAGCAGCCGCATACTCGCGTGCCCCACCAGGCCGAGCCCGAGGTTAGCCACTTCACCTGGAAGGATGTCAGCGAGAGCCCCGACGATTGCGGAAGTATAGCCGCCACCTGTTTCCAAGGTGGCGGCATTTTTTTGGTCGACTGTTGCTTATATTCCAAAATCAGCTATCTTTATAACAATTATTATTTTAAAAATTCGTATAGCGCTAGCGATCGAAAACACGTTTGGAGGAGATTACGCATGCAGACCTTTGCCCTTTCCCGCAGTAGTGGAGAAGGCACGCCCGACGTCGCCGGTTTTTTTGATCCACGGACGTTTAGCGTGCAGTACGTGGTCAGCGACCCCGCTACCAAGCAGTGTGCGATTATCGACCCAGTGCTGGATTTCGACGAGAAATCCGGCGCGACGGCAACGTTCAACGCTGACGCCCTGCTGGAATACGTCGCCAAGCAAGCCCTGACGGTTGAGTGGATTCTTGACACCCACCCTCATGCGGATCATTTCTCCGCCGCGCAGTACCTAAAAGAGCAAACCGGTGCACCAACGGCTATTGGCCAATACGTCACTCAAGTACAGGCGTTGTGGAAAGAGATTTACCACTGGCCAGAAATGCCCACCGACGGCCGTCAATGGGACACCCTGTTTACGGAAGGCGATACCTTCCATATTGGTGAGCTAAAAGTCGGCGTGCTGCATTCACCCGGCCATACGCTGGCCTCAATCACCTATCTCATCGGCGATACGGCGTTTGTTCACGACACTCTGTTCCAACCGGATTTCGGCACCGCGCGGGCGGATTTCCCGGGGGGCAGTGCCAAAGCGCTGTGGGACTCTATCCAGCAAATCCTCGCTCTACCCGACAATACACGGCTATTCACCGGCCACGACTATATGCCGAATGGCCGCGAGCCGAACTGGCAAAGCAGCGTTGCCGAGCAACGTGCCAACAACCCTCACCTGGCGGGCAAAAACGAGCAGGACTACATCGCGCTGCGCCACCAGCGAGATAGCGAACTGCCCATGCCCAAGCTGATTTTGCATGCACTGCAAGTCAACACGCGTGGCGGACGCCTGCCAGAACCCGAGGCCAATGGTAAACGCTATCTGAAAATTCCTCTGGACGCCTTAGAAGGCGCTGCCTGGGATTGAGTTCAGCTACCCCACACGAGATGAGGTGCAACCTTGCAAACTCAGCCGTTAGAACAAGGCGTTGAGATAACCTCAGCGCTAACACTCGATGAATTGGACGAGGTAAAAGCGCGCGGTTTTAACGCGGTGATATGTAACCGCGTGGCGGGAGAAAGTTATGACTTCCCCGACGAGGCGAGCTACCGCCATAAGGCCAAGCAGCTTGGCCTTGCCTGGGTACATATCCCCGTCAAGCCGGGCGAATACAGTCAGGAAGATATTCAGGCATTCGCCGACTCGTTAGCACAGCTTCCCCGTCCTATTCTGGCTTTCTGCCGCACAGGCAAGCGTGCCACTCACTTATGGGCCTATGCTCGACGGCAATCGGACCAGTGTGAGTTGGCAACCTTGTTGACAGCTGCAAAGGAGGCTGGCTTTGATCTTGAGGATCATCGCCAGGCCCTGGAGGGACAGACCCCATAAACGGTTGCTAAGCAGGACCGAAGGAAATGATTAGCAACGTGGATGATTTACCCAAAAAGCCAATGAATCACAATAAAAAACATGCTGGAGCCCTTATGAACTCTCAACAAACGGCAACCTACGACGTAGTCATTATTGGTGGTGGTGCGGGCGGCATTTCGGTCGCTGCTAGCTTGCTCAACCGCCAGCCAGATTTAACCATCGCCATTATCGAGCCCGCGGAAAGCCACTTTTATCAACCAGGCTGGACCATGGTGGGTGGCGGCATTTTTACTCAGGAATCGACTCGCAAGCCGATGGCAGACGTGATGCCTGAAAAAGCCACTTGGCATCAAACCACCGCTGAAAGTATCAATCCTGATGCCGAGAGTGTCGTGCTGGCAACCGGCCACACCCTGGGCTATCGACGCCTGATTGTCGCACCAGGGCTTGTGGTTGATTGGAGTGCTATCAGCGGGCTTGAAGAGACGCTTGGTCACAACGGTGTAACGTCAAACTACCGCTATGATCTTGCACCTTATACGTGGTCATTGGTGAAGTCGCTTAAGCAGGGTAAGGCGCTGTTCACCCAACCGCCGATGCCTATCAAGTGTGCCGGCGCCCCTCAGAAAGCCATGTATCTGGCCTGCGACCACTGGCGTAAACAAGGTAACCTTGGGCAGATTGAACCCACGTTCTGCAACGCCGGTGAGGTACTTTTCGGTGTGAAGGATTACGTTCCTGCCCTTCAGAAGTATATCGAGCATTACGGCATTGAAACGGCTTATAAACACCGCTTAACCGCGGTAGACGGTGCTGCAAAAGTAGCGCAATTTGAAGTCGCAGGTGAAAACGGCTCGCAAACAGTTGAGCGGCCGTTCGATATGCTCCACGTAGTACCTCCTCAAAAAGCCCCGGTTTTAATTGCTGAATCTGGCCTCGCTAATGCGGGCGGTTGGCTCGACCTGAATGCGAGTACGCTGCAACACGAACGTTACCCCAATATTTTTGGGCTGGGTGATGCTAGCGGCACTACCAATGCCAAAACGGCAGCCGCGGTGCGCAAGCAAGCCCCAGTCGTTGCTCAAAATGTGTTGGCCTCACTCCACGATAAACCGCTTAGCGCGGCGTATTACGGCTATGGCTCATGCCCACTCACTGTGGAAAGAGGCAAAATTGTGCTGGCGGAGTTTGGCTATAACGGTCAATTACAGCCAACGTTTCCTAAATGGGTCAACGACGGCACTCGCCCCACTCACGCTGCCTGGCAGCTAAAAGCCAAGGCGCTGCCATGGATTTATTGGCGGTTAATGTTACGAGGCAAAGAGTGGCTTAGCTAATTATGATGCTAGAACGTTGGGTGCCACTCATTGGCTGGCTGCGGTCCTACAACCGAACATTGCTCTCACAGGATGCTCTGGCGTCAGTGATCGTAACGCTGATGCTGGTGCCTCAGGCGTTAGCCTATGCCTTATTGTCTGGGTTGCCGCCAGAAATGGGGCTTTACGCCAGCATGTTGCCGCTAGTGCTTTACGCCATTTTTGGCACCAGCGCGACGTTAGCCGTTGGGCCGGTGGCTGTTGCGGCACTGATGACGGCCTCAGCATTAAGTAGTTTTGCTACCCAAGGAAGCCCCGAGTACGTGGGGGCTGCATTAGTGCTAGCCGCGCTCTCGGGGCTTATCCTCATCGCCATGGGCGTTTTACGGCTAGGCTTTTTGGCCAACTTTTTAAGTCATCCTGTGATCTCGGGTTTTGTAACTGCCTCGGGCATTTTGATTGCTGTGAGCCAGTTCAAACATATTTTAGGTGTTGAGGCTTCCGGACATAACGTTATTGATGTGTTGGGGGCACTTTTTAACCAGTGGCAGCAAGTGAACACCATTACATTGTTTATTGGCTTAGGCGTGTGGGGGTATTTGTTGGTGTGCCGAAAGTGGCTGAAACAGTGGCTTAGCAATGCCGGTGTTTCCGCTGGAATTGCAGCACACCTGGTCAAAGCAGCGCCAATTTCAGCGGTCATTGTCACCACACTATTGGCTTGGCTTTTTAACCTGGAGCAGCAAGGCGTGAATTTAGTCGGCTTTGTGCCCAGCGGTATGCCCGCGATTGCGTTTCCAAGCCTGGATCAATCATTGTGGCTGGGTTTGCTCCCCGCCGCGCTCTTGATCAGCTTGGTAGGGTTTGTGGAGTCGATTTCCGTAGCCCAAACGCTCGCCGCTAAGCGTCGCCAACGTATTGACCCCAATCAAGAGCTGATTGCCTTGGGGATGGCCAACGTGGGCGCGGGAGTAAGCGGGGGCTCACCTGTCTCGGGTGGGTTTTCTCGTTCGGTAGTTAATTTTGAAGCAGGCGCTGCGACACCGCTAGCGGGCGCATTTACCGCGTTGGGAATCGTTCTCTCAACACTGCTGTTGACCGACCTGCTGGCATTTTTGCCTACCGCAACTCTGGCCGCCACTATCATTGTCGCGGTCGGTACATTAATTGATCTTCCTGCAGTGAAACGCACTTGGCTGTACTCCCGCAGCGATGGCATTGCGATGGTAGCCACGCTTCTACTTACCCTGCTGCACAGCATTGAAATCGGCATTATAAGTGGCGTATTGCTGTCATTGGGCCTGCATCTTTATCGCACCAGTCAGCCCCACAGCGCGGTAGTAGGGCGAGTGCCTGGCACCGAGCACTTTCGTAATGTGAAGCGGCATAACGTAGAAGTCGACGAGCGGCTCGCCATTCTGCGAATAGATGAAAGCCTTTATTTCGCCAATGCACGTTACTTGGAAGACACTGTTATGGAACTAGCTGCACGTTCATTGTCGCTGCAACATATTGTACTGACCTGCCAAGCAGTGAACGTGATTGATGCTTCAGCGCTGGAAAGCCTGGAAGCCATCAACGGACGATTAAAAGACGCGGGCGCGACACTCCATTTAGCTGAAGTAAAGGGGCCGGTGATGGATCATCTAAAACACACGTCGTTTTATCACGAGTTGACCGGGCAAGTGTTTTTCACCACCTATGATGCTTGGCGCGTTTTGCACAATCAAAGCGACGTACTCTCTTCACCGGCTTTAGTCTCTAGCGGTGCTAGGCTGGGCACTAGCCAGCAGTAACCAAGACAGTCTTTTCATTGACGACCATGTCGATATGAAGAGGGAGATTAAGTTATATCCACACGCTTATCGATATTGACACTGTCAAATGAACTAGCGTATGACCAATCACTTAACATTAGAGGAAGTATGTCGTGGATTTTACAGCAAGCTTTCAGGGACTGATCGGCGGTGTCCTGATTGGTCTCTCAGCGACTTGGTTAATGGCCTCTCTGGGCCGTATCGCTGGCATCAGCGGCATTATCGGCACCCTCATTACCGAACGGCCGAAGGGAGATAGTGCCTGGCGCTTGGCCTTCGTTCTAGGGCTGGTAAGCGGCCCCGTACTAGCACTTTTCATTGGCGGGCTCGGCAACGTAGCCGGTGCCCCCGGCGAGGTCATCGGTCAGCCAACTGGGGGCGTGCCGCTGATGTTAGTAGCCGGTTTGTTAGTGGGGTTTGGAACAGGCCTAGGAAGCGGCTGCACTAGCGGGCACGGTGTTTGCGGTCTCGCAAGGTTATCGGTGCGCTCCCTAGTCGCCACCGTTACCTTTTTAATCGCTGCGATTATTACCGTCTTTGTGGTTCGTCATGTCATGGGAGGCAACGTATGAAAACGTTGATGGGATACATCGCGGGCCTGATCTTTGGCCTTGGACTGACCATCTCCGGCATGACGGATCCGGCACGGGTGCTCGGCTTCCTGGATATCGCCGGTGCCTGGGATCCGACCCTGATGTTCGTGCTCGGTGGCGCTGTGGTCACGAATTTTATTGGTTATAGGTTGGTGCTGCGTCGCCCGCACCCCTTCTTTGGTGAGCGTTTTCAGCTGCCCACTCGACAAGACCTGGATATTCGCTTAATCAGCGGAGCCTCACTGTTTGGCATCGGGTGGGGGCTTTCTGGCTATTGCCCCGGCCCAGCCTTCGCCTCCATCATCGGGATTTCTGCACCGCTGTTCGCCATGCTTGTGACCATGGTGATGGGTTGGTTCTTGGCACGCGCGATCCCCACCAAAACTGCATAGCGTTTGGGTTAGCATAACCAACCTCTGTAGCTTGAAATCGCCAGCCAAGCCACTAAGCAGAAAAAGCTTCATGTTCAGTTAATCCCCATCAGCCACGCTAACCAGCATCGAATCAGGAGTGCTGGAAATGCGAGCGATGAACAGGCCGATACACGAGGTCGTGTGCTTTAAGCTAGTGCAATGGGTGTTATTAGTGGGGTTGCTGAGCGTTACCACAGTTGCCACCGCACAATCTTTTTTTGGCCAGCAAGAGAGCGTTCTTCCTCCAGAGCAAGTCTTCAAGCCAACACTTGGTCATGATGGCGAATCGCTGAAGATCGATTGGCAAATCGAACCCGACTACTACCTTTACCGCCATGCTTTTTCCGCCGAAGCCGAAGGACGTGAGCTATCGCTGAATATGCCTGACGGAGAAGTAATTGAGGATGAATATTTTGGCCGCTCTGAGATTTACCGTCACTCATTGAGTATGACCACTCAGCCTGGTAACGCCGACACAATCACCCTTCGTTGGCAGGGCTGCGCCGATGCGGGCCTGTGCTATCCACCTCAAGAAAAGACCTTTGATTTAGCACCTGCTGGCCAGGACATATCTGAAACGCACGAGCCCTCCATTGCCACGCATGCCCCCGGATCTGAAGAAAGCTCCACTTCCGACCTAAAAAATACGATGGCAGAAGACCAGCAGCTGGCAGCGCAACTGGAGGGAGGTAACGGGCTCTGGACGCTGGCGGCGTTTTTCGGCATGGGGCTGTTACTGACATTCACGCCCTGTGTATTGCCGATGATACCGATTCTGTCCAGCCTGATCGCGGGAGGACGAAAGGTAGGCGAGAACCACCGGACGGCAGGTTTCGTGATGTCTACTGCCTTTGTCCTGCCCATGGCGGCCACCTATGCGCTACTCGGCGTGGCCGCTGCCATGGCAGGTGCCAATCTACAGATGCTGTTTCAGAGCACCTGGTTTATCGGCCTGTTCTCACTACTGTTTGTCGTTCTCGCCCTGGCCATGTTCGGCTTGTTCGAATTAGAGCTACCGAGCGCGCTTCGCCAGCGCCTTGATGCCGGCATGTCGCGTCAACGCGGCGGGCGCTTGAAAGGGGTTGCCATCATGGGGGTGCTCTCTGCACTGCTGGTAGGGCCCTGCATGACCGCACCGCTAGCGGGAGCGCTATTGTTCATTGCTGATAGTGGTAACCCCTGGCTGGGCGGTGCAGCCCTGTTATCGCTTGGCCTAGGAATGGGCCTACCACTGATCCTGATCGGCACGGTGGGTAGCCAGTTGCTGCCTAAGCCCGGTGCTTGGATGGTTCGCATCAGAGCGATTTTCGGCTTTGTATTATTGGGGATGGCGATCTGGTTTGTGGATCGCGTAGCACCTGATGCCATTATCCTCGCGCTATGGGGCGCACTGGGGCTGGGTTTTGCCGTTTCGTTAAAGGCCATGGCACTGGGAGGCAATGCCTCAACGGTGGCCTCTCAAACAGCAACAGCAAGCGCAGTCATCATCGGATTATGGAGTGCACTAGTGTTAATCGGCGCTGCCGGTGGCGCTTCTGACCCCTGGCGCCCGCTAGCGGTCTATACATCCACCAACGATGGCTTAACCACTGAAGCATCGTCATCAAACGCCGAACAACCGCTTACCTTCGATGAGGTCGACGATTTGGCCACGCTTAACGCCCGTGTTGCCCAGACCGAGGTTAGCGGCCAGATGACACTCATCGAATTTACGGCCGACTGGTGCATCTCCTGTGAAGTAATCGAACAGGAAGTTTTTACCGACCCCACCGTTCAATCTGAGCTACAGGATGTACAGCGGTTAAGTATCGATGTGACCGACTACGATACCTCTGACAAGGAGATCATGGAGCACTTCGGCATCGTTGGGCCGCCGACGCTGATGTGGTTCGGCCCCGACGGGCAGGAGCGACGCAGCGCGCGTATTATCGGCGAGCTGGACGCTGACACATTTCTGGAGCGCTTCGATCAAGCCAAACAAGCCGGCAGTAGTACCACTGGAGGTGGTTCATGAGTCCCCTGGATCGCAGCCTCGCCATCGGCCCGTTAGGCCTAAGCGTGGGGCAACTTTTGCTATTGCTTTCGATAGTTGTCGCACTGATCGTCGGAGGTTTGATAGGCCGCCGTCGAAATGTCAGCGTGGGCGATGGCATCTTCAATGCCGTGTTCTTCGGTGTAATCGGGGCGCGACTCGTTTTTATCGTCCAATATGGTGAAAGCTACGACACGTTCTGGTCGTGGCTCGACATACGCGATCGCGGTTTCGAGCCGCTAGCGGGCCTTGTCGTCGCCTTGGTTTATCTTGTCTGGCGGCTATGGCGCCAACCTCGTGAGCGTAGACCGCTCGGGATAGCCGTCATATCAGGGGCGCTGACCTGGTCGCTGACGGCGGGGGCACTGGCACTCATGGTATCTCAAGGTGCTAGCATTCCTCCGACGCCGTTAACCACGCTTGAGAATGACGAAGTGACACTTCCCACTATGCTAAGCGAAGCTGATCGCCCCATGGTGGTCAATCTTTGGGCCAGCTGGTGCCCGCCGTGTCGTCGCGAAATGCCTGTATTTGAGCAGGCTCAACAAGAGCGAGACGACGTGACGTTCGTGTTCGTCAATCAGGGCGAGAACCTCAGCACCGTTAACGCCTTTTTACAGCAAGAGTCACTCGCGCTCGATAATGTCTACCTTGATCGGAACAATGCGCTCGGCCACGAAGTGGGCGCTATGGCCATGCCCACAACGCTTTATTACAACGCCGATGGCACGCTTATAGATACTCACTTTGGTGAGCTCTCTCGCGCCACCCTCAACCGCAGCCTTGAGCGTTTCAGCCCCTAACTGACTCACTACGGAGATGACACACATGTTCGCTTTCTACCCCTGTATGACAACGCTACGCCTTACACTAACTCTTGGGGCTAGCGTCGCTCTGGCAACAAGCCTGCATGCGACTGCGGATGAGTGGCCTGCCCCTATTCAAGAGCTCGAACAGCAAGGCCTTACGATTCATGGTGAATTCGATGCACCTGACGGACTTACTGGGTATGCCGGTAGTGCTCGTGGTCAGACTGTCGCAGCATACCTCACCTCAGGAGGCGAGCATGCTGTAATAGGTACGCTGATTAATGCCGAGGGTCAGGACGTATCAGCTGAGCGGCTAGAGCAGCTCGTCAACGGCCCAAGAAACGCCGAGCTATGGCAAGAAATGGCTGATCAACACTGGGTGCGCGATGGCGATAAAGAGGCACCCCGCATCGTATATACATTTAGTGACCCCAACTGTCCTTACTGCCGACAACTGTGGGAAGACGCCCAACCCTGGGTAGAAAGTGGCGAAGTTCAGATTCGTCATTTGATGGTAGGTATTCTCAAAGCAGACAGCCCTGAAAAGGCAGCCGCGATACTCAATGCGGATAATCCTGGCGAAGCGCTGGCTGAGCATTACCGCAACGGTGCCATGCCCGAAAATCAAGGTGATGACCAAAGCGAGCAGTGGGTTAGTGAAAACACCCAGCTAATGCGCGATGGCCAACTCTTCGCAACGCCAGCGACCTTTTATCAGGATGATAACGGTGACGTGCACAGTGTGATGGGTGCTCCCTCGCCAGAAAAGCTTCGAGCCATTATGGGGAGTGACACACCTTGACCTAAACGGTTCAACCCGAAGGCAATTGAAGCGTCACCTTTAGCCCAACATCATTGCCAGACGCGAACGTCACCCGGCCTCCTGCCCGGGTGACAATCGCCTCGACGATCGAAAGACCCAAGCCACTACCTTGAGGATGATCTCCTCGATGAAAGCGCTCCGTTAGGCGGGAGAGGTGTTCGGTAGCAATCGTTTTACCTTGGCTGGTGATATCGATGAAGGCCATTCCTTCTGATTCCTGTACGGCAATCTCTATCGGCGCGCCGGGCGCTCCGTGACGCATCGCATTTTCGAGCAAGTTGCGTAGAACCGTCACCAAAAGCGCCTCCGGTAGAGCAACACGTACCAAGTACACGTTTTTGTCATACTGGCAATGGTCATGGCTACCGGTTTCTGCTATCGCTGTCGCCAGCGCTTCTCCAACAGAAGTCAGATCGAAATGACTGCCCCGTATGATTTCTTCGCTTTCCATTCGCGCCAACAACAATAACTGACCAAGCGTTTTCGTTAGTCGATCTACCCCAGCTTCAGCTTGCTGCATCGCTTCGTACTGCTGGTGACCGTCAACACGCCTCGCGATTTGCAGATGTGTGCGAATGGCAGTTAACGGTGTTCGAAGTTCGTGGGCGGCATCGTCGGTAAAGCGCTGCTCCAATTCGAGCATACGACGCGTTCGTGCCAGTAGCGTATTGAAACTATCGATCAGCGGGCGGATTTCACCAGGCAACCCATGAAGAGGTAGTGCCGAAAGGTCATTGTGTTCGCGCAGGATAAGTCGTTGTTGTAACTTGGCAAGCGGCGAAAGTCCTCGTGTTACCCCCCACCATAGCGCAACAAGACTGCCCACCAGCGCCAGTAGAAATGGGTAAAGCGCGGCCCGGCGAACCTGCTGCAGCAGTGCTTCTCTCTCTTTCAGACGATCTGCCACCGTAATACGCTTGTCGTTATCAACTAACGTGTAAACTCGCCAGCGCTGCCCGTTGTGCTCGCGATAACGATACCCCTCAGCCTCGACAGCAAGTACATCGTTCATCTCAGGGTGCGTACCCGCCACCACTTGGCCACGAAGTGACGATACCCGACAAGCAAGACCATCGAGTGAGGGAATAGCTGACGTTCCATCTTCTTCACTGTTCCAAGACGTTGTAGGCACGCGATCCAACAAACCAGCCACCATTCGCGCCGATTGCGCCAGACGCTGGTCAAGTGAATGCTCAAGCTGGGTCGACAGGTCGCGCATTGACCATGCTGCCGTAATACCCCACAGCAGCGTTAACGTAATTCCAAGTGTAGCAACCAGACGTAAGCGCAGATTCATGAGGTCGCATCACTGTTGTATTTGCCAAGTCGATAACCCACACCTCGCACGGTTTCGATCACGTTGCGCCCCAGCTTGCGACGCAGTTGGTAGATGTGCACATTAAGCGCATTGCTTTCGATCTCATCATCAATACCGTAAAGGCAGTCCTTCAATTGATCGGCGCTCAGAATTCGCCCACGAGCGCGAATCAGCGCTTCCAGCAGCATCAACTCACGTCGCAACAAAGCGACTGGCTCACCCTCAAGCGTGACGCTACGTGTAACGGGGTCTAATGCCAGGCTACCGTGACGTATGGCGTGGTCCACTTGCCCTGCCGTCCGGCGCAAGAGCGACTGAAGTCTGGCGGTTAACTCGTCAAGATCAAACGGCTTGATCAAATAGTCGTCGGCGCCACTCTGAAGGCCCTCGACGCGGCTCGCCACGGCGTCTCGCGCCGTCAGCATCAGTACGGGTGTCGCAACACGAGCACGACGCCACTGCTGCAACAACGTTAACCCATCACCATCGGGCAAACGGCGGTCGAGAATGACAGCATCATAGTTAATCGTGGCCAATGCACCCTTCGCAGCACCCAGTGAATTAACGGTATCAACCACAAAGTCGCTCAGTGCCAATCCTGCTTCGACGCCAGCCGCTACCGGCGCGTCATCCTCAACCAGTAATACCCGCATGCGTCCTCCTCAAGGGCATCAAAAGGGCTTTATAAGCAGTATGCCATGCTGAGATGAAGGCAATATGAGACAGGCTCAGTCTTTCAGCAGCAAGAACGAAGCCGTTCAAGCTATGGCCTAAGCGGCATAATTCATTGCTCAGAGCCACCATTATCCACGCTTCATGTGCAGTTAATGTTCATCGTGCCAAATGAGTTTTTGGTCGTATATTGAGTAGCGCTTCGTATGAACTCTTGCTTTGTTAATCCGCCATGCCGCCAGTCTCTGCTTCGCTATGCACTCATCATTGCACTGTGGCTTATTTCATATTCGGTATTTGGCGAGGCATCACTGCCACAAGGACATTACCTGTTGCCTGAAACCGGCAACATCGTGGGCGAGCCTTATACCGCCACCGTAGAGGACGAAGAGGACACCCTGCTTGATATTGCTCATGCACACGGTGTCGGCTACGAGGAAATTCGGCGAGCTAATCCTGACACCAGTCTTTGGGTTCCCGGTAAAGGAACGCCGGTTCAGATTCCGGCGCAGCACATACTGCCGGATGTAGAGCGTACAGGGGTGGTCATCAATATCGCGGAACTGCGACTTTACTACTACCCCGAGGTGAAAGATGGAGAGGCACCTCGCGTTGAGACCTACCCCATTGGCATCGGCCGCGATGGCTTCGATACACCATTGGGGATTACCAAAACCACCATGCGCCTTGAAGATCCCGCCTGGTATCCTCCCGAATCCGTTCGTCAGGAAGCGGCTGAACGCGGCGACCCACCGCCCGACGTCGTTCCCCCAGGACCCGATAATCCGCTCGGTCAGCACGCTATTCTATTGGATATTCCTGGCTATTTAATCCACGGCACTAACCAACCAGATGGCATTGGTATGCGCGCCAGTCGAGGTTGTATACGTATGCACCCCGACGATATTAAAGCCGTATTTGATCAAATACCCACCGGTACTCAGGTCAATATAATCGATGAGCCGATTAAGCTTGGCTGGGACGCCGATCAATTGCCTTACGTGCAGGCATTTACTTCGCCCGATGACAAGGATGCGGGAATTAAGTCACTGCTTGATATTATAAGTAATACAGAGAAACTAACGGATAAAGAGCGCTCAAGCATTAATTATGAGCTGATGCAGAACACGCTTAAACGGGGCAACGCCCGTATAGAGCCTCTAATCTAATCAACATATTAGGGAACAGAGAACCGCCGTTCAATGCTGATGGAGCTAACACTGCAGAGCGAAGCACTTCTCAAAACCGTAGACCCTGCCATCGTAGAGGTGCAAGCAAATAATGCTATGTGAATCACCCCGGGTTTCGTAGGCATCTCCGGGGCTTATACTGGACTGCCCTGTGTTCTCCGGACACTTCTAGCCCATTATTCAAGCATTGAAGCCGAGTTGGCCACTGAAAACGCCCGACTTAAACGCCAGCTCCCGGAGCAGACAGAGGAGCTAGCCATCTTAAAAAAGCGGCCAACTACTCCGCGAAGACTAAAAATAGCGCGTTACCGCTTCATGCATAAGCAAAGTCACCGGTTTGCGGTCCTGCGGATGGCGATTGTGCTCGGCGTGTCGCGAAGAGGGTTTTACCGCTGGGCAGCAGATGCACCACAACCCCAGCCTTACCGCTCAGTCTCGGCAACGACTGAACTAAAACTCAGCGAGCAGCGCTATAGTGTTCGTCGCGTTCAGGCCGAACTGGCATCTCAGGGCGAGCGTTATGACGTTAAAACGATTGGAGCTATTATGCAGCGCCAGTCTCTGGTGCCGAAGGCGGCACGCAAATTCAAAGTCACCGTCGACAGCAATCACGGCTTGCCTGTATCGCTCAATCTGCTGGAGCAGAACCGAGAGAGGTAGTCTTTACTCCTGGTCGGAGTGCGGCAAGGCCTGTGCGGCCCATGACTTTGCCGACAAGACCTGGCGGCATCTAATTTTCTTCCAGCACTTCCATACTTAACGGTTGCTGAGGAGATCCATTATGGGTCGTCAATCCTTCCGTTCTCCTCGTGGACGGGACAAGTCGTCCACCCTGATGCCACAGCAATAGACATTGGTTCACGTTCCCATGTTGTGGCGATCCCAGCTGACCGGAACCGACAACCAGTTCGACGTTTTGATACATTCACAAGCGATTTGCGTTGGTTAGCCGAGTGGATATCGGAAGCGGGAATAATGACCATCCCGATGGAATCTACCGGCGTGTACTGTATTCTTGTTTACGAGTTCTTGGAAGAACGCGGGTCTGAAGTGTTGTCAACGCCAATGAAGGGAAGAAAGTCCTAGGGCGCAAGACAGATATCAACGATACTCAGTGACTACAAAGCTTGCATACCTATGGCCTACTTCGCGGCAGTTTTCGTCCGACTCAAGAGCTTGCGAGCGTTACTATGCCAAAGGAAACGTTAGCGTGAGCGATAACAGAAACTGAAAAGCTCCGAGCCGCCAATTCCAAGCCGCGAGGTAGATTATGAATGAATTTATGCTGGCATCCATGCTGATGAGCTTAGCCATCGTGTCCCTGTGCATGATTTGGAGCCAACATCGTGAGCATCACGGCAAGTCGTCACTTTCTGATCTCGCCCTCTCTTGGCTCTTGAATCGTCTCTCGTGATAATTGGCGAGTACATCGTTAGTAGCCGCCATTGCTCGTTATGATTTTAGGCAGCAGAATTTCGTAGCATGGTGGCGACTATGGAATCGCATACTTCCCTGCCACGAATCTCTATCCACAACGTTTCTATAAATAGCCACACATCAAAACGTTACTGCGGATTCAGCTCATTACTGGATGGGGTTGCCAGCTCGTCAGCATGTGCCCGGTGTGGCGTGAGCCCTCGCAATAGGTCGGACTCAGAAAAAGGAAGCCTCAGCTTGCGCTGTTTCATATCGGTCAATTTCATCCTTGTCTACCTCCTATCCCTTCCAAATTTTGATCGTGGTTTTTCCAGCATACGCTTACGTCAGCGCGCCATACAGCGAAATCCCGCTTGCCTATGGGGGCATTTCACTAGACATGACGGCTACTTTCGTGGGCTAAATGTTTCAACATCAAACACCTCGGGACGATCTAGAAGAAAATCGGCGTCAGCCTTGGAAAGCTCAGGAAATGACGCCTACGACGGACAGACGGGACGCAACATAATGGTGTCCCTAATCTGCGAAATTTCGAGTTCGCGAATACCGTCATAGGCCATTTCACTAGGTAAGCAGGTCGCCTGTTGCTTGCCGTGTTTAAAAATAGGCACTGTCGTCATAAAGGCCTTCTTCGCATGCTCGATAGCTTAGTGTCGCAGGCAATATTGCCACACGCCATGGATGACTTTCGCAAACGTGTTTTAGGCGTTTAACCGTAAATTGGCCCCCGCTTATTTATTAACATGTCGATCCCCCCGTTCACCCAGCACGCAGTAGAACCACGCCGAGGCGCAGCACAGACCATCACCTTGGATAACGGGTCGGAATTCGCCGAACATCGACAGGTTGCCAAGGCCGTCTCGGCCAAGATCTATTTTTGTGAGCCGTACCGCTCATGCCAGCGTGGCACCAATGAAAATACTAATGGCCTGATTCGCCAATATTTCCCGAAAGGGACTGATTTCAGAAGTGTGTCTGACACAGAGCTACGAAGGGTAGTCAATAAGCTAAACGATAGACCAAAAAACGGCTGGGATACCGAACCCCAGCCCAGGTGTTCTTAGGTGAATACTTGGGAGCACTAGAAACCGCGGGTGCTGCACTTATTAGTTGATTTCAGGACTATTGATTTGGATAAGGATCTTCTGGCGCATCGCCTTGTCCTGACAATATCTTCCAACATTTTTTAGGATGGGGCTTACTTGAATAATCGGGGCATGGTGGTAGTGAAGTTTTCGATTGATTAGAATATTCGCGCCCGCAGTCTGCACATTGATATGTTCCTGCAGACACATCACTGCCATAAGGCACACAATCTTTCTTTTCTTCGTTTAGCAAATTTGAATTTTTCATGGGCTTTCTCAATTTATTTTTAAGAGCTAAAATGTCCACAAAAAGCAGAGCAAGGGGCAAGCGTCCGGCGTTAATTGCTTTGTATAGCGAGTGCTAGCTTGTATGACATGCATTAGCGCAATAGTAGCAACCGTTGATTCTATTGTTCGGCCAGCGCCGCTTGGCCTCAGCAACAGCCTCATGACATGAACCGTGATAACCCAGATCTATTTGATTCTCAGGATTCGGCATATATGAGCAACCCGTGGTCGCATTATGAACCTCATGATCCCCATTGGCCTGCTGATTCTGGTTAATAATGAATTTTGGCATTTTCATCTCCTGGTTGCTGACGATACCACCGTCATAACAGCTTATTGGTGTGCATGTGTTTTTCCTGGAACCACCATCCTGACCTTACACCTGTAAGATATGGAAATAAAACTCGCCTGCGCGATGAGCCTTACCAGATAGATGCGCAAGTGCAAGACCATTATCACCAGCATTTGCAAGGATTCTAATAAGCAATTGATTCTCAACAAATTAAAGAGCCCTATTTGACAATGCAAGCATTTCTATTAAAAACCCTGCCAGGAAATTGCATCGAGAGCTAAATCAGCAAATGACCGCTCAGGGGTGCTATCGGCCTAACCGTGGCTCGGCGTTCTATTCACTGGATTTAGAAGGGAGCAGCATGCGCATTGATAGCCACTCCCACGGTATGCCGACATTGGCTTATGAGCGCTCTTCTACGATCCAGTTAACCACTTCCTCGTTGCCATATTTCGCTTTCCATTCTTGAATAACTTTGTGGTTTCCCCCTCGTGTTTCGACCACCTCGCCCGTATGGGGATTTTTGTAGACCTTTAACGCACGCTTTTTACGACCACTTGTACCGCTGCTGGCTCCTTTGGCTGGCGCATTACGGTATGAGGGTTCAAGAATCTCACACACATCACGTGCTTTTTTCCCGTGCTCAGCCATCAAAGCTTGTAATTTTTCTTTGAATTCAAGTTCTTTCTTGAGCTCGCTATTGCTCTCCAGAGCTTGCAGTTCCTCCTGCAACTGTTTAAGCATCTGTTCTTTTTTGATGTAATCGTTTAGCACTGAGGCCATTTAATTCACTCCACTTTTAAATTTAATTACTAATTATCAAGGGTGATCTTTATGATATCAACCCAATTTCTTTCAATCGCCTATTTTTAGATTCTTAGCTAACCAGTTAAGCTGAAAAATTGCTTTACGACATTATGTGCGCTTTATTGATTTACATGTCGGCCACGCCCCTTACCTAGCACACAACACCAGCGTTCCTCATATCGAGCACTGCCTCACTGCGTTCCTCCTAGGGCTTTTAGCTTGTAGAAGTGATGCAAATTGCCAGAGTCTGTCTCTACGAGCCGAATGAATAGGCCTCGGTCAGTTGAAAGAGTACTGATCACTTGCTTGATAACGCGACCAAGCAAACCGTCCCTGACAGTTCTGATGAAAGCGACAGGATCGGTTTACACATCCTGCGGTAGGCAGATCTCAGCCACAATTCCGTTACTACCAGTGCCGTCCTTCTCAGCGATTTCCATCGTGGCTTCCTGAAATGCACCACCCTTGCACAGCGCCAACGGCATGTAACATATGATATTGGTTAGCTGGTGTTGGGCGGCTTATGTACTATAACCCAGTGCTAATAACCTTCAGTCTATACATGATTTAGGGTGCTAGCATCGTTGAAACTCGTGCCGAATGTTAACCGGAGGTAACAATGAGAACACCGGACGAATTAGGCCAACAGATTTTCGCGTTTCGAGCCTTCGACCTACGTGACCGGTTTCCTCAGCCACTGGAAACGTTCCGTGAAGCACTTGAGTGTTTACAAAGCGATGACGCTTATATGGCGGCTATGAGTGGGGAGATAGTGGCATATCTTAGGGGAGGGGTCGCACTCAATATACCTGTTGACTTTTTTCTGCACCGTTCCGGAAATAGCGTTATCCTCGTAGCTCCAGAAGAAAATAATGCCGTCTGTGATGCAGTCGATGCATGGCTTCAAGAGGCGCTGATCGTAACCGACAACCATACACCTCACCCAAAAGCATCTACGAATCGGCCTTACCGACTAGAGCTACTGCTTGATCAGTGCGATATAAATGTTGAGGAATCAGATGACATATCCACTTGGCGTAATATCCCCGAAGTAGGCAGGGAACAGACAGATGCAGATGCTGTGTCCCAAAAGCCACCAAAAAAAGGGGCCTGATATCCATCGCTCTTCATCTTGTGTGAACCATCAACAGAGGCTAGACATCATGACGCAACCCCATGAACAGCGTAAGGATAAGCACACTCTTCCTTTTTCTGAAGCCGAGCTAGTAGCCAGGCTCACGCCATATACTGCCCACGCTGATGCACTAGCTCCCCCTTCTCCCGAAGAGCTTGAGCATCTGGGCAGTCCGGCTGATGGCGAGACGTCTAGATTGAAACTCGTCTCAACCACACTGCTATGGAAATATGATAAATTTATAGATAGCTGAAGCGATCGGCGACAAGCATAGGGCGGTTGTCAGCTTGGAAACTTTGACCTTACAACTTCGATGCCCCCATTGGTAATGGGGCTTGCAAATGAGCAATGCGAGTCATGAAGCGCTCCCTAAACAACGAAGAGGAGTCCATATATGCTGTCTTTACCCTCTGATGTTTTGGCTATCCTTCTCCCTATCGGCATTCTGATCGCCGCCCTACTGCTGTTTGGATCAGGGCTCGCCTGGGCTCTCTACCGTGATGGTCACAACGAAAGACAAAATCAAGAAGACTTGACGCGGGAAGTATTAGACCTTATCGAACCTTGGGCGGGCTCTAGAACCGCTGCCTGGGCTTGGTGTCAAACATATGCGATTCCTGCATTGGGGGGCCTGACAGCCGAGCAGTTGATGATGCAAGGCAGAGCTCACGATTTGATGGCTTACCTCGCCCATGTTCGCGAGGGCGGGTATGCGTAAACTGACGCTTATTTTCACCTTATATTGAAGGTTCATCCGGGATTAGAGGTTGGAGGTGCTCACTTCTACAATAGGCCCACTATGTAGAACCCATGACAGGGTTTCCTATGCCAATCCGACATTCCGGACCGTCACGCTAATTTCCAGTGTCATCAAAAAAATTTCCAGCAAGGCAATATCAGATCGGGGACCTGGAATCCGCCTCTGAGTCACCTACCTCTTCTTAGCCCTAGTCAACGATAAATAAATGACCAATAACAAACTGCTCTTATTACTCCGGTTAACCAGCTTTACCATTAGGGATAAATAATTGACTTCACTTACCCTTCCCCGCTACTACTAAAACAATGCTAAAAAATTTTAAAAAAAACACTAGCCATCTTAGGATAAGTTAATATAAAATATCTACACAATACATCTAATGTTTAATAAATTTAATGGCAATACATATATCAAAACCGGGGAGACGTCGTGAAACCACTAAAAGACAATCAAATATTCATCCTTGCTGCCAACTCTGCCGCCATTAAAAACGTGTATGACGAATACATGGAATATGATGAAGACAAAATCAATGACCCTGCTATAAAAAAGCTTGCCAGCTACATTTCTTCAACTATCAACAACGAAATCGGGACAGAATATGACACATCCATTCAACATGATTATGTCATATTCACAAAAGAGCACACGCCCAAAAACGCAGGCATAGTTTTCTATTTAGAAGCCACACTGGATAAAAAAATCGCATTAGAAATAATTCAAAAAGCACGTTCACTAGCTATTTATATTGTTCAAAAGATGCTTCCCGACGGGGACCTTTTCCAAGAGCAGCAAGCCGTATCTTGGATAGGTAGGGAAACAGCTCAGAAATTAGAAGAACGACAAGAGCTCTTTTTAACCAAATGGAGCAGCTCTAAAATCGCTGATGGATTTAGCCTTCTCGACACTCCAGAGAGCGATCCATTACTATGCGTCAACAATGAGTTTATTAAACCTGAAAAACAGACTTCAACGTCGACTACAACTGACGGAGCTGGTTTAGCCGATGGGTATTCATATAGCCGGAATGAAATATACATATTATTAATACAAGAAAATTCAACAAAAACCGGAGGCATCCGAAAATTCAAAGTTGCCCACCCCGACCTGCTTTCGACTATTAGCGAAGCAGCTTTTAAACGCCTACCTGTTCGGTTCACAGCAAGAAAAACAACCGAGACCAAGAGTCAAAAATCATCGTATACGCTCAAAACGCTGGAAATAGATAGAACGTTATTGGATACTGAAGGGTTTAAACTTATCCAATAAAATCGTACTGGATCTAGTTGCCAGTAGACACTTTAATTCGAAGAAAAAGATTGAGAATTTCCAATTTTTAGCAACAAACGAGCCAACCGTTTTCCGAAAAACATGTACATTGCCCAAAAAATAGGGGGCTGGCAATCAGAGGTAATAAATTCACTGGCAGGAGAGGTTAAGGTTTCATCAAACGACCACTTATAAATTAGCCAAGGAGGCAAAAACCTTAGGAGCGAAAAATAGCTTGTAATAAGGCCACAGCACCGAGCTGGCATCAATGCCAAGACTATGATGGCATATAACCTTGTTCAAAAGACTAAAAATTGAGATCAGACTGAATACTGGCAGCACTAAAAGGCCAAACGCCAGCCCCAAAAGACAGCGTTAAGAGAATCCCGCTGCGTCCTCAATCGATAAAAATACTTTATCAACAGCAATACTTAGGCTGATATCTTTATACGAAACTATTCGATATGTAAGTCACTAACGTCTCGACCACCCTCTGCCTAGTCCAGGCTTGGCGCCAATAGAAAACTTTCAATATTCATTTTCTTGATATCTTCAGCATTCTTCAAGTGCAGTAAAACGTGATGGCCTTTCAGGTCCGCATCAACCGTCGAGTCAACATTCCAACTATTGAGAAGATAACCTACTTGGGCTTTTTTAACCTCTTTTAAGAGGACGCCACCCTGCATTCTGAATTCTTCTTCTACTGCTCTCTGTTTATTCCTAGGTAACCGCGGATGAGGCTGGATGATTAACTCGACTTGTTCCATCCACTCAGCGTCCTCATCAATGCTTTCATTTTTCTCAAAGATTTCTTGGTACAATAGCTCAATGGATAACACGCGATTAATCACAAAATCCGAGAATTTTTTTCTTTTCCTGTCATAGGCACGGACGTGCCATCTCAACCCATTATTCATTAACGAATGCGGGCAGATTATTCGGGTTGAAGATCCACTCGATGTCGAAACATACTCGATTTCAACTGGCCTAGACAACGAAATGGCCCGTGAGAATGTAGCAGTAATATCTAGGTCGGGTTTTTCAAGGGCTATGCTGTAAGCGCAGCGAAAAACCTCACGGCTCTCCATAACGTCACCGAAACCACTTGTTAGCGTGGAGAGGCACTTCTCTGCAGAGAGAGGCAGTAAGCACTGGAATTGGTTGGTCGCTACGTAATGCTTCTGTCTTGGGTCATACACTATGTTAACTGGCGCTTCATCGATGTAGGTGCCCAAGTCGCGGGTAGCTGCCGCCGAGCTCACACCAAACCTGGACATAATGTCTTTCCGAGTGACCTTTCCAGTAAAGTAAACCAGAAATTCGATGTGAGCCAACCTTTCCAGCTGTTGACCTGAGACTCCTTCAAATGGCGTCCTCCTCATATCCTCTCTCCCCGATATACGTAAAGCCGAGCGGCCTGCTTTCCCACTTGGTTGAATATAGGATGCGCAAGGCCAGCCATCAAATCATTTTGATGATGATAGTCGCATTGACTGTATGCATCATTTTGATTACCATAATTGGCGTGCACTAAAAAACCCGAACAACAATGTGCTGATCGGGTTTGATAGCGCACTTCCACCGCCATTGGCAGTAGATTGCAGCTTTGACCGGCGAGAATTCTACTGCTCCATGGCGAACTTGTAAACGACTGGTTTAGAGAGGTATACAGTCATGGCAGTCAATCGTCCATATGGCGACAATAAGCGAGTAGGCGCAGTGCGCCAACGATCTCAAACTCAGATGAGCTCTGGCAGATGGGTAAAGCGTGATGCAGAGACAGGACGTTTCATGGATGTGAAATCCGATGATCTTCCGTTTAAAGGCGTTCGAAAGGAGGCTCGTTGATATGTCAGCTAAGTACCAAATTTTCCGCAGTGATCGCAGCGCAGAGTACTATTTCCGCCTTAAAGCGGGAAACGGGGAAATCATTCTGCAAAGCGAGGGATATCAGAACAAAACTGGTGCCCAGAACGGTGTCGGATCGGTTCGACAGCATAGTCCAGATGACCGGTTTTACGATCGAAAGACATCGACTAATGGAAGCCCTTATTTTGCTCTCAAGGCCTCTAATGGCCAAATTATTGGGGTAAGTCAGATGTACTCCTCTGCGGGTGCAAGGGATGCAGGGATCTCGTCTGTTAAGACGAACGGGCCTTCAGCACCAGAGGAAGACTTGACCTAGGCCGTTCCAACCAATAAGGAGTGATTGTTGATACCGCCTTGCTCATAAGGCGGTATTTTTTTGTGCGTCATTCCCAATCCCCACCTATGCACGTTCGCGGTATTGAGGTGGACCCATTCCGTTGGACAACCTGATCGTGTCCTTAAGCTCTGATCCGGTTGTTTCCCTTGGCTCAGGCTGCCAAGGATAGGGGGTGTCCGTAGTACACCTCATCGGGTGTTTGGTACTCAAGGGTTTGGTGGTATCGGTTCTGATTGTAATGCCGGAAGTAGCGGTTGAGCGCCTGTTTCAGGTGCTGTCCGTCCTCGAAGGCGGTGAGGTAGACGCACTCGTGCTTCACGCTGCGCCAGAGCCGTTCCACAAAGATGTTGTCATGGTAGCAGCCCTTGCCGTCCATGCTGATCCGGATGCTGTGCTCCTTCAGTACCGCTGTAAAAGCGTCGCTAGTGAATTGGGCGCCTTGATCGGTATTGAAGATCTCCGGCGTCCCGTGGCGCTGTAGAGCCTCCTCCAGGGCATCAATGCAGAAGTTCGTGTCCATGGTGTTGGAGACCCGCCAGGACAGCACTTTGCGGCTGTACCAGTCGATGATGGCGACCAGGTACATGAAGCCCCGAGCCAGCGGAATATACGAAATATCAGTCGCCCACGCCTGGTTGGGACGATCGATCGCCAGCCCCTTGAGCAAGTACGGGTAAATCTTGTGCCCATCGCCGGGAATACTGGTTCTGGGGCGCGAATACACGGCCTGGATACCCATGGTGCGCATCAGCCGTTGCACCCGCTTCCGGTTGACCCGGTAGCCTTGGTGCTGCAAGTGAACCCGCATCTTGCGGGCGCCATAGTACGGCGTTTCCAGGTGCTGCTGGTCAATCAGATACATTAGTTCCAGATCCTCCTGACGTGGCTCACGAGGGACGTAATACACTGATGAGCGGCTCAGTTTGAGCAGCTCACATTGGCGCGAAATGCTGATGTGGGGATCCGCTCGCTCGATCATCGCCAACCGGCGCTGACGGCTTACTGATCGAGCTTGCGCGACAAAAAATCACGTTCCACCGTCAGCCGGCCAATCTCGCGATAGAGTTCATCAGCGCTGGGCTCGTCGGTCTGTTTGGCGGTCTTCTTCTTGCCCTCGAAGAGCTCAGGAGCGTTCTCCAGCAGTTCACGCTTCCAGGTGCTGACCATGGTGGGATGGATCTGGAACCGGGCAGCAATCTCGGAGGTGGTCTCGTCACCTTTGAGGGCGGCCAGGGCGACTTTAGACTTGAATGATGCGCTGTACTGCTTGCGTTTCTTGCTCATGACTCTCCTCCTTGTGGAGATGATGAATCAGAGCTTAGGCACCTGTCCAAATTTCGGGGTCCACTTCAGTATCTCGGTGGCAAGATGCAAGCGTAGCCACCTTGAAGGTAACTGGCCTTGTCGCTTTCAAGCAGACTTTAGATCGTTGCGCTGGCCTAGCCCTTACAGAGAATGTAACCGTAAACCATTTTTGCGATTGTGCTGAACTATACATAACGGACTGCAATACAAGCTTGCTTTGCCTGTATGCCGCTGGTTTTGTAGGAGGAAGGCATATTGCCAGCAGAATCAATACGTACCACAAGCAATACGGATGAAGCATTTCGTAATCCGGCAATCTAGCGCGATTCCGGCATGTTCAGCACAGCCGTATCACTAAAAAGCCAACTTCAAAAGCTCGTAGTCAAGTTGAGCTAACAGCGCCTTATGGCCGCTAATACCAAAATGCTCATTCATGCGATCGGCACCAACTGGCTTGAGTAAATAAGGCAGTGGATCGCTAACAATCTCCCAGCGCAGGAGAAGATAGTCCACCGAACAGGCCACATGCCAAGACTGCAACGGCGAGTTCATGGCTATTGCGCACAGTGCCAACCGGCGACCTTTTGAGGCGAAGGGCGGCGTATTGTTGACGACGGTCCAAGACACCCTCTACCACGATGGGAAACGGGTCGAGCTGGAAGCCATCGATTTCGTCGTCTGCATGCAAACCATTATCTTTCAATGCATAAACCATCTCGTCTGGCATATTCCTTGACACCACTTGTACATTTTGCTTTGGCACCCCAAAAAGTGCCAATACCTTCATAAAGAACCGCAGGTGAGTCTCGTGGCTCATTAATAGCTGGCGATTTTTGCTAATTAAAAAAGGCAATTCATTGAGGCCCATACACTCGCCTTTAACGGCCAAATCACTTTCCTTTATCTTCTCAATATGCTCAAAGAAGCGACGCCATGCTTTTTCGCCCAGGCTTCTCAAGAAGATATATGGATAGGTTTCGCCATTGACCCACCTATCATTATTGTTTTTCACCTTGAACCGCATATGTGACTCAGCTTGCCGAACGCCTTTTGCGATCGTCTCAATGTTTTCTGGGCTGATATTGACCCGCTGACCAGCACGCTCATAGCTCATGCCCAACCCGACAAACCGCAGCATTTTCCATAAGGCCGTGAAGGTCAACTCAGCATAGGGCACGGTGATATCGACCTGCTCAAGCGCCG
Source organism: Vreelandella piezotolerans (assembly GCF_012427705.1). Classification (NCBI taxonomy): domain Bacteria; kingdom Pseudomonadati; phylum Pseudomonadota; class Gammaproteobacteria; order Oceanospirillales; family Halomonadaceae; genus Vreelandella; species Vreelandella piezotolerans. The sequence goes on along the minus strand of NZ_CP048602.1, from coordinate 424,449 downwards.
GGGCTTTAAGTCGTCGCAGGTTGCCCGTGTGTAGAACACCGGCAATTTTCCTTGCCCGTTGATGACAAACGGGCGTTAGTTGATCCGCCCAATCGAATAAACAATGACTGTAATTCAACAAACCAATACGCGGGTGCCGATGCCCCATCAGCCTCGCCGACGCCATGCCGCTGCGACGCGATACCGTGTGATTAGCTCCTAATACTTGTTGGCGTATCGCTCGCGCATCGACACCCTTACATATCGATTGGGTTAGCGCTGTGTTAATACCGAATAGAGCCGGTGCCAAGGTGTTATAAAAGGCGTGGCGACAATGGTGCAGTGTTAGCCCGTCACTTGATGTCCCCTGGCGAAGCAACTGTATTAACACCGGACTGACCTGCCGCGACCAAGAGATGAGCCGTGCCTGGCTTTCATAAAGCTCACACAAGATTGGCCGTTTTACGTCATTACCTGCCAATGAGGTAAAACGACTGAACACCTGTTCGATGATATTTTCTTCGCTACCATCCAGCGCAAAAAGCAGAGGCACGGCACGTCGGCTCGAATCGCTTTTCAGCTTACGCTGGGCATTGTCGCGAATCAGGACCCAGCGGGTGTTTTGATGCTCACACCAATCACTGCGTTGCAAGCCAATGGCCTCCTGCGCCCGCAGACCAAACCGAAAGGTGAGCAGCAGCACAAATCCCAGTAGCAGGAACGTTTCATCGCTGTGGTGTCTCCATTTCGCAAGTAGCACTGACTGGCACGCAAGATACTCACTTTGTACTAGCATGCCTGGGCGCACGCTGCGCCGATCGTCCGAGACTGATAGCTCCTGCCAGTCAGGGCTCGCCACCCCTAACGTTTCAGCCCAGGCATGAAAATCGCGCAGTCGGTGGCTAAAATATGTCACGTCTTGCGACGCCAACTCGACGAATGTCAACATCTTGGCATACAGCGCTGTCACCTCCTCTTCGTCGTGATCGACTAGGTTTGTCTGGTAGCCGAACTCGGCAAATGCCGTCTTTAATGACGAGAAATAGCGCGTTAACGAGCTTTGCGCATAGTCGTTTTGCTTCCCGACTTTGCCTCGCCGCATTAGAAAGCTTATCCACCGAACTAACAGCATTACGCAGGCGCTCACCTCTCCTTCGTATCGGTTGGTTAGCTTATCGAGCTGTGAGGCCGTCCGCCGCGATTGGCGCTTTGTATATCCTTTTAGAACCTCCAGTACTTCTGTATAAAGACGATTCGCACTTTTTTGCTGCTCGACTTTACTCATATCCCGCCAACTAGGCGTCACACCGGTCGATAAATTCACCTCCATATCGTGTTGGGTATCATGGGGGGTAGGGAACGCAAACCTATTCCCATCACGAATGCGCAGCTCATCGACTAGCGGCAGGCTTGTAGAAGGGACGCGGCCTGCTAACGCACCTGAGACCAAACCGGGCAGCGTCAGTAAATTAGCTTGGCACATCAGCTCACTCAGCGTGGTCAATACCGTTTGAACACTTGCCTCCGGTAACGTTGGCTGGTGTGCTTTCAGTGCTTCTGGGGGAGAGGTGATATTACCTGGGAGCTTGACTTGGCTGAGGTCGACCTCTTTTTGAAGGCCTTGACCGGCCGCCAACAAAGACGCGGTTTTATAGCTAACCCGGTGACGCTGAGCGGGGGCACGGTAGTCCGCCATGTCCAGGCTTTCACTATACTCGAGCAAATAGTCCCGTTGATGCTGGATGAGTCGATAGTTACGCCCTTGAGCCACATCAAGCAGCATGCGTGGGTAGCTGATGCGTTTTTCCAAGCATAGCAACAGGGCGCCGACGCTCAGCGCGCCGAGTTTGGAAAACTGTGCTTTAAGTCCTGTTTTGCGAAGATTCTCTGCCCACTGCTCAAAGCTCGGTAGTAACGAAACGGCCTTGACGGCTAGCGCCGTGATGAGTGATTTCTCTGCAGCGGCTTCAGCGACGCGTTTGTTTATCGAATATTGATATCGGCTGCCTTCCTCTTCCAAGCGCCGTAACAAAACCGATAAACGAAGTGACGCATACGGGTGGATGACGGAATTATTTCGATGCAACATCCGCTGGACCAACGTATCAACGTCTGCTTGTTGGATATCTGACAGGGGTCCACCCCCCAAGTAAACGTCAATATCCTTACTGGCCCCCTCGTGTTCTCGCTTGATAGTGCGGCGGCGCTCTTTTTCTCGCAGGCGTTGCCCGAAGGGCCGCGGCACTGGTGCTTTTTGAGCTTCACCAACACCCCTCAGGCATTGAACAGAGACCCCAGGTAATATCGTCGGCGCAGTTGGCGGTAAGAAGCCCAGGCCATCAAAAGCAGTATCGACCTCGCGAGCATAGGCGTCTGCATCATGTTGCCAGCAGCGCGGCGAGAAATCCCCATAGCTAGCCACGCTTCGCTCCGCATGTCCCATCCAACCATCTACTACCTCTGCGGGCACGCCTAAGTAACGTAATTGTTGGGCATAGCGATGACGAAACACATTGCTGGGCAGTGGCCATTGAAATAAGGGAACACTGGGTAAATCCATGGTCGACGTGGAATGCCATGACAAGCTCTCATCGAGCAAGAAGAAAAACGGAAGGGTCGATAGGCCGTCGCCTGCCAACACTTTGTATACTGCCTCGGCCAGCATCGGGTTCACATCATCCAAGGCTATCGCTAGCGACTGCAAGTGCGAAATATAGCAATGCACGAGTTCGACGGCCTGATGGGGTAATGGCACGACACGGCTGCTTCGACGTCCCTGGTCCATTTTGTCGTTCAGGTACAAACAGCGTGCTGAGAGATTAAAATGCTGCAGGGATTCGAACGGGTCCCGAAGAAACCGACCGCCTGTTGCAGCGTAGAGCCCCATTACACAGTATTGAGCCAGCGCATTATGGTAGTGGACGAGCCCTGCTTCGGCGCTCTTTTCAACCACGCTCCTCGCTTGCGCTATCTCGTCACGCAATAACGACGTTATTGGCGAAAGTCGGCTACCGATAAGATTGACGCTTGGCGGGAAAGGGGCAGACGCGGCCAGGCCAAGAGACAACCCTTTTTCGATCGCAGTGATATCCCATGTTGCATAGCTGGAAGCCCCAGGCAACCCTGCATTGGGGTGGGCACTTAGCAGTCGCGCCAAATGCGGATCTTGAGTGCGATCAAACACAACCTGACCCCAAACATGTGCCAGCTTAGCACTCGTAACGCGTGGGAAATGTGATTGTGCCTGCTGGTAAAACCAGCGCTCCAGCGGGATAGCACCTTCCCATAGGTTGCGTAGCATAATCGGCGAGGTATTTTGTTGACTCGCCCTCTGCTGGAGAACACTGGCTACTTGGGTGGGCAACTCAATGGAGAGTACCTCTTCTAGCGGATAGATATATACCAGCGATTCCCCTCTGCCCTGCCACGCATTCGCCCGCCGAGGAGATGTTCGAGCGATAGAGGAAAAATCTTGTGCCAATGTCCATTCGTCGCCCGGGGTATCATCGATTCGAAATTGCTCGGCGAAATAAAGGGTGCGCGAAAACCGAACTGACAGCCACACCATTACGGCACCCAATTGGTCTACGGAATCAAGAGAGAATAAACCCTGGTCTATCCAGTCCAGCAGAACCTCTTGTTCAGGCGGTAACAGCTTTTCCCAACTCCACGGCAAAAAATGCGACGCTTCCGCCGTTTGCACAAAATAGCTACGGCTCGCCAACTGCTGCTCAGCATTACTCTCTGAAGGATCCACCGTGGCAACATAGGTGCCTTCATCTTCTTCTGGATCGAGATCCGCCCTTGCCTCGTGTCGATAGGCATAAAACTGGTACTGGGTGTCTTCTCCCTCTTCATTAACATGATGGACCACCGAGACGGCAGGCGGCACAAACCGCTCAATACGCAATAACGGTGCCGTCGCTTCATTATTTATAGGCGCTACTTCGCCACGGGCAATACGGGTAACGGAATTAAAGAAACGATTAACCGCTCGGTTATTAGAGTAATCCAGGCGTATTTCATTGATAGCAAAAATGAGCGCATCGTTAACACGTTCCAACGTCGGCTCGTGCTCCCCGACAAAGCTTCGACACCGCCGCAAGAGCGCATCTATCATCTGCCACTTTTCATCGTAGGGCCCGATCGTAATAAATCGTGCCGCGTCGCTTATATGGCGGTCCGCGATACATTTTTGGTGCGCAATACGATGCAGCGCATGAACGACCAGCCACAAACGCAGCAGGCGACGCCAAAACAAGAGCGCGTCGTTACTTGCTTGAGCCTGGGGGTTGGTGGTCATCGTGATCAAGAAGGTTTTGTTTGTGACTCCACCTTCCTGAAACTGGCGTTTATTCTGCTCCACATCACCAGCATGCGCCTCTACAGGATATTCCCGTGAGATTTGATGGTCAGCATTAAAACGATCGACAAACCGTTGCAGCTCATCGACAAGCGGATCACCTGCCCAGGAAGCGAGAATCTCGATAGACTCGGGGTGTGAGCACTCTCGAACTAGATTGGCGATAGCATCATTACGGGGACTCAAGCCAAGGGCGTGATAAATAACCTGCAGCACATCCAGCAAGTCCTCATCATTCGACCACGCAACCAGCTTTCGAAACCGCTTCCCGAGACTGACGGTCACTGCCTCAAGCTGCTCATTGTGACAATTTCCTACGACCTCTTGTGACATTAATGTCCCTCACGTCCAGAAGCGGCATTTGCCGAAAACCGCTCTATCATAAGGTTTAAAGCCATTTTTTGCCATTTAAGGACAAAATAAATGTCCTTATATCATCAGTCTCATAACCGTCATCGGTTCAAATCCGGTCCCCGCTACCAAACATAGAAAAAGCCGATTCTTTCGAGAGTCGGCTTTTTTGTGTGCATCACGCCTAGCATTGGTGGTAGAGCGCGTCGGGCTCAGCGCTTTATCACCCCAGGAAGGTCATCGGTTCACATCCGGACCCCACTACCCAACATAGAAAAAGCCGATTCTTTCGAGAGTCGGCTTTTTTGTGTGCATCACGCCTAGCATTGGTGGTAGAGCGCGTCGGGCTCAGCGCTTTATCACCCCAGGAAGGTCATCGGTTCACATCCGGACCCCGCTACCCAACATAGAAAAAGCCGATTCTTTCGAGAGTCGGCTTTTTTGTGTGCGTCACGTCTAGCATTGGTGGTAGAGCGCGTCGGACTCAGCGCTTTATTTCCTTTCATTTCCTTGAATCCCTGGGCGGGTGCCTGCATATCATGAGGTAACCTTTTTCATGCGAAGCAGAGTTTACCCATGTCGATTATCGATCCCCGTACCGGCAACCCGTTGACTGCCGATCCTGTCGCAAGCAATAGCACGCCTACTGGCGGCGAGCGCCCTAGCGTAACGCGCGAGGAGGTCATCATTGAACTCAATGCGGGCAACATTCAGCAAGTGTTGGAAGCCTCGATGCAGGTGCCGGTACTGCTGGATTGCTGGGCGCCCTGGTGCGAGCCGTGCAAAAACCTCATGCCGGTACTCGAAAAGCTGGCCATTGAGTATGGCGGCGCGTTTTTGCTGGCGACGCTGGATGTCGAGGCGAATCCAGAAATCGCAGGCCAGTTGGGTGTGCGTTCGGTACCAGACGTGAAGCTAGTGAGCCAGGGCGGCCTGGTGGATAGCTTCCAGGGTGCCCTGCCAGAGAAAGAAGTTCGTGAGTGGCTCAACCGCTACTTCCCTGCCCCCGGTGACGCCCCGCCCAGTCCCGAAGAGCAAGCAGAGGAAGCCTTGAGCGCGGGCGATGCAGCAGGCGCGCGGGAAATTTATCAAACGCTGATGGGGCAATACCCAGAGCATTACGCGTACCACATTGGTTTTGCCAAAACGCTAGTGGCGGAGGGGCGCGGCGACGAAGCGCGTAGCGTGCTGGATAACCTGCCGCCAGAGGAGCGCGATGCGGCGCCGGCCCGTGGCGTGCGCGCCAGCATCGAGTTCAGCGAACAGGCGCTCTCAGCGGAGGAGATCGCCGCGCTGGGTGATCGGACCGACAGCGAAGCGCAGTACCAGCGGGCGCTGCGTCACGTGGCCGATGGTCAGTACGATGTAGGCCTCGATGCTCTGCTGGCATTGATGAAGCAGGACCGCGCCTATAACGACGACGCGGCCCGCAAAACGCTGCTGCAGGTCTTCGATGCGCTAGGGGCTGACCATCCTCTCACGGTCACTTACCGCCGCAAGCTGTTCGCCCTGCTCTATTGATATCGCCTGACGAAGGCAACGTTACGCTTTTAGCAGCGTATCCATCCGTGATAACGCCGCTTCCAGTTGGGAAGCGGTGGTGCCGAAATTGAGCCGCACGAAGCCGGGGCAGCCAAACGCCGCCCCCTCAGAGAGCGCTACCCCTGCTTGCTGCAAGAGCGTGCGCGCCGGGGAGTCACCCAAGCCTGCCTCACGCATGTCTAGCCACGCCAAATAGGTCGACGACGGCGCACTCATCGATACGCCGGACCACGTGGCCACACGCGCCTCGAGCGTGGCACGGTGGCTACGCAACACGTCCAATAGCGCCTGACGCCAGGGCTCGCCCTCGCGATAGGCCGCCTCGGCTGCAACCAGGCCCAACACGTTGCCGTCCGGCAAAAAGCCTTTGGTAGCCTCGGCAAATCGGCGGCGTAGTGCCGGATCGGGAATGATCGCGCAGGCGCTGGTGAGCCCGGCAAGATTGAAGGTTTTCGAAGGTGCCCACAGCGTGATCGTGCGTTTGGCCAGCTCCGGAAATAGCGCCGCCAGGGGGCGGTGGCGAGCGCCTTCGTCCAGCAGCAAATCACAGTGCAGCTCGTCGGAGACCACCCATAAATCGTGGCGCTCGACCAGAGCAGCGAGCTGTTCGAGTTCCTGGAGCGTCCATACGCGCCCGGTCGGGTTATGCGGATGACACCAGAGCAGCAGCCGAGTCTGCGGGGTGATGGCCGCTTCCAGCGCCTCGATATCCAGCCGCCAAGGCTCGCCAGGGGCAGCAGGCTCCGCTAACATCGCCCGTTGCGCTAGCCGCCCGGTGCGTTCGGCCACGGCCAGAAAAGGCGGGTAGATCGGCGCGATGGTGAGCACACCCTCGCCAGGCTGCGTCAAGGCCATGGCGGCAAAGTGCAGTGCAGGCACCACGCCCGGCAGCCACTGCTGCCATTCGGGTTCAATGGACCACGCATAGTGATGAGCGCTCCATTGACACAGCGCCTCACTCAGCGTGGTGGGCACTTCGCCGTAGCCGTAAACGCCGTGAGCGACCCGTCGCTGGAGCGCGTCGATCACCGCGGGCGGCGAGTGAAAGTCCATATCGGCGACCCACAGCGGCAGCACGTCCGCCGCGTAGCGGTGCCACTTCTGCGAGGCATACTGTCCTTCGGGAGCGCGCCTTTCCACGGGCGTGGCAAAATCGAACGCCATAACAGATCTCACTTATTTCTACGGGAGTAGACACTGAGCATGCCGCAAGATGACTTTTATACCAAGATGCGCGCAGGCCTGTCGGCGCTGTTGCGGCAGTGGCGCTCGCTGGGTCAGGCAGACGCCGACCAGCTCGCGCTGATTCTGGCGGAGACCGCCCGGGTCGCCAAACTGGGCACCCCCGATGCCACGCCAAACGGGGCCACGCTGGAGCAGTGGAGCCAAGACACGCAGGGCGAGATGCCTCTCTGGGCACCGCGGACGGCCGTCTTTCTGCTCAATCAAATGCCTGCTAGGCCTACCCCGCAAAGCGACGAGGAAGCCTGCGCCTGGGCCTACTGTTGGCTGCGCAACCGCTCGTTCGAGTCACTCGACGCCGCCCGCACTGCGCTGCCTAGCCACCTCGTCGAACCGCTTGCGGAGGCACTAGAAGCCGCTTGGCGCGACCAGCAGGGGCTTAGACTGGTCTAGCCTAGCGCCGCTTGCGCACGGGCGATTTGGGCTTGAAGCCAGCAGGCTTGGTGGCCAGCCACTCCACGAAAGCACGAATATCGGCATCGCCCTTCAGCGCCTCCAGGTTGGCAAAACGATCGGCTAGCTCACGCTCGCTATACAGTCGGTGGATATGCTTATGGCAAGGGTGGCAAAGCCACACGATGGCCGTGAGTCGCTCTTCGCGTGTATGACGCTTTTGATAACGCGGCTTGTTGTGCAGCGTGCGCGGAATGAGATGATGTTTGGTCAAGGCCGATGCACGCTGGCACAGTTCACAGCCATCGGGTTTGGGCGGCGGGGAGAGCGCATGGGCGCCTGAATCTGATGAATGGGTCACGGCAACGAGCCTCCCAGACAAATAATGTCACGGTGGTACATACCCACTGCGCCGATCACGCTAGCGCTATGTTCACATCGATATAATAACGAAAGGAAAACGCCGCATGTTAGACGTTCCACTCACTTGGCAACTGGCCAAGTTTGGCCTCTCCGTCAGCATGGTGCTGGGGTTGGGCACCATCGCCGTACGGGCTAGCCCTCGCATTGCTGGGCTACTATCGGGCTATCCGCTCGGTACGGCCCTGGCGCTGTTTTTTATCGGCTTGGAGATATCGCCCACCTTTGCCACTCAAAGCGCCGTGCATACCTTAGCAGGGTTTACCGCCACCATGGCGCTGGGCGCGGGTTATCTCGTCGCAGGCCGCCAGACCGGCCTCAAAGGGGTGATGGGCGGTCTGCTAGGAGGCTTTGCGGCTTGGCTTGCGGTGAGTACGCTGCTCGCCCAATTCAGCTTCACACGCCTTACCGGCACGCTGGTCACACTGTGCGCCATTGGCGTCTTCAGCTGGCTGTTTCGCGCCATACCGGATGTGAAGAGTAGCGCTAGACGCGCCTTTTCGTGGCCCGCTTTGGCGGCACGGGCTGGGCTAGCGACGCTCATCGTGTTTGCCATTACGCGCACTGCCCACTGGCTGCCGCCCGAATGGGCCGGCACGCTGGCGGCGTTTCCGGTAACGATGCTGCCGTTTTTACTGATCCTTCACGTGGGGCACGGCCACGCGCCCGTGGCGACGGTCATCAAGCACTATCCCGCCGGCCTTGGCTCGCTGCTGAGCTACACCCTATGCGTTTCGTATACTTACAGCTCGCTAGGGCTTTTTTGGGGAACGCTGGCGGGGTTTCTCGCCGCCACGCTATGGCTGCTTGGCTGGATGCAGTTGACGGCTTGGTATCAGCGCCGCAACACTTGACCAAGCGCTCGCTTGGGTTAATGCTGGGTCGGGCTCACTTTACACACTAATAACAAGGATCGCGTCATGTTTACTCGCACCATAGAACCCGCCTTTTACGATACCGATGCGTTGGGCCATATCAACAACACACGCCTCCCCGCATGGTTCGAGCTGGCGCGTAACGATCTCTTCAAGTTGTTCACGCCCGACCTGAATCCTAAACAGTGGCGACTGATCATGGCACGTATGGAAGTGGACTATCGCGCTGAACTGTTTTACGGCCACGACATCGAAATTCGTACCTACTTGACCCGGCTGGGCAATAGCTCGTTTACCGTCACCCAGGAAGCCCGGCAGCATGGTACGCTAACCAATCTGGGCCATACGGTGATGGTGCAGTACGATCATCAGGAGAAGCGAGCCGTTCCCATCGAGGGTGCTCTTCGCGAGGCTTTATCGGCGCATTTAGAAACGGCGCCCGCTTCCGCTTAATTTTGCCCGCCTAACATGGCGGGGCCTTCCAGGAGTCACCATGGCCATCCGCTACAATCTCTGGATAGATCCTGATAACACGGCGCAGCATCGCGCCGTGGAAGCCGACCTAGAACGCTACTTCATGGAGCGCTTCGCCGATTACCCGCATATCCGCTTGTTCGGCGCGGACCCCTACGATTATGATGCCCCGTTCAATCGACTCTACGACGTGCTGATGGCGCGCGCCGCCGAGTATTGCGAAGAGAAGTGGCGCTACGTCGCCTCTCCTGAACAGCTCAACCGCTGCTTTTTCCGCGCCGTTGGCCGCTCGACTAAATTTGTTCAAGACGACCGAAAGTGAGACTGCTACACAATGGTAATTCGTACCGACCAAGCCCCCGACGAGCGCCAGCTGGCGATCATTACTCAACAGCTCGGGCGCGCGCCTCGCGGTATCGAAGCCGTTGCAGCCACTGACGCCCAAGGCACGCCACTCGTACTGCGTATGGCGCCGATCGTGGATGGCAAACCTTTCCCCACGCTTTACTGGCTCTGCTCGGACCTGCTGAAAATCGAGATCTCGCGCATCGAAGCCGTGGGCGTGATCAAGTCTCTAGAGCAGCGCTTGCAGGAAGAGCCGGCATTTCTCGCCGCTTATCAGCAAAGCCACCGCGACTACGTCGACGCCCGCTGGCGCTCGATGAGCGAGGCTCAGCGCGAAGAGGTGGGTCGCTTGGGCTACACCGATGTACTCACCGAGCGCGGCGTGGGCGGTATCAGTAATTGGCAGCAGGTGCGCTGCCTACACACCCAGTACGCTCACCACCTATGCGGCCACAATGTCATCGGCCAGTGGATGGACGAGCACTATGACGTTCAGCGCTGCTTGGCCTAGCGCCGCGTGCGAATTGAACCGCTGTCATCAGATCTCTCTGCGATAAGGACGCCCTGACGATGTCACGTATTTGTGTTTACCTTGGTTCTCGGGAAGGTAACAGCCCGGCCTTTCGCCAAGCCGCGCACACCCTCGGCACGAGCCTTGGGCAGCGCGGGCATACATTGGTATATGGCGGCGCACGCGTTGGGCTCATGGGAGAGTTGGCCAATGCGGCGCTGGAAGCAGGAGGTCAAGTGATCGGCGTGATGCCGGATCACTTGGTCGAGCGTGAACAGGCGCACTTTGGCTTAACGGAACTGATTCGCGTGCCCAATATGCACGAGCGTAAAGCCACTATGGCAGCGAATGCCGATGCCTTCATTGCTCTACCGGGCGGTATTGGTACGTTCGAGGAGCTATTCGAAATCTGGACCTGGGGCTATTTGGGGCTCCATGACAAACCAATGGGGCTGCTAGATACCGAAGGCTTTTACGCGCCCCTGCTAGCCTTTTTGGATAGCACGGTTAGCCACGGCTTTCTGGCCCAAACGACCCGTGACATGCTGCTTGATGCTTCGACGCCCGATCTTCTATTGGATGCCCTTGAAGCCCAGTTGGATTAACGTCGAGACGCGGTTAGGCTTTGAGGGTCAGCGTGCGAGTGCGCTGATAGGTAAGCTGGAGCAAACGGGCATCTTCTCCGGCACGATGGCGGTGGATGCCTCGCTCTGCCACGACGGCCTCTTTGGTATCACTCCACAACGCCTGCTGCTCTTCACTAAGCAGAATGCGTAGCGCTTCCAGGCGAAAACGGGGCAACATACCAGCATGGTGGAACAGCAACGATAGCCACGTATTATCGTAGCCCCAGCTATCGCTGTACGCCTTACCTAGCTCCCGCAGCTCGTCGTTGAGCCACTGGGCCACTTGGCGCACTGGGTAGCCCTCTTTCATCAGCCGCTCGCGAGAGATGCCATGCAGAAGCTCTGCTTTGGGGTCCCAATGCACCCACTCATCCAACGGCTGAATAAGAAACGCGCAGCAGCTACCGTCGGCGCGGGCGATGCCCACCTCGATCGGATAGCTGCCGCGCCCGAATCCGGACGCTTCAATATCTAGCACTGTAGGTAGCGTCTCGGACACTGATTTCCTCTTTTCTATATCGCCACCGGGTACGGGGCTCAGGCGGCGGCCATTTCCGCCGCAGGCTGCCGCTCGGCCATACGCTGCCAGTAGTCGGCTTGTTCATGATCCACGGCTAAGCCTAGCTCGCCCAAGCGGTAGGCACGCGCCAGGCGATCCGCTGCCAGATAGTGGCCTGCCTGCGCTGCACGGGCGTACCACGTCACCGCATAATCCTCACGGCGAGGATACTGCACACAGCCGTGCTCATGAATTTGTGCCACCTGATACTGTGACTTTACATCGCCTGCCTGGGCCGCTTCCAGTACGTAGCGCGCGCCACGCGCTTTATCCTGTGGCGACAAGCTGCGGTGGAACAACATGTGCCCATAGATCGACTGTGCATCCGGGTGCCCCGCTTCGGCACACCGCTTGAACAGTCGCATGGTGAGACGCTGCGTGCGCGGTGAACGCGGAAGTAACCAACGGGTGTGAAACAGCTGCTCGGCGAGACGAAACTCCAACCGGGTAAACAACGATGATGCCTGCGGCATGGCAAACCACCCTGCCTATCTGTTGAGACCTTCGGCTAACCATCTCACCTTCCACGATGGCTAACCATACGATAAACCGGCGCTTGGCCGGTCAATGGGCTGGCAAGCATACGCCTGCCGTCGTCCTGACTCAACCCTCTTGATTTGCTGCTTTTGTAGAGCCTCGCTAACATGCCTCCCACAGGCTGGTAACGTCGATAGGCATCGCTCATTTTCCAGCCACGTTTTTGCCTAAGCGAGGAGACAAGCATGCAAACGCGCCCACTGGGGAGAACCGGGATGGAGGTCAGCCGACTCTGTCTAGGCACGATGACCTTTGGTGAACAGAACAGCGAAGCCGAGGCTCATGAGCAGCTCGACCGCGCGGTCGCGTTCGGTATCAACTTTATCGACACGGCAGAAATGTACCCGGTTCCGCCAAAGGCAGAGACGCAAGGCCGGACGGAAGCCTATATCGGCAGTTGGCTAAACGCTCGCGGTGCTCGCGACGATGTGATCATTGCCACCAAAGCGGCAGGCCCAGGTTTAGAACACATTCGCGGCGGCCCTAAGATGAGCCGCAACCATCTCCACCAAGCTATCGACACCAGCCTTGAGCGCCTGCAAACGGACTATGTCGATCTGTACCAATTGCACTGGCCTGATCGTCACACCAACTTTTTTGGCAAACTCGGCTACACCCACGCGGAGCAGGAAGACGCCACCCCGCTGGAAGAGACGCTTTCCGCTCTGAAAGAGCTGGTCGATGCTGGGAAGATTCGCGCCATCGGTCTCTCCAATGAAACGCCCTGGGGCGTCATGCGGATGCTTCAGCTCTCTGATCAACTGGGCCTGCCCCGCGTTGCCTCCATACAAAACCCTTACAATCTGTTGAACCGCTCGTTCGAAGTAGGCTTGGCAGAAATTGCCCATCGCGAAGACGTCGGGTTACTGGCCTACTCGCCGCTGGGGTTTGGCGTGCTGTCCGGTAAGTATCTCAACGGCGCCCAGCCGCCAAAAGGCCGCTTGACGCTCTATGAGCGCTTCAAACGCTATACGTCGCCCGAAGCCGACGCCGCGACACAAGCCTACGTCGATCTGGCCAACGCGCATGGGCTCGACCCCGCGCAAATGGCGCTGGCATTCGTCAATTCGCGCAGCTTCCTGACCAGCAACATCATTGGTGCCACGACCATGGAGCAGTTGGAGAGCAACCTCGCCAGCGAGGGCCTGAAGCTCGACGACGATGTGTTGACTGCCATCGACGATATCCACCGCCGCATGCCGAACCCCTGCCCCTAACGGCTCCTATCGTGTCGATAGCCTCGGCTGCCGCCAAGGCTTGATATAATCTCACTATCCATATTGTGGCCGCGTTCCGCGGCCCCCTTTTGTCACGGCACAAGGAGCACGCCATGCTGAGCGTCATTTCCCCCGCCAAAACGCTGGATTTTGAAACACCTCCGACGACCCAAAACGTCACACAACCGGATTTCCTCGAACACAGCCAGCCGCTGATCGATATTCTACGCGGCTACTCCCCTCAGAAAATCAGCGACCTAATGGGCATCAGTGACAAGCTAGCAGGCCTGAACGCGGCTCGCTTTGCCGAGTGGCAGCCCCCTTTCTCGCTGGACAACGCCAAACCTGCCGTGCAGGCGTTTCAGGGAGACGTCTACGCGGGTCTGGAAGCCGAGACCTTCAGCGATGCGGACAATCAGTTTGCCCAGCAGCATTTGCGTATTTTATCGGGTCTCTATGGTTTGCTGCGTCCGCTGGACTTGATCCAGGCCTACCGCTTGGAAATGGGTACCAAACTGCCCAACGATGCGGGCAAGGATCTTTACGCTTATTGGAAGCCCCTCCTGACACCTGCGCTGAACAGTGCGATTGCCGAGAGTGGGTCGAAAGTGCTTGTGAACCTAGCCTCCAACGAATACTTCAAAGCCATCGAAGCTAAGAAGCTGGATGCCCGAGTGATCACTCCCGTCTTCAAGGATGAGAAAAACGGCACGTTCAAAATCATCAGTTTCTATGCGAAAAAAGCGCGCGGGTTGATGAGCGCTTGGATCATTCGACAGCAGATCAATGACCCCGAAGCGCTCAAAGACTTCGATGTGGCAGGCTACCGTTTCGATTCCGCCGCCTCCGAAGGCGATACGCTCGTGTTCACCCGTCGCGAAACGGATCGTTAAGATCAATAAAAGGTGACCGCTTGAGCCGACCTTGGCTTTAAAAACCGGCGATGAATCTCTTTAAAAGTGGCCGTATCACAGCGGTGGAGCCACTCATAGGCCACCATATCCGCGGACACCGCCACCGCCCCATTGGCACACGCACGCTGACGAGCAAGGCGCGCCTCATCCGACCGGCGACTGGCGGTGGCTTCACTCAGCCAAAATACTTGATACCCCGCCTCCAACAGCCCCAGCGCGCTCTGCAGTACGCAGATGTGCGCTTCGGTACCGCACACGATCACCTGCTTGCGTCCAAGCGCGGCCAGCGCCTGACTAAACGACTCCTCTTCTGTCGCACTAAAATGCCGCTTTTGCCACAGCTCGTGCGTTCCCAAGCCCTCCAACAGCGTCGGTGTAGTGCCACCCAGCCGCTCAGGATACTGCTCGGTTAGCCATACCGGCACCTGCAAAGCACCGGCAATACCGGCAAGCCAAGCAGCCTCTTTAATCGCCGCCTCGCCACCCTCGATGACGGGCAGCAAACCGGCTTGAAAATCGATCATCAATAGGACGCTTCGAGACTGATCTAAACGCACTTTTCGCTCCTTTTTTTGTCTTTATAACAGCGCTTACCATCACCTAGGCGAGGTATTACACGGTAAACTGACAGCCCAACCTTTTCTATCTGCTTCGCACCGAAGCATTTGGCATTCCCTGCATCCTTATTGGAGAATCAACATGTTAAGGCAATTCTTTGTGATGCTATTGGTGAGCGTTATGGGCGTTAGCGCCGCCATCGAACACGCAGAGGCACGCCGCCTAGGCGGTGGCAGCAGTATGGGTAGCGTGTCACGCTCCGCTGATCGTCCAGCCAGCACGCCCGCACAACAACAGGCTCAAGGCACCCAGCAACAGGCAGGCGCCGCGAGTGCTGCCCGCCGCGGCGGCATGGGGGGCATGATGGGTGGTTTGCTGGCGGGCGGCTTGCTGGCGGCGCTGTTTTTCGGCGGGGCGTTCGACGAGCTACGCTTAATGGACCTGCTTGTCATGGCGGGCGTTGCCGTGCTGGCTATTGTCGCCTTCCGAGCCTTCATGCGGCAGCGTCGACCCGCATCCGTGACGCATGGCTATCAGCGTGAGCGTCAAGAGATGCCGCATGCATCGACCAGCCACTTCAAAGCAACCCCTGGGAGCTTAGCAAGCGGTTTGCAGAGTACCCCCGCCTGGTTTGATAAAGAGCGCTTCCTAGGAGGTGCGAAAGAGCACTTTATGACACTCCAACGCGCTTGGGATAATAACGATTTCAGTAAAATACAGGAGTATGTGACCCCTGAACTTTATAACCTGCTGCGTCAAGAGCGTGCCGAACAGCCTGCTAACAATCAGACCGAGGTGGTGAAACTATTTGCCGAACTTGGGGATGTTAACGAGTATGAGGGGTATGCTGAAGCGACCGTGATTTTCCACGGTATCTTGGACGAAAACGGTGAACAAACCGAGTTCAACGAAACCTGGCACCTGACTCGCAGCATGCGCGACCAAGCGCCTTGGTACTTACAGGGTATCGAGCAAAACCCAGGTGCATAATGACAACTCGCCTGACCACTTCCCAAGCCTAAAATTTTAAGCCTCAAAACCTAAAACAGCCGCTTATCAGCGGCTGTTTTTGTATCGGTGGTGTATCGCTATACTGCAAAGAGCCTTTTACTTACTCCTCTGCCGACTCTTCGATATTTTCGCCCATCTCCTCCAGGCTTTCACCCGCATCTTCCATGCTTTCATCGATGCTCTCACCTGCTTCTTCTGCAGGGCCCTGGTTATCACAGGCTGCTAAGCCGCCCACCATCATGGCCATCAGTAGGGCAACCGCTAGCTTCTTCATCAACGGGGTACTCATATCGCGTCTCCTCCTGAGATGCTGC
The DNA here is from genome assembly GCF_012427705.1 of Vreelandella piezotolerans. Taxonomy (NCBI): domain Bacteria; kingdom Pseudomonadati; phylum Pseudomonadota; class Gammaproteobacteria; order Oceanospirillales; family Halomonadaceae; genus Vreelandella; species Vreelandella piezotolerans. The sequence continues at coordinate 408,218 of NZ_CP048602.1, read as the reverse complement.
TTTAATGATAGGTACCACACCATACTAGTTGTCGTGCGGTACACTCGCCACTACAAAGCAGTAACTCCTTGTTATTTAATTTATTAAAACAGCCGTTTCAAGGAAGCTTTGTGCATGGGCTATCGTTGATCGAGTCGTTTGCAGTGTTTCAAACGCATAGCAAAAAACCCCGAGCACAGCGTACTCAGGGCCTGAATAATGGCGCGCTTATCGAGCGCGCAACAAAAAACCCAGCCGATTGGCTGGGTTCTTTGCGGTATAAGTGCCTGATTATGTTCGGGCCGGCCACCCGGCGGGCGGCGCTCCGCGACTTTACTCGTCTCATCCTGAGACTCGCCCTTCGGGCCCGCTGAAGCGGTTCCCGTTCGTTCCCGACAAACGGGTCCAGGGAGAGACCCCTTAACGACAAAACCCCGACCAGATGGCCGGGGTTTCGTAATAAGTGCCTGACGATGACCTACTCTCGCATGGGGAGACCCCACACTACCATCGGCGCTAAGCGGTTTCACTTCTGAGTTCGGCATGGGATCAGGTGGTTCACGCGTGCTATGGTCGTCAGGCGTAACGGGTCATGCATATCATGCTGAGTGCGTCGTTGACGCGGTAAGTGATCGTCTCTTGTCCGCCAGCGTCTTGGCGGGCGGATGCGTATCCGGTTTTTCGAGTGGCTGTCCACTCGGTCGTTATCACGGCGACCAGACCCCTTGGGTGTTATAGGGTCAAGCCTCACGGGCCATTAGTACACGTTAGCTCAACGCCTTGCAGCGCTTCCACACCGTGCCTATCCACCAGCTGGTCTCGCTGGGCCCTTTAGGAGGCTCTAGGCCTCGGGGATGTCTCATCTTGAAGGGGGCTTCCCGCTTAGATGCTTTCAGCGGTTATCCCGTCCGACCATAGCTACCCGGCAATGCCACTGGCGTGACAACCGGAACACCAGAGGGTCGTCCACTCCGGTCCTCTCGTACTAGGAGCAGCTCTTCTCAAACATCCAACGCCCACGGCAGATAGGGACCGAACTGTCTCACGACGTTCTAAACCCAGCTCGCGTACCACTTTAAATGGCGAACAGCCATACCCTTGGGACCGACTTCAGCCCCAGGATGTGATGAGCCGACATCGAGGTGCCAAACACCGCCGTCGATGTGAACTCTTGGGCGGTATCAGCCTGTTATCCCCGGAGTACCTTTTATCCGTTGAGCGATGGCCCTTCCATACAGAACCACCGGATCACTAGAACCTGCTTTCGCACCTGCTCGACGTGTCTGTCTCGCAGTCAAGCACCCTTATGCTCTTGCACTCATTGCACGATGTCCGACCGTGCTGAGGGTACCTTCGTGCTCCTCCGTTACGCTTTGGGAGGAGACCGCCCCAGTCAAACTACCCACCACACACTGTCCTCGATCCGGATCACGGACCTGAGTGAGAACGCCAATGATGCCAGGCTGGTATTTCAAGGTTGGCTCCACCCGAACTGGCGTCCGGGTTTCAAAGCCTCCCAGCTATCCTACACAGGCAACATCAGCGTCCAGTGTGAAGCTATAGTAAAGGTTCACGGGGTCTTTCCGTCTAGCCGCGGGTACACCGCATCTTCACGGCGATTTCAATTTCACTGAGTCTCGGGTGGAGACAGCGTGGCCATCATTACGCCATTCGTGCAGGTCGGAACTTACCCGACAAGGAATTTCGCTACCTTAGGACCGTTATAGTTACGGCCGCCGTTTACCGGGGCTTCGATCAAGAGCGTCGGCCGAGGCCTAACACCATCACTTAACCTTCCGGCACCGGGCAGGCGTCACACCCTATACGTCCGCTTGCGCGTTAGCAGAGTGCTGTGTTTTTACTAAACAGTTGCAGCCACCTGGTATCTTCGACCGGTTCGGGCTGAAGGAGCAAGTCCTCTCACCCTACGCCGGCGTGCCTTCTCCCGAAGTTACGGCACCATTTTGCCTAGTTCCTTCACCCGAGTTCTCTCAAGCGCCTTGGGATTCTCACCCTGACCACCTGTGTCGGTTTGGGGTACGGTCGCACATGATCTGAAGCTTAGAGGCTTTTCCTGGAAGCGTGGCATCAATGACTTCGACACCGTAGTGTCTTCGTTTCGTGTCTCGGCCTTGAGCGCCCGGATTTACCTAAGCGCTCAGCCTACTCACTTTCACCAGGACAACCAACGCCTGGCTCACCTAGCCTTCTCCGTCCCCCCATCGCAATCATGTCCGGTACGGGAATATTGACCCGTTTCCCATCGACTACGCCTTTCGGCCTCGCCTTAGGGGCCGACTCACTCTGCTCCGATTAGCGTCGAACAGAAACCCTTGGTCTTCCGGCGAGGGAGTTTTTCACTCCCTTTATCGTTACTCATGTCAGCATTCGCACTCGTGATACCTCCAGCATGCTTCTCAACACACCTTCATCGGCTTACACGACGCTCCTCTACCGCTCACACATCGTGTGAACCCGTAGCTTCGGTACCTGGTTTAGCCCCGTTACATCTTCCGCGCAGGCCGACTCGACTAGTGAGCTATTACGCTTTCTTTAAAGGATGGCTGCTTCTAAGCCAACCTCCTAGCTGTCTGAGCCTTCCCACATCGTTTCCCACTTAACCAGGATTTGGGGACCTTAGCTGACGGTCTGGGTTGTTTCCCTTTTCACGACGGACGTTAGCACCCGCCGTGTGTCTCCCACGCTGGCACTCACCGGTATTCGGAGTTTGCCTCGGGTTGGTAAGTCGGGATGACCCCCTAGCCGAAACAGTGCTCTACCCCCGGCGGTGATACGTGAGGCGCTACCTAAATAGCTTTCGAGGAGAACCAGCTATCTCCGAGCTTGATTAGCCTTTCACTCCGATCCACAAGTCATCCAAATCTTTTTCAACAGATCCTGGTTCGGGCCTCCAGTTGATGTTACTCAACCTTCACCCTGCTCATGGATAGATCGCTCGGTTTCGGGTCTATATCCAGCGACTGTGTCGCCCAGTTAAGACTCGGTTTCCCTACGGCTCCCCTATACGGTTAACCTCGCCACTGAATATAAGTCGCTGACCCATTATACAAAAGGTACGCAGTCACGGAACAAGTCCGCTCCTACTGCTTGTACGCACACGGTTTCAGGATCTATTTCACTCCCCTCTCCGGGGTTCTTTTCGCCTTTCCCTCACGGTACTGGTTCACTATCGGTCAGCCAGGAGTATTTAGCCTTGGAGGATGGTCCCCCCGTCTTCAGTCAAGGTTTCTCGTGCCCCGACCTACTCGATTTCACGTGATCAGATTTTCGACTACGGGGCTATCACCCGCTATGGCCAGACTTCCCAGTCTGTTCGCCTAATCATTCACACGCTTAAGGGCTGGTCCCCGTTCGCTCGCCGCTACTAGGGGAATCTCGGTTGATTTCTTTTCCTCAGGGTACTTAGATGTTTCAGTTCCCCTGGTTCGCCTCTTACGCCTATGGATTCAGCGCAAGATACTCATCTTGTGATGAGTGGGTTTCCCCATTCAGAGATGTCCGGGTCACAGGTCGTTTGCCACCTCACCGAACCTTATCGCAGGCTACCACGTCTTTCATCGCCTCTGGCTGCCTAGGCATCCACCGTGTGCGCTTCATTGCTTGACCCTATAACCCGAAGGGGTCTGGTGTCTCGCAATGATAACGATTGCCGGATACGCTTGAGACGTATCACTTAACAATTACGTATGAACGTTATAAAACGTTCATGTCAGCATGATATACATTGTTAAAGAGCGACTGCTATGCGCAGTGATAAGCGGATGCTTTTTTTCACTTCAAAAGAAAAAGAAAGACCTTTTTTCTTTTTTTAATGTGAAGAAAACGCTTATCACTGCGTAACAACAGTATTCTGATCAGGTAATTCATTGTGAGCGCTTACCGCGAGGATGAGTCATCGGTTAAGGAGGTGATCCAGCCGCAGGTTCCCCTACGGCTACCTTGTTACGACTTCACCCCAGTCATGAACCACACCGTGGTGATCGCCCTCTTGCGTTAGGCTAACCACTTCTGGTGCAGTCCACTCCCATGGTGTGACGGGCGGTGTGTACAAGGCCCGGGAACGTATTCACCGTAGCATTCTGATCTACGATTACTAGCGATTCCGACTTCACGGAGTCGAGTTGCAGACTCCGATCCGGACTGAGATCGGCTTTTCGGGATTGGCTCACTCTCGCGAGTTGGCAACCCTTTGTACCGACCATTGTAGCACGTGTGTAGCCCTACTCGTAAGGGCCATGATGACTTGACGTCGTCCCCACCTTCCTCCGGTTTGTCACCGGCAGTCTCCTTAGAGTTCCCGCCATTACGCGCTGGCAAATAAGGACAAGGGTTGCGCTCGTTACGGGACTTAACCCAACATTTCACAACACGAGCTGACGACAGCCATGCAGCACCTGTCTCTGCGTTCCCGAAGGCACTAAGGTATCTCTACCGAATTCGCAGGATGTCAAGAGTAGGTAAGGTTCTTCGCGTTGCATCGAATTAAACCACATGCTCCACCGCTTGTGCGGGCCCCCGTCAATTCATTTGAGTTTTAACCTTGCGGCCGTACTCCCCAGGCGGTCGACTTATCGCGTTAACTTCGCCACAAAGTGCGCTAGGCACCCAACGGCTGGTCGACATCGTTTACGGCGTGGACTACCAGGGTATCTAATCCTGTTTGCTACCCACGCTTTCGCACCTCAGTGTCAGTGTCAGTCCAGAAGGCCGCCTTCGCCACTGGTATTCCTCCCGATCTCTACGCATTTCACCGCTACACCGGGAATTCTACCTTCCTCTCCTGCACTCTAGCTTGACAGTTCCGGATGCCGTTCCCAGGTTGAGCCCGGGGCTTTCACAACCGGCTTATCAAGCCACCTACGCGCGCTTTACGCCCAGTAATTCCGATTAACGCTTGCACCCTCCGTATTACCGCGGCTGCTGGCACGGAGTTAGCCGGTGCTTCTTCTGCGAGTGATGTCTTTCCTAGCGGGTATTAACCGCTAGGCGTTCTTCCTCGCTGAAAGTGCTTTACAACCCGAGGGCCTTCTTCACACACGCGGCATGGCTGGATCAGGGTTCCCCCCATTGTCCAATATTCCCCACTGCTGCCTCCCGTAGGAGTTCGGGCCGTGTCTCAGTCCCGATGTGGCTGATCATCCTCTCAGACCAGCTACGGATCGTGGCCTTGGTGAGCCGTTACCTCACCAACTAGCTAATCCGACATAGGCTCATCCGATAGCGGGAGCCGAAGCCCCCTTTCTCCCGTAGGACGTATGCGGTATTAGCCTGGGTTTCCCCAGGTTATCCCCCACTATCGGGCAGATTCCTATGCATTACTCACCCGTCCGCCGCTCGTCAGCATCCAGCAAGCTGGATCTGTTACCGCTCGACTTGCATGTGTTAGGCCTGCCGCCAGCGTTCAATCTGAGCCATGATCAAACTCTTCAGTTTAAGATCGATGCGGTTCTTGCCTGTCGCCGAAGCAACAGAAGCGAACCAAACTTGGCTCAAGGGTCAAACGAATTCATTCATTAGGCCGAAGCCTGTTTGACGAGTCGCTTGCCTTGATAATGGGTGATTTGTCACCCTCATCGGCAAGCGCCCACATGAATTACCTGATCAAATTGTTAAAGAGCAACTTTCGTAATGTCGCTGCGGCGGGCTCGATGACCTGACCCGTGTTGCCTCAGCGAGGAAGGCGTATTCTACGCATTCCGTGGCGTTTGTCAACCGCTGTTTTCAGCGGGCGAAGCGAGCGATCTGACCAACCTACCACAGAGCTCTAACTTCCTGACAAACAAGAGGTTTTTCAACCTCATCACCGCTGGTAACGCTGAGCGTCCCCGTCAGCGGATGCGTACTTTACGGATTCGATGCCGGGTTGGCAAGGGCTAATGTGAAAAAGTTTTCAAAACGTTCACATCAGCGTCACACGGGCGTAACGCTTCTTGCCTGCCTGGATGACGTACACCTTACCGGTGGCCAGCATGGTGTCCTGAGCAACGACCTCGCCATCGACCTTGACGCTGCCATTTTTCAGCATGTCCTTGGCCTGGGCACTGTTCTTTGTCAGGCCGGAGCGATTCAGAACAGCGGCGATGGGCGCTTGCTCGCTGTCTTCGAAGTCTACCTTCACTTCCGGCAGATCTTCCGGCAGCTCACCATCGGCCAGCTGGTTACCCGCCGACTTGTGCGCATTGGCCGCTGCCTCGTCGCCGTGATAGCGGGCGATCAGCTCGCGGGCCAGTTCCATTTTCACATCGCGCGGGTTGGCGCCCTGCTCGACACTTTGCTTTAGCGCGTCGAGCTCTTCGTTCGATTTGAGCGAGAGCAGTTCGAAGTAACGCCACATCAAGCTGTCGGGCATGGAGACCAGTTTATTGAACATGGAGCCCGGTGCTTCATCCACGCCGACGTAGTTGCCAAGCGACTTTGACATTTTCTGCACGCCGTCCAAACCTTCCAGCAGCGGCATGGTAATGACCACCTGGGGCTCTTGCCCGAAGTGCTTCTGAATCTCGCGCCCCATGAGCAGATTGAATTTCTGGTCGGTACCGCCCAACTCCACGTCGGCCTCCAGTGCGACCGAGTCGTACCCCTGTACGAGCGGATAGAGGAATTCATGAATGGCGATGGATTGGTTGGCTTTATAGCGCTTTTCAAAGTCGTCGCGCTCCAGCATCCGGGCGACGGTGCTTTGCGCGGCCAGCTCGATCATCTTGGCGGCACTTAGCTCGCCAAACCATTCGGCGTTGAAGCGCACCTCGGTCTTTTCCGGATCGAGGATCTTGAACACCTGCTCTTTGTAGGTTTCCGCGTTCGCTTTGACATCCGCTTCCGTCAATGGCTTACGAGTGACGTTTTTACCGGTCGGATCGCCAATGCGGCCAGTGAAGTCACCAATCAAAAAGATGACGGTGTGGCCAAGCTCTTGGAACTGGCGCATTTTGGTCAGCAGTACGCTGTGCCCCAGGTGCAGATCAGGTGCCGTCGGATCGAACCCTGCCTTGATACGCAGTTTACGACCGGACGCGAGCTTTTTGCGCAGCTCGTCTTCTACCAGGATTTCATGCGTCCCCCGCGACAGCAGCGCTAACGCCTGATCCACCTCACTCATTGCCTCTCTCCATGTACTATGTGCCGTTAAAGGCGTTTAAATGATCGATAGTGGGCGATGTTATCACGCTCCACCGCCTTGGTTGAGCCTTCCTCCCGTTTTGGACGACACGCATGATGAAAACCTCTACCGCCACATCGACGGCCTACTATATCGGGCTCATGTCAGGCACCAGCTTGGACGGCATCGATGCCGCCTTGGTGTCACTCACTCCCGGCACGCCGCCTATACTCATAGCCACGGCCGCCGTTGCCATGCCCGATAGGCTGCATACGCAGCTCTTGCACCTATGCCACACACCCTCCGCGAGCTTTGCCGAGCTGGCCGCCGCCGAGGATGCTTTTTGCCGCCTCCAGGCCCAGGCCGTCACGGCACTATTAACGAACCAAGGGCTCGCCGCGGCTCAGATTACGGCGATTGGCAGCCACGGTCAGACGATAGAGCACGCGCCCCAAGGCCATCAGGGCGGCCCGGCCTATACGCTGCAGCTGGATAACCCAAGCCTGCTAGCCGAATTGACGGGATGCACGGTCGTCGCCGACTTTCGCCGACGGGATCTCGCCGCTGGTGGACAAGCAGCGCCTTTAGCACCCGCTTTCCACCAAGCGCTATTTGGGCAGCGGCCAGGCGAAAAGCTCGTGCTCAACCTGGGCGGCTTTGCCAATCTCACCTGGCTCCCCCAGGATCAAGAGCGCGCCGTGGTGGGCTTCGATACTGGACCGGCTAACGTGCTGCTCGATGCCTGGTTTGCCAAGCATCACACTGGACGATTCGATGAGAACGGCACGTGGGCGGCCAGCGGTCAGGTCGACCAATCGCTGCTCGCCCGCCTGCTTAAAGAACCCTTTTTTCACCAGCCGCCGCCACGCAGTACTGGACGCGAGCTATTTCACTTAGCGTGGTTGAACGACCACCTCACCGGCAACGAAGCTCCAAGCGACGTCCAGGCAACGCTGGCCGAACTGACGGCGGTGAGCGTTGCGCAAGGGGTGGCCCAACTGCCGCTAAGCCAGTCCAGCGCCACGCTGCTGGTGGGTGGCGGCGGTGCTCATAATGCCTATTTGATGGAAAGGTTAGCAGCGCATCTACCCAAGGTGACGCTGCTCTCCCCCGCCACGCTGGGCTGGCCGGAAGATTGGATCGAAGCAGGAGCCTTTGCCTGGCTCGCCCATCAGCGGCTTCACGGGTTACCCGGCAATTTGCCTTCCGTGACTGGCGCTAGCGGCCCGAGGGTGCTCGGCGGCATTTACGCTCCCTAGCGGCGCCTACACATTTATCGGTGCACCGCTGGGTAGCTCACCTATCGCACTACCCTCCCGCTGCGGTTACTCGTCTTTTAACGTCAGCGTGCCTTTTGCGCGTGCCTGGGCGTCGTCCATACTCACCACGCCCTCCTTGACCAACTTGGCGAGCGACGCATTGAGTGTCTGCATCCCCAGGGCGCCGCCAGTCTGAATGGCCGAGTAGATCTGTGCCACTTTATCTTCACGGATCAGATTACGAACCGCCGACGTGGCGATCAGGATCTCGTGGGCTGCCACGCGTCCGCCACCCTGGCGTTTCAGCAACGTTTGCGAAACGACCGCCTGGAGCGATTCGGAGAGCATCGAGCGCACCATGGATTTCTCATCGCCGGGAAACACATCGATGATCCTGTCAATGGTTTTCGCCGCAGAGGTGGTGTGCAGCGTCCCAAATACCAAGTGTCCCGTTTCAGCCGCGGTCAGCGCCAGGCGGATCGTTTCGAGATCACGAAGCTCGCCGACCAAAATCACGTCCGGATCTTCGCGCAGCGCGCTACGTAACGCCCCCGAAAAGCTATGGGTATCGCGATGAACCTCCCGCTGGTTGATCAGGCAGCGCTTGCTGGTGTGCACAAACTCCACCGGGTCTTCGATGGTCAGGATATGCTCGAAGCGGTGATCGTTGATGTAGTCGATCATTGCCGCCAGGGTCGTGCTTTTGCCCGACCCCGTCGGCCCAGTCACTAGCACCAAGCCCCTGGGCAGCATCGACAGGCGTTGGAACACCTCTCCCATGCCCAAGGCGTCCATGGAAAGCACCTTGTTGGGAATGGTACGAAAGACGGCCCCTGCCCCGCGTGCCTGGTTGAAGGCATTGACCCTAAAGCGCGCCACGCCCGGCACTTCGAAGGAAAAGTCCGCTTCTAGGTGCTCTTCGTAGTCACGGCGCTGCCGATCGTTCATGATGTCGTAGATCAGCCGCCGCACGTCGTCGTTCTCCATGGCGGGTACATTAAGCCGACGAATATCGCCATCAACACGTATCATGGGCGGCAATCCCGCCGAAAGGTGCAGGTCGGACGCATTCTGCTTTGCCGAGAATGCCAGCAGTTCTGTAATATCCATCTCTCTTTCCCAGCTGCGGTAAGGTGCTTGAGTATGACAGACAACGCGCTCTCCGAGTCACTGGCCTCTGCGCGTGAACGCCTGCGACGAGCGCTTGAAGAAGCAGGGCGCTCGCCCACCAGCGCTACTCTGTTAGCGGTGAGCAAGACCAAGCCCGCCGACATGCTGCGCGAAGCGTGGCAGCACGGCCAGCGCGAGTTTGGTGAAAACTACCTGCAAGAAGCGCTGGATAAACAGGCGGCGCTCAAGGATCTTGACGGCATCGTGTGGCACTTCATCGGCCCGCTGCAATCGAACAAGACCCGTGCCGTGGCCGAGCAGTTTGCCTGGGTACACAGCGTGGATCGTTTGAAAATTGCCAAACGTTTGAGCGAACAGCGCCCAGCAGCGCTACCGCCGCTGAACGTCTGCCTGCAGGTCAACATTAGCCGCGAGGCCACGAAGTCCGGCGTGCTGCCGGAAGATGCCTTGGCTTTGGCTCGAGACATTGCCGCGCTACCCGGCTTAGCCCTGCGCGGGCTGATGGCGATTCCCGCCCCAGCGGCGACGCTAGAGGCACAGCGCCAGCCGCTGGCAGCGCTGCGCCAGCTATTGGATGAGCTCAAAGCGGCACTGCCCGATGCGCCGCTGGATACGCTATCGATGGGCATGAGTGACGATTTGGAAGCGGCTGTTTTAGAGGGCGCCACGCTGGTACGTTTAGGCACCGCCATTTTTGGCGCCCGGGGCTAACGGCGGCTCGAACCACACACGGCTTACTACACACGCTGCACGACGCAGCCATTTGCGAAAAAGGATACCCCCATGGCGAGCAAGATCACCTTCATTGGCGCGGGCAACATGGCCAGCGCCATTATCGGCGGCCTGATCGAAAGCGGTGTCTCACCCAGCGATATCACCGCCACGGCCCCCAACGACAGCGAACTGGCTCCGCTGAAAGCGCGCCTGGGCATTCATACCCACACCGACAATAGCGCCGCCGTCAGCGGGGCGGACGTGGTCGTTCTGGCGGTCAAACCGCAGATCATGCGCGGCGTTTGCGAAGCGCTGCGTGACAGCGTCCAGCAACAGGCGCCGCTGGTGATGTCCATTGCGGCGGGGCTGGATGCAGACACCATCGATCAGTGGCTGGGTGGCGGCAACGCCCTGGTGCGCTGCATGCCCAACACCCCGTCGCTGGTCGGCATCGGCGCCAGCGGCCTCTACGCCAACGCGGCGGTCAGTGACGCCCAGCGCACGCTGGCCACGCAGCTGATGGAAGCCGTTGGGATCGTCGAATGGGTCGACGAAGAGCGCCTGCTGGATGCCGTGACCGCCGTGTCCGGCAGCGCACCGGCCTATTTCTTTTTGATGTTCGAAGCCATGGAAGAGGCCGCCGTGAAGCTCGGTCTGCCTGCCGATACCGCTCGCCGCTTGGCCATTCAAACCGCCTTGGGCGCCTCCACCATGGCCCAGCGCAGTGACAAAGACCCGGCCACGCTGAAACAGAACGTCATGTCACCGGGCGGCACCACCGAGCGTGCCATTCATCATATGGAAGAGGCGCATCTGCGCACGATCATCGCCGACGCTATGAACGCCTGCGCCGAGCGCGCCGACGCCATGTCCAAAGAGTTAAGCGGTAACGCCTGAGTCGCACGCCGCCAATAGGCCGTGAACGATGCCAAACGCTATTTTCGAGGAGAAGCCGCAATGGGAAGTCAATTAGGCAGCGCCGGGTTAATGCTGGTGAACTCGCTGATCAATATTTATCTGTTTCTGTTGATGCTGCGTTTTTTGCTGCAAGCATCGCGGGCGGATTACTACAACCCGCTCAGCCAGTCGGTGGTCAAAATCACTCAGCCTGTCGTCGGGCTATTCCAAGGCTTTTTAGGGCCAGTCGCCGGTCGCTTTGACCTTGCCACTCTGGCGGCCGGTTTCGTGCTGAAAGTCGTCAGCATGGTCGCCATCTTCATGGTGATTGGCGTGGGCATGCCGCCCATTGCAGGGCTACTGATTGCTGGAGTGGCCGCGCTGGCCAACGCCATTTTGAAGATCTATTTCTTTGCCATGATCGTGATGATCATCCTGAGCTGGGTCGCCCCGAACGCGAGCCACCCCGGCGCGCTGCTGGTGATGCAACTGGTCGAGCCGATCATGGCACCGGTGAGGAAGGTGATCCCGCCGCTGGGCATGATCGATCTCTCGCCGATCGTGGTCTTCATCGCCATCAACCTGGTGGACGGCATCGTCGTGGGTTCGCTGATTCGCGCAGCAGGCATCTCGGGTGCCCTCGTAGGGCTATAACGGCCCTATCGACTCGACTAACGCCCCGAGCTCACTTTTGGCAGTGACCTATTTTTGCAGGACTAGTGCTTTCGATGCCTGATTCAGACACTCTTGCTTATGACGACCGGCCAGCGGACTCCGTTGGCCTCGTAACGCCCCAGGTGGTGAAATTCGATACGCCGCTGCCGCTTGCCTGCGGCAAGACGCTATCGGAGTACGAACTGATCTATGAGACCTACGGCACGCTGAACGCCGAACGCTCGAATGCGGTGCTGATTTGCCACGCGCTATCGGGGCACCACCACGCGGCAGGCTACCACACCGCCGAAGACCGCAAACCCGGCTGGTGGGATGCCCATATCGGTCCAGGCAAATCCATCGATACCAACCGCTTTTTCGTGGTGTCGCTGAACAACCTGGGCGGCTGCCACGGCAGTACCGGCCCGGTAAGCCATAACCCGGATACCGGCCGTCAGTGGGGACCCGACTTCCCCGTAGTGACGGTGAGTGACTGGGTCACTAGCCAAGCACGACTCGCCGACCACTTGGGCATCGAGCGCTGGGCCGCGGCCGTGGGGGGCAGTTTGGGCGGTATGCAGGTGCTGCAGTGGACGATCACTTACCCCGAACGCGTTGCCAATGCCGTCGTCATCGCCGCCACACCCCGCCTGTCGGCGCAAAACATCGCCTTCAACGAGGTCGCCCGGCAGGCGATTCGCTCGGATCCCGAGTTCTTCGACGGCTGGTACGCCGAGCACGACACCGTGCCCAAGCGAGGACTGAAACTGGCCCGCATGGTAGGTCATATCACCTATCTTTCCGAAGACGCCATGGGCAGCAAGTTTGGCCGTGACCTGCGCAGCGACGACTTGAACTTTGGCTTCGACGTCGAGTTTCAGGTGGAGTCGTACTTGCGCTACCAGGGCGACACTTTCTCGACCGCCTTCGATGCCAACACCTACCTGCTGATGACCAAAGCGCTGGACTACTTCGACCCGGCGGCCAGCTGCGACGGCGATCTCGCCTGCGCCCTGGCTCCGGCGCAGTGTCCTTTTTTGATCGTCAGCTTTACCACCGATTGGCGCTTCCCGCCGTCGCGCTCTCGAGAGCTAGTGGACGCCCTTACCCGCGCGGGTAAATCAGTCAGCTACGCCAATATCGAGTCGCCCCACGGGCACGATGCCTTCTTACTGCCCGAGCCGCGCTATCAAGCGCTGTTCAGTGCCTTCATGGGCCGCGTCGCTCGAGAGCAGCACCTCGATGCCGCCGACGCGGAGGAAACACGCTAATGCGCACAGATCTCGAACTGATTTACGACTGGGTTCCCCAAGACGCACACGTCCTTGACCTCGCCTGCGGCGACGGCGTTCTGCTAGAGCGGTTGGCTAAAGAGAAAGGCGTGACGGGTTACGGGTTGGAGATCGACCCGGACGGCATCACCCAGTGCGTGGCGCGCGGCGTCAACGTCATCGAGCATAACCTGGACGACGGCCTGGGTAGCTTCTGCGACAATAGCTACGATCAGGTGATCATGACCCAGGCGCTGCAGGCGCTGCGCCGCCCGGATAAGATGCTCGATGAAATGCTGCGGGTCGCCGAAGAGGGAATCATCACCTTCCCCAACTTCGCCTACTGGCGTCACCGCATTCACCTGGGGCTGCGCGGCTATATGCCGGTATCGAAATCGCTGCCCCACGCGTGGTACGACACCCCCAACATTCACCTCTCGACGTTCAACGACTTCGAGCACCTATGTAAAGAGAAAGGGTTGGTGATCGTCGACCGCGCCGTGGGGGTGGGCGACCACAAGGGGCACTGGACCTCGAAGTGGTGGCCTAACCTGTTTGGTGAAATCGCCATTTTCCGGGTGCGCCGACGCGCCTGATACCGCACTTATCTCACTCATGAGAGGAGACACGCTATGGCTATCGCGACACTGCGACGCTTTCCACTGCTGATGGTGCTACTGGGCACTCTGCTCGGCGCCACCCAGGCAGCGGCCGAGCAAATAGTACAAGTGGGCGACTACGAGATCCACTACAACGCCATCGAAACGCGCTTTCTTACTCCGGAAGTAGCGCAGGCAAACAGCATCCAGCGCAGTATCGGGCACGGCCTGGTCAACGTCAGCGTGCGCGAGCGCCAGCCGGATGGCACCACGCGGCCGGTAAATGCCAGCGTGGGCGGCTACGTGAGCGACTTGACCGACACCCGCGAACCGCTCAGCTTTCGCACCGTGCACGATGGCGATGCCACCTACCATCTTGCCACGTTCACGCTGCGCCACGACGAACCGATGCGATTCAACCTCGACGTGCGCTACGACCGCAATGAGAATCCAGAGCCGGTGAGCTTCATTCAGCGTTTCTATATCGAGCGCTAAACCCGTACCGGTAGTGCCCGCGTCAGGCGGGCCGCTATCGGTACGCTTTGCTGCCACGTCACCGTCACGCCATACGCCAGTACTTCGACCCCCGCTTGCACCGCATCACTGAGCGCCGCCGCGTAGGTGGCGTCGATATGCGCCGCCGGTGCCACGTCCGCAATCCCCTCGTGCGCCACGCAGAATAGCAGCACCGCCCGCTCGCCCTGCTGGGCAAGCGCCGCCAGCGTGGCTAAATGTTTGGTGCCCCGTGCGCTCACGGAGTCGGGAAAGTAGCCGTGCCCATCCGCCTCTTTCAGCGTGACCTGTTTGACCTCCACGTAGGCGGCGCCCTTCTCAGGGTCATCCAAACGAAAATCGAGCCGCGCTTCGCCGACCTTCACTTCACGCTTTAACGTTTGATAGCCCGACAGCGGCGGGATATCCCCCGCCGTGATGGCACTTTCAACCCAGCGGTTAGCGCGCCCCGTATGCACCGATGCCAGCGCCGTCCCCCCCTCAGGCTGAGGCAGTGCAATCCACTCCCAGGTCCAGGCCAGCTTGCGTTTGGGGTTGTCGCTAGACGAGAGCCATACCCGGCAGCCGGGTACGTTGACCGCCTTCATCGAGCCCGTATTCGGGCAGTGGGCCACCACGTCCTCCCCGCTGTCCAGGCGTACATCGGCTAGAAAGCGCTTATGGCGCCGCAGCAGCGTGCCGGACACCAGTGCGGGATAGGTCATCATAAGCGGCTCACGAAGCGCGCAATGCGCACTACGGCCTCCTGCAGCCGTGCCACGTCGTTAGTGAAGGCGATGCGCACATGATGCTCGCCGCCCTGTACGGCAAAATCGATCCCCGGGGTGATGGCGACATTCTCCTCCACGAGCAGGCGCTCGCAGAAGGCTTGGCTGTCACGGCTGTAGCGGGAGATATCCAGCCAGAGATAGAACGCCCCCTGAGGCGGCAAATCCGGCGCTAACCCTAGCTCGGCCAAGCCATCCAGTAGTACTTGGCGACGCTGTTTGAGAGTAGCGCGACGGGTTTCCAGAATATCCCGGCACTCGGGAGTAAACGCCGCCAGCGCCGCGTGCTGGGAGGGCGTCGGTGCGGCGAGAAAGACGTTTTGCGCCAGCCGGGTCAGCGGCTCGACGGCCTGCTCTGGCGCCACCAGCCAACCCAAGCGCCAGCCGGTCATGCCGAAGTACTTGGAGAAGCTGTTCACCACAAAAGCGTCATCTGACAATGACGTGGCCGACAGCGGCGCGTCATCGTAATTCAGCCCCTGGTAGATCTCGTCGACGATGACGTCGCCACCCTTGGCAGCCACGGTGTCGATCACCTTGGCGAGCGCCGGGGCATCCAGCGTATGCCCGGTCGGGTTGGAGGGGCTTGCCAGCATGGCTATACGCGTGTTGGCCTGCCAGTGCTGCTCGATCAGCGGTGCGGTGAGCTGCCAGCCGCTATCACGCCCTACCGACACGGCGTCGACCTCGGCCCCTGCCAGCGCCATGAAGTGGCGGTTACACGGATAGTTTGGGTCAGCCATTAGCACTCGATCACCATTTTCGACAAGCAGCTGGCTGGCCAGCAGCAGTGCGCCAGACGCACCGGGGGTGACCAGAATACGGGCGGGGTCAACCGTGGCGTTGAAGTGCTCGGCGTAGTGCCCGGCAATGGCCTCGCGCAGCGACGCTAAACCGGCGGCGGGGGTGTAGCGTGTTCTGCCGCTGGCCAGCGCCTGCTGCCCGGCGGCGACGATCGGGGCGGGCGTTGCGAAATCAGGTTCGCCCACTTCCAGGTGAATCACGTCATGGCCTGCCGCTTCACGCGCCTGAGCCATTTCCAATAAGTGCATTACGCGAAAAGGCGCAACGTGATCGACACGCGAATTCCAGGCCATAACGGCTCCTTCACCTAGCAGTAGTTAAACCATGACGCAGGTCGTACAAGATGTGGGACCATGGTCGAAAGCGCACTATTATGCTTGCATCGCGCGCAATTTTCAGCTAAACAAGCATCCCTTTGGCGTGAGATCGTGGCACACGCTCATGGTCGATCAGCAGTCACATACGTAAGGGGCACTCCCATGCCAGTAGCGGAAAAGAAACCGGAAGCGTCCAAGTCCTTCACACCGTATGAGCCGGCACCGGGTGAAGAGTATATGAACGAGAAGCAGCTCGCGCACTTCCGCCAGCTGCTTCTGGACTGGAAACAGGACCTCATGGAAGAGGTGGATCGTACCGTACGCCACCTGCAGGAAGATGCTAACAACTATGCCGACCCCGCTGACCGCGCCACGCAGGAAGAGGGCTTTAGCCTGGAACTGCGTACCCGGGACCGCGAGCGCAAGCTGCTGAAGAAAATCAACGAAACCATCGAAAAGATCGATGATGACGACTACGGTTTTTGCGAAGCCTGCGGCGTGGAAATCGGTATTCGCCGCCTGGAAGCACGGCCCACGGCCACACTGTGCGTCGACTGCAAAACCTTGGCCGAGCTAAAAGAGAAACAGCTGGGCGGTTGAGCACCCTGCCATCCTGCTAAGATGGTCGACAGCGGGCACCCTTGAGGTGCCCGTTTTTGTTTGTCATCTTGTTCTCTACTTACTGCTTTACCGTTTTCACGCACGGATTGCCATGACTGCCACCGCTCACTACCGAGGACGCTTCGCCCCTACCCCCTCCGGGCCCCTGCATCTTGGCTCGCTGGTGGCCGCGCTCGGCAGCTATTTGGATGCCCGCGCTGCGGGGGGCCAGTGGCTGGTACGTATCGAAGACATCGACCCGCCGCGCTGCCCCGAGGGCACGGACAGCACCATTTTGCGCCAGCTGGAGGCTTTTGGCCTGACATGGGATGAGGACGTCATGTGGCAACGCCAGCGTCATGACGCCTATCAACACGCGCTTGAGCAGCTCATCGATCGGGGGCTGGCGTACCCCTGCAGCTGCTCACGCAAGCAGTGGCAGGCCTTCGACATCTACCCCGGCTGGTGCCGAGACGGCGTGTGCGATGCCAGCCAGCCAGTCGCCTGGCGGTTGCGAAGCGACCTCGCCCAACGCCCCGTCGGTTGGAACGACCGACTGTTCGGCGAGCAGCACTTCGACCCCGCCGACCTGGGCGATGTCGTGTTGAAGCGCAAAGATCAATTATGGGCCTATCAGCTCGCGGTGGTCGTGGACGACGCCCATCAGGGCATCAGCGACATCGTACGGGGAGTCGACTTGCTGGATAACACGCCTTGGCAGCAGCAGTTACAAGCAGCGCTACAGGTGCCTACGCCGCGCTATCTGCATCTGCCGCTGGTGGTCACGGCGGGCGGCCAAAAGCTCTCCAAGCAAAACCTCGCCCCTGCCCTGGCCGAGGAGAGCCGCGGGATTCGTCGCCAGCTGTTTCAAGCGCTGCAGCTGCTCGATCAGGCGCCACCGCCAGCGCTCGTCGAGGAGCCCCCCGAGGTCCAGTTACGATGGGCCATCGATCACTGGTCAGTGGCACATTTGGCACCGCAGCCCCACCGCTCTGCCCCACCGGAGCCGTAAGATGTACGTCTACCGCATCATGCTATTTCTCGTCTTTGGCGGGTATCTGCTTTCCCCGCTGTTCATGGATGGCTGGGCTGACCCGAGCGTTGCCTGGTACCGCCCGTTTGCCATCTGGGGAGTGTTGATAGCTCTGACGCTCTGGCTCGAGCAGAAAAGGAAACTGGATGAACGCTGAGTTAATAAGCGTCGTATTACTGGGGCTTGGCTATCTCGGGCTGCTGTTTGGCTGCGGTTTGGCCGTCGAGCGGGGCTGGGTACCGGTGCGCATTACTCGCCACCCGATGGTGTACACCTTGGCGCTTGGCGTATACGCCAGTGCCTGGGCCATCTACGGCAGCATCGAATTAGCCGCGAATGCTGGATTCGGCTACCTCGCTTACTACCTGGGGCCAGCGGGGGCCTTTTTGCTTGCCCCCGTGCTGCTGGTACCGATTCAGCGCATCACCCGCACCTACCAACTCTCCTCGCTGGCAGATCTGTTCGCCTTTCGCTACCGCTCCCGCTGGGCAGGCACGCTGGTGACGCTATTGAGTCTGCTTGCCGTACTGCCGCTGCTGGGCATACAGGTGCAAACCTTGAGCGATGCCGTGCAGCTGCTCACCGGCAGCCGCTATAGCGCCGCCGTCGCGCTGCTGTTTTGTGGGGTCATTGCAGGCTGCGCCGTGCTGTTTGGCGCGCGCCATCACCATCGGCACCGCCACGACACGCTGCTCAGCGTGATCGCCTTCGAATCGGTGGTCAAACTGCTGGCCATGCTCGGGCTCGGTGCCATTGCACTCTGGTGGGTGTTTGATGGACCACAGGATTTACAGCGCTGGCTGGAAGGCCCCGGTGCGGCGCTCCAAGCGGCTACGCCTCAGCTCGAAGCCCCCCAGTGGCGCACGTTTCTGCTGCTGTTTTTCGCGGCGGCCTTCATGATGCCGCACCTCTTCCAAATCACCTTTGCCGAAAGCCTCTCTCGCCACACCTTACTGCAGGCGAGCTGGACCTTGCCGCTCTTTTTGCTACTGATGGCGCTACCGGTGCCGCTCATTTTATGGGCCGCGCAGTCGGCCAACGAGAGCGTGCCGCTTGCCGCCTATGCGGCGTACCTAATGACCGAGCATTGGTGGGTCGGCGCGCTGGCGTTCATAGGGGGCCTGGCGGCCGCCAGCGGCACGATGATGATGATTGCGCTCGCGCTCTCTGGCATGGTGTTGAATCACATCGTACTGGTCGCCCGTCCGCCAGAGGCGCGTAGTGACCTCTACGGCTGGCTGCTGTGGCTACGCCGGGCACTGGTCGGGGCCGTCATTGTCGGTGGCTGGCTGTTTGCCGAAAGCGTCGGGCGCTATCACTCGCTCACGAACCTAGGGTTGGCCGCGTTCGTCGGCATGGCGCAGTGTTTACCGGGCCTGCTGGCGCTGCTCTATTGGCCCGGTGCCAACCGCAAGGGCATGATTGCCGGTCTCATGGGCGGTATCGGCGTCTGGCTGTGGGGGCTGTGGCTGCCACTGCTGTTCGATATCGCCCTCCCCGCGCTGCCGTTCAGCTTGTTGATGCCCGCCGATGCCCCCCCCTGGTACAACGCCACCCTCATCTCGCTGGCGGTGAATATCGTGCTGCTGATCGTGGTATCGCTATTTACGCGCATTTCGGAGGGCGAGCGCTCGGCGGCGGAAGCTTGCTCGGTGGATGCGGTCATCCGCTCCAAACGTCTGCCGCTGGAAGCCGCCACCGCGGGAGATTTCCCCGCCCACCTGGCCCAAGCGCTGGGCGACGAAGCCGCGAGCCGAGAAGTGGACCGCGCGTTGAAAGCGCTCAACCTGACCTCGCAAGAGCGACGCCCCTATGCCCTGCGCCGTTTACGCGACCGCATTCAGGCCAACCTGTCGGGCCTGATGGGCCCCTCGGTGGCGCGGGACATCGTCGACCGCTATCTGCCCTACCGCCACGATGACGCCCCCGTGACTGACGACATCCATTTCGTCGAAAGCCGCTTGGAAGCCTACCGTTCGCGACTGACCGGGCTTGCCCGCGAACTGGATGGCCTTCGCCGCCACCACCGCCAGACCCTGGCCTACCTGCCGGTGGGACTGTGCGTGCTGGGCGACGACGACGAGCTTCTGATGTGGAACCAAGCGCTCTCGCTGCTCTCGGGTATCAGCGGCGATAGCGTCATCGGCTCTCGGCGAGACAGCCTGCCGCCGCCCTGGCCCACGCTGCTGGGCAGCGTGCTGACTGCCAGCCAAACGCCGCTGTACAAACAGGCGGTCACGCTGCACGGTAAAGACTACTTTTTGACGCTGCACAAAGCGGTGCTTAGCGGCCACGACAGTCGCGGCGGCAGCGTCATTCTGGTGGAGGATCACACCGAGATGAAGTGGCTGGAGGAGGAGCTGGTGCACGCCGCGCGACTCGCCTCCATTGGCCAGCTTGCCGCCGGGGTCGCCCACGAGATTGGCAACCCGATCACCGGCATTTCATCGCTGGCGCAAAATCTGCGCTACGACACCGACGACCCGGCGCTTTTGGAAACCGCCGACCAGATCCAGCAGCTCACTCAGCGGGTGACTAAAATCGTCAATTCCCTCGTCGGTTTTGCCCATGGCGGACGACCGGAGCGACCGCTTCCCGCCGCCCGGGTGTCGCTCACCGCGGTCAGCGACGACGCCCTGCACTTGATCCATTTAGCCCGCTCAGGGGAGGATGTCACCTTTACCAACCGCTGCCAAAATGACATTGTGGTGCGCGGCGATGCTCAGCGCCTTACGCAAGTCATGGTAAATTTACTGAGCAATGCCAAAGATGCTTGCTCTCCCGAGGGAACGGTGCACATAGAGGCAGGCACCCAGGCCAGCCACGCCTGGTGGCGAGTCGTCGATGATGGCCATGGAATTGATCCCAGCGTCAAACACCGCCTGTTCGAACCGTTCACCACCACTAAACCGGCGGGTGAAGGTACTGGACTTGGGCTATCGTTGGCGTATCAAATCATCAATGAGCACCACGGCAAAATAGAGGTGGCGTCGCCCCCTCCCGGAAAGCCTCGCGGCACGGCCATCACGCTTTGGCTACCGCTTTACCAACAGGATGATCACTTGCCCCATGCCCAGGATACTGATTGTTGAAGATGAAGCGATTATTCGCAGCGCGCTAAAGCGCCTACTGGAGCGCCATGACTATCACGTCAGCGAAGCGGCCAGCGCCGAAGAGGCCCGCGCTCAGCCGCTCAGCGACTTTGATCTCATCATCAGCGACCTGCGCCTGCCTGGAGAGCCGGGTACAACGCTCATCGAACTCGCCGCCCCCGCTCCCGTTTTGATCATGACGAGCTACGCCAGCATGCGTTCGGCGGTCGATGCCCTCAAGCAGGGCGCGGTCGACTATGTCGCCAAGCCCTTCGACCACACTGAGCTTCTGGAAACCGTCGAGCGAATTTTGCACAAGCAGTCGATGCAGCAGGGTACGCCGCCAGATGTCACCGATGAGGGCGGAGGCCGCCAAACCATGATCGGTGACTGCACTGCCATGCAAGAGGTGTATACGCGTATTCGTAAAACCGCCCCTGCGGACGTCACCGTGCTGATTCAAGGCGAGTCTGGCACCGGCAAAGAGCTAGTCGCACGCGCCATTCACCAACAGAGCAAGCGTGCCAAAGCGCCGCTGATTTGCGTCAACTGCGCGGCGATCCCCGAAACGCTGATCGAATCCGAGTTGTTTGGTCACGAAAAAGGTGCCTTTACCGGTGCCAGCGCTGCACGCACCGGCTTGGTCGAAGCTGCCGACGGCGGTACGCTCTTTCTCGATGAAATTGGCGAGCTGCCCCTGGATGCCCAAGCGAGGCTGCTACGCGTACTGCAAGAGGGCGAGATCCGCAAAATTGGCTCCGTGGAAACCCGCCATGTGGACGTTCGCTTGATTGCCGCCACTCATCGTGATCTGCGCGCGCTTTCCAAAAGCGGCGAGTTCCGGCTTGATTTGTACTATCGATTGAACGTGATGCAGATTGCCCTGCCACCGCTGCGCGAGCGCGAAGACGACGTACTCAAAATCGCCGATATCCTGTTGGAAAAGGCCTGCAAACGCCACGAACGCCCAGGGCTACGGCTCTCCAGAGCGGCCCGCCAAGACCTACGCGACTATCCCTGGCCCGGTAACGTGCGCGAGCTGGAAAATGCGCTGGAGCGCGGCGTAATTCTTGCCGAAGGCCACCTGATTCACCCTGACGATTTGGGACTTGGTCCAGTTACCCACCGCTCCCAGCCACCTGCCACCAGCTCCTCGCCTAGCCAGGCAGTTGCCCCCGTCGATGAGGAGGACCTGTCGTTGGAAGACTATTTTCAGCACTTCGTGTTGGAACATCAGGATCAAATGAGCGAAACCGAACTGGCGCAAAAACTCGGCATTAGCCGCAAGAACTTATGGGAACGACGCCAAAGACTGGGGATCCCTCGGAAAAAGACCGCACGCCGGTAGACGTTTGGCGTAATACCAACGTCCAATAGATTGATTTGATTAAGAAATATCCGGAATTCGTTACCCGAGCACTGTTACCTTCCCACACAACGCTGCGCAAAATTGCCGCCAAAACGGGTAACACTTTCCCTTCCCAATAGTTCCCTGACCCACTCGAAAATCGCCAAACTACTGAAATTCATAAAGTATTAAATGAGTGGCACGGCAAGTGCAATATTACTAGGCAAGAAGAAAAAACTGGGCAGCGCGGTCAGTCACTAATAAAAACAACATGACACCGCCCCGACCTGAGCCAAAACAAAAACAACAAGGCCAGGTAGAGATAACGGCACGAACAAGAACAACTGGCTTGAGTCTCATGACTTGCACGCGCAGCACAGGGTTACCTAGCGGAGCCAAGCAAACGCGCAGCAAACAATAACAATACACAGCAAGTGCCCAAATAAGGACGCGACGTACACAAGGTCTGCACCCGAACAACAACAATAGCAGCATAGGTGTACACCCCCGGAGCCAATAACAACTCGCCGGGAGAGAAAAGTTCGCGGTTGGATTATTGTTTTGAATACGAGGCGGTCGGAATCAGAGTGGTTCTTTACGCCTGCCGACTGCGGTGCGTATTCAGGGCGATGTGCCATCATGAATAAAAACAGCAGCATGGATGCTGATTGTCTGCTTTATAGGGGAGGCTCACGTAGCCTCCCCTTTCCGCGTTTACGGGTGACATTGACGTCAGGTTCGACGGCTCATTGCAAACCGCTCTTTGCAAGCCCCAGGGGGTCGGATACACTCAACCCTTTACCGTCCTCCATACGGTCACGTTTTTCGAAACCGTTTTCGATACACTGCGAGTCGACATCGCCGCATGTTTAAAGGATTTACCCGTTTATTACACAGTCCGGGAGAGCACTTGAAATCCCTGCTCGATTCCCCTGAGAGCGCCTCAGATGCGCCCAGCCCTCGTATTATTCCGCGCTCCGAGCATCCCGTTTCTCGCCAGCAAATCAGTGAAGCCGCGCTCAAGGTGCTTTATCGTCTCAACGGCGCCGGGTTCGATGCCTATCTCGTGGGTGGCTGCATTCGCGACGCGCTGCTGGGCAAAATGCCGAAAGACTTCGATGTGGCCACCAACGCTACACCCGAGCAGGTGCGCGATCTATTTCGCAACTCACGCCTGATTGGCCGCCGCTTTCGCATCGTGCATGTACGCTTTGGCCGCGAAGTCATCGAGGTAACGACGTTCCGCGGCAAACCTCAGGACGAGCACGGCGACCATATCGCCCACCAATCGGACGATGGCTTGCTGCTGCGGGACAACGTATGGGGCAATATCGAAGAGGACGCACTGCGCCGCGACTTCACCGTCAATGCGCTCTACTACAATATTGCCGACTTCACGATCCACGACTTTGCCAACGGAGCGCGAGATATCGAATCGCGCACGCTGCGCCTGATCGGCGACCCCGCCACCCGCTACCGTGAAGATCCGGTACGGATGCTGCGCGCGGTGCGCTTTGCGGCCAAGCTCGACTTCACTGTCGAGCCCGCCACCGAAGCGCCCATGTACGATCTTGCGCCTCTGC
Source organism: Vreelandella piezotolerans (assembly GCF_012427705.1). Taxonomy (NCBI): domain Bacteria; kingdom Pseudomonadati; phylum Pseudomonadota; class Gammaproteobacteria; order Oceanospirillales; family Halomonadaceae; genus Vreelandella; species Vreelandella piezotolerans. The sequence continues at coordinate 384,537 of NZ_CP048602.1, read as the reverse complement.
TGCTGCAAATTCCGCCGGCTCGCCTGTTCGATGAGGTGCTCAAACTCTTCATGTCGGGCCACGGGCTGATCACTTTCCGCCTGTTGAGCCACTACAACCTGTTTGGCATGCTCTTCCCGGAAGCCGAAGAGGCCATGGCCGACGCCGCTTGGGCAGAGGAGCTCATTGAGCAGGCACTCGCCAATACCGACAAGCGTATCGCCGAAGACCGCCCCGTCACGCCCGCGTTTTTGCTGGCAGCGTTTCTATGGGCGCCGGTCGTTCACCGCCAGGCCGAGCTCGAGCGTGAGGGCATGCCTGCCGTGCCCGCCCTGCAAACCGCGGCTCAGCAGGTCGTATCGCGCCAGCTCCAGCACACCTCCATTCCCAAGCGTTTTGGGATTCCCATGCGCGAAATTTGGGAGCTTCAGGCACGGCTGCCAATGCGACGGGGCAAGCGCGCGTTCCAAACCCGAGAGCATCCGCGCTTTCGCGCTGCCTTCGATCTACTGATGCTACGCGAGCAGGCGGGCGAAATTCCCCGCGGCTTGGGTGACTGGTGGGAGTCGTTCCAGAAAGGCGACGATCACGAGCAGCGCCGACTCCTGCAGAAGGTCGGCAGCGATCCGGCCAGCCAAGGCGACCGCCGTCGTAAAAAACGCCGCAAATCGCGGAGGGCCAACAGTGAATAGCGCCGTGCGTTGCTATATCGGCCTCGGCAGCAATTTAGAGACCCCCATCGAGCAGGTGGAGCGGGCGCTCCAGGAATTGGACACCTTGCCACTATCGCGACGAGTGGCCAAGTCATCGCTCTACGCCACGGCGCCCATCGGCCCACAAGATCAGCCGGACTTCATCAATGCCGTCGCCTGCCTAGAGACCCACCTGTCGCCGCTGGCGCTCCTCGACCAGCTACAGGCGCTGGAGCAGCGCCATCGGCGTCGGCGGCTACGCCACTGGGGGCCACGTACGCTAGACCTAGATGTGCTGCTTTACGGAAAACATACCCTGCAGCACCCCCGCTTGACCGTACCTCATGAGCAGATGCACGCCCGCGCTTTCGTACTCGTACCGCTGGCAGAGGTCGCCACGGCGCTTCAGCAGCCCATCACGCTGCACCAGCAACCGCTCGAAACGTGGCTATCGCGCCTCAATACGAGCGATATTCGGCACTTAAGTGCTACCGATGTCACCGCCACTGCTACCATCTGACACAAATCTCGACACCACGCCCCCAATCAGGTAACAATTGCCGGTTACGCCACATCGCGCAGGCAGGGACGCTGCGATAATAATGGCCGAGCAGAGCGCAGGCGCCTCGAGCGCACTCGCCGCATCGGCCCCATCACGTTTGAATGAGAGCACGCCATGAAAACCGTCACCCTGAGCACCCTGCAGGCGTATAAACGCGCCGGTGAAACGTTCAGCTGCCTGACTGCTTACGATGCCTCCTTTGCCCATGCTGCTAGCGCGGCGGGTATCGATGTCCTACTGGTAGGCGACTCCCTTGGGATGGTGTTACAGGGGCACAGCAGCACCTTGCCCGTGACCATCGATGACATTTGTTACCACACCCGCTGTGCTGCACGCGGCAAAGGCCACAGCCTGCTGATGGTCGACCTACCGTTCATGAGCAATGCCACCACGGAGCGCCTCTTGGAAGATGGCGCAGCGCTGATGCGAGCAGGTGCGGAATTGGTCAAGGTAGAGGGCGAAGCATGGATGGCCGATGGCATTCGCGAACTGACTCGCCGAGGCGTGCCGGTGTGTGCCCACCTGGGTCTGACGCCGCAAACCGTCTATCAACTGGGCGGCTATAAGGTACAAGGCCGCGAAGCGGCGCAAGCCGAGCAAATCATTCACGATGCCAAAGTGCTAGTGGACGCCGGCGCCTCGGTGATTTTGCTGGAGTGCGTGCCCGCTAGTTTGGGCAAAGCGGTGACCGAAGCGCTAGACGTACCGGTCATTGGGATCGGCGCAGGCCCAGACACCGACGGACAGATTCTCGTCATGCACGACGTGCTGGGGGTCACGCACGGCCGTACGCCGCGCTTCGTGAAAAACTTCATGGCGGAGGCCAGCTCCATCCAGGGCGCCTTCGAGCAGTACCATGACGCCGTCAAGCGCCGCGCCTTCCCCGCCCCAGAGCACTGTTTTTAAGTAACCGTTTTTCAGTGAGCGACAGCGACTTCTCTATGCGCACTTTGCGAGATATATCCGAGCTTCGCGCCACGCTGCGTGACGCTCGCCAAAAGGGCCAGCGTATTGCGCTGGTGCCGACCATGGGCAATCTTCACGCGGGCCATCTAGCGCTGGTCGCCACCGCCCGCCAGCACGCCGACGTGGTCGTCGCTAGCCTGTTCGTCAACCCGATGCAGTTCGGCCCCGGCGAAGATCTGGACGCTTATCCACGGACGTTCGACGCCGACCAGCACCACCTCACCGAAGCAGGGTGTGACCTGCTGTTTGCGCCTACGGTGAGCGCCCTTTATCCCAACGGCTTGGAGGCCCAGACCCGCGTTCACGTGCCCGTGGTCGGCGAAGGGCTCTGCGGCGGCTCGCGCCCCGGCCACTTTGACGGCGTCTCCACCGTGGTCAGCATGTTGTTCAACCTCGTGCAGCCGGACATTGCCTGCTTTGGTGAAAAGGATTATCAGCAGCTTGCGGTAATTCGTAAGCTGGTGGCTGATCTGCACATGCCCATCGAGATCATTGGCGTGCCGATCGTACGCGCCGATGATGGATTGGCGCTCTCGTCGCGCAACGGCTATCTCAGCGCCCAGGAGCGCGCCACGGCGCCAACGCTCTACAAAACGCTGTGCGAACTGCGCGACGCACTGGCGCAAGGTGAATCCATCGAAAAGGTACTACAACGGGGCAAAGCGGCGCTGTATGATGCCGGCTTTACGCCAGATTACCTCGAACTACGGGATGCCACCCTCGGCCCTGTCACCGATACCACGCGCCACGCCGTGCTACTGGCCGCTGCCAAGCTTGGCCCTGCGCGTCTCATCGACAATCTCAGCGTGCAGCTACCCAGCGCTGCTCGTCGCTAGCCTGCAAGGCTTGCTCGTTACTCAGGAGTTCCCATGCACACCATCATGCTCAAAGCCAAGCTGCACATGGCCCGCGTTACCCACGCCGTTCTCAATTACGAAGGCTCGTGCGCCATCGACGGCGACCTGCTGGACATGGCCGGTATCCGCGAAAACGAACAGATCCAGATTTACAATGTCGAGAACGGCGAGCGCTTCACTACCTACGCCATTCGTGGCGAAGAGGGCTCGCGCTTGATTTCGATCAACGGCGCCGCGGCCCACTTGGCCGCGCCGGGACATCGCATCATCATCTGCAGCTACGCCCATTACTCAGAGGCCGAGCTCGACAACCACCAGCCCGCGCTGGTGTATCTACAAGAAGGCAACCACGTCAGCCATACCAGTAACGCCATTCCGGTACAGCTGGCGTAAGCCAACTGACGCGCTAAGAACGGGCCGTTGATCGGCCCGTTTTTTTATTGGCGCTAAAAGCGTATTGCCGCAATGCACAACCTTCCCCTATGCTGATAGCCAAGCCTGACACGACACAAAGTCACACCACTAACAACTATGGATAGGCGGCACGCCTATCTGCCATAGGCACAATGCGACACTCACTCAAGGAGTCATTGTATGCAAGACGTGGTCATTGTGGCGGCTCGCCGCACCGCTGTAGGTAGTTTCGGGGGATCACTCGCAGGGATTCCCGCCAGCGATTTGGGTGCGCTGGTCATCAAAGACATTATCGCTTCCACCGGCGTCGCGCCCGAGCAGATCGACGAAGTGCTGCTGGGTCAGGTGCTGACCGCAGGCGTTGGCCAAAACCCGGCGCGCCAAGCAGCCATCAAGGCAGGCCTGCCAGACACCGTACCGGCCATGACGATCAACAAAGTGTGTGGCTCTGGCCTCAAAGCGCTGCACCTGGCGACTCAAGCCATCCGCTGCGGCGATGCCGAGATCGTGCTGGCCGGTGGTCAGGAGAACATGTCCGCCTCTCCCCATATTCTGCCGAACTCGCGCAACGGCCAGCGCATGGGCGACTGGAAGGCTATCGACTCCATGGTGCATGATGGCTTGTGGGATGCGTTCAATAACTACCACATGGGCATCACGGCCGAGAACCTGGCAGAGAAATATGGCATCACGCGAGAAGCCATGGACGAATTTGCCGCCGCTTCCCAGCAAAAAGCTGCCGCCGCCATCAAAGAGGGCAAATTCAAAAGCCAGATTGTCCCGGTCGAGGTGCCGCAGCGTAAAGGCGACCCGGTGGTCTTCGATACCGACGAAAACCCTCGTGAAGTCACGGCAGACAAGCTGGCCGGGATGCGTCCTGCCTTCAAGAAAGAGGGCACCGTGACGGCGGGTAACGCCTCGTCGCTGAACGACGGCGCGGCCGTGGTTATGCTCTGCTCGGCGGAAAAAGCCAAAGAGCTTGGCCTGGAGCCCCTAGCCCGCATTGCCGCCTACTCCAACGCAGGCGTCGACCCGGCCATCATGGGGATCGGACCGGCCCCCGCCACCCGTCGCTGCCTGGAAAAAGCGGGCTGGAGCCTGGATGACCTGGACCTCGTCGAAGCCAACGAAGCCTTCGCTGCTCAAGCGCTGTCGGTCAATAAAGAGCTGGGCTGGGACACGTCGAAGGTGAACGTCAACGGCGGCGCCATCGCGCTAGGTCACCCCATTGGTGCGTCGGGCTGCCGCGTGCTGGTGACACTGCTCCATGAAATGATCGCTCGCGATGCCAAAAAAGGCTTGGCGACGCTATGTATTGGCGGTGGCCAAGGGGTTGCACTGGCCATCGAGCGCCCATAACGCCCGCTGTGCCCCGCTAAAGTGTGCCCCCGCCATGGCGGGGGCTTTTACCCATCATGTATTAGCGGCGCTTTTCACCAACGATGCGCGACGGCGTGCGCCATACCAACAGTACGCCCATGAGGAACAGCCCCGAGGCGACCCACATCGCCACCGGTAGGCTGGTGCCATCGACCACTTGCCCCCCGACCATGGCCCCCAGGCCAATCGACATGTTGAAGACGAACGCCATTAACGCCGTGGCGGCTTCCGTATTGGGCGCCGTGCGTAGAATCCATGTCTGAATACTCACTGATACGCTGCCAAATACAGCACCCCACAGCATTAACAGCAGCACGCCACTGGTCGGCTCTACGCCTACCACCGGGAAGATCGCCACGACCACCAGCAGTACGCTAGGAATCGCGAGCACCGCACGGTACGGGTGACGGCCAGCAAACATCCCTGCAACGATATTGCCCAAAATCCCCGACGCACCGTACAGCAGCAGCAGGCTTCCGACATGGCGCTGCGCGACCCCGCTGATCTCTTGCAAAATGGGACTAATGAAGGTGTAGGCCGCAAAGTGACCCACCACAACAAAGCCCGTGGTCAACACGGCTACCCGCACGCCACGGTTCTTTAGCTGTTGGGCCAGCACCCGAAGCCGCACCGGCTCTCGGGGCGGCAGTGGCGGTAGCCAGCGCCAAAGCGCCAACGCCGTGAGCAAACTCAAGCCCCCCAAGGCACCAAAGGCCACGCGCCAGTTACTGATATCACCCAGCAGCGTGCCCAACGGTACGCCAAGCACCGAGGCCGCCGCCACGCCGCCAAAAATGATGGTCATGGCCCGCGATACCTGATCGCTAGGCACCAGACGTGGCGCAATACTGCCCGCAATGGCCCAAAAACCGCCGATACTGATACCCACCAACACTCGCGCCGCCAACAGTAGGGCAAAGTTGCTGGCCATGGCGGAGAGCACGCTGCCCAGCACCATCACTGCCATCATCAGCGTCAGCATGATACGGCGATCGAGACGCCCTACCGCCACCGGCAGCAGCGGCGCTGAAAACGCCGCCACGACGCCGGGCACCGTCACCATCAACCCTGCCATACCTGGGGTCACGCCCATCGACTCTGCCACCTGAGAGAGCAAACCGATAGGTAGTTGCTCTGCGGTCACCAACAAAAAAATGCCGATCATCACGGCCACCACCGCCCACCAACGCGGCGATTCCTGCTGCTCCATGCTATGTCCTCACATTCCTGACCTATCAAAACGACACCGCCCCCACAGCCAAGGGCTGCGGGGGCGGTAAATCCTACGCTGAGCGCTCGTTAGCTAGCGACGTCCGCCTCGGCAGCTTCAAACGCTGCTTTCTCTTCTTCGGTGATCTCTTTGATCGAGAGCTTCACGCGGTTGCGGTTGTCGATATCCAACACCTTCACGATGACATCGTCGCCTTCGTTCAGGAAGTCGCGCACGTTATTGACGCGCTCCTGGACGATTTGCGAGATGTGCACCAGGCCATCGGTTCCCGGCATGATGTTCACGAACGCACCAAAGTCGGCGATACGTACGACCTTGCCTTTGTACAGCTTGCCGATTTCCGCTTCGGCGGTGATCGCCAGTACGGTATCGATCGCTTTCTTGGCAGCGGCTTTGTCTTCGGCGTAGATGCGAACGGTGCCATCGTCATCAAGATCGATCGATGCGCCGGTGTCTTCGCAAATCTTGCGAATGGTGGCGCCGCCCTTGCCGATGACGTCGCGAATCTTGTCCGGATCGATTTTGATCGTCGCCATGGAGGGGGCGTTTTCCGACACCTCGTTACGGCTCTGGCTGATCACGGCGTTCATCTGCGCCAGGATACCGATGCGCGCATCGTGGGCCTGTTGCAGCGCAGTCTCCATGATCTCTTCGTTGATGCCCTCGATCTTGATGTCCATCTGCAGGGCAGTGACGCCCTCTTCAGAACCGGCCACTTTGAAGTCCATGTCACCCAGGTGGTCTTCGTCACCCAGGATATCGGTCAGCACCGCGTAGCCGTCTTCGTCTTTGACGAGGCCCATGGCAATACCCGCCACCGGGGCTTTCAACGGAACGCCCGCATCCATCAACGCCAGCGAGGAGCCGCACACGGACGCCATGGAGCTAGAGCCATTGGATTCGGTGATTTCCGACACCACACGGATGGTGTAGGGGAACTCTTCTTCAGACGGCAGCATCGCTTGGACACCGCGACGCGCCAAACGGCCGTGGCCGATTTCACGGCGCTTTGGGCCACCCATGAAGCCAGCTTCACCCACCGAGTAGGGAGGGAAGTTGTAGTGCAGCATGAAGCGGTCTTTACGCTCGCCTTCCAGCGACTCGATGAGCTGCGAATCACGCAGCGTGCCGAGTGTTGCGACCGCAATGGCCTGGGTCTCACCACGGGTGAAGATGGCCGAGCCGTGAGTTTTCGGCAGCACGCCGACGTCGATGTTCAGCGGACGTACGGTAACGTTGTCGCGGCCATCGATGCGCGGCTCGCCCTTGACCACGCGGGAGCGCACCACACGCTTCTCAAGCGCTGCGAACGCGCCTTTCACGTCATCCTTGCTGAACTTGCCTTCCGCTTCCTCTTCGCCTTCCGCGGCCGCTAACTGTTCGACGGCCGCGTCTTTCAGCGCTGCGAGTGCATCTTGGCGCTGCATTTTATCGGTGATGCGGTACGCCTCACCCACTTTGGCTTCAAAGGCGTCGGCCATGGCCGTTTTCAAGGCAACGTTTTCTGCCGGCGCCTGCCACTCCCAGCGCGGCTTACCGGCCTCGGCAGTCAATTCTTTAATGGCGTCGATCGCGACCTGCATCTCCTGGTGGCCAAACAGTACGGCACCCAGCATTTCGTCTTCGAGCAGTTCTTGCGCTTCGGACTCCACCATCAGCACGGCGTTTTCGGTACCGGCCACCACCATGTCCAGCTCGGAGGTGGTCAGCTCTTCGACGGTGGGATTCAGGAAGTAGCCTTGCTCTTCGTTGAAGCCAACACGGGCGGCACCAATCGGGCCATTGAACGGAACGCCTGAGATGCTCAGCGCCGCCGAGGTGCCGAGCATGGCCGCGATGTCCGGATCGTGATTACGGTCGGTGGATAGAACGGTACAGATCACCTGCACTTCGTTCATGAAGCCTTTCGGAAACAGCGGGCGAATCGGGCGGTCGATCAAACGCGACGTGAGGGTCTCTTTCTCCGTCGGGCGGCCTTCACGCTTGAAGAAGCCACCGGGGATTTTACCCACGGCGTAGGTTTTCTCTTGGTAGTGTACCGAGAGCGGAAAGAAGGGCTGGCCTGGGTTGACGTCTTTCTTCGCCACCACCGTACACAGGACGACGGTGTCGTCCATGGTGACCATCACGGCACCAGTGGCTTGGCGAGCGATACGCCCAGTTTCGAGGGTGACGGTGCTGCGACCGTATTGGAACGTTTTTTTGACCGGATTCACGGCTACTTCCTTTAACATTAATAGCTACTTGTCTTTTCGCTTGGGTCGTTTGACTCGCCACCATTCTAGGCGTTGAGGCGCCGTACGGCTACCAGAAACAAAAAAACGGGCAGCTCACAAGGAGCTGCCCGTTTCGAATCATGGCCGTTAAAAACTTAGCGGCGCAGACCCAGACGCTGAATCAGAGACTGATAGCGTTCGAAATCTTTACGCTTCAGGTAGTCCAGCAGCTTACGACGCTGGTTTACCATGCGGATCAGACCACGACGAGAGTGGTGATCCTGCTTGTTGGTCTTGAAGTGATCCTGCAGGCCGTTGATGTTGGCGCTCAGCAGTGCAACCTGAACTTCAGGGGAACCGGTATCGTTATCGCCGCGGCCGTATTCGTTGACGATCTCGGCCTTTTTCTCAGCGGTTAATGCCATCTGTCTCTCCAGTAAGCAATATGCCTAAAAATGAATGGGTGAGACCACGCATATTTGCAGTCTCAGGCGACCATTTTCGCGCAAATCGCCACATCCTTGCAACGTTTTACCGCGATATTACGAACGAGCGACCGTGCTTAACAGCCGCTTGGGGGCCACTTCCTGTGGCCCTTTTACAACGCCAAGGCCGATAAACGTCTCGGCGTGATAAAGTCGTGCCAACGCATCGGGTGCCAATTCATCGACGGTGAGCTCGGCTGACTGTCCGTGGGCCAGTCGGCCAAACGAGGTGTCATCGACGCTCAGCGATGGCAGATGATCGACCAGCACATCCACGGGCATGAGTTCGGCTTCGCGGTCGGCTTGGCTAGCCAGTGCTTCCAACGCCTCCAGTGTCCACATCGCGTCGCCATCGAACGGCCCGGTTTTGAGCCGCCGTAGCTGACTGATGTGGGCACCACAGCCCAGGGCGTGACCGATGTCTTCCGCCAACGTGCGGATGTACGTGCCTTTGCTACAGCTGACTTCCAGCTCGAACGCCGTGCCTTCGAACGCCAGCAGGCGCGCATCATACACGCTAACCCGCCGCGCTGCACGTTCAACCTGTTTGCCCTCACGCGCCAGCTCGTAGAGCTTTTTGCCCTGGTGCTTCAACGCCGAATACATGGGCGGCACCTGTTCGATCTCGCCACGAAAGCGGACCAGCACGGCCTCCACATCCTCGCCGGTGAGGCTTGGCACCTCACGCCGCTCGATGACGTTGCCCTCGGCATCGCCGGTGTCGGTGATCACCCCCAGCTCTACCCGGGTGCGATACATCTTGTCGGCTTCCAGCAGGTGCGCGGAGAACTTGGTGGCCTCCCCCAGGCAGATAGGCAGAAGCCCTGTTGCCATGGGGTCCAGCGTGCCGGTATGTCCGGCTTTTTGCGCCTCGAACAGACGACGCACGCGCTGCAGCGCGTGGTTGCTGGAGAGGCCTTTCGGCTTATCCAGCAGCACCACGCCATTGACCGGTAATCCGCGACGGCGACGGGCCATTAGCGCGCCCCCTCACCTGGCTCGTTGCCATCTTCGTCATCGGCTTGACGTGCGCGGTCAGAAGAGACCGCTTCGTCGATTAGCGACGAGAGGTGCTGGCCGCGCACCACGCTTTCATCGAAGTGAAAACGCAGCTCCGGCACGTGCCGGAGTTGAATACGCTTGGCGATTTGGCTTCTCAGAAACCCTGAGGCACGCTTGAGCACCTGCAGGTTCTCCTTGATACGCTCGGGATCTTGCTCCCCCAGCAGCGTCACGTAGATATCGGCGTAGCCAAGGTCACGACTAACGGTGGCCCCGCTCACCGTGACCATGCCCAAGCGCGGATCTTTCACTTCGCGTTGGATCAGTACCGCCAGCTCCTTTTGGAGCTGGTCGGCTACTCGGTCGGTACGCTTGAATTCGCGCATGATTGCTCCTCGCGCGGCCTTACAGGCTGCGCTCGACCTTCACTTGGTCAAAGACTTCGATCTTGTCGCCGACCTGGACATCGTTGTAGTTCTTCACGCCGATGCCACACTCCATGCCGTTACGCACTTCTTGCACGTCGTCTTTGAAGCGGCGCAGCGATTCGAGCTCGCCTTCGTAGATGACCACGTTGTCACGCAGAACGCGGATGCGCTTGCTGCGCGAAACGGTGCCTTCGACGACCATACAGCCAGCCACCGCACCGATCTTCGGCGCGCGGAACACGTCGCGTACTTCGGCCACACCCACGATTTCTTCTTTCCACTCGGGGGCAAGCATACCGCTCATGGCCTGTTTGACTTCGTCGATCAGGTGGTAGATGACGCTGTAGTAGCGCAGATCCAAACCTTCACGCTCGATGATCTCACGGGCTGCGGCATCAGCACGGACGTTGAAGCCGACCACGATGGCTTCCGAGGCCAGCGCCAAGTTGGCGTCGGTACCGGTGATACCACCCACACCGGAGGAGACCACGGCCACCTGTACTTCTTCGGTGGAGAGCTCTTCCAAGGCGCCTTTGATCGCTTCCAGCGAGCCCTGTACGTCGGCTTTGAGGACGATGTTGACCTTGGCCACTTCGTCTTGGCCCATCTGGCTGAACATGTTCTCCAGCTTGGCCTTCTGCTGACGCGCCAGGCGTACTTCGCGGTATTTACCCTGACGGAAGTTGGCCACTTCGCGGGCTTTCTTCTCGTCGGCCACGACCATGAAGTCGTCACCAGCATCTGGTGTGCCGTCGAGACCTTGGATCTCTACCGGCATGGCGGGGCCAGCGGTATCGACCTGCTTGCCTAGCTCGTTGGTCAGCGCGCGAACGCGACCGTAGTGCAGGCCCGCCAGGACGATGTCGCCCTTCTTGAGCGTACCGTTTTGTACCAGCACGGTCGCCACGGGACCGCGGCCTTTGTCCAAGCGTGACTCGACGACGACCCCTTTACCTGGCGCAGACGGTACGGCTTTGAGTTCGAGAACCTCGGACACGAGCTGAATCGCTTCCAGCAGGTCTTCGATGCCTTCACCACTTTTCGCCGAGACGTGAACGAACTGCGTATCGCCCCCCCACTCTTCCGAGATCACGCCGTGCTGAGAAAGCTCGTTCTTGACACGATCAGGATCGGCCTGGGGCTTATCGATCTTGTTCACGGCTACGACCATCGGTACGCCAGCGGCTTTCGAGTGCTCGACGGCCTCGATGGTTTGCGGCATGACGCCATCGTCGGCCGCCACCACCAGGATGACCACGTCGGTGGCTTTCGCACCGCGAGCACGCATGGCGGTAAACGCCGCGTGACCGGGGGTATCCAGGAAGGTCACGCCGCCGTGGTCATCTTCCACATGGTAGGCACCGATGTGCTGGGTAATACCGCCAGCTTCGCCAGTGGCGACTTTCGCACGACGGATGTAGTCCAGCAGTGAGGTCTTACCGTGGTCGACGTGACCCATGACGGTGACGACCGGTGAGCGGGTGATCTCTTCACCTTCGTAAGAGATGCCTTCCAGCATTTCCGTTTCCAGTGCGTCATCCTTCACCAGTTTGACCTTGTGGCCCATCTCTTCCACCACGATCGCCGCCGTATCTTGATCGATGGTCTGGTTGATGGTCACAGCTGCGCCCATGGTGAACATGGCCTTGATCACTTCGTTGGCCTTGATCGACATCTTGTCGGCCAGCTCAGCAACGCTGATCGACTCAGGGATCGAGACTTCACGGACGATCGGCTGCGTCGGCTTCTGGAAGCCGTGCTTGCCGTTGCCATTTTGGCTCGCCCCACCGCGACGTCCGCCACGGCGCTCGGCACGCTTCACTTTTTTGCCGCCGCCACGCTTGCGCTCTTCGCGATCACCGCGATCATCGTCGTCGTCACGACCTTTCTTCTTCGCTGCAGCCTTTTTCGGCGGTGCAGTACGACGGTCGGTACGACCCTCCTTAGGCGGCGCAGGCGGTAGATCGTCACCTGTCGACGTGTCTTCGATGTCTAGCTCAGGCACCTCGATGTCCGGCACATCAGTGGCTTTGGCCTTGGCTTGCTCTTCCGCCTCTTTACGAGCGGCATCTTCGGCTGCCTGGGCTTTCGCCGCAGCGGCTTTCTCTTCTGCAGCGCGAGCATCACGCGCTTTGCGCTCGGCTTCCGCTTCGGCCATGTCACCGACTAACTGACGCGGCCCCGAGTGCTTGGGTTCGGGCGCCTTCGGCTTCTCTTCTTCCTCACGCTTGACGTACGTTTTCTTCTTACGCACCTGCACTTCGATCGTTTTACCACGCTCGCCGGTCTTGATACGGCTACGGGTTTTACGGGTCAGCGTGATGCGATTCTTGCTCGGCTCGCTGTCACCACCGCCGTGGCTTTTCTTCAAAAAGCTCAGCAGCGTCTGTTTGTCGTCTTCAGAGACGGCGTCACTTTCCGAGCGGTGTTTCAAACCGGCTTCTTTCATCTGTTCCAAGAGGCGGGGCACATCGCGGCCCACCTTTACTGCAAAATCTTTAACTGTCATATCTGACATAGTGACCCTCCTCAGCCCGTGACCTGTTTACTGTGTGTTTGAGTCCGATGCGTCATCGACTTCAAACCAGGGCGCACGGGCAGTCATGATCAGTGCCGCTGCGCGCGCTTCGTCCAACTCCTCGATATCGACCAGATCGTCGACAGACTGCTCGGCGAGATCTTCCATTGTGACAATGCCGCGACTGGCCAGAATGAAGGCCAAATGACGCTCCATGCCGTCCATTTCCAGCAGATCGTCCGCTGGTTGAGCACCGTCTAGCGCTTCTTCCGAGGCAATGGCCATCGTCAGCAACTCGTCTTTCGCACGTGCCCGCAGCTCTTCGACCAACTCTTCGTCGAATTCTTCGATGTCGAGCATCTCTTCGAGCGGCACGTAGGCGACTTCTTCCAGGGTGGTGAACCCTTCCTCCACCAGCAGGCGAGCGACCTCATCATCGACCCCCAGATGATGAACGAAGGAATCCACCAGGCTGTCGATCTCCTGCTCGCGCTTCGACTCGGCTTCGTCTTCGGTCATGACGTTGATCCGCCAGCCGGTCAATTCAGACGCCAAACGCACGTTCTGGCCGCTACGGCCAATGGCCTGTGCCAGGTTGTCCTGGGCCACGGCGACGTCCATAGCGTGCGCATCCTCGTCCACCAAGATCGAGGCCACGTCGGCCGGCGCCATGGCGTTGATCACCAGTTGAGCCGGGTTGTCGTCCCACAGAACGATATCCACACGCTCGTTTTGCAGCTCAGACGACACCGCCTGAACGCGGGAACCGCGCATACCCACACACGCACCCACCGGATCGATGCGGCGATCGTTGGTTTTGACGGCAATCTTGGCCCGCGAGCCGGGGTCGCGAGCGGCCCCCTTGATCTCGATCAGCTGCTCGGCGATTTCCGGCACCTCGATCTTGAACAGCTCGATGATGAACTCAGGACAGGTGCGCGAAAGCTGCAGTTGCGCGCCGCGAGCCTCCGGGTCGACCTTGACCAGCAGCGCACGTACGCGCTCGTTCATCCGGTAGCGCTCGCCCTGGATCATCTCGTTGCGCGGCAAAAACGCTTCGGCGTTCTCACCCAGATCGATGATCAGACCATCACGGGTAGTCTTCTTAACGATACCCGCGACGAGTTCGCCTTCACGGTCAGCGTACTGACGCACGACTTCGGCACGCTCGGCTTCGCGCACTTTCTGCACGATGACCTGCTTGGCAGTTTGCGCGGCGATACGCCCGAACACGGCGTTTTCGATCTTTTGCTCGACCACATCGCCCAGTTTCAGCGGCGGGTCGCGCTGCTCGGCAATGCTCTCTTTGATTTCATAGTCTGGCGTTTCGAATTCGTCGTCTTCGACCACGGTCCAGTAGCGGAACGTATCGTAGTCGCCCGTGCGGCGATCGATATGCACGCGCACGTTCGCTTCTTCATGCTCGAAACGCTTACGAGACGCGCTTGCCAGTGCGGCTTCGACCGCCTCGAAGATAACATCGCGGGGGACGCCTTTTTCATTGGAGATCGCGTCCACGACCATTAAGATTTCTTTACTCATGCGTTTGCCTCGCCAGAAAACCTGTCCTTTTGTGCATCATCCCGGCGCCTGCCGGAAGCCGCGACCCGTATTATTCGTCGAACTGCGGGACAACGTGCGCAGAATCGATGCTTTCGATAGGAAAGCAGTACTCTTCGCCTTCCAGTTGCAGTAGCACTTCATCGCCCTCGACACCTGCGAGGAGCCCTTGGTATTTGCGCCGCCCATCGAACGCGACGCGTAGCTTCAGAGCGACATGGTGGCCCTGATAGCGGATAAAGTGATCCAGGGAGTAAAGAGGACGTGCCATGCCGGGCGACGAGACTTCCAAGCGGTATTCGCCGGGAATTGGGTCTTCCACATCCATCACGGCACTGACTTGGCGGCTAATATCAGCGCAGTCTTCCACGCTGACACCGCTCTCGCGCTCGATGTAAATCACCAGCCGCGAATGCTTGCCCTGGGAAATATGGTCGATACCCCATAGCTCGAAGCCCATGGCGGCAACGACAGGTTCGATCAGCGCGTGAAGCGCAGCGTGTTTTGTGGCCACAGACAAAGCTCCTATAGCCGTTGCATCAGGCACCTGGCCAGGAGTCGTAAGAAAAGCTAGGTGGCTGATTGGCATTACCTGGGAATGTGTCTCTGGCTACTCGAACAGCATCCGCTCTTGAGACACGCTTGGCTCGCAAAAAGCTCTTCATAAAAGCTGTTTACAAAAAACCAGTTACAAAAAGCTACTAACAAAAAGCCCCTTCACAGGAAGGGGCTTTTCAAAAGAAACCTGTAGTACCATTTTAGCAACATGTCGCGAATTTTTCGCAGATCAAAAGCACCTTAATACATGCTATTGAGCCTAAACCATGCTACTAAATAAATGGTAGCGGGGACCGGATTTGAACCGATGACCTTCGGGTTATGAGCCCGACGAGCTACCAGACTGCTCCACCCCGCATCAATCTAGGTCGACGATAATAGACACTTGAAGGACTTACGTCAAGAACTCATTCAATAGTTCGCTTCACGTGCATCTTACGTCTCAGGTGCCAATCCTGATAGTCTGGGAAGCTGAATAATCAGCGAATCAGATGGTGCCGAAGGCGGGACTTGAACCCGCACGACCGTAAGGTCACTACCCCCTCAAGATAGCGTGTCTACCAATTCCACCACTTCGGCATCAGGGGAGGCTAAAGAAAGCGACATCAAGAAGTTACTCGCTGCTTTCCTCTAGCACTGGCGCGGTATTATCCATACTTGCAGGGGAGTCGTCAAGCGTTGGAATGTTTTGCTGCTGTTCGATCATCCGCGCATCAGGAATACCGGCTTCCGGCGCTTGGCCTGCCTGAGTGGCAAAGTATGCTAGAGCCATCGAGGTCACAAAAAAGCCAGCGGCTAAAACACCGGTGGTACGCGACAGGAAGTTACCGCTGCCCCGCGAGCCGAAAACCGTTTGCGACGCACCGCCACCAAAGGCTGCGCCTGCTTCGGCACCTTTTCCCTGCTGGAGCAGGATGAGTACAACCAAGGCGACCGCAATCACCACGTGAACCATAAGAATTGCAACTTGCATGGCGTTATCCTGCTGACTGACAAATGGCGTAGAAATCGTCGGTTTTGAGTGAAGCACCCCCCACCAAACCGCCGTCGATGTCCGGCTGAGCCAGTAGCTCAGCCGCGTTACTTGCGTTCATGCTACCGCCGTAAAGCAGTTTCAACTGCTCGGCAAGCGACGCATCAAACCCTGCCTGATAGGCGCGAATGCCTGCCATGACCTCTTGGGCCTGCTCTGGCGTGGCCGTCCGGCCCGTACCGATCGCCCAAACGGGTTCATAAGCAATGACAACCTGTGAGCGCTGCTCGGGGGCTAAGCGGGCCATGATATAGCCAACTTGGCGCAGAACGACGTCCATCGTGCGTCCCCCATCACGCTCTTCCAGCGTTTCCCCCACACATAGAATCGGCGTTAGCCCTGCATCCACCGCTGCCAACAACCGATCGAACACCTGCTCGTCGCTCTCGCGGTAGAGCTGGCGACGCTCAGAGTGCCCCACTAACACGTAGGTCACGCCCAACTCTTTGAGCATGCTACCGCTCACTTCTCCAGTATGCGCCCCGGAGTGATGAGGATTGAGCGTTTGAGCACCCAACTGCAGCGGCGTATCGTTGAACGCTTGGCGTGCAGCGTCTAGGTAGGGAAACGGCGGAATCACGACCACGTCAATGGACGTGGGCAGCGAAGCTGACGCGAAAGCTTGGCCGAACGCGTCGATCAACGCCTTGGAACCGTTCATTTTCCAGTTGCCGGCAATCAATGGCGTACGCATGAAGAATCCTCACTCAAGGTGGAGCGAAATGGTATAGGAGCCGCCTTGTCAAGACAACCGCTGTTGCACGGGCAATCGCAGGCACGGCGCGCTTTTCGGGTAAAAGCGACTCTCACTTTTAGAAGCCACTAACCGAGCAGCGCCTCGACTTGGGTTGCCAGCTTATTGGCCAAACGGTCGACATCCAAATGGGCACGCCCTTCGACCATGACACGAATCAATGGCTCGGTACCCGACGGCCGCAACAGCACTCGGCCCTGATCACCCAGCTCTGTTTCCAGGGCAGCCACGGCGTCCATAAGGGGCTGGGCTGCCATCACTTCTTTGGCATTCGTCCCGGCGGGCAAGCGCACGTTGACCAGCGACTGCGGCACTTTTTCGAGCCCTTTCAGCAGTGCGGGCAAGGGTTTCTGCTCTCGCACCATCAGCGCCAGCACCTGCAACGCCGATACGACGCCGTCTCCCGTGCTCTGTACGTGCCCGCAAACGATGTGTCCGGACGCCTCACCTCCCAACTCCCAACCGTTGGCCGCCATCATCTCCATGACGAAGCGATCACCAACCTTAGCGCGTTGAAAAGGAATGCCGAGCCGGTCCAGCGCCATGGCAAGCCCGAAATTACTCATCAGCGTGCCCACCACGCCACCTTCCAACAAACCACGCTCGTGACGGTCGCGGGCTATTAGATAGAGAATATCGTCGCCATCGACTTCTCGACCATCGGCATCGACAAGCAGCACGCGATCACCATCACCATCGAAGGCCACTCCAAGGTCGGCCCCTTGCTGAATGACCGCTGCGCGCAGCGCGGCCGGGTGTGTCGAGCCAACCTGATGGTTGATATTCAAGCCATCCGGTGCGGCACCGATCACGCTTACGTCCGCGCCCAGCTCACGGAACACGCTGGGGGCGATATGGTAAGTGGCTCCATGGGCGCAATCCAATACCACTTTCAGGCCGTGCAAGCTCAGCCGGTCGGGCAATGTCGATTTGCAGAATTCGATATAGCGGCCCGCCGCGTCATCGATGCGCGTCGCCTTGCCCAACTGCGCCGCATCGACGGTGGTCAACGGCGCCTCCAGCATCGCTTCGATACGGTCTTCCACCGCGTCGGGTAACTTCTTACCTTCAGCAGAGAAGAACTTGATGCCGTTATCGTCGAACGGATTATGAGACGCCGAGATCACGATCCCGGCGTCGGCGCGGAAGGTTCGCGTGAGATAGGCGATTCCCGGCGTCGGCATCGGCCCAAGCAGCGACACGTCGACCCCTGCGGCCGATAGACCGGCCTCCAACGCCGACTCGAACATATAGCCCGAGATTCGTGTATCTTTTCCGATCAATACTCGAGTGCGCCCTTTTTCACGGCGTAATACCTGCCCGGCGGCCCAGCCCAGCTTGAGCATGAAGTCGGCCGTGATAGGCGCTTGCCCCACGGTACCGCGAATGCCGTCGGTACCAAAATAGCGTCTTGTCATACTCAAAGCTCCTTATCCACGGGTGGCTCACACCCCTCCTGCAACACCGCCCACGCCATGTTAACGGCATCCACCGTGGGCCCGACATCATGCACCCTCAGGATGCTCGCGCCTCGCTCCACCGACATGGCCGACAGCGCCAGTCCACCGGCTAACCGCTCTTCCACAGGACGTCCCAGCACTTTCCCGATCATACTTTTCCGCGACATACCCACTAGCATAGGCAGCTCCAGCGAATGTAGCGTGTCCATGTACTTCAATAGCCGCAGGTTATGCTCGACGGTTTTGCCAAAGCCAAACCCAGGGTCGATGAGCAAGCGCTGACGGCGCAACCCAACTGCTTCACAAGCGGCGATGCGCTCGGCGAGATAGGTAGCCACTTCTTGCTCGATGGGATCTCGATAGCTAGGCGCGTGCTGCATGCTCTGCGGCTCACCTTGGCGGTGCATCAAACAGACAGGCAAGCCGCTGCTGGCGGCGGCGGCCAAAGCGCCCTCACGCTCGAGCGCCCGCACATCGTTGATCATGCCTGCGCCCAAGGCGCTCGCTTCACGAATGACCATGGCGCTACTGGTATCCACCGAGACCAGCGCATCGAGCTCGCGCACCAAGGCTTCGACCACGGGTGCGACACGATCCAACTCCTGCTGTTCCGAGACCGGCGTGGCCCCGGGACGCGTGGACTCCCCCCCCACGTCGATCATCGCGGCGCCTTCCGCCAGCATACGTTCGGCGTGGCGAAGTGCATCGTCTAGGGCAACATGCTGACCGCCATCGGAGAACGAATCTGGCGTGACGTTCAAAATCCCCATGACGCGCGGGAACGAAAGATCGAGCGTATGGCGCCCGCAGCGCAGCTGCAAAGCACTCTTTGTCGAGCGCAAAGGCGATGAAGGGTCAACGTTGGAAGTCATGCTGCCGCCTAAATCAAAAGAAACATAAATACGATTGCCCAACAGCATAACAAAAAAGGCGCCCCCATAGGGGACGCCTCTGCGACTCATGGCTTTGGCTGGCTCAAGGGCCTGCAGGGCCGCCCAGCGGGTCGGAGGGACGGCGGCGCGGCTCGTCGTCGTCCTCTTCGCCATCGTCGCTCGATGCGTTCGACGCTTGATCCTCTGACTTGGTGTCAGGCTTGTCATCGTTCACGCGCATACCACCACCCGATGAGTCACCGTCGCTCCAGCCCTCCGGTGGACGCGGGTCACGGCCTTCCATGATGTCTTTGAGCTGGTTGGCGTCAATGGTTTCGAACTTCATCAGCGCTTCTGCCATGGCATCCAGCTTATCGCGGTTGTCATGCAGGATTTGGCGCGCCTGCTCGTAGCACTCGTCGATGATCTTGCGCACTTCTTTATCGAGTCGCGTGGTGGTTTCGCCCGACTTCAACTTGCCACCACCTTGTCCCGGGCCGCCGAGAAACTGGTGAGACTCGTCCTCGTCGTACATGATCGGGCCCATCTCATCCGAGAGCCCCCACTTGGCGACCATGTTATGGGCCAATTCCGTCGCCCGCTTGATATCGTTGGAGGCACCGGTCGTGACACCGTTGACACCCAATGTCATCTCTTCAGCGATGCGACCACCAAACAACGAGCAGATCTGACTAATGATTTGCTGACGTGACAGGCTGTAGCGATCCTCCTCGGGTAGGAACATCGTCACACCGAGCGCGCGGCCACGCGGGATGATGGTCACCTTGTAGACCGGGTCGTGTTCGGGCATGACCAAACCGATAATTGCGTGGCCCGCTTCGTGGTAGGCCGTATTGAGCTTCTCTTTGTCGGTCATGACCATGGATTTGCGCTCTGCGCCCATCATGATCTTGTCTTTGGCAAGCTCAAGCTCGTCCATCCCCACCAAGCGCTTGTTACGACGTGCGGCAAACAGGGCGGCTTCGTTCACTAGGTTTGCGAGGTCGGCACCCGAGAAGCCCGGTGTACCGCGCGCGATGAGCTGCGGTTTGACGTCGTCCGCTAGCGGAACCTTACGCAGGTGAACGCCCAGAATGTGCTCACGGCCTCGAATGTCTGGCAAGCCAACGGTGACCTGGCGATCGAAACGGCCGGGGCGCAGCAGCGCGGGGTCAAGTACGTCAGGGCGGTTAGTCGCGGCGATGACGATGATGCCTTCGTTCGCCTCAAAACCGTCCATTTCTACCAGTAGCTGGTTCAGCGTTTGCTCACGCTCGTCGTTACCACCACCCATCCCCGTGCCGCGAGAGCGGCCTACGGCATCGATCTCATCGATGAAGATGATGCAGGGCGCCTGCTTCTTGGCCTGCTCGAACATATCGCGAACGCGCGAAGCACCCACCCCCACGAACATCTCGACGAAGTCGGAACCCGAGATGGAGAAGAACGGCACCTTGGCTTCGCCGGCGATGGACTTGGCCAGTAGCGTCTTACCGGTACCGGGCGGGCCCACCATCAGCACGCCGCGGGGAATGGTGCCGCCCAGGCGCTGAAACTTGGTCGGGTCGCGCAGGAAGTCGACCAGCTCTTCGACCTCTTCCTTCGCTTCGTCACAGCCTGCCACGTCGGCAAAGGTGGTTTTGATCTGGTCCTGAGAGAGCAGCTTCGCTTTGGACTTGCCAAAACTCATTGGGCCGCCTTTACCGCCCCCAGCGCCGCCCTGCATTTGGCGCATGAAGAACATGAAGATAGCCAGAATCAGCAGGATCGGAAAGCTGGCGATCAGTAGACGCGTCCAGATGCTCTGCTGCTCTGGCTCCTTACCGACCACGGTGACGTTATTGCTGAGCAGATCGTCCATCAGCTTGGGATCTTCCGCTGCTGGACGAATGGTCTGGAACTGCGAACCATCCGTGCGCTCACCGGTGATGGTGTAGCCATCGATGGTGACGCTACGTACCTGTTGATTTTGCACCTGCTGCACGAACTGAGAGTAGTTCGTGGTCTGAGGTGCGCTTTCCGTACTGAAATTATTGAACACTGTCAGTAGAACGGCCGCGATGACCAACCACAGAATCAGGTTCTTCGCCATATCGTTCAAGGGGCTACCCTCATTACAAGAATCCGTCAGTTAACCGCTAATACTCTGACCTTACACCAGAGCTTAACGTTCAACCATTGCCAAAGCCCGTTGGGCGTTGGGCCATCTGTGTCACGCTCGTCCAGTGTGCATAATGTGACACATCTTGCGCCTGCCTGTCTGGCAATCGCGATGATAAATCTTGGCTATTGCGCCAGCGGCATGTCCGCGCCGGTCACCCGCGAAAGCCCTCCGCTAAAAAGTAGACTTCCCGCGAGCGCGCTCGTGAGGCGTCCGGTTTGCGGGTCACCACTCGGTCAAAACTGCCGCGCAGTTCTTTAAGGTACGCATCAAAACCCTCTCCTTGAAAGACTTTCACCAAAAAGCGGCCTTTTGGAGAGAGCGTTTCTCGAGCCAGCTCCAACGCCAGCTCGGCTAAATACATGGCCTGCGGCTGATCGATGGCCGCCATACCACTCATATTGGGGGCCATGTCGGACATAACAAGGTCTACCGGGCGATTTCCCAACCGGTCGAGAATCGCATCGAGCACGCTCTCCTCGGTAAAGTCACCCTGAATGAAATCGACACCTGCCAGCGCATCCATCTCCAGGATATCGGAAGCGATGACCACCCCTTCCGGCCCGACTTTTTCGGCGGCGATCTGGCTCCACCCGCCAGGGGCAGCCCCCAGGTCGATGACCGTCATGCCATTGCGAAACAGCTTATCCTTCTCGTCCAGCTCTAGCAGCTTGTAACTCGCCCGTGAGCGATAGCCATCCTGCCAGCTCTGCTTCACATACTGGTCGTCGAAGTGCTCTTTCTTCCAGTTGTTGCTGGTTTTGCTCACTGAATGTTTTCGGCTTGGAGGCTTTTGCTGCATGTGGGAATCTGACGCTTGGATAAGGGATGGGCGCGTTCACGCGATTGCTTTCACTCAGCGGCATTTCACCGTAAGATGGAACGTTAAGCGCTAACCGGGATACCGCAAGATACCATGAGCTTGTCACAGGCACAAAAGAAAGCATTTCGCAGCATTGGCCACCATTTGAACCCGGTGGTCACCGTTTCTGAGAACGGCGTCTCCGACAATTTGCTCGCAGAACTCAACCGCGCGCTCAACGATCACGAGCTGATCAAAGTCAAGCTCGCCCTGCCAGAGCGGGACGACCGTGCCGCGATGATCAACGAGCTGCTGGCTGACAGCAACGCCGAGCTGGTGCAAACCATCGGCAAGATGGCACTGCTGTATCGCCGCAACCCAAAGGCGAATCCCAAGCTGTCGAACGTCACTCGCTTCGAGAATCACCACGGTCGACACTAACGCGTACAGGGCGTTCAGGCTCGATGTCACGCACCTGACCACCAAAAGGCCCGATGCAGTCTCCTGCACCGGGCCTTTTTTTGCGCTAGCGGTACGTGGTTAGAGGTGCTCGACGCTCTCGATCTCGTACTCCACGTCGCCGCCTGGGGTTTTCACCACCACGACATCGCCCTCTTCCTTACCGATCAGCGCACGCGCAATGGGTGAAGTGACCGAGATTCTGCCCGCTTTGATGTCGGCTTCGTCTTCGCCCACGATGCGATAGGTCACGCTGGCATCGCTATCCAGGTTCAGCAGCGATACGGTTACCCCGAAAATCACCTTACCGGTCTTCGGCAGCTTGGTGACATCGATCACCTGCGCACCAGAAAGCTTGCTTTCGATTTCCTGGATACGGCCTTCGATGAATCCCTGCTGCTCGCGCGCCGCGTGATACTCGGCGTTCTCCTTGAGGTCGCCATGTTCACGCGCTTCGGCGATGGCGGCAATCACCCGAGGGCGCTCTTCGCCCTTCAAGTGATTGAGCTCCTCGCGAAGGCTTTTTTCTCCCGCTACCGTCATCGGGACCTTGTTCATTGACTTGCTCCTGCATGCAGATCCTGAAGGCGCCGCACCGTAATCTCCCTACCGTACTCTAGCGCCATGCAAACGGCATTAGCGCCCGCCAAGGTGGTCGCATAGGGCACCTTGCGCGCGAGAGCAGTACGGCGAATGATCGAAGAGTCGTTGATTGCCTGACGACCTTCGGTAGTGTTCACGATGTAGGCGATTTCGTCGTTCTTCAGCAGATCGACGATATGGGGACGGCCTTCGTAGACTTTATTGACGTGCTCCACGGGCAAACCGGCGGCTTCGATAGCCACTGCCGTACCACGCGTTGCACAAAGCGTGAAGCCTAATGTTAGCAGAGAACGAGCCACTTCGATAATCCCCTGCTTGTCGGGTTCGCGTACCGACAGGAAGGCTTTACGATCGCCCTCCAGCGCCGGAATTGCTTCTCCCGCGCCCAGTTGCGCCTTGAAGAACGCTTCTGCGAAGGTATCGCCCGAGCCCATGACTTCGCCGGTGGACTTCATTTCCGGCGAGAGAATCGGGTCGACGCCCTGGAACTTGTTGAACGGGAAGACCGCTTCTTTGACGCTATAGAAGTGCGGCACGATCTCACGCTCGAAGCCCTGTTCGGCCAGAGTCTTACCGGCCATGCAGCGGGCTGCCACCTGCGCCAGCGAGGTACCGATGCACTTGGACACGAACGGCACGGTACGTGAGGCGCGTGGGTTGACCTCAATCACGTAGATCTCGCCATCCTGCCAGGCCAGCTGCACGTTCATCAGACCTTTGACGCCCAGCTCGACGGCCATTTTCTTGACCTGATCGCGCATCTCGTCCTGCACGTCGGCCGGCAGCGAGTAGGGCGGCAACGCACAGGCGGAGTCGCCGGAGTGAACGCCCGCTTGCTCGACGTGCTGCATGATACCGCCAATCACGACCTGCTGACCGTCGGAGACCGCATCGATGTCGACTTCCACCGCGGCACTCAGGAAGTGATCCAGCAGTACCGGCGAGTCGTTGGAGACTTTCACTGCGTTGGTCATGTAGTTTTCGAGCTCGGAGGCGTCGTAGACGATCTCCATCGCCCGGCCGCCCAGGACGTAACTCGGACGCACGACCAAGGGGTAGCCAATTTTTTCGGCTTTGGCGAAGGCATCTTCGAAGCTGCGGGCCGTGGCGTTGGGCGGCTGTTTCAGGCCGAGCTTGTCGATCATCACCTGGAAGCGCTCGCGGTCTTCCGCGCGGTCGATGGCGTCCGGCGTGGTGCCAATGATCGGCACGCCTGCAGCTTCCAGTTCGCGGGCAAGCTTCAGCGGCGTTTGTCCACCGAACTGGACGATGACGCCCACCGGCTTCTCTTTATCGGCAATTTCCAGCACGTCTTCCAGCGTGACCGGCTCGAAGTAGAGACGATCCGAGGTGTCGTAGTCGGTGGAGACGGTTTCCGGGTTGCAGTTGACCATGATGGTTTCGTAGCCGTCGTCGCGCATGGCGAAGGCGGCGTGAACGCAGCAGTAGTCGAACTCGATACCCTGGCCGATACGGTTCGGGCCACCGCCCAGCACCATGATTTTCTGGCGATCCGAGACGTCTGCTTCGCACTCTTCCTCGTAGGTGGAGTACATGTAGGCCGTGTCCGAGGCAAATTCGGCCGCGCAGGTATCCACGCGCTTGTAGACCGGGCGGATGTTGGCGGCTTGACGCGTCTTGCGGAACTCTTTTTCGGACACGCCCAACAGCTTCGCTAAACGAGCATCCGAGAAGCCCTTGCGCTTGAGCTGGAACAACTCGCGGGCGGAGAGGTCCGCCAGCGCACGCTTGGAAACCGCCGCTTCGGTCAGAATCAGGTCTTCGAGCTGGACCAGGAACCAACGGTCGATGTTGGTCAGCGCGAACACGTCGTCCACGCTCATGCCCGCGCGCATGGCGTCGGCGACGAAGAAGATGCGCTCGGCACCCGCTGCCTGTAGCTCGCCCTTGATTTGGGCCATCGCGTCATCGGTAAACTCGGTAATGATCGGGTCGAGGCCGTCGTTACCGGTTTCCATGCCGCGCAGCGCTTTTTGCAGCGACTCTTGGAACGTACGGCCAATCGCCATCACCTCGCCCACCGACTTCATCTGGGTGGTCAGGCGGTCGTTCGCCTGGGGGAACTTCTCGAAGGTGAAGCGCGGGATTTTGGTCACGACATAGTCGATGGACGGCTCGAAGGACGCCGGAGTTTGGCCGCCGGTAATGTCGTTTTGCAGCTCGTCCAGGGTGTAACCCACCGCCAGCTTCGCGGCGATCTTGGCAATCGGGAAACCAGTGGCTTTGGAGGCCAGCGCCGACGAGCGAGAGACACGGGGATTCATCTCGATGACGACCATGCGGCCGGTCTTAGGGTCCATACCGAACTGAACGTTCGACCCGCCGGTTTCTACGCCAATCTCGCGCAGCACCGCGAGGCTGGCGTCGCGCATGATCTGGTACTCTTTATCGGTCAGCGTCTGGGCCGGGGCCACGGTGATGGAGTCGCCGGTGTGGACGCCCATGGGGTCGAAGTTTTCGATCGCGCAGACGATGATGCAGTTATCGTTCTTATCGCGCACCACCTCCATTTCGTACTCTTTCCAACCCAGCAGCGACTCGTCGATGAGCAGCTCGTGGTTGTTGGACAGTTCGAAACCGCGGGTGCAGATCTCTTCGAACTCTTCCTTGTTGTACGCCACGCCGCCGCCGGAGCCGCCCATGGTATAAGAGGGGCGAATGATCGTCGGAAAGCCCAGCTCCGCCTGAATCTCCCACGCCTCGTCCATGGTGTGCGCCACTTTGGCCTTGGGGCACTCCAGGCCGATGTTCTTCATCGCCTTGTCGAACAGATCGCGGTCTTCGGCCTTGTTGATGGCATCGGCATTGGCACCGATCATCTCGACACCGTATTTGGCCAGCACGCCGTGCTTGTCCAGGTCCAGCGCGCAGTTCAGCGCCGTCTGACCGCCCATGGTGGGCAGAATCACATCCGGGCGCTCGGCTTCGATGATTTTCTCGACGGCTTGCCAAGTGATCGGCTCGATGTAGGTGGCATCGGCCATGGCGGGATCGGTCATGATGGTGGCCGGGTTAGAGTTGACCAGAATGACCTGGTAGCCCTCCTCGCGCAGCGCTTTACAGGCCTGGGCGCCGGAGTAGTCGAATTCGCAGGCCTGACCGATGACGATCGGACCAGCGCCAATGATGAGAATGCTATTGATATCGGTACGCTTAGGCATAACGGTTCCCGCAAAAAGTGGTGACGATGAGCATCAAAACGGCGTAACTAGGCACTGAGAGGCAGCGCGGCGAACCTAGCGGCGCGCCTGCATCATGGCGATGAAACGATCGAACAGCGGCGCTACGTCGCGCGGACCTGGGCTCGCTTCCGGGTGGCCCTGGAAGCTAAACGCCGGACGATCGGTACGCTCGATGCCCTGCAGAGTGCCGTCGAACAGCGAGCGGTGCGTGGCGCGTACGTTGCTGGGTAGCGTTGCTTCATCGGCCGCGAAGCCGTGGTTCTGACTGGTGATCATCACCGTGCCGGTATCCAGGTCTTGTACCGGATGGTTGGCCCCGTGGTGACCGTGACCCATCTTGACGGTTTTGGCACCGGAGGCCAGCGCCAGCAGCTGGTGGCCCAAGCAAATGCCGAACACCGGCGTGTCGGTTTCCAGCACTTCCTGGATCGCCTTGATGGCGTAATCACAGGGCTCGGGGTCGCCGGGGCCGTTGGCCAGGAACACGCCGTCCGGGTTCATCGCCAGCACCTCTGCCGCCGGCGTTTGCGCCGGCACCACGGTCAAGCGGCAGCCCCGCGCCGCCAGCATGCGCAGGATGTTGAACTTCACGCCGTAATCGAACGCCACCACGTGGTAGGGGCGCTCGCCCTGGCTCGCATCCGCATAGCCTTCGCCCAAGGCCCACTCGCCTTCCAACCACTCGTAAGCCTCTTTGCAGGAGACTTCCTTGGCCAAATCCATGCCCTTCAAGCCCGGAAATGCCTTCGCCGCGGCCAGCGCCCGTTCGACGGCATCGTCACCCTTTGCCTCGGCACCTGCCAGAATCGCGCCGTTTTGAGCCCCTTTGTCACGCAAAATACGCGTCAGGCGGCGGGTGTCGATATCGGCAATGCCCAGTACGTTTTGGCTTTTCAGGTAATCAGAGAGGGTTTGTTCGGAACGAAAGCTGCTGGCCAACAGGGGAAGATCGCGAATCACCAGGCCTGCTGCCGCAATGGAAGCAGATTCCACATCTTCGCTGTTGATGCCGGTATTGCCGATGTGGGGATAGGTCAGGGTAACGATTTGGCGGGTATAAGAGGGGTCGGTGAGGATTTCCTGGTAGCCGGTCATGGCTGTATTGAACACCACCTCACCGCTTGTGATTCCCTCCGCGCCAATGGCCGTGCCATGAAACACACTGCCATCTTCCAGGGCCAATATCGCGGGTTTGCTCAATGCGGGGTTATTCAAAACACGTTCTCCCATGCTGGTGGGAGCCTGTGGGCGCAGGCTCGGCGATCCGGTTGTCGGCGTTTGCGTGCAAACGTCGGGTCGTAAAAAAGCGGGACGAAGCCGACAATAAAAACATCGGTTTCATCCCGCTTGTTGTTCTCATCCATGCCACCGTAACGGTCGTGCCATGGCGCAGCAGTTCGCTGACTTTTTTCTCACACCTAACGGCCAGTGCAACAAGCGTGGTGCACTTTCCACTGACATTCTTTCCACTAACACTGACTGCCACAGGCATTCGCTGCAGGCGTTTTTTCAGCGCCTCGACAGCCACTCGGCCAAAATTTTTGGAATGTTACAGGATTTACCGACCGCAGGCTAGCCCTTTATTTTCAGCGTGGCGTTACGTTCGTTTTGCCGATCAGTGAAGCGCCAAGACATCCTGCATGTCGTAGCGGCCGTGAGGCTGGCTGGCGACCCAACGTGCGGCGCGCACGGCGCCTTTGGCAAAGGTCATCCGGCTTGAGGCCTTGTGGGTGATTTCGATCCGCTCGCCTTCGGTGGCAAACATCACGGTATGCTCTCCGACGATATCGCCTGCACGCACGGTCGCAAAGCCGATCTCTTTATCGGTGCGCGGCCCGCACTGCCCTACCCGCTCGAACACGCCGTGCTCTTTTAGGGTGCGGCCTAGGCTTTCCGCGACCACTTCCCCCATTTTGATGGCCGTACCGGAAGGCGCATCGACTTTATGGCGGTGGTGCGATTCGATCACTTCAATGTCGTACCCTTCATCACCCAGCGCTTTGGCCGCCGTTTCCAGCAGTTTCAGCGTTAGGTTCACGCCCACGCTCATGTTGGGGGCGAAGACCATGGCGACTTTATCGCGGTAGCTATCCAGCTCGGCCAGTTCGTCATCGTTCATGCCGGTGGTGCCGATCACGATGCGCTTACCGTGCTCGGCACAGAATGCCAGATTCGCCAGCGTCACCTGTGGTGCGGTGAAGTCGATCAGCACGTCGAAGTCATCGACGATGGCGCTGAGCGAATCGACCGCCACCACGCCCCGCTTGCCTACGCCCGCCAGCTCGCCGATATCGGCACCGGCCAAGGAGCTGCCCGGCTCCACGATACCGCCCGCCAGGGAGGCATCGGCTTCTTGCTCGACGGCGTTGACTAACGTGCGGCCCATGCGGCCAGCTACGCCTACAATGGCAATTCGGGTCATGGAAACTCCTACGCGTGCGCTATTTAGCATCAATCTAGAAACAAAAAGGATGGCCGCGATTATAACAGACCACCCCGGCCGATGCGGCGCTAACGCCGCCGCCCCTCGATCACTTCAATTTTCCCAGACGATCTCTAGCGGTTCGTCTTTCGCCATCCGCACCAAATGGCTTTCGACCACGCCTTCGAGCTGGTCCAGGTACTCCTCTTCGAGGGTTTCGATAGAGACCAGCAGCCGTTCTGGCTCGGCGTGCATCAGGCAGGTACCGCTGGAGAACACGATTTTGGCGTCCTGCTCGGTATGCTCGACCTCCAATTTATGCGCCCAGTGTTTGCATAAGCGGTTGATCAAGCGTGCACCAGAGGGGGTGGCAATCTCAGCTCGGGATAACGGCATGGGTTTACTCCATCTTCATAGTAGTAAGTACCCACTAGCGTAATCCTCGCTGTGAAAAGAACCAAGCAACGAATGAGAATTCCTTGCAACGGCCTGTTGCCATCATGCTAATGCTTGGCACTTACCTCGACACCTTTTCTGCTTTAAGGGATAATGCCGGACATGAGAATAGCAATTAACATCAACATCTATGTTTGATTAAACACTCATCGTTAGCGTAGACGCTAAAGAACTCAGGTACTCAATGCCACTATGCTGTTACGCCTATCTCTTCCTTTTGTAGGTGCGCTGACGTCTTTCGTTTGCGCGTCGGCCATCGCGGCGCCCATCACGGTCACTGATATTGCTGGCCGACAGATCACCCTAGACGCCCCTGCCGAACGCGTCATCCTGGGCGAAGGCAGGCAAATCTATCTGCTGGGCATGCTCGAACCCGACGCACCACTGGCCCACGTGGTGGGCTGGCGAGAAGACTTTTCACAAGCAGACCCTGACAACTACCAACGCTACTTAGAGCGCTTCCCCGAGATGGCGTCGATTCCCACCTTTGGGGGCTTCAAAGATGGTACCTTCGATGTCGAACAAGCAGCGTCACTGAATCCCGACCTGATCCTGATGAACATCGAGGCAAAAGCAGCCACCGAGGATGCCGCCTACGATGACAAGCTCGCGGAACTGGATATTCCTATCGTGTACGTGGACTTCCGCGAAGACCCCATCGAGAACACCATTCCATCGATGCGCCTGATCGGCCAGCTGATGAGCGACGAGGCCGCTGCCAAGGAGTTCATCACCTTTGCTGAAGCGCAGCTCGCCCGGGTAACGGATGTCATCGAGCAAGCCGACCCCGAACGGCCACGCGTTTTCGTCGACCGTGCAGGCGGCTATTCGGATGAGTGCTGCATGAGCTTCGGCCCTGCCAACTTTGGCGAATACGTGACGTTGGCAGGCGGCATCAATATTGCCGATGGCATCATCCCCGCCAGCTTTGGCAACCTCAACCCCGAGCAAATCATCGCCGCCGACCCGCAGCACGTGGTGGTCACGGGCGGCAGTTGGGATGCCTACGTGCCAGGCGGTGACTGGGTTGGTGTTGGTCCCGGCGCCGACCAGGCGCAGGCACGGGAAAAACTGCAAGCGTTAACGACCCGCACCGCCATGACCGGCATCGACGCCGTCGAGACAGGGAACGTTCACGCGATTTGGCACCAGTTCTATAACAGCCCCTACTACTTCGTTGCCGTACAGCAGCTGGCCAAGTGGTTCCATCCCGAGCTGTTTGAAGATTTAGACCCCGAAGCTACCTTGGAAGAGCTTCACGACCGGTTTCTGCCGATCGACTATCAGCCCGGCTACTGGATAACGCTTCATGATGAGTAATGCCAACGTCGCCCACCCAACCGCCGGACGCACGTTCTATCGCGCTCAAGTGTGGCGTCGACAGCTGATTCTGGTGGGGCTGACTCTCGCGCTGCTGCTCAGTCTCTGTGTGGATTTGGCACTCGGCCCCGCCCGTTTCAGCTTGGCCGAGGTGGTCGCTGCGCTGGTGACTCCCGATGCCGTCAGCCAGCAGGCGCGGGTCATTTTGTGGGACATTCGTATGCCGGTCGCGCTCATGGCCATCGTCGTGGGGGCTAGCCTCTCGGTGGCGGGCGCGCAGATGCAGACCATCCTCAGCAACCCGCTCGCCAGCCCGTTCACGCTGGGGATATCCGCGGGCGCCAGCTTCGGTGCTGCCCTTGGCTTGGCCTTTGGTGTGGCCATCATCCCCACCGCCATCGAATATGTAGTGCCCATCAACGCGTTTCTGATGGCCATGTTCACCGCGTTTTTGATTCACGCGCTGAGCCTAAAGCGCGGCGTCACCGTGGAAACCATCGTGCTACTCGGCATCGCGATGGTGTTCATCTTCAACTCGCTGATGGCGCTGATTCAGTTCTTTGCCAGCCAAGAGGCCGTGGCGGCCGTCGTGTTTTGGACGATGGGCAGCCTTACCAAAGCCACTTGGCCAAAGTTTTGGATCGCACTCGGCGTGCTCGCCCTGGTAATGCCGCTTTTGGCACGCCACGGTTGGGCGCTCACCGCCATGCGCCTGGGGGATGCCAAAGCGGAGAGCATGGGCGTCAACCCTCGCGCGCTGCGCCTAGAGGTATTGGTGCTTGTGTCGCTGCTGGCCGCCATCGCCGTTGCCTTCGTCGGTACGATTGGCTTCATTGGCCTGGTGGGCCCGCACATTGCCCGTATGCTGCTGGGCGAAGATCAGCGCTTCTTCCTGCCCGGCTCGGCGCTGTGCGGTGCACTGATTCTCTCGGTGGGGTCGGTGCTGTCGAAGATCATCATTCCCGGCACCATCATTCCCATCGGCATCATCACGTCGCTCGTGGGCATTCCCTTCTTCCTTTTCCTCGTGCTCAATCACAAGAAGGCCGCATGGTAACGCTACAGCTCAAGAACGTGTGCGCCCGCTATGGGCGCA
This sequence comes from Vreelandella piezotolerans, assembly GCF_012427705.1. NCBI lineage: Bacteria > Pseudomonadati > Pseudomonadota > Gammaproteobacteria > Oceanospirillales > Halomonadaceae > Vreelandella > Vreelandella piezotolerans. The sequence continues at coordinate 353,048 of NZ_CP048602.1, read as the reverse complement.
AAACCATCGTTCACGACATCTCCACGCCCTGCTTTCAAGGCGGGCAAGTCGTGGCGCTGCTTGGCCCCAACGCGGCAGGCAAATCGACGCTGTTCCGTCGCATTCTAGGGTTGCTGAAAGGCAGCGGCGACGTGCTCATTTCGCACACCACCGCCGAGCGGCCCGTGGCCTACATGCCCCAGGACACCGGTGCCAAAGCCGTCTTATCGGTGTATGAGTCCGTGCTGCTGGCCCGCATGCAAGGGCGTAGCCTGACGGTACAAGCCGACGACCTTGCCCAAGTGGACAAAGCGCTTGCCGAGCTGAACATTAGCGCGCTGGCCGAGCGTGACATCGGCGATTTGAGCGGCGGCCAGCGCCAGCTAGTGAGCGCCGCCCAGGCGCTGGTGCAGGAGCCTGACATCCTCATGCTGGACGAGCCCACGTCCGCGCTCGATCTCAACCGACAAATTAGCCTGTTGAGCGTACTGAGACGCCTAGCCGACGAGCGGCAAATGCTGATTCTGGTCGCTCTACACGACATTGGCCACGCCCTGCGCTTTACCGATCACGCCATGGTGCTGGAACAGGGTCGACTGATCGCCTGCGGCGCCACGGAGGACGTCATCACCCCGGAGCTACTGCGCGGCGTTTACCGCGTGAACGCTCGCATCGAGCCCTGCTCGAAGGGGCGGCCTCAGCTTATCGTCGAAGAGGCCATTTAAGGCGCTTACCCTCCAGCGCCGCCAATACGACACCGGCCAGCATCAAAGGCAGCGCCAAGAAGAAGTGGTACGAGGCCGGAATATCGAATAACCACCAATCTGCCAACACCGGCCAGAGCAAGGCGAGGTATTCGAACGGCGCTAACCGCGACGCCTCGGCATAGCGAAATGCCAGCGTCATCGCGATATGCGCCGCCCCGCCCAACAGCCCCGCCAGCACGAGCAGGCTCAACACCTCTGGGCGTAACGCTGACCAGCCTAGCGGCAGCGTCGCCAGCCCCGCCAGGGCCGACACCAAAATGAAGTAAAACGCGATGGCGCCCGGCGTTTCCGTGCGCGAAATGCGCCGCACGGTGAGTAACGCCCCCGCCGTCAGCACCGCGCTCAGCACCGCCAATAGATAGCCCACCAGCTGGCCCGATTGGGAAGCACCGCCCACGTTCGGCAACACCAGCACGGCCATTCCCCCCATCGCCAGCCCCATCGCGAGCGCACGCACCCACGTAAAGCGCTCGCCCAACAGCAAGACACCGCCTAGTGCCATAAAAATAGGCGTCAACTGCGCCAGCAGCGTGGTCTCGGCCACCGGCAGCACCGCCACGGCGGCAAACGAGGCAAACATCGCCGCCGCGCCCAATCCTGAACGCAAGGCATGCCCCAACGGTCGCCGGGTCGCCAATCCCTGAGGAAACTCCCGGCGTAGGGCCAGAAACACCACGATCGGCAACAGCGCAAACAGCGAACGGAAAAACACCGACTGCCCCACCGGCACTTCATCGCTCACGGCTTTGATACACACCAGCATGCCCGTAAACAGCACCCCCGACAGCACACGCAGCCAAATCCCCAAATAAGGGCGGTCAACAGCATCCAAAGGCATTAGGTGGTTTCCTTCATTCGTCAGCGTCCAGAGGTTAATAAGCGGATGCTGTTATTGTGACGTAAGTCGCCTTGGCTTGTCTCACTCAAGCCCCACGTAGCATCGTCTGCCAGACCCACAAGCCTTGGCGCGGCGGATGGGTCTGCAATGGCATATACATATAAAAAAGCCCCAGCACCGGGGTGCTGGGGCTGTTACTTCAGAGCGCTCTGGGCTCTTACGGCTTCATCTCTTCAAAGAACTTCTTCACGCTGTCGAAGAAACCGGTCTTCTTCGGTGAGTGGCTGTGGCTGTTGCTGCCATCGAAGCTCTCTTGCAGCTGGCGAAGCAGGTCTTTCTGCTCGTCGTTGAGGTTGACGGGCGTTTCCAGCACCACTTTGCACAGCAGGTCGCCGGGGGCGCCGCCGCGAACGGGCTTCACGCCTTTACCACGTAGGCGGAAGAGTTTGCCGGTTTGGGTTTCCGGCGGAATCTTCAGCTTCACGCGGCCATCCAGCGTGGGCACTTCCAACTCGCCACCGAGGGCTGCATCGACGAAATTGATCGGCACGTCGCACTGCAGGTGCTTACCGTCACGCTTGAAGATGTGGTGCGGCTTGATGGACACCTGAACGTACAGATCGCCCGCCGGGCCTCCGTTCACGCCGCTCTCGCCTTCGCCGTTGAGACGAATACGGTCGCCGGTATCCACACCCGGCGGAATCTTCACCGAGAGGGTGCGGGTTTCACGCACGCGGCCTTCGCCGTTACATTTGTGGCACGGCACTTTGATGTGCTGGCCACTGCCGTGACAGGTCGGGCAGGTTTGCTGAACCGCAAAGAAGCCCTGCTGCATGCGTACTTGGCCGTGACCATGGCAGGTCGGGCAGGTCTCTTTGGTGGAGCCCGGCTCGGCGCCGCCACCGTCGCAGCGGTCACACTCAATATGACGCGGGACGCGAATGTCCACCGTGGTGCCCGCCACTGCGCTCTCTAGATCCAGCTCTAGGTTGTAGCGCAGGTCGGAGCCCCGTGCAGGTGCGTTGGGCCCACGACGACGACCACCGCCGCCACCGAAGATATCGCCAAACACATCGCCGAAGATATCGCTGAAATCGCCAGCGCCGCCGCCACCGAAGCCACCGCCGCCAAAGCCGCCGCCCTGGCCATCCACACCGGCATGGCCGAACTGGTCGTAGGCCGCGCGCTTCTCGCCATCGCTCAGAACTTCGTAAGCTTCCGACACTTCGCGGAATTTTTCCGCTGCGGAGGTATCGTCCGGGTTTCGATCAGGGTGGAATTTTTGCGCCAGACGGCGATAGGCCTTTTTGATCTCTTTCTGATCGGCCCCTTTTTCGACACCCAGGACTTCGTAATAATCGCGTTTGGACATGGGTCCTACGCCTCCTGGTTAGCTACGCACTATAGGCGTCTCGGCCGCGGAAACAGCAACGCGGGAGTTGCCTCCCGCGTCACCGCTTTCCTTGGCAGAAAGAGGTGGGTTACTGCTTCTTCTTGTCGTCGTTGACTTCTTCGTATTCGGCGTCAACCACGTCATCGTCCTGCTTGGTGTTGGCTTCTTCAGCACCTTCACCACCCGCCTGGGCCGCTTCTGCCTGTTCGGCGTACATCTTTTGCGCCAGCTGGCCGGAGACTTCGGTCAGCGCATCCAGTTTCTTCTGGATGTCGTCCTGGTCATCGGTTTTCACCGCTTCTTCCAGTTCGGCGATGGCGTTTTCGATGGCCTGTTTCTCGTCATCGGTGGCCTTATCGCCCGCTTCTTGAACGGTCTTACGGGTGGCGTGAATCATGCCGTCCGCTTGGTTACGCAGCTGTACCAGCGCTTCGAACTTCTTGTCTTCGTCCGCGTGAGCTTCAGCGTCGCGTACCATTTGCTCGATCTCATCATCGGAGAGGCCGCTAGACGCCTTGATGACGATGGACTGCTCTTTGCCGGTCGCCTTGTCTTTGGCAGACACGTTCAGAATGCCGTTGGCATCGAGATCGAACGCCACTTCGATCTGCGGCACACCGCGCGGTGCCGGCGGAATGTCGGCGAGGTCGAAGCGACCCAGCGACTTGTTCTGCGACACTTGCTTACGCTCACCCTGAACGACGTGAATGGTCACGGCGGTCTGGTTGTCATCCGCGGTCGAGAAGGTTTGCGTCTTCTTGGTCGGGATGGTGGTGTTCTTGTCGATCAGCGGCGTCATCACGCCACCCAGGGTTTCGATACCCAGGGTCAGTGGGGTCACGTCGAGCAGCAGTACGTCTTTAACGTCGCCACCCAGAACACCGCCCTGAATCGCAGCACCCACGGCCACTGCTTCGTCCGGGTTCACGTCTTTACGGGCTTCTTTACCGAAGAAGTCTGCCGCTTTCTTCTGAACCATCGGCATACGGGTCTGACCGCCGACCAGGATCACTTCGTCGATTTCAGACGCGGACAAGCCTGCATCTTTCAGCGCCATCTTGCACGGCTCGAGCGAACGCTGTACCAAGTCTTCGACCAGCGACTCCAGCTTGGCACGGGTCACCTTCACGTTGAGGTGTTTCGGGCCAGTGTTGTCGGCGGTGATGTACGGCAGGTTCACGTCGGTCTGCTGCGCGCTGGAAAGCTCGATCTTAGCTTTCTCGGCGGCTTCTTTCAGACGCTGCATGGCCAGATTGTCACCAGACAAATCGATACCGCTGTCCGACTTGAACTGGTCGACCAGATAGTTGATCAATGCCAGGTCAAAATCTTCACCACCCAGGAAGGTGTCGCCGTTGGTCGCCAACACTTCGAACTGCGTTTCGCCATCCACGTCGGCCACTTCGATGATGGAGATATCGAAGGTACCGCCACCCAGGTCGTATACCGCGATGGTTTTATCACCACGGGCTTTGTCCATGCCGTAGGCAAGCGCTGCGGCGGTCGGCTCGTTGATGATGCGCTTGACGTCCAGACCGGCAATGCGGCCCGCATCTTTAGTAGCCTGACGCTGGCTGTCGTTGAAGTAGGCCGGTACGGTGATGACCGCTTCGGTGACCGCTTCGCCGAGATAGTCTTCGGCGGTCTTCTTCATTTTCTTCAGCACTTCCGCGCTTACCTGCGGCGGTGCCATTTTTTTGCCTTTCACTTCTACCCACGCATCGCCGTTATCGGCTTCAGCGATTTTGTAGGGCACCATCTTGATGTCTTTTTGAACGACGTCGTCTTTGAAGCGACGGCCGATCAGACGCTTGATGGCGTAAAGGGTGTTTTCCGGGTTGGTCACGGCCTGGCGCTTGGCGGCCTGACCTACCAGGGTTTCGCCGTCGTCGGTGTAGGCAATGATGGAAGGCGTGGTACGACCGCCTTCGGCGTTTTCAATGACTTTAGCGCTGTCACCATCGAGCACGGCCACACAAGAGTTAGTGGTGCCCAGGTCGATACCAATAATGCGTCCCATAGCAAAAACCTCGAATTCGGTTGAAACAAAACTGATGTTTTACGCCGCTGTTACTTACTTGGCGTCTGCGGGCTTTCCCGCGGGTTGCCCTTTATTTGGGGGCCGCTTGCCGCATTTCAAGGGCTTTTTTTGCGGCAGTGCGTCAACGCGGCTTAATTCGCTTTTTGGCTGACCACGACCATGGCAGGACGCACGAGGCGGCCGTTCAACAGATAGCCTTTCTGCATCACATCCATCACGGTGTTGGGGTCGAGCTCTGGGTTCGGCACCATCGCCATGGCTTCATGCACCTGTGGATCGAAGGGCTCGCCCTGAGGCTCGATGCTTTCGACGCCAAACTTGCTCAGCACGTCGAGCTGCATCTTGAGGGTCATGGAGACACCTTCGCGATGCGCCTCGGACGCATCGTCCTGCATGCTTTCCAGCGCTTTCTCCAAGCTATCCACCACGGGCAGCAGCTCTTTGACGAACTTCTCCAGGGCAAACTTGCGCGCCTTTTCGGCTTCTTGCTCCGCCCGGCGGCGAACGTTCTGAGCTTCGGCAGCAGCCCGCAGCGCTTGGTCTTTGGCTTCCGCCAGGCTCTGCTCGAGCTCTTCTACCTGAGCGGCCAGCACGTCGGCTTCGGGGCTGCCAGCGCTATCTTCCAGCGGTGCATCGTCATCGATCAGCCCTTCCAGTTCGCCTTCCACCAACCGCTCTTCGGCAGATTGGTCGGTGACCTCTGCTTCCTGCTCTTGGCGTGCCAGCTCATCTTCCAACGGGGTTTGCGGTTCTTTTGCCATGCCTTGCTCCTGAAATAAGTAACGGTGCCGTTGGCGGCCACCTGAGGTAAGTAGCGGGTGTTAACCACGTATGCAGCCTATATGGGGGCCATCAAAGCCATCTCAAGAGGGGCATTGAAGTGAGTTATCGACTACTGTATAAAACAACAATTATTGGATAAGTATCCAGCTTCTGTGCCGCACCGCCTCAGGAGGCCTTATGCTTACGCAGCTAGCGATCCAAGACTATGCGATCGTTGATCGTCTCGAACTCGACCTCACCCGTGGCATGACCGCCATTACGGGGGAAACCGGGGCGGGTAAATCCATTCTGCTGGGTGCCCTGGGGCTCTGCCTGGGCGAGCGCGCCGATGCGGGTAGCGTGCGCCACGGCTGCGAGCGAACCGACCTCTCCGCCCGTTTCGATATCCAGCACCTGCCCGCAGCAGCCGAGTGGCTCGACGCCCGCGAGCTGCCTGCCGATGAGTGTCTCTTGCGTCGCGTGGTTACTGCCAACGGCCGCTCCAAGGCGTGGATCAATGGCCACCCAGCGACCATTGCCGATTTGAAATCCCTCGGTGAACAGCTAATTCAGATTCATGGCCAGCATGCCCACCAAGCCTTGATGCGGGAAGAGACGCACTTGGCGCTACTGGATGACTACGCCGGGCTTCGCGAAGGCAGCCAGCAGCTCACCGAGACGTTCCGCGAGTGGCGCAGTGCCCGCCGTCGGCTGAAAAAACTCAGTGAAGAGGGCAGCGAAGTCGAGGCCAAACGCCAACTGCTGCGCTATCAAGTCGAGGAGCTGGACCAGTTGGGCCTTGCCGAAGGCGAGCTGCAAACCTTGGAAGAGGAGCAGCACACCCTGGCCCACGCCGAAGAGACCCTGCGTGAAACCCAGTTTGCCGCCGACTGCTGCGAAAGCGATGAAGGAGGCGCGCTGTCGCTTCTCAACCAAGCCTACGCCCATCTGAGCGCGCTGCCCGGCAGCGACAAAGGCACGCTGGCCAATACGCTCACCATGTTGAGCGATGCCCGAATTCAAGTCGAAGAGGCCGCTAGCGAGCTGCACCGATTGGCCAGCACCACCGAACTGGACCCAGAGCGACTGGCGTGGGTCGAGGAGCGCATGGGCGACGTACACCGCATTGCCCGTAAGCACCACGTCGCTCCCGAAGAGATTTGCGCGCTGCATGCCCAACTCAAACAAGAGGTGGCGCAGCTCGAAGCCAGCGATGACGATCTAGAAGCCCTCAGCAGTCAAGTGGCCGAGTACCGCGAGCGTTACCGCAGCGAGGCCAAGCAGCTCACCGAAGCACGTCAGAAGGCCGCCGTGCGTCTGGGCAAAGAGGTGCAGCAGCAGTTGGCCTTCTTGGCCATGGGCAAAGCACGTTTCGACGTGGACGTCACCCCGCGCGAAACGCCTTCCCCCGAGGGCTTGGACCATGTGCAATTCCTGATCAGCGCCAACCCGGGCCAACCCGCCCGGCCGCTCACCAAAGTCGCTTCCGGCGGCGAGCTGTCGCGCATCAGCCTGGCCATTCAGGTGGTGGCGGCGTCGCATTCGACGATTCCGAGCTTGGTCTTCGATGAAGTGGACGTGGGTATTTCTGGGGCAACGGCGGAAATCGTCGGCCAACTGCTACGTAAACTAGGCGAAAACGGCCAGGTGATGACCGTGACCCACCTGCCTCAAGTGGCCGCCCAGGCGCACCAGCACCTGCACATCGAAAAGCGCGCCAAGCGAGACACCACACTCACCCACATGGCGCTGCTGGACGAACGCGGCCGGATCAGCGAGCTGGCGCGTATGCTGGGCGGCGTGACGCTGTCCGACCAAACCCTGGCCCATGCGCGGGAAATGCTCCACGCCAGCCAGCGCCCGCCGCACTGAACCTGACGGTTTTCTCTTCAACGACTCACCGAATACAAAACGCCCCCAGAGCACCGGTGAAACATCACGTGCACTCTGGGGGCATTTATTTCACGGCGCGAGACTTAGCAAACCCGCGCTTGATGAGCCACTATTTGCGATTCGTTGGGCCGCTATCCTGGCGTGTTACGTCAGACCCACGAGGGCGAACGTACAGCACCAACGCATGGTCCACGAGTTCGTAGCCGTGCTCTTCGGCGATCTCTTGCTGGCGACGCTCGATGATGTCATCGACGAATTCGATGATCTCACCGCTTTCCAGACACACCATATGGTCATGGTGGTCCTCTTGGGTCATCTCGAAAACCGCGTGACCACCGTCGAAATTGTGACGAATCACAAGGCCCGCCGACTCGAATTGAGTCAATACGCGGTAGACGGTCGCCAAGCCAACATCCTCGCCCGCATCGATCAGTGTTTTATACACTTCTTCTGCGCTAAGGTGGTGTTGGCCCGAAGCATTTTCGAGAATCTGCAGGATCTTGACGCGCGGCAGGGTCACTTTTAGCCCGGCTTTGCGTAGTTCATGGTTCTGATCGGCCATGGTTGCTCTTCGCAGTAACAGGTTAGGTCGGGTATCATCGACCGAAACCACGATAGTGAAGAACAGGCTCAAATGCAAAAATTGACTCGTATCATTACCCTTTCCGTTGCCCTGACCGTCGTTAGTGGCTGCAGCTACGTTGGCGTTTACAAGCGCGACATTCCTCAGGGCAACCTGGTTACTCAAGAGATGGTCAGCCAGCTTCAACCAGGCATGACCCAAGAGCAGGTGACCTATGTCATGGGACGTCCGCTGCTGGAAGCGCCCTTCAATTCTCGCGAGTGGGACTACGTGTATCGCATCGATAAAGCGTACGAAGGCGTGGAACAGCGCCGCGTGACGCTGACGTTCGATAATGCAGGCCGCTTGATGAACATCGAACGAGACGGTGATTTTTCGCGCGACCTGCCGATCAGCACCGACCGGGGTATGGGCCCCGCCGTTGAAGGCGCTGACCCGTTGGATGCGCTGCCCATCCAACGCACGCCCACACCGGAGACGGCCCCCGAACCGCAGCCAATCATTACCGACGAGTGAGGCAGGACTATTGTCCTTTGGCCTGACGTTTGGCCCGCTCTAATCGGGCCGCTTTTGGATCGATCTGCAGTGGGCGGTAGACCTCGACACGATCGCCCTCGCGTAACGCCTCTTTCTCTGGGTGGCGAATCGCCTTACCAAAAATACCCAGCGGCGCCTGTGTAAAGGTATCGCTGGGCACTTCTTGGAACAGGCTAGGCAAATCGGCCAATGACACTGCTTGCCGTGCGGTGGTCCCTTCCGGCACCGTCAGCGCGACGATACGCTGCTTGTGCGGCAACGCGAAGGCAACTTCAACGTTTAGCTGTTTAACGGCCATACATCTCGTCAGCACGCTTGGTGAACGCGTCGACCAACTGCCCGGCAATTTGTTGGAATAGCTTGCCAAACGCCATACTGAGTAGCTTGTTGGCAAATACGAACTCCATCTCCAGACTCACCTTGCAGGCGTCCGCACCCATGGGCGTGAATAACCAGCGCCCTTTTAGCTGCTTGAACGGCCCTTTCACAAGCGACAGCTCGATCCGCTCGGGCGCATACAAGTCATTACGCGTGGTAATGGTTTGTTCCACGCCTGCGCGTCCTAGCGTCATTTCGCCAATCAGGTGATCGGCGTCGTGCTCGAGCAAACGCGCTCGACGGCACCCCGGCAGGAACTCGGGGTAGCGTTCGAAGTCATTGACCAAATCGAACATTTGCTGGGGGGTGTGCCGCACCAAGGCGGTACGATTGACGGTTGGCATTGACCTCTCCGCTGACTTCACAGTGCCCAGAGCGTATCATGGGAAACATTTTTTCAGACCTTGAATGGTATCACGCCTCCCCACATAACGAAGGGGTGCTACTGACAGATCAACGATGAGGTTCCATGGCCACGAAAAAAGGTAACAGCAAGGGCCCCGGCAGCAGTGTCATCGCCCAGAACAAGAAGGCACGGTTTGAGTACCATATCGACGAAACCTTCGAAGCGGGCTTGGCGCTGGCAGGCTGGGAAGTCAAAAGCCTGCGCGCGGGTAAAGCGCAGCTCACCGACACTTACATTTTGATTCGCAACGGCGAAGCCTTCCTGCTGGGAAGTCATATCATGCCGCTGAACACGGCCAGCACTCATGAAATCGCCGACCCCACTCGCACGCGCAAACTACTGCTGCACCGTAAAGAGATTGCCAAGATTTTCTCGGTCACACAGGACAAAGGCCACACCTGCGTGCCGCTCAAGCTCTACTGGAAGCGTAACAAGGTGAAGTGCGAGCTAGCGCTGGTGACCGGTAAGAAAATCCATGACAAGCGAGCTACCGAGAAAGACCGTGACTGGAACCGCCAAAAAGGTCGGATTATGCGGGAACATAACAAGGCATAACTGGTCAATTCGTTGTGAGCACGTTAGACTACGGCTCTGACTTAGGGGGCGACATGGTTTCGACGCCGGTGACAAACCCTGCGGTGCATGCCGAGAGCGTGATGTATCTCGTAAATACCACATCACGAAAAATAGTCGCAAACGACGAAAACTACGCTCAAGGCGCGCTGGCAGCTTAAACCCTGCTAGCTTCTTGTCTGGCCCCAAGGTGATGTGCCTATTCATCACTGCGGGGATATGAGCTAAAGCTGATAGGACCGCGGTTGGCGGTGTCTTCTCGTCAACCGTTAAACTTTAGAAGGCTCGCGTGGCTGAATCCTGACCGTCGGAGTCAGTCGCGCTAAAGCAAATGACGGAATCTAAGCATGTAGAGCCAATGGGCGCGTGCTGGCGGACGCGGGTTCAATTCCCGCCGCCTCCACCAGACACCCCACAAAAAAAGCACCTTCGGGTGCTTTTTTTGTGGCTCATCGTCAAGTGACGACGAACACTTAGCATGCGCTGGCTTACACCAGCAGCCAGTCGATCAGCTGGTGGTACAGTGGGATGCCGATCATGACGTTCAGCGGGAACGTCACCCCCAGGGATGCCAGCATCGCTAGGCCGATGTTGGCTTCCGGTATGGCCGCGCGCATGGCCGCAGGCGCGGCAATGTAGGAGGCACTGGCCGCGAGCGCTGCGAGAATCACCACCGAGCCCAGGGGCAGGCCCACCAGCGCGCCGACCAGTATCCCCAGCAGCGATAGGCAAAGCGGTGTCACGAGAGCGAAGGTGACGAGCCGCCAATGATGCCAAGGCATGGGGCGCAGCGTTTGCGCGGCGGTCAACCCCATTTCTAGTAGGAAGAGCGCTAGCACGCCTTTGAACGCCCCGGTAAAGAGCGCGGTGACTTCCGCCCCTTGAACTGGCCCGTACAGCGCGCCAATGGCCACGCCACCGGCGAGGAGAATCACCCCCCGGTTGGTCAGCGTTTCATGCCACAGCTTGCTCGTGCTCTCTTTGACCGCCGCGCCCTGATGACGCCGAAACAGCGCGATGGCGATCATGATGGCCGGTAGCTCCATCGCCACCAAGTAGAGCGTGACTTCACTGCCCACCGCTAGCTGGCGCGCTTCGACGTAGGCAAGCGCCACGGCAAAGGTCCCCGCACTGACCGAGCCGTAGTGAGCGGCGATGCTGGCACTATCGGCGGCGGAGAGGCGCACGAAACGGCGCAACAGAGGCATCAGCATCAAAGGAATCAGCGCAGAGAGCAGCGCGACGCCCAGCAGCTCGGGCACTAGCCCCCAGTGCAAATTGCCGTAGAGCGCCATCCCGCCTTTCAAGCCAATCGTCAGCATCAACAACAGGCTTAGCGTATCGTAAGTGGCCTTGGGCACTTGCAGGTCCGATTTCACCGCCCCCGCCAGCAGTCCCAGTAAGAAAAACATCACCACGATATCTGGCATTTTTCATGCTCCGTCATAGGTAAAAGAGTCAGCTCACTGAGCTTCGGGCGAGGCGCGCTCTGGCGACTGTACCGCGCGCATCATACGCTGCTCACGCATAATTCCCACCCTCGCATGGTTTGCTCGGCGCTCACTGCGGTGTCACTCCCCGTCACGCACTATGCTATCGAGTTGATTGGCAACCGCCTACCGTGCCTGCTGCGTTTAATTCTTTTATGATGCGTTGCCCACGGGGGCTTGCAGGCCTAACGAACTGAGCTAATGTCATAAGCCTAAGCTTGGCAAACGACCAAGCGTATCAAAAGGAAGATGACACATGCTGTATGGGTTGAGCTTACTGGCCGGTATCGTGCTGCTGTTTGGCGGAGGAGAAGCATTGATACGCGGCGCCGTCGCCGGTGCCAAGCGTATGGGGGTATCGCCGTTGCTGACGGGGCTGGTGGTCGTGGGGTTCGGTACTTCGGCCCCGGAACTGGTGGTCTCGATCGATGCCGCGATACGCGAGCAGCCCGATATCGCCGTGGGCAATATCGTCGGCAGCAATATCGGCAATATTTTACTGATTTTAGGGCTATGTGCCGCCATTTGCCCCATGACGGTTCAACCTCTGGCGCTAAGGCGAGATGGCGTCGTGGTCGTCGGCGCCAGCGTGCTATTCATCGTACTTGCCTGGAGCGGTGAACTGGCCCGCTGGGAGGCTGCACTGCTGCTGCTGGCCCTCGCCGCCTATTTGGTATGGGCTTACCACACCGAGCGACAACAGCCGCTGCCCGAAGGCGAGATGCACGCCGCCGAAGCGGAGGAAGTCACGGCCATTCCTACGTCGACCGTCATGATCAGCGTCGCGCTGGTCGTGGGCCTTGGCATGTTGATTGGCGGTTCGCAGCTACTGCTCTATGGTGCGATTGGTCTCGCCCAGGCCATGGGCATTTCCGAGGCGGTCATCGGCTTGACCATCGTTGCGGTCGGCACGTCGCTGCCGGAGATGGCCGTCTCGGTGATTGCGGCCCTCCGCCGTCATGCCGATGTCGCCGTCGGGAATATCCTGGGCAGCAATATCTTCAACGTCCTGGGGATATTGGGGATCTCTGCCTGTTTGCAGCCACTGCCCATTGTCGAACGAGTCAGCCAGTTCGATCAATGGGTCATGCTCGGCTCGGCCGCTCTTCTCCTGCTGTTTCTTTATACCGGCATGCGCCTGTCACGCTGGGAAGGCGCAGCGCTGCTGGGCGGCTATGCAGCCTATATTGCGCTGAGCTTTACGATTTTTTAACGCACATGGGCAGGCAGCTCCATACCCGCTTCTTCGTAGTAGCGTCGCGCGCCTGGGTGAAGCGGGGTCGTCAGGTGGGTGAGCAGATCCGGTGTGACGCTTCCCCACCAAGCGGACTGCTCTGCAAGCCAAGGCTGCTGCTCCCAGAAGAACTTCGTGAGGCGGTAGGCCGTCTCTACATCCATCTGCTTGGTGGTGTAGGCAACTACCGGCATCGACGTCGTGCGCGTGGGCTGAGCGATGCCGGGGTAGGTGCCGCCGGGAATCACCTGAGGCACGGCGCCCGTCTGAGCGATTTGTTCAGCGGTAAAGCTCACCAGGGTAATGGGCACGAGCGAGGCCGTTTCGATGACATTCGGCGTGGGGTAGGAGCTAGCCGTGACGAACGCATCGATTCGACCTTCCCGAAGCGCTTCAGGGCCATTGGTGATCGACGCATCCGCTAGGCGCACGCTGTCTTCCAAACCGAACAACCGGAAGTAGCGTGCGGCTTCACCTGCGCTGAAGGTGCCCCGCCCGATCAGCACGTGTTTACCGCTCAGCGCATCGATCGAGGTCGTACCGTCATCGCCTGCCATCACGAAATGCATGGTCAACGATGGCACGGGAAACAGTCCGCGAATGGCACCGAACCGTTCGCGATCATGACTCGCAAAGACACCTTCGCCCGCCTGTGCTTGAGCGACGAGCGCAGGGGGCGCGGTAAACACATAGCGCTCCTGCCGATTCATCACTTCTTGAATGTTTTGTACCGAGCCCTGGCTCTCTTCATTGGTCAGCAAGAGCGTCTCGTCGCTTCCCTGTCGAATGGCCTGGGCAAGCTCGCTCCCCATTTGATGGTAGGCCGTCCCTGCGAGCGCCGACTTGTAAGTCATCCGTGTTTGCGCCTGGGCCACGGGCCCAAGGCTCGCCATCGTCAGCGCGAGCGCCAGTACACTACCAAGGCGAAAAAAAGAGCATATACGGGCACGCATTCAACGTCCTTTGCAATCATGGCCTTCTCGGCCTGATGGATCGACTCGTCACCCTTCGCGTGACACACAACACCGTTAGCATAGCGGCATATTCTCCCTTGCGTTAGTCGCCCTTAGCGCTAGATGGCGCTCGCCCAAATGGGCGTCTTTTGTGCGCTGTGCATCGGCTGTCATCAACTTGACATCAACGGTGGGATTACCCAGGCTAAATCACTTTTTCGATTGAACGTTCAAAAAAAATCTTGGCGATGGCTCAGTGCGCCCGCCACTAAAAGAGAAGGCGTTTCAACGCCATCAAACCACATGCCCCAACTCAACGTACAAGGTGTTACCTACCCCATCGATGCCATTTTGTTCGATAAGGATGGCACGCTACTCAATTTTGGTGACCTCTGGATTGGCTGGTTCGATCAGCTCATCACCACGGTCAACCGCCGCCTCGCTACGTTTTCGTCACCGCCCCCGCCCCTCGCTTTTGCCGAGCTTTATCGTCGCGTGGGGATCTACCCCGACTCCCGGTTGTGGGATCCGACCGGGCCGCTCACCATTGGCTCGCTGGACGACATTGTCACCATCGTGGCGCTCAGCCTGTTCGAGGGCGGCTTGGCGTGGAACGACGCAACGGAAATCACTCACGACGCGCTCCAGTCGCTCGATGCATCGCTCGATTGGTCGCGCTGCGTCACCCCCGTGGCGGGACTTCTCGGCTTCGTCGCTCGCGCTCGCCATGCAGGCGTTCAATTGGCGGTGGTGACATCAGATGATCATCGCAACGCCCTGCGTCATCTCTCCCTTCTTTCGCTTGCGGACCACTTTTCCGTGGTGCTGGGGCACGACCAAGTGCCACGTGGCAAGCCCTTCCCCGACATGGCGCTCGCTGCCTGTCAGCAGCTTGGCGTCACACCCGAGCGTACGCTCATCATTGGCGACTCCAATGGCGATATGGCGATGGGAAAAGCCGCAGGCCTTCGGGCCGGTATCGGCATCTGTGCGGCGCCCCATTTGAGCGGCGAGCACCTGACACTCGCCGCTCACGTGATTCGCGATTACGACACACTGGCCTTTGGCACCTCGCCTCGTTAAACCAACCTAGGGAATCAACGCATGAAAAAAGAACACAACGCACCCACCCACATGCACCCATCGATGGCCGCTTTAGCTCGACAGGCCACCCAAGGCCAGCTGTCGCGACGTGACTTCATGCGCCGCGCCATGGCCCTTGGCATGGCCGCCCCCTTTGCCGCCTCGCTGCTGTCAGGCCAGGCGTTTGCCAACACCGGTACGCCTCAGCGCGGCGGCATTTTGAAGGCCGGTATGCAGGGCGGCGAATCGACCGATAGCCTCGACCCGGCGAGCTGGACCAGCCAAGTGCAGCACTCGTTTGGCCAATCGTGGGGCGAGGCCCTGACCAACGTTTCACCAGAGGGCGAGCTAACGCCCCGCCTTGCGGAAAGCGTCGAGTCCTCGCCGGATGCGCGTACCTGGGTCTTCAAACTGCGTCGCGGCGTGCAGTTCCACAACGGCCAGGAGATGACCTCTGCAGACGTCGTCGCCACGCTGCAGCGCCACTCGAACGAGGACTCGCAATCGGGTGCGCTCGGCATCATGCGGGGCATCGAATCGATCCAGGCCACCGACACCTATGAAGTCACGATCGTGACGCTCGAACCCAACGCCGACCTGCCGTTTCTGCTGTCTGACTACCACCTGATGATCCAGCCCGGTGGCGGCATCGACGACCCGGCAGCGGGTATCGGCACCGGCCCTTACAAGGTCGTGGAGTTCCAACCCGGCGTGCGCCAGATCGCCGAGCGCTTCGAGGGCTACTGGAACCCCGACGAGTACGGCTTTGCCGATCAGATCGAGATCACCGTCATCAACGACCCCACCGCGCGCATTTCTGCCCTGCAGAGTGGCCAGGTTCACATGATCAACCGCGTCGAGCCCCGCGTCGTGGAGATGGTGCAGCGCCTGCCCAACATCGTCATCAACAATACGTCGGGACGCGCGCAGTACGTGTTTCCGATGCACTGCGATACGGCACCGTTCGATAACAACGATCTCCGCCTGGCACTCAAGTATGCGATCAACCGTGACGACATGGTCGAGCGCATTCTGCGCGGCTATGGCAGCGTGGGGAACGACTTTCCGATCAATGCCGCCTACCCGCTCTTCCCCGATAGCATTCCTCAGCGCGAATTCGACCCCGAACGCGCCAACTATCACTACAAAAAATCGGGCCACAGTAGCCCCATCGTCCTGCGCACCTCGGACGTTGCCTTCCCTGGCGCCGTCGATGCGGCACAGCTGTTCCAGCAAAGCTGCGCCCAGGCAGGCATCAATATGGAGATTCGCCGCGAGCCCGGCGACGGTTACTGGTCAGAGGTGTGGAATAAACAGCCTTTCTGCGCCTCTTACTGGAGCGGCCGCCCCACCCAAGACCAGATGTACTCGACGGCGTATATCTCCAGCGCCGACTGGAACGATACGCGCTTCTTCCGCGATGACTTCGATGCCCTGGCGCGTGAAGCCCGCGGCGAGCTGGACACCACCCGCCGTGCCGAGCTTTACCACGACATGGCGATGATGGTGCGCGATGAAGGTGGCTTGATATTGCCGATGTTCAACGACTACATCGAAGCGACATTAAATAGCGTCGGGGGCTGGTCAGCGCACCCCATGGGCGAGATGATGGCGGGCTTTGCACTCTCGAAGTGCTGGTTGGCTTCCTAAACCGGACCTTGCTATGAACACCTTTGTCATCAAACTGATTGCCCAGCGCTTGGCGCTGGGCCTGTTACTGCTGCTGGCCGTATCGGTGCTAATCTTCGTCGGCACGCAGCTGCTGCCAGGCGACGTGGCACAGTCCATTCTCGGCCAGAGCGCCACACCCGAAGCCGTGGACAACCTGCGCCGCGAGCTGGGTCTCGACCAGCCCGCTTGGCTACGTTACCTCGACTGGCTCGGCGGCATACTGCAAGGCGACTTGGGCACGGCGCTCTCCAATCGTCAGGATATTGGCGAGTCGCTTTGGGGCCGTGCGGGCAATACGCTATTTCTGGCCTTTTGGACGGCGGTGGTCGCCGTGCCGCTGGCGATTTTGTTAGGGCTCGTGGCGGTGCGCTACCAAAACCGCTGGCCAGATCGGGTGATTTCAGGCACCACGCTGACGGCCATTTCGCTGCCGGAGTTTTTCATCGGTTACCTGCTGATCTACCTATTTGCCGTGAAGTTCAACTGGTTCCCCAGCGTCTCCACCGTATATAGCGGCATGAGCCTGGGCGAGCGCCTACATGCCATCGCCCTACCTGCTGCGACGTTAACGCTGGTGATTCTCGCCCATATGATGCGGATGACGCGGGCGGCCATTTTAAGCGTGATGCAGTCACCTTACATCGAAACGGCGGAGCTCAAAGGCCTGGGGCTGTTTCGCATCATCGCGCGACACGCTTTTCCCAACGCCATTGCCCCGGTGGTCAACGTGGTCATGCTGAACCTCGCCTTCTTGATCGTGGGCGTCGTCGTGGTCGAGGTCATCTTCGTTTACCCGGGCATGGGGCAGTATTTGATCGACCATGTGTCCAAACGCGATGTGCCGGTGGTGCAGGCGGTCGGGCTCCTCTTCGCGGCGGTTTACATCGGGCTCAACATGCTGGCGGACATCATTGCCATCGTCACCAACCCGCGACTGCGCCACCCCAAATAAACCGCTGAACACCGTCACCAGACAGGAACGCAACACCATGTCGATATGTTTAACGCTGCTGAAACGGATGCCAGTGACCGCGCTGATTGGCCTGCTGCTCACGTTCGGCTTTTTAGTGATGGCGCTTTTTGCCCCTTGGCTCGCGCCTTACCCCATGTCCGAAAGCGTGGGCGATATGTGGATGGGGCCATCGGCCGAGTTCTGGCTAGGCACCGATAATCTGGGCCGCGACCTGCTCTCACGCCTCATACATGGCGCGCGCACCACCATGACCATTGCGGCCCTCGCCACGGCACTGGCGTTCTCCATTGGCTCGGTGCTGGGCATCCTGGCGGCGGTCTACGGGGGCTGGGTGGACCAGCTCATTTCGCGCGGCGTCGATATCGTCATGTCGATACCGACGCTCATTTTTGCCCTGGTCATTTTGTCGGTGATGCCTAGCACCGTGCTCATGCTGATCGTGATCATGGGCGTGCTGGATTCGACCCGCGTGTTCCGTATTTCCCGGGCGGTGGCCGTGAACATCAACGTGATGGACTTCGTAGAAGCCGCGCGCCTGCGCGGTGAGGGTAAAGGCTGGATCATCTTCCGCGAAATACTGCCCAACGCCCTCACACCGCTGGTGGCCGAGCTGGGACTGCGGTTCATTTTTGCGGTGCTGTTTCTCTCCTCGCTATCGTTTCTGGGTCTGGGCGTTCAGCCACCGGAAGCCGATTGGGGCAGCATGGTGCGCGAAAACCGCCAGGGCATCGTGTTCGGCGTACCCGCCGCGCTGATTCCTGCGGCGGCCATCGCGTTGCTGGCCATCTCCGTGAATTTGGTCGCGGACTGGGTGCTACGCCACACCACCGATCTAAAAGGAGGCCGCCGTGGCTGATACGCTGTTAGACATTCGCCATTTGACCATCGACGCCACGGCCTACCCACCCGGTGAGGCGCCGCAGGAGATCACCATCGTCGACGACGTCAGTTTCACCCTGGAGCGCGGCAAGGTGCTGGGCCTGATCGGCGAGTCGGGTGCGGGTAAATCGACCATTGGCCTGTCACCCGCGGGCTACGGGCGTGGCGGCATTCGCTTGAGCGGCGAAGTGTGGGTCAACGGCCGGGATATTCTGAAAGACACCCCCAAAGCGCTGCGCAAGCTGCGCGGCAAAACGGTGTGCTATGTGGCGCAGTCAGCGGCGGCGGCGTTCAACCCCGCCCAAACGCTGATGGAGCAGGTCATCGAAACCACGCTGCTGCATGGCCTGGCGACACGCCAAGAGGCCGAAGCGCGCGCCGTAGAGCTGTTCGGCCAACTCGGCTTACCCGACCCGGAACACTTTGGCAGCCGCTACCCCCACCAGGTATCGGGCGGGCAGCTACAGCGCGCCATGACCGCCATGGCGCTCTGCCCAAAACCCGACCTGATCATTTTTGACGAACCCACGACGGCACTCGACGTCACCACGCAAATCGACGTGCTGGCGGCCATCAAGCGGGCCATCCACACCACGGGGGTTGGCGCGCTCTACATTACTCACGATCTCGCCGTGGTCGCACAAGTCGCGGACGACATTCTCGTGCTGCGCCAGGGCGAGAAAGTCGAAATGGGCAGCACGGCACAGATCATCGAGTCGCCCCAGGAAGCCTATACACAAGCGCTGGTCGCGGTACGTTCCATCGCGCATACGCCAAAACCGCCTTCACCTACGCCGCTGCTAGCGGTCGAGGATGTCAGCGCGGCCTATCATCAGAGCGGCCACAATGTGTTGGAGACGATCTCTCTGTCGGTGAGCGCCGGCCAGACGCTGGCCATCGTGGGCGAGTCCGGGTCGGGTAAATCGACCTTGGCGCGGGTCATCACCGGGCTGCTGCCCCCCAATCGGGGCCAGCTGCACTTTGCAGAGACGCCGCTGCCCCACACCCTCGCCGAGCGCAGCAAAGAGACACTGCGCGAGCTGCAGATGATCTACCAAATGGCGGACGTAGCCATGAACCCGCGCCACACGGTGGAAACCATCATTGGCCGCCCGCTCACGTTCTATTTTGGATTGAAAGGCAAAGCACGCCGTGAACGCGTCATCGAGTTGCTCGACGCCATCGAGTTAGGAGAAGCGTTCATCGACCGCTATCCGGCCGAGCTCTCGGGCGGGCAGAAGCAGCGTGTGTGCATTGCCCGTGCGCTGGCCGCCAAACCCAAGCTGATCATTTGCGATGAGGTCACCAGCGCGCTCGACCCGCTAGTGGCCGATGGCATTCTCAAGCTGCTGCTACGGCTGCAGGCGCAGGAGAACGTGGCCTATCTGTTCATCACTCACGACCTAGCGACCGTCAAGGCGATTGCCGATAGCATTGCAGTCATGCATCAAGGCCAGGTGGTGCGTTACGGCAAGCGTGACACCGTGTTGAGCCCACCGTTCGATGCGTACACGCAAAAGCTGTTGGCGTCGGTGCCCCAAATGAAGCAAGGGTGGCTTGAAGAGGCACTCACGACCCACCACGATTAACCAATCATCGAACCACTCATTGAACCACGCATCGACCCAGGCAGCGCGCTTTCGTCTACTCGGTCGATGCACTATCTTCGTCTTTGGTTTAATCCGCTAAATTTCTTACACTACTGAGCATAATTTACTATTAGCAGAACGGTTAATTTCCTAAAAAAAGACGTCATCACTAAGCGATACGCCGTATTCATTCGGTTTAATTCCGTATTGCGGCGCAATATAGCTTGTTAAACTGGCGGCGCTTATTCCCCCTTCTTTTAACCCATTATAAGGATAAACACGCCATGTTGACGCTACATCATGACCCAGGCCAGCCTCGATACTCTCGTTGCTGGCCTTTTTTGTTAGCGACCTTACTATTACTGTTCACTCCAGCGGCCTTTGCGGTCACCGGTGATGTGGATTTGACCACATCAGCCGTCGGCTATATTGCCGTGGTGGTCTTCGTACTGGCCTATGCGCTCGTGATGGCCGAAGAGAAGATTCACATGCGCAAATCCAAGCCGGTGTTGGTGGCCGCGGGCATCATCTGGGGACTCATTGGCTGGGTATACGTTCAGAACGGGATGTCGGAGACGTCCGAGTACGCGTTTCGCGTGACGCTTCTGGAGTTTACCGAGCTAATGCTGTTCCTGTTGGTGGCGATGACCTATATCAACGCCATGGAAGAGCGACGTGTCTTCGATGCGTTGCGCTCTTGGATGCTACGCAAAGGGTTCAACTATCGTACGCTGTTTTGGCTGACCGGGGGATTGGCGTTCATTCTTTCGCCCATCGCCGATAACTTGACCACGGCTCTTTTGATGTGCGCGGTCATTACCAAAGTGGCCGAAGGTGATAAACGCTTTATCAACTTGGCGTGCATTAACATCGTCGTCGCGGCGAATGCGGGTGGCGCCTTTAGTCCCTTTGGCGATATCACCACACTGATGGTCTGGCAGGCCGGTATCATCCAGTTCCAGGAGTTCTTTATACTGTTCATCCCCTCGCTAGTGAACTTCCTGATTCCTGCGGCGGTAATGAGTCTGTTCATCAAGGATCAAAAGCCCAGCAGCGTGTATGAGGACGTTCAACTGAAGCGCGGCGCGCGGCGTATCATCGCGCTCTTTTTGCTCACCATCGTCACGGCCGTTCTCTGCCATACGCTGCTCCACCTGCCGCCGGTTTTGGGCATGATGACAGGGCTGGGCTATTTGCAGTTCTTTGGCTACTACCTGCGCCAAAGTCTGCCCCGCTCGTTGGAACGCAAACGTGAACGCTACAGCCGCCTGGGCGACAACAAGAAGTTGGAGCAGCTTGGCGGCGTAGTGCCTTTCGATGTATTCAGCCGTGTGGCACGTGCCGAGTGGGACACGCTGCTGTTCTTCTACGGAGTGGTGATGTGCGTCGGTGGCCTGGGGTTCATGGGCTACCTGGGTCTGCTCTCGGAAGCACTCTATACCGGCTGGAACGCTACTTGGGCCAACATTGCCCTAGGGGTGGTCTCGGCCGTGGTCGATAACATCCCAGTGATGTTTGCGGTGCTCACCATGGAGCCGGACATGTCCCACGGTCACTGGCTATTGATCACCCTTACGGCAGGGGTCGGCGGTAGCCTGCTGTCGATTGGTTCCGCCGCCGGGGTGGCGGTCATGGGGCAAGCGCGCGGCTCCTATACCTTTTTGGGCCACCTGCGCTGGTCGCCGGTGATCTTGCTTGGCTACATCGCCAGTATAGCGGTACACATGTGGCTCAACGCGGGAAGCTTCGGCGTTTTTGGCTAGCGTCCTTCTGAGTGTTCGCGTAGTGCCCACCCAGGTCACCTGGGTGGGCATTTTGTTATAGGGGCATCATGATTCGACAAGCGGTGTGTCTCAATAGCTCTCGAACAGGTACTCGATGGGCGTAGGGCGACCAAACAGGTAGCCCTGATAGCGATAGCAGCCGTGTCCTTTTAGCCAGTCTAACTGCTCTTTTTTCTCGACGCCTTCTGCGACCACCGTCAGTCCAAGGCTGACCGCCAATAGGATGGTAGTGTCCACGATGGCGGCATCGGTCTTGTCGGTGAGTAGTTCGCGAATGAAGGATTGGTCGATCTTCAGCTCGTCCAAGGGCAGGCGCTTTAGATAACTCAACGAAGAATAGCCAGTGCCAAAATCGTCCAATGCAAAACGAATGCCCTGCGCGCGCAGTTTGAGCATGGTATTGCGCACGCGCGTGGGCTCCCGCATCAATAGGCTTTCGGTCACTTCTAATACCAGCCGACCCGGCGGTGCTTGGGTTTGTGCCAGCAACCCTTCGAGGTTACGCACGAATTCAGGTTGCTGGAACTGCACCGAGCTGACGTTCACCGAAATGGTCAATCCTGCATAGGCAGGCTGATGCGACCACTTGGCCAGTTGCTCACAGGCGCACTGCAGCACCCAATAGCCGATGGGCACGATCAACCCGTTCTCTTCCGCCAACGGAATAAACGTACCTGGCGATACCCAACCCCGCTGCGGATGGTACCAGCGCAACAGCGCCTCTACACCGATAGTGGCGCCTTGATGGTCGACCTGCACTTGATAATGCAGCGCCAGCTCGTTACGCGACAGGGCTTGGTGCAAATCACCTTCGAGACTTGCCCGCTCCAGCACGCTGGTCTGCATGTCGACATTGAAGAAGCGTAGCGTATTCCCCCCTGCGGCCTTGGCCTGCTGCAGTGCCATGTCGGCCTGCTGCAACACGCTATTGACGCCCTGTCCTGCGCCGTCGAAGAGCGTAATACCAATACTGGCGCTAATCGGCAGGGAACGGTCGTTGCGCAGCTGCGACACCGTTTCCAGCAGCTGGCGGGCCAGTCGCTCGGCGTGGGCAGCGGCCTCACTTTGCCGCTCCCCCAGCCCGTTGACCTGCACGACGAACTCATCGCTACTAAAACGTGCCAGCGTCGCATCGTCACTCAAGCGCTGTTTGAGATGCTGCGCCACATTGACCAGCAGCTGATCGCCACTTTCGTGGCCTTGGATGTCATTGACCAGACGGAAGTTATCCAGGTCTACGATCAGCACGGCGCTGTAACCGCCACCCTCCTCTTCCGGGTCGGTGGCCTTTGCCAGCGACTCGATCAACAAACGCCGATTGGGGAGCCCCGTCAGCGCATCGTAAAACGCTAGGTGATGGGTGCGCGACTGCATCTCCAAGTACTCGGTCAGCTCGGTGGAGATCCCGCACAGGCACGGCGCTTCGCCGGGAGACATCTCCAAAGGCATCTTGATCGATAAGAAGGTGCGCACCCGCTCTTCACCCTGGAGGACGTTATGCTCTTCGACCGTTATTTTTTTGCCCGACGACAGCACTTGTCGATCGTTTTCGGCCATTTCAGCCGCGCTGCCAGAATCGAAAAAAGCATCATCACGCTTACCGAGTATCTCTTGGGGAGAGCGTTGGAACAGCTCACTGATTTGCCGGTTGACGTAACGATATTCGAGCGACGGCGTTTTGATATAGATGTAGGCATCGACGCTGTCGAGTATCGTCGCCAATAGGTGTTCGTTGGTGGAAAGCTTGGCGCGATTGATCGTCACACGTCGTTTGAGCGTTAACGTCGCCACCACTGCGGCCACGAGTACGATGAGTAACCCACCCAAGACCCACCAAAGCCACGTTGGAACCAGCGTATCGACTCGACTGCCCGAGCGCCAAGCACTCAGGATGTCGTAATACACCGAGTTCATATCGTCTTTCCAAGCGAGCAACGTGGCATCGATGCGCTCTAACCTATCAACGGCAAAGGAGGGCGATGCGGCATAAAATAGCCGAGCAGGCTGGAAAATGATCGGCGTTTCGCGCAGACCATAATCTCTCGCCCGCCAGTCGCCAAAAAGGTGGTTGGAAGCCACCAAGTCCGCCTCGCCGTTGGCCACGGCTTGAAATCCCGCAGCAAAGCTATCCACCGGCATCCAGATGACGTTAATGCCGAAGCGCTCGGTCACAGCAGCCAGGTAGCTCTGCTGGATCGATCCATCCACCACGGCGACGCGCTGCTGCTCTAAATCGAGGATGGCTTCCACACGAGGATTATTGGCCTGATAGAGCTGGGACCAACTATGCATGACGGGCTCATGGTGAAACGCAAAACGCCCTGCTCGCTCTTCGCTCCAGGCCACGTCGGGCAATAGATCGATCTCGCCCTGCTCCAGCAGCGTCAAACATTGCTGAAAATCACACAGGTGGCTCTCGAGCTGCCATTGCTCCTGCTGGGCCATAGCGTCCAACAGCTCACCCAACACGCCACGCAGTTGGCCCTGCTCACCCACAAATAGTTTAGGCGGATTATGGTAAACCCCGACTCGCAACGGACTATCTGCCTGCGCCGCAATGCTCCACCCTAGACACACAAGCAGTGCCATAGACCCGAAGGTAGCGCCCATCAAGCGCTTGGCAGAGCGGTTGCTTGGCATCCGGCTCACCGCGAACACTCCCTTGTGCCGCATAGTAGGCGTTACTCACCCGGCATGGTTAACGGTCCCGCACGCTCCACCACGCGCTTCCATGCAGGATCGCTCTCTACTCGATCCACGAACGCCGCGATAGAGGGATAAGCGGACAGCGACTGCGTCGCTTTTAACGCCTGCAGCGGAAAACTCATTTGAATATCGGCCCCACTGGGCCACTCGCCTGCAAAATGGCCTCGGGTCTTAAGATGCTGCTCAATCATGTCCATATGCTGCGTTAGCTGAGGCTGAATGAAACGCTTACGCACCGTATCGCTAATACCTTTGGCCAGTGGCTTGACGAACCAAGGTGACTGTTTGGGCACTTGACTGAACACCAGCCCCATGACCAATAACGGCATTAACGAGCCTTCCGCGTAGTGTAGCCAATAACGATAGTTGACCCACTCCTCGCCCGCATCGGCGGTCGGCTGACGCTGGCCGTCATCGTAACGGTTCACCACGTAATCGATGATGGCTCCCGACTCGGCAATCGTTAACTCGCCATCGGTAAGGACCGGCGACTTTCCCAGAGGATGCACTTTTTTTAACGCCTCCGGCGCCTGCTGCGTCTTACTATCCCGTTGATACACTTCTAACTCATAATCGAGATTTAATGACTCCAAAAGCCATAAAATGCGATGCGAGCGAGACTTTTCAAGATGGTGAACGCGGATCATAACGGCTCCATAAAGCGACTTGGTACACTCACTATGAGTGAATGTCAGTTATCCATTGACTGCAAGCCATCTCAGCTTAGCACTATTACGGCGTCGAACCTCATGGAGAAAGCCGAAGCCACTGTGCAAATGCAACAAGAGGCGAAAATCTCTTTTCGCCTCTTGTTGGCAAGATATGATAAACCTTTGTTTTATTGATAAT
The DNA here is from genome assembly GCF_012427705.1 of Vreelandella piezotolerans. Classification (NCBI taxonomy): domain Bacteria; kingdom Pseudomonadati; phylum Pseudomonadota; class Gammaproteobacteria; order Oceanospirillales; family Halomonadaceae; genus Vreelandella; species Vreelandella piezotolerans. The sequence continues at coordinate 327,687 of NZ_CP048602.1, read as the reverse complement.
TTAATATTAAAAGCGCATCTTAGTGCGATGATCGCGACCTATGCCCTATATTGCTGTTTCAAACGGGCCAAAAGATCCAGTGGTGACCATTTACCCTGTAACCAAGGGGCCAATAAACGCGTCGAGAGTGGAATGAATACGAACACCATGACTGGCGTTAGCATTAACGTGCTGACGAGAACACGGGGCACTAACGCCCAATCGGCCAGTACGCCGCCAAAGAGCCACTGAAACAGCAGTGAAATTGGGAAAAAAGCCAGCCATACGGCCACGGCTTGCTTCCAGCGGGGCGGCGTAACACCCGGCCCTACGTTGAACCACGTGTCCAGTCCCGTCGCGCGGTGCTCGTGGGGTGCATCATATAGCCCTTTGCCACGCACTAGCCACGCATGACGCGATGCCGAGTGCTCCCAAGCGGCCAGCGAGGCTTGGTTTTCGAAACGAAAGATAATCTGAAACTCATCGTCTTCTTGAGGAGGGGCTAGGACGCCTGAGCCAAGGTAGCCAGGAAAGTCCGCCGCCAACTCGCGCCCTTCGTTGAGCCAACGATTGAAATCTTGGTAGCGGCCCTTCGCAACGCGCCGAGCCACCATCAGTGTGACCGGTAAGGCAGACATGGGTAATCTCCTAGTGGGTAAGCAGCCATCGCCGGGTAGGCAAGCTGCAGACGATCAAGCGGGTAATCCTGATACGCGTGCCCATTATACAGGCAATATTAATGCCAGGTAGATCTATCGACGCGGCACCGGGTGACGACGCTCTCCACGTTGAAACGCACGTACATGTTGATACATATCGATCGCGCTTTGAATGGCATCGGCCTCTAAGGCATCTGGCTGAATCCGTGGTCCTTTAACACCTCCTTGCGTACGTAACACTTCGTCCACATCGTTGCGATAACGCGAGAGGAGATGCTCGATATTCATACGAACGCGGTGAACTTCTAAATTAAACGCTTGACGCTGCTCGGTACGTTTAACGATATCGAGCGGGTTCTCTGACGCGTTAATCAAACTATCTAGGGTGTTGCACACTAAACGCTCAGCAGTGTTTAAGTTGGGAATCACTGCGTACATCAATTCGTAAAGCGTCATCGTGGCGTCATGCTGGTGCATAAAGCAGGCTCAACTGCGGTTGATTGGAACAATATGGTGAAAGCGGCCTTGATCGGTAAACAGTATCCGAAACACACCATGCACCCCCTCTTGTCCTACTACCCGCTGTAAGGCATGAGCAGGAAACACCACCCAACGGCCATCCACACTGCGCGCCCGCACGTTGTCGTAGCGGCCTTCATAGTAAGCCAAACAGTCGGTGACACTTAGATGAAGAATGACATCGATCGAGTGCATAACGTTGCGCAATTCGGCTGGCTCACGGATACTCTATACTAACTGAATTGGCCGCAAATATCGGTAATCGCTCATGGATCTTTCCTCGATCAACGCCTATCACGCCTCATCTGCAGGCTTGACGTCCTCGACGCTGCCTGCGGCACGTGTCACGCGCAGTGGTATCGAGCGTGACGCTGGTGCCGAACGTTCGCAGAGCGCTCAATCCTCGGACGATGTGAGCCAACGTGAAGAGAGCCGTGCAAGCGACACCCCTACCGGCCCCACCCGGCCCGATGGCACGCCGCTGGCACCGGAGGAGATTCAGCAGCTCGAACAGCTCAAGCAAACCGATCGCGAAGTACGCCAGCACGAAATGGCCCACCAAACCGTCGGCGCTCCCTACACCGGCGGCGCGACCTATGAGTACGAAGTGGGTCCGGACGGTAAACGCTACGCCGTCGCCGGTGAGGTATCGATCGATTATGGCCCCGTACCGGGCGACCCCCAAGCCACGGTAGAGAAGATGCAAACCGTGATTGCAGCAGCGCTCGCCCCTGCTGACCCTTCACCGAAAGATCTGCAAGTGGCGGCTCAAGCCCGGCAATATCTACTAGAAGCCAAGTTAGAAGCCGCGCGTGAGCAGAGCGAAATGAACCAAGCCCGCTCCGAGGAGCCAGACGACGTCGCCGTCAATGACGAACCTCAGCCACCCGAGCAGGCCGCCTAGCGGCTTGATGCCTCATTGCAAGGTTGCCAGCCCTCTCCAATCTTGCCGTGTGGGCCAGTGGGACAGCCACTCAGCCATCGCCTCCGGTGGCATGGGGCGCGCAATGCCATAGCCTTGAGCTAGCTCGCAACCCAGCGATATGAGCGCCCTGGCATGGTCTAACGTTTCAACGCCTTCTGCCAGCATGGGCCGCTGAAACCGATTGGCCATGTAAATCACGCTTTCCACGATCGCCATATCATCTTGATCGATGAGCATGTCACGCACGAAACTCTGGTCGATCTTGATCAGATTGACGGGGAGCTGGCGTAGATGCGTCAGCGACGAGAACCCCGTGCCAAAGTCATCGATGGCAAACCCGACGCCCAATGCCTGACAGCGCGCCATGTTTTTCAGTGCCGCCTTCACGTCGTGCATCGCCGCACTTTCGAGCACTTCGAGCTTGAGCAGCGACGGTGACACGTTGGGGTAACGTGCCAACAGCTCCGCTAGACGCTGGCTAAACGTATTCACCAACAGATGCGAAGGACTAATGTTGACGTTAACCGGCAGCGCCATCCCTTCGCTCTGCCACAGCGTGAGCTGACGCAGCGCGCGCTCCAGCACCCACTCCCCCAAGTCCACCTCTAAAGGCGTACCATCGATGATCGGTAAAAAGTCACCGGGGGAGAGAAGCCCAAGCTCGGGATGCTGCCAGCGGATAAGCGCCTCGACACCTACCACGCGGCCGCTGCGCATATCGACCTGCGGTTGATAGAACAGGCGAAGTTCGTCATGGTGAATCGCATCCATGAAACGCTGACGCTGCTCGTGACGCACCTGCAATCGACGGTCCTGCTGAGAGTCGAAAAAGTGGTAGGTATCCCGCCCGCGCTGCTTGGCCCGGTACATCGCCTGATTGGCGTGGCGCAGCAACACATCGCCCTGGACGTGATCGTCAGGGTAGCGAGTAATGCCCAAGCTGGCGGTGAGATAAATCGTCTGCCCTTCGATCAGCAGCGGCTGACGCAATGAGGCGAGTAGCTTCTCGAAAAAGGCTTCCTCGACACCGTGATGCAGTAGCAAAACGAACTCGTCCCCACCAATTCGGGCCAGCACGTCATCCCCAAAAAGCAGGTGGCTGATACGCTGTGCAAAGGCTGCCAGCAGCGCATCTCCTATGTGAGGGCCCAAACGGTCATTGATGCGCTGAAAATGGTCGATGTCCAGCGCGCACACGGCCAGCGATAGCTGACGCTGCTCGGCATGCTGAATCGACTCCTGAATCAGTTGGGTCAATAGCTGTAAGTTGGGCAGGCCGGTCAAGGCGTCAAAATAGACTTCACGATTCAGATGGCGCGCGTGTGAGGGAATGGCGGATAAGTCCGCCAGTACGATCACGTGATGATTCACCTGCCCCCGCTCATCGCGAACACGATTGATCGACATCATGCCCGGATAAAACTGGCCGTCATGGCTACGATAGCGAATCTGCCCTTTGCTACGATCGCGAAGCTGCAGCTCTTCACGCATCAAACGCGTCGTACGGCTGTCATCCAAGGGCAGAATGCTAAACGCCTCGGGGGTTTTTCCTTCTACCTCGCTCAACGCCAACCCCGTCAGCTCACTGAAAGCAGGGTTGACATCGACGACGGCGTTGTCGGCATTGGTAATGATGATGGCTTCGTTGGCGTAGCGAAAGGCCGACTCGGCGGGTGTCAGAGATGTATGGGAATCGAAGATCGAGATCGCCACAGCGTCGGCAGAGATGGACGCTGGGCGAGGGTTTGGCTGAGGCAAAGACTGCTCCTTTATGTCATTCAAGGGCGGGCTCATGCGTCTCTGCTCTCCTTTTATAAGCGTTGTTGATTTAAGGTCTTTTGCTCATATTAACACCGTCTTTTGCCCCGTGTTTTAGATTCAACAGCGCTGAATCAACGCGCTTTTATTGCCCTCGTGTCGCGTCTGCATCCATTGCCTAGCGCGTACCAGGAAGTAGGAGGCCCTCTGGTACGCGCATCGTCGCGCTATCGATTATAAGCAAGCTGGCGATGATCGCTCATAACGGGCTCTGTCACTTGAAACCGGCTCACAAGTGCCGACATCTCGTCGGCCTGCTCATCCAGCGAACGACTGGCCGTGGCCACCTGCTCTACCAATGACGCATTCTGTTGCGTGACGTCCTCTAGCTGAGCCATCGCATGGCTAATTTGCTCGACCCCGGAAGACTGCTCTTGGCTCGCCGTGGCAATCTCATCGACCAACGTAGCCACTTGCTGCACACGGTCAGCAATATTGGCAAGCGTGGTGCTCGTCGTGGACACGAGTGATTCACCTTCGCTGATGCGTGCCACGTTGTTGTCGATAGCAGCCACGATCGATGTGACCAGTTCGTTGGCCTGATGAATCTGCTGCATGTCTTGGCATGCCTGCACCGCGACCTCGCCGGTCACCCGTTGGGCTTGATGAGCATTATTCATCAAGCTGGCCGCGTTTTGCGGCAGAGGGACAAGGGGTCGGCCAGCAAAATACGGCGAGTGTATCGTGTGCTCACGAAAGGTTATTAACCTAAGTCAGGCTTGTCTCACGTCTTAGGGCGCCACCGATGCCGCGCCTAAAAAGCGTTGCTGCCAATAGTCGATATCCAGCGGTACGCTTACCACGGCGCGGCCGCTACCGGGAGCGTGAATCATCTGGCGGTTACCGCCGTAGATGCCCACATGGGTGGCTTTATTGCCATCGCCGAAAAAGAGCAGGTCGCCAGGGCGGGGAGCGTCGACTTGGGGAAGCGCACGAAACTGGCCGTCGGCGGTGCGTGGCACGCGAATACCTGCGGCGCGGTAGGTCATCTCGACGAGGCCGGAGCAGTCCAAACCGTCGGGGGAGTTGCCACCCAAGCGATAAGGCGTGCCGATCGCCTGCTGGGCATGGGAGAGTATCAACGCGCGCTCCATCGACATACCCGCTGGCGAGCTGGGCGCGGGGGCCATGGCCACGTCGTGACTGGCACACCCTGCCAAGAGCAGCAGCATGAGCAGCGCACAAAGAGATGAACAGCGAGTCAACGGCATGGCAACGCTCCAAAAAAACGTGTTGCTCTTATCATGGCCTAAGCGCCGTTGACCCGCTACTGCTTCACGCGCGCTTACCGGCCGACCCACTCGATAAACGTGCTCTCACCCATAGCATGGCGTTCGTGACGTAGGCGGCTCATGGCGGCATAGGGCAGATCCATCACTAGACCGTTGCTGAGCGGCTGCTCTAACACTTGACGGAACAGGGCATTGCAGACGAACAGATGGGCTACCACGAGCACATGGTGGCCGGGCGGATTCGCCAACAGCCGCCGCCACGCTTCGCTGACCCGAGCATCCAGCTCGGCGTAGGTTTCTCCGCCAGGCGGTGCGGCGCGGGCGGGGTCGAACCAGAAAGCGTTCATCTGCTCCGTGCCCTCTTGGGCGTACACCTCGGCGTACGTTTTACCTTCCCACTCGCCCAGGTGCAGCTCGGCCAAATCCTCATCCACCTGTACCGGTAGGTCGAACTCCTCCCCTAACCAGAGCGCAAATTCGCGGCAACGGGCCAACGGCGAGCTCACAATGGCATCATAGGGCGGCCGACCCTCCATCGTGTGACGCATGACGGCATCGGTCACCTGCTGCCAGCCTGTTTCGCTGAGAGGGTGGTCGGTACTGCCCCGTAGCATTCGCCCACCTTGGGGTTCACCGTGGCGCATCAGATCGATCGTCGTGATCTCGGAATGGGGAAAGCGCATGGCGATTCTCCTAACGGGTACGGGTTAAATGATGGCGTGACGTACGCGAGCCGAGACCCATTCCGACACCAGTACCGTGGCAAAGATGAGCACGAAAATCACGCTGACCTGATTCCACGCCAAACTGTTGATCGAGGCGTTCAGCTGCAGGCCTATGCCACCTGCGCCCACCAGCCCCAGCACCGTCGATTCGCGGATATTGATGTCCCAGCGATACACGCTGATGCCTGCAAAGGCGGGCATGATTTGCGGCAGTACGCCATAACTCATGACCTGCAAGCGACTCGCGCCGGTGGCACTGATGGCTTCCACCGGCGTGGGATGAATCTCCTCGATGGCCTCATAGAGCAGCTTGCCCACAAAGCCAATCGACCGCAGGGCAATCGCGATGATGCCCGCCAGTACGCCGGGGCCTAGAATGGTGACCAGCAGCATGGCCCAAATCAGCGAGTTGATCGAGCGCGAAGAGACGATGATCGTCAGCGCCACGCTGCGTACGAGAGGATGCGGCGTGGTATTGCGGGCGGCCAAAAACGCGACGGGAAATGCCATCATGATCCCCAGCGCAGTGCCCAAGGTAGCGATGTTGATCGTGTCCCACATGGGCTGCCAGAGCTGGCTGGCATACTCCCAGCGCGGCGGCACCATACGACTGATCAAGTCGCTGCCCTGGCGGCCCGCGTCCTCTACGAACACCCACATGGTGTTATCGGAGATCACTTTCCAACAGAGTAAGAACAGGCTAATGCCCGCCAGCCAAGCGACGTACTGCAGCCACTGGGCGCGGCTGGTGCGCCGCTGCCACTGCGGCATGCCTTGAGAAGAAGTGGTTACCGGCATGGAGGATTCCTCTTGCCTTTCAGATTGGATAAAGGGATAGTCCACACGCCTAACGCCATGCTACTGCGTCCAACGACGCACATGGCTGGAGGCATATTCGCTCATGAGTACGATGGCGATGATGATCAGCAGGATGGCGGCCGAGGTGCCGTACTCGTAGCGGCTAAGCGACGTATTAAGTGTCGCGCCAATCCCCCCGGCCCCGACGATGCCGATCACCGACGACTCGCGGAAGTTGATATCCAGCCGGTACATCGAGAGCCCGATCAAGCGCGGCATCACCTGGGGCTGTACGGCGTGGTTCATGGTTTGCCACCAGCTGGCACCGGTGGTGCGCACGGCTTCTACCTGTTTCCAGTCGAGGTCTTCGATATCTTCCGCCAGCAGCTTGGCCATGAAGCCGATGGTGGCAAAGGCCAAGGTGAGCATGCCTGCAAAAGGACCAAAGCCGAACATCACCACGAACAGGATGGCAATGATGACCTCCTGAAAGGTGCGCGAGACCGCGATAATTGCCCGACACACCGCATACACAGGTAACGGCGCAATATTTTTTGCCGCGCCTAAGCCGACGGGAATGGCGAGTAGAACGCCGATCACCGTCGAGGTCAGCGTCATGGTGAGGCTTTCCAGCAGGCCCGCCAGAATGTCGCTTTGACGGCTGACGAAATCGGGCTGCAAAAACGCGCCGAGGAAGTTCAACGCGCGCCCGGCCCCTTCCGCCACCCGCGCCCAATTCACTTCCACCGAAGCGAGCGCCAGTACAAGGTAGACCACTCCCCCCAGCACCAACGCCCAACGCAGGCGGCGGCTCTCGATCAGCGGCAGCCGCCGCCATTGGCCCTGCCGGGCCGCCTGCTGGCGGGCTCGCGTGTCTATCGTGCTCATTGAACGCCTCCACTCGCCAAGCGGCCCTGTTGCGGTGTTTGAGGCGCGCTGGCCGAGGGTGACGGCGCGGTACGCGATGTCACCTTCTGGTGCTCTTCTTCGTCGTCATCGGCAGGCTCTGGTGTGGTGTCCCACTCCTCTTCACCGTAAATGGTGGTCAGCATCTCGCTGGTCAGCTCGCTCGGCTTGCCGTCGAAGACGATCTGCCCGGCACGCAGCCCAACGATACGGTCGGCAAACTGCTGGGCCAACGCTACGTCATGAATGTTGATGATAGCGGCCAGCTCGCGCTCGGCGCACAATTCACGAATCAAACGCATGATTTGGCGGGAAGTTTTCGGGTCTAGACTGGCCGTGGGCTCATCCACCAACAGCAGTTTGGGGCTTTGCAACAGCGCCCGGGCGATGCCCACCCGCTGGCGCTGGCCGCCGGAGAGGGCATCGGCGCGTTTATCGATCGCGTGGGGCAAGCCAACGCGCTCCAGCAGTCGAAACGCTTCTGCCACGGCCTCCTGGGGATAGCGGCGCAAGAAACTACGCCAGAACCCCACATACCCCAATTGGCCCGACAGGACGTTTTCCATCACGCTCAGGCGGTCCACCAGCGCATACTCCTGGAAGATCATCCCCATGGCGCGGCGAGCGTGGCGCAGACGGCTACCCGAGAGTGTCGTCAGCTCCACATCGTCTAATCGAATGCTGCCTTGCGAGGGTTCTACTAGTCGGTTCACGCAGCGAATCAGAGTGCTCTTTCCTGCGCCAGATGGGCCAATCAGCGCCATGACCTGCCCTTTGGGCAGCGACAGCTGAATATCGGTCAGCGCGCGATCGCCAGTTGGGTAGCGTTTGCCAACGCCGGTGAGTGTCAACATGGGAAGTGCCTCAGTGTCTGATACTCAAGTGCTTATATGAATAAGGGCTTATGTCATTAGCTACATAGCGGCTCGGCCAGAAGGTCGCCCTCCTGGCCGAGAAAACGCACGGAATGACGGATCGATCAATCGCAGTCGTACGTCACGCCGTTGGCATCGGCGATGGTACGGATCACGGACCAGTTCTCTTGGTAGGTGATCGGAATGAACTGTGCTTCACCGGAGTTGGCAAACTCGGCTTCCAGCGGTGTCCCTTCCCAGTCGTAGCTAAAGAATGCATCCTGAATCTGCTCGGCAAGTTCAGGGTTCAGGTTGTGCGCCAGACCGTAGGCCGTCGTGGGGAAGGTTTCAGAGGTGTAGATGACGTTGTAATCATCTTCGCTCACCACGTCGCGCGACAGCATGCGTTTGGCGACGGAGTTGGCAATGGCGGCCGCGTCGTAATCTTTGTTCACGACGCCTAGGATGGAGTTGTCGTGAGAGCCCGAAAAGGCGGTTTCGAAGTCTTCATCCGCTTCCAGGCCGTACTCGGAGCGCAGCAGCGCGGAGGGGGCGCGGAAACCGGAGTTGGACGTTTCAGAGGTAAACGCCAGCTGACGACCGGCCAAGTCTTCCACCGTCTCGATGCCGCTATCGGGGTAGGTGATGATTTCCATCTCGTAGCCGAAGCTACCGTCTTCTGCCGCCATCATGGCAAAGGGGCGGAAGCCACCGCAGTTGACCGCCACCGGCACACCGCCCGTGTTGAAGCCCGCCACGTGCAAGCGTCCTGCGCGCAGGGCTTCCTGCTGGGCAGCGTTGGACTGCACGGGGAAGAACTGGACGTTTTTACCGGTAGCGTCGCTCAGATGGTCCAGAAAATCGGCCCATACATCGGCATAAACGGCGGGATCTTCCACCGGCGTATAAGCAAAGACCAGCGTATCGGGATCGACCCACTGCGACTCGTCGCTGGGCACGTCGGCGATCATGTCACCGTCGCTGTCCGTGTAGCGTGAAGAGAGGTCAGCCGAGGCAGACACCGCTGCCAGTGAAAAAGCGCCTACGACAGCGGCGCTCAACAGCGTACGAGAGAAAGAGAAAGAGTGCATGTGCATGGCATCACCTAAGCGAGTTATGAAGTGTTCATGCCATAGTGGCGGGCCAATATGACAGCAGCGGGACACTCCCGTGACGCTTGGATGACGACGACATGACGACCTACTGGACTTCTCCGGTGCAGCAGCCCCGTCGCTCGACGAACAGACTGTTGCCCACGATTTTTTTGGCCTGATGCTTTAGCTCTGATAGCTGCGCGGCGATATCCAGCGCTTTGCAGGGCGCTGGGTCCGTAATTGGCTTGACCGCAATCGAGACGCTGACAAAGGGAAAGAACGTCACGCCCCCTTGTCGGCTTTCAATGGAAATCCCCCCCTGCAGCCGATCACTCTCCTCGTAAAACCCGGGCGCCAGCACTTCGAAAGAGTGGAGAATTTGCTCGCAGACGTTTTGCCAGTGCTCTAACGGCAGCAGCATCATGAAATCGTCGCCACCGATATGCCCAATAAAGCCCCCCGCGCTCTCCACTTGAGCCTGGAGCAGCCGTGAGAGCGAAATGATCACGTGGTCACCGCGAGCATAGCCATAGGCATCGTTGAACGCTTTGAAGTTGTCCAGGTCGACGTATGCCGCCGCGAACCCACGCTCTTCGGATAAATACGCCGCCAGGGTTTCGTTGATCAAAATATTGCCGGGCAGCCCGGTAAGAGGGTTGGCATGGCGCGCTTGACGCACTTGAATCGCGGTAATCTCCCGCAGCAGATCGACGATATTGCCCATGCCCAGGTAGTGACCGTCACCGCCGACGATGACGAAATCTTCCTGTTCGATATCGCGGCTGTCGGTGAGCTGTTGACTCAGGGCCTCTAAAGAGAGCTCTGCGTCCGCGACGATCATTTTAGGGTCGGCGATATCTAACACGCGACGTTTAGCATACAGCGCGTGGCCGTACTGATTGGCAAACAGCGTCAAAAAAGCGTTGCGGCGGACCACTGCCACAGGGACCCTCTCTTCCACCACCGCCACGCAGCGCAGCTTAGGGTCTTCGCGAAAGCGTTCAGCCAGCGCGGGCACTAAACAACTTGCCGGGACGCTCTCGATGGGGCGCAAGATGGAGTGCGCCGTGCGTCCCGCCGGGCCTTTGAGCTGGGTGGTGGCGGGCAATAGCGTATTAAGCTGCATGGGTGGCTGAGGGCTCGGTCGAGCAAAATAGAACCCTTGCAGCAGTGCCAGCCCGCGATCGAGTTCCCATAGGCAGAGATGCTCGGCCGCCGTTTCGACCCCCTCGGCAATGAGCAGGCAATCGAGGCTGCGGGCGACATCCAAAATCGAGCGCAGAAACTCTCGCTTGGCGGGTTCCTGATCGATCCCAGAAATAAAATGACGGTCAAGCTTGACGAAATCGGGCCGTAGCTCCGACCAGTGGCGAAGACTCGAGTGACCAGCCCCCAAATCGTCCAATGCCACCTGAAACCCCATGTCGCGGTAGTGATCTACCGCTTGGCGCATCAGATCGTAGTCGTGAATCGGCACATGCTCGGTCAGCTCGATGACCACCCGCTCGGGTGGCAAGCCGCTCTCTTGGATAAAACTGAGCGTCAGCCCTTCACGAAAATCCCGCTCCACAATGGTCAGCGGCATGACATTGAGAAACAGCAGTCCCGGCAGGTCGAGCTCGGCAAAGCGGCGTATGGCAAGACGCCGGCAAAGCAGGTCCAGCTCGACCAGCAATCCCGCCTGGGTCGCCACATCGAATAACCGCAGCGGAGAGTGAAGCGGAGACGTTTTTGGCCCGCGAATCAGCGCTTCATAGCCGTAAATAGCCTGCTGATTGGCGTCCACGATCGGTTGGAACAGCACGTGCAGCTCTTCTGCCGCAATAATGTGATTTAGCCACTGCGCTTCTTGTGCGGTCATATGCCTGCTGCCCTATCAAACGTCGACTATCCCTATGATTCGTAACGCTCCATGAGGAAGGTACTAGGGCAGCAAGGGTGCGTCATTGTGATGACATTTGTATGACAACCAGCGGTTCTTTACGTGTCGGTAGGGATCGCCGGCGGTGGAAACACTGCCTCGCCACCGCTGGCATCGAGCTGGCGAATGTCCGTTGGCTTGCCCTGCTCATCCAGGCTCACCAAACCAATGCCACTGGCGTTCCACAGTCGCTCTCCGGCGCTGGCTTGGTCAGGGTCGCGGGGGTAGATGCTAAGCTTACGCCGCTTGGTGAACCAGTTCAGCGGCGACAGCGGTGCGTAGAGCCAGCGGTTCAAGCGGTCAAAGGTATTCAGCAGCTGCTTGGGAAAGGTATTTTTCACTCCGCTGGAGGTGATCTGCCATAGCTGGGGAGCGCGCTTCTGACGGCGCACGACGATGTCGTAGGCAAAGGAGTAGTGCACATCTCCCGAGAGAATCACGTAGTTACCGGGCGTTTTGGAGTGCCGCCAGATATGCAGCAGCACGTTAGCCGCGCCGCGGTGCGCCATCCAGTTCTCGGCATCGACCACCAACGGCTTGCCCGCCAGGGTAAAGAGCTTTTGAATGCCTTCGATCAGTTTGACGCCAAACATCGGCGCAGGCGAAACGATGACCGCGCTTTGGGTGCCCAGCAGCGCCTGCTGCATCTCCATCAGCGCTTCCCAATCCATCAAGCCAGACGGGCGGTTGGGGCTGCGCTCGCTGCGCCAGCGCCGCGTGCGGGTATCCAGTACGATGAGCGTGGGCGTGCCCGGCACCTGAAACTCCCAGCCCTGAAAGCGCAGCAACCGCTCGATAAACACGTCCTGGTGGTCAGGCTTCAGCGGGCCGACATCGTCGAACAGCGTGACCGCTTGGTGAAGCAACGGATTGAGTTTATCGGGCGCATTCCCCCACCCCTGGCAAAGCAAATACGCCACCAGCGCGTTACCAATAATGCGCTTGGAGAACGGATGCCCATAGGCGCAGCGCTCCCAGTCGGCGGTCAGGTTCCAGTCATCGGTGACATCATGATCATCGAAAATCATCAGGCTGGGCACGTGGGCCATTAACCGAGCGCACTGGGGCAGCCCCTCTACGAACGCTTCGATGATGGCCTGCTCTTCGCGATAAGCCGCGGCCTCTTTTTCGCCTAGCGCCGGTGGCTCATAGGCGATCACTTGCCACGGTGTCGGCGACCATACCAGGCAGTACATGGCGAGCATCTCGGCCAGGGTCATGAGATGATTCTGGGCGTTGGCCGATGTAAAGACAGGTTTTTTCACGCCCCCAAAAAAGCGCTCACGCAAGGCAGCATTACTGGTGACATCCGGCAGCAGTGCTTCTCGATGGTAGTAGCTCTCCGGGGCATTGTAGAGTGCCTGGCTATCCTCGACGGTCGCACCTTCCAGCCACTCATCGACCAACTCCAATCGGGCAATCAACGCATGTACGGCGCGCAGCATAGGGCCCGCCACGTCGTCGACGTACACCTGATCACCGGTCATCAGCAGCCATGCGGGCCACTCGGAGGGCGTCTCCTGACGCTCGGCCAGCCAGCTATCGGCCCTTACTAAGCCGTCGGCGCTGTCGTGGTGGGGTTTACGGCAAGAGCCGTGCATCAAGCGGTGGTGGCGAGAGGCCAACACAAAGCCCGGAGAGTCGTAGCCATCGTGGCATAGCCACGGCGCCCATTCCGGCAGAGGCCGCCACTGCCCTTCCTGGCTTTTCACCTGGAGATCGTAGGCGATACGGGTATCAGTGGGTAGCGCGACGGGCAGCCTTAGGTCAATCGCATGAATATAGGCATGCCGCCCAATCGCTACGCATTGATGGGCATTATCGAGTGCGTAGGTCTGCTGGGCGTCTTGCCCGGCATTCAACACGAGCTGCATGGTGAGCGGCCGGGTCGCTACCAGCCATAAAACAAGCCGGGACGGCGACAGCCGCCTCAGCAAAGGCCCAACCAGAACGTCGGGTAACGTCGTAGCGATTCGCGTCATTTCACACCCTCTGTGCTGTGTGTTGCATCGCTGCTTGACGGGTTGGTTCAAACAGCGACCACAGGCAGTTCAATGACCACCTCTAAACCGCCAGACGCTGCGCGCTGTAGGCGCATCTGGCCATGATAAAGCGTGACGAGGTCCGTCACGATGGCCAAGCCCAACCCGCTGCCCGAGCGCTGCTCGTCCAGCCGCTTGCCGCGCCGCACCGCCGCTTGGCACTCCTGGGCCGTCATGCCAGGACCATCGTCGCTCACCACCAACCGTAGCGTCTTGTGGTCGGCCTGCAGACGAATGTGCACATCGCTATTGGCCCAGCGCAGCGCATTGTCGAGCACGTTACCCGCCATCTCTTGTAAATCTTGACTATCCATATGCACCTCCACGCCGCTATCGACGGTTTGGCGCAACGTAATATGGCGGCGCTGCGCTAGCCGGGCGAGCCCAGTGATGAGCGGCGAGAGCGTCTCGTGTAGCGCCACAGGAACAAAGCGTACGCCCTCACCGGCGGCAGAGGCCCGCGCCAGATGGTGACGCACGGCGCTATCGATACGCGCCAGCTCGGCCTCCCAAGCATTGCGGCTCTCGCTAGGGAGCTGTTTGGCCAGTAGCCGCATGACGCTGATCGGCGTTTTGAGAGCATGGGCCAAATTGCCCGCCGTGTGGCGGCCGCGCTCGATGAGCCGCTGATCGCGGGCCAGCACCGCATTCATGGAAGCAGCGAGGGTCGCTAACTCCTCGGGCAGCCGGGTATCCAGTTGCTCTGCTCGCCCCTGCTCTACGTCGCGCAGGTTGGCATTCATACGCCGCAGGGGCGCGAGCCCCCACCGCACCTGCAGCGCCAACACGCCCAACAGCATCACCCCAAGGCCCAACAGTCCTAGCCATAACACCTGCTGGAAGGCCTTGATGTCTTCGCGCAAGTCATCGTCTCGCGCGGCAACGCTCACGTGTAGCGGCGCTTCCAGCGCGCCCAGGTAGATATCTCGCTCTACCACGCGCAGTTGCTGACCACGTGGGCCCGACAGAGTGCGGGCAGTCAATCGCTCGCTTTCCAGCACCGGTAAGCGCTGATCCCATAACGACCGTGACGTGACCGTGTGGTTCGCCTCATCGGTAATTTGCCAGTACCAGCCGGAGTACACGTGGTCGAAGCGAGGGTCCCCTAGCGCGCGCTCGTAGCTAAGCTGCTCGCTCAAAGGATCGTAGGTCACCCCGGCGATCACCACGTTGAGCGTCGCTTCCAGCCGCTCGTCGAAGGCGCCGACGGCCGCGGTGCGGTAGTGATGCGCCAGTAGCCATCCAGCGATGGGCAGCGCCAGTAGCACCATCAATAGCACCGCCAGCAGCAGGCGTAAGTTGATCGACCGCCCGGCCCAGCGCTGACTCCAAGAAACGACACCAGCGCTCATGTGTCGCTCGGTTCGTCAGCCAGTAAGCGATAGCCTTGGCCACGCAGCGTCGCAATGCGCCATGCGCCCAGCTTGCGACGCAGACGACTCACCTGCACGTCGATCACGTTGGAATCGGGCTCGTGATCGCGGTCGTAGACATGCTCTGAGAGCTCACTGCGGCTAACGACTCGGGGAGCGGCGTGCATCAAATAACTCAATAGGCGGGTTTCCTGGGCGGTCAAGCTCACCGGTCTGCCCACCAACGTGACGTGCTGGGTATGCGTATCCAAGCAGAGCTCGCCGACCTTGAGGACCGGGTGCGCGTGACCGTGAGTGCGGCGCACCAGCGCCCGCAGGCGAAAGAGCACTTCAGCAGGCTCGAAAGGCTTGGTGACATAATCGTCGGCACCGGCGGTGAAGCCAGCGGCTTTGTCGGCCCAGCGTTCTCGTGCAGTCAAAATCAGTACGGGAAGATCGATACCGTCTTCACGCCAGGAAGAGAGCCAGCGGGTACCGTCGCCATCGGGCAAGCCAATATCCAAAATGACCGTATCGTACGCCTCTGTTCGCACCAAAAAGTCCGCTTCCTGGCCGTTCTCAGCCCGCTCGACGATCCAATCGCCATCCTGCAGCGCTTGGCTCAGCTCACGGGCAAGCGCCTGGTCATCCTCTACCAGTAAACACTTCATCAACACACCCTTAATGGAAAAACGACTTAACGCTGCATCTCGCGAATGCGCACACCCTCGATTTGCATGAGCTGGCCACTTTGGCCATCGAACTCGAACTCCACGACTTGGCCTTGGGGTCCTAGCAGCTTGATTTCATACTCGACCAGCCCATCATCGCGCTCGACCTCGATCTCCAACACGTCCCCCATGTAATGGGCGTCGAGCCAGTCGAGAATGGTCTCAAGCGGCACCACGTCGCCTCGCTGCACTTCGCTATGCAGGTCTTTCCAGTGCTGGTCCCCGGTCGCGCTACTCATCAACAAGAGTACCAGCACCAGCGCCGCACTCCCCTTCAACGGGAGCCGCCGCATAGGGGACTGCTTAAGCGAAAAAAGAGGGGTCATTTTCATGTCGCTAGAATGCCAAAGGCAACATGAACGCCAGATGAACGGCTTTGTCAGGTTTAGGAAAGAACCCCGATGATACAACTACCCTGTCGCATTCGCTGACTGACCTCGTTAGGCATCATCCAGCAATGCATTCACCAAGCAAAGAAGGAATTTGACATGAACGCGATGAAAAAAATGCTGCTGATCCCGACCTCTGCTCTTCTACTTACCGCCGCAGCGGGTAGCGCCCAAGCAGACACGCAGCCGATGGACCGGATCGATGACATTCTAACCTACGCTGCCGACTATGGGTTCACCCATATCGAGGAGATCAACGCCGACGACCGCGGCCGTGTCGAAGTGGAGGGCTGGCTGGACTTCTTAGAAGCCCCACAATAAAGATGCCTCAAATTTTTCATAAGCTATTGATCCAAATAGAGTAATTAGCAATTTTTTTAACAAAAAAATAACTCCTTAATGTGCCTTTTACGTAGTATCTTTATTTAGAATGGCAAGATACTATAAAAGTACAGATAAGGAGGTTCCGCTTGGTTAATTTGCTGACAAAGGTTCTAGTCTTTGACTCAGGAGAAAGGTATCCATTGCTAGTCGATGGTAAAGGCATGCCTGATTTTTACATATCACTGTTTATAACTGTTGTTATGAGGCCTAAGAGTCAGGCGAGCACCCTGGAAAAAGTGTTGTCAGCTTTGAAGCATTTGCGGCGTTGGGAAATTTTCAATGGGAGAGTGCTCGCAGATGAATTCTACGATGGGCATCTGCTGGAGCAGGAAGATTTATACTCGCTCAGAGATCACTGCAAGCTCGACAGCGAAGCGTTTGAAAGTTGGGTTGTTCAAGTAAATAAAATTAAAGCGAGCAGTCTCATCAATGTGGCGAGCCTAAATCGTTATAAAACACCGCAAGTATTGACGGTCAGTTCTAATCATCGCGCTATTCGGTTGGGCTATGTCGCTCAATACCTAAAGTTCCTGGCCGAAACCGTTATGCGGAAGCGCCCCGACTTTGTAACCATGAAGCCTTACATTGATCGTATGGTTGATGGTTTACGGCAAATGACCCCTCGCACCCGAAGCTATTTGCAAAACAGCGGTGCATACCGAACTCCAAAAAAATCAGTCTTCGAAAGCTACCTAAGTGTCTCAAAACCAGGCTCAGTTGATAACCCATTTAGAAATTCAGCTCGACAACTGAGGCATTACATTATAATGCGCCTGCAGTACGAAGCAGGTTTACGATCCGGTGAAGTTTTAGGGCTTTGGCTGGAAGATATCGAATATGGCATAGAAAATAACGTTCATGTGATTCGAAGACACCATGACCCAAGAGATCCACGTTCGAAACAGTTGGTAGCCAAGACTGAGCCAAGAGTCATACCTATCGGGGATGAACTCGCCCGCCTCATCCACCAATACGTGATTGAAGTGCGAAGTAAGATTTCCGAAGCACAAAGCCATCCATTACTTTTTGTGACGCATGCAAGTAATGGAAAAGGCAGGCCGATCTCATCCAAAGCGGTGATGCAAGAGATGGGGCTAGTAATCAGCACACGCCCTGACACTTTTTCAGGATTAACACGGCATCAATTTCGTCATGGCTTCACGTTGAAGGTCAAAGACGATTTGACAAAACAGGGTATTCCCAACGCAGATCAAACAGCGATTGTTCAATACCTGCTGGGTCACAAAAACCCGAAATCACAAGACGATTACACCCAAGTACATAATCAAAAACTCGCCAAGAAAACTTTACGTGAAATAAATCAGAAGCGCCACGACAATGCCAAAAAAACAGACAGCGGCAATAACACTTAATCAATCTGAATCTCCAGTAACAACACTTAAGCAAACGCTTAAGACAGCGCGTTCAGGTGAAACTTATGTGTATGAAAGTAACGAGTGGCGTATTGGACGCACATTAAAATTGCCTTGGTCTGCTTTAGATATGAATGGGCTGACCGACCGAGTTTCCCCTATGGTTCTAGACTCCTTTCGAAAAACCATGTCTGAATTGGTTGAAGAGGTCTCAGAGCGTTATGCTAGAGATCTATTTGATCGTATCTTGTCATTGCTTCACTACTGCACCGATGAAATAACGATCAAGTCCTTTGAGCTGTGGCGCACTAACCTTTCGACTCGACAGATTTCGACACCTACCCGGATGAATTACTTACAACAATGCCGGTCTGCCTTGATTGCTTGGTCTGATGGTGGTTATCCAGGCCTGGAGAGAGAGTTGGGGAACCACGTACATCAGATCAAAACAAGCTCAAGAAATAACACTGGTCAAATTGTTCGTGAACAATGCCCCGTGCGGGGACCATTTTCTCAAATAGAGGAAGTGTCTTTACTTCGCTGGATTCACGCTGCCTACGCTGATGGGACATTATCTTTACAGGTCTATGCAATTTTTCTAATCCAGGTCGAGTTTGGTTGTCGCCCAGTGGAGATTGGGGCAATGAGAGCCTGCGATGTCATTGAAGATCGAACTGAACATATTTATGAATTAGCTATACCCACTGCCAAAGGTAGCCGCAACTATCGAGCTGCGAATCGCAAGCTAGAGCTCCCCCCCGATCTGTATGCACTTCTTAAGCAAGTGATTGCCGAAGGCCAAAACAAAGTAGCTCAAGCTTGGGGCCAAACGATTCCCCCTCAACTTTCCAAAAAATTGCCACTATTTATAGGGCGAAGCTTGCTTGCTGCCGGAAGTATCGAAGCTTTTGAGCATCGCCTCACTAAGACCCCCAGAACCTTCGATGTTCATATTCATAGCCATATAATCAGCAGCATTCAGAAATGTCCCGTTACGACGGACAGGCTTGCTGGAGATATATTACCAATCTCTTTATACAGGTTTAGGCGCACAGTTGCGACACGTCTTGCTGAAGCTGGAGCTAGCGATGAATTAATTGCTTCTGTTCTGGGACACGTAACAACGGATACAGTCAAGGTTTACACATCTCATACCTACGAAGATCAGGCAGCCTGTGATGGCATCATGGTGGAGGCTTGGGAGCCTGTTCTCGATCTTAAGGAAAAGAGATTACTTGGTGAACCGATAGTCGGGCAAGCAAAAATCAACTTGAATCGCGATGATCAAGTGGGCAATTGTGCTCAACTATGCGGCAGTGGCATCTTCAGCTGCTATGCCTGCCCTAAATTTCACCCCTTTATTGATGCCCCTCATAATAAAGCGCTAGCCCAAATAGTAGAGGAGCGCCAAAAGCGCATCTCTCAGGGATTGAGTGGGCAACAAGTAGACTCTCTGGATCTGCCCATCGCTGCGATTAAAGCCACTATACGCCTCTGTGAAGAGATAAAATCGAGGAAAAAACCATAATTAACTTACACAAGTCATCGAGAGGTTCTCTTAAAACCTACATCGAAAGTGCACGAAAGCTAAGCATCTATGGTGGCGAAGATGGATGGAACTCTAGCACCTGGAGTACGACAACCCTAAGAACCCAAATAACCATAGTATTCTGCGAATTAAGGCCTCATGGCAGAAAAACTTCTGCCCTTATGCAAGAACCATTTCTTGAGTTTGCTAAAGCATACGTTCGCCACAACCAATACAATAAAGAAAGAGTCCTAATAAAAAGTTTACTGCTAGCCTTGCGTTTTGTGCACGCGGCATTAAAAGAGCTTCACGGCACACCCGACATCCTCAAAGTAGACGGAAGCGTGCAGGAACTAGTGTTTGAGAAACTAATTGCTTGGTATGGCTCCAAAAGAAGAAGGAGCACCCATTACATAGGGCTCGAACTAATGAAGCTATACACAGAATTGCGAGAGCGCGGAATTCACCCGGCATTACCGCATTGGCAATCTCCATGGAAGAGTGAAAACAGAAGCTCATCCATGGATCCCGCAGCCGTTGCTTGGCGTAAAGATAAAACTCCTGATGACCGCAAGCTGGCAGCAGTACTTGTTGCATTTGAACTAGCTGAAACCGACAAGGATCAATACTGGACGAGCTTGTCGTTGATGCTTGCTTTTGCCTCTAGTCGAGGAGGTGAGCTTGTAGATCTAAGAGTGGACTCGCTAATTGATGAGCATTACACCGATAGATACGGTCGTACAAAGAGACGAGTCGGACTACGCTGGTTCTCCGCAAAGGGGTTCGGTGCCAACATCAAATGGGTACCCCGACTGCCCAACTCTAACGGCAATGAAATTCAGGAATCCCGGCTAATGGATATGGTAGCGCGTGCATTCATGCACTTGTTGCGGTTGTCGGAACCGGCTAGAAAAGCTGCCAAGCTTGCTTACGACACGAATGGCACAGTTTTCCCGATCCACGAACTTTGCATTACTTCGAAGAGTTACCCGCAAGATAGAGTGCTTAATGACATGGAAACGGCTCACGCTATGTGTCGAACTGCAAATCTAGACCGTACTGGGAGGCAATTTTGGCCAAATAACCGCACTTCTCGCCAATTCTTTAGCTGGCATTTACCATGCGTTCAATACGGAAACCCCACGTACAAAGATATCGCACAGGCTGATTATCTTAAATTTAAAAATAAATTATCTCACTGGCCTTATACTTCCAACAGCGAACGCGTTGAAGTTTGGGAATCGCTCGTTCTGCATCAATGGAACCAGTTTCACGATGGGGCTAAAAGTAGCGTTTATCCAAACAGTTACTGTTTGATAACGACAACACAACTATGTAATCAACTCAGTGGAAAGTGGGAAAAGGGGGAGAACACTGTCATGAGCCTTTTTGCCCGATTGGGACTGACGATGGATGATGGGTCTCCGATCCGACTGACCACTCATGACTTCCGACGTTGGCATGGAACCCGTGGGCGTGCATTAGCCTTTAAGGGATTATCAGAACATAGATTACGAATGCTGGCTGGTCGACAAGATATATTCCAAAACGATACCTATGACTTCAACACGCCGGTGCAAAAAGCAGCGCAATATCGACAGCTCATTGGAACAACAAGCAGCAACTTACCGCTCGATAAGCGGCTTAATATTGGCATACCTATCTATCGCCATGAACTACTCCGACGCGAGCTCAGAGAACATGAGGTGCCTCAGCCTATCCAAGTCGGTGAGTTTGGAGGCTGCACACACTCCATTTCCGAACCCCCGTGCCTCAAAGGTGGGGATTGCCTAACCTGTTCTGAAAAAAAATATATAAAGGGGACATCTGGCTGTCTCGAAAGACTGAGAGAAGCAGCCTCTCATCACAAAGCAGAATTTGATGCTCTTGAAGCTTGGCAGAAGAAACGAGACCAATTGGGAATCGATCAGTGGATGACGTACAACGTGATACGGTATGCCGTTGCTGAATCAATTATTCAGCAAATGGAAGACCCCTCTATCGCTAATGGTACTGTGCTTGGCGTCGATGAACACTTCGACCCCAGCCCTCTGAAAGTCAACCTTATGGCCAAAGGCATTGAGGTGCCAGAAAAGTCGCAGGACCGTGTTACACAAGAAATCAATCAACTTCTGGGGGTAGTTGACGGTGCCTAAAAAAATTATTACCGAGCAGTCTTTGCCTATTGCTGTTGGTTTACTACACAGCTGGCAAGGCAAGTTAACATGGGAGCTATATGCCACTAAGCTTGCAAAGCGCTTAAAAGTAGATCGGATAGCAAAGCGCTCGCTCTATAAGCATGATGAAATAGTGGAGGTTTACCACCAGGTAAAAGCTCGACTTAGGGAGCAACCTCCTGCCCCAAAGAGTACCGATTCAACGATTGAGGGACTCAGAAGAGAAAATGAAAAACTGCAGTCTGCATTGAAACATCAGACGCAGAAAGTGAATAACCTCCAACAAGCGATTCTACGCTTGCAGCGCAATGCCTATCTATTCCCTGGTATGGATACCAAGAAGCTGCAGGAATTATTGACCAACCCACTGCCTGACACCATCAACTAGCGAGAATTGTGTGACTAGAAGCAAAAACGGTAAGCAGATGGGAGCTGAGTATCTGCAACGAGCACAAGCCTGGAAGGCCTGTATTGAGACCACTGGGAAAACTCATAAATACGCATATGCCGGTCGTGTTAAGCGAAGTGAAGTGGCCCGTGAGTGCGGCTTCTCCCGTAGTGTATGTGTTCAGAATGAAGGAGTTAAGGCGCTCCTAGAATGTTGCGATCGGGAATGGTATGGCACAGAGCCTACTGATAAAACGATATCTTTTGCGTTGGTAAATAATGCACAAAAGTGTGCACACGCAACTTTCTCAGACAGTGACAAGCTAATCGCTTCCGTTGCCGAGTTGAAGTCAGAAAATAAAGCGCTTAGAAAGCAATTATCTCGCTACCGAGCATTGGAGGAAGTAATCCACGAAGGCATGCTCGGGTTTGAGATTAAAACATGACCAGCGCACGGCTTTACAGCCTCGTTCAAGTCGCCAAACAACGCAAAGGCAGTGATTGCTACGTTAATGTTATCAACACCGATGGCTCGATCAAAAAACGCCACCGATCATTAATTGTTCGTTTTCCCCATCATTATGGTGAAATTCCTACTGGTTCATTGTGGAAGGTCACAGGCCAGCAGGCAATTCACCAGTTTATGGTGAATGGCTTTCTTATTTATGAAGATGTGCTTGAAGCGAATCATGCCTTATTGGTTAGGCCTACCACGCACACGTTGAGCCGTTGGATCAGGATTCGAGTTGAGGGGATTGGAGAGGTTATTGCTAACCGATTAGTGCGCCAACGCAATCTGGAGAAATGGGTTAGGAGTGCTGACGTCGATAAACTGTGTACTGTGCATGGCATGAATGCCACGTTAGCCCAGCGACTCATAGAGCAATGGCCTGCGGAAGGTTTGTACCGAACCATGGACTGGCTGAATGCTTTGGATCTAAGCCCTTCTCTAGGCTTCAAGCTAACGAACTTGTTTGGCGATGATGCCATTGCACGATTGACCGCAAACCCTTTTCTGCTGCTTGGCTTGAATGTTTCTTACAGCAAAGTACTAACTGTCATCGACCAGCTTCAGTTGAACCTACCGGATGAAGTCCTAATTGCTGGTGCGGCTATGCATGCTTTTGTCGAACGAACCAGTAGTAGTGGTTCGACAGTGGTCTCCGGGCAAGTGTTACGTGAATCTGTTAACAAAACCTTACGCTCACTTATTAACATTGATCCGGGCCTAGCAGCGGTTAAAAAAGGCCTGCTTGTGCGTGTTCAGGATGGTTATCAATCGTGGGGCATGGCTCTCATGGAAGCAGAAGTGGCCCGAAAATTGGTATTGGCTTTAAGACGCCCTGGAGGACATGATTCTTTACACGCGGCTTGGGAGAATCAGGTTGATAGATCTACTCTGCATAACGCTCTGGCCCTCTTTGAGCATAAATTACCTTTCACGCTTTCAGAAGAGCAACGCCAAGCCGTAATAGGAGTATTCTTAGCTCCCGTTGTAGGAATCTCTGGTGGAGCCGGAACCGGTAAAACAACGATTTTAAAGGCTATCATTGGACTGTATGAAGCTCTTTCTGATAAATGGCTCTGTCTGCCGGTAGCTTTATCTGGCCGTGCTGCCCGACGCATGGAACAAAGAATTGGTAAGCCCGCTCAAACGATCGCCAAACTGATCTCTGATCATCAGGGGAAAGGCAAACCATCATTGCCTGATCAATTGCTAATCATCATTGATGAGGCGTCGATGGTTGACCTGTTATCGATGTACCGTTTAGTAGACATATTACCTGAAGCAAGTCGCTTCATCCTACTTGGCGATATCGCCAAACTGCCCCCGATCGGCAGTGGTTTAGTATTCCATATGCTCTATAAGTCGCCGATCCCATTCTTTGAATTGACTCAGGTGAAGCGACAGTTAGACCAGAGTCTGGTACATCGTTTTGCTACTGCAGTTAGAGAAGGTGAACCCATTATGCCGGAGCTGTGCGCAGAAACGCTTTCCACTTCATCGGACTGCTGTATCTTGTCACCACCTTCATTGAATCGTCTGACGGAGTTCTGGCGTGATGCAGGCAAACTGAATGATCGCATCATCCTGTCCCCACGCCGCTCAGGAAATTGGGGAGTGACGGCACTAAACGATCACTTCCAAAGTGTGCAAGGAGCGGAACGTGCTGATCTGCATTACCTAGACCCCGCGAAAGGCTGGGTACCCTGGGTCACGCTCTATAACCAAAGGTTGAAGCAGGGTGACTTAATAATGGTGACGGAAGACATTTACGACGACAGTCTAGATGTTCGCGATGGTGATCTTGGTGTTATTACCGAAGTGTACCCCACTATAAGCTCGGAGGGATGGTACGGCGTCGCCGAAATTAATGGCGAAATGAAAGGTATCAATCAAACATTGCTGGAAGTATTGGATCTAAGTTACTCCATCACAGTTCATGAAGCACAAGGCACGCAGTGGCACACTGTATTCTCAGTAGTAACACGAGAAGCTCAGCAGATGCTTGATGCATCGTTGATATATACAGCCTCTACGCGCCCAACCGACTGTCTTGTAATAGTAGCTGACCTCGACTGCCTGCAGGATGCCGTTAAAGCAGGCAATTCAGCTAACTGGAGACAAGTGGACATTGGAAAGAAATTGGCAAAGCTTTCTCAAACTCGATGACGCGACCCAGTCTAAAGGCAGTGCCAGTCGTGCTCAAAGGGTTGAACTTCTAGCGGTTTTTACCATTATACCAATTGCATGCCAAAAGCAACATGAACGGTAGATGAACAGCTTTGTCAGCTTTAGTTAAAACGCACCATGGTACAAATATGCTGTCACATTGTCTGATGAACCTAAAGAAGGAATTTGATATGAACGCCATGAAAAAAATGTTGTTGATTCCCGCTTCCGCTCTACTGCTTACCTCTGCGGCGAGCAGCGTGCAAGCAGACTCCAAGCCTCTAGGCCTTATTGATGACATTTTCACCTATACCAGTGATTACGGATTCACTCACTACAAAGAGGTCAGCATTAAAAGCCGCGGACGCGCAGAAGTCGAAGGGTGGTTGGATGGTGAGTGGTTTGCCGATGTTGAATTCTCATTAGAGAATGGCGACACTTTAAAAGAAGATAGGAAACGTCTGATTACGGGCCCATGGGGCATGAGCGAAGAAGATATTCGTCAAGCATTCAACGTCGCCAATCAAGAAGGCATGATCGAATTTGAAGAAATTGAAATCAGCACAAGCGGCATAATCGATATTGAAGGACGTGACCAGAATGGTCGTGATATGGAGCTAAAAATGCAACAAGGTTCGCTCCAGATTACTGAGATAGACATGGATTAATCAACGAAAACGGGCCAACAAGGCCCGTTTTATATTGCTTTCAATGCTTCGAAAACTTCCAGCACTTTGTCAGCAAAGATAAAATCACCTACCACCTAAAAGCTGCTCCGCCTGCCCATCCAACCGCTCCTTCACAGACCGCCATTCGGGCATAAACCTATCCAGCAGTGCATAGAAGCGCGGGCTGTGGTTGTGTTCTACCAAGTGGCACAGTTCATGAAGCAGCACGTAGTCGATGGCTCGCGTGTTGGCTTTAATCAGGTGTGGGTTGAGTAGCACGGCACCTTCGGGAGAGCAGCTGCCCCATTGGGTTTGCATGTCGATCATGCGCCAATCGGGTACGGTTTTTGTCCATGGCAACGTCTCGACCAGCATCGTTAGGCGGCGTTGAAACACGTCTATCGCTCTGTCGCGGTACCACTGGCGTACTGCCTTTTGAGTGCGCTCAGTGGTCAGCTCTTTGCCTTGCACCCGCAGCTGGCCACCAATGAGCTTGCAGGTGACCTTCCGCTGGCTGGGATCGTCGATTACCTTGAGTACGTATCTACGCCCCAGGTAGAGCATGCTCTCGCCGCTGACCCACGCTCTTGGTTGCACGTAGCGGTTGCGTTCTTCAATGTCATCCAGGTGCTTGAGTATCCATCTCGCCCGACGCTGCACCGCTGCTTTGATCTCGGGCAGCGGTGCCGATTCGGGTGCATCCACCTGCACCATGCCGTTGGGGTGAACATGCACCCGTATCGTGGCTTTTTTATGCTCGGGCAGATAGCACAGGTGGTAGCTGAACGTTCGCTCACCGTAACGCGTTTGATACACGCGTGGTGGTTCGTCCTGCGTGGCATCCACAGCGGTCATCACTTTGTTACTCCGTTACGCAGAATCTGCACCACCTCATCCAGAATCGCTTTGGCTTTATCCAAGCCTACCAGTGAGAACAACTTCGGGAGCAAGTGTTTCCGTACATCTTGCTCGATGCCCACGGGATTCAGTGAGTTTTCTGCCACGGCGCGGTTCACCACCGTATCGATCTCAAAGGCCTCGTCGATCAATTGCTCGCCTTTGTCTTTTTCCAACACAGCGAAGTCGTCACCCAGCACGAGTTTAAACGTGCCGTAGTAGGCCTGGGCATGCTTGTTTCCGCTAAACGCCTCTAGTGGCAGGTCAGGCACCTCTCGCTCTTCAACCTTGGCTTCCAAGTCGCTGAACAGCTTGAACTGCGCCTTGTAGTCGAACATGGATTCAGCTTTTTCGATGGCTTCTTTCAGCAGCGCTGAGAACACCTTCTTGGCGTAGGGGTCGTCGCCTAGCTTCTCCTCAATGGTCTTCTTGGTACGCGTCTTGATCTTGTCGGTTTCGTTTTTGGTCTTCTCGTCGCTCCAGTTATCCGGGTTGCTCTCTACGGGGTCGATAAGCACGGGCTCATCGCCGGGGGCAACATGGACACCGGTGACATAACGATCAATCAGGTCTCGAATCTGGCCTTCGTAGGCGGAATAATCGACGGTTTCCTGGGCATCCATCCGCACGGTCTTACGCAGGTCTGAAAACCACTTCAAGTCGGATTTGTACCGGCGGATATCCGCCTCGGTGAACGCCTTATCATCAAAGAAGCTCTGCGTGGAAAGCGCCGTTTTTAAACACATCCCGAAGTGAGTGACGGCCTCATAGAAATCCTCCCGCAGTGCCTGACGAACATCCACCTCGACACCGTCCTCATCGGCTTCATAGTGAGGCATGAACACCTGACGATAGGGTTCAGGGTCTAGGCGATTATCAATATGCCCGAAGAAGCTCAGAAGCCGGTCGTGCAACCTTGGCAGCTTCTTGTATTCCGTGTCGACGTTGGCATACAGGCCTTCAATATCCTCAATGGCAAAGCCCCCCTGAGTCTGTTCCTCAAAGTTCTGGTAATCCTTAATGGCGGTATCCAGCTCTCTGAGGATGCCTCGGTAATCGATCAGGTAACCAAAGGGCTTCTGGGGGTGCAGCCGATTAACGCGAGCGATGGCCTGGATCAGGTTGTGGCCTTTCAGCTGCTTGTCGATGTAGAGAACGGTGTTACGAGGCTCATCAAAGCCCGTTAGGAGCTTATCAACAACAATCAGGATATCCGGTGGGCCATCGGTGCCGAAATCCTCTATCGTGGCTTTCTCGTAGTCCTGGGGGTCGCCCGTAACGTTCTGCTTCCACCACGCTTGCACTAACGGCAGGTTGGTTTCATCTACATCGGTATGGCCTTCGCGGGTATCCGGCGGGGA
The DNA here is from genome assembly GCF_012427705.1 of Vreelandella piezotolerans. Classification (NCBI taxonomy): domain Bacteria; kingdom Pseudomonadati; phylum Pseudomonadota; class Gammaproteobacteria; order Oceanospirillales; family Halomonadaceae; genus Vreelandella; species Vreelandella piezotolerans. The sequence continues at coordinate 300,294 of NZ_CP048602.1, read as the reverse complement.
AATCACAATGGCACTGGTCACCATGCCTGCGCTATCGAGTTCCTGTTTATAGCGAATCGCGCTGAGCTTGCTGTCCGTGGCCAATTGGCCTTTGAGCTCCAGCCCCGCCTTTTTGAAGTTCTCGCTGAAATGCACGCTGATATCAAACGCGTTGAGCTTAATGCGATCCTGCGCGGTATAAATCTGGCCTTGCTTGGCGTACTTGCGTTTGAGGTCGGCTTTCTGGTCGTCTGACAGGGCGGCGGTCACCTTATCAAACCAGCTGTCGACCGCCTTCTGATTGACATCTAGCTGGGGTTTTCGCTCTTCGTACAGCAGCGGCGTCACGGTGCCGTCTTCCACCGCCCGCTTCATGGTGTAGGCGTGAATGATGGACCCGAATTTCTCGGCAGTTTCGCTTTTCTCGTTTTTCAGTAGCGGCGTGCCGGTAAACGCAATGAACGATGCATTGGGTAGGGCTTGGCGCATCCGCTGGTGGTTTTCACCCCCCTGGCTACGGTGGCCTTCATCCACAACGACAATGATATTTTCCGAGGGGTTATAGCACTCTGGTTGCTTAGCGGCGGAAGCGAATTTGTTAATGATGGTGAAGATAATCCGCTCATTACCTTGGCCAATACGTTTGGCCAGGTCCTTGCCCGAGCGTGTTTTGGCGAGAGCGTCACCGCTTTTCTTACCGGCGATGTCGCTGCCAAACGCCCCACCGGTTAGGAAGGTCTTGGACAGCTGTTTCTCCAGATCCACCCGGTCGGTGACCACGATGATCCGGCAGTTCTTCAGGGCGTCGCTGAGCAGCAGGGCCCGGCACAGGTACACCATGGTGAAGGACTTGCCGGAGCCGGTGGTATGCCAGAGTACGCCGCCTCTGCGCTCGCCACTGGGCTTAAACTCCGAGATTCGCTCCAGCAGGGCCTTGATGCCGAAGGCCTGCGGGTACCGGGCCGCGATTTTGCCGATCTTCCGGTCAAACAGGATGAACAGGCGCAGAAACTCCAGAAATCGGTACCGGTCGAGCAGGCCGACCAGGAGCCGATCCTGTTCTGTGGGCATGACCGACTGTGACCAGAGTTGCTCGAAGTAGGCCCGGATCTTCGCGGGTTTGTACTTGAACAGGGCGTCCTTGTCGGACACGGACAATGAGTGATTCTTGATGTCCTGCACGTACCGATCGTCGAACTCCTCGTCCGTCCACTTCGACCAGAACTTCAGCGGGGTGTGCGTGGTGCCGTAGCGCCCGTCGTTACGACTGATCGCAAACAGCAGCTGGGCGAAGGCGTAGAGGTACGGTACTTCGTCGTTCTTCTGGTTGCGGAGGTGCTGGCTGATGCCTTCCTCCACCATGTTCTTGTTGGGGTTGCCGGAGGCCGCTTTCTTGGCTTCGATCACCGCCAGGGGAATGCCGTTCACGAACGCCACCACATCCGGCCGGCGGGTGTGGGTGCCCTGGGTGGACAGCACTTCCATCTCTTCGGTGACATGGAACTCGTTGTTGTCCGGGTTCTCCCAGTCGATCAGATGGATCGTGGGCTGTGCCTTCTTGCCACCGATGAACTCCGTCACGGTGATGCCGAGGGTCAGCATGTCGTACACGGACTGGTTGGCGTCCATCAGGCCCTGGGCCATGGAAGGCGTGGTGATCTCCCGGATCACCTGATCCACGGCTTGCTCGGACAACGGGTACCACTCGCCTTTGAACTCGAACTTGCGACGGCGCAACACCCGCTCCAGCACCGGCTTCATCACCACATCCCGCTGGCTGCCCCGAAGGGCCTGACACTCCGTGGCCGGCAAAAACGTCCAGCCAAGGTTGATCAGGGTGGCCAGGGCCGGGATGTGGCTGGAATGCTGCTCATTCCCTTGAGGGGTGGTGTTCATGCGGCCTCCGTATCCACCTGTACCCGGCGTTTGCCGGTGAGGAGTTGTTGCATCAGGGCTTTCTTTTCCTGTTTAAGGCAAGCCAATCGCCGACTCAAAGCTTCGATCCCACTGTCAGCTATTGTCATGACCTCGCTTATAGCTTTCTGTTCGGCGTTGCATACCGGTGTTTTTACAACAAGATCCTTCAAGTCGCTGCCATACAGGTGAATGATCGTTATACCTTGAGCCCTAGATGCGATTTCATACTTTTTGATGTGAGTAAGCAGGTGACTAAAAAATATGGGATCGTGCTGGCTTTTGGGGCGAAGAACGATGATGTCGCCTCCAAGAAGGATTCCATCTTCAACAACGGCTGTTGCATTCGCCAGGTCAATGCCACTCGTTGTTGTCGAACTTGGCAGGAGGATGTCGCCCTTCTTAGAGACAAGCCCATCCTGATCATCACATCGACTCACGACTTCACGAATTACTTCTCCATATTTGGTGTAAAGCTCACCATAGAGAACGCACTTGTAATTTCCATTTTTCACTACAGCACTTTTCGAGAGTCCCTTTCCTTTTTTGAACGCAAACAGTTCATCCAATCGTGCTTCAGCCCACTCCCCCTCAAACCCCGGCAACCGCTTCTTCCCGGTCAGCAACTGCTGCATCAACCCTTTCTTCCGCTGCTGGCTGTTCTCAAGCAGGCGCTCGGTGGCGGTGATGGCCTGATCCCAGGTGGAGAGGATCTGGGCGATCTTTTTTTGTTCGGGGAGGGGAGGCATATTCAGTATTATTTCGCCACAGTCAGGAACTCTGACGTGGGCAACCGTCCCGCCATTGCTTAAATTCTCGATCTGCCGCTGACAAAATGTGGACTGCAAGGAATAGAATACGAAGTAATTGTCAGCTTTACGGGAGTCCGTGCGGTACATGACAGTTCTCTGCCCGAGGAACACTCCCTCTTCGTGTTCAAGTACGCCCGCTTCACCCACAGGGGCCTCGCGAGTGAAAATTATGTCTCCTTTTTTTGGAGCGCCCCGACGAATCCATTGTAGGTACGTTTCTTCATCAGCATACTTCACGTCATTGGTATCGATTCTTCCATTTCTGACGTTAGTTGTTCTGATCATTTTGAACGGCGTCATGTAATCGACTGTAGGGGCCGTCTTATTTACGCAATCTATTATTGATTGGCAGGCCTCTTTTATAGGTTTTCTAACCCACCCCTCAGGCACCATAACCCAGCTCCTTCAGATAGCCGTCCATCTGCTCGTTCAGCTTCGCAATCTCAGCCTCGATGTCCTTCCGCTCGGCTTGAACGGCCATCAGGTCGATCTCTTCCTCTTCCTCGAAGGTGTCCACGTAGCGGGGGATGTTGAGGTTGAAGTCGTTCTCCCGGATTTCCTCCAGGCTGGCCAGATAGGCGTACTTGTCGAGGTTCTCGCGCTGCTTGTAGGTGTCTACTACCTTGGCGATGTTCTCATCGGACAACTGGTTCTGGTTCTTGCCGGCCTGGAACTCGCGGCTGGCGTCGATGAACAGCACGTTGTTGTCGGTCTTGTCCTTACGGAACACCAAGACGGCCGCCGGGATGCCGGTGCCGTAGAACAGTTTCTCGGGCAGGCCGATCACGGCATCCAGCAGTTTTTCTTCGATTAGCTTTTGCCGGATTTTGCCTTCCGCTGAGCCCCGGAACAGAACGCCGTGAGGAACAACCACCGCCATGCGGCCGGTCTTCGGCTTCAGGGTCTCGATCATGTGCAGGATAAAGGCGTAATCGCCCTTGGATTTGGGCGGTACGCCGCGCCGGAACCGGCTATACGGATCGCTGTCCGCGCCTTCAAAGCCCCACTTCTCCAGTGAGAACGGAGGATTGGCCACCACGATGTCGAAGTGCTTCAGGCCGCCATTCTCATCGAGCAGCTTGGGGTTGCGGATGGTGTCGCCCCATTCCAGCTTGTGGTTGTCGATCCCGTGCAGAAACATGTTCATCTTGGCCAGGGCCCAGGTGCTGCCGATGGCTTCCTGACCGAACAGGGCGAAGTTCTTGGAGCCGTCGTGGCTCTTGCGGACCTGGTTGGCGCATTTGAGCAACAGGGACGCGGAGCCGCAGGCCGGGTCACATATCTCATCACCTTCCTTCGGCTCGACGATCTCCGCCATCAGCTCGGAGACCTCCGGCGGGGTATAGAACTCACCGGCTTTCTTGCCGGAGGTGGCCGCAAAGTTCTTGATCAGGTATTCGTAGGCGTTGCCGATGACATCCAGCTTCCCGATCCGACTCGGACGCAGGTTCAGCTCCGGCCGGGCGAAGTCTTCCAGCAGGTGGCGCAGGATGTCGTTCTTCTGCTTTTCATCGCCCAGCTTGTTGGAGTTGAAGCTGATGTCCTGGAACACGTCGGCCAGCTTGACGATGTTCGCCTCTTCAATGGCGTGCAGAGCCTTGTCGATCCGCTCGCCGTTGCCCGGCTCATGACGCTGGTCATACAGGGCGTAGAAGCCGGAATCCCGAGGCAGCACAAAGCGCTCGTTCTTCATCAACTCTTCGATCAGCTCCGGGGTGTCACCATATTCGGTCACGTAGTTGTCGTAGTGATCCTGATACACATCGGACAGGTACTTCACGAACAGCATCGTCAGCACGTAATCTTTGTAGATGCTGGGGTCGACCGTGCCCCGGAAGGTATCGCAGGCGTTCCAAACCGCCTTGTTGATCTGTTCCTGCTTAACGGAATCGTTACTCATATCATTTTCCTGTCGTCGTATCAGGACGAAGTAGTTGGTGGCCAGCGGCATCAACCATGCGCTGCCGATTTTCGATTAACTGGTTAAAAAGCTGTTGTTCGCGGGTGGCGGCATCGGCCAGTTTGACCATCAGCGCCTGCTGCTCAATAGGCGGCACCACAATAGGCAGGTTGCCCAGCTGTGATTTGGTAATGCTGGGTGCTGCTGACCCTTGAGAGCACATGGCGAAATAGCGCTGGGCATTCACATGATTGAGCTGCCAGGCCAAAAATTCAGGCAAGACGTTACATGCACTTAAGGTAAGCCGGATGTGATAGAAATTCGGCGTGCAGACGGTATTACGTGGAAGCTCCCGAACCACCGCTGCATCGTTACGTGTGCCCTTGGCCATAAACAGGATGTCGCCTGAACAGAGATATTCTGGGTGTTTTCGGCCTGGCAACGTCACCCGATCCAGCGTTTTGCCTTGTGGGTCATAAAGGGCTTCACCCACGACAAGGTGGCGGTACTGCACAACAAAAGCATCGCCTTGGCTATCCAGCTCTAGCTTTCCACGAAAGGGGTAGCCAGGCTGAATGGCGGCAATACTCTGTAGCAAACATCGTCTTTTGGGTTGATGATTCATGCAGCGATGCCAATGTCATGGTTAAGATGAATTAACCTTATCACGCGTGCATCATCGCGCAAGATGCAGTTTAAAAATAAGGGCAATGCCAACCAAGGAGGCTGTGATGTCAGGTGAAGAACAAACACCAGTGGAGACTCCACAAAATAACCCACTGCAAAAGCTCAAAGGCTCCGTGCAGCGCTACGACCAGCCGTTTGAACCCGTTGGTGTCGAGGACTGGGAAGCAGCCCTGCTTGATGGGCTAACGCCTGAGACTGCACATGCTGATGAGCTTGCGTCACCATCCTTAAAAGAACTCGGGGAAGACCCTGACAGGAAGCGATAAATCTCTACTCAGAGCTTGTTGATGCGGCGCCTCTCCGTATACTGTATGAAACAACAGTTATTTTAGAGGCTCGGCGTATGACCACAACCGCTTCGTTCATAGGCACTGCTGCCCTATGCCCCGTACCCCAACCGTTACCCATGTTCGCCAGTGCTGTGCGGGCAGGATTTCCAAGTCCCGCTGATGACCACCTGGATGCGGAGATGGATCTGCATCGCCATGTCGTTAAGCGACCTGCGGCCACTTTCTTTGTGCGTGCTGAAGGCGACTCAATGTTAGGTGATGGCATCCATCATGGTGACCTGCTGGTGGTGGATCGCAGCCTAGAGCCGCTGCCTGGGCGTGTGATTGTTATTGCGGTCGATGGCGAACTCACTGTTAAACGGCTAGAGCGTGTCGGGCAACGTGCCTACCTGAGAGCAAGTAACCCTGCCTATAAGCCAATCCCATTGGAGGGTCGCGAATCGCATGTGTGGGGTGTCGTAACACATGTCCTGCACAGCCTGCCAGGTGCTACACCGCTATGATAGCCTTGGTCGATTGCAATAATTTCTACGTCAGCTGTGAGCGGGTGTTTAATCCCACGCTAGAAGGGCGACCTGTTGGTGTGCTCTCTAACAACGACGGTTGTGTGGTGGCCCGCTCCAATGAGCTAAAAGCGCTGGGTGTCGAGATGGGGACGGCCATGCATTTGCTGCCGCCGTTTATCCGCCGCCAAGCTATTCTTTTGTCGAGTAATTATGCGCTTTACGGGGATATGAGCCGTCGCGTGACAGAGGCACTAACAGAGTTTTCGCCGGACGTAGAGGTGTACTCCATCGACGAAAGCTTTGTGGGGTTTCACGGCTTTGAACCTGCGACCCTAGAAGCCTATGGGCAAAAATTACGCCAGACAGTACGGCAATGGACGGGAATTCCGGTTTCGGTCGGTTTTGCGCCGACACGGGTATTGGCCAAAGTAGCCAACCACGCCGCAAAGAAACACCCAGGCTACCAAGAACAAGGTGTTTGCCTGTTAACGGCGGATAGCCATGCCACTCAAGCGCTACTCAAACAGCTACCGGTGACCGAACTATGGGGCATTGCACGACGTACCGGCGAACGGTTACGCGTGATGGGGATAGACACCGCCTGGCAGCTGCGCGAAGCCGATCCAAAGCACATTCGGCGTCACTTCAGCGTGGTGCAGGAACGCATTGTCTGGGAATTACGCGGACAGCCTGCGATTCAACTCGACGATATGAGCCAACCCAAACAACAGATCATGGTATCCCGCTCGTTTGGGCGCCTCACCTCCAGCCCTCATGACCTGCGTGAAGCCCTTCGCCAACACGCCGCCCGAGCAGGCGAAAAGCTACGCAAGCAGCACAGCGTCACCAGCGCCGTGATGGTGTTTGTGCGCACCAATGCGTTTCGACAAGATTTGCCACAGTACCGTAATCGCGTGGTAGTGACACTAGAACGCCCGACGGACGATAGTCGCGAGCTGATTCATGCTGCGATTCAAGGGCTCCGGCAGCTCTGGCGTAAGGGCTACGCCTACCATAAAGCCGGCATCATGCTTCTCGATCTCTCCCCCAAAGCCAACCGCCAACTGACACTGACAGAAACACCGCAAACAGAGGAAGAAGCAAGGCGTAGTGAACGGTTGATGGCTACTGTCGACAAGCTCAATCGAGAACTAGGGCGAGGGACGATACAACTAGGGCTGCCTCGGGTTGGAAATGCCTGGACATTACGCGCTGAACACCGCACGCCGCGCTATACCACTCGCTGGGAAGAGCTAGTGAACGTTAAGCTTTAAGCGGCAGCGCTGCTAATTAAAAAAGCCAGAATGGTGAGCAAATCAAATAATCTGGTGCTAAGGTGGTTTAGAAATTAGCGGTGCGTAATATATTTGGAGAGCAGGATGCCCCTAGCCAAGCCGTCTACTAACGACCCTTTACAAAGTGTGTTTGCTTTCCGCGCTTTTGATTTACGGGACAGATTCCCCCAGCCACTAGAAACGTTTCGCCAAGCACTGGAGTGTTTACAAAGCGGTGATGCTTACCTGCCCGATATGAGCGGTGAGATTGTGGCTTACCTCCGTGATGGTCGCGCACTGCCTATCCCAGAATATTTTTTCATCATTCAAAGCGGCAACACTAGCGCTGTGGTTCCACCGCAAGAAAATGATTATGTCTGCGCAGCTGTTGAAGCTTGGTTACGAGACGCGTTGCTGAAGACATCGACACTGCTAGAGAAAGCATCAGCAGTCAGACCCGCTCGGCTCAACATCCTACTTGATCAATGCGATCCAAATGCCCCGGAACCTGACGACATTCAAGGATGGCAGAATATGCGCGATGTCGGCAGAGAAATCATCGACACCCCCAGCAGAGAAGATGTCTGGGAAGCAGCAGTTCAGGTAATGGGGGAAGTATTGGCAAGGCGTTGGATGAAAACAGCGCATCCGCAGCTGGATGGGAAAAGCCCCAATTTATGCATTGAGGACGATCCTGCGCGGGTTTATGAGCTTGTGTTGCAGATGAACACAGGAGCGAGCTAATGGCTGATATCGACCCAGAGCGGACATTCCGCAAAAAAGTGCCAGCCCGTCCATCCAATCATAAAACGCGCCGTCTAACACACTGTTAGCGAGCCGAAGTCATAAGTAGGATTTTTCTTTTGGTCACATCCTCTAAAATTAAACCATCACAACTAACTCGCGTTGGATACACATACCAAGACCTTATGTGTATTCGCACACTGATAAATTGGTTTCACGAACCAGAGAAGTATCAATGGATGAGCATAGAGGTTAATCAAGGGCTTGGCCATGTCAAGAGCCTTGATGATGTTATTTGCTGTACAGCCAATGGAGAATATGAGCTCTACCAAGTCAAATTCACAATTGATTCTGAACGTGAAGATTTGCGTTTAGATTTTGACTGGCTACTCAAGAAGAAGAGCAATGGCACATCTCTTATAGAAAAATGGTCTGCCGACATCGAGAAGTTTGGTACTTCCAGCACAATATCTATTGCCAAACTTATTACAAACAGAATACCTGACCAGATTGTTTCAAATTGTCTAAAAGAAGACAAAGTAGATTACTCACTCATACCAGATGATATTAAGTCCAAAATATCTGGCCAGCTAGGAACAGAACAAAAGGCTAGGGATTTTTTCGCAACACTAATTTTTGAACATAGCCAAAAGAAAATTGATGACTTAGAAATTAAACTACATGATTCACTTGTACCAGACCATGCTAGCAATGAAAGCTGGCTTCAATTATTGAAAGCTATTGAACGCTGGGCTACAAGAAAAAACGAACCATCACCAGATGGCAAAATTTATCTTAGACATATAAACGAAATCTTATCTCTGGGAACTAGAAAAACAATTTCCCAGTTTTTTGAAATTCCAGGCGGTTATACACCTCCCACAGACGATTTTCATACCGAAATATTGAATAGAACAGCCAAGCAAGGTAGTTCAGTTATCTCAGGCCTTCCGGGCATGGGAAAGAGCACATATTTATCATTCTTAACTGACGAACTAATTGAGAAGAAGACACCTGTAATTAGACACCACTACTATTTATCACCCCAATTTATAGGCGACAGGGTTGCTTTTAATAATGCAGCTCAGTCTTTACAAAGTCAGATCAAAACCCTTTATCCCAACGACTTCGATAGTGAAAAATTTGACCCCCAGCAGCTTGAGGCCTGGATAAGTAAGGCGGCAGATACAGCTGCGGAAGACAACAAAACCCTAGTTATCATTATTGATGGGCTAGATCATGTTTATCGTGCAAGATCAGATATAAGCCAACTCGAACACTTAGTTAATCGGATTATCCCCTTCAAAGATAAGGTTTCTTTGCTATTCGGAACGCAGCCGATAAGCGACTCGCATCTTCCCAATTCACTGTTACGCTCAGCACCAAGGGATAAATCCTGGCTAGACATCCCCCCCATGGGTCTTGAAGCAATTAAGTCAAGAATTGACTTCCTAGTGTCTAGCGAAGAACTTAATATAATTGGTGATGATGAGCATCAACGTAGTGAAATTGTAGAAATATCACAAGCGTTGTTGGACATTTCTCATGGATACCCTCTCCATATTCTTTATTCCCTGAATAGCCTGCAGCTAAAAAATGACAAAATAAACAAATATGATGTGGAGAAACTTCCGACCTGCCCAGACGGAGACATACATGCGTACTACGAGCATTTATGGGTGAAGCTTTCTGAGAGCGCAAAAGAAATTCTTCTTCTTATAGCGAATGCCGATTTTTCCTGGCCAGACAAAACCCACCTAGGCTACTGCTTACACGACAGCCTTATTTTTCAAAACAGCTTTTCTGAAATTCAACACCTCGTTGAGCAGAGACTAAGTGGTATAAACCCTTTTCATAGCAGTCTATTCGTATATTTAAAGCGTAAGGATGTTTTCGCTCAATCAAGAGATAGGCTAAATAGAATCTCTCAAACGTGGATCAATACGCATGCGCCTGAGTATTGGAAGTGGGGCTGGGAGTGGATTATTGAAGCCAATCTAGGGAATGAAGCCCCGCTATTACAAGGAACCACTAGAGACTGGCTGGTACAATCGCTTTGTAAGGGCTACCCCTTAGAGCACATAGAGCACATTTTTAACATCGCCGAACGCATCGCTTTTGAAAGAAGTCTATATCCAGAACTATTAAGACTACGGATATTAAAAATGAGACTGCTGAATGGACCGCAGTTTCAGATTCAGGACTTCAGTGATTTTCTCGATTGCTCACTTAGTATCTCGCGAGACAATTTCGGTCTTCTTTGGCGAGCCGACAATCTAAGAATTATTTCAGACAATGAAATCGCAATCGTAGCCAAACATTTCCAAGACAAAGACGAAAGGGTCGTTGATGCCTGTGCCCAGGAAATCTATCGAAGAATTCGTTTTTATGCCCGCCAAGAAGACTCAAATCATTACCAGACTCTAAACGCTCTAGTCGATGACTATCTTCATACGCTGACTAGCTATAACAATCCTGATTTAGAGCGCATAAACGATTTCTATAGCAGGCTGAATGATAAGGCTTCTTCCTTCCTGAAAATCGTTGAGCTACTTGTTCAATATGGGCATAGGCACTTACTCCTTGATTTATCCCGCTTTGAAATTCCAGAAGATATTGCTCCGATCATCTACGATGAAATAGTTTTAGCGGCAAGTGTTGAAGGCGCCGCACTCGAAGCCACTAACCCTAAAGTTGGAGACGCGAAGTCCAGCATATATTTGCTCTATCAACTTTTAGCTGGAAACGAACCTAAAATAGTCGCACTTGAAGAAATTGAATGCCCTGTTGAGTATGAAGACACCCGCCATCTTCCGTTTTATGAATACTTTTTTAGCACACTCGTATCAAACTTCAATAATTGCCCAGACATTGAAACTCCGAAGTTCACCAATCCAACGAATCTTCAGGAGTTTCTCAAAAACGCATGGTTAACGTTCCGTTTTGCATCATTGAATACTGCTAAAACCCTAAAGCAAGGCAAAGATTTAAAGATGTCTGATTTGTATGATTCTTTTGCCATTCTAGAGCGCCCAGATGATTTTTTAATGGGCTATAAAATCACCGCAGTCCTATTCAGTATTAGAAAGGTATTAGCCAAAATCTCGATTCATCTAAATATCTTATGCAACTCTCTTGATGAATTCGGAAACCTCAATCAAGATCAGCTAGGCGCCCTGTCCAAAAGTATTTGGTGGGATTCTCGCGTATTTTTCGATGTTGCCACTCAAAACTCAATCTTCAATTTCCCTAAAGAAGCTGCATCTCTAGAATTCTCCAAATTGTTTGATGCCGAGATACTCCGTAGAGATGATACTGCAACATTGGCAAATGACAGTCTTGATCTGGCAAAGTTGGCAGTCAACCTTGGCCTTTACGATGAAGCCGCGAAATTTCTAGAACGTACCGCGCTCAATACAGTCGGTTATGGCCATAGAAAAGACATTACATTACATGAGGTGTTTGAGGCGATACAGGAATGCTCTGATTCAAACTGCCCCCAAGTTTCTGATTGGCTAGAACGAGTAACAACGTTCACAACTGATGTCTTTGATTTTTCAGAGCGAGAAATTCGACATATTCCAGGATGGTTCACTAAATTATTGGCAAAGCACAACCCAGAACGCCTGGTAGACGAATTTGAGTATCATCTATCAGAAGAAAATTGGCATATAACACATCTAATACTTGAAAGTTTCGTAAAGTCATTTCCACTTTCTACGCAGCCAGAGCACTCTTTTTTAAGATGCATTACAACATTTGATGCAATGAAAGCATTAGATGAAAGAAGCACAGATAATGATATTCTTAGAGGTATTTTCGAAGATCAGTGCCACGTTCTTGGAGGCATGCCTCCATCGCCAAGAGAGCGCTCTTCCACTAACGAAGATGTCAAAACAGAATGTCCTGAAGCATCTACTATACACCCCACCAACCTCACTGATTTGGCAGCGGCCTTACATTCTGTTTCATACCAGATCCGTGAAAAGTTTGTTTCGGACTGGATTAACTATTGGGCTGTTCAAGGCCAAGCGAGTTCCATTCTCACTACATTCAGCGACTACTATGACCAAAGAAAATCAGATTACGAGCTGAATAGCTGCTTACATCATATTTTCTTGCTAAGTAAAAATACCGAGGGAAAGAAGGCTGCTTATAAGTGGGCTGTCAGGAATATCAAACTAAACAATTGCTGGAGCCCTTATTTTTCTTCTGGATCAGAAGAGGCATTAAGGGAGTATGGCAATACTTACAGCAGGCATTGGGAAAACCTCCTTCGCGACACGATGGCACCAGGCTCTTCCAGCCTACAGAGGGATGAAAATATAATCGTTCCTTCTACTCAGCTTGTTACTTATTTGGTCTCAGCAGGACAGATTGCCCTAGCGGCAGAGATCACTGAAACTATGGTAACTAGCCTTGAAGGTGATATAGCGCATCTTCCTTTGACCAAACTGTATTGGTATGACGACCCTGTACCAATCCAGAATGTTCCATTCCATCTAACTCTATTGCACTTCAAGTGGCCCGATCGATACGCCCGACTCCTAACAGCCAAGCAAATAGCAGCCCTCTTGCAAGATGACTCAAATATCGAATTTCGCGCCTTATATTTACATTATTTGAATCAGCAACCCTACGAGGCTGATATCGTAGATTTTTTATCTGTATTGTTGCTAGTCGAAACTCCCCCCTTTACCGAAGAAGAGGTTGCAAAAGCAATTCAATACCCTTCAACTATTTCCGATACACTATTGACGTCATTAGATCTGATGGGTGGGGACCGAGATGACTTATCAATTCTCTATTCTATGTTCTCCGATAACTTAACTCCAAACAAAGCCAAGTATGACAAGTTTGCCAACGGCGTTCCCTTGAGATTTATAGCTATTATTCAAGAGCTTGAAAAGGAGCACAATGTACCGCTTGAGAAGCATTTCCTTCTTGAATGGGAGAAAGTATGGGAAAGAAGACCATGCTACATGTTCGACCCATATGATTTTTGCGGCGATCAGTTTTACCGTCAGGATAAAATCCAAATAAGCTTCTCATGGCGTGCAGAGACCTCCATAGTGTCTGCATTCCTTCGTACATTAGCTTATGCTATGCACAAGCACTCAATCCCTTCCGAGGTTTGCTATTCATATGCACTAGAGGCACTACCATTTGGCTCTATTGCTGTAAATCTATCTCCTTCCCATCCACCCTACAGCTGGCCCGTAGTTGGCAATTTGAGCAAAGATGATTCTTTGCCTGGACAGAATGAACTTGAGCGATATTTATTAGATTTTGCCGCTGATCCTAATGAAATATTGCTTCATGCCAACGGTCCCATACTAAGAAACCACACTGGCGTATGTCTTGATCTAAAGGTCATTCTGTTCGCTCTTCAAAGTCCTGAAATTGACGACCCTAAGTTAATTTTTGACTCAATAGATCATGCGCGGAATTCTGAGCGAGGCATATTTCCTTTAGCCAAATGGACCTGGCCTTCCTCCTTTGGTAGGTGGGAAACTGATTGGCTATCGAGAGGCTATTTTCGACCTACCTATTCCGTAGGAGACTTACCAATCAACACAGTAAACCAAAGCGAATCTAGCGTAGAGTATTTCGGCGGCAGCATAAGTAATGGAGCTTGGAGATACTGGGTAAACCAATGGTATCCAGTCCATCACGGAGGTGTAGGAAACTCTTTCGGAACGTATTTCACAGTTTCCAAAGAATTTTTTGAAAAGTTCAAGGCACAGACTGGTGGCAACTACTACCTCATTGCCGAGATGACTTGTGTTGACAGGCGTGATTTTGCTCACGCTTCGGAGCCAATTAAAACGTTTGCTATTTCGCCAGTTTAGTTTTATGAAAATATTTATATAGTTTATTCTTTAAGGTTGATTATTAATGTTTTTTGAGCCGGATACTGGCGCTAACAAAGCCAAGCACAGCGACAGCTTTTCCGTTGCGGCTTCGTCTCCACTTCAAAGCTTCACGTGTTGGCGGCGTTAGCCATGCATCGAATAGAACACCAGAATGCCCATCCTATATGAGCCGCTAGCATCTCACGTGGGCGGCATTGTAATTGAGAAAAGGTGCGAAGCTTGAGCGATAAAAGCAAAGTAGATTTTATTCTGAGCCAACTGAAGAACCACAAAGCTTTGTCGTTTGTGGTTGTTGTGGGAGTGGTTATCATTGCCTTAGCTAATGTGACCCAAGCCATTGAGAAATTGACTCTATTTGGAAAGTCTGTCTATTCATTCGCCAAGCCAGTATTTGGGGGGAGTGACCTCGCTACAGTGGTTCAGGTGATATCAAAACAAAAGACGGGTGAATCTAAAGCGGCATATGAGGCATTGCGCGAGTACCTCAGAAATAAGAGTGAAGATTTCCAGTATATTCTGAGACCGATGGATTTTGACGCCAATCTGCTTGCGAAAACAGTCGGTGGAATCACGGTTATATCAACCGTCGACCAGTATAATATCGAAGGGTTTGTGATTTTCATTGATTCAGCGAGCGGCGGGGTAGTGTTAGCAGACTCGGAATATCCGTTAGGTGTGCGTGATATAAAGTTCATTGAAGACACGGGCGGGTCTCCGCATTCTCTGGTAATGGTGAGATATATATCAATCACAGGGACAGGAACACTCGGCGAGTCAGTTAAAGTCTATGCGCTTGATAACGGTGGGGTGCACTTGGCTTTAGACAAGCCATACAGTGAAGTAAATAGCGGATGGGGTGCGTTTGTGAGCGAAACAGTCGAGTTTCGAACACGAAATGATCTGCGGTTACGAAATGGAGTGGTCGAAATGCAGACCAGTGGTGTAGTGATGTTTGGCAACGATGGTGACCAATTCAGGGAACTCCCTGGCGAACTATACCTTTGGGAGCCGCGAAGTCGGTCGCTTGAGCAAATTCATGGGCGTAAGACTAGCCCAGATGCGTTAATGACGACGATATACTCGGATTTTGCGAACCCAAAGGGGGAGTGGTTCGAAAAGCCGCAATCCGTTGATAGAACGCTTTTGCGGCAGGTTTTTATAGAGGAAGAGTGGTAGCGACCTGGAACAAAGGAGCCAGGTCATGAGGCTAACTAGGCGCTCAAGTTTGTTCCGCGCTTTGCGCTCCGCCGGACGCGGCTAACGCCCCGTAATCTAGCTTAGACGTTAATCAGCATTGCCTCAACGTCCGCTCTTGGCCGTTATTTGCCGCACACATGATGTCCATGCTAAACAATAAATCATGGAGGGCTGCCCCACTCCAGAGCATGTAACACGCGCTGCACTTGCTTCTTACCTGATTCAGTCTCGCAAAGTACCAACGGAATTTGGCCGTTCAACGACTGGTTAGGCCGGGACAGCCAGGTAATAGCGGCGTCTGCATCCTCCCACACATGTAGAGCTAGTATGCTGGTGTGTGCGACTCTACTCAGTCGCTCAAGCTCTTGATTCACCTTGATTGGTTGCTCGTTTTTACCTGATGTGTTTGATGGGTCAGGAATAGCTTCGATACTTTTCTGTTTAGGTTCAATAGGTGCCACTTCGATAGCCTACCTTAATGATTAAAGAGCGGCGGGGCCGCCATAACGCAGTCAGCAAACGAATGATCGCCACCCTGACAAGCGCCTTCTTTGCTTAATAATGCAGCACTTCCAGTCTTTCTCATGATCTTTCGGCTGTTCGCTTTCTAGAACCGATAAGCGCGATTCTAGTATCTAAGGAACTACCTTTCCTATCGAATGTCGTTCTTCAGGTGCCAGAGTGATTGCTTCGCTGGCAGAGCTTTGACGGTTCTCACGGCTGGTTGAGCGAATCACAGGTGCACGGTATCGCTTGGTTCAGCTCCAGGCCGCCTAAGGCTGTAAGAATGTTTTCGTGTCGCATCATTTTTCAGCGATGAGTGAATATGATTTAGGCTACCGCATAGGATAGTACGAGTTAGTGTTTCTCAAGAAAGTGGATTACAAAAAATTCTGATATTGGAAAGAGGCAGCCACGGTGGGCATACGAAAAATAAGTGATTTGAAACCGGTTTTTAGCGGTGACAACGTTGTTGAGTGGCAGTCACCTGCTGGAACGAGGTTTCGTTTCGAGCGAGACCGTAGTGCAGTGGGGCAGGAAATGGTGCCGGGAAGCGAAGTATACGATTGGCACGTCCTGGCTAAGAGTGACCTGAGTCATGCTAAGCGAATGGTGTTTCGGCTAATTAATGAAGACGAATTCTAAGTATTAGCAAAGTGGCGCTTTGTAGAAGCAGCTTAGGATAGTGATAAGATTTTGAAATTAATGAAAAAAGTTAGCGAGAGTGGTAGTCGCTAGTTTTATATATGTTTGGCTACTGTTGTGCATGACTTGTGTGACAACGCCACATCAAGCGGCTACCGAATAAATTCTAATCTCGAAAAGGCTATCGGCCTTGGTTACGTCCATCTTTATTTGACTTCTGAGGAGCTGGCAAGCTGACGGAAGACATCCTAGGGAGAAGAGTTGTCGGCTCGCACTGCAAGGCCGCTGCGATCCTATACAGTTTCTCAATAGTGATGCTCACTTCTCCACGCTCGATCCTTCCCATATAGCTACGATCAATGCCTGCTACTAATGCAAAGCGATCCTGAGGGAGGCCATTCGCTCGGCGCTTTTCTCTAATATTTTTCCCGATAGCGAATGCCAGCTCTTCCATATCTGCCTCATTGGTCATGAGGCATGAACTATCGAGCGTTGCGGCCTATCAAGCCACGGCTTATAATCCGTATTTTCACTCCTTTGATGCCCATACCCATGTCCCGTAACCTCCCGAGCATAGATCGGCGAATCATTCAGCTCTTGCTGAAGCCAGAAAACTCCACATTCTGTGTTCAAAGCCTTCGGGATCAGTATCTGGAGCTATACAGCGTTAATCCTGTACACAAAGCACCACTGCGACGCTTCATTTATGAACGAATCAAAAAGCTGGTTAAGGCTCATTTTGTTGAGAAGGACAGCGAGAGACGTAAGCGCGGTCAGCTGTACCATGTGGGTGCTGCGCTGCTGGAAGCTGATCTTGGCAATCCTGAAGATGACTTTGCCAAGTGGCTTCAGCGCACACACCCTCAAACACCGAATGAGCCAGTCATCAATGATTCGAGCCAGCCAAGTAGCGAAGAAAACAGGCAAGCACTGAAGGCGCCTGCTAATAGCTACACGGTATTGGAAAAAAAGTTAAATGAGGCGCAAAGCCGATTTTTGGAATCTTTAGGTGAAGTGGAGGCCTTCCAGCAGCTTATGAAGGAACATCCAGAGCTTAATAATAGCCTTTCAATTGACTACCGCAGTGCACACGAGCGTAGCTCACGTCTTTTAGGCCATGTCAGCGCTTTAGAAAAGGCCATAGGCCGCCTCAGTGACTCATGATTGCACTGCGGAAGTGGCAGGTGGATTGTTTAGATAAGGCCAAAGCACACTATCAGAGTCACCGTGATTATTTCGTTCAGGCAACCCCCGGCAGCGGGAAAACGCGTCTTGCTGCCGAATTGGCCAGGTGGCTACTTGAAGAACAATTTATCGACTTCGTTATCTGCTTTGCCCCTACACGGGAGGTAGTTGCAGGTATGCAGCGCACGTTTTCTGCTGTTTTAAATCAGCGCTTTGGAAACGTCATTGCATCTGCAGGCGCCGCTTATACGTACCAGTCGATGGAATATCAGCAGGAAGAATTTTGGGATATTTTTAAAAAATTCCGTGTTTTAGCTATCTTCGACGAAATTCATCACTGCGCAGGTCATGATCCTCTCCTTAGTAACACATGGGGGCAGCAGATTATTCGGAATATCCAGGAGCAAGCAACTTATACACTCGGCTTGTCTGGAACCCCTTGGCGTTCTGATGACCTTCCTATTGCGTTGGCACGCTACTCCAATCCAGAAGGGCAGCTGATCTGTGACTATCGTTATGACCTACAAAGTGCTGTGAACGAGGGTGTGTGCAGAACCCCGCGGATTACGCTGATCGATAATCCTCTAATCAGGCTCGTCGAGGAAAAAGAAAACACCGAGTCTGTTCGAGGGTTTTCATGCTTCTCTCAACTACTCAGTGAGTCACCTGTTAGCTACGAAGACCTGTTGCGACATGACGACATCCTCAATGCTGTACTGGATATAGGTATTCTGCAGCTGAGTGAAACCCGACAAAAGACCCCTCAAGCAGGGGGACTAGTGGTGGCGACGGACATTGAGCATGCCCACCAAATAGCTGGGCTACTGCATGCCAAGCATCAAAGCTATGTCGTGGTCACCAGTAAAATACCTCGGGCTCAGCAACTAATCGACCGGTTTCGGCATGACAACACCTGCTGGATTGTAGCGGTTAGTATGATTTCTGAAGGCACTGATATTCAGCGACTTTCTGTGTGCTGTTACCTCAGTCGCATTCGCACCGAGCTTCACTACAGGCAGGTTCTTGGCCGTATTTTAAGAAAGATGGGGATTGAGGATCGGGAGGCGTGGCTTTACGTGATCGCTGAGCCAACCTTGCGTAAATACTCACAAAGAATCGCGAATGATCTTCCCGAGGATCAATCCACGCTGCAGGCAAAAACGCTTAATGATCGTCTAACTAAATTCCACGCTGAGCACGCCAATGGCAATACCGAGGGCGCAAAAGAAAGAGAAGAAAACTCCCTTTCCGTAAAAGGCCAGAATAGAAAGAGCGAACTGCAAGTTAAAGAGGCTTCATTACTGACGCTGAGCTTTTCTCAATACTACCGGCAGTACCTCTTGTCGCTGATATAACCTCTCCAGGTGATAATCCTAAAGACTCGACACTCGTCGTCGCTTTATAATAACTATAACTTCAAAGATTTAATTTTAAAGAATTAATTTATACTTAAGATAAAAGGAGAAAGTGGGCATTTACATGGTTGCTGGGTAAAGTAGCTAATCTGAAATTCCTGACAAAGTCGTATATCACGCATAGATCTTAGGTGGCTCGACAGAAGAACCAGTAGGAATGACTTAGGCTCACCTTTAGGGCCTCGCCTCCCTTGAGGATGACTCGCTCATAATTGCCGAGTATTAATTATGGCATGAAGAAATATAACAACGAAATAGCCAAAAAGTGGTCTGATACGTTGTGGACCTGTCAAAGAACGGCTCAATAGACGTTCCTGCTAACATTAAGAATTTTAGTGCCTTAAAAAGAGTAAAAACCTCTGCTCAGCAGTTAAAGTTACTTTTATTAGAATAATAGTGCATCAAATCACACTCGAAATAAATTTTATGCTATATAAAACAACAGCTTATAGCATCACTCACTCACGCACCTTATGTTTTTAGCTCCTAGAACAGTACGACGAGTGGTACGCCGAGGTGGATTTCTCCATCGATAACGGCGACACCCTGCAGGAAGAACGTAAGCGCTTGATTACCGGTGCTTGGGGCATGAGCGAAGAGGATGTTCGCCAAGCACTCAATGCCGCGAGCCAAGAAGGCATGACCGAATTCGAAAGCATCGATATCGATAAAAGCGGCATCATCGACGTCGAAGGCCGAGAGCAGAACGGTCGCGAACTAGAGTTGAGCCTCCGCCAGGGCTCCTTTGAAGTGACCCAGATGGATCGCGACTGATCGCTCGAGTAATACACGTTCTCGTTAGCACCCCGGGGCTAACACTCCATCAGCGGCGGGCCTTCGGGCCCGCCGCTGACGTTGCGCTGTATCGCTTCGCTGACTAGCGGCAGTCCTGGCAGTTACCTCGCGCCATGATGGCTTCCGCAATCCGCTCGATGCCCTGGCGATAGGCGGCTTGTCGATACGTCACCTGCTCTTTTTCCGCCCTGAGCAGCACTCGCTTGGCTTCATCGCCAAGTCGGTCATCCAAGCGCTGATTGACCTCGCTCTCGTGCCATTTTTCTCCAGCGCGGTTTTGCAGCCACTCGAAGTAACTCACGATGACGCCGCCGGTATTCGCCAGCACGTCAGGCAGCACCGGAATGTTCCGTTTTTCCAGTGCGGTATCCGCTTCGCTAGTGAGCGGCCCGTTGGCAATTTCGAGCACCGCGCCAGCCTTCACCTCGTCGACATTGTCGCGGTGCAGCTGATTTTCCAGCGCGGCGAGCACCAGCACATCGACCTCCAGCCCCAGTAACTCATCCCCCGACATGGCTTTGCCCTGCTGGCTTTTGGACAGCTTGCCGTGCTGTTGCTTATCCTCTTTCGCCGCGTCGATATCCAGCCCGTCGGCATGGTAGATCGCGCCACTCGAATCGGAGACCGCGACCACTTTATAGCCACGCTGGCTTGCCAGGCGCGCAAAATGGAAAGCCGCATTACCAAATCCTTGCACGGCGAGGGTGGTCTCTTCGGGCGTGCGCTCCTCGCGCTCAGCCCATAGGTCCAGTACGGTGAGCGCTCCGCGCCCCGTGGCCTCGACGCGCCCCGGCGAGCCACCCAGTGAGAGCGGTTTTCCGGTGATCGCTGCGGGCGCCTGGGCACGTCGAATCTGCTCGTACTCATCGATCATCCAGCCCATGACGGTGGCATCGGTGTTTACGTCCGGAGCGGGAATGTCACGGTCGGGCCCCATGATATCGGCAATAGCGCGGATATAGCCGCGCGCCAAGCGCTCACGCTCCAATGACGATAGCGCCTTGGCATCCACCTGCACGCCACCTTTACCCCCGCCATAGGGCAGCCCCACTACGGCGCACTTGACGGCCATCCAAAAGCTCAGCGTAGTCACCTCATGCTGATTCACATCCGGGTGGAAGCGCACGCCGCCCTTGGCCGGGCCGAGGCTGGTGTCGTACTGCACCCGCCAAGCGGGAAACGCCTTCAAGCTACCGTCGTCCATACGGACCGGCACGCTCACTTGCAGCGAGAGGCTAGGCTGCATCAGCCGGGCCTGGGCATCGGGATGAATTTCCAGCGCTTTGAACACCGTTTCAAGCCGCGAGCGAGCATCCTCGAATAGCGCGGCGCCCGTCTCAGGGGTTAGCTGCTGTGGCGCATGATTGGCGGACGTTATCGCCGAGGACTTGTGCGTTTTAGACGTTTTCTTTTTCGACTTGCGACTGCCCATGCAACACTCCTTTGCTCGGTAGGGATTTTATTGGCATCACGAGGTATTGTGTTTAGCGTAGCAGCAAGCGGCTGACTCAGTCGCCTCTCGAGCCCCCTTGATAGGAGAGACGTTTGACGACCTCTGCCGAAGGTGTCAGCGATAGGATTCACCACGCCGTACTGCGCGATATGGCGTGGCTGCTGGCAACACCGGACCTCGTGGCGCTGGGCAACTACCCCGGCCGCCCCAGCAATGCCACATTGGGTCTCGATGGCGGGCAGCAGGCGTGGTTGCAAACACTAGCGCCCAATGTCGCCGCGCTCGATGGCCAGCTCGCCACCCGCATGGGGCACTACCATGAGCGGCTTTGGCATTTGCTGCTGGATAACGCGCCCAACACTCGCCTGCTGGCCCACAATCTGCGCATTACCCATCGACGAAACACCCTGGGTGAGCTGGACATGCTCTACCGTACTCGGGAAAACCCGGCTCCGGTTCATTTGGAAGTGGCGATCAAGTTCTATCTCGGCCTGCCTGAAGGGCCAGGAGACGCCGCGTGCCAAAGTCGTTGGATTGGCCCCGGGGGCTTGGACAGCTTAGCGCTGAAGTACAGCCATCTTTTACATCATCAGCTACCGCTCTCCCGTACGCCTCAGGCAAAGACTGCCATGGCGCACTGGCTAGCGCCCCGTGACATCGCAGAGCCGACAACGCTCAGCGCACGGCTCACTCAACGGCTAGCCCTTCCTGGCGTGCTGTTTTACCCCTGGCACGCAACGCTGCCGCCCCCCGCGGGCGCCACGGCCGAGCATCGGCGTGGATGGTGGTGCCATCAGCATGCTTGGCCCAGTGTCGCCAAGCATTACAGCACGGCGCTGCAGCTCGCCAGACTTACCAAGCCCCACTGGTTAGCCCCTCCACCGCTCGACGCCTTTGGCGCTGCCAAACAGCGGATGCCAGACGTGATGGCACAGGTCGACCGCTACGGACCGCAGCAAGTGATGCTGTACGATCCACAGAAAGAGCAGGAGGGAGCGCATTACGAAGAGAGGCCGCTAACGCGGCTGATGGTGGTGCCCGACGACTGGCCGCACCAAATACCGCTGCCGCCCAAACGGCGCGGTTAACCTAACGTTTAGATCACCACGAGATTGTCGCGATGGATGAGCTCGTGGGCTTCCACGTAGCCGAGAATGGCTTCGATCTGATGGCTGGGTTGGCCTGCTAGCTGGCGCGCCTCATCGGCACCGTAGTTGATCAAGCCCTTGGCCACGCGGGCACCTTGTTCATCCACACAGAGCACCATGTCGCCACGCTTGAAACTGCCCTGAACGTCCCGTACACCCACGGCTAGCAGACTGGAGCCTTTGTCGCGCAGCACGTTGACCGCGCCCGCATCCAGCACCAGAGTACCGCGCACCTGTAGCTGCCCTGCTAGCCAGCGCTTACGCGCGGCCATCGGCGCCTGATCCGGGCGCAGCAGCGTACCCAACGCTTCGCCGCCCATGAGGCGGGTGATGACGTCCGGCTGGCGGCCGCTGGCAATCACGGTCACCGCGCCGGAGCGCGCCGCGAGCTGCGCTGCACGCACCTTGGTGCTCATGCCCCCGCGCCCCAGCGCGCCACCGCTGCCCGCGACGGCGGCCAAACGCGGGTCGTCGGCTCGCCCTTCGGCAATCAGCGTGGCCGACGGATCATGACGCGGGTCGGCATCGAACAGGCCTTCCTGGTCAGTGAGTAGCAGCAGCGCATCGGCTTCCAGGAGGTTGGCCACCAGCGCGCCCAGTGTGTCGTTATCGCCGAAGCGGATCTCGTCGGTGACGACGGTATCGTTTTCGTTGATCACCGGCACCACGCGCATCTCCACCAGGGTACGCAGCGCCGAGAGCGCATTGAGATAGCGCTTACGGTTAGAGAGATCGTCGTGGGTAAGCAGAATTTGCGCAGTGAGCATGCCGTGGCGAGCAAAGTGCTGCTCGTAGCACTGGGTGAGCCCGTTCTGCCCTACGGCTGCCGCCGCCTGAAGCTCGTGCACGGCGCTGGGGCGCGCCTGCCAGCCTAGGCGCACCATGCCTGCCGCCACGGCTCCCGAAGAGACCAACACCACATCGATACCCTGCTGATGCAAGGCAGCAATTTGATCCACCCACCCGCCGATGGCCGCTTCGTCCAGCCCGCGGCCATCGTTGGTGAGCAGCGCGCTGCCAATCTTGACCACTATCCGGCGGGCACTACTCAGCGCCTCACGGCCCGGCAACTGCTCGTTGTGTTCCACGTCGCGACTCTCCCACGCCATTGCGCTCACGCGATTCATCCTGGTCGGCATGCCTGCCGTTTACGGGGCGTACTCTACTTCGACATCGTAATCATCGTCGTCGAAATCGTCATCGTCTTCGTCGTCATCGCGCTTGCGGCGACGGCCAAGGCGAGCTTCGGTGCGGGCCACCGACTCCTCTTCCATGCGGCGACGCATCTCCTGCTCGCGGGCATGGGCCTCTTCGTCTTCGTTTTCCAGACGCTGCTGCTCGGTGAGCCAGCGGTACGCCGCCTGCACCAGCTTGTCAGTGCCTTCGCTGCTGATCGCCGAAATACGGAACACCGGACCGTCCCAGTTCAACGCCTCGATGATCGCCTGGGCCCGCGCTTCGCGCTCCTCTTCCGGCAGCAGGTCAAACTTGTTCAACACCAGCCAGCGCGGCCGCTCGGAGAGCGCCGGGGAGAACTGGCCCAGCTCGTGCACGATGGCCTGGGCAGCCTCGACCGGATCGGACTCGTCGAACGGCGCCACATCCACCACGTGGAACAGCAGCCGCGTACGGGTCAGGTGCTTCAAGAAGCGCAGCCCCAGACCCGCGCCATCGGAAGCTCCTTCGATCAGTCCCGGAACGTCGGCCATCACGAAGTGCTCGTGCATCCCCAGCTTGACCACGCCCAGGTTTGGCACCAGCGTGGTGAACGGGTAGTTGGCCACCTTCGGCTTGGCCGCCGACACCGACCGAATCAGCGTCGACTTACCGGCGTTGGGCATGCCGAGCAGGCCCACGTCCGCCATTACCTTCATTTCCAGGCGCAAATTGCGGCGATCACCTTCGGTGCCTGGCGTGGTACGACGCGGTGCGCGATTGGTAGAAGACTTGAAGTGAATGTTACCCAACCCACGGCGACCACCTTCGGCCACCAGCACGACCTGACCGATTTCCGTCACGTCGGCAATCACCTCGAGGGTATCTTCATCGATCACCGTGGTGCCCACCGGCACTTTGACGTGCAGATCTTCCCCGGCTTTACCGCTCATCTGGCGACCCATACCGCCCTGACCGTTTTCAGCTTTGTAGAAACGCTGAAACTTGAAATCAATCAAGGTGTTGAGCGCATCATCACCAATCAGATAGACGCTGCCTCCGTGGCCGCCATCGCCACCATCAGGGCCCCCTTTGGGCACATATTTCTCGCGGCGAAAGCTCAGACAGCCATTGCCGCCTTTACCTGCCTCAACAATGATCGAGGCTTCATCGACGAACTGCATTGGATTCTCCCGGCCGCTTCCGCCGCCCTGACTACCACTACACTATCCCTCCCGCTTCATGCGGGCCAAAGGGATCGAAAAGACAAAAAAGCCCCGCCATGGCGGGGCTTTTTTTCGTCATCTTCACACTGCGTAAATTACCCAAGATAACTTACACACCGCGATCGTGGCTGCTTAGGCAGACACGATGCTGACGAATTTACGGTTCTTCGGACCTTTGGTCTCGAACTTCACGACGCCATCGTTCAGCGCGAACAGCGTGTAGTCGCGACCAACGCCAACGCCCGTGCCAGCATGGAAACGCGTGCCGCGCTGACGAACGATGATGTTACCGGCGGTTGCCGCTTGGCCACCGTACAGTTTCACACCAAGGCGTTTGGATTCGGAATCGCGACCGTTACGCGTGGAGCCGGCTGCCTTTTTATGTGCCATTGCAAAATCCTCCTAAAGGGAAGTGACTGCTTACGCAGAAATTCCGGTAATTTTGACTTCAGTGAACCACTGACGGTGGCCCTGACGCTTCATGTGGTGCTTCCGGCGGCGGAACTTGATGATGGTGACTTTGTCGCCACGGCCGTGGGAAACGACTTCGGCGGACACCTTGGCACCGCTTACCAGCGGAGCGCCAACGTTGACGTCGTCGCCGTCTGCAACCAGCAGCACTTCATCAAACTCAATCGTTTCGCCGGTAGCGACTTCGATTTTCTCGAGTTTGAGGGTCTGACCTTCTTGAACGCGGTACTGTTTGCCACCGCTTTTGATAACTGCGTACATGTCGCTCTCCGGACTTGTCGTTAATGCCGGTTACGCCCCGCGTAACCAACGCTCATCGCCTTCCGCTCTTATCGACCTGCTGCGAGTGGCGCCCCTTTTGGCAACCATCTGACAGGGAGCATGATGAGTGGGTCGCGGATTATAACGACTATCGCTGCATACCACAAGGCCACTGGGGTTTGTCAATCGCTCATGCGCCCTCCCCGCCGCGCTATGCCTTGACGCCTTACAGGCAGCCCCATAGCATGGCTTCAACCTTTTACCCGCCGCAATGAACGGAACCCATGACAGCCAACGTCTCCCCCACCTCGCCTGCCAGCCCTTCGCCTTCACCGCTGCACGCCGTGGTGGCGGATGACTTTGATGCCGTCAACCGCACCATCGTGGCGCAGCTCAACTCTAAAGTGCCGCTGGTCGAAACCATCGGCCAATACATCATCGACAGCGGCGGCAAGCGCCTGCGTCCGCTGTTGGTCCTGCTGGCGGCACGTGCGTTAGGCTATGAGGGTGACAAACACATTACCCTCGCCACCCTCATCGAGTTCATGCATACCTCGACGCTACTGCATGACGACGTGGTGGATGAGTCGCACATGCGTCGAGGCAAAAAAACCGCCAACGACGCCTGGGGTAATGCGCCCTCGGTCCTGGTAGGCGACTTTCTCTACTCCCGCTCGTTTCAAATGATGGTCGACGTCGGTTCCATGCGCATCATGGCGATTCTATCGGGCGCGACCTGCGTCATCGCGGAAGGCGAGGTGCTGCAGTTGACCAACATCGGTAATCCCAGCATTTCCGAGACGGACTACTTCGAGACGATACAAGGCAAAACCGCGATGCTGTTTGAAGCCGCTTCTCATAGCGGCGCCGTGCTCGCCGACGCCACGTCCGAGCAAGAGCGCGCCCTGCAGCACTACGGCCGCTATCTGGGCCTCGCTTTCCAATTGATCGACGACCTGCTGGATTACCAGGGCGACGCTGATGCCATGGGTAAGAACGTGGGAGACGACCTCGCCGAAGGTAAACCTACCTTGCCCCTCATTCATGCCATGGAGCGTGGCACCCCTGAGCAAGCCAAGATGATTCGCCAGGTGATCCGTAAAGGCGGCCTGGAGCAACTGGACGAGGTGCTGGCGATCATTCACGCCACCGGCGCCCTCGAATATACTCGCGCCCGGGCAGAAGAGATGGCGGACAAAGCGCTAGCAGAGCTCGACGCCTTACCCCCCAGCGCCTACCGCGATAGTATGGCGCAGCTTGCCCGCTTGGCCGTCGACCGCCAAGCCTAACCGTCGAGATCGGCCTCGCGGCACAAACCACGCAAAAGGGGCTTGAAAAAAGCCCCTTCCCTGCGTATGATTCGTCCCGTTGTTGAGCATGTCTTAGCAACCTTCGGAATATAGCTCAGCTTGGTAGAGCGCTGCCTTCGGGAGGCAGAGGTCGTAGGTTCGAATCCTGCTATTCCGACCAAAGAATTCAATGAAAACGGCCACTTCGCTCTCTAAGCAAGTGGCCGTTTTTGTTGGCATCCCCCCAGCCACGCGGATAGGGGGGACGGCAGGCGCGTGCTTAAAACGCCTCCCACTCCGGTTCGGCCACATCGGCACGGTTTTTCTTGGCCGGTGAAGCGGTGGGCTTTGCCGGAGCCTGCGCTGGCGCGCGCGCGATGGGAAGCGAGTGACGAGCTTCGTGGGCCGATAGTTTGAACGTAGCGACTGCGCGCTCCAAATGGGCAGCTTGCTCTTCTAAAGATGCTGCCGCTGAGGCGGACTCTTGAACCAACGCCGCGTTTTGCTGGGTGACTTCATCCATTTGTGCGATGGCTTGGTTCACCTGCTCGATGCCGTCACTTTGTTCGGTCGAGGCCGCGGAAATTTCATCCATGATATCGGCGACGCGCTTCACGGACGCCATAATGGCCTCCATGGTCTGCCCGGCGCCTTCTACCAGCTGCGACCCTTGCTCCACCTGCCCTACCGATGTTTCGATCAGTGCTCTGATCTCTTTGGCAGCATCGGCACTGCGGCTGGCAAGATTACGCACTTCGGTCGCGACCACCGCGAACCCCCTGCCTTGCTCCCCTGCGCGCGCCGCTTCCACCGACGCATTGAGCGCCAAAATATTGGTTTGGAACGCAATAGAGTCAATGACGCCAATGATATCGCTGATTTTTCGGGAGCTGTCGGCAATGCCGTGCATGGTCACGACCACTTGCTCGACGGCCTCGCCACCCTGGGCAGCCGTCGCCGACGCTTCGCTTGCCAACGTACTGCCTTGACGCGCATTGTCGGAGTTTTGCTTCACCGTCGCCGTTAGCTGCTCCATGCTGGCAGCGGTCTCCTCGAGGGAAGCGGCCTGCTGCTCAGTGCGGGAAGACAGATCAGCGTTACCCCCGGCAATTTCGCGTGCGCCAATGTGGATCGAGCCACTGCTATCACGTACGGAAGAGACCGTTTGCGACAGTCCCGTTTGCATGTGTCGCATCGCCGAAAAGAGTTGGCCAATTTCGTTACGGCCACGGTCGGCAATGCTGTGCGATAGATCGCCTTGCGCAATGCGCTCGAAATGCTGCCCCGCCTCTTTGAGCGGACGCAGGACGACACGCATCATGCCCATGAGCACCAGCGCGATACACAGCGCCACAAACAGCAGCACAGCGATCTCCACATACGTATTGATGGTTCTGCTCTGTTGATAATCATCCATGAGGCTCTGGCCGCGCTGACGAGCATAGGCGATAAAGGCTTCATTTGCGGCCATGTACGCTAGGTTGAGCTGATCGCCGGTCGTTTTAGCGGCACGAAACGCAGCTTCATTACGATTGTCGAGTCCGGTATATTGCGGCTCCAAACCATTGGCAACGAGCTGTGTAAACGCTGCCTCGATAGCATCGGCATAGGGTTGGCCCTGTGCTGATTTCGGCACGGCCAAGAAATCTTCGAAATACTGTTTAGCCATCTGAAGCGTTTGATTGGCTTTTTCTAGGTGGGCGCTGGCAAGCGCGGTCTCTCCTTCGCTCAAGGCATCGAGATGATTCAAGAAAAACAGCTGGGTGTCGGCCACGTTGACCTGCGCTCGATTAAGCGCGTTCAGCTGTTTAACGTTGATTCTATTGAGCTCTTCGAGTGCGTCGGACGCTTTAGAACTACTGAGGTAGCCCAGCCCGGCCACCAGCAGTATAAAAGCCGCGAAGAGTCCTAAGATGGTGATCAGACTTGCCTTGATCGATATGTTTTTCAGCACGTTAGCGTCTTCCACGTGAGTACGGAACAACAGGCCACAAGCGCGACCTAGATAGATGTCTTGCTATCAGTAGAAGGGCGTTCTGACGATAGGGTGACTAACGTGTTTATCGGCACTCCCGCTTGGACGTTTAGAGATTGCTAGAGAAAGTGTCGAAACATTGATATAGATCAATATTTATTGCCGGGCGCACACGACGCCCCAATACACGTTTATTATAAATAACAATATTCTATCGATTTAATGATAGGTTAGCTCATTAGCGTATCAGGCAACCTGATGGTGCTTTAGGTAACGATCAGCTTAACTGCCACCAACGCGGCAGTAAGGCGCGCACTTTGTTCTGAGCGAAGCGATCATCCATTAACACCACAACCCCCTCATCTTCAGGGCTGCGGATCACGCGCCCGGCGGCTTGCACCACTTTGATCATACCGGGGATATGATAGGTATAGTCATCACCTTGACCGAACCGCGCCTGCAGCCGTGCCTTGAGCGCTTCGTTGAAGTCGTTGAAGGGGGGTAAGCCGAGCGTCGCCACAAAGGCACCAATCAATCGATCACCGGGCAAATCGATTCCCTCCGCAAAGGCGCCGCCCAATACGGCAAAGCCAATCCCTTTCCCACCCGGTGCAAAGCGAGCTAGAAACGCATCACGCTCGGGTTCCTGCATACTGCGTGTTTGCGCCCAAGCCGGAATCTCAGGGTGCGCCAACTCGAACGCACGCATCACCTGTTCTAGGTATGCAAAACTGCTTAAAAAGGCCAAATAGTGGCCCGGCGTGCGCCGGTACTGCGCTGCCAGGGTAGCCACGATGGGCGTTACCGACGCCACACGATGGTGATAGCGCGTGGAAATGTCGGTGCGTAACTGCACCTCTAGTTGGCACGCCACGAACGGCGAGTCTACCTCACGCCAAACACTCTGTTCGGGAAGACCCAGCAGGTTCCGGTAGTAGTGAAAAGGCGTCAGCGTGGCCGAAAACAGCACCGCACAGTGGGCACGCTCAAAACGGGGGGCAAGAAAATCCGCCGGTATCACATTGCGCAGCCCAAGCACCGCACGTCCCTTACCTTGAATCTCCAAATCGCACAGCGAGTGGTCGCCGAACGATTCCGCTAAGCGACAGAACGCCAGTGCTTCGAACAGCAGTTCCTGAAGCGCCTGATTCACTTCGTCGGGATGCTCCACGAGATAGTCCGTGATGGCCCCGGCCAGGGCATGCAGCGCCCCCACCAGCTTGGTGGGCAGTGCCTCCAACACATGGTAGCGGCGCTCTGGTGCGTGCTCGGCCGTCTCTTTGTTGAGCGCCTGCCACTGCCTGCCCACTCGGGCCAACGGCTTGGCTAAGGCGGGTGGGGATTGGCGGCGCAGATAGCTCAAGCGCTGCTGGGTGAGGGCGGCGCTGTACATGCCACGAGCGCGCTCTACCAGGTTATGCGCCTCATCCACCAGTAGGCCCACCCGCCAGTCGTTGGCCTGGGCAAGCCCGTGCAGAAGCGCATGGCTATCGAACCAGTGATTGACATCCCCCACGACCACATCGGCCCAGCGGGCCAGCTCCTGGCCCAAATAGTAGGGGCAGACGTGATGTGCCAGCGCTACCTCGCGCAGTGCTTCGCGGTCTAGCCAGCTTTTCTCTACCGCGACTTGGCGAGCGGCAGACAAGCGATCGTAAAACCCCCTGGCCAACGGGCAGGTATCGCCCTGGCAGGCGGTACCCGGGTACTCACACGCTTTTTCACGGGCTACCAGTTCCAGCACACGCAGCGGCTGCGTGGGAGCATCCAAGCTCGCCAAAGCATCCAACGCCAAGCGGCGGCCTGGGGTTTTCATGGTGAGAAAGGCGATGCGGTCGAGCCGCTGACGGGGCATCGCGGAGAGCATAGGGAACAGCGTGCCCAGGGTTTTGCCGATACCAGTGGGCGCCTGGGCCAGCAGGCAGCGCCCGGTGCTGGCGGCTTTGAAGACATCCTCGGCCAGTGCCCGCTGGCCGGGGCGAAAATCCGCGTGAGGAAAGGTCAGCGTGGTGAGCCACCCATCGCGACGCTCACGGTGGGCGGCCTCCTGCTCGGCCCAGGCTAAAAAGCGTTGGCACTGGTCGACAAAAAACGCTGATAATTCCTCGTTGCTAGCCTCGAGCGTCAGCCGCGTTTCCTGGCCACTGTCGATATTCAGGTATACCAGCGCCAACGTAATGTGCGGCAAATCCCGCTCCGCGCAAAGCAGCGCCCCGTACATCTTTACCTGCGCCCAGTGGAGCGACCGCTGGTTATCGGCCATGCGCGTTAGGCTACCGCGATGGGTCTTGACCTCTTCGACACAGTTGGCCGCCACATCGAAACCATCGGCGCGGCCAGACACGTGTAGCCCCTGATACTCACCGGAGAGAGGAAGTTCGGCCTCGTAACCCGCTATGTTTTCCCGCCGTTTGGCCACCAGAGCGTGCCCCTCGATACCCGCTTGGGCGCTGGGCGAGGGAGTGAAGCGGTGGTCGAGATCACCTTCGCGCGCGGTGAAGTCGCACAGCGTGCGCACCGCCACCCGATAGCGGCTCATGGCACGGGCTGCCAGCGCACGTGGCACACTTCGACGGGTATGTCGTGGCGGCAGAAGAAGTCGATCCAGCGGCGCTGGTTATCCTGTAGCCGGTCGCCGGGGCCTTTCACTTCGATCATGCGATAGCGAAGCTCCCCATCGGGCGCATCGGGTATCAGTTGAATGAGATCGGGCAGGCCCGCTCGGTTGTGCTTTAGATCACTCAACAAGCGGATAAAGCAGGCCCGCAGGTGTTCAGCGGGCAGACAGTCAAGTGCCGCCGTTAGCAGCGGCTCGTTCAGGAGTCCCCAGTGCACGAAGGGCGAGGTAATGCCCTGTTTGGCGTGCCAGGTGGCCCGAATCGTCTCGCGGTAACGCCCGTCGTCTAACTGCGCCAAGCAGGCGTCGATCTCGGCTTGGCGCTGGACGACGAAATCCTCGCGGTATAAATCCGCAGGGCCGCTGTGGAACGGATGAAAAAACGCGCCCGGTAGCGGTTTGAACATCACAGGCCAGAGCAGCAGACCAAACAGCCCGGTGATTAGTCCATTTTCCACATAGAACACCGGGGCAGTGGCGGTGGATAAGTGCTCGGCAACGGCGCGTTCTACTGGTTGCGGACCAGCAAGCTCCAACACATAGGTCGGCGCCTCGGCCGCCTTGACGGCCTGTGGGGAGGGCAACGCCAGCTTGCGTGCCAAGCGCGGTAGCAAGCGACTCAGCGCTTGGGCCTCACCCTCCCCTGCCTGCTCCAGCGCGACCTGGGCGAGTTCATAAGCTTCCGAGTAACGGCCAATGCGCTCCAGTACGCGCAGCCTACGTATACGCGCCTCGCTGTTATTCGCTTCGGCGTAAAGCGACAACGCCTGCTCAACGTTGCCACTGCGCTCTGCCGTGCGGCCCAGGGTCAACAGCAGCCGCGAACGGCGGGCGTCTAGCCAGCGGTTACCAAAGGCGGCGGGCACCTCTGCAGCCAGCTGCTCGGGAGATTCGCCATTTTCCAGACGCTCGCGCAGGCGGTGCAGCGTGAGGTAGGTGTCCACCTCTTCCCGGCGCTGAAACGCGCGAGACTCTGCGGTCAGCGGAACCTGTTCAAAACGCTGTAGGCCCAGCTCAGTGAGCACGAACTCAGCCCAATCTTGGCGCACGTTGCCAAAGAACATCAGCCGCAGGCGGTCGCATAGCGCCATGACGTTGAGTCGCACGATACGCGTCGACGCTTCTGGCCACCACTGGCGCAGCGGCAGTGCATCGGTGAGTACCGGCGTTAACGCCGTCTGAAGTGCGGTTTTAGTGGCATTAGACGCCAGACCGGCGGAACGAATAGAGGCTCTCAAGGCGTCGCGTAGCTCGCTCAAGCGCAGCAGCCGAAACAACTCCTCAATGGTTAACAGCGGTGCGTCACTCACCCAGCCAAGGGCTAACAGTGGCGCCAACGCCTGATGCGTATCGCCAATTTCAGGATAGCTGAGCTTATCCAAGCGAAACAGCTCGCCTTTACGCATCACCATGCGTACCAGCAGCGCTTGAGAAGCGCGTGGCAACTGCGACCACTGCTCGAGCGCGTGGTGCTCATCGGCGCTGAGTAGATCACCGTGGCGCGCCTGCACCCACGCGACCACGAAGCGAAAATTCGCTAAGTAGTAGAAGGGATCATCGAGAGAGGCGGTCGCCGGGGCGGCAGAAGCACTGTTCATTCATCCATTGTAACAGTGCAAGCGGTCGTGGGTTAACCCACGCGATGCTGGTAAAGCACTGCTAATGCCTCGTCAGCGGCTTGTTCATCGATGGATGCCGTCTCATTGGGCGGCACTGGCGGCCTGCGCCCGCCGACCAACACGTACCACTCCGCTTCCGTGAGATAGTGCTGGCACCAGCGGCTGAGGCCATCGGCCACGGCTTCCCGGGGACACTCGCCGCCGCGAAACACGGTCGCAAGGTGCAGTAAATCCTGACGGGCAGTCCGTGCACGGGCATTACCGCCGTGCACCTTGGAGAGCGGGCAGCGTCGGTCGTAGGCCGCGTTGGTGAGGGCATTGAGCCAACGCTCCACTTCATGTGCCTGAATACCGCCGTAAACTGCCACGTGCCGCTCCCACTTTGAACGATCAAATTAACAAAATAGATGTCGACCTATAGCATAGGCCAAAAAGGCATAAGACTGCCCGAATTTCGTGCAACTGTCACTTTACTGCCTCATTTCACTCTCTGGGCGACCTCTTCAAAACCCTGCAATACGTTCACCACGTTAATCCCGATATCTTCGACGGCATACCCCCCTTCCATTAGAAATACGCAGGGTAGCCCAGCGGCCGCGAGACGTTGACCGAGGGCAATGAAGTCGGCGTGCTGAAAGGTAAAGGCACTGATCGGGTCACCTTCGAAAATGTCCACGCCCAGCGACACCACCAGCAGCTCGCACTCCGCTTGATGGATGCGCGCCAAAGCTTCATCCAACGCGGCCATCCAGGTGGCAACGGAAGTGCCCGGCGGCAACGGGTAATTGATCGTGAAGCCGTCGCCTGCTCCCTCACCGGTTTCATCGGCGTAGCCAGAGAAGTAGGGGAAGGTCACGTCAGGATCGCCGTGCAGGGAAGCGAACAGCACATCGTCACGGCGATAGAAGATCTGTTGGGTGCCGTTACCGTGGTGAAAGTCCACATCCAGAATTGCCACGCGGCGCTTGCCAGCGTCCAGCGCACGTTGGGCGGCGATGCCGGCATTGTTGAAAAAGCAGTAGCCGCCAAACTGATCTATCGCCGCGTGGTGGCCTGGCGGGCGGCACAGTCCAAAGGTCGGATCGCCCGACGCCAGGGTGTGATCGACCGCTGCCAGGGCCGTATCCTTACTCGCCAGAGCCGCGGCAAAGGTGCCTGCCGTAATCGATGTTTCGGCGGCCAGAGCGTAGTAGCCCAACTGGCCGCTCACCGACTGGGGAATACGGTCGCCGCGCATCGTTCGGGCGGGCCAAATGTTGGGAATCGCCTCGCCAGCGTGGCCCGCCGCTTGCCACGCCGGCCAGCAGCGTTCCAAGAACGCGACGTAGTCGGCATCGTGCACCGCCAGCACGGGCGCCAAGCCGTAATTGCTAGGCGCGCGGACATCGAACGCGGCTTGGCGCAGGGCGGCCAGCACCAAGTCGATGCGTTCCGGGCACTCAAAGGGGGTGACCAAGGCACCATCGTGCAGCTCGCTTTGCGCTTGGCGCAGGCGGCTACCTTCGGAGAAAAACGTCAGCATCAGGGCTCCTTACTCTTCATACGTCACTGGCCACTTCGCCGCCCAGCGGCGTTTTTGGTCCGGCGACTGCTGCTTCAACCGGTACTCTGCCTGGCTTGCCGCTGCCCGATCGGCAAACGGCTGCGCGCCAAGCAGCGCCAGCGGCGGATTCGCTCGGGTATAGCGCGCTCCCTTACCCGTGGCATGGGCGCGGTAGCGCTTGGCGAGGTCGTTAGTGATGCCTACGTAGGTACCACGCTGACACTCTAGCAAGTAGAGATACCACTGCGGCGATGAACTCTTATCCATGGCGACTCATTGGTTGACGGGCGTGGTGGCCCTTTCCTGGGCAGCCAGCAAGCGTTCGAGCTCGGCAAGTGGCATGGGCCTGGCCAACCCAAAGCCTTGGAAACCATCGCAGTGATAGCTTAACAGCCGCTGGTGCTGCTCGTGGGTCTCGACGCCCTCGGCCACGACGCTTAGCCCCAGGTGGTGGGCCATGGAGATGATCCCTTGCACGATGGCGGCATCGTCACTGCTGTTGGTCAGTTCGTGAATGAAACTGCGGTCGATTTTTACCGTACTGATAGGTAGATGTTTAAGGTAACTCAAGCTCGAGTAGCCAGTGCCAAAGTCATCGATGGAGACACTGACCCGCATGTTGCGCAGGGCATGTAATATCTCGATGGCGGACGCTGTGTTATCCATCAAAATGCCCTCGGTCAGCTCCAGTGACAACTGCTCGGCGGGTAGACCAGTCTCGGCGAGTGTTTGGCGAAGCGTGGCCAAAAAGTTGTCTCGGTGGAACTGTAACGGCGAGAGGTTGACCGCCACACGCAGCGTACCAAGGCCGCCGCGCTGTAGCGCCAGCATGTCTTGGCAAGCACGCTGCAGCACCCATTCGCTGATCGGCATGATTTGCCCAGTGGCTTCCGCCAGGGGAATGAAACGTGCTGGCGAAATATAACCTTTGCTGGGGTGCGGCCAGCGTAGCAGCGCCTCCACACTGGCAATCTTGCCATGCCGGTCCATCAGCGGCTGGTAGTGAAGCTCGAAGCCTTGGTGGTCAATCGCTTCTTGCAGATCGTTACGCAGGCTTACCCTTTCGCTGGCTAGGTCATTGATGTCGCTACTGAACCAAGCGTAGGCATTGCGCCCCTGCTGCTTGGCCTTGTACATGGCCATATCGGCCTGCTGAATCAGCGTTTGTGGCAGCAGCGTATCGGGTTGGCTCATGGCAATGCCCACACTGGCGGTCAAGTACAGCTCGTGCCCTTCTAGACAGTACGGCTTTGCCAGCGCAGGGAGCAGCCGCTCGACCACGTCGATGACCTGTTGGCCCTGCTCGATATCGGTAATCAACAGCACGAACTCATCGCCCCCTAGACGGGCGACCGTATCTTCCTGGCGCAGCCCGGCGCGCAGCCGCGACGCCACTTCGATCAGTACCTGATCGCCTATGGCGTGCCCTAACGTATCATTGATGGGCTTGAAGTCGTCCAAGTCGACGAACAGTACACTGATTCGTTCACCGCTGCCCTGGGCCGCTGCAAACTGCTTGTGCAGCGTCTCTTCGAACATCATGCGATTGGGCAGGCGGGTGAGGTCGTCGTGGGTCGCGTGATAGGCGAGCCGCGCTTCATAGGCTTTATGTTGCGAGATATCGTGCTGAACCCCCACGAAATGCGTCACGAGTCCTTCGCTATCGCGCACGGGGGCGATATGGAGATCGTTCCAGAACGGCGTACCATCTTTACGGTAATTGCACAGCGTAACGTGGGTTTCGCGCTGCGCCTGAATACCGCGCCGTAGTTTGGCAATCATGGCAGGATCGCTCTCGGGCCCTTGTAGGAAACGGCAGTTCTGCCCAATCACGTCGCTCTGCGTATAGCCCGTCATCGTGCTGAACGCCTGGTTGGCATAGATGATGGGTAGGTCAGGCTGGCGCGCGTCTGCAATTAGCACGCCGTTGACGCTCGCCTCTACGCTGCGCTCTAGAGTGCGCAGCCGCGTCTGCTGACGCCGCTTGTCGGTGACGTCTTGCGCAATGCAGTAGACCCCTTCGATACTATCGTTAACCGAGACGGGCAGGCTAATCAAGTCGAGAATACGGTATTGTGCCTCTCGGTCGGTCATGGTCACTTCGTAACGACTGATGCCCCCCTGCAGCACATGCTTGAAGTGCGCTTTGATACGCTCTCGCTCAGGCGGCGCAATAAAATCGCTGAAGTGTCGCCCCACGACCTCGTCTAGCGGATAGCCAGTGACATCGGCACAGGTCGTATTGGCCGTTTGAAAATAGCCGTGTTGGTCCAGAGAAAAAACGGCGTCTGGGTGATGCACGAATAGCGAGCGGTAGCGCTGCTCGTTCTCTTCCAGCGAATGGCGGGCCGCCGCCAGTTCTCGCGTGCGCGCAATGGTGGCGCCTACGACACCCACACTAAAGGCCAGCAGCCAACTCATGACCAACCCGCCCATCGCGACACTGATAGGCATGAGCCCTAGCAGATACCAGTTGTAGTGCTGCCCTGGGTAAGCACGCAGCATTAAATTCACACCACCCGGTAGCCCGGTAAGCCGTGCTGCCAGGGCGTTGCTGAGTGACTCTACGTTCTCCGCAGCGAACCCTGAGGGGTGCAGCATCATCAGCCGTTGCTCACCCCGGCTCACCCCTACCTGAAAAGGCCCCAGCGCCAAGCTTAGTTCATGATTGAGCAGCGTCCCCAAATCGACGGCTGCCAAGAGCTGCTGAGTACGATTGGGAACGGGCAGCGCCATCACCATCATGCTGCGCTGATCGCTGTCGGGCAGCAGCAGCCGCGGGCGACCAAAGGGCACCGCTAGCCATGCCCGAACACTGGGTTTATCCAACTGCTCTTCTAGCCAGCTATCCCGCCCCAACTGACGCCCCTGGCTCCATACCACGCCCTCTTGAGCATCGACGAGGGCGATGGCATTCAAGCTCAAGGTATCGCGGAAATAGCTCAGCGTATCTTGTTGCAGTAGCGCCGGGCGCTGGTCGTCGGGCAAGGTACCGAGGCGCTCTGCCATGCGTTGCATGAGCTGCAGGCGTGCCGCCATGGCCTGCTCTGCGTTGAGTTGCACGTTATCCAACAGATAACTGGCCTGCTGCTCGATGGTGGCGCGCTGATTCATGCTTAGTAACAACCAAGCGAGACTGCTCACCAGCACCCCTGCCAGCCCTACTGCGACCGTCAGCTTACCCGGGCTCAAGCGCTCGGCACGATGCCGCCAGCCCGCAACCAGCAGCGCGATCCCAAGTAGCACGATAAAAGCCAGCACGGCAATGGGCGACGAGCTGAAGAGCGCTCGACCACCGACATCGCTCGACCATAAACGGGCCACCACCAATCCACCAAACAGTAGCAGGCCAACGCCAGCGACGCGCCAGAACAAGCGGCGCCACCTGCTACCGACGCCCATCCACAGGCAGAGAGTCATCCAGACGAGCATCCACGACGCCACACTCGTCATGCGCTCTTCGTGTGTTACCCAAGATGGCGCCACGCCGCCATCCACTGCGTTATGCACCAGCGTGTAGAGCAGCAGCGCACCCAGCCCGGCGGCACTCAGCCGCCGCAGCCAGTGCACCTGGCAGAGCGTGGCCAGCAAGCTGATGCCAATCAACAGTGTCGCTAGCGATGCATCAGGCACCAGCATGGGACCAAACAGTGTTTCGGGCAGCCAAAGACCTACCAGCAGGCCAGCGCCTCCCATCAGCAGCAGCGTGGCCGAGGCAATTAATAGCAGCGTTTCGGCTGCAAGATCACGAGTATTTAACGGCACACGCTCTCTCCTTTGCGTCCTATGCCCCCTGGCCTACCGCTCAAACCCCATGGTGTCAGCCAGCCGCTGTAGCTGGTCGTACCGATCATCGAGATAGCGGCCATACGCTTCGCGGGGCATGAAATCGACGTAGGAACCATGGGCATGCTGCAGCGTCTCCACCAGCGCAGGCTGCTGGAGCGCCTGCTCGAATGCCTGGGCCAATCGCTCCAGCCGCTCGGGAGGTGTATCTCGCGGCGCAAAGAGGCCTCGATCCGTCGTATTGATGAGCGCGATACCCTGCTCGGTTAGTGTCGGCACTTCCGGCAACGCCGATAGCCGCGTATCGTTGGCGACGCCAAGGGGCACCAGTGCTCCACGCTCGAACAGCGCCCCAGCAGAGGGTAAATTCAGCATCGCAAGATCCAATTCGCCGCCCAGGAGTGCAACGACTTGGGCGCCGGTATCGGGGTAGCGCACGAACTGTATGTTGGCAGGCGCAATACCCGCCTGTTCAAAAAAGTGCAGCCAGAAAAAGTGATCCGTCGAGCTGGGGATAATGCCCACCAGCAATTCACCGGGATGCTGCTCGACGTACGCCGCGATGTCACTGGCCTGGGTCAGCGTATGGCCAGGCGTGGTGGCCGGAATGTTGACGGTACGGGTCAACAGAGCGATGGGCGCGAATGCATCGTGTGAGTAATCGGACAGCCCGGCGATATAGGCAAGATCAATGGTTTGATGACTGCCCAGCAGCGTATAGCCATCGGGGTCGGCCTGCTTCACGAACTGCGAACCTAGGGTGGCACCGTTACCTGCCATATTCATCGTTATGATGGACGTGTTCAAATGGCGTTGCGCTTGCTCGGCAATCACACGAAATAGCGTATCGGTGGCGCCGCCCCGCCCAAAAGGCACCACCAAAGCGATGTCCGATGACGGAAAGGCATGGGCGTGTGGCGCATCCTCGGCACTGGCCTGGGTGGACGCACCAATGGCAGCCAACAAGAACGCACTCAAGATGGCTAACGACCTCATCGTCTGCCACTGCTCGCTTCTCAAAGCGTTGTTCACCCAAACGATCATGGCGCTTCATGCCTCACGCGACTTAGCAATGATGTGCTTACGCTTTGCAACATACCTTTAATTTACGTTTGCTACCACAAGGGCAAAGCTCATTACGCCTCGGTTTTAAACGCTTCACGCTAGGCGTGCCATCGACGTACCACCAGCGGCCCTCTTCCCAAACAAAGCGCGAGACTTCCTCTAACACATGCCAACCGCCCGGCTCGCGAAACGTGGCACGAAAGTGCACCGTTCCCTGCTCGTTTTGCGCGACGGGCGCGTCGACAATGTCCAGGGACATCCACTGCGTCTCTGGGTCGAGCGGTAGCTGTGGCGGCCGGGTCGTCGCGTGCCATGTCGCCAGCAGGTAATCACGCTGACTCAACGCGAATGCCGAGTAGCGTGAGCGCATTAGCGCTTCGGGCGAGGGTGGGCGTTCCCCTTGATGGTAGGGCCGGCAGCAGGCGTCGAACGACAACCCACTGCCGCATGGGCAACGTTTAGGTACTAGGTGCGTCATAGAAGGGTCGCTCTGGATTATGCATGTCGCGGGCGCTGTAGATGGTTTGTTTCGGTATCCATCCGAGTTGGGTATAGTAGCAGAGCAAGATCCCTAGACAGACGGAGTACGACAACACGATCGATCATTCTTTCCAAACGCAGTGGAGGTTCTCCTATGAAGGTTTACAAACCGGAATGGCAGTGCACGTTTAGCGTAAACGAAGGCGCGGAAGAATCAGCAAACTGGAAAGAGCGAATCGCGTGGCGGCTTAGAGAACTTGCCGACCGGCTCGAAGGCGGCGGCCGTACGTTAAAAATCGACTGCAGCGTCTCGCCAAAGGTGAGCCGTGACGAGGTAGATACCTGCTTGGGCAAAGGGTTCGAAGTTACCCAACGACTGCTAACCCAGCTTGCCCAGCAGCAGGCGTGCGAAGATGTGATGCGCCATGCGAAAGCCGAGCTTTACGAAGAGCAGCATCAGCACTGACAGCCAGACCGTAAGCGTCTCAAAAAAACACCCGCTCGATGACACCGGCGGGTGTTTTTTATGGGGCGTAGATCACCCATCGCTAGCCCGTGAAAGGCGCTTCCATGGCGCGGCCCAAGCGCTGCATGAAGCGACTGCACGCATCTAGCTGCGCCGCGTCGATGTACTCATCCGGCTGGTGGGCCTGGGCAATACTGCCCGGCCCTAAAATGATGGTTTGCAGCCCCTGCCCCTGGAACTGACCGGCTTCCGTGGCATAGGCCACCGCGTGCTGGCAGCAGCCGTCCGGCAAATGGTCCTGCGCTAACCGCAGCACCTGCTGATTGTCTCGGTCGGCCAGCCCCGGTACCGTCACGTTCA
Source organism: Vreelandella piezotolerans (assembly GCF_012427705.1). Lineage (NCBI taxonomy): Bacteria > Pseudomonadati > Pseudomonadota > Gammaproteobacteria > Oceanospirillales > Halomonadaceae > Vreelandella > Vreelandella piezotolerans. Next base: position 259,660 of record NZ_CP048602.1, on the reverse strand, counting down.
GCGGCTCGGTGGTGATCTCGACGGTTTTGCCTTGAGCGCCGAGCGATTCACTGAGCGTGGCGCAATAGTCGCTGAACCTTGCGTAAATCTCGTCAAAGGTCTCCGTGGGAAGGTGGCGAACCTCCCACTCGAACTGGCACTCCCGCGCCATGATGTTGATCGCCGTGCCGCCTTTGATCTTGCCGACGTGCAAGCTGGTATGCGGCACGTTGAACGCCTCATCCACGCGTCCCTCGTCCACCAGCGCGGCCATGGTGTCCTCGATGAAGGTCACCAACCTGGCGGCGACGTGAATCGCGGAGGTGCCTTGGTTCACCTGGCTGCTGTGCGCTTCACGGCCAATCACGGTAGTACGCAGGTTGGTCGCGCCCTTTTGCGCTACCACCGGCTGCATGCTGGTGGGCTCGCCGACGATCACATGCGCCGTGGTGGAGTAGTGCTCATAAAAGCGCTTGATCAAGCTGGGGGCGCCCACGCAGCCGATCTCTTCGTCATAAGAGAAACCGAAGTAGATCGGCTGCTTCAGCGGTGCCTTCGCCCAGGCGGGCACCCTGGCGAGCGCGCAGGCAATGAAACCTTTCATATCGCAGGTGCCACGCCCATACAAACGCCCGTCGCCACCATCGCGCAGAGTGAACGGGTCGCTGCTCCAGGGCTGGCCGTCCACGGGTACCACATCGGTATGGCCTGACAGCAACACGCCGCCAGGGGCATCAGGCCCAATGCGCGCAATCAGGTTGGCTTTGGTGCCGCAGGGGCTCATCACCCGTTCGGCGCTGATACCGTAGTCGGCCAAGTAGCCCTCGACGAATTCGATGAGCGCCAGGTTCGACTCGCTGGAGGTGGTATCGAACGCCACCAGTTGGCCCAGCAGCGCAGTTGCGTTGGTCATGTGAGTCTCATTGATTAAGCTTTTTGCCACCCTAGCACCCCGTTTGCGCTTTGCCTACTGAGCGCTACCAGCGTCTCGCCGAATGTTGTCCGTCACGACAAGTTCACCGTGCATTCATGAAAGCGTCATCTACACTTTCTACTGTTCAGTGCACCCAAAAACCTTAATAAACGTACTGCGCACGACCTACAAGGAGCCGTTATGTCTCGTTTCACGTTGCACGCGCTTGCCCTCGGTGTGGCGACCGCCACGTTCAGTGTTTCCGCCAATGCCGCTACCGAAGTGACCTGGTGGCACGCCATGGGCGGTCAACTCGGTGAAATTCTGGAAGGCATGACCGAGGAGTTCAACGCCTCTCAAGACGAGTACCGCGTGACGCCCAGCTACCGCGGCAACTACACCGAAACCATGACCGGCGCCATTGCAGCGTTCCGCGCAGGCGAGCAGCCGCACATTCTGCAGGTGTTCGAGGTCGGCACTGGCACCATGATGAACGCCGATGGGGCGATCTATCCGGTGTTCGAACTGATGGAAGACCACGGCCGCGCGTTCGACCGCGAGGCCTTCCTGCCCGCCGTGGTGGGCTACTACACCGACACCAACGGCAACATGCTGTCGTTTCCGTTCAACTCTTCCACGCCCATCATGTACTACAACCGTGATGTGTTCGAGGAAGCGGGGTTAGACCCGGAGCAGCCACCGCAAACCTGGGAAGAAGTCGCAGAATACGCCACTCAAATTACCGAATCGGGTGCGGCCAACTGTGGCTTTACCACCTCGTGGCCAAGCTGGGTGATGCTGGAGAACTTCTCCGCCATGCACAACTCCCCGCTGGGCACGCTGGAAAACGGCTTTGGCGGCCTGGACACCGAGCTGAACTTCAACAACGAGCTGGTCGCCCGTCACTGGGATAACCTGAAAACCTGGCAAGACGCAGGGGCGTTCAAATGGGGCGGCCCGGGTTCTGGCCCGGATGCCGAACCGCTGTTCTACTCCCAGGAGTGCGCGATCTTCTTTGGCTCCTCTGCTTCCCGTGCCGACGTCGCCGCCAATGCCGACTTCGAAGTGGGCTTTGGCATGCAGCCCTACTACGACGACGTAGAAGGTGCGCCGCAAAACTCCATCATTGGCGGGGCTACCTTGTGGGCGTTGCAAGGCCACACCGATGAGGAGTACGCCGCCGTAGCAGCGTTTTTCGAGTATCTCTCCCAGCCGGAAGTTCAGGCCGAGTGGCACCAGCAGACCGGCTATCTGCCGATCACGCAAGCCGCTTGGGATCTGAGCCAAGAGCAGGGTTACTACGATGAGAACCCCGGTGCGGATATTTCGCTCAAGCAGATGACGCTGAACGAGCCCACCGAGAACTCCAAAGGCCTGCGCTTTGGCAACTTCGTCCAGATCCGCGACATCATCTCCGAAGAGATGGAAGCGGTGATGACCGGTAACAAATCGGGCCAGGAAGCAGCCGATGCCGCCGTAGAGCGCGGAAACCAGCTACTGCGCGACTTCGAATCTGCGAATCAGTAAGTAAGTGCCCGCTTCGCCGCCTGTCCCCGGACAGGCGGCGACGTCATTACGCGTGCCCTTTGTTGATCGCAGGATACACCGCCTATGCAAACCAAACGCATGACCTTCCCAGGGCGCGTTTTGCCCTACGCGCTACTCGCTCCACAGGTCATTGTTACACTGATTTTCTTTATCTGGCCGGCCGGACAAGCGCTCTATCAGTCGCTACTTCGTGAAGATGCTTTTGGGCTACGCACGACCTTCGTGGGGCTGGAGAATTTTGCCCGCCTGTTTCGTGACGGCAACTATCTCAATTCGCTCTCGGTGACGGCCATTTTTGCCATTGGCACCACGCTGCTGTCCATGGCGGCGGCGCTGCTGCTGGCCTGCACGGTGAATCGCATGATTCGCTCGCGCAGCACCTACACCACACTGCTGGTATGGCCCTATGCCATTGCCCCCGCCATTGCCGGGGTACTGTGGTGGTTCATCTTCAATCCCTCCATCGGCATCGTGCCCTACATGCTGGATATGGTGGGCTACCAGTGGAATCACCGCACCTCAGGGGCAGACGCCATGCTGCTGGTAATTTTTGCCGCTGCCTGGAAACAGATCTCCTATAACTTCCTGTTTTTCCTGGCCGGGCTGCAGTCGATTCCCCAATCGCTCATCGAAGCCGCCGCCATCGATGGCGCCAGCCCCATGAAGCGCTTCTGGACCATCGTGTTTCCTCTGCTGTCGCCCACCACCTTCTTCCTGATGGTGGTGAACGTGGTGTACGCGATGTTCGATACTTTCGGGATCATTCATGCCACCACCCAAGGCGGCCCTGCCCAAGCGACGAATACGCTGGTGTACAAGGTGTACGCCGATGGTTTCGTGGGCCTCAACCTGGGGTCATCCGCCGCGCAGTCGGTGATTTTGATGGCGATCGTGGTAGCACTCACGGTAGTACAGTTCCGCTTTATCGAGCGCCGGGTGAACTACTAGCCGCAGGCTGACTGTTGGAGTCTTGTCATGGTTGAAAATCGTCCCTGGGCAAACTTTTTTGCCCACTTAACGCTGATGCTCGGCGTCGCGGTGGTAGTCTTTCCCGTCTACGTGGCGCTGGTGGCCTCGACCCAAGCGCCGGGCGACCTGCTGCGCGGCACGCTGCCGATGCTGCCCGGTGCCCACGGCATCGAAAACTTTACCCGCATGTGGCAATCCGGCGTGTCGAACGCGGGCGCACCGCCGGCCGGCACCATGCTATGGAACAGCTTCATCATGGCCATGGCGATTACCGTGGGTAAGCTGTCGATCTCGCTGCTCTCCGCCTTTGCAATCGTTTACTTCCGCTTCCGCTTTCGACTGTTTTTCTTCTGGCTGATCTTTCTGACGCTGATGCTACCGGTGGAGGTGCGCATCATACCTACCTTTCAGGTGGTCGCGGATCTCAACATGCTCAATAGCTTTGCCGGGCTGTCGATACCGCTGATTGCTTCCGCCACCGCGACGTTTCTGTTTCGGCAGTTCTTTATGACGATCCCCGAGGAGATGTTGGAAGCCGCGCGGGTCGATGGCGCAGGCCCACTGAAATTCTTTAAAGACATTCTGATGCCGCTCTCGATCACCAATATCGCCGCACTGTTCGTGATCATGTTCATTTACGGCTGGAACCAATATCTATGGCCGCTGCTGATTACCACCGATCCGGACTACTACACCATCGTCATGGGTATTCAGCGCATGACATCGGAAGAGAACCCGCAGTGGCATCTCATCATGGCCGCCGTGGTGATGGCGGCTCTGCCACCGGTATTAGTGATTTTGTTCATGCAACGCCTGTTTGTGAAAGGCCTGACCGAGACGGAGAAATAACCATGGCCAGCATTACCTTGGAAGGGCTGAAAAAAACCTACGCGGGCAACGTGGCAGCGGTCAAAGGCGTCGATTTACATATCCAAGATGGCGAGTTCGTGGTGCTGGTGGGGCCTTCTGGCTGCGGTAAATCCACGCTGCTGCGCATGGTGGCAGGCCTGGAGAGCATCACTGAAGGCACGTTAAAGATCGGCGAGCGAGTGGTGAACCAACTTGAGCCCGCCGACCGGGACATCGCCATGGTGTTCCAAAACTATGCCCTCTACCCCCACATGACGGTGTACAACAACTTGGCCTATGGCCTGAAAAATCGCGGCTTCAAGAAAGACGCTATTGAACAGCGGGTGCGCGCAGCGGCCAAGATGCTGGAGATCGAGGACTTCCTGGAGCGCAAGCCGCGCAAACTCTCCGGTGGCCAGCGCCAGCGGGTGGCCATGGGCCGCGCCTTAGTGCGCGAGCCCGCAGCGTTTCTGTTTGACGAGCCGCTCTCTAACCTGGATGCCAAGCTGCGCGTGCAGATGCGCGTCGAGATCAAGCAGCTGCAGCGTCGCTTGAAAACCACCAGCCTCTACGTGACCCACGACCAGCTCGAAGCAATGACGCTGGGGGACCGGCTCGTGGTGCTCAATGCCGGACAGATCGAGCAGGTAGGCACCCCGATGGAGATCTACGCCCGACCGGCCACCATGTTCGTGGCGGAGTTCATCGGCTCCCCCGCCATGAACATGCTGCCGCTGGCCTACCTGCAGCAGCAGGACACCCAAGGCGTGCTAAGCCAGTTGCCAAAAGAGACCGATACCGTCGGCATACGCCCAGACGATATGCAGCTCACCCTACCAACAGTGCCTTACGTCACACTAGACACGACCTTGATGCTGTTCGAGGCTGCTGGCGCAGAGAGCCATCTCTACGTTAACTTGGCGGGCAGCGAACAGCCTACGGTGATTCGCACGGCAGGCCAGCCGCCGGTGCGTGAAGGCGAAACGCTGCAGGTATATGTCACCGGTGATGCGCTGCATCCGTTCAACAGCACCACTGGCAAGCGCACCTTTCATTAGTACGTAAGTAACTAGCGCCTTCGGCGGGTGGCCAAGCTACTCGCCCTGGGCAAGATCGGTAATGCACCCATTATCGATTTCCTTGTAGTGGCGCCCCACTGGGTTGCCTACCCTACATTACCAAGGCAACTGTTCGCCATTGGAGTGCCAGAAGCCGCCGCTATTCTCTAAGTTGAGCGCTGTGATGCAGGCGGCAATGCCCGTTGCGGCTTCCTGGGGGCTGATGTGGCCGCCAAAGTTGACCATCCGGGTTTTCACATAGCCCGGATGCAGCTGTGCCACGGCGATGCCGCGAGGCTTGAGATCGATGGCCAGCGATTTACCAAAGGCGTTCAGCGCCGCTTTTGACGCGCGATAGCCGTAGCGGCCGCCTGAGTCGTTGTCGGCTAAAGAGCCCATCCGGCTGGTAATATTGGCGATTTTACTGCCCTTTTTCATCAGCGGCAGCAGCGCTTCGGATACTCGCAGCGGTGCATAGGCATTGATTTCCATTTGCTGGCGTAGGCTGTCGATCTCGATATCTCCCAGCACATCATCGCGCAGCAGACCCGCGTTGTTGATCAACAGATCAATGGTGTGCCCGGCTAACGCCGCAGAAAGGCGCGCGATATCGTCGTCCTGGGTCACATCAATGTCTTCTATCACGTTGACGGCGACACGATCTAACTCATCAGACGTTTGGCGACACACGCCGATAACATTCCATCCCTCCTGTTGATAATGCTCAGCCAGGGCTAACCCTACGCCCCGATTTGCGCCTGTAATCACAACGATGGACGACATACTCTCTCCTTAAACACACGATTAAATAATAAAACAGCATAACGCAAAAAGCCGATGTGTCATGAACACATCGGCAAAAACGATCTTTCAAAGCTTAAAACATTAAGGAACCTAGGGCATGAATTAAACCCAGACGCTCACTTAGAAGTGATAACGCGCACCTACCGCGTAATACAGGTCATCTTCGTAGCTATTCACCGCATCTTCGTTGGCATCGTTCAACTCCACGAAGACATCGAAGTTGTTGGACAGATCGTAATGCGCGGCAGCGGCCCAGGCATCGCGGCTGTCGGAAACGTTGTCCAGCTCGATGTTGTAGTAATCGAGGTAGAACGTCCATGCGCCAGTAGCGAAGGTGCCACCCAGACCAACGGTGTCAAAGCCGCCGCCCTGAGTGTCACTGTCACCGCGGGTTTCGTAACCCAGGCGTGCCGAGAAAGCGTCATTGATGGCGTATTCAGCGGTCGTACCCACGCGTGTTTCACCATTGCCACCGCCACGAACGGTATCTTCGACGTAACCCAGCGCCAGGCGCAGCGGGCCAGTGGCATAAGTTACGCCCCCTTGAGTAGCGATCACGTTCCCTTCGCTGGTTTGATCAGACGGCTCCAAACCACGCTCTGAAAAATGCTTAGCGGCAATGAATGCTTGGAACCCATTCAGGTCCGGCGTCATATACGCCAGAGAGTCACCCCGTGCTTGCAGGCCACCACCTGCAAACTCGTAGCCGCGCTCGACATACACGTCGAATACACCCATCACTTCGCTGTCGTAGAAGCTATCGAAGTTACCTGCAGTAAAAGTACCGTACTGCTCACTATCCAGCCCAATGTAGCTGTTACGCACTTCGTCAAAGCCAGACGCTTGATTCCGCTCATCGCCCGTGAAACGCCACTCTACGCGGGCAAACGCGCGCAGATCAGAGGTGATTTGATGGCCAGCAGTAATGCGTAAACGAGAGCCAAAGTTGCGAAACTCTTCACTATTATCAACGTTGTTTTCTTCTGCGCCGCCACCTTCGAACCCCATGGCAATACGGCCATAGATATCCAGCGTAGTGCCGTCTTGATCATACACCATCGCCGCTTGGGCAGCAGAGGCACCCAGTAAACCGCTAACGGCCAGAGCAAGTGTCGTTTTCTTAAACATGATGGATCCCTTTAGATTCGCCCGTGCTTGTTATCAGCACTTATTGAGCCAGAGTAAAGCGTTAATTCGCCATTTAAGTCATTAAGACTATACATTGTAAAGTCACGACCGAAGCATTGACTGCTTCGTCATCGGCTACCTTAGAGAAGGTATATGTCATTCTTCTTAAAGTTTTATTTTATTTATGTCTATTTCATCAATAAAAACTTGAATAAAAATGTCCTCAAAAATTAACATTTATCTGTTATCCGAAATAAACGTTTCAACTTATAGTGAGACCTACAATTAAAACGTCGAACACGCTGCGCCCAGCCGCGCTGTCATCGCTTGTTCACCTACCTGACTCGTCAATGTCATTGTGGCTGCGCACTATGTTCGCAAACGTGATAAAGGGATGAATCGCACATGCGGCTCTGTATCGTTAGCGAAACATGGTCACCAGAAATCAACGGCGTTGCCCACACGCTCAGCCGGTTGTGCCGTGAATTACAGCGCCTGGGGGTCACAGTGGATGTGATTCGACCGACGCCTAAAACCGCTGGCACTGCCCAAGACGCCGGGCATGAGCTACAGGTGAATCGCTGTTCGATTCCCGGCTACCGTGACGTGCAGGTGGGCTTTGCTCGCCCCGCCACGGTGCGTCGCTTTTGGCAACAGCATCGACCCGACGTGATCTACCTGGCCACCCAAGGCCCGCTTGGCTGGGCAGCACGGCAGGCCGCCTTGCAACTCCAGCTTCCGTTAGTCGCGGGATGGCACACCAATTTCGACCACTATTGCTACGATTACGGGGTTTCTTGGCTGTCGTCCGCCACACGCCGCTATTTGCGTTACTTTCATAACGGCTGCGCGCTGACGCTAGTCCCCACCCAGCAGCAGGCAACGTTACTGCGCCAGCAGGGCATCCGCGACGTGCAGGTGCTGTCTCGGGGTATCGATGGCGAACACTTCTCGCCCGCCTCTCGTGATGACGCACTCCGGCTGCAGTGGGGCGTTAGTGAACACCAGCCAGTGGCCCTCTACGTAGGGCGCATTGCACCAGAAAAAAATCTCACCTTACTTCAGGAAACACTGCAAGCCATGCGCGATGTGCGCCCCGACATGGCGCTTGTGGTGGTCGGCGATGGTCCAGGGAGATCACAGTTAGAAAAAGCACTACCTGACGCGTATTTCACAGGCTTCATCGATAAGCAGGCATTGGCTCGGCACTATGCCAGTGCGGATATGTTCGTGTTTCCATCACTGTCGGAAACCTGGGGAAATGTGATCACCGAAGCCATGGCCAGCGGGTTAGCGGTGGTGGCATACCGTCATGCCGCCAGCGCCGAACTGATCCAGAGCGGGCACAACGGTATTACGGTCGAACCCAACGATGCCGTGGCGTTTCAACAGGCGGCCGTCGCGCTTTGCCAGCATCCCGCCGAATACGCACGACTAGGAAGGATTGCCCGTTTACGCGCCCTAGAACAGAGCTGGTCGGGCATCGCGGAGCAATTTCTGCGCTACCTCAACGAGGCCCAGGAGGCTAATCATGCGAGCTCGTCCGCTTGTCGTATTCGATCGTCTTGATCTATGGGAGTGGCGGTTTTGCCAACGAGTCACTCACCTCTCGCTCTATCGCCCCTGGCGGCTGACCCTGCAAGCGGCCAGTAAACTGGGCGACTGGCCCGTTTGGGTGCTACTGATTACAGCGCAGCCCTGGCTACAACCCGATGGATGGGGGCGCATTTTGCAGTACACGCTGATCGCGCTCATAGCCATTACAGTCTACAAACTGGTCAAAACGAAACTGTGCCGCGAACGTCCTTTCATTACGTATTTGGGCGGCGTGCACTGCGGTGAGCCTGCCCGAGACCGCTACAGTTTTCCTAGCGGCCACACCATGCATGCCGTCATGTTTAGCGTCTTGGTGGCTGCCCATACGCCCTGGTTACTGCCCATCGTTTTACCACTCAGCCTGCTGATTGCCATTTCTCGCGTAGGACTTGGGCTGCACTACGTCAGTGACGTTCTGGTCGGCGGTGTCATGGGCTATGGCTTTGCACTGTTGAGCCTTTACTGGATTGGCTAGCCTCGGCCGGTACTACGACAAGACGCCATCACCGCTCTGGGGCTACGCACAAAAAAAGCCGCGCGCTCTATCGCTCATGAAATAGCGATGGAGCGCGCGGCTTTGTGATGCGAACGGTCAACGTGGCGGTACTACCTATCGGGCGGAATATCGTCACGTTCTTCGGTCGCCGCCATCAAGGATGTCTTGAACATCATGTATACGCCGACCCCGGAAAATCCCAGAAACAGGACGAACATGCCCAACATCAGTACCATCGCCATAGCGCTTGTCCCTGAAAGTACGCGGTTGCTACGTTGACGTCTTCTAACCGCTGAATTTTGGTTTAACCGAAAGGATAGACCAAAACCCCTTCTTCATCTGTACAAGTGCTGTTCAAATAACGCTGTAAATATTAAAAAATAGACAAATCAGAGAGTTACTCGTTAAAAATTGACGCAAAAAAACCATCCCGCCGAAGCGAGATGGCTGTTTTGCACCGCTGCCACTCCCTGGCGTCGATGACCAACACATCCTGTGTTGATAAGAGTGAGCAGGCTGAGTGTCCTTTCACTTCCCTGGTGCTGATTGGGCGTCCTGCCCTCCTTGATTGCTTGTCAGCCTGCTCACGCTGTTAAAGGGTGATACTGACGTCATACTCTTCATAACACTTAATGTGTTGCAGACACTAGGCCATCGTTCGAAAAAACAAAAATAAAAACATAAAAAACAATCACTTAGAGAAAACACTCACTGCCAAGTTAAGCACAGAAGCGCCCACGAGGGCGAATTTTTATGTATCGAACTGACACATGCGACAAATTCGCACGAGCTGCCCCCGTCCTTTGGCACATGAGACGTTAGCTCATCGTGACAAAATCCCTCGTTTCACGGTAGCGGTCGATGACAACAACGCTTATGTTACTTATCACACTCTCACGCTCGCATGGGCATACTTAGGCATGAGGAAAGGCCGATGAAACGTACCGTCGCACTGGGCATTTTGCTGCTGGCAACGCTGTTGGTGCTGGGTGGCTGCAATACCGTTCGCGGAATGGGGCAAGATATCGAACAAGGCGGTGAAGCCATTCAGCGGTCGGCGGATTGACCATGATGATGACTGTCTACCTTTCACATGGCTTGGAAAGTGGCCCGGGCGCACTAAAGATGCAAGCGCTCAAGGGCATTGCCGAACAGCTAGATGACTGTGAGCCAGTCGTCATGGATTACCGGGGCATGGACGAGCCAGCCCAGCGGCTGGCTCATCTACAGCAGGCACTTCAGAAGCGCGGCGATGATCCCTCACGTTGCGTCATGGCAGGGTCTAGCCTTGGTGGCTGGTTAAGCGCCGCCGTCAGTGCTCGGACACCAGTCCTGGGCTGTTTTTTGCTTGCCCCTGCGCTTGGCTTACCCAAATACCCCGAAACATCCCCCACCATTCAAGCGCGGCACACGCATATCATTCACGGTTGGCAGGATGATGTGGTACCTCCTGGCCCCGTTATTGAACGCGCCCAGGCACAGCGATTGTCACTCAGGATGATCGACGACGATCATCGTCTGCATAACAGTTTGGAGACGATCTTGGTTGATTTTCGTCGTTTTTTAACGCTATGCGCGACGAGTGAGCGCGGCGCTACATAAAATAAGAACGATTAAGAGTCGACATTGTCACCTCATGGCTATACAAATAGTGTACACACAAAAGGAGAGTGATCATGTTCGGTCTATTTAATCGCGACCCTCAAAAAAAGCTTCAGCAAGCCTATGAGCGTAAGCTTCAAGCGGCGATGGAGGCGTCCCGCAACGGTGATATGCGAGCCAACGCCACGCTGACCGAAGAAGCAGAAGCACTTTTGGCCGAGATCAACCGGCTCAAAGCTCAGAAGGGCTAACACAATGCGCCCCACGTGGCCATGGATTCTGCTGACGATGGCACTTGCCACGGGACACGCCTATGGCGATTGCCCGTCACCAGGGCAGTGGTGGCAAGCAGACGGTGCCGTGGGCGCACCAACGCTGCTTGCCCAGGCCGCTCGACAGCAGGTCGTACTACTGGGCGAACAGCACGACGTCGAGGATCATCACCGCTGGCAGCTGCACACGCTCGCAGGGCTGCATGCTCTCCGCGAAGATATGGTGGTTGGCTTGGAGATGCTGCCAAGAAGCGCTCAGCCGGTGTTAGACCGCTGGGTAGCGGGCGAGCTGACCGAGACAGAGCTGCTGGCCGAAAGCCGCTGGGATGACGCGTGGGGAGTCGATGACGAGCTCTACTTGCCCATTCTTCACTTCGCGCGACTGCAAGCGATTCCGCTGGTGGCTCTCAACATCACGCCAGAATTGCGCCAACGGCTCGTTCAAGAAGGCTTTGATCGTGTCCCCGCTGACCAGCGCTACGGGATTCCTACCCCACTACCCGCCAGTTCAGTCTATCAGCAGCGTTTGACCGAGGTATTCGAGCAGCATGGCATGGGGCAAGGGGACCCTGCCATGCTAGCCCGCTTCACCCAAGCGCAGCTCACCTGGGATACCGCCATGGCCCACGGGCTTGCAGGCGCCGTCAAAGAGGGTGCGTTAGCCGTTGGCTTAATGGGCCTTGGTCACGTCACCTATGGCCACGGCGTAGAGCACCAACTCGAAGGGATGGGGATTCGACACACCCTCAGCCTACTGCCGTGGGATCAGGCAGAGTGCCGCCTCCCAGACCCCGCGCTTGCCGATGCCGTCTTTGTTCTACCTCCAGCCCTTACCCACGAGCCCACGAATTAGGCGTCATCCGCCAACGCAGGCAGCAGCGTTTTAAGCTTGCGTGTCAAGGTGTTGCGCCCCCAGCCCAGCAGCTCGGCGGCTTCGCCTTTACGCCCGCCGGTGTGCTTGAGCGCCGTCTCGATCAAAATGCGCTCGAAGTCAGGAACGGCCTCTTCTAGCAAATGGGTATGCCCTTCGGCCAGCGCATGATCGGCCCAATCACGGAACGCCGAGCGCCAGTCGCCATGGACGCTGCTCTCTGACGTGCCGACGGTGCGTAGCTCCGGAGGCAAATCTTCGACCAGAATCTCCCGACCGGAAGCCATCACCGTTAGCCATCGGCAAATGTTCTCGAGCTGACGGACGTTACCGGGCCACGGCAGGCGGGTCAGATGCGCTTCTGCTTCGGGGGTCAATACTTTAATGTCGGTGGACAACTCCTTGGCGGCTTCGGCCAAAAAGTGCCGGGTGAGGCGTGGAATATCCTCGCGCCGCTCGGCCAAACGCGGAAGATGGACACGAATCACGTTCAGGCGGTGAAACAAGTCTTCACGAAAGCGCCCATCGTCAACGAGTGATTCAAGGTTCTGGTGCGTTGCCGCGATGATCCGTACATCGACGTTCACCGGCGTATGCCCGCCCACCCGATAAAACTCGCCATCGGCCAGCACGCGCAGCAGGCGGGTTTGCGTTTCGGCGGGCATGTCGCCGATCTCATCGAGAAACAGCGTGCCGCCATTGGCCTGCTCGAAACGCCCCTGGCGCTGCTGCGCAGCACCAGTAAACGCGCCTTTCTCGTGGCCGAACAGTTCTGATTCGATCAAATCGCGCGGAATCGCCGCCATATTCAAGGCAATGAACGGCTTTCCCGAGCGCGGACTATGCTGATGCAGCGCCTGGGCCACGCGCTCCTTGCCCGTACCCGACTCACCGTTGATCAGTACTGTGATATGCGAATGGGAGAGCCGTCCAATCGCCCGGAAGACCTCTTGCATAGCCGGCGCTTCACCTATGATCTCGGCGCTAAGACCTTCCGGCACACTCACCGGCCGCTGCCGTTCACGCGCATGGGCAACGGCCCGGCGCACCAGCGCGAGCGCTTCATCCACATCGAACGGCTTGGGCAAGTACTCGAATGCCCCGCCTTGATAGGAGGCGACAGCGCTGTCGAGATCGGAGTGCGCGGTCATGACGATCACAGGCAAATCCGGATGGGCATCACGCACCCGTGCCATTAAATCCAACCCGTCGATGCCCGGCATACGGATATCGGTGACCAGCACATCCGGCGGGCTCTCCAGCAAGCGTGCGAGCGCCGTATCGGCACGCTCGATACACTCGACCTCCAGATCGGGTTGCGCCAGAGCGCGCTCCAATACCCAGCGGATAGCGCGGTCATCATCGACAATAACCACTCGTGCAACATCGGTACGTGTCGCCTCAGTCATGACGCTTCTCCGGTGCAATTAATGACCAATGGAATCAGTAAACGAAATTCGGTGTGTCCGGGACGAGAGTCGCATTCGATCAATCCTTGATGTTGGTGCAGTATTGACTGGGCAATCGATAGCCCCAGACCGCTCCCTTCTGCGCGGCCGGAGACCATCGGATAAAAAAGGGTGTCGCGTAGCGACTCGGGGATGCCAGGACCGTTATCGATGATGCCGACTTCGCTCACCAGGCGGTGCCGCTCGGCTCCCAAAGTGAATTGGCGGCGCGCACGGGTACGCAGTGTCAGTTCGGGCGCGGGCGTACCTGCATCGCTCATGGCTTGCACCGCGTTGCGGGCCACGTTGAGCACTGCTTGGATCATCTGCGCCTCATCACCGGACAGGTCCGGTAGGCTCGGGTCATAGTCGCGGCTGACGACCACCTGAGGATGCTCGGCGATCAGCAGCGCCCTTACGCGCTCCAACACTTTATGAATGTTGACCGGCTCATGCTTGACGATACGGTTCGGCCCTAGCATGGAGTCGACCAAGTCACGCAAGCGGTCAACCTCTTCCACGATGATATGGGTAAACTCGCGCAGGGCCGGGTCATCCAGGTCTCGCTCTAACAGCTGCGCGGCACCGCGAATGCCCCCTAGCGGATTTTTCACCTCGTGGGCCAACCCCCGCGCCAGCACTTTGATGGTTTCTTGGCGGGTGGTAAGGGCCTCCTCTCGGGAGATTTGCATCAACCGATCCCGCGGCTCGACTTCCAACAGCAGCTCGTCGGCCGACAGCGGTGTCACGGTATAATCGACGGTCAGCGGCTCGCTATTGAGCGGCGTGATACGCGCTTCACGCTGTGTATAGGGATGAAACGCATCGCGTGCTTTGGCCAGTACGTCGTCGATGCTCTCGTCTCCGCCCAACAGCGTATCGAGGCTGATCCCCTGCACGCGGCTAAAGCTCACGGCCAGCAGCGCTTCCGCCGCCGGGTTCATCCAGCGAACGCGGAGTTCACCGTCGAGCAACAGGACTGCTGTGGTGAGGTGTTCGAGCAAGCGCTGATACATGGCGTGTCCTGAAACGTCGCTTCGATCAATACACATGGCACTGATCCATCAAAAGAGGTATGCGAGAGGATCTGCAAAAAGCGCGCCAATTCGGCGCAAGCGGCGGCATGCACGGCTTGTGGGCAGATAGCGGGGAGATGACGAGCCTTAATAGCGCAATGAGCCGCCTAGCCCACCGCCTCATTGCACCATTATAGTGCACTCGATTAGTCAGTGATAAAAATAGTCACCGGATCGGTGCGGTGCTGCACACGGCCCTGGCTATCCAACAACTCCGCATGAATATGGTGCGCTCCCACAGGTAACCCCGCCAGCCAGAAGGCGTCGCTATGCAGAGCGGATTGGCTCAGTTCGCCATTCACCCTCAGTTGAATTTGGTGGTCGTCCCGCAGTGGCGGCACCACCTGCACTTCCACGGGCGTCATGCCGCCCCGAACGGCGCTGCTGTTTGCCGGGTTGACGATGGTAAAGCGGTCATAAGGCATAAACGGTTGCCCGGGATGGCTCTGAGTGCGGCCCGGGGTTCGGCTGTCAGGTGGGGCAGAGCGCACCGTCGTCACGCTGGGCAGCGGTGCCAACGTGACGGCTTCACCGCCACGTTCTGGGTTGTCGGTAAACGTCACCTTGCCCTGGGCGTCCACCACGCGATACACCGTTTGCCCCAGCGCCGCGCTTACCCACATCCCCAATAGCAGTGCAGCACCTGTGGATAATCCTCTTGCATAGCGCACGTGCCAGCGACGGATCATGACGTCTTCCTCCCTTTTCCTTACCTCGCCTCAACGAAAAAACCCCGCCGAGGCGGGGTTTTCAGGCTAACGACACCTCAAGGGTGATCTTAGCAGCTGTAGTACATGTCGAACTCGATCGGGTGAGTCGTCATGCGAATACGCTCGACGTCTTCCATCTTCAGTTCGATGTAGGCATCGATCATGTCGTCGGTGAACACGCCGCCTTCGGTCAGGAACGCACGGTCAGCGTCGAGCGCTTCCAGGGCTTGATCCAGGCTGTTGGCCACGGTCGGGACGGACTTGCCTTCCTCGGGCGGCAGGTCGTACAGGTTCTTGTCCATGGCATCGCCAGGATGGATCTTGTTCTTGATACCATCGATACCCGCCATCAGCATCGCCGCGAACGCCAGGTAGGGGTTGGCGGTCGGGTCGGGGAAGCGCGTCTCGACACGCTTGCCTTTCGGGCTAGCGGTGTACGGAATACGGATGGACGCAGAACGGTTACGGGCGCTGTAGGCCAGCATGACCGGCGCTTCGAAACCCGGCACCAGACGCTTGTACGAGTTGGTAGAGGCGTTGGTGAAGGCGTTCAGCGCGCGAGCGTGCTTGATGATACCGCCAATGTAGTACAGCGCCATTTCGGACAGACCCGCGTACTCGTCGCCAGCGAACTGGTTCTGGCCATCTTTCCAGAACGACTGGTGGACGTGCATGCCCGAGCCGTTGTCGCCCACCAGCGGCTTCGGCATGAAGGTCGCGGTCTTGCCATAAGCGTGCGCCACGTTGTGGATCACGTACTTCATTTCCTGAACTTCGTCGGCTTTCTTCACCAGCGTGTTGAACTTCACGCCGATTTCGTTCTGACCGGCGTTCGCCACTTCGTGGTGGTGAACTTCGACGGTCTGACCGATCGCTTCCAGGGTGTTACACATCGCACCACGGATATCGTGGAAGCTGTCGACCGGGGGTACCGGGAAGTAGCCGCCTTTCACGCGCGGACGGTGGCCCAAGTTGCCGCCTTCTACCTGGTTGCTGGTCGCCCATGCGCCTTCGTCAGAGGTGATTTTGTACATGGCGCCTTGAATGTCGGCTTTCCAGTGCACCTCATCGAAGATGAAGAATTCCGGCTCCGGACCGAAGAAGGCAGTGTCACCCAGGCCAGTCGACTGCAAGTAGGCTTCGGCGCGCTTGGCGATGGAGCGCGGGTCGCGATCGTAGCCCTGCATAGTGGCAGGCTCGATGATGTCGCAACGCAGAATCAGTGTGGCATCTTCGGTGAAGGGGTCGAGGAAGGCGGTACCGTCTTCCGGACGCAGGATCATGTCAGACTCGTTGATGCCCTTCCAGCCGTTGATGGAAGAACCATCGAACATCTGGCCGTTTTCAAAAAACTCTTCGTTCACGTCGCGTGCCGGTACGGTGACGTGCTGCTCTTTACCGCGCGTGTCGGTGAAACGCAGATCTACCCACTTAACATCATGTTCTTCGATTAGCGCGAGAGTCTTGGCTGACATAGTGTCCTCCGGTATGAGCGTGGCTTAAAGCGTGTAACTGTAAGCGATCGATAAAGGTGTTATTCAACAAATCGTTCAACACGCGGCTGCATGTGGCGCGTTTGTCTTTTTTGTTCGCTCAACGTTTGTTCGACGATGGATAACAAACCGCCCAGCGATCATTTCAGACCGGCTATCGTTGTAGCACGCCTGGAGGCGTCTGCCTACGCTTCAATAGCCGCTGATGAAACTACCTATGGCTTACAAGCACAGAGCATGCCAACTCTGCACCATAATGGAAAAAAATATCAACAACTCTTTGTTTTAAAATATGAAAAATGACTCATCCCATGCGTCTTAATGCAGCAAGGGAGTGGCAATTGCTTTTTCAAACGCCTAGACCGTCATTTCCTTGCACGCATTTGGTGCAAATAACACTCAAGACGCACCAAAATGAATAACTCGCCAGCCTCACTGTTTTTTTCGTTAAAAAACTTTCTCTTGCTACGTAAAGAAACCCACATCTACAATCAATTACAAACAGAGATGCTTTCATAACAAAAGGAAGCCGCGTGCATGGGTACGGTCTGCTTTATCGTTGATGCTTCAGTGACAGGAGCTTTGCTACCCCGCCACCTGCGCTCGATTCGCCAATCCGGTCTTGCTGACCATGCCCTACCCATTATCGTGACCTGTGCTCACTCGGATGAACGGCTCACCGATCTCGAAAAGCGTTACCACGCGCACGGCTTGGTGACACCTGCCCATACCCTAGGTGCACGCCTCAACCAAGCGGCGTATATTAGCCAGGCAGACTGGCTGCTGATTGCGCTGCATAAAGAACCCATGGCGGCGCAGCTTTGGTACCTACTCTATCCACAGCTAGACACGGCGACGGATGCGCTGCTCATCAACGCCGCCACTCCCCGCTTTTCGGAACGTCTGTTGCTGCACTTTCTCAGCTCGGCGGTGACCGTTCCCCCCTACATTGCCATTCGCCGTGCGTGGTTGGAGCGAATCGGAGGCTTCGATCCAGAGCTCGATGAGCCAGCACTGCTCGACTTTTTACAGCGCCTATACGCCTGCCCTACGCGTTTAAAAACGCTAAGCGGCGAGTCGCTTGGGCTTGCTCGAGGCTCGCCACAAAGCCGCTCACCCACCTCCTCTTAGCGCCTGCCCCTCTTTGACTCTTAACGCCAACCTGCCAGCTCACCAACCCGTCGAACCGTTCATATTTTTAAACGCTTACCCAGCAACATGGCACCCAATGTGGTGGTATTGGCTACTTTGTTGAGCAGAATCGATCCCACACTACCCACCATGATGAGCAACAGCGCATAAACCGCCAGGGGCAACGTAGAAATGCCCACTAGCGTATCGGTGAGCGTAAAAAACATAGGATGCGCTAGATAAATACCAAACGAGTAAGCATTGATATAGCGCACCCATCCAGGTGCTTTACGCCCTTTTAAGCCACGCATCAATGCCAGCGTGAACAGCACAAAAAAGGGAATGACCCACACCTCTTTCGAGGAGAACGACAGCCGATACTCGAACGTGGCCAGCACGATCAAGCCAACGAACAACAAGAGCCAACGTGGTTGCGAGAGGGTTTGTAGCCAAACGGGCCGTTCGATCAACTGGCTAGAAGGCGTTAAGGGGTAATAGCGCACCAGCACTAGCGCCAAGAAGAACAGATAGATCCAACCCAACGGAGCCACCCAAAGCAAATAACCCGGCGGCTCAATAGCCAACGCATACGCCAACCCCCAATATGCCATACTCACCAAGCAAGCTCCCCATAGCCAAGGAACCGGATGCAAGCGCCATAGCTGCCAACGAGTAAAGGCCCAATAAGCGGCATAGAACTGCATGGCGATGATCAAAAAATAGCCATGCCAGCCCGCATAAATAAAGTAGGCTTTTGCGTTCTCCCAAACATTCACGGAGCTGTCGCTGCCCGCCAGTTGCCACCACTGGGCAGTGGAATAGATGAACCCGTACGTTAAATAGGGCAGCATGACGTACTTCACTCGCTGCCATAGAAAACCTGGCGGTACTTGCTTGTCATAGCGGACGGCAAACACAAAGACCGAAATGAACAGGAATACAGGCGTGCCCAGCACCAGCGGTATGCGCATGAGATCGGTAACGACGTTGTCCACGCGCTGATTCAGGTGATCTAGCCAATGAAAGAGAAACACAGCGACACAGCCGTACGCGCGCAGCCAGTAAATTTCCTCGATTTTCTGCATCGAACCTCCACCAAGCCCCGCTGCTAAGCTGATGTAGGGGCTTACGACAATGAACAGGCTGGCTTACAGCGTTGTCCGACCTTTTAAACGACGGTAAATTCCTGGAGGCCTCGTGTTCGAACAGTCGCTCAGATTCCCGCTTTTACACGCTCTCGGACGCACTGTCTCTGAATGCCTCACCGGCTGGATGCGCGCGATCATGGTCGTTTTGGGTGGGTTGGCACTGAGTAGCGTTGCCCTGGCGGGCGATGTCTCGCGGGCACAGTTCTTTTCACCCACCCTGGGTTATGACTACCCGTATACGATCTATTTACCGGATGCTTATGACCCTCAGGCCTCGGCGCCTCACCCAGTGGTATACCTGCTACACGGGTCATTTGGTAACGAGTTTGACTGGGCAACCAAAGGCAACTTGCCACAAACGGCTGATCGTTTGATCGAGGCTGGGCATCTACCTCCAGCGGTATTCGTCATGCCCGGCAGCCGCAGTTGGTGGGTCGATGGGCATAACGAAGCTGCCCGTAGCGCTTTTTTCAACGACCTGCTGCCGCATATCGAAGCGACCTATCATGTGGGAACGACGCGCGAGCAACGTGGCGTAGCGGGGCTCTCTGCTGGTGGCTATGGCGCGGTGAATTTCGCCCTCGAACGTCCAGAGCTGTTTGCCGCTGCCGCTGCCCTCAGCCCCGCCAGCTATATCCCTGCGCCACCCAAAAACTCTTCCGCTCACCGACATCCAGCGTTTTTGAATGCGCAGGGCGAGTTCGATCAAGCGCTTTGGGAGCAGCTCAACTACACAGCCCATTTAGAAAGCTACCGCCTACGCGTCACGCCGCGCCCAGAGGCAGAGCAAGGCGACACGCCCCCTGTCCCGTTCTATATCAGCGCCGGACGCCGTGATGTCTATGACGCCGAGTTCCATGCACGCCAGCTGCGCCAAGCCATAGAACGTATTCAACCTGGTGACGTACGGCTCGACCTCTACCCTGGTGGCCATACTTGGCGCGTCTGGAGAGCCAGCCTACCCGCGGCGCTAAACTTCATGTTTCAGTCTGTCGATGCAACGCCCGCAGTCTTGCCTGACTCACAAGCAGAGTAAAGGATAGCGCGATTACGCCCTTCCGCTTTGGCGCGATACATCGCCTGATCCGCGCAGTGAATCAGGGTGGCCTCATCCTTTGCGTGTAGTGGAAAGAGCGCCACGCCAATACTGGCGGAGACGCATACCTCGCCCACCAACAGCGCAAACGGCTCGGCCAGCGCTGAACAGAGTTGATGCGCGACCGCTAACGCGTCCTCTTTCATGACCGAACCACCCAGCAGCGCCACGAACTCATCGCCGCCGATTCGTCCTACCATATCGGTGCCCCGCAGCCGGGCGCGCATGCGTTGTGCCGCCGCTTTTAACAACTGGTCGCCAACGGCGTGGCCCCAGCGATCGTTCACCGGCTTGAAGTTGTCCAGGTCAATGAACAAGAAGGCCAACTGGCCCCCCGAGCGCAGCGCCTTGGTCAGCTCGCCAAAAAACATCGCTCGATTGGGCAGGTCGGTCAGCGTATCGTGCTGTGCCAAATGCAGCACCCGCTGCTCCATTTCGTGTCGTGGCGTAATATCGTGAGAGATGCCCATAAAACTGATCACGTTGCCCTGCTCATCCAACAACGGCGCACCGTTGGTAAAGTGCCAGCGCCACTCGCCGTTGGCATGCTGCACACGGTACTCGATCAGCCCTTGCGGCTCGGCCGTCACAAACACGTTTTCGATATAACGACGGCACGCCTCTAAGTCCTCCGGATGCAGAACGAAGCTCATATGCCGCCCGAGCACCTCGTTCACCTCGTGCCCCAATATGCGCGGCCAGTTAGGCGAGATATAGGTCAGCATGCCATCGGCATCGAGGGTGTAAATGATGTCGTTCGCCTGCTCCACCAGTTGGCGAAAGCGCTGCTCGCTGGATTTCAGCGCCGCTTCGAGCGCTTTACGCTGAGTAATATCGTTGGCATACCCCGTCCACAGCACGCTGCCATCGGGCTCGCGGCGGGGTTGGTCACTGGCTTCCACCCACAGCATCTCGCCGTGACGATGAAACATCCGAAACTCCTGTTTCCCTGGCGTCAGCGTGCGAGCGCTTTCCAGCGAGCTTGCGATGACGGTATCGCGGTCGCCAGGATGAATGTTGGCCAGCAATGTTTGCGCATCGGCCAGCGCCTCTTCGACGCTCACCCCAAACATTTCTTCTACCCGCTGGCCAACGTAGGTGTAACGCCAGTGACCCGACAGCGAGTAGTGCAACTGGTAGATGAAGCCCGGCAACTGAGACAGCAGCGCATCCAAAGATTCGCCAAATGGCAGAACCAGCTCATGAAGTGCCCCATACACTGCGCGATACTCGCCCTCTACCACGGGAGAAAGCTGCAGTTGCCAACGCCTTGAGGCATCTGCCCAAGTCACCATCAGCTCCTGCACGGTCTGTTGCTGATCGCAGGCATATACGGCGGCCAGCACGTTATTCACGTCCAATGGAAAACAGCTGGCCAGCGCCATGTCGCTATTATCGTCAACCCAGCCCACCGCGTGCCGAAAGGCCGCGTTTGCATACACGTTCATCGCCTCGTGCGCTGAACGCTCCACCACGAACAGCGGCGTGCTCGACTGCTCAAATAGCGCACGGTACGGATGCATGGCGCCTTCTCCTCCCACGTTCCCCTAGAGGGGTAAGTTAAGCGCATCGACTAGGCGTGTCCACGCACATTGGCCGAGTGCTGCTAACGCACACTACACTGAATGTGCTGGCTTATTTTCTAACGACTCCTGTAAGGACACTGACCATGCATCAACATGTCGAATGGGATGAACCCGGTAGCGCAAGCGTCGCCGCCTTTTTCAAAAACGACCCCGACCACACGCTCCCATACCCCGGCGCGATTCTCTCCGCTCGCTATCAGGGCCGCATCGTCCGAGTCAAAGTCGAAGCCTACCGGGAAGAAGACGCCGTCAGCATCGGCAGCGTCGCCGCCATTCTCGACCAGCACGGCCACCGCTTTCAGTCGCACAAAAAGCTCAACATCGGTGACATGGTCCGCCTACCCGACGACAAACGCGCCATGGAGCGCTGGGAAGAGGATGAGGAGAAGGAGTAAGTAAAAAAAGCATCGGGGTAGGGGTTCACTGGCCCCGCCCTTGCCTTTCAACTAAAGCTGCCAGAGCATGAGCGAGGCTCACGATGATGCTAGTAGCCCTACGACAATCGAAACCGGCCGAGAACCCCGGGAGTCTCCTGAGCAGTGCCTATACGGCTTTGAAGGAACCATGAGGTTTCAAGTCAACGAGCGTTAGCCAGGACGCTGCCTGCTCCCGCTCTTTTTACAAACGCGTACTCTCCCCATGCTACGCTTAACACTCATTTCTCAGTCTTTCAGGCGGTTCCCCATGCAATTACCCCTTTATTTGCGCGTGCTTTTCGCAGCAGTTCCGCTGATGCTGGCACTGCCCGCCCAGGCGCAGCCAGCGGATGACTGGGCGGCTTACGATGAAGTATTCGAAAGCGGTGCCCAGCAGGCCAACGTTTGGCAGTGGGGATGGACGGGTGTTTATGCCACGAGCCTGGCCTATAACGCCTACCAATCGAGCGAGGCCAGTGATCCGGACGACCGTTTCGATGCCCGCGTTGGCGTGGTGAAATCCGCGTTAGCGCTAGGGGGTATGCTGACCGACCGACAACCGCATCCGGCGGCGCTGGCGGAGTACGAACGCTTGAAAGCGCAGGGCGATCTGAGCGGCGTACAGGCGCTAGGGCTGTCGCTTGCCCAGGCGGAACGGGAGCGCCGCGGGCTCGAGGCGCGGGTTGGCTCGTTGGTGGTGAATACCGTAGCGGGCGCGGTCATTGCCGCCGACGGTCGTGAGCGCGATGGCGCGATGAACTTTGCGACGGGCATGCTGATCAATGAGCTACAAATTTGGACGCAGCCCCACCAGGCGACCCGCGCTATCAATCGCTTCCAACCCGCTCGCGTATCGCTTGGCCCACTCACGCTGGAAGGCGAGTACGCGCTGGTGGTATCCCCTGAGCAGATTGGCGCCGTTTGGCGTTACTAAGGGCACTTTTTCTGCGTCTCAAAGATGAGCGCGCTCATCGTTGTCAGCACGCGATGAGCGCGTAAAATATCTGCCACTTTTTTTAGTTCCGCCAAACGTTATGTTATAACTTATTTATTGGTAAGTGAGGTCGCTCGATGAGTGAGCACATGCATCGCCACAATAAGGAAGGTCCTTGTCATTTTTCGCTGATGTCCTTGTCGGCCACGAAGCGGCTTGGGCTGATGGCGCTGCCGCTGATGGCCCTGTGGGGGCTAGTGGTATGGGCAAGCGGGTGGCCGCTATGAGCGAGCGTTCTTCATCGCGCTTGCAGCTTCACGATCTGCATTTGGCTCAGGGTCGCCGTACGGTGCTCGAACATGTGGATGGCGATATCAAACCCGGTGCGATTACCGCGCTCATCGGCGCGAACGGGGCCGGTAAAAGCACGCTGATCCAGGCCATCATGGGCGAACTGCGCCCCATTAGTGGCAAGGTGGTGTGTACGGTGGATAACGCTCGCCGCGCTTGGCTACCCCAGCAGTTAGCGCTGGATCTGACCTTTCCGATGAGCGTGGAAGAGCTGGTGATGACTGGCAGTTGGCCAAGCCACGGGGCGCTGAAAGGGTACTGTGCCGCCCATTACCGCAAGGGCCGTGAGATCATGGCGCGCTTGGGCATTTCTCACTTGGCGCACCGCCCCCTGGGCGAGCTGTCCGGTGGCCAGCGCCAGCGGGCGCTGATCGGGCGAACGCTGATGCAAGAGGCAGAACTGCTGCTATTGGATGAGCCGTTTGCCAACGTGGACAGCGACACGGTGGATATCTTGATTCGCATTCTGCGCCAAATGGCCGACGACGGCGTCACGATCATCATCGTACTGCACGATATGGATCACCTGCGTCGCCTGGCCGATGAGGTATTGATGCTGAGCGCTGGCCACGGCCGCTGGGTCGCCCCCAGCGCGCTCAATCAGCAGCATGCACCCGCCCAAGTGGTGCCGTTTACGCTGGGAGGGCGTCATGCTGGAACTGCTTAATACCTGGTTCGTCAGCCCGTTCGATTACGGTTTCATGCGCCGCGCCGTGGTCGGCGGGCTCGCGCTCTCCCTGGCCGCCCCGCCGCTGGGGGTGTTTTTGGTGCTGCGTGGCATGAGTCTGATTGGCGATGCCATGGCCCATGCAATTCTGCCCGGCGTGGCGCTGGGCTTTTTGCTGGCGGGCTTTTCGCTACCGGTGATGAGCGTGGGTGGCGTGCTATTTGGGGTGATGGTGGCCTTGCTGGCGGGAGCGGTCTCGAAAATGGGTGGCCAGCGGGAAGATGCCGCCATGGCGAGCTTTTTCATCATTTCCCTGGCCGCTGGGGTCATGCTGATCTCCATGGGGGGCAGCAGCGTGGATTTAACCCACGTACTGTTTGGCTCCATTTTGGCGATCAACTCCACGGCGCTGCTGTTGATTGCGTCGATCAGCACACTGATCGTCATCACCCTGGCGATCATTTTCCGCGCCTTGGTGGTGGAGTGTTTGGACCCGCTATTTTTGCGCGGTCAGCACCGTCGCAGTAGCTGGGTACATAGCGTCTTTTTAGGGCTGCTAGTGCTCAACTTGACCGCTGGCTTCCAAACACTGGGCACGCTGATGGCCGTTGGCTTGATGATGCTACCCGCCACGGCGGCACGGTTTTGGAGCAAGCGCTTGGAAGGATTGATGGGGATTGCCGTGGTGTTGGCGATGCTGGCCAGCACCGGCGGGCTGCTGCTGTCGTTCCATTTGGACACGCCATCAGGCCCGAGCATTATCTTGCTGGCCGGGGCGGCGTATTTATTTTCGGCGCTGTTTGGCCGTTACCACAGTTTGGCCGCCAAGCTTCGCCGTAAAACCACGCCGCTGGCGATGGAGCATTCTCACTAGCGAGTCGTCGTTTTCCGTTTTCTTACATCATCAGGAGCATGTTATGTCGCTTTTCTCTTCATCGCGTTGGTTAGTGGGCGTGTCGGCCATGTTGGCGTTGCCTGCGGCCATGGCGAACGAGCGGGTTCAAGTCGTCACCAGTTTCTCCATCTTGGCGGATATGGTCGAGAACGTCGGCGGAGAGCATGTGGAGGTCAGCGCCCTGGTTGGCCCGGATGGCGATGCTCACGTTTACTCCCCAAGCCCCGGCGATGCCCGCGCACTGGCAGGGGCAGACCTAGTGGTCTTCAACGGTTTGCTGTTCGAAGGCTGGATGGAGCGCTTGATTGACTCCAGCGACTACGACGGCCCATTGGTCACCGCCACCGACGGCATCGCACCCCGCGCTTTTGCGTCGCACGACCACGATGACCACGCGCATCATGACGAGCACGACCATGCGCATGAAGAACACGCTCATGAAGAGCATGAACATGAAAAGCACAGCCATCATGAACACGGTCACGACGATCATGCGCATGATGACCATAGCGGTCACGAGCATGGTGATGACGACCCTCACGCTTGGCAAGATCTGCAGCAGGCGAAGGTCTACGTCACCAATATTCGCGATGGCTTGATCGAGGCGGATAGCGCCAATGCGCAGAGCTACCAAGCCAACGCCGAGCGTTATCTGGCAGAGCTGGATAACGTTGATGCCGAGATTCGTGAACTGCTAAGCGAGATTCCTGCGTCGGCCAGCGTCATCACTGGCCATGACTCCTTTGGCTACTTCTCCAGCGCCTACGGCGTGAATTTTCTTTCACCGGTCGGTCTGTCGACCGAAGCCGATCCCAGCGGTGCCAGCATGGCCGCACTGATCGATGTGATCGAGCAGGAGAACGTACAGGCGTTGTTCCACGAGAACATGACCAACCAAGCGATCATTACGCAGCTAGCGGAAGAGACCGGCCTGCCTATCGCTGGCACGCTATACGCCGATGCGCTGGCCAGTGAAGGCGATGCCAGCACCTACCTTGGCATGATGCGCCATAACGCCCGGGTGCTGCACGATGCCCTAGCTACTCCAGACAATGAAGCTCATGGGCATGACGACCACGACCACGACCACGACCACGACCACGACCACGACGATCATGGTCATCGCCACTAGACTAGGCCGGCAAGGCCCTATACCGCCCCATCAGGGCGGTATTTTTTTGCATTGCATTTTGCTGGCGGGATGGGGAGACTGACACCCACAACGCCGCTGCCACTGTTTACTTCACCGCAAAGAGCCACGACCATGCGCCTAAACGCCGACTTTAGCCACTTTGCCTGTGTCACGCCGGAACAGTATCACTGGGTGGCCTCGCCTAGCGCAGGTGTCGAACGTATGATGCTGGATCGCATTGGCGATGAGGTGGCCCGCGCCACGAGCCTGGTGCGCTACGCGCCCAACAGCCAGTTCAGCCGCCATACCCACGAAGGCGGTGAGGAAATTTTGGTGCTCGAAGGCGTGTTTGCCGATGAGCATGGCCGTTACCCAGCGGGCAGCTATCTACGCAACCCCATCGGCACGGGACACACGCCGCGCATTGGCGACGAGGGTGCGCTGATCCTGGTGAAACTTCATCAGTTCGATGAAAACGACCTGCTCCAACTCGCCATTCCCGCCCACCGCCTGCCCTGGCAGCCCGACCGTCGGCCAGGCATCACCTACAAAATGCTGCACACCTATCAACATGAACGCGTCAGCCTAGAGCGTTGGGAAGGCGAGGTCATTATCGACTATCCGGCACTGCCGGGCGGCTTGGAGCTGTTCGTACTGGAGGGCTCGCTACGTGACGCAGACACCGAGTACCCGGCAGGTAGCTGGTGCCGCTATCCCCCGGGGGCTGCCCCGCGGCTTAGCGCTGGACCCTCAGGGGTCATGATGTACGTCAAACGCGGACACCTATCTAACGCGCTGTGCGACGTTTAGCGGGCGAGTCCTACGAACGGCAGTAAGGTCAGCAGAGCGATCATAAGCACCGCCACGATCACTAGCGTGACTTGAAGCGGATGGGCCATGAAGCGTCGCCACAGCGTAGGGGCATCATCACGCGCCAGCGCCTCTTCGTGTTCACGGCGCACCTTGGCTAATCGCTCGGCCTGGTAACGCGCCAGCACCGCCTCGGCATCGTCTTGCTGTGCTGGGTCGCGCAGCCAGATGGCATCAACTCCCAGGCGGAAAAAGCCCGCCTGGGTTTCGTACACGTCGAAACCATGTTCTTCCAGCAGTTGGCGGACTTCCATGGCCTCTTCATCGGTCACATGGCGCAACCGAAACAGCAGATGAGCCATCGTTAGTCGCCCATGCCTGCCATACGGTCGGCTTGAATCACTTCGATCCAGTAGCCATCGGCATCTTTGACGAAGACCACATCCTTCATTTTGCCCTGGTCGGCGCGCTTCACGAAGGTAACGTCATGCTCATCGAACCACGCTTGGGCCGCTTCCAAATCCGGCACGCTAAAACAGATGTGCCCGAAGCCCTGCGGCTCCGCATTGCCATCATGGTAGGCAAAGTCCTGCTCGTTTTCGGTGCCCCAGTTGTGGGTCAGCTCTAGCAGGCCTTTCTGGCTGAAGGTCCAGGCGGTGCGTGCTTGGGTCTCTTCCGGCACATGATCGCTCTCCTCGACATTGGCCAGAAAGTAGAGCGAAAACTGCATCTCCTCGAAGTCCAGACGGCGGAGCACCCGCATGCCAAACACCTTGGAGTAAAACGCCAGCGCCCGCTCAGGGTCTTTGACCCGCAGCATGGTGTGGTTCAAGCGGAAGCCCTGGGTTTGCGAAGCGGCCGGGGCCACCCCCGGATGCTGTTCACCTTGATACGACATGAGACTCTCCTAGTTGGGTGATGCGTGTGTTTACGCGATGCAAAATCTTTGACGGACGTATGACTTTGTACAAGGCTTAGGCGACAGCGTCGTGCTTCCCGCTGCCTGTGCATCACTGCCTTTGAAGGCGTTATTCCCTGTTATGAGGGCGAGGAACGCAGAATTCCAGCCTGCCCCCGAGGAGTCTTTATGTCCCGTGATTTAAACGTGCTAGGTGAACCTCTAACGCCCTGCTGCCACTCTCCGAAAACCGGTTTCTATCGCGATGGTTTTTGTCGGGTAGGGCCAGACGATGTCGGCATCCATTCGGTGTGCGCCATGGTGACCGAGGAGTTTTTGGCCTTCTCCAAGGCGCAAGGCAACGACTTGGTGACACCGCGGCCGGAGTTTGGCTTTCCCGGTTTGAAACCCGGGGATCGCTGGTGTCTTTGCGCGCACCGCTGGGCCGAAGCGGCACAGGTAGGACTCGCACCGCCGGTCGTTTTGTCCGGTACTAACGAGCGAACGCTAGAGATCATTCCACTGGTCAAACTCCAGCAGCATGCGCTAGATGCCGTACATTAATACCTAAGCCAAGGCGCCCCCGAATGCCCCTGGAAAAACGATGCAAATCTTCTACAATTCTATTTCGACAATTTTACATAGTGACCCGTGATGCCCCGAGAATGGCGTCCGATAGGAGCACGTCATGACAGCTATCGATATGACCCTTGGCGATCGCCTGACATTGAAGCAGTTGAGCAATGCGATTCAGAATGGCTTCTCCCCCATCGTCGAAGTCGAGTCCATGGATGGCATCTACAAAGTGCGTTTTCACCATGCTAATGGCGTCTCGGACCTATGTGACGCTCAAGGTCGCGTCAGCACCTTTCTGGGAACCGGTGAAATTCGCGATGCCCTGGGCCAACTCGGCTTAACCCATGGCGTGCTGACCTTTGCCGATCAGTGCGGCGACGAAATGATTGGCGTACAGGGCCGAGCCATCACCCCTGACGAAATGCTCACGTACGGCACCCGCATCGCGTTTCGCTGACGCGTTTTTGACCGGGCTTTACAGCGCCGTCCAAGGCTAGGATAGTACCCACCAACGACAGGGGCGCCGTTCAGCGGCTGAGAAGCACCCTTTGAACCTGAACCGGATAACGCCGGCGTAGGGAGTCGTGGTGCTTACCACCACCTCCTTACCCGGGAGGAAACCATGACTTACCACCCACTTGGCGATATGCTCGCTGCCCTGCGCGAGTCCACGCCGCTCGTTCACTGCATGACCAATTACGTGGCCATGAACAGTACCGCCAACCTGCTGCTGGCCACGGGCGCATCGCCTGCCATGCTGCACGCCGCCGAAGAAGTCGCTGAATTTACCGCGATGGCAAACGCGCTCTCCATCAATATTGGCACGCTCTCTGCTCCCTGGGCCGAGTCGATGCAGCTGGCGGCGCGCACGGCCGATACGACCGACACCCCCTGGGTGCTGGACCCCGTCGCCGTCGGGGCCACCGAGTTCCGCCAGCGGGTGTGCCAGGCGCTGCTGTCCCATCGCCCCAGCGTCATTCGCGCCAATGCCTCGGAAGTGATGGCGCTGGCCGGCTTGGCCAGCCAAGGGCGTGGGGTCGATGCCACGGCCTCCGTCGATGACGCCACTCACGCCGCCATGACGCTCGCCCAGCGGCAACGCTGCATCGTCGCCATGACCGGCGAGACCGATGTCATCACCGATGGTAGCCACCACGTCCGGCTAACCGGGGGCCATCCGCTGATGCCCCGCGTTACGACGCTGGGCTGTGGCTTGAGCGCCTTGGTGGCTGGGTTCGTTGCCGCCAACCGCGAGCACCCGCTGGCCGCGACGCTGGCCGCCTTGGCGTGCTTTGGCATCGCCGGGCATCGTGCGGGTCAGCAGGCCAAGGGGCCGGGCAGCTTTCAGGTCGCGTTTCTGGATGCACTTTACCAGCTCACTCCAGAGGATCTTTCGTCGCAAAGCCAAGTGGAGACGCTGCATGCCGTGTGATCTTTCGCTCTATTTGGTGACCGATGCCGCTCTGTGCGCGGAAGCGGGCCTCGAAGCGACGGTGGAAGCCGCCGTCAAAGGGGGCGTGACCGTGGTGCAGCTACGCGACAAGCATGCCAGCGACGAGGCGATGATCGAACAAGCCAAGCGCCTCAAAAGGCTGCTGGCGGGCACCCACGTGCCGCTGATCATCAACGACCGACTCGCCGTGGCCGTCGCCAGCGGCGCCGACGGCCTGCATGTTGGCCAGAGCGATACCGCGGTTCTAGAGGCGCGGGAGGCGCTGGGGCCGCAGGCCATTCTAGGACTGTCGATCAACACTCTCGCGCAGCTTCGTGACGCGCCCATCGCGCTGTTGGACTACGTCGGGTTAGGCCCCATTTTCGCCACTGCCAGCAAGCAGGATCATGCTCGGCCCATCGGCTTCGAGGGCCTGGCCGAGCTGGTGCGCGCCTGCCCGTTGCCCAGCGTGGCGATTGGCGGCTTAAAGGCGCAGCACGCCGCCCAAGTGAGTGCCGCCGGTGCCCAAGGGATGGCGGTGATTTCTGCGATCTGCGGCCAGCCCGACCCTTACCGGGCGGCGCTGGCGTTTCGCGCCCCATGAGTCGACTCGACCAGCTGACCACTTTCGTCAAAGTGGCGGAGCTTGGCAGCTATACCCGCGCTGCCGAGGCACTGGATCTTTCACGTACGCGGGTGTCGCGGCAGGTCATGGCGCTAGAGGAGACGCTGGGCGCGCGATTGATCCAGCGCACGACGCGGCGGCTGCATCTTACCGATGCGGGAGAGCGCTATTTAGCCCATGCCCAGGCCATTTTGCTGGCGTTGGAGGAGGCCGCTGCCGATGTCGGCAGTGGCACTCACACTGTGAGCGGGCGGCTGCGTATCAATGGTCCCATGAGTTTCGGCACGCGCTATCTCGCGCCTCAGGTAGCGCAGTTCATGCAGGCGCACCCCGCACTCGATGTACGCCTCGATCTCAACGACCGCCGCGTAGATTTGTTGGAGGAGGGCTATGATGTCGCCATCCGCATCGGCAGCCTGCCCGACTCCAGCCTGATCGCCAGACGGCTAGCCCGCTGCCAGCTCGTGCTGTGCGCGTCACCCGGCTATTTAGCGCAGTACGGTACGCCTTTGCGCATCGGGGACCTGGCGCAGCACCACTGCCTACGCTACCGCAGCGGGCAGAACAGCGGCGACTGGCGCTTCGGCCAGCAGTACGTTAGCGTCACGGGGCCGCTGGAGAGCAATAATGGGGATATGTTGACCCATGCCGCAAAAGCGGGATTAGGCATCGCCCAACAACCCAGCTTTCTGATTCATGAGAGCGTCCAGCGGGGGCACTTGGTGCCGCTTCTATTAGACCTACCGCCGACCTACCTAGACATACACGCCCTCTACCCCGCACGGCGTTTTCTACCCGCCAAGGTAGCGCACTTCATCGATCAGTTGGCCGATGCCTGGGGCGACCCACCCATATGGGAACAGGGGCTTGGATTATCGCGTATATCGCAACAGTAAAGTGCTCATCGGTTAGATTATCTTCTCCTCTCGCTAGCCTACAGTAGCATCATCGCATCCATGGTGATGCCCAAAACGCGAGAGAGTGCTATGACGACGTTACCTACCCCGACGACAACCCTTCATGCAACCGCCCTACTGCGCGTTAGCCTAGGTGTGATGGCCCTGGCTCACGGCCTGATGAAAGTGTTCGTGTTTACGCTTCCTGGCACGGTGGGCTACTTCGAATCGCTTGGCCTGCCCGGTTTCATGGCTTACTTGACCATTGCCGCCGAAGTCGGCGGAGGCTTGGCCCTGATGCTGGGCCTATACACCCGCTGGGTGAGTCTGGCGCTAGTACCGGTGCTGCTCGGCGCCGCCTGGGTACACCTCGGTAACGGCTGGGTCTTCTCCAATCCCGGCGGCGGCTGGGAGTTCCCAGTGTTCTGGGCCGTGGCCCTCCTGGTGCAAGCCGGCCTGGGCAGCGGTAGCTTCGTCATCAGCCGCCGACTGGCATAATCCAATGGCCTGCCGAGAATCACACGTTGGCAGGCCCATTGACTGGAGCGCATCCTATGTTACCGAGTCTCTTCATCTCCCACGGCTCTCCCATGCTGGCGCTCACCCCCACGCCAGCCCATCACTTCTTGAGGAAGCTGGGCCGCACTCTGCGACCCAAGGCCGTCGTGGTGGTTTCAGCACACTGGGAGACCGAACGGTTGCAGGTGAGCCGTAGCGCGACACCTACGACTATCCACGATTTTGGCGGTTTTCCCGACGCCCTGTTTGCCGTGCAGTACCCAGCGCCTGGGGAACCCGTCTTGGCCAAACGTTTGGCCCAACAGCTAGGCGCCACGGAGACGGAGCGCGGACTGGATCACGGCGCGTGGGTGCCACTGTCACTGATGCATCCGGATGCCGATATACCGGTGGTGTCGCTATCACTGCCCAGCCGCTGGGGTGCTAGCGAGTTGATCGCCCTGGGCGAGCAGCTCGCACCGCTGCGTCAGGAGGGTATCCTGGTGATCGGTTCGGGCAGCTTGACCCACAATCTCTACGAGCTGCAGGCTCAGGGCAGTCAAGTGCCGGCTTGGGTCGAGCGTTTCGCCGAGTGGGTGCATGCAAGGCTGCGAGAAGATGACCGCGATGCACTCATCCACTGGCAACGCGGCCCCGATGCTGAACGTAATCACCCCACACCCGAGCACTTTCAGCCGCTTCTGGTAGCCATGGGGGCGGGCGGACAGGCAACACTGCGTCATCACAGCGTCGAACACGGCGTGCTGGCCATGGATGTCTATCAGTTTGCCTAACGTCTACGCCGTTGGGCGGCGTTTCAAGGTAGTGCGTCGATCGTGGTAAGCGATAGCTAAGCCGCTCAACATGATCAGCGCGCTGCCGACCCATACCCAAAGGTCCGGCAGCTCTCCCCAGAACCACCAACCCAACAGCACCGCCCAGAGCATGGCCGTATAATCGAAAGGGGCTGCAATGGCCGCAGGCGCATAGCGAAAGGCCAGAGTAATGAATGCCGTGGCACCAACACCCAACACCCCAGATACCAAAAATCCAAGCCAATGCCACGGCTGTGGGGTTTGCCATACCCAGGGCAAACTCACGGCCGTCACGACCAGCGGCACCATGGTCATATAGAACACCATCGCCCATAGGTGCTCGTTGGCGCCATAGCGCCGCGCCGTCACCATCATGAGCGCATAGAACACCGCCGCCGCAAGAACGATCATTGCGCCCAGCTGGAAAGCATCACCGCCAGGGCGCACGACGATCAGCACTCCTAAGAAGCCTAGCAGCGACGCCACCAGCACCGGCGGGTCGATACGCTCACCCAGCAGCGGTACGGAGAGTAGCGTCACGAATAGGGGTGCCACGAAGGCAATCGCCGTGGCCTCGGCCAAGGGCAGCAGGGTCAAGCCCCACACGAAGCAGACCATCGTGGCGGTGTAAATCAAACCGCGCAGCAGATGCACGCCTGGACGCCGAGTACGCAGCTTGCGTAATCCGCCGCTTACGTAAGCCAACAGGGCAATCAGCGGCAGCGATACCAATGTGCGGAAAAAGATGATCTGTAAGGGCGAGTGGACGGCTCCCAGCCATTTAGAGACCGCATCGCCAAGCGCCAAAAACAGCACGCCTAAGCACATGAATAAAATGCCTTTTAGCGAGGGCGTCATCCGTTGTCTCCTCTTCTACGTTTATTATTGTGGCTGCGCACCCAGACGCACAGCATAAAAAAGCCCCGCCAACCGGGGATTGGCGGGGCAGCGATATCATGCGGCTCAAAGACTCGCGTTGACCACCATGCAGTCCATGCCCTGCGCCTGTAGCGCTTGGCACGCTTGGCGTGCCTGCGATTCGTTCAATGAGACGACACGGGCGCGAAACACTGTCGTGGGCCCCTGAAGCGGATCGATGGCAACGCGGCCTCCCACGCTCGTTGGCAACCGCTGTGCGGCTTGGCGAGCAAACTGCTCTGCCTGTGCCGCTTGGCTAAATGCTCCGACTTGTATGCCCCAACTCGCCGAGGCTGCTTGCCCCTCAGGCGACGCACTGGCCAGTACCTGCTCCCGCTCGATAAAGGCCTGCAGCGGATCTGGAGACGCGGAGGGCGGCGTACGGTCTGCCTCAGCAGCATCGATGAGTTGAGATTCGACGGCCTGCGCGGGCGTTGTTCGTGTAGCGCTCGGTGTCGGGGAGAGGGACGTTGCCGAGACATTGGCTACCATCGGCTGGGTAGAGGGACGAACAGGCGTTGACTGTCGCAGCGGTTGCGCAGGCCCGGCAAAGCCCATGAACTCACTGGAAAAGCTCGTGTTCGCCAACCAAGTGCGCTGATCTCTGAGCGAGGCGCGCATAAAGCTACGGTCCAGCAGATCCGCCATGTGGGTATCCCGCGAGGAGGAGCTAAATCCGCCCATCACCACGGCCACCATCCGCCGACCGTTGTGAACGGCGGTGGTGGCTACGTTAAAGCCCGAAGCACGAATAAAGCCGGTTTTCAAACCGTCGGCCCCCGGGTAGTCGCGCACCAAGCGATTGTGGCTGGTATGGCGCGTGCCACGATAGGTGAACTCCTGCAACCCGAAGTAGTGATAGTATTGAGGAAAGTCCTGCATGACTCGTACCGAGAGCGTCAGCATGTCACGCGCGGTCGTCCTTTGCTGGTCATCGGGCAGCCCAGAGGCGTTGCGGAAGGTGGTGGCGTTCATCCCCAGTTCACGGGCTTTCACTGTCATCAGGTTAGCAAAGCGCTGCTCGCTGCCACCTAATGCTTCCGCCACGACCACGGCCACATCGTTGGCAGAGCGCACGGCTAGCGCACGAATCGCCGTATCCACAGGAATGGAGCTACCGGCCGACAGCCATAGTTTGGTCGCCGGCATGGCAGCCGCCTGAGCAGAAACGGGCAACGGCTGATCGAGGCTTAGCCTTCCCTCCTCCAGCGCTTCGAATGTTAGGTAGAGTGTCATCATTTTCGTGAGCGACGCAGGATAGCGTGGCTCGTCAGCATTTTCAGCGTATAGCACTTCGCCGTTTTCGAGATCCACAACGATGCCTGCATAACGAGGATTCGCCTGGGCGTTGGCGCTACCCATCAGCATCATCATCAGCATGACCAGTAGCCACTGCGCCGCCCAAACCGCTGTGCTCACTCCTCGTGTTGTTGCCATACCGACCTCTTACTGATTGATCACACTGCCCGACGCTTGGCCGTTCATACGGCTGCTGCATTAGCCTAGCATGCCTTATCGTTAAATTGATCTTCCCTTAGAGCATTCATCTCGATAAAGCAGCGGAAAAAGCGCAGATATAAAAAAACCGACCCAAAAGGGTCGGTTTTCATTGTGCCTACCAGAAGGAGCAGCGCTTATTCAGCGACGGCTTCTTCTTCAGCCACCGGGCGGTCTACGAGCTCAACGTACGCCATGGGCGCGTTGTCGCCGGTGCGGTAACCGCACTTGAGAATACGGATGTAACCACCCGGACGCTCGGCGTAACGCGGACCCAGCTCGTTGAACAGTTTGCCGACGGCTTCTTTGGAGCGCGTACGAGCAAACGCCAAACGGCGGTTTGCAACGCTATCCTGCTTTGCCAGGGTGATCAGCGGCTCGATAACGCGACGCAGTTCCTTGGCCTTGGGCAGGGTTGTCTTGATGACTTCATGTTCGACCAGCGAGACAGACATGTTCTTGAACATGGCCTGACGGTGCGAGCTGGTACGATTCAGATGACGACCACTCTTACGATGACGCATGGTTGTGATTCCTTACCAAACTGGGACTCAAGTCGACGCTTACGCGGAGGCCTTGTCGTCCTTCAGGCTAGCGGGTGGCCAATTTTCCAGCCGCATGCCGAGGGACAAGCCGCGCGCTGCCAATACATCCTTGATTTCATTCAAGGACTTCTTACCGAGGTTCGGGGTCTTCAGCAGCTCCACTTCCGTGCGCTGAATCAGATCACCGATGTAGTAGATATTCTCGGCTTTGAGGCAGTTAGCGCTGCGTACGGTCAACTCGAGATCGTCTACGGGGCGCAATAGGATCGGATCGACGTGATCCTCTTCCTCTTCGACTTCCTGCTCTTTATCAGCTTCCAGGTCGACGAAGGCGGCCAGCTGCTCTTGCAGAATGGTCGCACTGCGACGGATAGCCTCTTCCGGATCCAGGGTACCGTCGGTTTCCAGGTCGATAATCAGCTTATCGAGGTCGGTACGCTGCTCGACACGAGCGGCTTCGACCGAGTAGGAAACACGGCGAACAGGGCTGAAGGTGGCATCCAGCTGCAGGCGTCCAATCGCACGGGTCTCTTCATCAGAGCCACGAGCGTCAGCCGGTTCGTAACCACGACCCAGCGCGACCTTAAGCTGAATTTTCAGCTCGGCACCTTCATTGACGTGTGCAATGACATGGTCCGGGTTGACGATTTCGACGCTATGATCAAGCGCAATGTCGCCAGCGGTGACGACGGCTGGGCCCTGCTTGTTCAGCGAGAGCACCGCCTCATCGCGGCTGTGCATCTTGATCGCAACATCTTTCAAGTTCAGGAGGATTTCGATGACATCTTCCTGCACCCCTTCGAGCGCACTGTATTCGTGCTCTACACCGGCAATTTCAGCCTCTACCACAGCGGCGCCGGGCATGGATGAAAGCAGAATGCGACGAAGTGCATTCCCCAGGGTGTGACCAAAGCCGCGCTCGAATGGTTCGAGGACGATTTTGGCATGATGTGCGCTGATTTCTTCGACCTTGATGTCGCGAGGACGAAGAAACTCTGTCACTGAACGCTGCATATGAACACCTTTCAGGCTGCCAAACGGATACTGAGTACTCTAAAGCACAATACTCAAGAGCATCTGGGCGGTTAGCTTTGCTATCCCGCCCAGGCCTCAAGAAGCAGAAACGTACATCAAACTGCTTACTTGGAGTACAGCTCGACGATCAGGTTTTCGTTGATGTCGGCAGTCAGGTCACCGCGTTCAGGCAGAGCCTTGAAAGTGCCTTCCATCTTCTTGGCGTCGATGTCGATCCAAGCGATGTCGCCACGGTTGGCCGCAATGGTCAACGCGTTTTGAATACGGGCTTGGTTCTTCGCCTTTTCACGGATAGCGACCACGTCACCAGGCTTCACTTGGTAGGAAGCAACGTTAACGGTGCGGCCATTCACGGAAATCGCCTTGTGGCTGACCAGCTGACGCGCTTCAGAGCGAGTCGAGCCGAAGCCCATGCGGTAGACGACGTTGTCCAGTCGGGATTCGAGCAGCTGCAACAATACTTCACCGGTCGCACCTTTGAGGCGAGCGGCTTCTTTGTAGTAGTTGCGGAACTGCTTTTCGAGTACGCCATACATACGGCGTACTTTCTGCTTCTCACGAAGCTGCAAGCCGTAGTCGGAAAGACGCTGACGACGCTGGCCGTGTACACCCGGGATCTGCTCGGATTTACACTTCTTCTCGAAGGGAGTCACGCCACTCTTCAGGAAGAGATCGGTGCCTTCACGACGAGACAATTTGCACTTAGGTCCAATATAACGAGCCATGAATCTGTCTCCTTAAACGCGGCGTTTCTTAGGCGGACGGCAGCCATTGTGGGGAATGGGCGTCGCGTCTACGATGCTTTGCACGCGGAAGCCGGCGGCATTCAGTGCGCGCACGGCGGATTCACGGCCGGGACCGGGGCCTTTGACCAGCACGTCTACGTTTTTCACACCATACTCGGCTGCAGCAGTCGCTGCACGTTCGCTTGCCACTTGCGCAGCGAACGGGGTGCTCTTACGAGAACCACGAAAACCCGAACCACCGGCAGTTGCCCAAGAGAGAGCATTGCCCTGGCGGTCTGTGATCGTCACGATCGTGTTGTTAAAAGAGGCATGGATATGCGCAACGGCATCCACTACCTGCTTTTTAACCTTTTTACGGTTACTACGCGGGTTAGCCATGTTGATGTCTATTCCTGTCTATACGCTGGCTCTCTATGAAAGAGCCTGCGTGTTATTTGCGGATCGGCTTACGCGGGCCCTTACGGGTACGCGCGTTAGTCTTGGTCCGCTGACCACGCAGCGGAAGACTACGACGATGACGCAGACCACGGTAGCAGCCTAAGTCCATGAGACGCTTGATGTTAAGCGTGACATCACGACGAAGGTCGCCTTCTACGGTGAACTTACCAACTTCAGAACGCAGGGTATCCAGCTCATCGCTGGACAGGTCTACGATCTT
The DNA here is from genome assembly GCF_012427705.1 of Vreelandella piezotolerans. Classification (NCBI taxonomy): domain Bacteria; kingdom Pseudomonadati; phylum Pseudomonadota; class Gammaproteobacteria; order Oceanospirillales; family Halomonadaceae; genus Vreelandella; species Vreelandella piezotolerans. The sequence continues at coordinate 221,543 of NZ_CP048602.1, read as the reverse complement.
GGCAGTCGGCGCGATACCGGCAGCAGCACAAATGTGCTTAGCGCGAGTACGGCCAATCCCGAAGATATAGGTCAGCGAGATCGCCGCATGCTTGTTGTCCGGGATATTGACGCCTGCAATACGGGCCATCAGCTTACTCCGAAATTTGAGCGGCTTGCTCGTTTAATCATCTACAAAAGGCGCAACAGCATACCCCTTTATAAGCCCTAAGGCAAGGGGTATGCCGGCACCCGCTTAATACAGCCCAGGTTTAGCCCTGACGCTGTTTGTGCCGCGGTTCGATGCAAATGACGCGAACAGCGCCATTGCGACGAATGATCTTGCAGTTACGGCACATCTTCTTTACGGAAGCTCGAACTTTCATCGTTCTCTCCAATTCGCAACGGCGCGCCTCAGCGCATGATGCCGCCGCTACCGTAGCCTTTCAGGTTGGACTTCTTCATCACTGAGTCATATTGATGCGACATGAGATGCGACTGCACCTGGGCCATGAAGTCCATGATGACCACTACCACGATCAGCAGCGACGTACCGCCAAAGAAGAACGGGACGTTCCACGCTACGATCAGGAACTGGGGCATCAGGGAAACCGCAGTGATATACAAGGCACCGAACAGAGTGAGACGCGTCATCACTTTGTCGATATAGCGAGCGGTCTGCTCGCCGGGGCGAATGCCCGGCAGGAAGGCGCCTGACTTTTTCAAATTGTCAGCCACATCCTTGGGATTGAAGACCAGCGCTGTGTAAAAGAAGCAGAAGAATACCACTGCCGCCGCGAAAAGCAAGATGTAAAGCGGTTGGCCAGGGCCTAACGCTTGTGATGCACGCTGCAACCACTCCATCCCTTCGCCAGCCCCTACCCACTGACCGATCGAAGCCGGAAAGAGAAGGATGCTAGAAGCAAAGATGGCTGGAATAACACCGGCCATGTTCACCTTCAAAGGCAAGTAGCTGCTTTGGCCTGCATACATCTTATTGCCGACTTGGCGTCGCGGATAGTTCACTTTGAGGCGGCGTTGACCGCGCTCGATGAACACCACGAACGCAACGGTGGCAATACCTAGCACTGACAGCGCTAACAGCGGAAGAACATTCCAGGCCCCTTCATTGCGAGCAAGCTCGAACGCTTGCCCCACGGCACTGGGCAGCCCAGCGACGATCCCCGCGAAGATCAGCAGCGAAATACCGTTGCCAATCCCCTTCTCGGTGATCTGCTCACCTAGCCACATCATAAACACCGCGCCCGACACGAACGTGATGATCGCAGTGAAATAGAAGCTGAAGTCAGCGCTGTAAGCGATGCCTTGGCTAGCCAGACCCACGGACATGCCGGTAGCCTGGACAAGTGCCAGTATCACCGTGCCGTAGCGGGTGTACTGGCTGATCTTGCGGCGGCCAGCCTCGCCCTCTTTCTTGAGCTGTTCAAGATGAGGGGAGACCGCAGTCATGAGCTGCATGATAATCGACGCCGATATGTAGGGCATAATGCCCAAGGCGAGGACGCTCATGCGCTCCAGGGCGCCACCCGAGAACATGTTGAACATGCCTAGGATGGTGCCCTGTTGCTCCCTAAACAAGGCAGCAAGCTGGTCAGGATTGATACCGGGAACGGGAATGTGGGCACCGATACGGTACACCACGATGGCGAGGAGCACGAAGCGCAAACGCGCCCACAGTTCACTCAGACCGCTGCCCATCGCCGGCATATTTCCTGACTTGGCCATTTAGTCCTCTACCTTGCCGCCAGCGGCTTCGATCGCTTCACGGGCACCTTTGGTGACCTTGATACCACGAACGGTAACCGCCTTGTTCAGTTCGCCAGAAAGGATGATCTTCGCGTGTTGCGTTGCATCCTTCAGCACGTTGGCTTGCTTTAAGGTTTCCATGGTGACCTCGTCACCGGCAACCTTGGCAAGCTCGGCCAGGCGGACTTCTTCAGATACCAGCGATTTAGCGGACGTGAAGCCGAACTTCGGCAGACGACGCTGCAGCGGCATCTGACCGCCTTCGAAACCTGGCTTGACGCTACCGCCGCTGCGAGATTTCTGACCTTTGTGGCCACGGCCACCGGTCTTACCAAGACCGGAACCGATACCACGACCAACGCGCTTTTCAGCGTGCTTGGAGCCCGGTGCCGGGCTCAGGGTATTGAGTTTCATGGATTACTCTCCCTCAACGCGCACAAGGTAGGTCACCTTGTGGATCATGCCGCGTACGGCAGGGGTGTCTTCCAGCTCAACCGTATGACCGATGCGACGCAGGCCCAGGCCCTTCATAGTAGCCTTGTGCTTGGGCAAAACGCCGATGGTGCTGCGGATCTGGGTAACCTTGATCGTTGCTGCCATGGTGCCTTACCCCGTGATCGCTTCGACAGACAGACCGCGTTTGGCGGCCACGTCTTCCGGTGCTTGCATGGAGGAGAGACCTTTGACAGTCGCCCGCACCACGTTAACCGGGTTGGTGGAACCGTAGCACTTGGCCAGTACATCGTGGACACCGGCCAGCTCTAGTACAGAGCGCATGGCGCCACCGGCGATGATACCGGTACCTTCGGAGGCTGGCTGCATGTACACCTTGGAAGCGCCGTGACGGGCTTTGACGGGGTACTGCAGCGTGTTGCCTGCAAGGTTGACCTTGACCATGTTGCGACGAGCTTGATCCATCGCTTTCTGGATTGCGACCGGCACTTCACGCGCCTTGCCACGACCGAAACCGACACGACCTTTACCATCACCAACGACGGTCAGTGCGGTGAAGCCGAAAATACGACCACCCTTGACCACCTTGGCGACGCGGTTGACCTGCACTAACTTCTCTTGCAGATCGCCGCTTTGCTGTTCGTTCTTCGCCATCGTAAAACCCTTTAGAATTCCAGGCCGCCTTCACGAGCGGCGTCGGCCAGAGCCTTGACGCGACCGTGATACTTAAAGCCAGCACGGTCGAAGGCCACCTGGGTGATGCCTGCTTCTTTAGCGCGCTCGGCAATCAGAGCACCGACCTTAGTAGCCGCGTCTGTGTTGCCGGTCGCACCCTCGCGCAGTGCCTTGTCCAGCGTAGAAGCACTGGCCAGCACTTTGCCACCATCCGGCGAGATAATCTGCGCGTAGATGTGACGCGGGGTACGGTTGACGCACAGGCGATACACGCCCAGCTCGCGGATCTTGGCGCGAGCGCGGCGGGCACGACGGAGACGAGATTCTTTCTTCGCGTTCATAACCCTGCCTTACTTCTTCTTGGCTTCTTTGCGACGCACCTGCTCGTCGGCGTACCGTACACCCTTGCCTTTATACGGCTCAGGCGGACGGAAGGCGCGGATTTCCGCGGCGCACTGACCGAGCATCTGCTTGTCCGCGCTTTTCAGCACGATCACGGTATTTTTCGGCGTTTCCGCCGTAACACCCTTAGGCAGTTCGTAGTCGACCGGGTGCGAGAAGCCCAGTGAAAGATTGAGCGTCTGGCCCTTAGCTTGGGCACGATAACCGACGCCAACAATTTCGAGAGTTTTTGTGAAACCCTCAGATACGCCCGTGACCAGGTTCTGAACCAAGGCGCGGGTAGTACCGGCCATTGCCCAGCTCTTGGCAGACTCACTCGGGGCGAAGGTCAGCTGGCCGTCTTCTTGAGCGATCACCACGTCTTGGTGAACGGTCATAGACAGCGTGCCCTGGCCGCCTTTGGCGGTCAGCTGGCCAGCGTCGATTTTGATGTCGACACCAGCAGGCACTTTAACCGGATATTTCGCTATGCGGGACATTCCAGCCTCCTAGAATACGGTGCAGATGACTTCGCCACCGACGCCTGCTTGGCGCGCGGCACGATCGGTCATGACACCATTAGAGGTGGTGACAATCGCGATACCCAGACCATCGGCGACCTTAGGCAGGTTGTCTTTGCCTTTATACTGGCGCAGAGACGGCTTGGAAACCCGCTGAATGTGCTCGATAACCGGCTTACCCTCAAAGTACTTGAGAGTAACGGTCAGCTCGGGTTTAACGCCTTCAGCCACCGTAAAGTCGGTAATGTAGCCTTCTTCCTTTAGCACGCGGGCCACTTCGACTTTCAGCTTGGAGGACGGCATGGTAGCCGTCTCCTTGGTGGCCATCTGCGCATTGCGGATACGGGTGAACATATCCGCCAGAGTGTCTTGCATGCTCATTTAATGTGCGCTCCTGATGATTCTACGTGGCGTTACCAGCTGGACTTCTTCAGACCAGGGACGTCGCCACGCATGGCGGCTTCACGCAGCTTGTTACGGCCGAGACCGAACTTGTTGTAAAAACCGTGCGGACGGCCAGTCACGCGGCAGCGGTTACGCTGACGCACCGGGCTTGAGTCGCGCGGCAGTTGCTGCAGCTTCAGCGTCGCCTCGAAACGATCTTCTTCAGAAGCGTTCACGTCCGAGATGATTTTCTTGAGCTCTGCGCGCTTAGCCGCATACTTCTCGACTAGCTGAGTACGCTTGAGCTCACGCTCTACCATACTTTTCTTAGCCATGATCCAACCCTTATTTCTTGAACGGGAAGTTCAGTGCAGCTAGCAGCGCACGGCCTTCCTCGTCGGTGTTGGCGGTAGTAGTGATAGTGACGTCCAGCCCCCGAACGCGATCGATCTTATCATACTCGATCTCCGGGAAGATGATCTGCTCACGCACACCCATAGAGTAATTGCCGCGACCGTCAAAAGACTTCGGGTTAAGACCACGGAAGTCACGCACGCGGGGAATCGCAATGTTTACCAGGCGGTCCAGGAAGTCCCACATACGCTCTGCGCGCAGTGTCACTTTGATACCGATCGGCCAACCTTCGCGCACCTTGAAGCCCGCGATGGACTTGCGTGCCTTGGTCACCAGCGGCTTCTGACCAGAGAGCTTCTCCAGGTCGCCGATGGCGTTGTCGATCAGCTTTTTATCACTGACCGCTTCGCCGATACCCATGTTCAGAGTCACTTTCGTGATCCGGGGTACCTGCATTACGTTGGCGTAGCTGAACTGCTCTTTGAGTTGAGCTACCACCTCGTTTTGATAACGTTCTTTCAAGTTCGCCATTTTGCTACCCGACTCGCGTTAGGCGTCGATCTGCGTCTGCGTCGACTTGTAGATACGTACCTTGGTACCGTCTTCCTTAACTTGGAAGCCGACGCGATCCGCCTTACCGGTCTCCGAATTGAAGATGGCTACGTTGGACGCGTGAATCGGAGCCTCACGCTCGACGATACCGCCCTGATTACCCGCCATGGGATTGGGCTTGGTGTGACGTTTGATCATGTTCACACCAGACACCACAAAGCGGTTTTCTAGTACCCGCTTAACGGTGCCGCGCTTGCCCTTATCCTTCCCGGCGATGACGATGACTTCATCGTCACGTTTGATCTTTTGCATATCCGCCTCGCTCCTTACAGCACTTCAGGCGCTAGGGAAATGATCTTCATGAACTTCTCGTTACGAAGTTCACGAGTTACCGGCCCGAAGATACGCGTGCCGATCGGCTGTTCGTTGGTGTTGTTCAACAAAACTGCCGCATTTCCATCGAAACGGATCAGCGAACCGTCACTACGACGGACGCCACTACGGGTGCGAACGACCACCGCTTTCAGCACTTGGCCTTTTTTGACCTTACCGCGCGGAATCGCTTCTTTCACCGTTACCTTAATGACGTCACCAACGCGGGCGTAACGACGGTGAGAACCGCCTAGCACCTTGATGCATTGCACCCGGCGCGCTCCGCTGTTGTCGGCGACATCCAGCATTGTCTGAGTCTGAATCATCGGTTTTCTCCAAACCTAATCTGACTGCACTGGTTGGACAGACGCAGGGGTTAACCTTTGGCCTGCTCGACCACCTCGACCAGCGTCCAGGCTTTCTTCTTGGAAAGCGGACGGCACTCCTGAATGGAAACCGTATCGCCTGCCTTTGCCTGGTTCGCCTCATCATGGGCGTGCAGCTTGGTGGAGCGCTTAACGTATTTTCCGTAGATCGGGTGACGCTCACGACGCTCGATCATAACGACGATGGACTTGTCCATCTTGTCGCTGACCACCTTGCCGGTCAGCGTACGTGTTTTTTTCTCTTCGGCCATCTCAATCACCTGCCTTCTCGTTGAGCACAGTCTTAACGCGGGCGATGTCCCGACGGACCTGCTTGAGCAGATGAGTCTGGCTCAGTTGGCCAGTGGCCTTCTGCATGCGCAGGTTAAACTGCTCGCGGAGGAGCTCGAGGAGCTGCTCTTTGAGCTCTCCTGCGGACTTTTCACGAATTTCCTGGGCTTTCATCACATCACCGTCCGTTTCGCAAAGGTGGTGGACAGGGGCATCTTCTGGGCGGCCAGCTCAAATGCTTCACGGGCCAGCTCTTCGGACACACCTTCAATTTCGTACAGGACCCGACCCGGCTGGATCTGGGCTACCCAGTACTCAACTGAACCTTTACCCTTACCCATACGAACTTCGAGCGGCTTCTTGGAGATCGGCTTGTCCGGGAATACGCGGATCCAAATCTTACCGCCACGTTTGACGTGACGTGTGATCGCACGACGGCCAGCTTCGATCTGACGCGCAGTGATGCGGCCACGACCGGTTGCTTTGAGACCGTACTCCCCGAAGCTGATCTTGCTTCCGCGATGCGCCAGGCCACGGTTGCGGCCTTTCATCATCTTGCGGAATTTCATACGCTTGGGCTGTAACATCGACTCGCTCTCCCCTTACCTGGAACCTTTCTTCTTGGGCGCGTTGCCGGCAGGCTGCTGTTGCTTCGCCTTGGCACGTACTTCCTCGATACCGCCGAGGATTTCACCCTTGAAGATCCACACTTTGACGCCGATGACGCCGTAGGTGGTGTGAGCTTCGTAAGTGGCGTAGTCGATGTCCGCACGCAGAGTGTGCAGCGGAACGCGACCTTCGCGGTACCATTCGGTACGTGCGATTTCGGCACCACCCAGACGACCTGACAGCTGAATCTTGATGCCGCCAGCGCCAAGACGCATTGCGTTCTGTACCGCGCGCTTCATGGCACGACGGAACATGACGCGACGCTCCAGCTGACCCGCTACGTTGGCAGCGACCAGCTTGGCATCCAGCTCCGGCTTGCGAACTTCTTCGATGTTCACATGAACCGGAACACCCATCATCTCGGTCAGATCGCGACGCAGACGGTCGACATCTTCACCTTTTTTACCAATCACGATACCCGGGCGGGCAGTGTGAATGGTGATGCGGGCGTTGTTAGCCGGACGCTCGATGTGGATGCGGCTTACGGAAGCGTTTTTCAGACGCTCTTCCAGGAAGCTGCGCACTTCGAGATCGTTGTTGAGCTTATCGGCATAGGCGCCGCGCTCGGCATACCAGACAGAAGCATGGTCTTTGACGATGCCCAGTCGAATGCCTGTTGGATTGACTTTCTGACCCATCTGGTCGACTCCTACTTCTCGGCTACCTTGACGGTGATGTGGCAGGTGCGCTTCAAGATACGGTCCGCACGGCCTTTGGCGCGCGGCTTGATACGCTTGAGCGTCATGCCCTCATCGACGCAGATGGTCGAGACACGCAGCTCGTCGATGTCCATGCCGTTGTTTTCTTCCGCATTCGCGATGGCGGACTGAAGCACTTTCTTGACCAGTTTGGCAGCCTTCTTCGGTGAGAAGGTCAGCAGATCAAGCGCTTCGGCGACCGGTTTACCGCGCACCTGGTCAGCCACCAAACGGGCCTTCTGTGCGGATAAAGCAGCGCCACTCAGCTTAGCTGTGACTTCCATCTCTTAATCCTCTCTGGCTTACCGTTTGGCTTTCTTGTCCGCCGCATGCCCGCGATACGTGCGAGTGGCAGCGAATTCGCCCAGTTTGTGGCCAACCATTTCCTCGGAAACATGCACCGGGACGTGCTGGCGACCGTTATGGACAGCAATGGTGAGGCCTACCATGTTTGGCAGGATCATCGAACGACGCGACCAAGTCTTGATCGGTTTGCGGTCGTTCTTCTCCACTGCAGCCTCTACCTTCTTCAAAAGATGAAGGTCAATGAAGGGACCTTTCTTAAGTGAACGTGGCACAGCCGTTACCTCTTAATGTCTTGGCAATTTAGATCAACGTGTCTTATTACGACGACGAACGATCAGCTTGTCGGTGCGCTTGTTCTTACGCGTCTTATGACCCTTAGTCGGTACGCCCCACGGGGATACCGGGTGACGACCACCACTGGTGCGGCCTTCACCACCACCGTGCGGGTGATCCACCGGGTTCATCGCGACACCGCGAACAGTCGGACGCACACCTCTCCAGCGCTTCGCACCGGCCTTGCCAAGTTGACGCAGGCTGTGCTCGGAGTTGCTCACTTCACCCAAGGTTGCGCGGCACTCTGCCAACACTTTGCGCATTTCGCCAGAGCGAAGACGCAGGGTGGCGTAGTTACCTTCACGAGCAACCAGCTGAGCGCTAGTACCGGCACTGCGAGCAATCTGCGCGCCTTTACCCGGCTTCAGTTCGATACCGTGAACGGTAGAACCCAACGGGATGTTGCGCAGCGGCAAGGCATTGCCTTTCTTGATGGGCGCGTTGACACCAGACTCCAGCACGTCACCCGCGCTGACACCTTTCGGTGCAATGATGTAACGACGCTCGCCATCGGCATACTTCAGCAGTGCAATGTGCGCACTGCGGTTCGGGTCGTGCTCCAAACGCTCAACGGTGGCCGGAATGCCATCTTTGGTGCGCTTGAAGTCGATCAACCGATAGTGATGACGGTGCCCACCGCCCACGTGGCGGGTGGTGATGCGACCGTAGTTGTTACGGCCACCGGACTTGGACTGCTTTTCCAAAAGCGGTGCATAGGCACGGCCTTTATACAGTTCCTCACCAACGATCTTGACGACGTGGCGACGACCGGCGGATGTGGGTTTGGTCTTGACGATTGCCATTATCCGTACTCCTGCCCTTATTCGGCGCCAGAGAAGTCTTCGAGCGTTTCACCCGCAGCCAGGGTCACATACGCTTTGCGGTAACCCTTACGCAGGCCAACGCCGTGAGCAGTACGCTTAGTTTTACCCTTGACGTTCAGCACCTGAACGCTGCCGACCTTCTTGCCGAACAGTGCTTCAACGGCTTTTTTGATCTCGGGCTTGGTAGCATCGCTTGCCACCTTGAAAACGTACTGGTTGCGCTCGGCTGCCATCGCGGCCTTTTCGGTCACGTGCGGTCCAAGCAGAACCTTGAATACGCGTTCCTGGTTCATGCCAGCTTCTCCTCGAATTTACGCAGGGCGGAGACGGTGACCAGGACCTTATCAAAGGCAACCAGGCTCACCGGATCAGCTGCAGCGACATCCACCACGTCAACGTGGGGAAGGTTGCGTGCGGCCAGATAGAGCGTTTCATCGACTTCTTCAGTGACGATCAACACTTTCTCAAGGTTGAGCTCTTTCAGCTTGGCAGCGACCTGCTTGGTCTTCGGCGCTTCTACGCTGAACTCTTCAACAGCGACCAAGCGCTCTTGACGTACCAGCTCAGACAGGATGGAACGCATCGCCGCGCGGTACATTTTGCGGTTAACTTTCTGGGTGTAGTCCTGTGGACGCGCCGCGAAAGTGACACCGCCGCTGCGCCACAGCGGAGAGCGGATAGTACCGGCACGTGCACGACCGGTACCTTTCTGACGCCACGGCTTCTTACCACCACCACGTACGTCGGAACGGTTCTTTTGAGCGCGCGTGCCCTGACGGCCACCAGCCAAATAGGCGGTAACGACCTGGTGCACCAGCGCCTCGTTGAATTCTTTGCCAAAAGTGGCGTCGGCTACTTCAACGGTACCCGTGCCTGCAGCAAGATTCAGATTCATTGGTAATTATCCCCTTCAGCCAGCTTTCACGGCGCTGCGAACGATAACGTCGCTACCGGTAGCACCCGGTACTGCGCCCTTGATCAGCAGCAGGTTACGCTCGGCGTCGACACGGACGATCTCAAGGCTCTGTACGGTGCAACGGGTGTTACCCATTTGACCGGCCATTTTCTTGCCTTTGAATACACGACCCGGTGTCTGACACATGCCGATAGAACCCGGCGCGCGGTGCGACAGGGAGTTACCATGGCTGTTGTCTTGGGTACGGAAGTTCCAGCGCTTAACAGCACCCTGGAAGCCTTTACCCTTAGAGGTGCCGGTCACATCGATCATTTGACCAGCTTCGAAGAGGGATACGGTGAGTTCGCCACCCACTTCAGGAGCTTCTTCGCCTTCTGCAAGGCGGAATTCCATCAGTGAACGACCAGCCTCAACACCCGCCTTGGCAAACTGACCCGCTTGCGCTTTGGTGAGGTGCTTGGCTTTACGAGAACCTGTAGTCACCTGAACCGCTGCGTAACCGTCGGACTCAATGGTCTTGACGCGTGTTACACGGTTAGGATCAACTTCAATAACGGTCACGGGCACGGATGCGCCATCTTCGGTAAAGACACGGGTCATCCCGGCCTTTTTACCGACTAAACCGATAGTCATACTCAGTCTCCTATAGTGTACGGGGCTATCACCCGCTATGGCTGCCCTTTCCAGAGCATTCCACTAGCACATTGTGTGGCGCCTCACGGCGCGGCGGCTGCTGCTCAAACATGATCGATGAGCGCTGGGCCGCAAAGTGTCTAGTGTATTAGTCGAGCTTGATTTGCACGTCTACGCCAGCGGCGAGATCGAGCTTCATCAGCGCATCAACGGTTTTCTCGGTCGGCTCGACGATATCGAGCACACGCTTGTGAGTACGAATCTCATACTGATCACGCGCATCTTTGTTGACGTGCGGTGAAATCAGGATGGTGTAGCGCTCGCGGTTGGTCGGCAGCGGAATCGGACCACGAACCTGAGCACCAGTACGCTTAGCGGTTTCAACGATCTCCGCTGTGGACTGATCGATCAGGCGATGGTCGAACGCTTTCAACCGAATGCGAATCTTTTGGTTCTGCATTTGCCCTAAACTCCAATGGATGTCGACGGCGCGAGCCGTCTACCCACGCATTCAAAGGATGCGCATTATAGGCACGCCAACAGCACATGTCAAACATTTGCGATTGGTGCGCAGAAAAGGGGGCTCACTAGAGCCCCCTCTTATCATCAAGTAATCAGATTACTTAACGATTTTGGCCACAACGCCAGCACCAACGGTACGACCACCTTCGCGAATCGCGAAGCGCAGACCGTCGTCCATAGCGATCGGAGCGATCAGGGTAACAACCATTTTCACGTTGTCGCCCGGCATGACCATTTCAACGCCTTCCGGCAGTTCACAAGTACCGGTAACGTCAGTGGTACGGAAGTAGAACTGCGGACGGTAGCCTTTGAAGAACGGGGTGTGACGACCACCTTCTTCTTTGGACAGTACGTAGACTTCGGCTTCGAAAACAGTGTGCGGGTTGATGGTGCCCGGCTTCGCCAGTACCTGACCACGCTCAACGTCATCACGCTTAGTACCACGTAGCAGCGCACCAACGTTCTCACCTGCACGACCTTCGTCGAGCAGCTTACGGAACATTTCTACGCCAGTAACGGTGGTTTTGGTGGTGTCGCGGATACCCACGATTTCCACTTCTTCACCAGCTTTAACGATACCGCGCTCTACACGACCGGTAACAACGGTACCACGGCCAGAGATAGAGAATACGTCTTCGATCGGCATCAGGAACGGCTGGTCGATCGCACGCTCCGGCTCAGGGATGTAGTCATCCAGAGCTTTGATCAGGTTAGCTACCGCAGTAGTACCCATGCCGTTCTCGTCTTCACCGTTCAGTGCCATCAGGGCAGAACCAGTGATGATCGGCGTGTCGTCACCCGGGAAGTCGTACTCGGACAGAAGTTCACGAACTTCCATTTCGACCAGCTCGAGCAGCTCTTCGTCATCGACCATGTCCGCTTTGTTCAGGAACACGACGATGAACGGAACGCCAACCTGACGAGACAGCAGGATGTGCTCACGCGTCTGCGGCATGGGGCCGTCAGCGGCAGAACATACCAGGATCGCGCCGTCCATCTGGGCAGCACCGGTGATCATGTTCTTGACGTAGTCAGCGTGTCCAGGGCAGTCAACGTGTGCGTAGTGACGCACTTCAGACTGGTATTCAACGTGAGATGTCGCGATGGTGATACCACGCTCACGCTCTTCCGGAGCGTTATCGATGGTATCGAATTCACGCCAGTCGCCGCCGAAAACCTCAGCAGACACGCGGGTCAGGGCCGCTGTCAGAGTCGTTTTACCGTGGTCGACGTGACCGATGGTGCCGACGTTGACGTGCGGTTTGGAACGTTCAAATTTTTCCTTAGCCACTGCTATAACCTCTTTACGTTAGCTAACGGTTAACCGTTTTGGTTGATGACGGCTTCAACGACGCTGGAGGGCGCCTCCTCGTACTTCGCGAACTCCATAGAGTAGCTCGCACGGCCCTGGGTCTGTGAGCGCAGATCGGTTGCGTAACCGAACATCTCACCCAGTGGCACCGTTGCACGAATGACTTTACCAGAGGAAGAGTCATCCATGCCCTGCACCAGGCCGCGACGACGGTTCAGGTCGCCCATGACGTCACCCATAAACTCTTCGGGGGTCACGACTTCGACCTTCATCACCGGCTCCAGCAGCACGGCCTTGGCCTTCCTGGCACCTTCTTTCACTGCCATAGAAGAAGCAATCTTGAACGCAGTCTCGTTAGAGTCCACGTCATGGTAGGAACCATCGAACAGCGATACTTTGACGTCGATCATCGGGTAACCCGCGATGACACCATTTTGCAGCTGCTCGAAAGCACCTTTCTCAACCGCAGGTACGTATTCCTTCGGAACCACACCACCTACGATCTCAGAGTTGAACTTGAAGAAGATCTCTTCTTCGCCTTCACCCTTCTCTTCTGCAGTCAGCGGCTCGATACGCAGCCACACGTGACCGTACTGACCACGACCACCGGACTGACGTACGAATTTACCTTCCTGCTCGACGCTGCCACGAATCGTTTCACGGTAGGCAACCTGCGGCTTACCGATGTTCGCTTCTACCTTGAACTCGCGACGCATACGGTCAACGATGATGTCCAGGTGCAGCTCGCCCATACCCGAGATGATGGTTTGGCCGGTCTCTTCGTCGGTCTTGACCTGGAAAGAGGGGTCTTCCTGAGCCAGTTTACCCAGCGCAACGCCCATCTTCTCTTGGTCGGCCTTGGATTTCGGCTCAACGGCAACCGAGATGACCGGATCCGGGAACTCCATGCGCTCGAGAACGATTTTGTTATCGATGTCGCACAGAGTGTCACCTGTAGTGACGTCCTTCAGACCGATACAAGCAGCGATGTCGCCTGCGAGTACTTCTTTGATCTCTTCGCGAGAGTTGGCGTGCATCTGAACGATACGACCAACGCGCTCTTTCTTCTGCTTCACGGAGTTGTAGACACCGTCACCAGATTTCAGAACGCCTGAGTAGACGCGAATGAAGGTCAGCGTACCAACGAAGGGGTCGGTGGCGATCTTGAACGCTAGTGCAGCGAACGGAGCGCTATCGTCTGCTTCACGAGTCGCGACGGTGCCGTCTTTGTCGTCCAGCTCACCTTCGATCGCCTTGACTTCTGTCGGCGAAGGCATGTACTCGATAACGCCGTCCAGTACCGCCTGAACACCTTTGTTCTTGAAAGCAGAACCACAGGTAACCAGAACGATCTCGTTAGCCAGCGTGCGAGCGCGCAGACCTGCCTTGATTTCAGCGACGGTTAGCTCGCCTTCTTCAAGGTACTTGTCCATCAGCTCTTCAGAGGCTTCGGCAGCCGCTTCGACCATCTGCTCGCGGTACTCTTCAGCGGTCTCTTGCAGCTCCGCCGGAATGTCCACGAGGTCGAAGTTCATGCCCAGGCTCTCTTCGTCCCACAAGATGGCTTTCATCTCGATCAGGTCGATAACGCCTTTGAAGTCTTCTTCCGTACCCCAGTTGATCTGGATCGGCACAGCGTTGGCACCCAGACGCTCTTTCAGCTGGTTGACAACCATGAAGAAGTCAGCGCCGGTACGGTCCATCTTATTGACGAATACCATACGCGGAACTTCGTATTTGTTGGCCTGACGCCATACGGTCTCGGTCTGCGGCTGAACGCCGGAGGAACCGCACAGTACGACGACCGCGCCATCGAGAACGCGCAGAGAACGCTCGACTTCGATGGTGAAGTCAACGTGCCCAGGCGTATCGATGATGTTGATGCGGTGCTCATCGAACTGCTTACTCATGCCCTGCCAGAAACAGGTCGTTGCAGCCGAGGTGATAGTGATACCACGCTCCTGCTCCTGCTCCATCCAGTCCATGGTCGCCGCACCGTCATGCACTTCACCCACTTTGTGGGAAAGGCCGGTGTAGAACAGTACGCGCTCGGTCGTTGTGGTTTTACCCGCATCGACGTGTGCCACGATACCGATGTTGCGATAACGCTTAAGTGGAGTCTTGCGTGCCACGGTGAAACTCCCGTTAGTTGGCGATGCTCGTTAATCCAGCGGTGTACTTTTTGCTTATGCCACCGCCGCCATCGACAACGATAGCGGCGGCGTGTTGCAACATGACGAACATCTTTTCAATCACACTGCAACTGGCAAAAAGCGACACAAACTTAGAAGCGCCGAGCTTAGAAACGATAGTGAGAGAAGGCCTTGTTGGCTTCTGCCATGCGGTGTACGTCTTCACGCTTCTTAACGGCAGAACCTTTACCTTCAGCGGCATCCAGCATTTCACCTGCCAGACGCTGAACCATCGTTTTTTCACCGCGACGACGCGCAGCGTCTACCAGCCAGCGCATTGCCAGCGCTTGACGGCGTGACGGACGAACTTCAACCGGCACCTGATAGGTCGCACCACCTACGCGGCGAGACTTAACTTCGACCATCGGCTGGATGGTTTCCAGCGCTTTGTCGAAGATTTCCAGCGGCTCTTCTTTACTACGCTCGGCAACCTTGTCCAACGCACCGTATACGATGCGCTCAGCTACGGACTTCTTGCCGCTGACCATCAGGTGGTTCATGAACTTCGCCAGACGCTCACTTCCGAACTTGGGATCCGGCAGGATTTCGCGTTTAGCTACAACTCTTCTTCTAGGCATGATAAGCCCTCAATTAAGGATCCTTCAGGTAAACCCGGGACTCACGTCGCTCGTTGCGCCGCCCGACCTTACTCTTATCAGACCGATATATTCGTGTGAAAGGTAACGCCGCAGCCCTTGATGCTGCGATAAGACGTCTTAGGACTTCGGACGCTTAGTACCGTACTTAGAACGACCCTGCTTACGGTTCTGAACGCCAGAGGTGTCCAGGGCGCCACGAACGGTGTGATAACGCACACCGGGCAAATCCTTTACACGACCGCCGCGGATCAGAACAACAGAGTGTTCTTGCAGGTTGTGACCTTCACCACCGATGTAAGAAGAGACTTCAAAACCGTTGGTCAGGCGCACACGGCAAACCTTACGCAGCGCCGAGTTCGGTTTCTTCGGGGTGGTGGTGTAAACGCGCGTACAAACGCCGCGCTTTTGCGGGCATGCCTGAAGCGCAGGCACGTCACTTTTAGTGACGGGGCGCTTGCGCGGCTTGCGCACTAGCTGATTAATCGTTGCCATGGTGTTTAGCTGACTCCAATGGTTGCCTTAGCCTTTAACAAGTACCTTCAGCGGATGCGGGCGCACCCGCCCCACTGTTAAAGGCTGCGCATTCTAAAGGCTGACCCCAGGTGGCGTCAAGTCTTGCCGATGTATTCGCCGACAAGACCCTGCTCTTTGGGCCAGCTACTCGTGTTGCTCGTTGTCTACCGTTGGTTACAGATCGTCGTCTGAATCCAGGGCGGTCAACTGAGCGCCAAGCTCCTGCTCTACCTCGGTGGCCGAGGGATTGAACAGACGCTCTACGTCTTCGCGCTTGCGACGACGCTCTGCGTGATGGGTCAGACCGGTACCTGCCGGAATCAGACGTCCAACCACCACGTTTTCTTTCAGGCCGCGCAGGTAGTCGCGCTTGCCGGTTACCGCTGCTTCGGTCAGTACGCGGGTCGTTTCCTGGAACGACGCGGCGGAGATGAACGACTCAGTGGCCAAGCTGGCCTTGGTGATACCCAGCAGCAAGCGCTGATACTTGGCCGGGAACTTGCCTTCTTTCTCCAGACGCTCGTTCTGCTCCAGTACGCGCACCAGTTCTGCCTGGTCGCCGGTAATGAAGTCAGAGTCGCCGGAATCGGTGATCTCCACCTTGCGCAGCATCTGACGCACGATGACTTCGATGTGCTTGTCGTTGATGCCTACGCCCTGCAGACGATAAACGTCCTGTACTTCGGCGGTGATGTACTTGGCCAGCTCCGCGACACCCAGCAGACGCAGGATATCGTGCGGGTTGCTTGGGCCATCGGAGATCACCTCCCCCTTCTCGACCGTCTCGCCTTCGAACACGGCGATTTGACGCCATTTCGGGATCAGCGCCTCAAACGGATCGCCAGACTCAGGCGTAATCGTCAAACGACGCTTACCTTTGGTCTCTTTACCGAAGCTCACCACACCGCTGATTTCCGCCAAAATAGCGGACTCTTTGGGTTTACGCGCTTCGAACAAGTCAGCCACGCGGGGCAGACCACCGGTGATGTCCTTGTTACCCGACGCCTCGACAGGGATACGCGCAACGACCTCACCTACACCGATGGTCGCACCGTCGTCCACCGAGATGATGGAGTTACCCGGTAGCAGGTATTGAACCGGCGTATTGGAACCGGACACGGATACGTACTCACCAGCGGCATCTTTCAGCATCACCATCGGGCGCTTGTCACGACCCGCCATTGGGCGTGCGGCCGACTCGATCACTTCGATGGACGACAGACCGGTCATCTCATCGACACTGCGGTGCATGGTGACACCTTCATCGAGGTCGATGAATTGCGCCTTACCTTCCACTTCCGCAATGATCGGGTGGGTGTGCGGATCCCACTTGGCTACGACAGCACCGGCATCGACCACGTCGCCATCGCGCACGGAGAGCTCGGCACCATAGGGCAGCTTGTAGTACTCACGCTCACGACCGTGATCGTCGGCAACCGCCAAGGCGCTCGAACGAGAGACCACGACCAGTTTGCCGTCGGCACGCTCAACGTGCTTGATGTTATGCAGGCGCACTTTACCGCCGTGCTTGACCTGAACGCTGTCGACCGCAGACGAACGCGATGCTGCACCACCGATGTGGAACGTACGCATGGTCAGCTGGGTACCCGGCTCACCGATCGACTGTGCGGCGATGACACCGACGGACTCACCGATGTTGACCTGGTGGCCACGGGCAAGGTCACGTCCGTAACAGGCGGAACACACGCCGTGAGCGGTATCACAGGTAATCGTGGAGCGTACGACGATTTCGTCAACGCCCATGGTGTCCAGCGAGGCACACCACTTCTCGTCGAGCAGCGTATTACGCGGAATCAGTACTTCTTCGGTACTCGGATCGACCACGTCCTGCGCGACGACACGACCCAGTACGCGCTGAGACAGCGGTACGATGATATCGCCACCCTCGATGATCGGGTGCAGCGTCAGGCCGTTTTCGGTGCCACAGTCAGTCTCGGTAATCACCAAGTCCTGAGCAACGTCTACCAGACGACGAGTCAGATAACCGGAGTTGGCCGTTTTCAGTGCCGTATCCGCCAGACCTTTACGTGCGCCGTGGGTCGAGATGAAGTACTGAAGTACGTTCAGACCTTCACGGAAGTTGGCCACGATCGGCGTTTCGATGATCGAGCCATCCGGCTTGGCCATCAGGCCACGCATACCCGCCAACTGACGGATCTGAGCGGCACTACCACGAGCACCGGAGTCGGCCATGATGAAGACGCTGTTGAACGAGTCTTGCTCGACGTCGTTACCATCACGATCAACGACCGTCTCTTTCGAGATACCCACCATCATCGCCTTGGCAACTTTATCGTTCGCCTTGGACCAGATATCGATAACTTTGTTGTACTTCTCGCCTGCGGTTACCAGGCCAGAGGAGAACTGGTCTTCGATCTCTTTGACTTCTGCTTCAGCGGCATCAACGATCTCGGTCTTGGCATCGGGGATAACGAAGTCGTTAACACCGATCGAGGCACCGGACCAGGTCGCCAGACGGAAGCCGGTGTACATCAGCTGGTCAGCGAAGATGACAGTGGGCTTCAGCCCCGCACGACGGTATACCTCGTTGATCAGGCTGGAAATCGCCTTCTTCTTCATCGGCTGATCGATCAGCGCGAACGGAACGCCTTCCGGCAGAATGCGGAACAGCAGCGCACGACCGACGGTGGTGTCGTAAAGACGGCGGTGCTCGGAGCGCTCGCCAGTCTCTTCGTCGACGTCCACTTCGTCCAGACGCACCTTGACGCGGGCATGCAGCGACACGGACTGTGTGCCGAAGGCGCGCTCTACCTCATTGAGGTCGGAGAACACCATGCCTTCGCCCTTGGCGTTGATCTTTTCACGGGTCATGTAATACAGACCCAGAACAACGTCCTGCGACGGTACGATGATCGGCTCGCCGTTGGCCGGCGACAGCACGTTGTTGGTCGCCATCATCAGCGCGCGGGCTTCGAGCTGGGCTTCCAGCGTCAGCGGTACGTGAACCGCCATCTGGTCACCGTCGAAGTCAGCGTTGTAGGCCGCACAGACGAGCGGGTGCAGCTGAATCGCCTTACCTTCGATCAGCAGCGGCTCGAACGCCTGGATACCCAGACGGTGCAGCGTCGGCGCGCGGTTGAGCAGTACCGGGTGTTCGCGAATGACGTCGGCCAGGATGTCCCATACTTCCGGCAGCTCGCGCTCGACCATCTTCTTCGCGGCTTTGATCGTGGACGCATGGCCCAGCGACTGCAGCTTGGAGTAGATGAACGGCTTGAACAGCTCGAGCGCCATTTTCTTCGGCAGACCGCACTGGTGCAGACGCAGGGTCGGGCCCACGGTGATCACCGAACGGCCGGAGTAGTCGACGCGCTTACCCAGCAGGTTCTGACGGAAACGCCCCTGCTTACCCTTGATCATGTCGGCCAAGGATTTCAGCGGGCGTTTGTTAGAGCCCGTGATGGCACGGCCGCGGCGGCCGTTATCCAGCAGTGCGTCGACCGCTTCCTGCAGCATACGCTTCTCGTTACGCACGATGATGTCGGGCGCATTGAGGTCGAGCAGACGCTTCAAACGGTTGTTACGGTTGATCACACGACGGTAGAGGTCGTTGAGATCCGAGGTCGCGAAACGGCCACCGTCTAGCGGCACCAACGGACGCAGGTCCGGCGGTAGTACGGGCAGCACTTCCATGACCATCCACGCCGGCGCATTGCCGGAGTGGTAGAACGCTTCCAGCAGCTTCAAGCGCTTGGAGAGCTTCTTGATCTTGGTTTCAGAGTTGGTCTGCGGAATCTCTTCACGCAGCGTGTTGATCTCTTCTTCCAGATCGATGTCTTTGAGCAGCTCCTGAACGGCTTCGGCCCCCATACGGGCGTCGAAGTCGTCGCCGAACTCTTCCAAGGCTTCGAAGTACTGCTCGTCGTTGAGCAGCTGACCACGCTCCAGCGTGGTCATGCCGGGGTCGATGACCACGAAGCTTTCGAAATAGAGCACGCGCTCGATATCACGCAGCGTCATATCGAGGAACATGCCGATACGCGACGGCAGGGATTTCAAAAACCAAATGTGAGCCACCGGCGATGCCAGTTCGATGTGACCCATGCGCTCACGGCGCACGGCCGCCTTGGTGACTTCGACACCACACTTCTCACAGATGATGCCGCGGTGCTTCATGCGCTTATATTTGCCGCACAAGCACTCGTAGTCTTTGACCGGGCCGAAAATCTTGGCACAGAACAGACCATCCCGTTCCGGCTTAAAGGTACGGTAGTTGATGGTCTCAGGCTTCTTCACCTCGCCGAAGGACCAGGAGCGAATCATGTCCGGCGACGCCAGGGTAATCTTGATCGCGTCAAACTCTTCGGACTGAGATTGCGATTTGAGTACTTTCACCAAATCTTTCATGGGACGGCTCCTAGCTCTCTAACTCGATATCGATGCCCAGCGAGCGGATTTCCTTCACGAGTACGTTGAAGGATTCCGGCATGCCTGCCTGCATGGTGTGGTCGCCATCCACGATGTTCTTGTACATCTTGGTGCGGCCTTCGACGTCGTCCGACTTGACGGTGAGCATCTCTTGCAGCGTGTACGCGGCGCCATAGGCTTCCAGCGCCCACACTTCCATCTCACCAAAGCGCTGACCACCGAACTGCGCCTTACCACCCAGCGGCTGCTGCGTAACAAGCGAGTAAGAACCGGTAGAACGCGCGTGCATCTTGTCGTCTACCAGGTGGTTGAGCTTCAGCATGTACATGTAGCCAACGGTCACCGGACGGTCAAACGCATCGCCGGTACGGCCATCGTACAGCGTCATTTGGCCCGACTCCGGAATGTCCGCCAGCTTCAGCAGGTGCTTGATTTCGTGCTCTTTGGCACCGTCGAACACCGGCGTGGCCATGGGCACACCGCCCTTTAGGTTCTTCGCCAGCGCGATGACTTCGTCATCGGTCAAGGAGTCGATATCCTCGACGCGGGTACCCGGCGTGTTATACACCTGACCCAGGAAGTCACGAATTTCAGCGACTTGCTGACCGCGGGCGTCGCGCAGCATGGCGTCGATTTTGACACCCAAGCCGCGTGCCGCCATACCCAGGTGGGTTTCCAGAATCTGACCGACGTTCATACGCGACGGTACACCCAGCGGGTTCAGTACCACGTCCACCGGCTCGCCCTTCTCGTCGAACGGCATGTCTTCGATGGGCATGATCGCAGAGATAACACCTTTGTTACCGTGACGACCGGCCATCTTGTCACCGGGCTGAATACGACGCTTGACCGCCATATAGACCTTGACGATCTTCAGCACGCCCGGCGCGAGGTCATCGCCCTGGGTCAACTTGCGCTTCTTGTCTTCGAAACGCTCGTCCATCTCTTTCCGACGGTTTTCGAGCTGCTCGTCGGCCTGGGCCAGCAGTTCGTTGTAGGACTCGTCCTGCATACGCAGCTTGAACCACTGCTGACGGGGCAGTTCGTCCAGATACGCGTCGTCCAGCACGTCGCCTTTCTTCAGCTGCGGACCGCCGTTGACGGCCTGACCTGCCAGCGTACGCTTCAGACGCTCAAAGGTGGCATCTTCGGCGATGCGGTAGGTCTCTTGAAGATCCTTACGCACTTCGTCCAGCTGCATCTGCTCGATGGAGAGTGCACGGGAGTCTTTTTCGACGCCGTCACGGGTGAAGACCTGAACGTCGATGACCGTCCCTTTCATGCCGGTGGGAGCACGCAGAGAGGTATCTTTTACGTCAGACGCTTTCTCACCGAAGATGGCGCGCAGCAGCTTCTCTTCGGGCGTCAGCTGGGTTTCGCCTTTGGGCGTGACCTTACCGACCAGAATATCGCCGGGGCCGACTTCGGCACCAATGTAAACAACGCCCGCTTCGTCCAATTTGCCCAGCGCCGATTCACCGACGTTGGGAATATCGGAGGTGATCTCTTCCGGCCCCAACTTGGTGTCGCGGGACACACAGGTCAGCTCCTGGATGTGGATCGTGGTGAAACGGTCTTCTTGAACCACACGCTCGGAGAGCAGGATGGAGTCCTCGAAGTTGTAGCCGTTCCAGGGCATGAACGCGATACGCATGTTCTGGCCAAGCGCGAGGTCACCCATGTCGACGGACGGACCGTCGGCGAGGATGTCACCACGCGCCACGTTGTCACCAGGGCGCACGATGGGGCGCTGGTTCATGCAGGTGTTCTGGTTGGAACGGGTGTACTTGGTCAGGTTGTAGATGTCGACACCGGCTTCACCGCCGATGATTTCATCTTCGTTGACCCGCACCACCACACGACGCGCGTCGACGGAGTCAATGACGCCGCCGCGGCGCGCCACGGCACACACGCCGGAGTCACGGGCCACGAAACGCTCCATGCCGGTACCGACCAGCGGCTTGTCGGCGCGCAGGGTCGGAACGGCCTGACGCTGCATGTTCGCACCCATCAAGGCGCGGTTGGCATCGTCGTGCTCGAGGAACGGAATCAGCGCGGCGGCTACGGAGACGACCTGACGCGGAGACACGTCCATCAGCGTCACCTGTTCGGGACGCATGAAGGTCGTCTCGCCACGGTGACGCACCTGCACCAAGTCATCGCTCAACTTGCCAGACTCATCTACGGCAGCAGAGGCCTGGGCGATAACGAAATCGCCCTCCTCGATGGCAGAGAGATGCACCACGTCATCGGTCACCTGGCTATTGACGACCTTACGGTAAGGCGTCTCCAGGAAGCCGTAGCTATTGGTGTGGCTGTACGTCGCCAGCGAGTTGATCAGACCAATGTTCGGGCCTTCCGGCGTCTCGATCGGGCACAGACGGCCATAGTGCGTGGCGTGTACGTCGCGCACTTCGAAGCCTGCACGCTCACGGGTTAGACCACCTGGGCCGAGTGCCGACACACGACGCTTGTGGGTCACCTCGGAGAGCGGGTTGTTCTGGTCCATGAACTGAGACAGCTGACTGGAGCCGAAGAACTCTTTCACCGCCGCCGCAACCGGCTTGGCGTTGATCAGGTCTTGCGGCATCAGGCCTTCGCTTTCCGCCATGGAAAGGCGCTCTTTCACCGCACGCTCGACGCGCACCAGACCGACGCGGAACTGGTTCTCGGCCATTTCGCCCACGCAGCGAATACGACGGTTACCCAGATGATCGATATCGTCCACGTCGCCGAAGCCGTTACGGATATTGATCAGCTCACGCAGGACATCGAGGATGTCTTTACGATCCAATACGCCAGAGCCCGTGTCGGATTCACGGCGCAGGCGACGGTTGAACTTCATCCGGCCAACGCCCGACAGGTCGTAGCGGTCTTCGGTGAAGAACAGGTTGTGGAACAGCGTCTCGGCAGCCTCTTTGGTGGGCGGCTCGCCGGGGCGCATCATGCGGTAAATCTCGACCAGCGCTTCCAACTGAGAGCCGGTGGTATCCAGCTTCAGAGTGTCGGAAATGAACGAACCGCAGTCGAGGTCGTTGGTGTAGAGGGTTTCGATATGCGTGATACCGCCCTGCGCCATACGCTCGAGGACTTCCGGAGTGATTTCCGTGTTACACGGGCAGATCAGCTCACCGGTTTTGGTATCGATTTGGTCTTTGGCCAGCGTTTTGCCGAACAGGTACTCCATCGGCACTTCCAGACGCTCAAGGCCGGCTTTTTCAAGCTGACGAATGTGCTTCTGAGTGATCCGACGGCCCTCTTCGACGATGACGCCGCCTTCGCCATCTTTGATGTCGAACGTGGCCGTTTCACCGCGCAGACGTGACGGTACCAGCTCCACCGAGAAACCGCTCTTCTCGATGTGGAACTTGCTGGTTTCGAAGAATTCGTCGAGGATCTCTTCGGTGCTCATGCCCAGCGCACGCATCAATACCGAAGCCGGCAGTTTGCGGCGGCGGTCGATACGCACGAAGACGTTGTCTTTCGGGTCGAACTCGAAGTCGAGCCAAGAGCCACGGTAAGGAATCACGCGAGCAGAGTAGAGCAACTTCCCTGAGGAGTGGCTCTTGCCTTTGTCGTGATCGAAGAACACACCGGGCGAACGGTGGAGCTGAGAAACGATAACCCGCTCAGTACCGTTGATGACGAAGGTACCGTTCTCGGTCATCAGGGGGATCTCCCCCATGTAGACTTCCTGCTCTTTGATGTCTTTGATGGCCTTGTTCGAAGAGTCGCGATCGTAGATGATCAAGCGAACCTTGACACGCAGCGGAGCGGAATAGGTCACGCCACGCAGCTGACACTCTTTGACATCGAACGCTGGCGTACCGAAACGGTAGCTCACGTACTCCAGGGCCGCATTGCCTGAGAAGCTCTCGATCGGGAACACGGACTTGAACGCCGCGTGCAGGCCAACCTCGTGGCGCTCGTCGGGCGAACGATCCTGCTGGAGAAAGTCGTAGTAGGAATCAAGCTGGATGGCCAGCAAGTAAGGCACATCCATCACTTGGGGCAGTTTGCCGAAATCCTTGCGGATGCGTTTTTTCTCAGTATATGAGTAAGCCATCTGTATTCCCCAGCTTGTTCACCATGGGTGACCGATGCGTGGTCATCTGCCCCGCGGGCGTTTCAGACGCAGACAGCAAGCTCCTAAATCGGTAGCTCGCCGTCAAAAATCTTGATAGATAACAGTGTTACAGTAGTGCTGTTCGCGCTTTGCTGTCGCTTGCCAACATCACTCGCGCTTCACAACTGACGCGTCACAACAACGTACGCTTCACAACAACGGTCTTACTGTTTTGCTGCTTTTTACCGCAGCGCTTCTGCTGTTGCCTTGCAGCATATTACAACAGAAAAAGGCCGGCAGCGGGATAGCCCGCCGCCAGCCGTGGAAGCTTACGCAGCGCGTAAAGCCATCAGCACAAGGATTACTTGAGCTCGACGGTTGCGCCCGCTTCTTCCAGCTTCTTCTTAGCGGCTTCAGCGTCTTCTTTAGACATGGCTTCTTTGATGGTCGCCGGCGCGCCGTCAACGGCACCCTTGGCTTCTTTCAGGCCAAGACCGGTGATTTCACGAACGGCTTTGATGACGTTAACTTTCTTGTCACCAGCAGATGCCAGTACCAGGTCAAATTCAGTCTGCTCTTCAGCAGCTGCTTCGCCGCCAGCAGCCGGACCAGCCATCACGGCCGCCGCTGCAGAAACGCCGAACTTCTCTTCCATCGCTTCGATCAGCTCGACAACTTCCATGACGGACATGTCGGCTACAGCATTGATGATATCGTCTTTGGTCAGTGCCATTGTTTCATTCCTAACTTTGCGGGAGTCTCGGTCGACCGAGAACTCAGGGTTCATTGCTTGGTTCAGGCAACGCTACGACTCGATCGTTCACGCCGCCTGCAAGAAACGCTGCTTAGGCAGCTTCGGCTTCTTGCTTTTGGTCGCGCAGTGCGGCCAGAGTACGAACCAGCTTGCCAGCGGAGGCTTCTTTCATGACCGACATCAACTTGGCAATCGCCTCGTCGTAGGTCGGCAGGGTTGCTAGACGATCGATGTCAGCAGCCGGAATCAGCTCACCTTCGTAGGCCAACGCTTTGACTTCGAAGTTCTTCTCATCTTTGGCGAAATCCTTGAACAGACGAGCGGCAGCGCCCGGATGCTCAGTAGAGAAAGCCAGCAGAGTAGGACCAACAAAGCTCTCGTTCAGGCACTCCCACTGAGTGCCTTCGAGTGCGCGGCGAGCCAGCGTGTTACGAACAACGCGAAGCTCTACACCGTTCTCGCGGGCCTGCTTACGCAGATCGGTCATTTTGCTGACCGTAACGCCACGAGAATCGGCAACTACGACGGAGAGTGCGCCCTTGGCCGCTTCACTGACCTCGGCAACAATCGCTTTCTTGCCTTCAAGTGCTAGTGGCACAGTGATCACTCCTTCGTGCCGGAACCCATCAAGGCTCCGGTGGTTACCATCTCTTCCAAGGCATACTGCTGGCCTTGGAAGCCTTGGGGGATGGTGCTCACCAGAAAGCGGCTTGCGAAAAGCGTTAACCAACTGGCGGCCACACCATCTGCGCAGGCGCTCTAGGGCGATTAAGCCGCCCCGTCTCAAAAGACGAGGCGGCACCTGCGGTCTTTGACGGCGCCTCGCTCGACTGACTGCCTAGCGAGGGACCGCAAAGTTCTTGCTCGGTACTTACTAAAACCTGCCGACGACTCGCTTATACCAGCGCAGAGTGGTCGATGGTCAAACCCGGGCCCATGGTAGTGGACAGGGTAATTTTCTTAAAGTAGATGCCTTTGGAGGAGCTCGGCTTGAGCTTCTTCAGGTCAGCTACCAGTGCTTCCAAGTTGCCCTGAACGGACGCCGCGTCAAAATCCACTTTACCTAGGGTCGTGTGGATGATGCCGTTCTTATCGGTACGGAAACGCACCTGACCCGCTTTGGCATTTTTGACCGCCGTCGCCACGTCAGGCGTCACGGTGCCTACTTTCGGGTTCGGCATCAGGCCACGCGGACCAAGAATTTGGCCCAACTGACCGACAACGCGCATCGCATCCGGAGAGGCGATGACCACGTCGAAGTCCATTTGGCCTTTTTTGACTTGCTCAGCCAGATCGTCCATACCCACGATGTCAGCACCGGCTTCTTTAGCCGCATCAGCATTGGCACCTTGGGTGAAGACGGCTACGCGAACGTCTTTACCAGTACCGTTAGGCATGACGGTAGCGCCACGTACGACCTGATCGGATTTACGCGGATCAACACCCAGGTTGATCGCCACATCCAGAGACTCTTTGAACTTGACAGTCGACAGCTCGGAAAGTAGCGCAACGGCTTCTTCCAGAGAGTACGCTTTGTTCGGGTCTACTTTCTCGCGAATGACTTTCGCGCGCTTAGACAATTTAGCCATGATCAGAGACCCTCCACGTTTAAGCCCATGCTACGAGCGCTACCAGCGATGGTGCGCACCGCGGCGTCGAGATCAGCAGCCGTCATATCCGGCTCTTTGGTCTTGGCGATCTCTTCGAGCTGCTCGCGAGTCACGGTACCGACTTTCTTCTTGTTCGGCTCACCAGAACCGGACTTGATGCCAGCCGCTTTCTTGAGCAGAACGGCGGCCGGCGGTGTTTTGGTGACGAACGTGAAGCTACGGTCAGAGTAGACAGTAATCACGACAGGCGTCGGCAGGCCCGGCTCAATTTCTTGAGTCGCAGCGTTGAACGCCTTACAGAATTCCATGATGTTCACGCCATGCTGACCCAGCGCGGGGCCTACGGGCGGACTCGGGTTGGCTTTACCTGCAGCAACCTGCAGTTTGATATAAGCCTGTACTTTCTTGGCCATGGTAAATACTCCAGTTGGGTGATAGCGCCTGACGGCTCCCCGGTACGCGTAAAGCAGCGCTGGGCTGCTTTACATGAATCCAGACTGGCGCGCATAGGACACCAGCCTGCAACATTTTGAGATTACTCTTTTTCTACCTGCGAGAACTCGAGCTCAACAGGCGTTGCACGCCCAAAGATCAGCACGCTGACCTGCAGGCGGCTCTTGTCGTAGTTCACCTCTTCAACGACACCGTTGAAGTCAGCAAACGGACCATCGATGACACGAACGGACTGACCCGGCTCGAACATGGTTTTGGGTCGCGGCTTGTCGGTGCCGTCTTTCACACGACGCAGAATGGCTTCCGCCTCGCGACTGGTAATCGCGGCGGGCTTCTCTTTGGTGCCGCCAATGAACCCCATGACACGCGGCGTTTCATTCACCAGGTGCCAAGTTTCATCCACCATTTCCATCTCGACTAACACGTAGCCCGGATAGAACTTGCGCTCACTCTTGCGGCGCTTACCGTCACGCATCTCAACCACTTCTTCCGTCGGCACCAGGATCTCGCCAAAGCGATCTTCCATGCCGTACATCTTCACACGCTCGATAAGCGAGCGCATGACATGCTTTTCGAAGCCGGAATAAGCGTGGACGACGTACCAACGTTTGGACATGAAAACTCCTAACCAATGACGCCGGACATCGCCCAGCCAAGAAGAGTATCGATCAACCACAGCATCAGACCCACCACCAGCACAGCCACTAGCACGATCGCCGTGGTTTGGATGGTTTCAGGACGGGTCGGCCATACAACGCGCTGAATCTCTTTCTTGGCGCTGATGGCAAGCTCAACCAAGTCACGGCCTTTGGTGGTTGTTAAGGCGATCAAACCCGCAAGCGCACACAACACCACCACACCTAAGACGCGGTAGAGCAGGCCAACATCGGTGAAATAGGTATTACCAACGACTGCAACGACAAGCAGCGCCACAACCGCCGCCCACTTGAGCCCGTCATGGCGCGTCTGTTGCACCTCTTCGCCATGTTTTACGGAACTAGGCTTCATAAAAACGAGACTCCCAAGGGTGCAGCGAGCGACAAAGGAATTCTAGAAAAGACATACCAACCTGGGGAAGGTTGGCAGGCCAGGAGGGAATCGAACCCCCAACCTGCGGTTTTGGAGACCGCTGCTCTGCCAATTGAGCTACTGGCCTGTATCGTCACGTGCGCAAGCAAACGCCTACGCAACAGCGGGCGCCATGATAGCGGAGAAACCCCCACCTGACAACCCTTACTTTTACCCTCCACCCAATGGGAGAGCAAAGACAAAAAAAGCGAGCTTCGCTCGCTTTTTTTGCAATATGGAGCTCATGGACGGAATTGAACCGTCGACCTCACCCTTACCAAGGGTGTGCTCTACCCCTGAGCTACATGAGCCAAACACATCAAACTGGAGCGGGCGGCGGGAATCGAACCCGCACCATCAGCTTGGAAGGCTGAGGTTCTACCATTGAACTACGCCCGCCGAACTTGCCTGCAGAATGACAATCCGTTGCACGAGAAACAGTAGCTAATGCCCGCTTACCGGCGTTTCATTCCCAAGCGCTGACTAACTCAGCGCTCGATCAATCTGGTGGAGAGGGAAGGATTCGAACCTTCGAAGCTTTCGCGGCAGATTTACAGTCTGCTCCCTTTGGCCACTCGGGAACCTCTCCAGCTGTGGCGGCACATTATGCCAGCCTCCAAAACGGTGTCAAGCCTGCAAACTCTTTATTTATCAAAGCTTGCTGGAAGCAGCACTTCAAAGCACGGCATCCGCTCTGGAACGCGCTGCATTCTGTCAAAGCAGCATCGAGAATGCAAGGCCTGCACGAATTTTTTCTAATGATACCGGCTCTGGTACTCGCGGCGCACCCGACATCTTTCCAGCACGCTCGGCAAACGTGAGCGGATAGCAGGCCTCCAACCCACCATAGACCATGTCGGGCCACACCGCGTGAGGCACTTGCACGCCGCGGGATACCACACGGGCATCGCCGCCGGTCAGCAGCACCGGTAGTGTCACCCCCTGCTGATCGCATACTTCACTGTAAATGCGGTTGATGGCGCTAACGGCGGCCATGTAAATACCATGGTTCACCGCATCCACCGTGCGCCTTCCCGGCTCTAGTAGCGCATCGGCTTCGCTTTCCGGATCGATGGCGACATTGCGTGTTCCCAGCTTCAGGCTCTCTTTCATCAGCCGCAGTCCTGGGATGATAAAACCACCCAGATGCATACCACCCGGTAAGACGAAGTCGATGGTAATGGCACTCCCGCAATCCACCGCGCAGCACCCCCCCGCCAGCTGGTAGCCTGCCAGCGCCCCCATCCAGCGGTCGACGCCGAGTCGCCCCGGCTCCTCGTAGCCGTTGACGACACCGAGCGCCTCTGACGTCGAGCGAGCCACGTACACATGGCGCACCTGGCGCCGCAGCAGCGCGACGGTCTCTTCAAGCACGGCCGTCCTGGCCACGCTGGAGATACGTACCGCTTCCACGACGTCCAAATCGGGAATGTCTGCCCCGGGACGCCACTCCTCTCGCGTCCACACGGCGCCTCGCGAACGGATCTCGCTGCTCTCGGCATCCTTGAGCCGCCACTTCGACAGCGTGTTGCCGATATCCAAATCCAAAATCATAGGCGCCTACGTACGCTAATCTCACCGCCGACCAGGCGTCGCGAGTAACCATTTTCAGTAACCCATAGGTTACCACTTTCATCGACATCCCCGGCGACGGCATCGCTGGAACGCTCGCCTTGAATCACACGGATGGGCAGGCCTGCGTAGGCATGCCGCTGATTCCAGGCATTCAACCAGGGAGCAAACCCGCGGGTTTCGAACCCCGCCAGCATGTTCAAAAGCCCTGCTACCATGTCTGCCGCTAGCTGATTACGCGAAATGCCCGGCTGCGCATCGAACAGCGCCGCCACCGGCTGGTCGATCGTGGCGCGCAAGCTATCTGGCAATGACAGATTCATGCCCATGCCGATGACCACTTCGCAGGGGCCAGCCGCGTCGCCGGTCACCTCGATCAAAATACCGGCCAGCTTACCGAGTTCACCACCCTGCTCGGCCAGCAGCACATCGTTGGGCCACTTCAACTTGGGCGACACACCATAACGTTCGAGCACTTGGGAGACCACCACACCGACGGCCAGACTAAGCCCCTCCAGCGCATTGATGCCGGACTCGAAGCGCCACCCCATCGACACCATTAGGCTCTGCCCCCAGGGAGTCGACCACACTCGCCCCCTGCGACCACGCCCAGCCGTTTGCAGCTCGACGAAGCAGACCTCGCCATGCCCCGCCCCTTGCGAAAAGCGTTCGCGCAGATATTCGTTACTGGACGGCAGCTGATCCTCGACGAATAGCCGTGTCAGTAAATGGCGGGCATCGGCGGGCAGCCGTTCGACGATCTTGGCGCCCTCCAGCGGTTCTAACGGGTAGGCGAGCCGGTAGCCGCGCCCTTTGACGGCCACCAGCTCGACACCCAGCGCCTCTAATTTTTTTAGTTGTTTCCACACGGCGGCTCGGGAAACGCCCAGCGCTTCGCCTAATTGTTCACCGGAATGAACCTCGCCATCGCTTAACAAACGCATCAGGTTACCGATGGTCATGTGCTTGCCCCAACTGGGAAAACGCCTATCTTAACGGAAGCGTCACAACAGCGAAAACTGCCGCGTTTAGGTTATTGACTTGCTGCTTTGTTTAAGACAGCGCTGGTAGTAGACCATCCCCAGACCCTATAATGCCGCCCTATTTTTCCAGCAGGATCGCGTCGTGATCGAGAATCTTCGCAACATTGCCATCATCGCCCACGTAGACCACGGTAAAACTACCTTGGTAGACAAACTGTTAAGCCAGTCCGGAACGCTCGACCGTAAGGCCGAAGGCCAAGAGCGCATCATGGACTCGAATGACCAGGAAAAGGAGCGCGGTATTACCATCCTGGCCAAAAACACCGCTATTCAGTGGCAGGATGGTAATGGCAAGGGTTACCACATCAATATCGTCGACACGCCTGGGCACGCCGACTTCGGTGGTGAAGTCGAGCGCGTCATGTCCATGGTGGACTCGGTACTGCTACTGGTCGACGCCGTTGACGGTCCGATGCCGCAGACCCGCTTCGTGACCCAAAAAGCGTTCTCCCAGGGCCTGAAGCCGATCGTCGTCGTTAACAAGATTGACCGTCCTGGCGCGCGCCCCGACTGGGTCATCGATCAAATTTTCGATCTATTCGACAACCTCGGCGCCACCGACGAGCAGCTCGACTTCCCGATCATCTACTGCTCGGCGTTGAACGGTATTGCCGGCATGGATCCGGAAGAGCTGGCCGACAACATGGACCCGATGTTCCAAGCCATCGTGGACATCGTCGAGCCGCCGAAGGTCGAAGTCGACGGCCCCTTCCAGATGCAGATCTCAGCGCTGGACTACAACAGCTACGTCGGCGTCATCGGCCTGGGCCGCATCACTCGCGGCAGCGTCAAGCCGAACCAGCAAATCAGCGTGATCACTAAAGAAGGCAAGACCCGTAAGGGTAAGGTCGGCCAGGTGATGACCCATATGGGCCTCGAGCGAGTGCAGACCGATGAAGCCACCGCTGGCGATATCGTCTGCATCACCGGCATCGAAGATCTAGCGATCTCCGACACGCTGTGCGACGTGAATAATGTCGAAGCGCTGCCGCCGCTGACCGTCGATGAGCCGACCGTCTCCATGACGTTCCAGGTCAACGACTCGCCGTTTGCCGGTAAAGACGGCAAGTTCGTTACCAGCCGCAATATCAAGGATCGTCTGGATCAAGAACTGATCCACAACGTGGCACTGCGCGTCGAGCAGGGCGAAACCCCCGAGAAGTTCAAAGTCTCTGGCCGTGGCGAGTTGCACCTGTCGGTGTTGATCGAAACCATGCGCCGTGAAGGCTTCGAGCTGGCCGTTGGCCGTCCGGAGGTCATCATCAAAGAGATCGACGGCGTCAAGCAGGAGCCCTACGAAGAAGTCATCATCGACTGTGAAGAGCAGCACCAAGGCTCGATCATGGAAGAGCTCGGCTACCGCAAGGGCGAAATGACCAACATGAACCCGGATGGTAAAGGCCGTGTTCGTCTGGACTTCATCATTCCCGCCCGTGGTTTGATCGGTTTCCGCGGCCAGTTCCTGACCCTGACGTCTGGTACCGGCATTCTAACCAGCCGCTTTGACCACTACGGCCCGCTAAAGCCCGACGCCGCCATCGAGCGTCGTAATGGCGTCATGGTCTCCATGGTCGACGGCAAAGCGCTGGCCTACGCGCTTTACACGCTGCAAGAGCGTGGCAAGCTGATCGTCGACCACGGCACCGAGGTGTACGAAGGTATGCTGATCGGTATCCATAGCCGTGCCAACGACCTGGTGGTCAACCCCACCAAAGGTAAGAAGCTGGATAACATGCGCGCCTCGGGCAACGACGAGAACATCGTACTGACCCCGCCAGTGAAGTTCACTCTGGAGCAAGCCATCGAATTCCTCGATTCCGATGAACTGGTCGAAGTAACGCCGAGCTTTATCCGCCTACGTAAGAAACTGCTCAAAGAGAACGAGCGCAAGCGCTCCAGCAAAAAGTAAGCTGACCGCTGCCGACACAAAGCCCGCCACCGCGCGGGCTTTTTTATGTAAGTTCTCAGCGTAGCAACCTTTTTCGTACGACAGCCCCTCTAGCCGCGCGTTTTGGTTCATCGCCAAGCGTGCTCGTTAACGCACCCTAAACGCTAGTACGCTGGAAAGCGCTGACGTTCTATCGCAAAGTAGCGCTATTCTCAGCACGCCCTCGGGGTGCTGACATGCCATAATTCATACAAGTGTTTGGATACTTACCCCCATCCTGGCACCCCTATACGGACACTCCTTCACATGAGCGGTCATAACGTCTGGACACACAAAGGCACGTTTTTATTGGCGGCGGTGGGCTCTGCCGTCGGTCTCGGCAACCTCTGGCGCTTTCCCTACCTCACCGGTGAAAATGGGGGCGGCGCGTTCATCCTGATTTACGCGCTGACCATTTTTGCCGTGGGCATTCCTATCCTCATCGCCGAGACCATGCTGGGGCGCACCAGCCGTCAAAGCCCCATCATGGGTATGCGGCATTTGACTAAAACGCATCGCACATCACGGGCGTGGGAGTCGATAGGCTGGCTGGGCGCCGCCTCCGCTTTTTTGATTTTGAGCTTTTATTCGGTGATCGCGGGCTGGGCGCTGCACTACACCTGGCTGATGCTCACCGGTTCGCTGGTTGGCGCAGACGCTCAAACCATCAGCGAGGGCTTCAATGCGCTGCTCGCCTCGCCCGGATTAATGACGCTGTACCACACGCTATTCATCGTGGGTTCCTCGCTGATCGTCGGGATGGGTATTCATAAAGGCATAGAGTCGGGCCTGCGCATCATGATGCCTGCGCTGTTCGTCATTCTGATCGTGGTGCTGATTTACGGCATCATCAATGGCGATGTGGGCGCGGCAGCGAGCTTCCTGTTCACCTTCAACATTGGCGATCTCAGCCTGGAAGGCTGGCTGCAGGCCATGGGTCAATCGTTCTTTACCCTAAGCCTCGGTATGGGCGCGATCATGGCTTACGGCGCTTATATGTCCAGCGACGCGTCGCTCACACGGACGGCCATTGCCGTCGCGTTCGTCGATACCGCCGTTGCCATGGTCGCGGGCCTGGCCATTTTCTCGCTGGTGTTCGGCGCGGGCCTGGAAACCGGCCAGGGCCCCGGGCTGATGTTCGTGACGCTGCCGCTGGCCTTTGCCGAGATGCCGTTTGGCGCCTTGGTCGGTGGTGTGTTCTTCATTCTAGTATTGGGGGCCGCCATTAGCTCCTCCATTTCGCTGATCGAGCCGGTCGCGGCGTTCCTGGTCGAGCGCTTCGACATGACGCGTCCCCAGGCGGTCACCATCATGGTCGTTGCGGCTTGGGCCATGGGGCTACTCACGGTGGTCAGCTTCAACGTCTGGGCAGAAGGCACGATTTTCCATACGCTGTTTGGACGCAGCGCCTTCGATGTCATCGAGCTGCTGACCAATATCTTCATGCCGCTGGGTGGCCTGTTGATCGCCCTGTTTGCCGGCTGGGCGCTGACCCAGAGCGAAGTCATGAAAGAGCTCGGCACCAATGCCACCTGGTTCGCTTTCTGGCGCTTTTTAGTGCGTTTCGTCGGGCCGGCGGCAGTATCGTTCGTCTTTTTACGTACGATACCCCACATCGAGGGGTATCTGATTCCAACGCTCGGCGCACTGCTCATCGTGGCGGCTTTTGCGCTTGCCCAGCGTCTGCGCCACTCTAAACCTTGATAACAATATCCCTGCTGCAGGCGGTGACGAGGCCGCCTGCCTTACGAGGACACCATGCAACCGCTTATCGAAGTACAACACGTCAATAAAGCGTTCGGTGGGCTACACGTCATCAACGACTGTTCGATCCAAGTCGAGAAAGGGTCGATCACCGGCATGATCGGCCCTAACGGAGCCGGTAAATCGACGCTCTTCAACCTGATCGCCGGGGCGCTGAC
The DNA here is from genome assembly GCF_012427705.1 of Vreelandella piezotolerans. Taxonomy (NCBI): domain Bacteria; kingdom Pseudomonadati; phylum Pseudomonadota; class Gammaproteobacteria; order Oceanospirillales; family Halomonadaceae; genus Vreelandella; species Vreelandella piezotolerans. The sequence continues at coordinate 187,108 of NZ_CP048602.1, read as the reverse complement.
GCCGGACAGCGGGCAGATCCTGCTCGATGGCGAAGACATCACCACCTTGAGCGCCGACCAGCGTTTCCACAAAGGACTGCTACGCACCTTTCAAATTGCCCACGAGTTCAGCCAGATGAGCGCGCTGGAAAATTTGATGATGGTGCCCCCCCGACAGGCCGGTGAAAATCTGTTCAATACTTGGTTCAAGCCATCGCTGGTGCGCGAGCAAGAGGCCGAGGTGCGCCGCCGCGCGCTGGAGGTCATCGACTTCGTCGGCCTGCACCATGTGCGCAACGAACTTGCGGGCAATCTCTCCGGCGGACAGAAGAAGCTTCTGGAGCTTGGCCGCACCATGATGACCGATGCCAAGATCGTCCTGCTCGATGAAATCGCCGCGGGGGTGAACCGTACGCTTCTGGGAGATTTAATGGGCAATATCGAGCGGCTCAACCGTGAGATGGGCTACACCTTCCTGGTCATCGAGCACGACATGGACATGATTTCGCGGCTCTGCGATCCGGTCATCGTACTGGCCCAGGGCAGCGTCATGGTGGAAGGACACATCGAAGCGATACAGAACGACCCGGCAGTCATCGAGGCCTACTTCGGCTCGGATGCCGCCTAACCCCGGCAATACGCTTCACACAGTCACGACCAATAGCCCACCCACGGCTACAACAACATGATCGCGTCTGGAGACCCCAGCGCGACGCTTGCTGAGACGCGTTTATGTCATCGACACAGGCATCACCCCAGCCACTGCTTGAAGCACGCGACGTGCACGGCGGTTATGGCAGTATGAATATTTTGAACGGGGTCGATATGACCCTGTATGCCGACGAGGTCGGCGTCATCGTCGGCCCCAACGGCGCGGGAAAATCCACCATGCTCAAAGCCGTATTTGGGCTTCTGAACGTCAACCAGGGCGAAATCCTGCTCAACGGCCAACCCATCCACAATTTACCGCCCAACCAACTCGTGGAGCGAGGCATGGGCTTCGTCCCCCAGGAGAAAAACGTCTTCCCCAGCCTCTCGGTGAAAGAGAACCTGGAGATGGGCGCCTACCTGAAGCCGCAGAACGTCAAGCGCATGCTGGAACAGGTGTACGACTTCTTCCCGCCGCTGGTCGAGAAGCGCCACCAGCCGGCGGGCGAGCTCTCCGGCGGCCAGCGCCAGATGGTGGCCATGGGTCGTGCACTGATGGCAGAGCCCAGCCTGCTGCTGCTAGACGAGCCCACGGCCGGATTATCGCCACTCTATATGAATGAGATCTTTGATCGCGTGAAGAAGATCAACGCCGCAGGTGTGGGCATCTTGATGGTCGAGCAGAACGCCAAGCAGGCCTTGGCGATTGCCGATAAAGGCTTTGTCCTGGCAGCAGGCCAGAACCGCTTTACGGATACCGGGGCGGCTCTGCTGGCCGACCCCGATGTCGCCAAAAGCTTTTTGGGCGGCTAGCCCGGGGGAGAAACGCGTGAACGAACTGGCTTTTTTCATTAATAACGTGGTGATTGCGGGTAGCGTCACCGGCTCGATTTATGCCATTGGCGCGATTGGCGTGACGCTGATTTTCAGCATCATGCGTTTTGCCCACTTTGCCCATGCCGACATGATGACCTTCGGTGCCTTCATGGTGCTGCTGCTCACCACCGCTTTCCCTGCCGTCGGCGCCAGCATTGGCGTCCCCACGGCGCTGATCATGCTGCCCCTGGCGATGCTACTCACCGCCCTACTCGCCGTCGGCATCGATAAGGCCTTCTATAAGCCGCTACGCGCCCATGGCGTAAAGCCCATCGTCATGGTGATTGGCTCGCTGGGGGTCACACTGATGCTACAGGGCTTGATTCGCTTGTTCTCGGGTACCGGCGGACAGAGTCTGTATGTCGATGACCGCAAAGAGATCTTTCGTTTAGCGCTACCGTTCGAAGGCGCGCGGGCACCGATCGTGATCACCGAACCGCAGATCTATCTGTTCGTGATCACCATCGTTGCGGTGATGGCGCTCCACCTGTTCCTCAACCGTTCACGGTTAGGCAAAGCCATGCGCGCCATGTCGGATAATCCGGAGCTGGCCCAGGCATCGGGCATTAATACCAATACCATCGTGGCGGTCACCTGGGTGATTGCGGGCGGCCTCGCAGCGATTGCGGGCACGCTGCTCTCGTTGGACGTGACCTTCAAACCGGACCTGAGCTTCTTCCTGCTGCTGCCGATCTTTGCGGCGGCCATCGTCGGCGGAGTGGGCCATCCTTACGGCGCGATTGCCGGTGGGTTCGTGGTGGGCTTTGCCGAAACCTTGGCCGTCTTCAACTGGAACGTGTTGATACGCCCTTTCCAAGACAGTTTTCCCGAGTGGCTGGCGCTGCCGTCGAATCTTGCCTTCGTGGGCACTGAATACAAAATCGTGGTGCCGTTCTTCATTCTGGTGGCCATCCTGGTGTGGCGCCCGACCGGCCTGTTCAAAGGCAAGGTGATCTAATGAGCCATCCAACCAATACTCGCAACCCGGCCTACACGCCGAAAGACGCCACCCCGCAGCGCCGCTTCCCGCTGCGCGAGCTGGTGCTGTTTGGTGCGCTGCTCCTCGCCGTTTTGGCGGTGTATGCCCTGATGGGTGCGGCCTACAGCACCCGCATGCTGGTCGAAGCCGCCTGTTACGCCATTCTCGCTTTGGGCCTGACGATTCAGTGGGGCTACGCCGGGCAGTTCAATGCCGGGGTGATGGGCTTCGTCGCCCTCGGCGGCTTCTGCGCCATGCTGTTTAGCGTACCGGTCAACGACGCCTTTTGGGGTACCGAGCTGCCGGGTGAGCTCGGCCAAGTGCTGCTCTATGGCCTTGCGGCCACGGTCGTGGTCATCGGTGCCACCAAACTCGACCGCTTGGGTGTGCCCAAAACGCTGCGCACCGTGATCGCCGTAGTGCTGGCGGTGGTACTTTACCTCGTCGTGATCAGTCTGTTGCGCGATGTCACCAGCCAAATTCAGTCCCAGGCGGGCTTTGTGGGCGGATTTGGCCTACCGCCTTGGGTGGGCTGGATCGTCGGGGGCGCGCTGGCCGGTGGCGTGGGCTACTTCATCGGCCATGTGTGTCTTGGGCTGCGCAGCGACTACTTGGCGATTGCCACCCTGGGTATTGCCGAGATCATCAAGGCGTTTTTGAAAAACTCCGACTGGCTGACCCGCGGCACGGCCACGGTCTCGCCGCTGCCTTGGCCCACGCCTGGCCCTGCCGAACTCGGCTTTACCCTCTCCCGCGCCATCTATCTATCGGTGACGGCGGTGGTCATTGCGGTGATTTTCTTCCTGCTGCACCGTGCTTATCACGCCCCTTGGGGGCGAATGATTCGCGCGATCCGCGACAACGAAGTCTCATCGGCGGCCATGGGTAAGGACATCAACAAGCGTCGCCTGGAGATTTTCGTGCTGGGCTGCATTTTGATGGGCCTGGGGGGCGGCATGTTGGGCACGTTCAACAGCCTGTTCGATCCGCAGGGCTACCTACCGCTGAACCACACCTTTCTGGTGCTGGTGATGGTCATCCTGGGCGGCCCCGGCAATAACCTGGGCACCATTTTTGGTGCGGTGGCCGTCTACATCATCTGGATCATGTCCGAGCCGCTGGCGCTGTTTTTGATGGAGCTGTTCGTCGCACTCGGAGAGAACGCCTTTGGCTGGGAGGCACCCAGCAATATGGACAGTCGAGCGCTTCAAGCACGAGTTCTGGTGATCGGCATGCTGATCACCCTGGTACTGCGCTTTGCCCCCAAAGGGCTGCTGCCTGAAAAGATCAAAAGCCACGGCTAATGACACAGGCATCGCCCAACGAAAAGCGCCCCGCTCAATGAGCGGGGCGCATTGCTATCTAGCGATGGTAACGGCTTACAGGTCCACTTGCCCTTTGCTGGTAAAGGTGCCGTTTTCTACGGCCATCTCGACGACCACGCCCGGTACATCACCGTTGTCATCGAACTCGTGGGAGCCGGAGGCGCCTTCGTAGTTGATGTCCGTACCCGCAGCGATCAGCTCGACGGCTTTCTCCCACTCACCGGGCAGGATCACTTCACCGGGCGCACTCGATACGCTGCGCAGTGCTTCCGAGAGCCCTTCACGGTCTGCGCTGCCGTTCTGCTCGATGGCTAGCGCAATCAGGAAGGCCGCATCGTATGCCTGAGCCGCAAACACGGCGCTGGGGTCGATATCCGCCTCAGTCGCTGCGTTGTTAAATATTTCGGTGCCGGGTAGCTCTGGGCTGCCGGGGCGAGTGGCAATCATGCCATCCAATACGTCGGCACCGATCGCTTCGACTAGGCTGTCGCCCACCATCCCGTCAGCGCCCACGTACTGGGTGAACATGCCACTCTCATAGGCTTGACGCAGTACCGTTTGGCCAGACGTGTCAGCGTAGGCCAAGACGACCAGGGTATCGGCACCGCTGGCGGAGAGTGAGCCCAGCTCGGAGCGGTAATCGGCCCGGTTATCTTCGTGGGCGAGGTTCTCGGCCACTTCGCCGCCACCGGCGGTAAACGCGGCGCTAAAGGCGTCCGACAGACCACGTCCATAGTCGTTGTTGACGAAGGTAACGGCCACATAGTCGATGCCTTTATCCAGCAGCAGCTTGGCCAGCATTTCCCCCTGGAAGGCGTCCGACGGCACGGTACGGAAGACCAGATCGTTGTCGTCCAGCTCCGATACCGCAGGCGCGGTCGATGCTGGCGACACCATCAGCACACCGCCAGGGATCGCGGCGTTGTTGGCGGCGGCAATCGTGGCACCGGTGCATAACGCCCCAACGATGGCCGTGACGTTCTCGGAGTTCACCATGCGGTCGGCGGCGTTGGAGGCGGCCGACGCATCGGAACAGGTGGTATCGCCCGAAGGCATGGCCAGGGTTTGCCCCCCCAAGATACCGCCCTGCGCGTTGACCTGTTCGACCGCCAGCTGGGCCCCAGCAAAGATCGGCGGTGTCAGACTCTCGATCCCCCCCGTAAAGCCGCCCAAGAAGCCAACTTTGACCTCCGCTTGGGCCATCCCGGTTAAAGCAAGTGATGAGGCCGCTACGGCAATGGCTAGTGCGCGCTTATTGATCATATTATTTGTCGCTCCCAGTAGATTGAGTGCCCTGACCGTCCAGCGCAGGGCTACCCATAATCTGGAACCGTCCCGTCAAAAACACAAGCAACGGTTTCTAACGCTCGTGGTTTTTCGGCTCTGATGCCTCTAAACGCTCAGCCAGTCGCTTCTGTCGGCGCTTGTTGCGGTACATGCGCACCAGTGCAATGAGCAGCGCACACGCCACCATGACGGCCAGTACCGCGCCCTGCCAGGGGCGGGCACCGTCACCGAGCACGGTTTCGAGAGTAATGATCAGCGCGAGGCCTAGCGCCTGACTGCCTATGGCCAGAGCGCGCAGGGTGTCAAAAGAGGATTGCGGCATCGACATCTCCATCGTGAGTAGCGTGCGTGGTATGGTGCCCTAGTGTACCTGCTTACCGGAATGACGATGAATGCCATAGCCCTCGGCCCCCTGCTGATTTCGACGCCACGGCTTTACGCGCTGGCCTGCGCGCTGCTGCTGCTGCTGAGCAGCCGCTACCTGCTGGGGCTATCCGCCAGACCCCATGGCCGCTGGTTCAACGGCTTGTTGCTCGCCTGGCTCGTCGGCGCGCGGGTGACGTTCGTCGTCCTCCATTGGGAGAGCTACGCTCCGTCCCCGCTGGACGCGCTGAAAGTATGGCAGCCGGGCTATCACGCCCTCGGCGGCCTGCTTGCTGGCTTGCTTTGGACCGTCTGGGCACTGCGCGCGCGGCTATTGGCGATGATCGGCGGCCTGGCCATGACGGTAGGCGCCGCCAGCCTTTGGCTGGTGCTGGTCACGCTATCACCGCTGGGTCAATCATTTGCCGTCACGTCGCTACCCGATGTCACGCTAGACGATCTCGACGGCAACGCGGTGTCGCTGCCGTCGCTGACCCATCAAGGCGAACGCATCATCGTCAATCTGTGGGCCACCTGGTGCCCGCCCTGCCTGCGCGAGATGCCGCTGTTAGAAGAGGCGGACCAGCGCGACGACATTACCGTCGTCGTGGTGAATCAGGGCGAGGACTTGCTGCCCATTGCCCGCTATTTGGACGAGCAGTCGCTCAGCTTCCGTTACCCGCTGCGCGACCCCGAGCAGACGCTGATGGCGCGCTTCCAAGCGCCGGGGCTTCCGACGACGGTGCTCTTCGATACGACGGGCAGAACCCTCGACGTGCACGTCGGTGAACTGACCCGCGCGCAGTTGGAGCGCTGGTTGAGCGATTGACCACGATAGACCTTAATCCCCCCGCTGCTTTGCGTTAGAATCCCCCGCCCTGTTAGCCGCCGGTCACCTGCCCCGGCGGCGTACGACCCGATTTTGACGACTTCCTCGAGGCATCATGAGCGATTTTTCTCCCGGCCAGCGCTGGATTAGCGACGGCGAAGCCGAGCTTGGACTCGGCACCGTGCTTAACTGCGACGCCCGTAGCGTTACCATTTTGTTCAGTGCCAGCCAGGAAACCCGCACCTACAACACTCGCCAGGCGCCGCTTACCCGCGTGATGTTCGGCAGCGGCGACCGCGTTCTCTCTGCCGATGGCTGGCAGATGATCGTCGATGACAGCAAAGAGAGTCGCGGCCTGATCACCTACATCGGTGAAGACAGCGACGGCACTCTGCGCGAGCTGCCCGAGGCCAAGCTGGCCGATACCATGCAGTTCGATCAGGCCCGCGACCGCTTGCTCACCGGTCAAGTCGACCGCAACGACTGGTTTGATCTTCGCTTTCGCACTCTTCACCACTTCCAGCGCATCGAGCAGCACGGGGCCCTCGGTTTTGCCGGGCCGCGCATCGACCTCATACCCCATCAGCTTTATATTGCCGACGAAGTCGCCGGACGCCATGCGCCGCGGGTTCTGTTGGCCGACGAAGTGGGCCTGGGCAAAACCATCGAAGCCGGCCTGATTCTTCACCGCCTGCTGCTGGCTGGCCGGGTAGAGCGCGCGCTGATATTGGTGCCCGACAGCCTGACCCACCAGTGGTTGGTCGAACTGCTGCGCCGCTTCTCGCTGAACGTCACTCTGCTGGACGAGCACCAGAGCCAGGCCCACGGCAGCGTCAACCCGTTCGAGAGCGCCCAGCTCGTGCTGGCCAGCCAAGGCAGGCTGTTCGCCAACATTCATCGCCAGGACCAAGCCCTGGCCAGCCGCTTCGACCTGCTGATCGTCGATGAGGCCCACCACCTGGATTGGAGCCCGGAGAAGAGCGGCCCCGGCTACCAGTGCGTGGAACAGCTCGCCGCCGAGATTCCCGGCCTGCTGCTGCTTACCGCCACGCCGGAGCAGATGGGTCTGGAAAGCCACTTCGCCCGCCTGCGGCTACTAGACGCCGAGCGTTACCACGACATCGAGCGCTTCAAAGAGGAGGAGCAGCACTACGTCGCGGTGGCAGGCGCCATCGATGCCCTGGAGGAGCTGCCGCACACCGCGAGCGCCCGCGAACGCGTCGCCGCCGTGGCCGACGACCGCGACAGCCAGGCGCTGCTCGCCACGCTGTGCCACCCAGAGGCCAGCCCGGAGCAGCAGGACGCCGCACGCGCCCAGCTGCGCGATGCACTGCTCGACCGCCACGGCACCGGCCGCGTGATGTTCCGCAACAGCCGCCGTCACGTAGGTGGCTTCCCCGAGCGACGCCTGCATTTAGCTCCGCTCGAACTGCCGTCGGCCTACCGCCGCGTGCTGCGCCGCCTGGAGCGCGACGACGACTATTTGGACGAGCTGCTGATCGAAACCGGCATGGACCATCCGGGCGTACTGATCTACCCGGACGCCATGTACCGCGAGCTCAGCAACGACCCGCTGAACACCGAGGCCTGGTGGCACATCGACCCTCGCGTCAACTGGCTGCTCGAAAAACTCAGCGACGACAGCGAGACGGGCTTCGCCAACGACAAAGTACTGGTCATTGCCCACCACCGGGAAACCGCAGAAGGGCTCGCGGAGGGCCTGCGGGTCTTGGGCGGCTACCATGCGCCGGTCTTCCACGAAGGCCTGTCGCTGGTCGAGCGCGACCGGGCCGCCGCCGCGTTTGCCGATGAAGAGGATGGCTGCCAGGTGTTGGTGTGTTCCGAGATCGGCTCCGAGGGGCGCAACTTCCAGTTCTGCCGCCACTTGGTCATGTTCGACATGCCGCAGCACCCCGACCAGCTAGAGCAGCGTATTGGCCGCCTTGACCGGATCGGCCAGCGCCACGCCATCGAACTGCACGTGCCTACGTTTACCGGCAGTCCCGGCGAGCGCCTGCTGCGCTGGTACCACGAAGGCATGGACGCGTTCAGCGCGCCCCATGGAGTGGGCAGCGACCTGTTCGATGCCTTTGGCGATGCTCTGGCCGATGCGCTGCTCGACGACGAGATGCTCGACGAGATCATCGACGAGACCCGAGAGATGTTCATCGCCAAGCTCGCCGAACGGGATGCGGGTCGCAACCGCCTGCTGGAACTCAACGCCTGCCGCCCCACGCGGGCACGGCAGGTGATCGATGCCGTGCGCGAGCTGGACGAGGATCCGGCGCTGCCTCGCTACGTGGAGCGTGCGCTGGATATCTTCGGCGTCGACAGCCAGGAGATCGGCAACGGCCTGCTGCATCTGCAACCCAGCCAGCACATGCTGGATGGCCTGCCGGGGCTGGTCAAAGGCGAAGAGGGCTTCTCTGCCACTTACAGTCGCGCCCAGGCACTGGCGCGGGATGACGTGCAGCGGCTCTCTTGGGAGCATCCGCTGGTGCGCGAAATGATCGGCCGGGTTCTCGATGGCACCATGGGCAATACCGCGCTGGCGCTGCTACGCCACCCAGCGATTCCCAGCGGGCGTTTGATGGCCGAACTGGTGTTTCGCACCCACTGCCCGGCGCCCAAATCGCTGCACCTGAACCGCTTCTTGCCGCCCACCGCCGTACGCGTACTGCTGGATGAGTCAGGCGCCAACCTGACCAGCAAGATCTCGTTCACCGGGCTGGGCAAAAACCTGCAGAAGGTGAACAAGTCGCTGGCGCGGGATTTGATCAAGAGCCGCCATGATCAGCTTCGCGAGCTGCTCACCCAAGGAGAAAGCGAAGCCGAGCGTGAACTGCCGAGTATCGTAGAGGCCGCAGAAATCCGCATGCGCGCCCAGCTGGACGCCGAGCTGGCCCGCCTGACGGCGCTGGCGGAGCACAATCCGGCGGTGCGCAGTGAAGAGCTGGAAGCGCTGCAGCAGGAGCGTCAGGCGCTGAGCAGCGCTATCGAAAACACTCGCCTACGACTCGACTCGGTACGGGTGATCATCACCGTCGACCCCAACGCGAACTGAGGCTCGCGACGGGCGGCTATAGGATGGCTGCCAGTGCTTGGTCGAGCGTCGGGTACTGAAACTCGAAGCCCGCTTCGCGTAGCCGCTCGGGACGCATGTCTGCCCCGGTCAACAGCAGCCGCGACATCTCCCCAAAGCCCGCTTTCAGCACGAACGCGGGCACCGGAAACATGGCCGGACGATGCAGCTGCTTGGCCAGCGTTTGGGTGAATTCGGCGTTGGTCACCGGATGCGGTGCGCTGCCGTTGAACGCACCAGAGAGGGCTGGCTGGGTGATCAAATAGATGATCGCGGCCACCAGGTCATCTCGATGAATCCAGGGCATGAACTGCTGACCATCACCAAACCGCCCGCCTAGGCCGAGTTTGAACGGCGGCAGCATTTTTTGCAGCGTCCCGCCCCCCGCTTCGAGCACCAGCCCAATACGCAGAATCGCCAGCCGGATGCCCATCGTCTCCACGGGCTTGGCCGCCGCTTCCCACTGAGCGCACAGCCGATGCGCGAACTCGTCGTGGGGCGTGGTGGTCTCGTCCACCACCTTGTCCCCCTGATCGCCGTAATAGCCCATCGCCGAACCACTCACCATGACGCTCGGTAAAGGTTGGCCGTTGGCCGTCAGCTGCTCGCAGAGGGCAATGAGCTGCTGGGTACTCTCGACCCGGGAGCGGATGAGTCGCTCTTTCTGTTCGGTGCTCCAGCGTTTTGCCGCAATGGGCTCCCCCGCCAAATTCACCAGCGCGTCTGGCGGTGTGTCCACGAAGGCTTGCGCGCTATCGCGGATATCGCAGGTCTTGGGCAGTTTACCGCGCACGTTGTGGGGCGTTCGGGACACCACCTGCACCTCGTGCCCTTGGTCGATCAGCACTTGGCTGAGTCGTTGGCCCACGAAGCCGCTGCCCCCGGTGATTAATACCCGCATGGTGTCACTCCTTTGCCGTTAAACGTGGTGTGCAGGAGAGTGTTGCCTGCCACCGCCGGATGAGCGGTCTCGGTGGGCGAGGTTCGGTCACTCATACACATTGCAACTTATTTAATTGTACGATATTTATACATAACTGCTACGATAAAATGGAACCCGCCTACTGATACCGCGAGGACGTATGGCCGCAACGGCAAACGAGAGCTATCCATCACCCTTTGCGCTTCGCGTGGCCATCGTGGGCGCCGGGCTGTCTGGGCTGGCCTGCGCCCATCGACTGGCGCAGCAGGGTACCCAGGTTCGGCTATTCGATAAGGCACGCGGTCCCGGCGGGCGAATGTCCAGTAAACAGCGCCCTGCCGCCACGCTCGACCTCGGCGCCCAAGCCTTTACCGTGCGTGATGAGCGTTTTGCGCGTCAGGTCGACGAGTGGCGACACGCCGGTTGTGTGGACATCTGGCCAACACATCGCTATCAGGCTAGTGCATCCGGCTGGCAAACACACGACGATGGGCAGATACGCTATTGTGGAGCGCCGCGCATGAGCGCCATTACTCGCTACCTGGCCGACGGGCTGAGCGCGTTCGCTGATGCCACGCTCTTGCTCGAAACGACCATCACGGCTTTAGAGCGCCAGCCCAAAGGCTGGCAGCTTCGCGATGCTCACGACAACCGGTACGGTCTTTTCGATTACGTGGTGATCAGCGCCCCGCCGCCCCAGGCGAAAGCGCTGCTGGCAGATTGGGAACCGATGCTGTCCGACGCCTGTGAAGAAAGACCGCAGCGGAGCTGCTGGGCGGCATGGGCCATATTTGACGAATCGCTTCCAAGACTTCCCGTCGGCGACCAGTGGCAGAGCCTGCATCTTGAGCATCCTGCTCTACGCTTGGTCTCTCGCAACCACACCAAACCAGGGCGAAAGCACCAGCCGGAAAGCCTGAGCCTGCTGGCCCAACTCGACTGGAGCGATGCACATATCGACGCGACACCAGCATCCGCGGCGCAGCAGCTATGGGAGGCATTCGTCACCACACTGCCCAGCGACACATCGCTCCCCTCTCCTATTGACGTAGGGGCGCACCGCTGGCGCTATGCCCAGCCTGCCTCGCCAGGCAGGCAGTCGTTCTTGTACAGTGAGAGCGGTTTAGCACTGTGCGGTGACAGCTTCCGCGGTAGCCGTGTCGAGGATGCTTGGCTCTCTGGAAACGAGCTGGGGGCAGCATTATTAGGCCGGTCGGTCTAATAATACTCCGACTAACAGCGCACCAAGATGGACACCGCAAAGGTTGTACCCAGTCGCCACAAATTGTACAAAGGTGCCTATAATAGCGTGATCCTATTCCATCGATTAGGTGTTATTCAACGAATCGCTATACGACATCGCTATACGGCTAGATGGCCCTGCGCCGAGCTGGCGCGGCAACATAGCTATCGCAATTATTGACAGACCCCTGCAGCGCTGACTGCAGGCAACCAAGAGGCAATGGCGCCCATGAGCAACAAGGCGACCCACCCACCCGATACTCCCCTCTATCCGATTCGGGAAGTTTCCCGTTTGACGGGTGTGAACTCGGTCACTCTACGCGCCTGGGAGCGACGCTACGGTTTGATTCGTCCACAGCGCACGCCCAAGGGACACAGGCTCTACGCCCAGGACGACATCAGCCGCATCGAGCGCATTCTTCAATGGCTCAACCGCGGCGTACCGGTCAGCCAAGTGGCGGACCTGCTCGACCAACCTGAAACGGTCGAGGCACCAACGCCGAATGCCGGTGACTGGGCCAGCCAACGCCAGCAGCTTCAGGCGGTCATCGAAGCGGTCGACTTGCCGAAGTTAGAAGCCCTGTATCACCAGAGCCTGGCGCTTTATCCGCTGAGCGTGGCGATCAACGAGCTTTGGCAGCCGGTCATTCTGACCCTAGAAGCCAAGTGGGCCGCCGAGCCCGACGACTTGGTACGCCGCACGTTCGAAGCGTTTTTCCGCAGCCAAGTAGGTATTCGCTTGCACTACGCCAACCAAGCGACACGGGGACCGCTGATCCTACTCAGCGCTATGCCTGACGACCCCGGCCCGCTTTGGGTGTTGATGTGCGCGCTCATGGCCAGCGAACAAGGCTACCGCGTGCAACTCTTCGATCACTCGCTGCCACTCGACGATTTGCCGCAAGCGGTGTCTCGCCTACATTCATCGATGGTGCTGCTTTCCAGCGGTCAGCGGGAAAACGATCGCTATATTCGCGACGATTTACCCAAAGCCGCCGAAGCCCTCGGCGTGCCCCTCGGCGTTTGCGGCGAAGTGGCGCGGCTGCGCGAGAACGACCTCCGTGACGGCGCCGTTCACATGCTGGGGGACGACCTTCCCCAAGCGATTGCTCGTTTGCGCCCGCTGCTACGTGAATCCGGTATCCTGTAAACGCGGTGGCATCGGCTAACCTAAGGATTTTGCATGAACCTGCAGCTTGTTTGGTTTCGCAGCGATTTACGTATTCATGACAATTCCGCACTCGCCGCCGCTGCCGCCAAAGGGCCGGTCGTAGCGGTTTTTTTACGCAGCATCGAGCAGTGGCGTGACCACGGTCACGGTGCGAACAAGCTCGATTTTTGGGCGCGCGGCGTCAGTGCACTGAAGACGTCGCTCAACGGTCTGAACATCCCGCTTTTGCACCGCGATATCGAACGCTACGACGACGCCCCTCAAGCGCTGTTGGAGATTGCCCAGAAGTACGGCGTCGAGCGGCTACACTTCAATTACGAGTATCCGCTCAACGAGCAGCGCCGCGATCAGGCAGTACTGAAGGCCTTTCAACAGGCAGAGATAACTGCTCATGGTCACCATGACGCCGTTGCCTTTGCCCCAGGCAGTTTGCTGACCGGCAAAGGCGATTACTACGGCGTGTTTACACCCTTTGCGAAAGCGTGGCACAAACAGGTAACGGCGGATCAGCTTGCTCTGCGCGACACGCCAGAAGCCCAGTCGCCCCTCGAGATCCAAAGCGACTCGCTTCCGTCTCTGCCCGCGCTCGACGACGAGCCGCTGGATGGCCGCCAGTGGCCCGCAGGCGAAAACGCCGCTAGCGACAACTTGGAGCGCTTCTTGCGTTTTCGCGGGCGGCATTACAAGGATCAGCGCGATTTTCCCAAGGTGCGGGGAACCAGCGAGCTGTCACCCTATTTAGCCCTGGGGATGATCTCGTATCGCCAGTGCCTACAAGCCGTGATGAGCGAAAACGGCGGGAGCCTCGCCGACGGCGACGCGGGCTTGACGGCCTGGGTGAACGAGCTGGTGTGGCGGGAGTTTTATCAGCATGTGGCGGTCGGCTTCCCCCAGGTGTGCCGCTACCAGCCGTTTCAAGAACACACCAAGCAGCTCGACTGGCGCGATGACGACGACGGCTTTGCCGCTTGGTGCGAGGGCCGCACCGGCTACCCCATCGTGGACGCTGCCATGCACCAACTCGTGTCGACCGGCTGGATGCACAACCGTCTGCGCATGATCACGGCCATGTTCTTGAGCAAACACCTGCTGATCGACTGGCGACGTGGTGAGGCTTTTTTCATGCGCCACTTGGTGGATGGCGAGTTCTGCGCCAACAATGGCGGCTGGCAGTGGGCCGCTTCGACGGGAACCGATGCGGCACCCTATTTCCGCATTTTCAACCCCACCACCCAATCGACTCGCTTCGACCCCGACGGCGAGTTCATCGCCCAATGGCTGCCCGAGCTTGCATCGCTGCCAGCCAAAGCGCGACACGCCCCACCAAAAGACATGCTCGATCCCATCGATTACCCAGCGCCCATCGTCGATCACAAAGCGGCGCGCCAGCGGGCACTCGACGCCTTCAAAGCGCTCTCGAAGTAGCCGCCACATACGCCTCTTCATGGCGGCCATGTGCCGCTATGCTGCCTATCTACCTACCATTCTCTCATCATGACGCCCTGTCACTTGCAAGGAGTGTGCGATGACCGACGACCGCGCTTTGGCCAAGTTTTGTGCTTTCTTCAACAAACTAGACAACACCTGTACAGAAAAACTATACGAGGTATATACTGAGGAAGTTGTTTTCAACGATCCGCTACATCACATTGAGGGTCGCGAGGCGCTAGAGCGCTACTTCGCCACGATGTACGATAACGTTGAGCGCTGCCGCTTCACGTTCCATACCCAGCAGATGCAGGGGTATCAAGCGTTCGTGACGTGGACCATGGAGTTCGTTCACCCTCGCTTGGCCCGGGGAAGGCCAGTGAGTGTGGAGGGTTGCAGTGCGCTGACGTTTACCGAGGACGGAAAAGTGTCGCGTCACCGCGACTATTTCGATGCTGGGGCCATGCTGTACGAGCACCTTCCCATCATGGGACGTGTCATACGCTGGTTAAAGCAGCGCCTGGGTTGAGTCGTGTGACCTCGTTGATACGCACGCAGGCTGCGTGCTAACAGGCCGCTACAGGAGAGCAGGATGAGCACATGGAATACGTCCCAACGTATCTGGCTGACCGGCGCGACCTCCGGCATTGGTGAAGCGCTGGCCAAACAGTTAATCGAACAGGGACACCGCGTGGTATTGAGCGCCCGCAACGAAGAGGCATTGCATGCGCTTTGCAATGGCCATGACAACGCTTATCCGTTGCCCCTGGACGTCAGCGACCATCAGGCCGTATTAGCCGCCGGTGAGCAGATTCGCGAATGGCTGGGCGCATTAGACGTTGCACTATTCAACGCGGGCACCTGCGAGTATCTCGACGCGCGACACTTTGATATGGCGCTCGTCGAACGTGTTTTCACTCCAAACCTGTTTGGCACGCTGTATGGCGTCGACGCCGCCCTTCCGCTGCTGCGTGCTGCTCGTCAGGAAGGCAAACCAGCACGCTTGGCCGCGACATCGAGCGCCTCGGCCTACTTGCCGCTGCCTCGCGCGGAGGCTTACGGCGCGTCGAAGGCCGCCGTGAGTTACTTTCTTGAATCTCTGCGTCTTGATCTGCACCAGGAAGGCATCGACGTCAGCTTGATCCACCCGGGCTTCGTGAAAACACCGCTCACCGACCGCAACGACTTTCCTATGCCCATGCAGGTCACGGCCGACGAAGCCGCCAAGGCGATCATTGCAGGGCTTGCCAAAGGTCGCCTGGATATCCATTTCCCACGGCGGTTTACCTATATCGTCAAATGTTTGGGCATTTTACCCCCCGCCCTGCGGCGATGGATTGGCCTGCGCATGACGCGGCAAACCAAGGAGTCACCATGAGCGTCACAGCGTCACAGCGCATTGCGGTTATTGGAAGCGGCATCAGCGGGATGGCCGCCGGATGGTACCTATCCTCACAGCATGAGGTGACGCTGTTCGAAGCCGATCGTCGACTAGGCGGCCATACGGCCACCATGGACGTCGAGGTCAATGGCGAGCCCTACGCCATCGATACCGGCTTCATCGTTTTCAATGACTGGACCTACCCCCATTTTCAACGCTTGTTAGCGACCCTCGGCGTGCCCAGCCAAGCCACCGAGATGAGTTTTTCGGTGCATGAGACGGACGTCGACTTCGAGTACAACGGCCATACGCTCACGTCGCTCTTCGCCCAGCGCCGCAATCTGCTCAATCCCTCGTTCTATCGTCTGCTACGCGATATTTTACGCTTTAACAAGCAGGCCACCGCCGACCTAGAGAGCAAACGGCTACCGGCGGACATGACGCTGGGTGAGTACCTCGATAGACACGGCTACGGCGACGCGTTCCAGCGTCGTTACCTGCTGCCCATGGGGGCCGCCATCTGGTCGGCGAGCATTGGTGATCTACGCGCTTTCCCACTGACGTTTTTCGTTCGCTTTTTCCGCAACCATGGACTGCTATCGGTCAACCACCGCCCCCAATGGTATACCCTCGTGGGCGGCTCCAAGCGCTATATCCCCAGCTTGACCGCGCCCTATGCGTCGCGCATCCGTCTCAACACCCCGGTGACCCACATCACTCGCAGCGACACGGGTGTCGTGGTGACCACGGCCCAGGGCAGCGAACGCTTCGACCAGGTCGTACTGGCCTGTCACGCTGACCAAGCGCTCGCCATGCTAGGAGATGCCTCTGCCGCCGAGCGCGAGATCCTGGGAGCAATGCCTTACCAGGACAACGAGGTCGTGCTGCACACCGACACCTCGCTGCTGCCCCGCCGCCAGCGCGCCTGGGCAAGCTGGAACTACCGGTTGGATGGCCGCGGCGCCGACGAGCGAGTATCGGTCACTTACAACATGAACATCCTGCAGCGTTTAGCAGCAGACACCACGTTTTGCGTCACGCTGAACGATTCCGACAGTATCGATCCGACCAAGGTGCTTGGCCGCTACACCTATGCCCATCCCCAGTTCACGCTGGCAGGTCAGGCCGCTCAAATGCGCCACGACGAGATCTCGTCGGTGGCACGGCGCACCCACTTCTGCGGCGCCTACTGGCGCAACGGTTTTCATGAGGACGGCGTTTGGAGCGCGCTACGTGTGGCGCAGGCACTGGGCTGTGACGAAGCCGCTGAGCCGCCCACCACGCCGACGGCGCTGCCCGCGCATGAGTTGATGCCCAACAGCGTTGGGGAGGGGCTGGGATGATCGCTGCGCCGCGCTCGCGCATCTATCGCGGTACGCTTCGCCACCGCCGCTTTACGCCCAAGGTTCACACGTTTAGCTATCAGATGTGGATGGCGTGGCTCGATCTCGATGAGCTCCCCACGCTCTTCGACGGCGTGCCGGGATTCAGCGCGCGACGCCCGGCGCTGGCGCGCTTTCGTCGCGAAGATTATCTGGCCCCGACGGACCGCCCGCTGCGCACCGCCGTGCGGGAAGAGTTGGCCCGCCAGCTAGGCAGCGCCCCTAACGGTCGTATCTGCATGCTGACCCAACTGCGCACCCTCGGCACGATGTTCAACCCTATCACCGTGTACTACGCCTACGATGAGCTGGGACGCCTGGCCGCCGTGCTGGGTGAAGTCACCAATATGCCCTGGCGCGAGCGTACTTGCTACGCCTGCCATGTCGAGACCGACCGCCACGCGCATCAGGCACGCTTTGCTAAAGCCATGCACGTGTCGCCCTTCAACCCCATGGAGATGACCTATCGCTGGAAATTCAATTCGCCCGGCGACCAGCTCTATCTGCATATGGAGAACTGGCAGCACGAACAACGCCATTTCGACGCTACGCTCACGCTCGATGCAGCGCCCGCCACGCGCGGCGTGCTGCTGGCCACCCTCGCCAAGCACCCTTGGATGAGTCTGAAAACGGTCGCGGGAATCCATTTTGAAGCGCTTCGCCTGTGGCTCAAGCGCATCCCCGTTTATAACCACCCTAAGCGCAAGGAGACTTCAAAATGACCACCCTGCGTACCACGCCTCCCAATAGCCAGCCAGCGCGCCAAGACCGCTTCACTCGCTGGCTAAAACCCCGTTTGCTGGCTCAGTTGGATGCCTTTCGCGGCGGGCGCATTACGCTGATCGAGGGCAACCAGTGCCATCACCTGGGTCAGGAGGGCCCGCTACAAGTCACCGTGGTGATCCGTCACTCACGCGCCTGGAAGCGGCTCGCCTTTGGCGGCACCGTCGGTGCCGCAGAATCCTATATGGACGGCGATTGGGACGCCGATGACTTGGTGGCGTTGGTCCGCCTGTTCGCGGCCAATCTGGATCATGTCAATGGCCAGATGGAGAACGGTAGCGCTCGCCTCACCCGCTGGCTGCTGGGACTGGCTTACCGCTTCCAACGCAACAGTCTGTCCGGTTCCAAGCGCAATATCGCCGCGCACTATGACATCGGTAACGATCTGTTTGCGACATTCCTGGATACACGCCACTGGATGTACTCCAGCGCCGTCTTCCCCTACCCGGAAGCCAGTTTGGAAGAGGCCTCGACCTATAAGCTCGACATCATGCTCGAGAAGCTGGACGTTCGCCCCGAGCACCACTTGTTGGAAATTGGCACGGGCTGGGGCGGCTTGGCCATTCACGCTGCCAAGACACGCGGCTGCCGGGTGACCACCACGACGATTTCCGAGGAGCAGTACGCACATACCGCCCTGCGCATCAAAGAAGAAGGGCTGGAAGATAAAATCACGCTGCTGAAGCAGGATTATCGCGAGCTGACCGGACGTTTCGATCGGCTGATCTCGGTAGAAATGATCGAGGCGGTGGGACATCAGTATCTCAATACGTATCTCGAAAAGATCGACAGCCTGCTGACCGATGATGGTCAAGTGATGCTGCAAGCGATCACCATTCGCGACCAGCGCTTCGAAGAGGCCAAACGCGACATGGACTTCATCAAGCGCTACATTTTCCCCGGTGGTTTTTTGCCCTCCCATCACGCCATGCTCTCGAGCGTAATGCGTAAAACGTCTCTCAACGTCGTGGCGCTCGATGAGATTGGCCAGCACTACGCACGGACGCTGCGGGAGTGGCGCCACCGTTTCGAGGCGAGTCTCGACCAGGTACGTAGCCAAGGCTATGACGAGCGCTTCATTCGTATGTGGCGCTACTACCTGTGTTACTGCGAAGGCGGCTTTATCGAGCGCTCCATCGGCACCTGCCACCTGTTGCTGGCCAAGCCGGCGGCCAAACCGGCCCCGCTCACCGGAGCGCTGTAAATGGCGTCGCCCTCCCCCATGCCAGTACGCGCGATGTTATTCAATGCGCTGCGCTTCGAGGCGGGCTGGCTGCTATGTGTGCTGGGCGGCTCATGGATCGCCGCGATCAGCGGGGCGGCACTGCTGGGCTGGCACTTTTGGCACTGGGCCAAACCCGGCGAATGGCGTTTCATCGGGCTATTCGCTCTATTGGGGCTGGCGCTGGATGGCGGACTACATGTGGCAGGCGGCTTCGATTTTGGCGACCAAGCGCTCGTTGCGGGACTGCTGCCCGTATGGCTATGGATGCTCTGGCCGCTGTTCGCCACGCTGGTATTTCACTCGCTTGCTTGGCTATGGCGCTACCCTTTGATTGCCGCCGCGTGCGGGGCGATCAGCGGCCCACTCTCTTATTTGGGAGGCGCGGCGCTGGCCAACGTAAGTTTGGCAGCGTGGCTTTTGCCGGTGCAAGCGGTCATCTGGGCCGCGCTTTGCCTAGGCATTAGCTACTACGCACGGCGGGTCGCTGCAACGACTCAATGAACACCCTCGGCAAGCGCCACCGGCGACCAGCGCTGCTCTAGCTCGGAGGCAGGCAGTGGTTTGGCGAAGTAAAATCCCTGCACCAGCGTACAGCCCGCTTTGATCAAAAACTGACACTGGGCTTGAGTTTCAACGCCCTCCGCCACGACTTCCAGTCCCATCCCATCGGCCATGGCCAACACCGCCGTGACGATGGCCGCATCGGCTTGGTCATTGGGAAGCTCGCGGATGAACGCACGGTCCAGTTTGATCTTATCCACCGGCAGTCGTTTCAAATAGCCTAACGATGAATAGCCGGTACCGAAGTCGTCGATGGCAATGGCGTAGCCAAGCGCCCGAAGCGCCTGTAGGCGGGGGCCCATGTCGCCGGCACGCTCGTCCAGCAGCACCGACTCGGTGAGCTCCAGACCAATTTGCGACGGTTTGAGCTGATAGCGCTCCAAGCAGGTCGCCAATTGGGTTTCCAGATCGCCCTGAAAGAGCTGCAGCGCCGAGATGTTGATCCACACGGTCACTTTGGGCATACCGCTGTTTTGCCAGTGTGCTTGCTGCGCACACGCTTTCTCGATCACCCAGCTACCTAGCTCGGCCATCAGACCATGACGCTCGGCCAGAGGAATGAACTCGCCCGGCGAGATCATGCCATCCTGTGGATGGCGCCAGCGTAGCAATGCCTCCATGCCCATCAGCTCACCGCTGCCTGGGTGGTGCTGAGTTTGGTAGTGAAGCTCTAACTGGTCACCGGACACCAGCGCGGCGCGCAGATCGCTGACCAGCGCCAGCTGGGGATTATCCTGCTTGTCCAAGGCTGGGCGAAAGCGCTGGCTATGGTTACGCCCCAATCGCTTGGCGCTATACAGGGCGGACTCCAAACGCTGAAACAGCACGCCGGAGTCGCGGCCATCTTCGGGCGCGCGGCAGCTGCCAATGGTCAGCCCTAGGCGCAGCGACTGCTCATTGATCTCGAAAGGGCTGCACATATGATCGCGCAGGGTCATGATCCATTTATCGTGATCATCGAAGGTGGTGGTGCGAATCACCAAAAACTCATCACCCCCCAGGCGGCCGACGACGCTGCCCGCCATGTAGCTGGTGAGCCGCTGAGCAAACCGCGCAAGCAACCGATCCCCCTGCTCGACGCCCAGACTGTCATTGACCGACTTCAAACCATCGATATCGATCAGCGCCATGTCCAAACTCTCACCCGCGCGCAGGTGGCGCAGCCTTGAGGCCATTAGGTCATGCAGGCGGCGACGATTAGGTAGCCCGGTCAGCGGGTCCTCGTAGCCGATGCGGCGCAGGTCACGCTCGCGAGCCTTTTGCGCCGAAATATCGGTAAACAGACTGATGAAATGGGTAATCTTGCCGCGTTTGTCGGTCACGGCACGAACCTTGAGCCACTCGGGGTACTCATCGCCATGTTTGCGGCGGTTCCACATTTCCCCTTCCCAACGGCCCGTGGCTTTGAGGGTGCTCCAAAAGCTTTCATAGAAGGCTTTGTCGTGGCGCTGCGCCGCGAGGGTTTCAAGCTTGCGGCCGACCATCTCCTGACTCTCGTAGCCGGTAATGTCGGTAAAGGCCGGGTTGACGGCCAGAACGCGATTTTGCACGTCGCTGATGACCATGGCATCCCCCGCTAACCCCATGGCATCTTGGGCAAGCCGCAGGCGCAACCGCTGCTGACGAACTTGGTGCCAAGCATCCCATAAACCCAACGTAACCAAGCTGGCGGCCACCATGCGCAGCGCGGTATCAGGAATCCATACACACGCAGGCAGCGCCATGAGCGCTACCCAAACCAGCGGACGATTAAGAGAAACAGGCAGCCACATGGCGGGTCTTGTTGTCCTATCAGCAGTCACTAACTAAAAACAAGGGTCGACGACATCATGCCGTCTAACCCAAAACTTGGATAGAGCATATTACGTCAATAGGCCGTTTATTGTGCGAATTCGCTAAGTGAAACGTTACACTCATGACGATTGCCGTATTGGCAAATCATTAAAAAGCATTAGAAAGTGACGATAAGGCGCCCGTGACGTGCATTCGGTGGTCTCGGGAAGTAGACTAGGCGCAACAACCATCTTCATACTCGGAACGATTCAGTGACCAAGCAACACTCCTTTGATCGCGAAGAACTGCTGGCCTGCTCGCGTGGCGAGCTTTTTGGCCCAGGCAATGCACAGCTGCCAGCCCCCAACATGCTGATGCTCGACCGTATCACGCATATCCATGAAGAGGGCGGTGAACACGGCAAAGGCGAACTGATCGCCGAGCTGGATATCACTCCGGATCTGTGGTTCTTCGACTGCCACTTCCCCGGCGACCCGGTGATGCCTGGCTGCTTGGGTCTCGACGCGATGTGGCAGCTGGTAGGTTTTTATCTGGGCTGGCTTGGCCATCCTGGCCGAGGCCGTGCGCTAGGCTGCGGCGAAGTGAAATTCAGCGGCCAAATTTTGCCCGACGCTCAAAAAGTGACGTATCGCATCAACATGAAGCGCGTCATTACCCGTCGGCTCATTTTAGGCATCGCCGACGGCACCGTGTCCGTCGACGGGCGCGATATCTACCAGGCTAATGACCTGCGCGTTGGCCTATTCACCTCCACTGCGAATTTCTAACAGGAGGCTCCCATGCGACGAGTGGTAGTCACCGGCCTTGGCATCGTGTCGTGCTTAGGCAACGACCAGCAACAGGTCCTAGACGCGCTCAAAAGCGGGCGCAGCGGTATTCGTTTCAAGGAAGAGTACGCCGAGCGCGGCTTCCGCAGCCATGTGGCGGGCAGTGTCGATATCGATCTCGATACGCTGATCGACCGCAAGCTGCGCCGCTTCATGGGCGATGCAGCGGCTTACGCCTACGTCTCCATGGCTCAAGCCATCGAAGACGCTGGTCTGACCGAAGCGCAAGTGTCGAACGAGCGCACCGGCCTGATTGCCGGTTCGGGCGGCGCGTCTAGCGCCAATCAGGTCGAAGCCGCCGATCTCATGCGCGAGAAAGGCCTGCGCCGCGTTGGCCCTTACCGCGTGACCCGCACCATGGGTAGCACGGTATCCGCCTGCTTGGCCACGCCGTTCAAGATCAAAGGCGTGAACTACTCCATCTCTTCTGCCTGTGCGACCTCGGCCCACTGCATTGGTAGCGCCATGGAGCAGATCCAGCTCGGCAAGCAGGACGTAGTCTTTGCTGGCGGTGGCGAAGAGGAGCACTGGACGCTGTCATGTCTGTTCGACGCCATGGGTGCTCTCTCTACGCACTATAACGACACCCCGGACAAAGCTTCTCGCCCTTACGATCAGGCCCGCGATGGTTTCGTCATCGCCGGTGGTGGCGGCATGCTGGTGCTGGAAGAGCTCGAACATGCAAAAGCGCGCGGCGCCAAGATCTATGGCGAGCTCGTCGGCTATGGCGCGACCTCGGATGGCCATGACATGGTGGCCCCCTCTGGTGAGGGCGCGATGCGCTGCATGCATCAGGCCATGGCCACGGTGCAGGGCGATATCGACTACATCAATACCCATGGCACCTCGACGCCGGTTGGCGATGTCGCTGAACTGAAAGCGATTCGCAGCGTGTTCGGCAACTCAACGCCCGCCATGAGCTCGACCAAGTCGCTCACCGGCCACTCGCTGGGTGCCACTGGCGTACAGGAAGCGATCTACTCGCTGCTGATGATGCAGCACGACTTCGTGGCCGCTTCTGCCAACGTCGAGCAGCTCGACGAGCAGGCCGACGGTTTCGATATCGTGACCGAGCGTCGCGACGGCGTCACCCTCGAGCGCGTGCTCTCCAACAGCTTTGGCTTTGGCGGCACCAACGCCTGCTTGGTGTTCCAGCGCTACGACGGCTGATATCCATGTACGGCATCAAAAACGGCGCCTTCGGGCGCCGTTTTTGCGTGAATATGTGTGGATAGTTGCTCAGCGTCGCTTAGCGAGCCACGGGCCTTGGGACCTCGGAAATCTCCTGCAGCTGCCCCTCGATCCAGGCTTCGACATCCACCAACACCTCGTCGGGCGTGCGCCCTTCGGTCGCGATGGGCGGTCCAATGCGCACGCGAAGCACCCCTGGGCGCTTGACCCAGTGACGACCAGGCCAGCGCTCACCGGCATTGTGAGCGACGGGAAGCACCGGCACACCGGCTCGGCAAGCAACGACGCTACCGCTTTTGTTATAGCGCTTGCGCACGCCAGGATCCACCCGCGTGCCCTCTGGGAAAATCAGGACAGACAGGCCAGTGCCCAGGCGTTCGACGCCCTGCGTCAGCACCTGTTTCATGGCTCGCGCGGGCTTGGAGCGATCCAAACTGATCGGGCGTAGCAAGCGCAGCCCCCACCCAAAAACGGGAATGCGCAGCAGCTCGCGCTTGAGCACGGTGCACACCGGCGGCTTCATCACCTGCAGAAAGACCGTCTCCCACTCACACTGGTGATTGGCTTGAATGACGCAGGGCCCTGACGGGATATTCTCCCGCCCCTGAATCTCATAGTGCACACCGCAGGCAATGCGGAACCACACCATCAAGAAGTAGTTGTAGAGATTCAACAGCCGATAGCGAGCCGCCAGTGGCAGAAACGGTGCGATGGGTAAAAAAAGCACCCCAATGAGCAGCATGGCAGTGAAATAACCTACATAAAACAGCAGGCTGCGACCCACATTGATCAAACTGACTCTCCTGTCCCAACGTCATCGGGCTGCTGGTCGCGGGTGAGACACCAAGCATCCAGCATGCGTCCAACTTCCAGCCGCCATGGCTTTTGATGAACGCCAAACACATCCAGCACGCGGCGACAGTTCAATACGCGGCGTAATTTAGCATCGTGGTGATGGTTCAGTGCTTGCACCTCACCTAGCGCGACCGTCTCACCTCGGCCCTCCAGGTGCGTCGCCAATTGCGTGCGCACCATCGAGGTAAAGGTGAACGCACTGACCGGCTCCGTCCCTGCCAAATGGTAGGCCCCCCAAGCGTCGGCCCCGCAGGCCTGCTGCTGCAGCATGCCGATGAGCGCCATCGCCACTGCATCGGCCGATGTTGGGCAACAGACGACATCCTCGGCGGCCCGAACCGCCTGCCCGGTCACCAAGCTATCAATGATTTCATTCAGCCAAGCGTGACTGCCTTCCAGCGCGAACAGGGGCCCCAAGCGCACGATCAGGTGTCGGTGGTAGTCGGCGCGAATGCGGTCGCCGGTCTGGACGAGGCGGCGCAAACACTCGTCGCGTGGGGCGGGCACGACGTGCTCATCGATGGGGATATCGAATCCCTCTTCGTAAAGCTGATCGGACACGCACCAGACCAGCGCCACTCCTTGGGTTTGACACGCATCCACGCAGCGCTCCACGGCGTCCGCATGGGCTTTTACCTCGGCAGGGGTCATGCTCAGCGGATGCGCCAGCGGCGGAATGATCACCGCATCGGGCGCGATGGCCTGCAGCTGGCTCGCCGAAACGGCGAGGCCCTGTTCGATTACCAGCTCGGTATCGGTGCGCCGGCTCGCTTCCCGAGCCAATGCTAAACTCAAGCAGTGCCCGGCATCCAGTATCAGCAGCTTCAAGACAGACCCTCTTCCTCAACCCAAGAACGTAAACTCGTGCGTCATGCGGTGACGAACGCCTGCCAGCGTTAGAACGGAATTTCGTCGTCGAAGTCGTCGAAATTGCCCGGATCAGGCGCACCGTAGCTGTTGTTCTGCTGGTTAGGCGCAGGCTGCTGGGGCGGCGCAGAGCGCTGCGGAGCGCCTTGATTGGGGTAACCGCCTTGTTGGGGTGGCTGCTGCTGACCATAGTTTTGGCCATAGTTCTGCTGCGGCGGGGCCTGCTGAGCAGGTGCCTGCTGGGCATAGCCACCTTGCGGCGCACCGCCGCCCTGGTAGTCACCGCTGCGGCCATCGAGCATCTGCATGTCGTTGGCGACGATCTCCGTACTGTAGCGGTCCTGGCCATTTTGATCCTGCCATTTGCGCGTTTGCAGGCGGCCTTCGATATAGACTTTCGAGCCCTTTTTCAGGTACTGCTGGGCAATTTCGGCCGTTTTGTTGAACAGCACCACGCGATGCCATTCGGTGCGCTCCTGACGCTGGCCGCTTTGACGATCCATCCAGGTATCAGAGGTGGCCAGGTTCAGGTTCGCCACCGCGGTACCGGAGGGAGTGAAACGGACTTCCGGATCCTGGCCTAAGTTGCCAATCAAAATAACTTTATTAATCCCGCGCGCCATAAGGTCGCTCCTCATCATTCATCGTGTACATTAGCGGTCACTGACAGCTGGTCACAGCTAAGCCAGCGGTGAGTCATTAGGTTCGTGGCGGCGACATCAGTCTCGACAACGCCGCCTGGTCCAATGCGTCGCGATTGACCTTCAAGTAGACCAAACGCTCTTCTGGCACGACCATCACATCTTCTACGCCGACCACGTCGGCAAGATGCTCCATCAACAGGTTCATCGCATCGGGCTGCGTTTCGTGCAGCGCCATCACTTCACTCGAGAGCGGCGGCGGCGACGGCATACGCCACATGGCCGTCCACCACCCTAGCGCCAACAAGGCACAGCCTATGAAGACGGCGTTCAACCCCCAAACGTTGGCTAACAAGCCGCCCAGCGTGCCGCCTAAAAAGGCGCCTAAAAACTGGCTGGTGGAGTACACCCCCATGGCCGTCCCCTTGGCACCCGCTGGGGCCAGCTTACTGAGCATGGAGGGCAGCGTCGCCTCCAGCAAATTAAATCCGGTGAAAAACACGAACAACCAAACGAACAGCCAACGTCCTTGCGAGAGCGGCATCCCCAGGCTCGCCAGGCTCAAGGCAATGGCCCCAATGGCCAGCAGGCACATCAGCTTCATCCGCTGACGTTTTTCCGCGACGATGACCAGCGGCACCATGGCGACGAATGACAGTGCCATGATGCCGAGATAGGCAAGCCCATGGTACTCCGCTGCTACGCCTGCATTGAGCAAGCGAAACGGAATGGCGACGAAAATGGCCATCAGTACCAAATGCAGCGCAAAAATCGATAGATCCAGTCGCCACAAATCGGGTCGAGTCATCACGCTCTTGAACTGTTTGCGATCCAGCCCAACGTCGCGGTGGCGCAACCGGCGCGGAGCGGGCGGCACCCAGCGCCATAGCACCACCAGTCCCACCAGCGTCAACAGGGCGGTAAACCAAAACACGCCGGAGAGACCGGCCCAGGCGGCCAGCCAGGGACCAAGCACCATGGCAATGGCAAACGACACGCCGATCGAAAGACCGATGGTGGCCATGGCGGCAGTGCGAACCTGCTCGCGGGTTTGATCGGCCAGTAGCGCCATGATGGCCGCCGCCACGGCGCCACCGCCCTGCAGCGCGCGCCCGGCGATCACGCCGACAATCGTATCCGCCATTGCAGCGATCACACTACCGACGGCGAAAATCACAAGCCCCATGGCAATCACTCGCTTGCGCCCGATACGATCAGAGAGCAGGCCAAACGGAATTTGCAGCGACGCCTGGGTAAGGCCATAGATGCCTAACGCGACCCCCACGAGCAGCGGCGTTGCACCTGCCAACGTATCAGCATAGAGCGCGAGTACCGGCAGAACCATGAAGAGTCCCAGCATACGAGACGCGTAAAGGCCAGCCAAGCCGCTGATTGCACGGCGTTCAGCGGCCAGCAGCAGTGCGGAAACCTTGCGCATAGTGCCCTTGTGTATGGTGGATGGGCCAGAACGGCCTGAGATAACCGACCATTCTAGCGCTTTGTCACCACGCTGGAAACGCCAGCGCGGTGGCGACAGCAGAGACAGTTTTGCCGGGAAGGGTACAGCAAACGTATAATTACGCTTTTGCCACGCGATTCGAGGTGTTGATGGACAGCATTCTGGTCAGGGGTGCCCGCACCCACAACCTCAAGCAGATCGATGTGGAGCTGCCCCGTGACAAACTGATTGTCATTACCGGGCTCTCCGGCTCCGGCAAGTCATCGCTGGCGTTCGATACGCTCTACGCGGAGGGGCAGCGTCGCTACGTGGAGTCGCTTTCCACCTACGCGCGACAGTTCCTGTCGATGATGGAAAAACCCGATGTGGATCACATCGAGGGACTCTCTCCGGCCATTTCCATCGAGCAGAAGTCCACCTCGCATAACCCTCGCTCGACGGTCGGTACGATCACCGAAATTTACGACTACCTGCGCCTGCTGTTTGCCCGCGCCGGCACACCGCGCTGCCCCGAGCACGGGGAAGACCTAGAAGCCCAGACCATCTCGCAAATGGTCGACCAAGTCATGAATCTCGCCGAAGGCACCAAGCTAATGCTGCTGGCCCCAGTGGTGAAGGGTCGCAAAGGCGAGCATTTACAATTGCTCAGCGAGCTGCGTGCCCAGGGGTTCGTGCGGGTGCAGATCGACGGTCAAGTGCTCGAACTCGACGACATCGCACCGTTGGATAAGCGTAAAAAACACGATATCAGCGTGGTGGTCGACCGCTTCAAAGTACGCGACGACATTGCCCAGCGGCTGGCAGAGTCGTTCGAGACGGCGCTGAACCTGGCCGACGGCACGGCGATGATTCACTTCATGGATGGCGAGCAGGAGGATCTCGCCTTTTCATCGCGCTTTGCCTGTCCGGTGTGTGGCTACTCGCTCTCCGAACTCGAGCCGCGCATGTTCTCTTTCAACAACCCGGCGGGGGCCTGCCCGACCTGCGATGGCTTGGGCGTTCAACAATACTTCGACCCCGACAAGCTCATCAGCCACCCGGAGCTCTCTCTGGCGGAAGGCGTCATTAAAGGGTGGGATCGGCGCAACATTTATTACTTCACCCAGTTACAAGCACTGGCCAAGCACTACCGCTTCGAGCTGGAAACGCCCTGGCAGGACTTAGCGCGACACGAGCGCGACATCATTCTCAACGGCAGCGGTAATGAGCAAATTCCGTTCGTGTACGTGGGGGATCGCGGCCGCAAAGTCACTCGGGAACATGCGTTCGAGGGTGTCTTGCCCAATATGCAGCGCCGCTATCGCGAAACCGAGTCCAACATGGTGCGCGACGATCTCGCCAAGTATATCGCCGTCCAGCCGTGTACGACCTGCGGCGGCTCGCGGCTACGCAAAGAGTCGCGTCATGTCTACGTGGACGAACACAACATTGCCGATATCGTCCACCTGCCGATTGGCGAGGCGTGGAACTACTTTGCCGAGCTCGACTTACCCGGTCGTAAAGGCGAGATCGCCGCCAAGATCGTCAACGAGATCCACGCGCGCCTGGAGTTCTTGGTCAACGTGGGCCTGGACTACCTGAACCTGGAGCGCAGCGCCGACACCCTCTCGGGCGGCGAAGCCCAGCGCATTCGTCTGGCCAGCCAGATCGGCGCGGGGCTGGTAGGCGTCATGTACATCCTGGACGAGCCCTCCATCGGCCTGCACCAGCGGGATAACGATCGCCTGTTGAAAACCCTGGAGCGGCTGCGCGACCTGGGCAACACCGTGATCGTGGTCGAACACGACGAGGACGCCATTCGCGCGGCGGACCATGTGCTGGACATTGGCCCCGGTGCCGGGGTGCACGGCGGTGAAATCGTCGCCCAAGGCACGCCTCAGCAGGTGATGGACAACCCTCACTCACTGACCGGTCAATATCTCTCTGGCACCCGCGAAATTGCCGTGCCGCCCTATCGCATTCCCGGCAATCCCGATAAGCAGCTAGTGGTACACGGCGCGACTGGCAATAATCTGCAAAACGTCACCCTCAGCCTGCCGCTCGGGCTCTTCATTGCCGTCACCGGAGTATCCGGTTCGGGCAAGTCGACGCTGATCAACGGCACCCTGATGCCGATTGCGGCCCGCGAGCTCAACCGTGCCACCACGCTCACTCCCGCGCCATATGAGAAGGTCGAGGGCCTCGATCAGCTCGATAAAGTGATCGATATCGACCAGAGTCCGATTGGTCGCACGCCGCGCTCTAATCCGGCCACCTACACCGGCATTTTCACGCCCATTCGTGAGCTGTTTGCGGGCACCCAAGAGGCACGTTCACGGGGCTACAAACCGGGCCGCTTCAGCTTCAACGTCAAAGGTGGGCGCTGCGAGGCGTGCCAGGGCGAAGGCATGATCAAGGTCGAGATGCACTTTCTGCCGGATATCTACGTGCCTTGCGACGTGTGCAAAGGGAAGCGCTATAATCGCGAAACGCTGGATATTCATTACAAGGGTAAAACCATCCACGAAGTGCTGGAGATGACCGTGGAGGACGCCCTGGCATTTTTCAGCCCAGTGCCTGCCATCGCCCGCCGCCTACAAACGCTGATGGACGTTGGGCTTTCGTACATTCGCTTGGGCCAGAGCGCGACCACCCTCTCTGGCGGTGAAGCCCAGCGAGTGAAGCTCGCCCGCGAACTCGCCAAGCGCGACACCGGGAAAACGCTCTATATTCTGGATGAGCCCACCACGGGACTGCATTTCGAGGATATTCGCCAACTGCTCACGGTCTTGCATCGCCTGCGCGATCACGGCAATACCATCGTGGTGATCGAGCACAATCTGGATGTGATCAAGACCGCTGACTGGCTAATCGACCTGGGCCCGGAAGGCGGCTCGGGTGGCGGACAAATCATTGCCGAAGGCACCCCGGAGCAGCTTGCCAAGCAGCACGTCTCGCATACAGGGCGCTTTTTGGCCCCGCTTCTCGAGCGGGGTCACCGCGCGTCAACCACCTCTTAAGCGGCCGTCCCGGCGCAAACGCGCCGGGAGACGCAAAAGAGCGAGCATGCCGCGTGACGACTGCTTATAGTAAGTAACGACGCCGTTTAACAAAGGTGGTTTGCACGAGGAGAAGCACGCGTGGAACAGGATAAGAGCTGCATTATTCGCCACTTTAGCCACTACTGTACGCTGACAGACGACGAAAAGCAGTTGCTCAATTCACTCGAAGAGAGCCCTGACGACATCAAGGCTGGTTCGCTACTATGGGAGATGGGCGCCCCTGCCAACGAGTTTTGCACGCTGCGCAGCGGCTGGGCTTACTCTTACCGTCACCTAGAAAATGGTGATCGGCAGATTCTCGAAGTTTTCCTCCCTGGGGACATCATCGGCCTGCGGGAGTTTGCGTTTTCTCAGCGTCTCGAGAACGTGCGCATGATTACGGACGGAGTGGTCTGCCATTTCCCCCATAAACGGATGCTCGATCTCTTTCGTGAGTCGCTGCCGCTCACCTCGGTGATGTTCGCCATCGGCAGCCGTCAGCAGGCGCTGCTCACCGAACGGTTGGTGAACCTCGCACGGCGCAGCGCGCGCCAAAAGATGGCCCACTTCCTCCATGAAATGTACCTGCGCCTACGCCAAACCAATGACGATATTAGTGGGCAGTTCCGTCTCCCGCTCTCCCAAGAGCAGCTGGCCGATATTCTGGGGCTGAGCCCGGTGCATGTCAGCCGCACGTTCAGCGCGCTCAGCGAGGATGGTTTGGTCTTCCGCGACCGCCACCACGTGTCGATTCCCGACCTGGATGCGCTGGCCACGGAAGGAGAGTTCGATGACTGCTACCTGACCGATAACGTCCGCCCCCTGCTCGACGGTTGATCCTCCGATGACGGCTGATGCGACGTGTGCCGCCCGCTGGCCCAGCGCGCAGCACTTAGCAAAGGGGCGCGTCAGCCACACTTGGACCAGCCGCATCCGGCGTAGCAGGTAGGACAGCCATCCATCATGATCAAGTCCCCTCGGCACTCGGGGCAGGTGCCCACGGTGGCCGGCGCGCCGCTAGCGGATACAGGCGCGCCTGAGGCCTCATCGACAGTTGGACGCTCCTCGGGCTGCCAAGCATGGCCATGCTGCATTCGGTGGGCGTAGCGGGCAACCAGCGTCTCGACCGGCACTTGGTGGCCGTCCTGATCCAGAAAGCCACGCCGATAGAGAATCTGCTGAATCGACCAAGCAATCGCCGCCACTTCAGAATCGTGAAACATGGGCTTATTCCAGCGATTCATGCCACAGCGCACCAACCCCTTATCCCAGGCCACCTTGCGAAGATCCGCCACGGCCTGCGTGACATAGCCGCCCCGCGCCGCTAGCGACAGGCTACGCATCGTGGCAGTGATCCACTGATGCTCGCTGGAGAGCTGGCCCGACGGAAAGAAAAACTCCACCGGGCGCTCGATCACCACGCGCTGACCACCGACCACCCCCTCCACCGGCATGAACGACACCAGCAAATAGACCTTCTTACGCCCTTCGGCCCCCACGTAGGAGATCTTCTCCGACACCGCCTCCAGCGTCCCCTCCGGACGCGAGGGGATACGGACCGTCAGCGGGTCCTCCTCGGCCAACACGGGCTCGGGGGTAGGCCGTTCCGGCTGTTTGATTCGGTAACCGACAATTTTCGACGTGATTTCGACCGCCATAACGCTCTCTCCCAATGTTTGACCGTTGCTCAAGCCTACGCGTGCGCTGGTTACCACTTACCGTAAGTGCCCTCTTTCAAGGCATCGAACAGGTTGGCCGCGTTGTGCTCCTCACCGTCATAGAGCACTTTTTCATCGCCCGTCAGTTCCAGCGTTTCGCCACTCTCTAGTTCGAAGACGTAGGTGGTGTTCTTGAGATCGTCTTCCCGCACCAGCACCCCTTGAAACGCTTCTGGATTGAAGCGGAAGGTCGTGCAGCCTTTCAAACGGCTCTCATACGCCTGCAAATAGAGGTCTTGGAACTGCTCGAACGGGAACTCGGTCGGCACGTTGACCGTTTTAGAAATGGCAGAATCTACCCACTGCTGCGCGGCGGCCTGCACGGCGACGTGCTGTTCGGGCGACACCGAGTCGGCGGTGATGAAGTAATCCGGCAGATCGCTTTCTACCGCATCGGCAGCGATGAAGTGGCGATAGGCGGCCAGCTCGAAGGAGACCACTTCCACCTGCTCCTTGGTCTTTTTGCCGGACTGAATGATGTTGCGGAAATAGCGATGTGAGAACGACGGCTCGATACCATTCGAGGCGTTGTTGCCCATGGAGAGCGAAATGGTGCCCGTCGGGGCAATCGAGCTGTGATGAGTGAACCGCGCGCCGTGCTCGGCGAGCTGCGCCACCAAGTCCGGCTCCAGCTCGGCCACTTTGGCCATGTATTGGCTATAGCGGGCATGCAGAATGCGGCCCGGCACTTTGTCACCGACCTCGTAACCGTCGCTGGCCAGCTGTGGGCGCTCGCGCATCATTTTTGGCGTGATGGTGTGCTCCTCTTCGAGCACCGGCGCCATGCCCTTCTCTTTAGAGAGTTCCAGCGCTTGCTTCCACCCTTCCAACGCGAGGTGACGACTCACTTCCTCAGTGAACGTCAGCGATGCCTGAGAACCGTAGGGTATCTTCAACATGGTCAGTGTCGAACCGAGCCCTAAAAAGCCCATGCCGTGGCGGCGCTTGGCTTCGATTTCGCGCTGCTGTTGGGGAAGCGGCAGTCCGGCGATTTCCACTACGTTATCGAGCATTCGGGTAAAGATCGCCACGACGTTACGATAGCGCTCCCAGTCGAAGCGCGGCTCGGCGCTAAACGGTTCGATCACGAACTTGGTCAAGTTGACCGATCCCAGTAGACAGGCCCCTTCTGGTGGGAGCGGTTGTTCACCACAGGGGTTGGTCGCGCGAATATCTTCACAGAACCAGTTGTTGTTCATACGGTTGACCTGATCGATCAAGATGAAGCCTGGCTCGGCGTAGTCGTAGGTGGAGGCCATGATCGTGTCCCACAGCTCGCGGGCCTTGATCACTTCGACAATGCGGCAGGCCACGCGCCCCTGATCATCCACCGTGTAGCCCTCTTCGATCACCGGCCAGTCGCGGTAAATGATGTCGTCAGCACTAACGTCCTCTTTTTCACCTGGGTGCAGCGGAAAAGCCAGCGGCCAGTCGGCGTTGTGCTTCACTGCTTCCATGAACTCGTCGGTGATCAGCAGGCTAAGGTTAAACTGGCGCAGCCGCCCGGCTTCACGCTTGGCCTGGATGAAGTCCCGCACGTCGGGGTGACCGACATCGAAGGTCCCCATCTGGGCACCGCGACGTCCCCCGGCGGATGCCACGGTGAAACACATCTTGTCATAGATATCCATGAAGGCCAGCGGGCCATTGGTGCCCGCGCCTGCGCCAAACACGAAAGCGCCTTTGTGTCGCAGCGTCGAAAAGTCGTAGCCAATGCCCGCGCCCGATTTCAAGGTCATCCCAGCATCGACCACGGAATCGAGAATATCGCGCATGGAGTCATGGATGGTACGCGAGACGGTGCAATTGATCAGACTGACGGCGGGTTTGTAGGCGTCGGCACCGGCATTGGAGAGAATACGGCCGGCGGGAATCGCGCCGTTCTCCAACGCCCAACGGAACTTGGGCAGCCACTCGTCAGCGTGCTCGCCCTCGACGGCCGCTAGCGCGCGCGCCACGCGTTCGAACGTCGCCGAGACATCCTGATCTACCGGCTGGCCATGGCGATCTTTCAACCGATATTTGGCATCCCAGATCTCTCTTGAGGGGGCCTGCAGAGGGACCTCACTGGATGTCTTCATCGCCTTGGTTGCGGTGTTCATGTCACGAAACTCCTTCACGAGGGATCAATAGCGGCTAAAACGGCCCGATGATACAAGGCATCGCCAGAGAGTATAGCCCCGACTTTCTACTATATCGGCTGCTTTTTTGAGACAAACCCACTAGATATAGAAAAAACAGCACCTTACCCTTTTGATTATTCTCAACACGCTATAGGCTTAGGGTTTTCGATGACGATACGATCTATGAGCCCCACTCGCGCACTCTCTTCCTACGCGTTGTCCACGCTCCTGCTGGCGAACCCGGCGCTGGCGGCCACGTTCAACGTGAGTTCTACCGAACCCCACGGGCACTGGCAGTCGATGGCCCTTAGCCTTGGCGACGAACGCCACTTCCGCGCCGTGGAGACCCACAGCTACTCAGACGCTACGCTCAGCGTGAACACGACCCAGGGTGTCTGCGACCTGCCTTGGCTCGAGATGCGAGTGACGCTGGCGCAACAGCAAGGCGAAAGCCGTGCGGTGAACCTCGTGCCGACGCGGCTACGCATCGACGACCAGCCGATCATCGACACCATGGCGGAGTTCATTACCGAGCGCGGCGATGACGGCTTTTATGCCCATTTCTATTTGCAAGATATGGAGACGCTGATCGAGGAAATGCAGTCGGGGGAACAGCTCTTTCTTGGCTTCGATCAGAACGAGCGGGAGCCTTGGTACATGACCTTTAGCCTGGCGGGTGCAGATGCGGCCATCTCGCGCATGCAAGCGTTGTGCAGTGCGGCCGCCGAGACGGCCCGCACGCCTTAAGTCACGCGCTCTTCGGCGAGTTCTACGCGGTTACGGCCGCTACGCTTGGCTCGATACATGGCAGCGTCGGCCCGGGCCATCAACGTTTTACAGCTATCGCCGGGCTGCCAAATGGCGACACCGATGCTCACCGTGATGGGCTGATCCAGACCGCTGACGTGCAGTGTCGCCACCAGGCTACGCAGCCGCTCAGCCAAGCCGACCGCGGCGTCCATGTCCGAGTGCGTGGCGAGCACCACGAACTCTTCGCCGCCCCAGCGGCCCAGGTGGTCACAGCCACGTAGCGAGGTTTCCACCAGGCGCGCCAGCGACACCAGCACGTCGTCGCCCACGCTGTGTCCGTGGGTATCGTTGATCTGCTTGAAGTGATCCACATCGAATAGCAGCAGCGCAAAGGCAGCGCCGTACCGTTTGGCCGCGACCAGTTCGGCATCGATGGCCTGTTCGATACGGTAGCGGTTCCACACCTGGGTGAGCGGATCGAAGTGGGCGAGCTGCTCCAAGCGCTGATTAGCAGCGGCAAGCGCCTTACGCTCACGCTCTAAATGCATGTTCAGCGTGCTGATCTCGTAAGCGGAGATCGCCAGCGTCAGGTCTTCTCCCAGGTCCATCACCGCCAGGCGCTCGACGCGCTGCCACGCCTCGCTTTTGCCCACTACCTCTTCGCACCAGGCCGCCGACGGCGCCACCATCACCGGGGGTAGCGGTGCCGAGGTCGGTTGCATCGCCCAGTAAAGCGTTTCTACCTGCTCGGGGCGAAAGAAGATCAGCCAGCCGCGCTGAGCCACGCTCATGGGCAGCGGCACGGCCAGAATGCCACATTGGTCTGGCATGTTCAGGGATTCGGTCAAGGGCTCGCTGGCCACGCCACGGGTACACCAAGGCCCGCTGTGTCGATGCGCTTTGTCGAGCCGTTTGACGAACTGAGCGACGACTGCGGCGTCGGGCGTATGACCGTCCGCGTAAACGCTGCCTTTCAGCCACAGTGCAACACCGTGGGCGCGAAACAGCGAGCACCATGTCTCCGCTTGGGCTGACAACAACTCGACGGGGCTTTGCGGCTCGACACGGGCATTCGTCGAGAGCACCAAACTATCTTGTACGCGCTGAAGATAGCGGGCCTCTTGTCGAGCCCTGAGTAGCAAAAGCCGCTGGGTCGCCATCTGGACGAGGGTGCGAACGGCATCGCGGACTGGCGGCGACACCGGATGAGGCGCTGCCGAGTGGCAGAACAGCAAGCCCCACAGCCCGGTGTCACCCTGCATGGCCAGGCTCATCGCACCGCGTACGCCCAACCGTTGCAAGTAGCGCTGACGCTCCGGCGCGGGGGCACGTAAAAAGCAGTGGCGCAAATCGACGCTCTCGCCCTCTGGCGTACACGGCAGCGGCGGTTCTGCATGGGCGCTGGCGTCATGAATCAAACGGATCGGATGGCGCTCGTAGGTGCGGCGCAGCGTGATCGGAAAGTCACTGGCAGGAAAGCGTTGGCCCAGCAGCGCAGGCAGGTGCCCGCCTTGCGCTTCGGCGACGATCAGCCCGTGCCAATCGCTGTCGAAATGACAGACCGAGACGCGATCATGACCGGTGAGCTGTTGCACGGCGGTCACTAAATAATCCAGCAGTTCTTCTTGATGGGTCGCTTCGGCTAGACGCATCAAGCGCTCGTTGACGGTCCCCAGCAGGCGTCGTTTGCCCAGCGGGCTGAGGGGCTCGATTTCGACCACCACGTGGCGATGCGTGCGATAAGCGTGAACCTGCAGGCGCGTGGTGTCATGTAGCCGACGGAAGGCTAGCGGGCTCGCTAACCGCTGGCGTCCATGCAGCTCTTGGCGCAATCGTTGGCTCAACCGCTTGCCCAGCACGGTGGCGGGGGAAATCGCACGGAGCTCGGTGTCTGCCAATCCCAGCAGTTTGTTTAGGTTGCGACTGACCGCCTGAATGCGCCGACTCTCACCGTCGAGCACCATGACGGCGCCAAACGATTGTAGTAGCGAGTGATGCTTCGACACGCAGATAGCCTCGAGATAGTGCTTTACCCCTCGACCTGCTGCCTTAGCAGCAGTTCAACGCGCCGGTTGGCTGCTCGCCCTTCCGAGGTAGCGTTACTTTCCATGGGTTGGGTGTCGGCATAACCGACCGCCCGCATACGTGAAATGGCAATGCCTTGCCGCTCTAATTGGCGCACGACCGCAATGGCACGGCCTACTGAGAGCTCCCAGTTCGATGGAAACCTCGGCGTCGAGATAGGCACGTTATCGGTATGACCTTCAACGGAGATTTGCCCATCGAAAGTCGCCAGCACGGAAGAGAGTCGTTCTAACACATCTTGCCCTTGGGGCGTTAGCACATCGTTGCCGCTGGGAAACAAAAGGCTGTCGTCGATGCGCAGCGTCACGCCCTCTTGACCTTGCGAGACGCTTACACCAGGAATGTCGAGTCCCGCCATATGAGGTTGCAACCCTTCATGGCGTGGCTGAATACCCGTGGCCAAGCTAGCGAGCGGCAGTGAGGTCACGGCGCTGGCGACGCTCAGGGCCTCGCGGCTCTGCCCTTCGCCGCCGCTCGGCGGCGCCAAGGCTAGCAGCAGAACGAACAGCGTGATGAGCAGTGTGAGTACGTCCAAGTAGCTGGTTAGCCAGCTCTCGTCACTCTCACCCACTGCAGCGGGCAGCTCCAGGGCATGCCGTGAGTCGCGGTCAAGCATGGCGCTACCCTTTCAATGCGGAGCCAACGTCGGGGCGGGGTTTGACGTTGGCGTCCCGGATCTCATCATGGTAGTTCGCTACGAAGGAGTTGAGCGTCTCTTCAATGAACGATGGCAAGCGGCGCTTGGTGATCAATGAAATCCCTTCGAGCACCATGTTCATGGTAATCAACCGCTCCTCGGTGCGCCGCTCCAGCTTGACGGCGATGGGCTTGAACACGAGGTTGGCCAGCAAGATACCGTAGAAGGTGGTCAGCAGTGCTACCGCCATGCGGGGGCCGATGACCTGAAGGTCTCCGGCATCCATGACTTCGAGCATGTTGACCAGCCCCACTAACGTGCCGATCATGCCGAAAGCGGGCGCGTAGGTCGCCATGGTGCGAAAAATTTGCGCTTCGGCGTGTTCGCGGGCTTTCAAGCGGGCGATACGCCAGCGCAGCATGTCGAAAATCTCATCCTCTTTGGTATTGGCGATCACAAGTTGAATACCGGTTCGTAGAAACGGGTTGCGGGTGTGCTCGAGCTCCCGTTCGACGGCCCGCACGTCACCTTTGAACCAGAGCCGCGACATGGACACCAGCTCGTTGATGTCGTCCCGCACATAGGTATTCTCACGGCGGAACACCAAGCCCACCAAACGCACCACTCGCAGCACTTCTTTCAACGGATAGCTGATGAAGGTCGCCGCCAGCGTACCGGTGATGACGATGGCCAGTCCCGGCACATTGATAAAACTTTCGGGCGACTCTGCAGTAAAGAACAGCACGCTTACCAGCAGCAACATGCTGGCAAAGATACCGATCAACGTAGATGGGTTCATCAACGGCTCCTCGCCGAGTAGGGTGAGTGGGTATTAGGATTCATCGTGATCGCGTAAACGCGCGCGCAGACGGCTCACCGCCTGACTGTGTAGCTGGGAGACCCGCGATTCGGTGACGCCCAGCACCGCGCCGACCTCTTTAAGGTTCATCTCTTCTTGGTAATAGAGCGCCATCAGCAGCTTTTCACGCTCGGGTAATGCCTCGATGGCCTCGATCAAGGTGTGTCGCTGCTGCTCATCAAGCAATTGGTCAAACGGCCGATGCTGGGCATCGTCACCCGCCGGCTCACCGCCATCGGCGACCAGCTCTTCGAACGGCAGCAGTTGACCACTGTTGGTGTCATTCAACAGCTGCTGGTACTCGCTCAGGGGCATCTCCAGCTCGCGGGCAATTTCACCCTCTTCAGGGGGGCGGCCCAATTGCTGCTCCAAGCGGCGTACCGCATCGTCCACTGCCCGCGCCGAACGACGTACGCTGCGCGGCAGCCAGTCGCGAGTGCGCAGCTCGTCCATCATGGCACCGCGAATCCGCTGGCTGGCGAACGTCGCGAACGTGGCACCCTGGGCAGCATCGAAGCGTCCCAGCGCCTCTAATAGCCCCACCATGCCTGCCTGGATCAGATCATCTAGCTCAATACTTGCGGGCAATCTTACCTGCAGCGTTAAGGCCTGACGTCGCACCAGTGGCATGTATTGGGTCAACAGCTCACTTTGTTTGATCCTGCCTTGTGCTGTATACATCCTCGTGCCTCGCGGCTGAACGGCCTTTACCGATAATTCACTATCACCTGTAGCCCCTGCACCCTCACTGGCCGCTGGCCCGGCGACAGTGCAAACCGAAAGTGCAGCGGCGCATTTGCCAACATGCCTTCCAGCGCAGTGGTACTGCCGCGCATGCCCGACAGTGCCACGCAGCGCTCAGGGTGACACAACCAAGCGTTGACGGGGT
The DNA here is from genome assembly GCF_012427705.1 of Vreelandella piezotolerans. Classification (NCBI taxonomy): domain Bacteria; kingdom Pseudomonadati; phylum Pseudomonadota; class Gammaproteobacteria; order Oceanospirillales; family Halomonadaceae; genus Vreelandella; species Vreelandella piezotolerans. Next base: position 147,930 of record NZ_CP048602.1, on the reverse strand, counting down.
GACTCGGTGGGGTGTCGAACCGCCACTGCACGCGCGTTAGCGTCGCTCCTCCCAGCGGGATGCCTGCTGGTGGCGAAATGGCCTGGCTCTGACTGGTGCGGTCGCTCATGGCGACCAACACGCCAGGCACGTCTCGGCTCCAGCTACCCGTTGCCGCCTCGGCGCTAACGACCCACATGATGGTTGCCAGCATCGCTGCGCGGGGGCTCACCCTTTTCACTGTTAACAACTTTACGGCTTTTATCAACGTCTGTCGGGCAAATAGCCTCATACGCGGGCCCTCTATTCGGCGTAGGTCGCTAACGACAGCAAGCCGATCATCTGTCTCAACGTGCAAGCAACAAAAGCTCGATATCCAAATAGTAAGCGGCGGCGTCACGCAAGTTCTCCAGCAGCCCCTGACGCGGCAGGTGCGGTTCATGGAGTGCCAGCAGGCGTCGCGGACCGCCATGCTCTCGCACTTTTCGAAGCACACGGTACATGCTGGCAAAGCCATCGGCATCGCTAGTGACCCATAGCGCCCATCGTGCATGCTCCTTCGCCAGCATGGCCAGCGACGGCGTATCGGCCATGACGACCTGAATCTGCCAATCCTGCGGGTCGCCCGCCCACTGACGCCCCAACGCCGACCACTGCCCCAAACGTCCACGCACTTTATCGACTTGTGCGGCGCCAGTATGCGGTAGCCCTATCACCACCAGCGGCTTTTGAGGGCGCGGTGGCGTCACCGTCGCCGGTTCAGTGGCGGCAGCGACAGTGGGCGCCAGAGCGTCTTGGGTATGCACCGCCGCCTCTTCAGTACTGACCGGCGAGGCAGGAGCGGCGGACGCATGGGTATCTTGTGGTTCGTCCTGTGCGGCTCGCTGCTGACGCTGTAGATCGGCCCATTTGCGCAGGCCCGCCGCTTGATCCTGGCCGCTCATATCAGGTCCTCGCGACTGACGCTACCGAGCTGGCGAATGGCATCGCGTGCCATCAACACGTGCACCAAGGCGTCGAGTAGCGCCGTATCGCGGCGTTTACGCTGACTGCCCAGCAGGCGCAACAGGTCGGCTCGCAACGCTTGCACCGCGTCGTCATCGGCCAGATCCAAGTGACTGGCTACAGCGGCGGCGCCGCTGGCCATGAGCAGGCGTAGCTCGCTGCTCACCTCGCCGCCATCCGCCTCTTTTAGCTGCTGCCAGGCACGCTTGGTCAACGCGGATAGCCCATCACTCTGTAACTGAATGAACAGCAGCGATACAACGTCGCTGCCTAGACGCGCGGGAGTTAGCCAGTAGCGGCGCACGACACGCTTGCTGCTTTCTGGATCGCACACGTCGCCCACCCAAGCCAGCACCGCGTTGCCGGTGGCATCGTGGGCCTCCACGTAGGCTGTCGATAGCTGCATGCGTTGACCACGAAAACGAATGGCAACACGATGGGTGAGCGTACTCTCTTGAAACAGCGTGCGCAGGGTAGGACGCTCGCCCTGGCAGTGTACACGCTGACTGGCGTTGACGGCGCTGACCCAGGTCAAGCGCTGGTCGTTAAGCCATGCCAGCGCGTCGGACTCCGGCAGGGTAGGCAGCAGATGAACGGCGATGTCTGCCGCGCAGCCCGCCAATCGTGGTTGCCACCCAGCAGGTTGGCGATGCTGCAAACGCGTCAGTGCCAACCATGCCCCTTGATCGTCGAGCGCCACGTCCGGCATCGACCAGTCACAGTTGCGCTCGTTGCGCCTGGGCGACCACACGACGCCCATGGCATCGTGGGTCGCTTCCGCGCCAGCCAGCAGCGTGTCTAAACGCTGATCCTGCACCACGCTGGGCAGCGCAGCGATGTCCCAGGCGGCCTCCAAACGGTGAAAATCGGCGACCCGTTGGCGCAGCCGAGTCAGTACCGACGTCAGCCGGCGCCCCTGGCCTAGCACATCTCGCGACCAGCGCGGCAGGCTCGGCGCGCTGGCCGGGCCGCATTGATCCATCGAAGTACTCGAACTGGCCGAGAGCGCTTGGTCGATCAGGCCAGAGGGCGTGGCCACGGCCATGTCTTCCGGCACCTGCTGGCCGTGTGATCCAAACAGTACGCGCATGCCGTGGCGCATTACGATATCCAGAACGGGCGCCAGTCGCCCGGCCTCGTCCTGCTTGGTGATGATGCAGTCGTCGAGCTCGGCCCCTGCGGCCCGCGCTGCCTGACGGTAGCGCAACACCACCTCTTCCAGGGTCTCTGGCTGGCTGGCCGCATTGAGCAATAGCACCAGTCGTACTGTCGACTGTCCGCCCTGCAAGTGCGCAATCTGCTCGATCACGCGCTGATCTCGTTGGCTCATCCCAACGGTATCGATGATGACCCATTGCTTGCCTTGCAGTCGGCCGACCAGCTCGTCGATAGGCTGTTCTGCGTCGAGCGCGTACATCGGCGTATCCAACAGTCGGGCGTAGATGCGTAGCTGCTCGTGGGCACCGATGCGGAAGCTATCAGTGGTCACGAGCGCCACCGGACGAGTGCCATGGCGCATGACGAAACGCGCCGCCAGTTTGGCCGTGGTCGTGGTTTTACCGACCCCAGTAGGCCCTACCAGCGCCACGATGCCGGTTTGATCGAAAAAGCGATCTTCGTGCGCCAGCACCTTCAGCCGCGCTATGAGCTGTTCGCGCAGCCAAGCGCTGGCAGCGTCATGGCCGCCTTCCTGGGTCAATAACTCCTCGGGCAGCGCTTCGAGCACCTCATGGCTGAGTTCGGCGCTAAAGCCCACCCGCACCAGCATGGCTAGCAGATATTCATACGTCGTTTGAGTGCCGCGCGGCGACTCCACCATCGGCTGACGGCGAGAGAGCAGCTCGCGCATGTCCTGCATTTCTCGGAGCAGGCGCTCGCTCATTGCCTCCAGCGGATCTGGCTGTGTCGGCAGTGAGAAAGCCGCAGCGGGCGCCGGGGCGTCTCGCGATACTTCTGAAGGCTCTGCGGGTGACGGATCGAACTGGTCGACCGCGTCGTCGGCCATGGCCAGAATTTCAACGCCGCCTTCGGTGCGGCGATTAGCAACGATCAAGGCATCGTCACCCAGTATTTCGCGCACTTGGCGCATGACATCGCGACTATTGGCTCCGACAAAACGTCTCACGCTCATGGTTCACCTGTTACCAATTTAGCGGCCACCGACCAGGGTGGTCACGCGCAGGGTGCGGTCGTCGGGAATTTCTGCCTGGGACATCACCACCAAGTGGCGCATCCGGCGGCGTAGGAAGCGCGATAGCACCGCGCGCAACGAGTGTTGAACGACCAGCACGGGCGCTTCACCACTGCCTTCGTGCTTCTCGAGCGCCTGCTGTGCCTGATGCATCAACGTATCCGCCAGCCCCGGCTCCATGGCCCCGTTACCGTTCATGGCCTGCATCAATACTTGTTCGAGCTGCGCGTCCAGTCCCATGACGTGCAGGGTCTCCTGGCCAGCAAACCACTGTTGTGTAATCGCGCGACCCAGCGCGATACGCACCAGAGCGGTCAGCTCATTGGGGTCTTTCTGTTGTCCCGCATACTCGGCCAAGGTGTCCAACACCGTGCGCATATCGCGAATCGAGACGTCTTCATCCAGCAGGTTCTGCAAAATTCGCTGCAACACGGTCAGAGAGATCGCTTTGGGCACCACCTCTTCGACCAGCGATTTTTGGTCTTCGCCCAGTTTGTCCAGCAGCTTTTGCACTTCTTGCCGCCCCAGCATCTCGGGAGAGTGACGGTGCAGCAGATGGTTCAGATGGGTGGCGATCACCGTGCTGGCATCCACGACCGTATAGCCGTAGACCTGAGCGTGCTCACGCTGGTTGCCATCGATCCATACCGCAGGCAGTCCAAAGGCTGGGTCTTGCGTTGGCGTGCCTTGTAGCTCACCGGACACTTGGCCGGGGTCGATGGCCAGCCATTTGCCGGGCTGCGCGTCGGCACGGCCGATTTCGGCGCCTTTCATGGAAAGCACGTAGGTATTGGGCGGCAGTTCTAAGTTATCGCGAATGTGTACCACCGGGGGCAAAAAGCCCACCTCCTGGGCGAATTTCTTTCGGACGCTTTTAATGCGCCCCAGCAACTCCCCTTTTTGCCGCGAATCTACCAGCGGGATCAAACGGTGGCCCACTTCCAGACCCAGCGTGTCCACCAGCTGTACGTCTTCCCAACTGGCTTCTGGCGTCTCTTGAAGAGGCGGTGGCGCCGTGGCGATCTCCTCTTTGACCAAGGTCTGCTCTTTGCGACGCATCAGATACCACGCCAAGCCGCCCAGCAGCGCGGTGAAGACCAAGAATACGAAATTGGGCATGCCGGGCACCAGGCCGAGCAACCCCATGACCATCGCCGCTAGAATCATGACCTGAGGATTGACGAACAGCTGGCTGATCATCTGCTGACCAACGTCCTGCTCGGTATTTACCCGAGACACGGTGACGCCTGCAGCCGTCGAGATGACCAGGGCCGGGATCTGAGCCACCAAGCCATCGCCAATCGTCAGCAGCGTATAGGTACGCGCGGCATCGGCAAAGCCCAGATCGTGCTGCATCATGCCAATCAGCAGGCCACCAATAATGTTGACCACCATAATGACCAGACCCGCCACCGCGTCACCACGAACGAATTTACTGGCACCGTCCATGGAGCCGTAGAAGTCGGCTTCCTGGGCTACCTCGGCGCGACGCTTTTTCGCTTCATCTTCGCCAATTAACCCAGCATTCAAGTCGGCGTCGATGGCCATCTGCTTGCCAGGCATGGCGTCGAGCACGAAGCGAGCGCCCACTTCGGCGATACGCCCCGCACCTTTGGTGATGACCATGAAGTTGATGATGACCAAGATGAGGAAGACGACTAGCCCCACTGCAAAATTACCGCCGACGAGGAAGGTGCCGAACGCCTCAATGACCTTGCCCGCCGCATCACCGCCTTCGTGGCCTTCCATCAATACCACGCGGGTGGAGGCCACGTTGAGCGAGAGGCGAAGCAGCGTCGTGAACAGCAGGACGGCCGGAAAAGCGGCGAAGTCCAGCGGCTTTTCGGCAAACATGCTGACCAGCAACACCATGATGGACAACGCAATGTTGAACGTGAACAGCAGATCCAGCGCGAACGGCGGGAGGGGCAGAATCATCATGCCCAGAATCATTAAAATCAGCAGCGGGCCCGCAAGCAGCTTCATGCTCACGTCGTTCATCCAGGGTCGCTGATTGATCAACTGGCTTAAGCCTTTCATGTTTGCGCCTCATTGCCACCGGCACGACGGCCGGGACTGTCCATTTCCGGGGGAACCGGTAAATTATCGGGAGTGGGGGGCACCTCGCCTCCTTGCTGTGCAACGTGCTTCAGGCGATAGGCCCAGGCCATGACCTCGGCCACGGCGGTATACAGTTCGGCAGGCACTTCGGCCTCTAAGTCGACATGATGATACAGGGCACGCGCCAATGGCGCTGCTTCCAATCTCGGAACGCCAGACTCTTCACCTATTTCACGGATACGTGCGGCCACGGCGTCCGCGCCTTTGGCCACCAGCCGAGGGGCCCCCATACGCCCCTCCTGGTATACCAGTGCCACCGCGTAATGCGTTGGGTTGGTGATGATGACATCGGCGTCGGGGACTTTACTCATCATGCGACCTCGCGCCATGGCTTGCTGCTGCTGGCGAATACGCCCTTTGACATGGGGGTCGCCTTCGGAGTCTTTGTGCTCCTGTTTGACCTCTTCTTTGGTCATACGCAGTTGCTTGGCGTTGTTCCATAGCTGGAACGGCACATCGATCAAAATCACTACGATCAGCGACAACACGATGAGACCAGCCGCCAGAGCGGCCATGTTCAGTGCGCTCACCAGCGCCTGCTGAATGGGCTGATCCATCAGTCCCAAAAACCGCCCCATATTAAAATATAAAAAGCTGAACGCCACACTTCCCACCAGTACCGACTTGGCGATAGCCTTTGCCAATTCGGCCAGTGCTTGGGTGGAAAAAAGTCGTTTGATCCCTTTGATCGGGTTCAGCTTCGAGAACTTGGGCTGGAGAGATTTGGAGGAAATGAGCCAGCCGCCCAACAGTGCGGGCGCTACCAGCGCAATGACCGTGAGCAGCAGAAAGAGCGGTAGCATCGCGATGAGCGTTCGCTGCCCCAAGTCCAGCGCGTTGACCAGCATCGAGGTCGTTTCCATGGCTTGGCGACGTTCGAACAAGAACGCCTGCTCCATCACCATGCCAAGCTGGTCATAGAGCATCTGCCCCATGCTCCATAGACCTATCACGCCCCCGAGCAGCATCAGGAAGGTCGTCAGCTCTCGGGACCGAGGCACCTGGCCCTCTTCCCGCGCTTTGTCCAAGCGTCGAGGCGTGGCCTCTTCGGTTTTTTCCTGATCGCTGTCGTTATCTGCCATGCTGTCATCCGGCTGACGAGTGGTCGGTCGACCAAAATAAGGCACACCATAAGCTCAGCCGCCCTTGAGGACGGCTGAGCTGGGTTTTTATTTTGCCAGAGGCAGAGGCTTACAATATGCTAATAACCCGGCATTAAAAGCCTAATTCGTCCAATAAGTCGTCTACCTGATCCTGTCCGGTGACGATATCAGGGGCGTTCGCTTTCACCTGCGGCCCATTGAGAAGGTCTTCATTGCGACGCGCGTTCTCGTTTTTCCACTGATCTTCCGCCTTGCGCTGCATCGTTTCGCGCGCTTCTGCGCCCGGCACGTTGTCGATCAGTACCTGAACCAGCTGGTGCTCGATCTCACGAATCACGTCCATCATCTTTTTGATGACTTGGCCCGTGAGATCCTGGAAATCCTGAGCCATCATGATGTCCAGCAGCTCTTTATTGGTCGCTGCGGTGATCTGCGGCACATCGCTCAGGTAGGTCCGCGTTTCTTTGACTAGCGCCTTGGCGTCATCCAGTTCCTTGGGCGCTTCGAACCACTCACCCCAGCGTTTATCCAAAGCTTCGGCACGCTCAGAGAGCTGGTCTTGCAGCGGCTGCGCCCGATCGATGGCGTTGAGCGCCTTGTCCGCCGCCTGCTCGGTCATCGTTGCCACATAGTGCAGTCGGTCACGGGCATCGGGAATCGCTTCGGCGGCCTTCTCGATCTCCTTGTCCAAGCCAAGCTCGCGCATGTTGTCGCGCAGCATGCGGGTGAGCTTACCAATACGAAAGATCAGGTCTTCAGCGGCTTCTTCGGACAGTTGGGCAGAACCACCCTGCTCATTCTGGCTCATTGTGTTGTCTCCTCGTTAACCGAGCACCTTGGCTCCGCCGCGTCATTTACCCATTTTCTCGAAGATTTTATTCAGCTTCTCTTCTAGGGTGGCGGCTGTGAACGGCTTGACGACGTAACCATTGGCACCCGCTTGTGCGGCGGCAATGATGTTCTCTTTTTTGGCCTCTGCCGTCACCATTAGAACCGGCAGATCTTTCAACGCATCATCCTGACGGATCTCTTTGAGCATCTCCAAACCATCGAGATTCGGCATGTTCCAATCCGACACGACGAATTCGAAGTTGCCAGCGCGCAGCTTGTTCAACGCATCCTGGCCGTCTTCGGCTTCATCTACATTGGTAAACCCGAGCTCTTTCAACAGGCTGCGGACGATCCGGCGCATGGTGGGAAAGTCGTCTACTACCAAGAAGCTCATGTTCTTATCGGCCATGGGTCATCCTCTCACTAACATCATGTATTGGGTGACTGTGAATTCAGTCAGGGTTAAAACTCTTCCCACTCATCGTGGGCCTGGGTCGTCGTTTGATGCCGCGGCGGTGCAACAGGAGCCGCAGCCGCCGATGTGTTCTGAGCCAGCTTGTGCGGTGCACGTTGGGTAGCGGCATGCTGTGCCGGCAGGGCGCTACGCGCGGACGAGTCGCTCAGCACCTGAAAGATGGCCACCGCTTCTTCCAAGCGATTCGCCTGCTCTTCCAGCGACGCCGCAGCGGCAGACGCTTGTTGCACTAGCGCCGCGTTTTGCTGTGTCACTTGATCCATCTGCCCAACGGCCTGACTCACCTGCTCGATCCCGTCACTCTGCTCCTGAGAGGCGGCGGAGATCTCATCCATGATATCGGTCACACGACGCACCGCCGTGACGACATCGGTCATCGTTTGTCCTGCCTTTTCTACCAGAGAAGAGCCCTGGTTGATTTGACTAACAGACGCCTCGATCAGCGTTTTAATCTCTTTTGCCGCATCGGCACTGCGGCTAGCGAGGTTGCGCACTTCGCCTGCCACGACGGCAAAGCCGCGCCCCTGCTCACCGGCACGCGCCGCCTCGACCGACGCATTGAGCGCTAAGATATTGGTCTGAAAAGCAATCGAATCGATCACACTGGTAATATCGGCCACCTTTTGTGAGCTGGACGAGATGCCCTGCATGGTATCGACCACTTGCTGCACCACTTCGCCCCCCTGCTCTGCCGTGGTCGAGGCGTCCGCTGCGAGCGTGCTGGCCTGACGAGCATTGTCGGCATTCTGTTTCACCGTGGCCGTCATCTGCTCCATGCTGGCGGCCGTTTGCTCGATCGAGGCGGCCTGCTGCTCGGTGCGAGACGACAGATCGGCGTTACCGCTGGCGATTTCTCGCGTACCGTGGTGAATCTCTCGGCTGCCCTCACGTACCCTCGTCACGGTCGTGCTGAGATTCTGCTGCATGGTCGCCATGGCCGCGAAAAGGCGCCCAATTTCGTTCTTGCCTGCTTCAGGCAACGGCTGAGTCAAATCTGCCTGAGCGATACGGTCCAGCCGCTGAACGGCATCGTTCAGCGGTGCAATGACCGTACGGCGCAAACCCATATAGATCGCTAAGGAAACCAACAGCGCCATCCCGACGGCGAGCGCATTGATCAACGTGAAGGTATCCCCCTGGGCCTCCGCGTCGGCACGGGTCGTCGCCACACGCTCGAAGCCGTACTCTACGAACGCCGTAATACTCGCTGCCAGTGCTTCCAGCGGCTGGGCTAACTCCCCCCGCAACTGATTGAAGGTATTGATATCCATGAACGCGAAGCTTTCGTGCTGCTGCTTGACGAGCGCGAGCACCGTGTGGAAATTGTCCTCCACGGCCTCCCCTAGCGCTCGCCCTTGGGGCGTACGAGGCGTCGCTGCAAAGTTATTGAAGCGCGCCTCTGCCCGCTCGATCCGATTGGCTGCCACCTCTACCTGCTCATTGGACTGCTGCGTACGACCCACCATCAATAGATTGGACGCCGTTTCCATCGCCAGCATGGCCTGATTGAGCAGCGAGTCGGCGCGGTTCAACTCGTTGAGCTGCTCGTTGCCGATCTGATTGAGCGTGGCAAGATTACTCTGCGCACTGCGATCGGCCATGACACCAAGTCCGGCCACCACCAAAATAAGGGTGACCAAACAGGCAAGTGCCGTGACGACGGCGGTATGGATACGGAGATTGCGCAGCAAGCGGTTCATTGTTGTCGTTTCCCTTGTCAATAGCTATACAGGTGATGTTCGATATCGTGGTGTCAAACCCGCTGCGCGCGACCGGAAGCGGCGATTAGCGCCATCAGTCGAGACGGGATGTCGTCGAGCGCCACCACTTCGACCGCTCCGCCAACGGCAATCGCCTCACGCGGCATGCCGAAGACCACGCAAGACTCTTCGTTCTGAGCGATGGTGGGCGCGCCAGCCTGGCGCATCTCTAATAAACCGGCCGCGCCGTCCTTGCCCATCCCAGTAAGAATCACACCAATGGCGTTTTTACCGGCGTGCTTCGACGCCGAGTGAAACAGCACATCGACGGAGGGGCGATGACGGTTGACCGGTGGCCCATCGTTGAGCCGTGCGACGTAGTTAGCGCCGCTGCGGGCCAGCTCCAGGTGCTGGTCGCCGGGCGCGATATAGGCGTGCCCTGGCAGCACGCGCTCACCGTCCGTGGCCTCTTTAACGGTAATACGGCACAAACGATCCAGACGCTCGGCAAAAGAGCGTGTAAAGCCGCCTGGCATGTGCTGAGTGATCAGAATCGCTGGCGCATTGGCAGGCAGCGGCTCCAGCACCGCACGAATGGCTTCGGTGCCGCCGGTGGAGGCGCCAATGATGATCAGCTTTTCACTGGTCATCATGGGGGCTTTGAGCTGACTCGGAGGCGGCGTGTTTTTGTGACGCGCTTGGCGCGGTCGAGAGCGTGCGGCAGCGCGGAGTTTATCGGCAATCTCGTTGGCGTACTCCATCATGCCGCTGCGAATACCCAGGCTCGGCTTGGCGACAAAATCCAACGCGCCCAGCTCCAGTGCTCGTAACGTGATTTCAGAGCCACTTTGCGTCAACGATGACACCATCAGAACCGGCATGGGACGCAAACGCATCAGCCGTTCGAGAAAGTCGAGACCGTCCATGCGCGGCATCTCGACATCCAACGTCAGCACGTCAGGGTTATGCTGCTTGATCAGATCCCGGGCAGCGATGGGGTCAGGCGCAACGGCGACGACTTCCATGTCGGGCTGAGAGTTGATGATTTCTGTCAGCAAATCACGGATCAACGCCGAGTCATCGACGCACAACACTTTAATCTTGGCTGCGCTCAAAGCACGCCTCCTCTTACGATAGCCATTGCCGCGTTGCTCGTCCGAGCCCTATCCCAAGGTCGAGCACAACGCGCATTTTTTATTCGCTTATTTCGCGAGGGTGTAGACTGTTTGCCCGCGCAACTTAAACGCATCGCTGATATACGAGAAGTTTTCGGAGTGACCGGCAAAGAGCAGGCCATCAGGCTTCATCAGCGGCGCGAACCGCTTCAATATCTTAGCCTGCGTATCTTTATCGAAATAAATCATAATATTACGACAAAAGACCGCATCGAATGGCCCCTTTACTGGCCACTGTGGCGCCAGTAGGTTGAGCGGCATGAACTCGACCAGCGCCGAGACCTCCGGCCGCACCCTGGCGAGCCCCACATGGTTGCCTGTGCCCTTTTGAAAGAACCGCTTGACGCGCGACTCATCGAGTTTGCGCACCTGCTCCTGGGGATAAATGCCCTTACGTGCTTTGGCCAACGCTTCTGTGTCGATGTCCGTGGCGATGACCTTGGCTTGCGACGCCTTGGGCCCCAACGTTTCCAACAGTGTCATGGCGATGGAGTAAGGCTCTTCTCCCGTCGATGCCGCTGAACACCAGATGGTGACGGGATCAGGCTTGTGCTTGATATGCTCGGCGAGCAGTGGAAAGTGGTGGGCTTCACGAAAAAATGCCGTGAGATTGGTCGTCAGTGCATTGGTGAACGCCTCCCACTCTTTTGCGTCGGGCTGACGCTCCAGCCGCGACAGGTAGTCGGTAAAGCGCGTCATGCCGTGATGACGCAGCCGCTTGGCCAAGCGGCTATAGACCATTTCACGCTTATGCTCGGCCAAAACGATGCCTGCGCGCTGATAGATCAGCTCTCGAATACGCGCAAAATCCGCATCGGTCAGCACCAGATCGCGTTCGATCTGTCCACTGGACGCCCATTGGCCTGCGTCGCTACCCCGTTCGCGTTGGTCTGTCAAAACTCTTCCCACTCCTCTACAGTGGCCATCTGCCGCTTCTTGTGACTCGGCACCGGCGCTGTGGCACTGCTGATCTGCGCTGTTGCAGGTGATGCCTTGACGTTCGGTAAAACGGTGGCGCCCGTGGAAACGGCTGGCGGCGTCAATGGTCCCTGACTGGTTAGCCGGAATGCTTCTACCGATAGCGCCAGCAGACTTGCCTGCTGCTCTAATGCCATGGCCGCTTGCGCCGTTTCTTGCACGCGCACGGCGTTTTGCTGTGTGGCTTGATCCATTTCTGCGACGGCCTGATTGACCTCCGCAATACCGCTGCTCTGCTCCTCCGAGGCGGACGAGATATCGTGCATGATATGGGTCACGCTACGCGCCGCTTCGGCAACTTCGCTAATCGCCGCCTCGGCTTTCTCGACGAGCCCAGCTCCCGCACTGACCTGCTGACTGGAGGTATCGATCAACGCACGAATCTCTTGCGATGCGCCAGCACTGCGCCCGGCCAACTTGCGCACCTCTTCGGCCACCACGGCGAACCCACGGCCATGCTCACCTGCCCGAGCAGCCTCGACCGACGCATTCAGCGCCAAGATATTGGTCTGAAATGCGATCGAGTCGATGACGTTGATGATCTCGGTCATTTTTTGGGAGCTTTGGGTAATCCGCTGCATATTGGCGACCAGTTGCGTCATCAATTCACCGGTTTGTGTCACTCTTGTTGCATTATTATCGGCCAGACGACGCGCTTCTTGAGCATTATCACTGTTTTGACGCACCGTCGTGGTCATCTCCTCCATGCTCGAGGCGGTTTGCTGTAGCGACGCGGCCTGCTGTTCGGTGCGCGATGAGAGCGCCTCGTTGCCACTGGCGATATTCTTGGCGGCAGGCGTCACCACGTCGATGCCATCTTTCACATCGCGGATGATGCTGCTCAAGCTTTTGCGCATGGTGTTCAGCGAGTCCATTAATTGACCTATCTCATCACGCCGCTTGGGCGGTACGCGAGCCGCTAGGTTGCCACCGGCAATTTGCAGCGTGAAACGCGAGGCACGCTTTAGCGGCGTAATAATCGAGCGCAGCGTTACGACGCTGATGAGCACCAGCAGCAACAGCCCAACACCCAGCATCGCTGCCTGAGCCGTCAACATGGTCGCTTGGCCACGCTCGGCATCTGCCGCCATGGCTTCGGCGGCTGCCTGCTTCTGTGCAATCAGCTCATTGACCATGCCCGACAAGGCCCGCCCATCCTCGTTCATCACACTGATCACGGCATCCAAGCCGGTAAAGGCTTGATAGGTCTCTTCAGCCTGAAGCACGCTCGCCGCTTGATTCATCCCATTCGTCAGGAAGGCCTGAAGCTGTTCGTTGAACGACTCGGCCAGAGGAGTTGCGTTCACCTCTCGACCATAGAACGCCTCCCACACGCTGGCCACTTCAGCCGCGTTGTCGGCAACGGCCTCGCCCATCTCAAAACGTTGATTGATCAGTTCCATCCGCTCGGGTTCGATCATCGACTGACGCGTCTGGGCAATGGTTTGGTCGATCTGCTGCAAACGAATGACGTCCCTGAGTCCGTCGTCGTTTAGCTCGCCTAGCCGCTCACCCGCTACGTTCAAACCATAAAGGCCTAAGCCGCCGCTAGCCATGAGCAGCGCCCCTGCGACGACGACCATGCCGATCAGCTTGGCACGAATGGTGTCGAGCCGGATGCGTTTGAGACGCTGCCAACCCCCTTTTTGACGTAAGCGACCTTTATCGAGGTAGAGACGTTTATTGCGCCCTTCGCGCATTTCCGCGTAGCGCTGCTCGGCTTGCGCAATGGCGTCTCGGGTTGCTTGCACGCGTACCGAGGTGTAACCAATCACTTGGTCATTTTCTACGATCGGGGTCACGCTAGCGTCGACCCAATAGTGGTCGCCGTTTTTACAGCGGTTTTTCACGAGCCCCCGCCAGGTGTCTCCCGCCTGGACGGTTTGCCAAAGATTATGAAACGCGGGTGGCGGCATGTCCGGATGGCGAATCAGGTTATGCGGCGCGCCAATTAGCTCGTCGTGTCGATAGCCACTGATCTCGATGAACGCCGGGTTGGCGTAGGTAATGCGCCCTTTCAAATCCGTACGCGAGACCAAAAAATCGTCTTGTTTGAGTTCAACTTCCCGTTGAGTCACTGGCTGGTTATTACGCATCTTGCTGCCTTGTTATTGATGTTGTAGCGCGTGTGGAGCCTTGCGATTAGCGAAAATGCCGTCGCGTCAAAAGGCTTCCCACTCGTCTTGGCTGGTGGTAAGAGGTTTCGCCACCGGCTGGGCAGAGCGGGTCGGCACCGAGGCGATGGTCGCCGTGGTGGTCATTCGCGTTGGTGCCTGGGCTGGGCTCTCGCCCGCCACTTGGAAACGCTCGACGGCCTCACGCAGGCGCGCCGCCTCGCTCTCGAGTTCGTTGGCGCTCCGCGCGGCTTGCTGCACCAACTGCGCATTTTGCTGAACGACTTGGTCCATTTGCGCAACGGCCTGATTCACTTGGCCGATACCGTTACTCTGCTCTTCCGATGCAGAGGCAATCTCATCCATGATGTCGCTGACGCGTTGGACGGCGGCCACCAAATCCTGCATGGTCTGACCTGCCTGATTGACACGCTGAGTGCCCGCATCCACTTTACCCAGTGATGCATCGATCAAGGTGCGAATCTCTTTGGCGGCACTTGCACTGCGGCTGGCCAGGCTACGAACCTCCTGAGCCACGACGGCAAACCCTTTGCCATGCTCGCCGGCACGGGCCGCCTCGACCGACGCGTTCAGCGCCAAAATATTGGTTTGAAAAGCGATGTTATCGATCAACGTGATGATATCAGCGACCTGATGGGAGCTGGCGCTGATCTCTTGCATGGTGTCGACGATATGGCTCACTTCTTCGCCGCTGCGCCGTGCCGTCAGCGTCGCGTCTCCTGCCAACTGGCTTGCCTGCCGAGCATTGTCGGCATTGTGGCTAACGGTCGACGCGAGTTGCTCCATGCTCGATGCCGTCTCTTCAAGGGACGAAGCCTGCTGCTCGGTGCGCGAAGAGAGGTCGTTGTTCCCACTGGCAATGTGCTGGGAGCGCTCGAAGATGGTCGTCCCACTGCGCCTGACGACGCCAACGGTCTCAGAGAGGGAGCCCTGCATATGGGCCATGGCGGTATAGAGCTTGCCAATCTCGTTGTTGCCGGGAGAGCGGATCTGCTGGCTGAGATCGCCTTGCGCCATCCGCTCGAAATAGCCTACCAACCGCTCCAAGGGGCGCAGCACGTTGGCACTCACGCCCCATATCACCACCGCGACCGTGAGTAACGTCATCACGACCACACCAATCAATACCCAGCGAATCTGGGAGGCAAAGGCTTGGAACGCCAACTGCTGAGCTTGTGGATCACTGGCACTTTGGACGATGTTCGCGCCATGATGCAACGCATAAAGCCCAATACCGCAGGCGATGAGTACCCATACTGAGAAGGTGGCCAACACGAGCCCCCAGCTTAGACGAACGGTCATGTTGCTCATCAGTTGACGTACTAGCTGTGTCACACGCTTTTCTCCAAACACAACCATACTGGCCAGCGCTATCCATGGCGCCAGAGTGGGTATTCATTGACTTAAGGCGGGCACACTCCCTGTGCCCTGCGGTAGGTCTTTAGTGGTGGCTGGTGCTGTCGACCAGCGCCATTTCCTCGCTGGTGAGCAGCTTGTCGATATCGACCAGGACGAGCATCCGATCGTCTAGGCTGCCGAGACCGCTCAGGAAATCGGAGGAGAGCGTAACGCCAAATTCGGGCGCGGGTTTGATTTGATCCGGCGTCAGGGTCATGACGTCGGATACGCCGTCGACCACGATGCCGACGATACGATCCGCGACGTTGACGACGATGACGACCGTCTGGCCACCGTACTCGACGTTATCCAGATGAAACTTGATACGTAGGTCCACGATCGGCACGATGACGCCGCGCAGATTCGTCACCCCTTTAATAAAGTCGGGTGCATTGGCGATACGGGTCACGTTTTCGTAACCGCGGATCTCCTGCACCTTCAAAATATCGATGGCGTACTCTTCATCGCCCAGCGAGAATACGAGAAACTCACGGTTTTCCGCTTCGGCGGCGGCTAGCACCGCCTCATTAGATGCTTGACTCATGACGGCTCAGCCTCCTTGTAATAAGAGAGATGGGGTTGGTTAGCGACTTTCCCTGCTTCTTTTTTGGCACGGCTTAAACGGTGTAAGCCAGTGATATCGAGAATTAGCGCAACGCTACCATCTCCCAAGATGGTAGCGGCCGATACGCCGGGCACTTTGCGATAATTGTCTTCGAGGTTCTTCACCACGACCTGCTGCTGGCCGATGAGCTCATCCACCAACATGGCGTAGCGACGCCCTTCCCCCTGAACGATGACAGCAATACTCTTGGTCGGGTCGGTAATGGCGTTTTCGACATCCAGCACTTCGTGAATGGCAATGACTGGGAGGTACTCATCGCGCACTTTGAGCACCACATCGTCCCCTGCCATGGCGTACATGTCTCCCTTGGCAGGCTGTAGCGACTCCAGCACGGTAGACAGGGGCAGAATAAAGGTTTCGTTGCCGACTTTGATCGACATACCGTCCAGAATGGCCAGCGTTAGTGGCAGTACGATCCGCGTATTGGTGCCTTCGCCTTTTTTGGACTGAATTTCAACGCGCCCACCCATGCCTTGGATGTTTCGCTTGACCACGTCCATCCCCACGCCACGACCGGAGACATCGGTCACCTCTTTCGCCGTGGAGAAACCGGGCGCAAAGATCAGTTGATAGACGTCCTCGTCCGACATGGTGTCCGAGACGTTGAGGCCGTTTTCACGAGCTTTGGCCAGCAGGCGATCCCGGTCCATTCCGGCCCCGTCGTCGCGAACTTCGATCAGAATATTGCCACCCTGGTGACGGGCGGAAAGCACCAGTTTGCCGGTACGCGGCTTACCCAACGCCTCGCGCTCGTCGGGCATCTCGATACCGTGATCCAAGCTGTTACGCACCAAGTGCGTCAGCGGGTCGGTGATGCGCTCGACCAAGCTCTTATCCAACTCGGTGGATTTGCCTTCCGTCACCAGCTCGATCTCTTTACCGAGCTTGCCTGCGGTGTCACGCACGACTCGTGGGAAGCGGCTGAACACGAACTCCATGGGGATCATACGAATCGACATGACCGCTTCTTGAAGGTCGCGGGCGTTACGCTGCAACAAGCTCATGCCATTTTGCAGGGAACTATTGCCCACCGACTGGTCGCCAAGGTCACTGACCGTTTGATCGAGCATCGACTGTGTAATGATCAGCTCGCCTACCAAGTTGATGATCTGATCGACCTTATCCACCGACACACGAATCGAGGATGACTCTGCGGCCGCTTTTTTGGGCGCTGCCTTCGCCGATTTACTGGCGGTTGCTTTGGCAGGCTCTTTCAGCGCAGGTGCAGCCGGCTTCGCTTCAACGGCCGGTGCTTCTGCGGCAGGCGTGACGTCTTTCGCTTTCGCGTCGGGCGCCGCAGCGGGGGCTGCTGCGCCCAACGCCGTGATTTCAATTTGGTCAGGCTCGATAATGAAGCACATGACGGCTTCGATATCATCGGCACTGACACCACCGCTCAGGGTGACTTCGTAGCGTTTTTCATCGCCCGACTGTGATTGAATGTCGCCTAACTGCTCTAGCTCTTCGACGAGTAGCCCACGGTCTTTGTCGCCAACGTTGAGAAGCGCCACTTTGAGTAACTGCTCACTGCCAGCCGCCGTCTCTTTCTCCTCTTGAGGTGCCTCTTTCTTGGGGGCCGGAGCCGGAGCCGCAGCGGGCGCATCGAGCGTCTTGCCAATCTCTTCGAGGGCAATTTGCTGTAACGTCTGGCAGATACGCTCGTACGCTTCTTGGTTAGGCTCTTCCTCGTTGCGGTAGGCATCGAGCTGCTCGTGCATGATGTCTTTGGCCTCTAAAAAGGTATCCACGTGCTCGGCACGCAGGGTCAATTCGCCTTTGCGAGCATGATCCAGCAGGTTTTCGAAAATATGCGTGGTTTTCTGGAGCACGCTAAAACCGAAGGTCCCTGCGCCACCTTTGATCGAGTGGGCGGCTCGGAAGATAGCGTTTAGCTGCTCGCTATCCGGATCATCGACATCCAGTTCCAGTAAGTGCTGCTCCATATCGGCCAGCAGCTCTTCCGCTTCTTCAAAAAAGGTGTCAAAAAAATCCGCTATATCCATGCACCGCTCCACGTGAACGTCATATTTTTTTGTGACAAGCCGAGATTACTGTGCATCGTCGACCT
Organism: Vreelandella piezotolerans; assembly: GCF_012427705.1. Classification (NCBI taxonomy): domain Bacteria; kingdom Pseudomonadati; phylum Pseudomonadota; class Gammaproteobacteria; order Oceanospirillales; family Halomonadaceae; genus Vreelandella; species Vreelandella piezotolerans. The sequence continues at coordinate 130,146 of NZ_CP048602.1, read as the reverse complement.
GCGGCATATTGGGTGGCACTTGTTCTGCTGGCACTGGCTCATCGAGCGCCGTGTCGCCGGGCAACGCTTGGTCGGGGAGCAGTGCCTCAGGCACATTGCCCTCCGGCAGCGTGTCATCTGCCGACAGAATGCCTGGGTTGCGAATGGCTTCGGCGATCTCCGGCAGCAGCACCACGAGCTCGATACGACGATTGACAGGATCCGTGGGCGCAGTGTCAGACAACAGCACGCGATCCGCAAAGCCCGATACGCGTAATAGTTGATCTGGATCAAGCCCCCCGGCCACTAACTCGCGACGCGACGCATTGGCACGATCATTGGAGAGCTCCCAGTTGCTGTAACCCCGGTAACCACCGGCATAGGGCACGCTGTCGGTATGGCCACTGATGCTCAAGTCATTCGGCAGTTCGTTCAGCAGCGGCGCCATGGTGCGCAGTAGACTGCGCATATACGGCGCCACCTGGTCGCTGCCCAGCTCGAACATCGGACGCTGTTCGGTATCCAGCAGCTGAATACGCAGCCCTTCCCGAGTCAAATCGAAGCGCATCTGGTTGCGCAGCTCACGCAGTTCCGGATCCCGCTCGATGGCACGCTCGATGCGCTCCTGCAGCTCATCGAAAAAACGCCTTTCCTGGGCGCTTGGCCGCGTTTGCTGCAGTACGTCGATGCGTGCCCGCTCACCGTCACTATGCGTCGGATCAGGGCCGCCGCCGGGAATCACGCTGGTACTGCCCGACATGTCTCCTCCGGTAATGGCCGTCACGAGCGGGGTACTGAAGTACTCCGCGACGCCACGCCGAGTCTCTTCACTGGAGACACTCAAAATCCACATTACCAAGAAGAGCGCCATCAGCGCGGTCATGAAGTCCGCCAGCGCAATTTTCCACGCCCCCCCATGGTGGGCATGAACCACTTTCTTACGCCGGATGACGATCGGGCGTTTATCGCCGCCTTTACTCATGCATTACCGCCCTTTTTGGCGTCGCGCACATACTCTTCCAGTTCGGTAAAGCTGGGTCGTTCAGCGGTATGTAAAGCTTTACGACCAAATTCGACGGCGAGCTGCGGGGCGTAGCCGTGCAGGCTCGCCAGCAGCGTTACGCGAATGCACTGCAACATTTTTTCCGCTTCTTTGGCCTGGCGGTCAGCGTAACTGGCGATTGGGCTAATGAAGCCGTAGCCCAGCAGAATCCCTAGAAAAGTACCGACCAGCGCCAGCGCGATCATCTCCCCCATTTGCGCAGCGGAAGCGTCTGCATACGTCAACGCCTTGATGACCCCCATGACCGCCGCCACGATCCCGAAAGCCGGCATGGCGTCACCCACCTTGGAAATGGCGTCAATGGGCACGTGCGCTTCTTGTTCGAAGACCTCGATTTCATGGAGCATCAGCTCATCGATCTCCATGGGCTCCATGCCGCCGCTGACCATCAGGCGAAGATAATCGGTCAGGAAGTTCATGATATGGGGGTCTGCCAGCACCGAAGGGTGCTCTTGAAAAAGCGGGCTCTCTTGGGGATTGTCGATATCGCGCTCGATGCCGAGCATGCCCTCGCGGCGCACCTTGGAGAGGATCTTGTACTGTAGTGCCATCAGCTCCATATAGAGCGCTTTGTTATACTTCTTGGTACGCTTTAGCCGCGGCAGGATCTTGAACGTCGCCTTGATGGCTTTGCCGTTGTTGGCAGCAATGAAGGCTCCCACCCCCGCCCCGCCAATCATCAGCAGCTCCGTCGGCTGATATAGTGGCCCTAGGCTTCCACCTGCCAGTACATAACCGCCGAACACACATACCAGTACGACCACATAACCTAAAAGAATCAGCACAAGCAGAGTCCTTGCGATATCGGTTTTTTATCAAACGGAACAGCGTCACGAGCTCGACCGCGCAGGCACCGCTCCATCCCTAGTACTACTTAGCAACATCATACTCAGACGAATGCGCTGCTTAATGAAAAAGTACCACCGCCTTTTACCGCTATCTAAGCGTTAAAGGGCCAGTTTATTGCCTCTCTGCCATGCCGCCAGGGGCGTGACAATTTTATACGTTTAGCGCGACGCCTTACGGGTCTTGCCAGCTCGGGATGGGGGCTGACAAATACCGCACACGTAGTCGTGGACGGGGCTATGGGCGTGCGCCACGAAGCGGCCTTCACAACGCGTGCAGGTGGTTAGCTGCAAAAGGTCGCTTTCGAAAAAGCGCACCAGTGTCCAAGCACGTGTCAGCCCAAGCACAGGCTCCACACCTTCCAAAGAAATCTGCTCTTCGTACAGTCGATAAGCCTTAACGAAGGCGTCGATGCGCTCACAGCCCGCGCCTTTCAGCAGCCCGACATAAATGTTGTAGAAGAACGAGGAGTGCACGTTGGGCAGCCAAGTGACGAACCAATCCGCAGAGAATGGCAGCATCCCCTTAGGCGGCGACATTCCGCGCACTTCTTTGTAAAGTTTGATCAAGCGGGTACGGCTCAGCTCCGTCTCCGTCTCCAACACCTGCAAACGTGCACCTAATTCGATCAGCTCAATGGCCAGCTGTACTTGGTGCATTTCATCAACCAAGCTTTTCTGGCTCACTTCGACTCTCCTGACGTCAGCGATCTCATCGGCTCACAGGCAGATAGCAGTGACGCATGCAGCCCCGACAGCCCTTGATCCCTAGGGTTTTCAAGAATGTCGCGCAGCCGCTGTCCACTCGAGTGGCTGAACCGGCAGACCAACTGGTTGCTCCGCGCCAGCTTGGTCAATTGCCACGCATTGAGCGATATCAAAAGGTCGGCGAGCTCACCATCGATTTTTAGGCGAAACATCGCTGCCTCACGATCTTCGCTCAACAGCCGCTGCGCAAGTAATAGATACGCTAAGTTGATCTCTTGAATTTCATCGAGAAAGCTTGTTTGACTCATAGTGTCCCATCGAACGACACAGGCGCTACATTGTGACCGTTATACTGGCGCCATTGATGACTTTTGTTCCCAGTATCATGGTTGCATACAACGCTTGCATTGGCTACTTGAGCCTTTCACGCTGAGTCAGCCCACTGTCCGATAGCTCAAAGACCCAGACGAGCAGCTCAGCGACGACCTGATACAAGCTGGCAGGTATCTCTGCATCTAAGTCTAACTGCATTAATAGCGCTACCAATTCTGGGGCATCGTGTACGTAGATACCCTGGCGCTGCGCTTCCGCCATAATCCGCTCTGCAAGCTCCCCGTATCCTTTTGCCACGACACGTGGAGCCCGCTCTCCCTCTTGATAGGCCAGCGCGACGGCTTGGCGGCGTCGATCATCCGCGATCGCCATCATCGCTCTCCAATGTTACATGTCTCACCATGACACGAACTTTACGGAAATCGAAGGCACTTAACCGCTGCTCCAACGCGCCAACGCCCTCTTCTAGGCGCTGTTGAGTCGTCACATTATCGGCCGTCAAATCGATCGTTAGAGTTCCCTGATAAAGTGACAGCGCAATGCTAAAGCGTCCGAGATTAGGGACATCGAGCTGCATTTCCGACCGCCACCCCTCGTCTGCCTCACCCTCGTCCCCCCCCGCGCCTTTTTGCCCGTCGCGACCGGGCAGATGGATCACGAGCGCCATAAAAATCCCCGCCCAGACATCACCTTCCCAGCGCAGCGTCGGCGTTACCATCATCTCCAATTGCTGACGCACGAGCCCTTGCAAGCTCTCGTGAACGATCTCCTTGGGCCCTCCTCGACTCGACACGTCCCATTCGCTGCTCACTGGCAAGGCCACGGGCACCTGAGGCAGCTCTCGACTGACCGTCAAGGGAGGTGGCGTAGCGCTGGGGCTGGGCGGCAACAGGGCGGGACGCTCTAGCAGTAGCTGACCGCCCGCTGCCGGGGTCAGCGATGTATTAGGCAAAATGGCTAACGGCGCCGAGCTCGCCAATAGCGCCGACGCAGGAGCCGTGGAGGTGGTATTCAGCACTGCCGATGTAGCGTTAGGCACGAAGATGGCGGCAGGGCGAGGACCAGGCTGCATTTGTGGTTCACGCATCAGCTGTTGACGGGGAGCCTCCCCTTGAAACCAGCGCTTAAGGTGGGATTCGTAAAAGAGACCGCTGTCTCGAATACTCGCCTCTAATCGGTTAGCCAATACCGTTGCCGAGGGCGTCTCCTGCGTTGTCATTAGCGGCGCTTGTGGACGTAGCACGGTGGGAGGAGCAGGAAAACGCAGCAACACATCGGCGATAGTGCGCGCCGCCGGACTGAAATGCGTTTGCGTGGAGCTAGGAGCCCCCGTGGGCAGCGCGCCCGGTGGCGCTTGTCGAAACCCATCGGGCGAGCCTGGCAAGCGCTTTAGATCACCCAATAGCGGTGCGAGTGGGCGGCCATCCAGCCCAGCATCACCCTGTAACGCTCTTGGTCCGTCACCGGCATATACCGGTTGAACGGGCGCATTCAAAGCACGCTGTGTGGACACCTCGGCTTGGCGGCCAAGCACCTGATGCAACAGGGTGTCGATAAGCGGCGTAATGCCACTCACGACGCCCCCTTATCGCGAGAGGGATCGCTCTCGTAAGCGTCGTAGGCCCCCTGCTGGGGCGCATAAGCGCGGTGCAAATCCCGCTGACGCTGGGTGACACCGATCAACTTGCCAAGCTCATCACGCCGGGCAACCAAGCGGCGACGAATCTCAACGTCATGCTCCAGAATTTGCTCTAGCAGTTCAGACTTGCGCTGCTTACCCTGCGCATCGAGCACGACCGTGACATCTAATTCACGCAGCTCTTCAACCAGCACCACGTAATTACTGCGCTGTTCGATCAGTTCTGCCCACTGCTCTGCGTTCGCCAGCTCATGCATATGGTGAACGCGCACCAGCAGCTTTGAATAAGCATCCAAGAGTGCCTGTTGCGAATGACGATGGGCTGTTTCGGAAGCTGCCATGCTTGCCTCATGCACTCTGCTGTTGACCGATTTCACGCCATGCGGAAGCGATATCTTCAAGTAAACGCTCGGCTTGATTGAGGCTTTCTTCGTCGTTGCGTAAGTTAGCCGCCAACAGCAAGCGAGCGATATAGTCGTACAGTGACGCAAGCCGCTCGGCAATAACGCCACCTTTCTCTTGATCAAGGGCCGCCGCCAGGCCGTTATTGATAATGTCGAGAGCCTTGGAAATCGAGCGCCCTTTTTCGGCCCGATTACCAGCTTGCATATGAATACGTGCTGCACGGATGGCTGCCTGAGCACCGTCAAAAAGCATCACGATCAGTTGATGCGGGTCAGCAGACATCACACCACTTTCAACGCCGACACGGGCATACGCACTTGCACCACGTCCATTAGCGGCGCCACCGCGAGTGTAAGTCATTGGCGGGCACTCCTGTATGAGGTAAAACGACAGCCGTTACTTCGCAGCGAACGGCTGTTTCAACTGAGTGGTTGAGCATGCTTGCTCAGCTATTCAATATATCGGCGCGGGCGTCGCGGACTTTAAGCATAATGGCGTTTTAATTTTGCCACCCTGCGCGGGCCACCTATGTCGAGACGGCTACTTCACGGATGGGTTTACCCAGTCGTTCCAAGACGTCGCCTCGAATGACCGCACCCAAATTGTCACGCATGGGTGGCTCTGACTGCTGCGTCAACACGACCTCTAGCGGCGAACCACTGTCATCGAGACGTAGTACCCAGGCCAACTGTTCGCTCGAAAAGAGCGCCAAAGAACCCACCGGTAGCGTTTTGAAATGCTCGATGTAACGCTTGATCCAGCGCGGGTCGAACTGATGCGGATGCGCAAGGAGGTGTCGGTAGATCTGCTGAGCGGTGCGCCCTGGGCGATCCGCACGGTCGCGCCGCATGGCTTCTACCACATCGACGACCGCACTCGCTTTTGCCAACTCGTTGATGTCCTCACCGGTCAACCCTTCTGGATAACCGCTACCATCAAGCCGCTCATTGATACCACCAATGACGGCTTGCGCCACGGTGGCAGAGAGCCACTGGCAGGTATGTAGACGCGCCAATAGTAGCGACACGTGCTCACTGAGCGCGCGACGATGGGTCGCCTCAAAGCTAGGCGCCTTGAACACTACCTGCGGTATCAACGCTTTACCCAGGTCGTGAACCAATCCACTTGCCACGATGGCCTTACGCACTTCCCGGGGCATGTTATTGCCTACCAAGTCCAGTAGATGCACCGCCACGGCGATACCGTGGCGCACCAGCAGCGGCTCCAATGAAAGACAGCGAGAAGCAAACAATAGCCCTTCACGATCCTCTTCGTGCAGCATCAACAAACGGTCGGCATTGCGTGAAAGCTGGCGTGAATCGATGTCGCTCCCCTGCTGAAGCAGCAGCAACTGGGCATCCAAAAACGCCGCCACTTTGACCAAGCGCCGCGCCATTGGTGTCGCGTAGCGACGAATATCTCGTCTTCCCACGTGCTCGGTATCCGGCGCACGACGACTAGGCTGCTCGAAAAGGGGCGACGGCTGACGCTCTTCTTGGGCTTCTTTTTTATAACGCGACGCTTCGCGCTCGATCTCGCAGACGAAGTACCAAATCTGGCGCTCTTGTTCGGACGTGCAGCCTGTAAAACGGAAGCCAACGCGCAATAAGTGACGCTCAGGGTCGGTTTTTTGGTGCCGCGAAACCGCGTGAACCTCGAAGTAAGTGCCATTAGGGAAAGTCAACGCAATCTTCAGCGGCGCATCGGTCTCTGCCAGCACGCCACTAGCGGCCAACGGCAACTCAAGCTGGCATCCGTCTTGCGACAGGTCGCGCAGCTCGCCCAGCACACTTTCACCCCCATCCCCAAAGACGGTCGCCGCCACCACCATACCCATGCGCAGTTCGGCACGATAGGACTCACGACGCTGCAAAACGTCGACTGAGGCAGGATAATCACTGCAACATAAAAAACGACCGCCAGAACGGCGGGTTTCGGTCAACGAGAGAAGCGGCGTTCTCACTACTTTACCCTGGGATTGACCACGCAAGAAAAACTGCTCTCCTTGCTGCAAGCGGCCCAGCAAGTAGTCGACGGAGGAGAGATCCATGACGAGCGTGTCGCCCTCATGCTGCTCCATCAACACAATAGGCTCTGGACTCGCATCAGGGGCTGCCAAGCAAAGAGACACGCCGCCACTCTCGATCATGGTGTTTAATAGAGAGCTTATGGCCGACGCGCTAGTGACGCTCTCGTACTCATCTTGCTGGACTTCCATGCGTGCCTCACTTTCCCCAACGCGTTATGTATTAACACCCATCACAAAGTAACAAAGCATAACAGAAGCTTTCATTGAGCCGTATGCCCGCCATAGGGCTAATAACACTTTCTTTTCGTCTATAGTAAAAACTATAAAGTTGATGGCAAACATGCCGATAGACTTGTGAAGAGGCTCATCACCGAACGGTAAACGGCCTCACGCCTTTACTCGGTTACGCTACCTAGCCATGACTGGCTTCGCTTAGGGAGGAACGTTGTATATGGGCCCATTCATCGTTGATTCAATCGCCTCATCACTCGTCGCCGCACTGCCGCAGGAGCGCTCACGCCATGATTCCAGCCTCATTGCGATCACGCCTACCCCCCTCCAGCCAGCACCCTCAGACACTCAACCCGCGACCAGAGAAGAGCTGGTGGAACCTATCCAGCGCATCAACGATGTCATGCGCCCTCGTGGGCTTGAATTCGACATCAGTGAGGATTCATCGCGCATCATCACCCGAGTGATCGATCGAGAAACGGGCGATGTGATACGCCAAATCCCCGCAGAAGAGATATTACAAATGGCCGAACGCCTGGAGGAACTGCAAGGCAAGCTTATCTCTTCACAAGCGTAACGGTAGCAGCGCACGGCCAAGAGCGTCGGCATCGTGTCAGCCGACCACCCTCTCGGCTTAAGCTAAACGCCTTACACCTGCATATTCATAACGTCGCGGTATGCGGTCACTAAACGATTGCGTACCTGCATACCCATTTGAAAGGCCACGCTCGCTTTCTGCATATCGACCATGACATCGTTCAGTTCGACGTTCGGCTCACCAGCCTGAAACGCCATCGCTTTCGCGTTGGCCGACTGCTGTAAACGATTGATACGCTGAATAGAAGCCTGCAGCTCACTACCAAAGCCCGACTGCCCAACCGACGTCGTTAGCTGCTCGCCCTTGATCGGCTGAGCCGCCTGGGCGGCGAGCCCTTGCATCTGCTGCAGCGCAGACTGTATGGAAGGTGAACTCATACACTTGCCTCAATTTGCGGGTGGCCATTTAATGCCGCAAGCCTACCATCGGTACGAAAAGCCTCATACGTACAAATGCGTGTGAAAAGCCAAGCTTTTCGTTCATTTATGGTTGACGCCCCCCAGGATAATGGCGTCCATCACAATTCCGCTTCATTCTTTCAGCGGATAACCGCGATTGACGGATATAGCCTATGCCTTCTTTGGTGATGCGCCTTGGTCGACCCCCGTTTTGCCTTCCCATCTGGAGGGACGCATGAGCGAAACGGGTGCGACGGCAGGCCGTCAAAACAGCACGACACAAAGCCCTCCGCGTAGCGGAGCTGCAGAGAACGACACCAACAGCCCATCGGTTTTTGAGCGCACTATGAAGCAGTTGCGCGGCAATCCGCTTGTGGTCGTTTTGGTGGCCGCTGCTGCGTCTATCGCGATTGTGGCCGCCCTCTTCATGTGGGCCAGCAGTCCCGACTACCGGGTGCTTTATAGCAACCTCAGCGAAGCTGACGGCGGCCGAATCATTACAGAGCTAGATACCCGTGGCGTTCCCTATCAGTTCAGCCAGGGTGGCCAAGCCCTGCTGGTACCCAGCGACCAAGTGCACACCCTGCGCCTTCAACTGGCCGAACAGGGTCTACCGCAAGGGGGTAACCTGGGTCTAGAGCTCATGGAAACGCAGGCGTTCGGTATTAGCCAGTTTGCTGAGCAGGTCAACTTCCAACGTGGACTGGAAGGTGAGCTTGCCCGGTCCATCGAGTCGCTGGGGCCCGTCGAACGCGTCCGAGTGCATCTTTCCATGGCGAAGCCGTCGGTCTTCATCCGCGACCGGGAGCCTGCCAAGGCATCCGTCGTGCTCACTCTGTTACCTGGGCGGGTACTGGGTGAGGGTCAGGTGAGCGCCATCGTCCACATGGTGTCCAGCAGCGTGCCCGAACTCGCCATTGAGGACGTCACCGTCGTCGATCAAAACGGGCGTCTACTGACAGCCAACAGCGCCCAAGGCAACGATCTAGACGGCACTCAGCTGGCCTATATCACGGAAGTCGAACGCTCTTACCAGCAGCGGATCGAAAACATCCTGTCGCCTATCATGGGCAGCGACAATGTACGCGCCCAGGTAGCGGCTCAAATCGATTTTTCGCGTCGTGAGCAAACCTCCGAGCGCTATAGCCCCAACCAAGCACCTAACGAGTCCGCCGTACGCAGTCGCCAGCTGAGCCTGTCGTACGATGGCGAAGACCCGTTAGCGACCGGCATTCCTGGCGCGCTCAGCAATACTCCGCCAGGTGTCGCTCCCTCCCCCATCAATCAGCCAGATGCAGAAGAGGGCGATGGGAACGACGATGCCGAGCCCGGTGCGCTGCGCAACCTGCGTCAAGAAGACGTGGTGAATTACGAAGTCGACCGCAGCATCGAGCACGTTCAGCATCGCCTGGGCCAAGTCCAAAGGCTCTCTGCAGCGGTCGTTGTCAATTTCCGACGCGTGACCAATGAAGAGGGCGAGGTAGAACAGGTGGCTCTCAGCGCCGAGGAGATCGCCCAGATCGAACGCCTTGTTCAGCAGGCCATGGGATTCTCTGAGCTACGAGGCGACCAAGTCGAAGTCGTGAATACGCCCTTTGCCGCCGATGACGAGACTCGCATCGAACCGGTGTGGTGGCAGCACCCCGACAACATCGCCATGGCGACGACGCTGGGCCGCTACCTTCTTGTCGCTATTGCCGCCTTGCTACTCTATTGGCTGATTTTGCGCCCGCTGATCAAGCGCTACACGCAACCTCCGGTGATGGCGGCTGCCATGCCTGGAGGAACGCTGAGTACACGCATAGGAGATGAAGAGGACGAGCAGGAGAGTGAGAGTGATGGCGACGAGGAAGACACCTACAGCAGCAAGCCCAAGCGCCGTCGCAAAACGTCGCTCTACGAACACAACCTTAACGATCTGCGAGAGATGGCTCAGGAAGACCCCCGTATGGTCGCGATGATCATTCGCAGTTGGATGAACGCCAATGACTAGCATTGCCGAAATGAGCGGCGCTCGTAAAAGCGCCATTCTCCTGCTGGCGCTGGATGAAGACAGCGCCGCAGAGGTGTTCAAATTCCTCAGCGCCAGCGAAGTGCAAGAGATCAGTACCGAAATGGCGCGGCTTCACCAAGTCTCCCATGAAGACATGAAAGCCGTGCTAGAAGCCTTCCATCGCGAGACCGAAGAGTTCGTGGCCCTGAACCTCAACTCAAGCGAACACATTCGGTCGGTGCTGACCAAGGCGCTGGGCAGTGAGCGAGCCACCAGCCTCATCGAGGACATTCTCGAATCTACGGGCGAAAACTCGGGTATCGATGCCCTGAACCTGATGGAAGCATCCATGGTATCGGAGCTTATCCGCGACGAGCACCCGCAGATCATTGCGACCATCCTGGTACACCTGGATCGTCATCAGGCGGCCGATATTCTCGAGCTGTTCGAAGAGAAGTTGCGTAACGATGTCGTCCTGCGGATTGCCACGTTCAGCGGCGTTCAGCCTGCCGCTCTGCAGGAGCTCACCGAGGTGCTCAGCAGTATGCTCGATGGCCAGAACCTCAAGCGTAGCAAAATGGGCGGCGTAAGAACGGCGGCCGAGATCCTCAACCTGATGAATTCGTCTCAGGAAGAAGTGGCCATCGAGACCGTTCGTTCGCACAGCGAAGATCTTGCCCAGAAAATCATCGACGAGATGTTCCTGTTCGAGAACTTGCTGGACCTGGACAACCGTGCCATTCAGATGGTGCTGCAAGAAGTCGAGACGAACTCCTTGGTGGTGGCACTCAAGGGAGCCCAAGACGCGCTGGTGGACAAATTCCTGCGCAACATGTCCCAGCGTGCTGCCGACTTGGTTCGCGAAGACATGGAAGCCCGTGGCCCCATTCGCGTTTCCCAGGTAGAAACCGAGCAGAAAGCGATTCTACAAATCGTTCGCCGCCTGGCTGATTCAGGTGAAATCGTCCTAGCAGGTGGAGACGACGAGTATGTCTAATACGCATGCTCCCGAGTTTGACCGTCACGGAGATTGGCGACGTTGGCAAATGGACGAGCTGACCTCGACCCGCCGCTCACAATTCGACAGCCATGGCAAAGTGCCTAACGAACACCAGCGAAAAGTCGAGGCGGCACGGCGCGCAGCAGAGGAAGCGCGGGTACGTGAAGAGCAAGAGCGCAAAGACATTTACGAACGACTGCGCAAAGCCGCCGAAGAAGAGGGGTACCAGGCAGGGCTGGCGCGCGGACATGAAGAGGGGTATGCCCAAGGCCTTAGCGAAGGCCGCGAGCATGCCGTGCAAGAGCTCAACGAACAAATCCGCCAGAGCGTGACACCTCTGGCGGCGTTAGCTAAACAGTTCTCCGATGCTCTTGAGCGCCTTGACGACACCATTGCTCACGACCTGGTAGAGCTTGCTTTGATCACCGGCAAGCAGTTGGCAGGCGAGGCATTGGCAGACCATCCCGACCATATTCTCGCCATCGTGCGAGAGCTGCTGCACACCGAGCCTCCGCTCGTTGGCAGCCAACGGCTATGGCTCAACCCCGCTGACCATGAACTCGTCGCTGAGCACTTAGGCAGCGAGCTAGAAGCGGCCAGTTGGACGCTGCAGCCGGATGACCAGCTGGCACGTGGCGGCTGTCGCTTGACCAGCGCCCAGGGCGAATTGGATGCCACGTTCGAAAGCCGTTGGCAGAGCGTCCAAGCTCAGCTCCGTAAGCGCCACAGCGCGCCATCATCGGGAGCATAATGCCATGAACCATTTACGTTGCCCGCATCAGCACCGATGGCAAAAAGCTCTCCAACGCACGACTCAGCGCGTGGGAAGGCTACCGTATTACCGCACCAGCGGTCGCGTGGTGCGCGCAACGGGCATGGTGATCGAAGTAGTCGGGTTACGTGTGGCGGTTGGCAGCGCCTGCCAAATCGAACTTCCGGGCGCCGATGGCCGCCTGAACGACAGTGATAAGCATGCCGAAGCCGAAGTCGTTGGCTTCTCGGGCGATAAGCTTTACCTGATGCCGCTGGAAGAAATTTCTGGCTTGATGCCAGGCGCACGGGTGACGCCCTTGGTCGATGGCAACGGGCATAGTGCTCGTCGCTTCCCAGTCGGCGACGAACTGCTGGGGCGCGTGCTCGATGGTAACGGTAACCCGCTCGACGACCGTGAAAGCGTCGAAGAGGCACCCCGCACGACCCTGCAGTCTCGACCGCTCAACCCACTGTCTCGAGCGCCCATAGAGTCACAGATCGATGTTGGTATCCGCGCCATCAACGCACTGCTTAGCGTAGGCCGAGGCCAACGCATGGGGCTATTCGCTGGCTCTGGCGTCGGTAAATCGGTACTGCTGGGTATGATGGCACGCTATACCCAAGCCGATGTGATCGTGGTTGGCTTGATCGGCGAGCGTGGCCGCGAAGTGCAGGATTTCATCGACAATATTTTGGGTCCAGAGGGCCGTCGACGCGCCGTGGTCGTCGCCGCCCCTGCCGACACGTCGCCCCTCCAACGATTGCAGGGGGCCGCTTACGCCACGCGCATTGCCGAAGGGTTCCGCGACGCTGGGCGCAACGTGTTGCTGATCATGGACTCGCTAACGCGCTATGCCATGGCCCAGCGGGAAATCGCGCTCGCCATCGGCGAACCGCCCGCCACGAAAGGGTATCCGCCATCGGTGTTCGCCAAATTGCCTGGCTTGGTCGAGCGGGCGGGAAATGCGGAGCGAGGCGGCGGCTCGATTACGGCGTTCTATACCGTACTCACCGAGGGAGATGACCAGCAGGACCCTATCGCCGATTCGGCCAGGGCGATCTTGGATGGCCATATCGTGTTATCACGCACACTGGCCGAAGCAGGCCACTACCCTGCCATCGACATAGAAGCGTCTATCAGTCGTGCGATGACTGCCATCGTGACGCAAGAACAGCAGCAGAAAGCGCGAACGTTCAAACAACTCTTTTCACGCTATCAACGCAACCGCGATTTGATCAGCGTGGGAGCCTACAGCCCTGGGCATGACCCTCGGCTAGACGAAGCCGTCAATCGCTTTCCTGATTTAGAGCGATTTCTTCAACAAAATATCGAGGAGTGTGCGCCGCTTGAGGAGTCCCGCCAAGCCCTGCACACGGTAGTGGGAGGCTAAATGAGTCATCAACAGCTCGATATGCTGACAGACCTTGCCCGCGATGCACGCGACCAAGCCGGCAAACTGCTGGCGCAAGAGCGCCAAACTCAGCAGCAAACCGAAGCGCAGCTACAGTCGCTCAATCGCTATCGGGCGGAGTACGCCGAGCGTTTACAGCAAGCCATGCGTGACGGCATCGACCCCGCTACCATGTACAATTATCAACAGTTCTTGGCGTCACTGGATGCTGCTCTTAGCCGTGCCCGACAGGCGCTAGCGGCGCAGCAAAAGCGCGTGCAACAAAGCCAACAGCACTGGCAACAGGAGCAGCGCAAACTCTCCTCTTACGATACACTGGCCTCGCGCCGGTTATTAGAAGAGCACCGCCGACAAGCGCGTCACGAGCAGAAAGCGAGCGACGACATGGTCACTAATCGTCTGGCTCGCCAACAGTCTGACAAACCCCTTTAGCGTCGCGTCAGGAAGCCTATTCATGAATATTCAACTGTTACTTTCTGCGAGTCCTAGCCAAGGCAATGGCATGTCGGCTTCACAGGCAACCGGGGCTCAAAGCCTCTCCAGCAACGGTCTTTTCCGCCAAGCCATGCTTCAGGCGAATGAAGGACAGCCACGCCTGCCGCAAGAACTCGCTACCGGTGCGACATCCGCCTCACAGGCATCGGCTGCTCTGAAGGAGTTCGCCTCGCTATTGGAGTCACTAGGCATTGAGCTCGACCAAGAAGAGCTCGCGACGCTGCTCGCGCAGCTACACAACGCAGAGCAACCCAGCGCCGACCAGCTAGCCGCTCTGCCCGGCATGCTCAGCAGCACCGGAGAGACCTCACCATCATCGCTTGACGAAATTTCCAGTCGTCTTGCGCTGGTCGCAGCCTTCAGTGATGCAACGACTCAATCCCGCGACGTCACGGCTGAGACCGTGTCGATTGCTGATATTGCCGAACAGTTAGCGATAAGCCAACAAGATGCTGCCGCGTTAGTCGCTGCTTATCAGCAACTCGCTGCCGGCACAGGCTCGGCCGGTGACTCTACACTTGAGTCCCGCAACCAGCACATCGTCTCACTGCTCGCCGCCAACTCTACGGCTCATGCATCCTCGAGCAGTCAGCCTGCCACATACAGCACGCTGACGGCATCGGCTGCGCAAATGAATGCATCTCAACTTCGCGTCAGTAGTGAGGCAATGACGAGTGCCTTGGCGGTCAGCAATGGCGCTAATGACACAGCTGCGCGGCTGGGTAGCGCCAGCGAACTAGCACTCAACGTGCCTAATGTTCATGGCACTCCTGCCCCTGCTGCCGTTCCATCGGGCACCTCGCTCCCCTCCTCGATCGGTACTCCCGTATCGCATCCGGCGTGGCCATCCCAGCTCGGTCAGCAACTCGTTCAATTTGCTCAGCGAGGGGGGGAGCAACACATTCAGATGAAACTGCACCCCGCCGAACTTGGCCCGCTCTCCATTTCATTGAAAATGACCGAACACGGTGCCCAGGCGCACTTCTTATCGGCTCATGCGCAGGTTCGTCAGGTATTGGAGCAGGCGATTCCGCAACTACGCGACGCGCTGGCCGAACAAGGCATTTCACTGGGTGAAACGTCAGTGGGTGAGCAAAACGCTTCCAATGAACAAGCCTTTGCCCAGCAGGGTAATGGCGGCGGCGGGCTGATTGACGGCAACGACGTCGAAAGTAATGGGCCAACAGCCACGTTGGACAGCACGCCGGTAACCCTGGATGGACGCGTCGATCTCTATGCTTAAGTCGCCTCGGCGTTTGGCATGACCTATGTCGTCATGATCGGGTTAATTAACTAAACCAAAAGATAGGCTCCCCAAGGAAGCCTGTTCGTTTCTTCACCATCACCCGCGTTAGGCATAATGCTTGGCTAGCGTCATGCGTGAACATCATGGGAACAACAATGGCAGAATCAAGCGGCGGATCAAAAAAACTGCTTTGGGTAATGATCATTCTTGTCTTGCTCTCGTCAGCAGGTGCAGCGGCGGCGATCTACCTCGTGCTCGACCAGCGTGACGGCAGCACCGATGGAGAAACCCAACAGCAAACGGTCGCACACACGCCTCCGGTGTTTACGCAGATCGAACCCTTTACCGTCAATCTTGCGGATGACCGCTTTGGATCGCGCCTACTTTACGCGGGTATTACCCTGCGTGTGGGTAACGAACAAAGTAAAGCACTCATCGAAGAGCACATGCCGCAAGTTCGCAGCCGTCTGCTCATTCTGCTCTCAGGCAAGCAAGCCAACCAGCTGACCTCGACAGAAGGCAAAGAGACGCTCGCCCAAGAAAT
This sequence comes from Vreelandella piezotolerans, assembly GCF_012427705.1. Classification (NCBI taxonomy): domain Bacteria; kingdom Pseudomonadati; phylum Pseudomonadota; class Gammaproteobacteria; order Oceanospirillales; family Halomonadaceae; genus Vreelandella; species Vreelandella piezotolerans. Next base: position 114,475 of record NZ_CP048602.1, on the reverse strand, counting down.
CATTAACCGCTTGAGCGTTCCACTGACGGAAAACCAGCCCCCGCTAGACCTTCGGGAAGTGCTGTTTACCGAATTCATTGTGCAATAACCTAGGGAACGGAGCCGTTCATGTCGCAGGACGATCTACTGTCCCAGGAAGAGATCGATGCCTTACTCAAAGGCGTCAGCGGAGATGACGAGCCCTCGGTAGCGTCTTCTCAAACGCAGGATGAGTCGCGTATACGTCCTTATGACCCGTCGACACAGCACCGGGTCATTCGTGAACGTCTTCACGCGCTCGATTTTATCAACGAGCGTTTTGCGCGTTATTTCCGCAACGGCTTGTTCAACCTGATTCGGCGCAGCTCAGACATCACGGTAGAGTCTGTTAGCTATCAGAGCTTCAGCAACTTTTCACGCAACGTACCGGTACCCACCAACCTCAATATCGTATCGATGAAACCGCTGCGAGGCTCTGGACTGGTGGTTTTCCCACCGAATTTGGTTTTCATGGTGGTGGACAACCTATTTGGGGGCGACGGACGTTTCGTCACCAAGTCGGATGGGCGTGAGTTCACCAACACCGAGCAGCGCATCATTCAGCGATTATTGAATCTGGCGATCGATGCGTATCAAGAAGCCTGGAAAGTGGTATACCCCATCGATGTCCACTTTTTACGCTCAGAAGTGCAGTCGAAGTTTGCCAACATCACTAACTCTCCCAACGAGATCGTGGTGAATACCAAATTCAACATCGAAGTTGGCAACCTCTCGAGCAGTTTTCAAATCTGTATGCCCTACGCCATGATCGAGCCGCTGCGTGACCTGTTGGTGAACCCGATCAACGATAGTAATCATGACAGTGACGGCTCCTGGTCACGTCGTATGGCAAGCGAACTCCGCCAATCGGAAGTAGAGCTGGTGGCCGAGTTTGCACAAATTCCCAGCCGTATTGCGCAGGTCATGGGACTGAAAAAAGGGGATGTCTTGCCGGTGGATATCCCTAACACGATTACCGCACGTGTCGATGGGGTTCCCGTCATGGAGTGCGAGTACGGTAGCCAGCGCCAGCAACGCGCGTTACGGGTACTGCGCATGATCGACCATGCTGCTATGAATAACGTATCGTCCAAGGACTTTATTAAAGGTTCAACGCGACAGAAAGCCAAGGAATCCAAAGCATGACTGATCCTAATAAACCCGATCAAAAAGTCTCTGATGACGATTGGGCGGAAGCCATGTCTGAGCAAGAAGAGCCGTCGTCTGACGCGGATGCCGCCAGCGAAGACGAGGACCCCTGGGCAGCTGCCATGGCTGAGCAGGAAGCAGCCGAGCAGTCTCATGCAGAGGATGAGCCCGCCCCAGAGGCGCCTCAAGCCAAGTCTGCAAGCGAAGAGGTGTTTCGCCCACTGAGCGGTGAGCAAGGAAATGCCCCCTCCCGTGATCTAGAGATGATCATGGACATTCCGGTCAAGCTGACCGTAGAACTCGGCCGCACGAAGCTCACGATCAAACAGCTCCTGGAGCTGGCGCAAGGCTCCGTTATCGAGCTAGAGGGCCTTGCTGGGGAGCCTATGGATATCCTGATCAACGGCTATTTGATTGCCCAGGGCGAAGTGGTCGTCATCGAAGATAAGTACGGTATCCGTATTACGGAAATTATCACGCCGTCCGAACGGATTCATAAACTCAACCGATGAGCGTGGCGACTTCCAGCGCTCAGCCCTCGGTCGATGCGCTAAGCGGCGGTGACGCCCTGGTGGGCATGGCCGCGTTGGGTAAAACGGCCGCGGCGCTCGCACTCGTCATAGCGATCATTTTGGTCTGTACGTCGCTGCTCAAGCGCTGGCAACAACACCGGTTCGACCAGGGGGCGCGGCTTCGGATCGTCGGAACCACTGCCGTTGGCAATCGTGAGCGCGTGGTGGTCGTCGAAGTGGAAGATACGTGGCTAGTGTTGGGGGTCAGTAGTGGCCGTATCAGCAAACTGCATGAGCGGCCCGCTCCACTAGACCGCCCCCCGACGCCTGAATCGCCGCCCTCTCGTTTCTCGCAGCGCCTAGCCAATGCGCTGGCCAAGAATCGTGGTAAAAGCGCCTCACCCTCTTCAGACTCTCAGCACTCATCATGACTCACGTTTCGCCCGTTGCTTGGCCCTTTCTACGTCGCTGGTGGCTGTTGGCGCTGTTTCTGGTTGGCAGCCTGATAGCCTTACCCGCCGCCGCTCAGCAGCTACCCGGCCTTGTATCACAGCCAATGGAAGATGGCGGCCAGCAGTGGTCGCTCTCGCTACAAACGCTGCTATTTTTAAGCTCGCTGGCCTTTTTACCTGCGATGCTGTTGATGATGACCAGCTTCACACGCATCATCATCGTATTGAGCTTGCTGCGCACCGCCATGGGAACGCAGGCGACGCCGCCCAATCAGGTACTACTGGGCATTGCGCTGTTTCTGACGTTTTTCATTATGTCGCCCGTCTTGAGTCAGGTCTACGATACCGCCTGGGTGCCTTTGACGGACGAAGTGATCAATTTCGAAGAGTTCTTACTGCGTGCTCAACTCCCCTTTCGTGAGTTCATGTTGGCACAGACGCGGGAACCCGACCTCGCTCTCTTCGTTCGTCTGGCCGATGTCGGTCCGCTGCAAGGCCCCGAGGAGCTCCCCATGCGGGTGCTGCTTCCCGCTTTTGTCACCAGCGAACTCAAGACAGCCTTTCAAATCGGCTTCACCATCTTCATTCCATTCTTGATCATTGATTTAGTGGTGGCGAGCACCTTGATGGCACTAGGGATGATGATGGTGCCTCCTGTGACCATCTCACTGCCTTTCAAGCTCATGCTCTTCGTACTAGTCGATGGCTGGCAGCTCATCATTGGCTCGCTGGCTGAAAGTTTTTATATGATTTAACGTCGCATGCGCGGCAGGGAGCCTCTATCCATGACACCTGAAATGGTGATGAGCGTTGCTTATCAAGGCATGCGCGTAACGCTTTTTCTGGCGGGACCCATGCTGTTGGCGGCCCTCTTTACAGGTCTGATTATCAGCCTGTTTCAGGCGGCCACTCAGATCAATGAAATGACGCTTACCTTCATTCCAAAGATTCTGGCCGTTTTTGCCGTTCTAGTACTAGCAGGCCCTTGGCTCATCGGTTTGATTACCGACTTTACAACGCGCCTATTCACCAATATTCCCGCCATGGTGATGTAACCATGGTCGACGTCACCTTTGCGCAGCTACAGGGGTGGCTAGTCGCTTTCTTTTGGCCTTTCGTACGCATTACGGCGTTTATGACGGCGACGCCTCTCTGGGGCCACTCTAGCATCCCAACGCCAGCGAAAGTGTCTCTGGCAGCGGTCATTGCCGTCGTCATTACTCCTGTTTTGCCTCCCATGCCAGACGTCCCGCTCATGTCTTGGGCGGGGCTTGGCATCATCGTCGAACAAATGCTGATCGGTATCGCGATTGGACTCGTGATGCATATCGTCTTCGCGGTCGTTCAGGCCGCCGGTGAGTTCATCGGCTTACAGATGGGCTTGGCCTTTGCGAGCTTTTTCGACATGTCGAGCGGCACGAACATCATGGTGCTCTCACGCATTCTCTACATGGTCACGCTACTGATGTTTCTCGCGTTTAACGGCCATTTGATGGTGTTGGAGGCGTTGGTGATGAGCTTTCAAACGCTGCCTATCGGGATCGGTACCTTGAACCCGAATGCCTTCGAATTACTGGCGCGGTATGCAGGAACGATTTTTGCCTCAGGCATGCTGCTGGCTCTTCCTCTGGTGGCATCGCTGCTGATCATTAGCCTATCGCTAGGCATCCTCAACCGCTCAGCGCCACAGCTGACCGTCTTCAATATCGGCTTTCCCACGTCGTTGACCGTTGGCATTGTGCTGCTCATGGTGTTGATGAGCGATATCGGCCGCTTTCTCCAACAGCTGTTTAGCCAAGGGGTCAATTTTACCCAGAGCCTCATCGAGACCATGGCCCCCTTGAACTAAAAAGCCTCAGCATCCTGGCTGAGGCTTTCAGTAGACGTTAGGCGCTGAGACGCTACATGAAGTCGAACAACGACATGCCTTTGATATCCACGAACGCTTTTTGAGCCGCCTGCAGGCCTACTTGACGCAGGCTATACTCCGAAATCGCATCGGCATAGTCGAGATCGACCAGATCCGATAGCGTCTGCTCATAGTTGAGCATACGGTTATTGCCTACCGCGTCGATGACATCCAGCTCATTGAGCCTTGCGCCAGCAGAAGCGCGTACCGTCAACACATTGTCTAGTGAATTATCTAATTCACGCATGGACGTATTCAGCGTATTGCGAAGGGCAGCCTTTTGCGTATCGTTCTCTGCTGGGGTCTCTAGCACACGAATCGCTGCTTCCATGGTGCGGAACAGGTCAGCGGGAAGCTGGTCGCTGCCAGGCCGCGCTACTGAGATCTCATCACCGACCTGAGGAGCTCCTTTCAAGGTCAAACTGACGCCACCAAAACTTATTTGCTCGCCGGCAGGGTCATAAGCTTGGTCTTCAAGGCCCGCTACTGGCTGCCAAGCAGCACCATCGAACTGCTCAACGGTATAAGTTGGGTTACCAGCCCCATCATCGTCGAAAAGGACGCGAAAGCTTTCACCATAATTCGGGTCGTTGACGCTGGTCACTTGAGGTCCACTAAACGTCACGCTTCCCTGATTGGCTACGTCAGCGTTTGCGATGTAGCCTGCTCCGCTAGGCACACCTTGGAAAATCGTTGCTCCATTTTCTGTGACAGGCATGAGGCGAGACGAGTCGACACGCTGAGAACGCGCGTTAACATCACCATTGTATTCAATACTGCCTGTCGCAGATTTAACGAAAGGCGGCGCGTTATCTTTATAACCACCAAAAATATAGCGGCCGTTACCATCGGTGGCATTCGCCTGCCCAATCATCGTCTCGTAAACGCCTTTCAACTCACTGGCGATGGACTCCCGATCGACATCACTCAAGGTATCACTGGATGCTTGGATCAATAGTGTTTTGGCACTGGTCACCGCATCACTAATACTATTCAGAATACTTTCTGTCTGTGCCAGTGAATTACGTGCCGATACCCGAGCATCTTCATACTGCTGTGTGATGGCTTTCGACTGGTCCACCCCTACCGCACGTGATGCCGCTTGCGGATCATCGGACGGGTTGACGACCCGGCGGCCGCTGGCAATTTGCTGACCAATCTTTAGAAAGTCATTTTGCTGACGGTTAATGGAAGCCGTACTCTGCTCATACATAGTGACCGTACTGACACGCATCGCCTAAGCTCCTATTAGTTCCGCAGATTCAAAATGGTATCCATGATCGTACCTGCCGTATCGATCACGCGGGCATTCGCTTGATAAAATTGCTGGTATCGAATCAGGTTAGCCGCTTCTTCATCCAAGTTAACGCCTGACTCGGACTGCTGTACGGCCCGGAGCTGATCCGTTAGCCCCTGACGCGCATCCAGGTTGACTTGGGTAATGTTGGTGCGATTACCCACGTCACTAACGAGCGCACCATAGGCACCGCTGACCGAGGCACTCCCCCCTACGATGTTTTTACTTTGAAGATCTTGGAGCAGCAAGGCGTTGCTATTATCGCCTGCGCCTGCAGCGATCCAATCGGCCGGATCATCGTTGGGATTGATGGGCAAACCCGCCGCAATTTTATCGGCATCGATGAGATTGACTTCCATCCCATTGGCCGCTCGACGCACGGGTTGAACCTCGAACTGGTCCCCATTGGCCGGTGTATTGCTGAACGTCATGGAGATGCCGCCAAACGACAGCGTATTGTTGGCAGCGTCCCACTCTGTCCCGATATCGACATTTGCACCGCTATCGTTACGCGTCACGGTAGGAGTGCCGCCAGCAAAACTGACGGTGTAATCTGTTGCACGAAGTTGAGCGATGTTGTCTGTGTCAAACGCGATTGCATCGATCGTGACGGCACTATTGCCCTCATAACTGTAGGCCTGGGGTGTCCTGACATTAAAGAAGTCATCGCCCTGAACGCCGTCCAAGTCAACGCCCTGTTTATGCTGTTCGTTAAACGCCACGGATAACGACACGGCGAGCTGTCCGACTTGGTTCTGAGTTTTATCGAGCGTCTCAGAACGGAAGGTCATCAAGCCACCTAACGCGCCTCCTTTGACCGTAGACTCGTCCAACTGAATCAGGTTACCGCCTCCATCACGATATCCCACGATCGTCCGCTGTGGATCGTAGTCGGCCTGCACGGGTTCTAATTTGAACGAGCTAGTTCCCGTGACGAGCGGCTGACCGTTGGGCAAGCTAATGTTGTACGTCTTGCCATCCTGCACGTTGAGCCGCAAATCCATGCGCTCGTTGAGCTGAGAAACCAAAAAATCTCGCTGATTCAGCAAGCTGTTCGGAGCTTCACCAGTTCGTGCGCGTGCCAGCGAAATCTCTTTGTTAAGGCCGGCAATCTGCTCCACCGTATTGTTGACTTGAGTGATTTCGTCTTTGATCTGGTTATTGATATTGCTCTGCATGTCCTGCAAATAACCATCGAACGAACGAAACTGTGCGCTCAGCGTGTTTGCCGTTCCCAGCACCCCTTGGCGTGCTGCTGGGTCAGAGGGCGAGCTTGCCAAGTCTTCCAAAGACGAGAAAAACGTCTGCATGAGCGGGGAAAGACCTGCGTCTCGATCGGCCAACAAGTTATCAATTTGTGAGACTTGGTTGTAATACGTTTCTAAAGCGCTGGACTGCGTCTTAGCATTATTGAGCTGATTGGCCACGTAAGTATTGAACTGGCGCTCGATATCATCGACACGTACGCCGCCCCCTACACGTCCCTCACCGAGCTGGGTAAGCTCGCGATTATAACTGGGCGTATAGACGTTACTAATGTTGTTGCTTGTCGTATTGAGGGCATTCTGCGCCGCATTGAGGCCGCTTAAGCCGATCGAAAACATGCTCATGGTTCAATTCCTTAGGCCGGTATCTATTTATCGGCAATGCGCAGGCAAACTTGAGGCATCGCTAGCGAGAATCCGCCAGCAAACTCTCCGCTGTATTTAAGGGCCCCATCGTGTTCATGACCGAGACCAGCTTGTCGGCGTAACGCGGGTCGGTCGCATAGCCGCCGCGCTGCAACTCACGGGCAGCCTGCTCCGCATTGGCCGCTTGTAGAACACCGGCATAGCGAGGGTTGTTGCCAATCAAATTGGCATAATCGGTAAAGGCATGCTCGAACGAGTCATAGACACGAAACGTATCGACGACCTGCGTACGGCGACCGTTCACGTACTCATGGGTCACGATGTCGGTGGTCTTGCCCTGCCAATGGCTACCGGCTTTGATACCAAATACGTTGTAGCTGTTATGCCCCTGCCGAGTGGCTATTTCGTGACGCCCCCAGCCCGTCTCCAGGGCTGCCTGCGCTAAAATGAGTTCAGCAGGTACCCCCGTGGCAGCACTCGCCGCCTGGGCAGGCGTGGCCAGCGTGTTTAAGAAACGCTCGACATGGTCATGGGAAGACGTCACCGGACGCCGGGGCTCCGCCAACATGGCGGGTGCGCTGCTGGATTCCAATTGCTGGACGGCGTCCAGCTCGTCATAAAAGCGGCCGCTACCCGTCGTATTGGCAGGCGCCTGAGCACTGTTCGGCTGTAGTGGATTGTCTAGCACGCGCGGCGTCCCACGAGGAATACCTGCAATCAGTGCCTGAAGTTCTTGATCAGGGTTGCTAACTTGACCAACCGCCCCTTGACGCTGTAACTGTTCCACCAATGCATCGGCCAAGCCAATGCCTCGGGAAGCCATGACCTGTGACCACTGCTGGTCGAGCATGGATTGATAGAAGGTCGTGTCGCGGCTCTCTAGCAACCCTGAGGTTGGCGTGGCATCCCGCATGCTTTTGACCATCATTTGGATAAAAAGGGCTTCAAACTGTTGCGCTGCGCCTTGCACCCCAGCCTCCGGGTCGAGGCGGGCATTGTGCTGTAGCCGCTGAAAACCGCTCATATCCAGCGCGAACTGACTGGTCATATCCCCCATACTCATTAAATGATCTCCAGCTCAGCACGCAAAGAGCCCGAAGCTCTCAATGCTTCCAGAATTGACATTAAATCTTGAGGGGTGGCGCCTAACGCATTGAGCGCGTTCACCACTTCCGCCAAGTCAGCCCCTTCGACGATCTGTAGGTACGCCTCTTGCTGTTCGATATTGATATCTGCATCCGGCACGACCACGGTGTCGCCTTGCCCCAAGGGGTTGGGTTGGCTCACGCCAAACTGGGTGTCGATCATGATCGAAAGATTGCCATGCGCGACGGCCGCACGACGTAGCGTCACCGCACTATTCATCACCACGGAACCGGTTCGTGCGTTCAGCACGACTTTAGCGGGCGCTTCGGTGGGCGTCACCTGCACGTTCTCGACTCGCGCCATGAAATTGACGCGGTCATTGGCATCCATAGGACCATCGAGGGCGATGACCCGTCCATTTCGCGCGTAGGCAACGGACTGCCCGAATTCACTGTTGATGGCAGAGACCATGCGCTGCACGGTACCAAAATCGGCGTCATTGAGCTGCAGCTCCAACACCCCGCCGTTGCCCCCCAAGTTGAGCGGCACTTCCCGCTCGACCAGGGCGCCGTTAGGAATCCTGCCTGACGCCTGCTGATTGATCTGCACACTACTGCCGCCTGCTTGTGCTCCCGCACCACCTACCAGCATGTTGCCTTGGGCAATCGCGTACGTATCACCATCGGCGCCTTTGAGCGGCGTCATGAGTAGCGTACCGCCCCGCAAACTGCTGGCGTTGGCAATCGAAGAAACGACGATGTCCAAACGCTGCCCGGGACGAGAGAACGGAGGAAGGTCTGCCGTCACCATGACGGCGGCCACATTACGCAGTTGTAGGTTGGTGCCTGGCGGCACCGTCACGCCTAACTGCGACAGCATGTTGGTCAAGCTCTGGCTAGTAAATGGCGCTTGGGTGGTCTGATCACCGCTACCGTCTAACCCCACCACCAAGCCATAGCCAACTAACTGGTTATCTCGCACGCCTGCAAAGCTCGCCAGTTCGCGCACGCGTTCAGCGTGGGCTGGCAGCATTACCAAACAAAGCGCCAACAGCGTCACGATACGCAAGGTTGCTGTTAGATATCGATACGCTTTCCACTGCATAGCCATTTCACCAGGTCTCTGTTGTCGAGCTTGTTGACACGCCTAGAACGGCGACACATTCAGGAAAAAGCGCTGCAGCCACCCCATATGCTGCGCTTCGTTGATATAGCCATCGCCCACGTACTCGATACGCGCATCGGCGACTTGAGTCGACGGCACGGTGTTTTGCGCGGTAATCGTGCGAGGATTCACGACACCCGAGAAACGAATGAACTCGGTGCCCTGATTGATCGCAATCTGCTTTTCACCGCGCACGCGCAGGTTCCCGTTATTCATGACTTCCAACACGGACACTGTAATCGTACCGGTAAACGTATTGTTGGCTTGTGAGCCGCCACCGCCTGCAAAGTCACTGGCGCCTTCGATATCGAAACCGTACTCCGCCAGCGTATCCAACACGTCGGGTAGCTGGGCCAGGTTAAGGCTTGCACTGCCCGAGCGGTTGGCATTGGATTGGGCATTCTTACTCGCGCTCACCTCTTCATCGAGCACGATGGTCAGAATATCGCCGATGGTACGGGGACGGCGGTCCTCGAACAGCGGCTGATAGCCACGACGTGCCTGGTAGATGGAGCCATTGGGTATCGGTGGCGGCCGATCGACAATGGTGATTTGCTCTTGCTCACCGACGACCGATGCCCGAGGTATCTGCGCGCACCCTGCCGTCAATAACACCAGTAGTGCCAAGCTCGCCATCACGATGCGGCGTAACTTAAAGTTTGATTTCAGCATAGCGCGACCTGTTAAGAAGCCCTGACGAACTTTGACATTAGAGCTGGCTTAGACGCGCTAGCATTTCATCGCTGGTAGAGATAGCACGACTATTGATCTCATAGGCACGCTGCGTTTGGATCATATTGACCATTTCTTCGACGACGTTCACGTTCGATGTCTCCACATATCCTTGGAACAGTCGTCCGGCACCGTTGTTACCCGGCGCATTTTGGTTTGGGGCGCCCGAGGCACCGGTTTCCAGGTAAAGATTGCCACCGATGCTTTCCAAGCCTGCTGGATTGATAAAGGAGGCAACGTTGATCTGCCCAATATCGGCATCTTGAGCGATACCAGGCTGCCGAACACTTACGGTTCCATCTTCCCCAATGGTGACCGATAACGCATTGGCGGGAATGAAGATCGCTGGCTCAATCGGGTAGCCATTGGCGGTGACCATCTGACCATTTTCGTTTAGCTGAAAACTGCCGTCACGGGTGTAGCCAATTGTGCCGTCAGGTAACAACACCTGGAAAAAGCCTTCCCCATTGATCGCAAGATCTCGGGAATTGCCCGTTTCTTCCAAGCCCCCTTGCGTGTGCAGACGCTCCGTGGCCACGGCACGCACCCCGGTGCCAATCTGCATACCAGAAGGCAGGCGGTCCTGAATGTTGTTCTGGGCACCCGGCTGACGCATGTTTTGATAAAGCAGGTCTTCAAAAACAGGCCGAGAACGCTTGAAACCATTGGTACTCACGTTCGCAAGGTTATTCGAAATGACATCGAGTTTGGTTTGCTGGGACTCGAGCCCGGTTTTAGCAGTCCACAAAGACTTGATCATACGTAGGTTCCCTTGGCTGAGTGGCTGCAATTAGCCTTGAATAGAGAGAATACTGTTGGCTCGCTGAGCATTTTCATCCGCCGAGCTGAGCATTTTCATTTGCATGTCGTAACGGCGCGCTACGTCGATCATCGACACCATGGCATCGACGGCACTCACGTTACTGCCCTCCAGCGCACCGCTAACCAACCGTGCATCTTCGTCAGCTTGAAGCACACCAGGCGCCCCATCTGCACCAGGGGGCGCTCTGAACAAACCATCATCCCCGCGCTCCAGACCCAGCTCATCTGGCGTCACGAGCTTGATACGACCAACATCCACCATTGCCGCGGGACCTTCTCCCTGAGGAATCGCACTAATCGTGCCGTCGGCACCTAGAGAGATTTGCGCCCCCTGTGGCACCGCAATGGGGCCAGCGTCACCCATGACGGGACGGCCGACACTCAACAGCACACCATCGCTGTCGAGCTGCAAGTCACCACGTCGGGTATAGGTTTCGGTCCCATCGTCTGCTAACACCGCCATCCAAGCATTCCCCTGCATGGCCACGTCCAACGTACGCCCAGTACGCTCGATGGGGCCTTGCGAGAAATCGGTTCCCGGCGTCGTGGCAACGGCAGATACCCGGGTAGGCAATGCACCATCGCCTTGCACGGGCACAGAGCGCACGGCCTGAAGCTGAGCGCGGAACCCAGCGGTCGACACATTCGATAGGTTATTACTCACTACCGACTGCTGATCCATCGTGTGTTTTGCGCCACTCATGGCGGTATAAAGCATGCGATCCAAGACGTTTACTCCTTACCCGTTCGCCCAGTCATTAAATGTTAATGATGGTTTGCAGCAGCTCGTCCTGGGTGCTAATGGTCTGGGAGTTTGCTTGGTACGCACGCTGAGCCACGATCATATCGACCAATTCACGCGCCATATCAACGTTGGATGTTTCGATCGCATTTGGTTGGATCAAACCACGCAAACCAGCCCCTGGGGCACCTAGAAGTTCCTGGCCTGAGGTGCCGGTAGCGGCCCATAGGTTATCCCCTTCAGGACGCAGGCCCTCAGGATTACGGAACGTCACCAGTGTCACTTGCCCCGCGGCACGCGACTCCTCATTGGAGTAGTTACGCATGATGGTGCCATCTTCCTCAATGGTGATACCCACGAGAGCACCTGCGGTATAGCCGTCTTGAATAGTGTCATTGACCGTGGACTCACTGGCAAACTGTGTCGTTCCCTCGAAACTCAGCTCAATATCCAAAGCCGCTAACGGATTGCCTGCCCCGAACTCATTATTATTGAACGTGGCATTATTGGTGTTCTCCGCCTGCAGAGTACCGTTTTGGGTAAAGGTGAGATTACCTAACGCGACGTCGTAGGTGCCGCCATCAGCAGGCCCACCCGAGAGGCGACCATTCACGTTCCACTGGTTAGCCGCTGTCTTTGTAAAGTAGAGGGTTAAGTTACGTGCGTTACCTTGCGAATCAAAGACAGTCGCGTTAGTGGAGTAATTGTAGGTATTCGCATTATCGGCGTTAAACGCAGCAGCAATGACTGGCTGTCCAGAGTTCAAGTTCAACGAGACACCTAACTCTGTCGTAGCGTTTGCAGGTAAGTCACCCGGCGGAATTTCCATCGGGACGACATTACCCCCTTCTTGTACGTTACCTTCGGCATCGGCAGGGTAACCCATAATCTGCGCGCCTTGAGCATTCACAAGACGGCCATCAGCGGTCATGGTTAACTGGCCGTTACGAGAATACCCGATCTCGCCATTCGGCTGCTGATAGCGAAAGAAGCCTTCACCTGCAATGGCTAAGTCCATGTTACGGCTGGTGGATTCGATGTTACCCTGGCTGAAATTCTGCAATACAGCAGATGTTCGCACCCCCAAACCAACGCGCGAGTTTGCAAATACATCCGCAAACTGAATATTGGAGCTTTTAAAGCCAACAGTCTGCGAGTTAGCGATGTTGTTACCCACCACGCCTAGTTTTTGCTGCTGAGCGTTCAAACCACTGAGTGCTTGCGTAAAACTCATGATATTCCCCTGGAAAAAGTGTCGGCTAGCGAATCATCAAAGAATTTGTTTGATTTGATCGAGTGTCACTTGGCCATAGATCGCGCCAAGGTCAAGGCGTACATCACTGCCCCCCGCTCCAGGCGAAACGCCTTGAACAAGGGCATAATTCAAGGCACGTGACTCTAGCAACTCGCCCTCGGCATTGGTTGCTTTAAAATTGACCCGGTAAGCGCCTTCAGGAACCGCTTCGCCGCCATTGGTCATCCCACCCCAACTAAACGATTCTACGCCTGCAGCCACACGGCCTAAGTTATTGGTGTAAACCACTTCCCCTGATTGGCTCGTCACGGTGACTTCAACTTTCTCGGCAGGGGTATCCAACTCGATGCCGAACGGCGTAGCGTAGGAACCATTCTCAGGATCCACGCTCACCATTACGTTATTACCAGGAACCAGCACGGCCTTATCGATCAGGCCTGCGGCCTGCAGCGTTTGTGCCGCATCCATCTGTTGGGTAATGCCATTCAAAGTAGCGTTCAGCTCTTCAATACCGCTGACGGTATTGATCTGAGCAAGCTGAGACGTCATTTCCGAATTATCCATCGGATTGAGCGGATCTTGATTCTGGAGCTGTGTAATTAGCAGGGTCATGAAGCTATCGCGCAGCTCAGCGGACTGCCGCGTGGAGAGGCCAGCGGTCGAACCACTGCTGTTGATACTATTAACGACACTCGTGTCAATATTCATTATTAGCCCTCACCGAGCGACAGCGTTTGAACCATCATTTGCTTGGTTGTGTTGAAGACTTCCACGTTGGCTTGATAAGAGCGTGACGCAGAAATCATGTTGACCATCTCATGCACCGGATCCACGTTAGGCTTAGCCACATAGCCTTCTTCATCGGCGGCGGGGTGATTCGGCATGTACTCCATACGTAGCGGAGAGTCGTCTTCCACGACTTCAGTAACCCGCACCCCACCCACGCCAAAACGATTATTCTGGGACTGGGTCTCAAACATGACCTGCTTGGAGCGATACGTCTCACCATCTGGGCCCGCAATGCTATCGGCATTCGCCATGTTGCTGGCGGTGACGTTCATTCGCTGGGCTTGGGCGCTCATGGCGGAACCGGCGATCTCAAACGCTGAAAACATCGACATAGCTTATTCTTCTCCTATTACTAGGTTATTCAGGCTGCATCGCATTTTTCAGGCCTTGAATACGACGGTTCATAATGGTGAGCGCGGCCTGATAGCGCACCGCATTGTCGGCAAACTGTGTTCGCTCGCGATCCATATCGACAGTGTTACCATCCAAACTGGGCTGGTCTGGAATCCGATACAGTAAATCTGCACTTCCTGCGCCTCGCCAAGCTGGCCCTTCACCTGCCAGATGCCGGTCTGACGTACGCGCCAACGCCAAGCCACCGCGCTGCTGCTGAGCTTGGCCACCATCGACGGCTTTCTTCAACTCGCTGGCAAAATCGATGTCTCGCGCTTTGTAGTTGGGGGTATCGGCATTGGCAATATTGGCGGCAAGTACTTGGTGTCGTTGCTGCCGCAACCCTAGCGCCTGCTGGTGAAAGTTAAAGGCAGATTCCAGCTGATCGATCATGCCGACCCTCGCTCGCTGAGAGGCAAAAAATAAATCGGAAATTGTTGATGATGAATAATAGGCGTGCGGCTTTCACCTTAAAGCATGGAACAGCTACCGTTTACACCAGCATTTCCCATGATGCGTGGGGTACTTTTGCATTACACTGCCGGGCTGATGCTTGCCATCTGTCTTTCTAAACTGAGCGATCTTCTCATGCGCTACTTGCTGCATTTTGCTGCACGCTGCTCAATAGTTCTTAACGTTTTGTTATTACTTCTTTATGTCGGCGCTCCTCAGCCCGTCTTGGCGCAAGCTACGGATCAAACGCTGCTCGACACAGTGCAGCAGTTTCTGTACCAAGAAACTCAAACACTGGGGCAGGAGGTCGTCATCGATATCGCACCACCATCGCCGCACCTGCCACCCTGCCTTCAACCCACCCCCTTTCTCCCTAATGCAAACCAAGCGCCAATCGGTCGTGTGTCGGTGGGCGTTCGCTGCGGAGAAGACGGACGCCAAACTCGCTATCTGCAAGCCCAAGTAGATGTGATAGGTCGCTACATCGTGGCTGGCCAAGACATTGCGCGCGGCACACTCATCACATCGTCCATGCTGGCTCAGCGTGAAGGCAATCTGAGTGATCTGTCATCTCAATCGCTAACCAGTGAGGAGGATGTCGTTGGCAAAGTTGCTCAGCGTCCCATTCGCAGCGGTAGCACCTTCCAAGCACATTTCTTACAAGCTCCCAGCCTCGTTGAACGCGGCCAGCGCGTCACGGTCATAGCAGAAGGTTCTGGCTTTCGCGTCTCAAGGGAAGGAGAAGCGCTAACGGATGGCGCAGAGGGCGAGACCATTCGTGTGCGTTTTGGCCCTCGAGACATCATGAATGCGCGAGTGATTGGCCAAGGGACTTTGATGGTGGATTTTTAGCCGATCATCTAAAGTTTCTTTTTAGGAAGCCGATAAAGGATCATATAGCGCACGGCGCCCCAACGTTGACGATGAGGCCAACAACGTGAAAATTGATAACCTTAATCCGCTGCTTCGTAATACACCAGCGCAGCAGCGTGACGATGCTCAAAAAATCAGTGGCACCAAGCCATCGGAAACGGGTAACACGACCCGTGAAGCCACTCAGCTTAGCCAGTCTAGGATCGATGATAGTCAAGATATCGACATGACTAAAGTCCAAGAAATTCGCGATGCCATTCGCGAAGGTCGGCTTGAAGTACGTGCCGACCGAATCGCTGATGGCCTGCTTGCCAACTTGAAAGACCTATGAGCCTATCACGCCTTCTTTCCAGTCAGTTGCAGCGTCTTGAAGCACTTATCGAGCTACTTACCGATGAGCAAGAGCAGCTGACCAAAGGCAGTATCGATGGTGAAGTGTTAACAGACATCGCTGCCAAGAAACAGGCACTGCTTGCAGAGCTTGAGCGTATGGAAGTTTTACGCCGCGGCGTTCAAACCAAGCTTGGCTATCCAGAAGGCGCTCCTGGCGCCAAACAAGCTGCCACCGATGCAGATTGCTTAGCCACTTGGGAAAGCCTGCTCGAAAAGAGTGAACGCGTATCACGCATGAACGCGCTGACCGGCCAAATGCTGTCCGTGCGCATGAAGCACAATCAAGAAATGCTCGACTATATCCGGCAAATTGCCGAGAAAACCCTGTATAAACCGAATGGTCGTAACAGCGCTCAGCCAGGACGTATCAATGCGTCGGCTTGAACGACAAGCATAGACAAACCCTATACAAAACGCTTCAATGAGAACAACACTGTTCACTATTGGAGCGTGTCATGTTTCCCTATCTCCCCGAAGATTTTACCGCCGTTATTGCAGGTGCCAATGGCGGCATTGGTCGTGCCATGTTGCACACCCTTTTGGCTGCACCTCAAACAGGGCGCGTCATTGCGGCTAGCCGTTCAACGATAGCGATGCAGCATCCAAAACTCGAGGCGCTTTCCGCGGACATCACCACGTCGACAGGTCGCGATGCGCTGTGTAACGCATTGGATGGGCAGCCCGTTCACTTACTCTTCAATGCCGTGGGCGTTCTTCACGATACGTCCAAGCACATACAACCCGAAAAACGACTAGAGCAGTTGGATGAGGCAGCCTTTGCCCACGTCATGCACGTCAATGCGGCAACGCCTGCGCTACTCATTGGTGCCCTCAAGCCCTCACTGCAAGGCCAGCACCCCACGATCATCGCCAGCCTCTCTGCTCGAGTCGGCTCCATTACCGACAATGGGTACGGCGGCTGGTATAGCTACCGTGCCAGTAAAGCTGCGCACAACATGTTGATGAAGACAGCGGCCATCGAGCTGAGCAGGCTTAATAAACAGTCGATCGTTCTTTGTCTTCACCCAGGCACGACGGACACCTCTCTGTCGAAGCCGTTTCAAGCACGCGTCCCTGCCGAAAAGTTGTTCAGCCCAGAGTTCGTGTCAACACGGCTAATCGAGGTCATAAACAAGCGATCCCCCGAGGAAACCGGCAGCTTTTGGGACTGGGCGGGTGAGTCGATCGAGTGGTAACGACCTTGGTATTTTCGCTTAATTATTAGAAGTTCTTACAGCAAAAAGCCCCGCACAAGGTGTGTACGGGGCTTATCGAGCGCACAACAAAAAACCCAGCCGGTTGGCTGGGTTCTTTGCGGTATAAGTGCCTGATTATGTTCGGGCCGGCCACCCGGCGGGCGGCGCTCCGCTACTCTTCAGGGGGAGACCCCTAAAAAGCAAAACCCCGACCAGATGGCCGGGGTTTCGTAATAAGTGCCTGACGATGACCTACTCTCGCATGGGGAGACCCCACACTACCATCGGCGCTAAGCGGTTTCACTTCTGAGTTCGGCATGGGATCAGGTGGTTCACGCGTGCTATGGTCGTCAGGCGTAACGGGTCATGCATATCATGCTGAGTGCGTCGTTGACGCGGTAAGTGATCGTCTCTTGTCCGCCAGCGTCTTGGCGGGCGGATGCGTATCCGGTTTTTCGAGTGGCTGTCCACTCGGTCGTTATCACGGCGACCAGACCCCTTGGGTGTTATAGGGTCAAGCCTCACGGGCCATTAGTACACGTTAGCTCAACGCCTTGCAGCGCTTCCACACCGTGCCTATCCACCAGCTGGTCTCGCTGGGCCCTTTAGGAGGCTCTAGGCCTCGGGGATGTCTCATCTTGAAGGGGGCTTCCCGCTTAGATGCTTTCAGCGGTTATCCCGTCCGACCATAGCTACCCGGCAATGCCACTGGCGTGACAACCGGAACACCAGAGGGTCGTCCACTCCGGTCCTCTCGTACTAGGAGCAGCTCTTCTCAAACATCCAACGCCCACGGCAGATAGGGACCGAACTGTCTCACGACGTTCTAAACCCAGCTCGCGTACCACTTTAAATGGCGAACAGCCATACCCTTGGGACCGACTTCAGCCCCAGGATGTGATGAGCCGACATCGAGGTGCCAAACACCGCCGTCGATGTGAACTCTTGGGCGGTATCAGCCTGTTATCCCCGGAGTACCTTTTATCCGTTGAGCGATGGCCCTTCCATACAGAACCACCGGATCACTAGAACCTGCTTTCGCACCTGCTCGACGTGTCTGTCTCGCAGTCAAGCACCCTTATGCTCTTGCACTCATTGCACGATGTCCGACCGTGCTGAGGGTACCTTCGTGCTCCTCCGTTACGCTTTGGGAGGAGACCGCCCCAGTCAAACTACCCACCACACACTGTCCTCGATCCGGATCACGGACCTGAGTGAGAACGCCAATGATGCCAGGCTGGTATTTCAAGGTTGGCTCCACCCGAACTGGCGTCCGGGTTTCAAAGCCTCCCAGCTATCCTACACAGGCAACATCAGCGTCCAGTGTGAAGCTATAGTAAAGGTTCACGGGGTCTTTCCGTCTAGCCGCGGGTACACCGCATCTTCACGGCGATTTCAATTTCACTGAGTCTCGGGTGGAGACAGCGTGGCCATCATTACGCCATTCGTGCAGGTCGGAACTTACCCGACAAGGAATTTCGCTACCTTAGGACCGTTATAGTTACGGCCGCCGTTTACCGGGGCTTCGATCAAGAGCGTCGGCCGAGGCCTAACACCATCACTTAACCTTCCGGCACCGGGCAGGCGTCACACCCTATACGTCCGCTTGCGCGTTAGCAGAGTGCTGTGTTTTTACTAAACAGTTGCAGCCACCTGGTATCTTCGACCGGTTCGGGCTGAAGGAGCAAGTCCTCTCACCCTACGCCGGCGTGCCTTCTCCCGAAGTTACGGCACCATTTTGCCTAGTTCCTTCACCCGAGTTCTCTCAAGCGCCTTGGGATTCTCACCCTGACCACCTGTGTCGGTTTGGGGTACGGTCGCACATGATCTGAAGCTTAGAGGCTTTTCCTGGAAGCGTGGCATCAATGACTTCGACACCGTAGTGTCTTCGTTTCGTGTCTCGGCCTTGAGCGCCCGGATTTACCTAAGCGCTCAGCCTACTCACTTTCACCAGGACAACCAACGCCTGGCTCACCTAGCCTTCTCCGTCCCCCCATCGCAATCATGTCCGGTACGGGAATATTGACCCGTTTCCCATCGACTACGCCTTTCGGCCTCGCCTTAGGGGCCGACTCACTCTGCTCCGATTAGCGTCGAACAGAAACCCTTGGTCTTCCGGCGAGGGAGTTTTTCACTCCCTTTATCGTTACTCATGTCAGCATTCGCACTCGTGATACCTCCAGCATGCTTCTCAACACACCTTCATCGGCTTACACGACGCTCCTCTACCGCTCACACATCGTGTGAACCCGTAGCTTCGGTACCTGGTTTAGCCCCGTTACATCTTCCGCGCAGGCCGACTCGACTAGTGAGCTATTACGCTTTCTTTAAAGGATGGCTGCTTCTAAGCCAACCTCCTAGCTGTCTGAGCCTTCCCACATCGTTTCCCACTTAACCAGGATTTGGGGACCTTAGCTGACGGTCTGGGTTGTTTCCCTTTTCACGACGGACGTTAGCACCCGCCGTGTGTCTCCCACGCTGGCACTCACCGGTATTCGGAGTTTGCCTCGGGTTGGTAAGTCGGGATGACCCCCTAGCCGAAACAGTGCTCTACCCCCGGCGGTGATACGTGAGGCGCTACCTAAATAGCTTTCGAGGAGAACCAGCTATCTCCGAGCTTGATTAGCCTTTCACTCCGATCCACAAGTCATCCAAATCTTTTTCAACAGATCCTGGTTCGGGCCTCCAGTTGATGTTACTCAACCTTCACCCTGCTCATGGATAGATCGCTCGGTTTCGGGTCTATATCCAGCGACTGTGTCGCCCAGTTAAGACTCGGTTTCCCTACGGCTCCCCTATACGGTTAACCTCGCCACTGAATATAAGTCGCTGACCCATTATACAAAAGGTACGCAGTCACGGAACAAGTCCGCTCCTACTGCTTGTACGCACACGGTTTCAGGATCTATTTCACTCCCCTCTCCGGGGTTCTTTTCGCCTTTCCCTCACGGTACTGGTTCACTATCGGTCAGCCAGGAGTATTTAGCCTTGGAGGATGGTCCCCCCGTCTTCAGTCAAGGTTTCTCGTGCCCCGACCTACTCGATTTCACGTGATCAGATTTTCGACTACGGGGCTATCACCCGCTATGGCCAGACTTCCCAGTCTGTTCGCCTAATCATTCACACGCTTAAGGGCTGGTCCCCGTTCGCTCGCCGCTACTAGGGGAATCTCGGTTGATTTCTTTTCCTCAGGGTACTTAGATGTTTCAGTTCCCCTGGTTCGCCTCTTACGCCTATGGATTCAGCGCAAGATACTCATCTTGTGATGAGTGGGTTTCCCCATTCAGAGATGTCCGGGTCACAGGTCGTTTGCCACCTCACCGAACCTTATCGCAGGCTACCACGTCTTTCATCGCCTCTGGCTGCCTAGGCATCCACCGTGTGCGCTTCATTGCTTGACCCTATAACCCGAAGGGGTCTGGTGTCTCGCAATGATAACGATTGCCGGATACGCTTGAGACGTATCACTTAACAATTACGTATGAACGTTATAAAACGTTCATGTCAGCATGATATACATTGTTAAAGAGCGACTGCTATGCGCAGTGATAAGCGGATGCTTTTTTTCACTTCAAAAGAAAAAGAAAGACCTTTTTTCTTTTTTTAATGTGAAGAAAACGCTTATCACTGCGTAACAACAGTATTCTGATCAGGTAATTCATTGTGAGCGCTTACCGCGAGGATGAGTCATCGGTTAAGGAGGTGATCCAGCCGCAGGTTCCCCTACGGCTACCTTGTTACGACTTCACCCCAGTCATGAACCACACCGTGGTGATCGCCCTCTTGCGTTAGGCTAACCACTTCTGGTGCAGTCCACTCCCATGGTGTGACGGGCGGTGTGTACAAGGCCCGGGAACGTATTCACCGTAGCATTCTGATCTACGATTACTAGCGATTCCGACTTCACGGAGTCGAGTTGCAGACTCCGATCCGGACTGAGATCGGCTTTTCGGGATTGGCTCACTCTCGCGAGTTGGCAACCCTTTGTACCGACCATTGTAGCACGTGTGTAGCCCTACTCGTAAGGGCCATGATGACTTGACGTCGTCCCCACCTTCCTCCGGTTTGTCACCGGCAGTCTCCTTAGAGTTCCCGCCATTACGCGCTGGCAAATAAGGACAAGGGTTGCGCTCGTTACGGGACTTAACCCAACATTTCACAACACGAGCTGACGACAGCCATGCAGCACCTGTCTCTGCGTTCCCGAAGGCACTAAGGTATCTCTACCGAATTCGCAGGATGTCAAGAGTAGGTAAGGTTCTTCGCGTTGCATCGAATTAAACCACATGCTCCACCGCTTGTGCGGGCCCCCGTCAATTCATTTGAGTTTTAACCTTGCGGCCGTACTCCCCAGGCGGTCGACTTATCGCGTTAACTTCGCCACAAAGTGCGCTAGGCACCCAACGGCTGGTCGACATCGTTTACGGCGTGGACTACCAGGGTATCTAATCCTGTTTGCTACCCACGCTTTCGCACCTCAGTGTCAGTGTCAGTCCAGAAGGCCGCCTTCGCCACTGGTATTCCTCCCGATCTCTACGCATTTCACCGCTACACCGGGAATTCTACCTTCCTCTCCTGCACTCTAGCTTGACAGTTCCGGATGCCGTTCCCAGGTTGAGCCCGGGGCTTTCACAACCGGCTTATCAAGCCACCTACGCGCGCTTTACGCCCAGTAATTCCGATTAACGCTTGCACCCTCCGTATTACCGCGGCTGCTGGCACGGAGTTAGCCGGTGCTTCTTCTGCGAGTGATGTCTTTCCTAGCGGGTATTAACCGCTAGGCGTTCTTCCTCGCTGAAAGTGCTTTACAACCCGAGGGCCTTCTTCACACACGCGGCATGGCTGGATCAGGGTTCCCCCCATTGTCCAATATTCCCCACTGCTGCCTCCCGTAGGAGTTCGGGCCGTGTCTCAGTCCCGATGTGGCTGATCATCCTCTCAGACCAGCTACGGATCGTGGCCTTGGTGAGCCGTTACCTCACCAACTAGCTAATCCGACATAGGCTCATCCGATAGCGGGAGCCGAAGCCCCCTTTCTCCCGTAGGACGTATGCGGTATTAGCCTGGGTTTCCCCAGGTTATCCCCCACTATCGGGCAGATTCCTATGCATTACTCACCCGTCCGCCGCTCGTCAGCATCCAGCAAGCTGGATCTGTTACCGCTCGACTTGCATGTGTTAGGCCTGCCGCCAGCGTTCAATCTGAGCCATGATCAAACTCTTCAGTTTAAGATCAATGCGGTTCTTACCTGTCACCGAAGCAACAGAAGCGAACCAAACTTGGCTCAAGGGTCAAACGAATTCATTCATTAGGCCGAAGCCTGTTTGACGAGTCGCTTGCCTTGATAATAGGTGATTTATCACCCTCATCGGCAAGCGCCCACATGAATTACCTGATCGAATTGTTAAAGAGCAACTTTCTCAATGCCGCTGCGGCGGGCTCGATGACCTGACCCGTGTTGCCTCAGCGAGGAAGGCGTATTCTACGCATTCCGTGGTGTTTGTCAACCGCTGTTTTCAGCGGGCGAAGCGAGCGATCTGACCAACCTACCACAGAGCCCTAACTTCCTGACAAACAAGAGGTTTTTCAACCTCATCACCGCTGGTAACGCTGGGCGTCCCCGGCAGCGGATGCCGTACTTTACGGATTCGATGCCGGGTTGGCAAGAGGGTTTTGTAAAAAAACTCCAACATCTTTCTGCCAAGCTGAAATGCTGTATGTCACTTACCTCCTTAGGCTGGAGGAGTCATCGCGCCCATCGCCCCAGCTACTAGCGACTCAGAACTCAAATCGGCAATCGTACGAGCCCCTGTCAGGGTCATGGCTACCTTCATCTCTTTCTCGAACAGATCGAGCAGGTGAGCAACGCCTGCTTCGCCTGCCGTTGCCAGCGCATAGATGAAGGCACGACCAATGAGCGCAGTATCCGCCCCCATGGCAATCATGCGCACGACATCGAGACCACTGCGCACGCCAGAATCGGCCAAAATCGCCAGATCACCTTTCACCGCATCCGCAATGGCAGGGAGCGCACGCGCGGTTGAAGGCACGCCATCTAACTGCCGGCCGCCGTGATTGGACACCACGATCCCATCGGCACCAAAGCGCACGGCATCCCGCGCATCTTCCGGATCCAGAATCCCCTTAATGATCATGGGACCATCCCACTGCTCGCGTATCCACTCCAAATCTTTCCAAGAGATGGACGGATCGAAGTTATCACCCAGCCAAGCGATATAATCCTCCAGCTCGGTGGGCTTACCCCGGTAGTCGGACACGTTGCCCAGATCATGGGGCCGACCTTTGACACCGACATCCCAAGCCCATAGAGGATGCAGCGCTGCTTGAAGTATACGTCGTGTCGGACCGTGCTTGCCGCTCATGCCGGAGTGCGCATCGCGGTAGCGCGCGCCGGGCACCGGCATATCGACGGTAAAAATCAGCGTTTTCACACCTGCCGCCTTGGCGCGCTCAAGAACATGTTTCATGAAGCCCCGGTCTTTTAGCACGTAGAGCTGGAACCAAATGGGGCGATCGACGGCAGCGGCCACTTCTGCGATGGGGCAAACCGATACGGTAGAGAGTGTAAAAGGAATCCCTTTCTTGGTCGCGGCACGCGCCGCCTGGACTTCTCCCCGTCGAGCATACATACCCGCCAACCCGACGGGCGCCAGCGCCAGCGGCATCGCTAGCTTCTCACCCAGCAGCTCGGTTTCCAGTGACAGCGACGACATGTCTTTGAGCACACGCTGGCGTAGCGCGACGTCACGCAGATCGTCGACATTTCGCCGCAATGTATGCTCGGCATACGACCCACCATCGGCATAGTGAAAGAGGAAGGGGGGAAGGCGGCGCTTGGCAGCCTGCCGATAGTCCGTAGAAGCAGAGATGATCATGACGGGCCCTATGCACGGAAGACGTTATTGTAAGTAGCCATTAAAAGTAGGCGCGAATTCGCTGATGATGGCGTTACACTCCGACCGACCGCAAACAGCGACACGCCTGTCATCAAGCCAATATTGGTAATACCAATTGACAAATAATGATCAATAACGTTAATGACAAGCTGATGGTATGTCAAACGAAGATCCCTTCTTACGTGCAAACCAACTTTATACTTTAGTTTACTCGCAGTCGCTAACACGGTGGGTATTCGCTGCTTGAGTAGCGCTCTAAAACACCTTACTATTGGTCTTACCAATTAAGGGAGCCCCACCAATGACCTACCCTCCGCTCCGTCAACAGCGCCTTGCCGACGTGATAACGGAACGCCTGGAAGCCATGATCTTGGAAGGCAGCCTCAAGCCCGGCCAACGTTTACCGCCAGAAAGGGAGCTTGCCGAGCGTTTCGGCGTATCGCGCCCTTCGCTGCGCGAAGCCATTCAGAAGCTAGCGGCTCGCGGCCTGCTCATCAGCCGCCAGGGAGGCGGCACCTTCGTCAATGAAACGCTGAATAGTGGTTACACTGATCCGCTGCTGGAAATGCTCTCGCGCCATAACGAATTCCATTTGGACCTGCTGGAATTTCGTGACGCCATGGAGGGCATTTCCGCCTATTATGCGGCCCTTCGCTCCACGCCTGCCGACAAAGCCGTGCTCATTCAGCGCTTCGAGGAACTGGACGGTGGCTTCGTCGGTGCCGATCCTGCGCAGGAAGCCAAACTAGACGCCGCGTTTCATCTTGCCATTGCGGAAGCAGCGCACAACGTGCTGCTGCTGCACACCATCCGCGGCATTTTCCACCTGCTCGAGCAGAGCATCGTGGATAATCTGGCCCATCTGTTTGCCAAGCCCGACTCGCGCACGCAACTCATGAAACAGCACCGTGCTTTACTGGACGCCATCTTAGAAGGCCGTGCCGAAGACGCCCGCGCCCGCGCCCATGAACACTTGGTGTACGTAGAGGAGGGCTTGCTGGAGATGGCCAGAGCCGAGACTCGCGCCCAGCGCGCGTTACGCCGTGCCCAGGGCACCAGCAGCCCGGCATGAACAGTCATGTCAGTCCTACCGCGCGGCGCTGGCGGCTGCTATGGCTGATCGTCATTCCCCTAGGGCTACTGCTATGTATGTGGCAAGCGTCCCAGCTCGCTCGTGAGCAGGCACTCTCGAATCTTCAAGATGATGCCGAAAACGAGCTGCGCCTTTCTGCAGCCAACTTGAACGGCTATCTGCTGCGCTACGACTACCTGCCACAAATGCTGGCCACGCGGGAAGGCATCCAACGCTTCTTGGACTCCCCCGAGAGCCAGGACCCCATGCCACTCAACCTGCTGCTGGATCGTTTTCGATTCACTTCAGGCGTATCGGACGTTTACCTGCTTGATCGCGATGCCGACACCATCGCGGCCAGCAACTGGCATCGGCCCAACACGTTCATTGGTCAGAACTACGCGTTTCGCAGCTACTACTCCGATGCCATCGCGGGTGGCCAGGGACGCTTTTTTGGGCTTGGGATCCAGTCGTTAGAGCGCGGCTACTACTTTTCCTCTCCGGTGTGGCTGGACGACACCTCTCCCGATGCCAAGCCCGATGGTGTGATCGTGGTAAAAGTGCTGCTCGATGACGTCGAGGAGAGTTGGGCCGAGCAGGACGCCGAACTGTTCGTCACCGATAGCGACAACATCATCTTCATGGCCAGCCACCCCGAACTGCGCATGAATGCCCTCTACCCATTGAGCGACGTCCAGCGCAACGCACTGCGCGCTACTCGCCGTTACGCCATGGAGCCGCTATCGCCCTCCGGCATTCAGCTGGATACTCCTTACGGGCCCGGCAGCTATTTGGTGAGCTTCGCGCATGGCCCGCTGAGCGGGGGTCGCTATTTAAGCCTCACCCGGCCAATTCCTGAGTTTGGCTGGCAAATGCATATTCTCAAACCGCTGACGCCGGTCATCAATGCTCAGTGGATTGCCGCCTTTATGGCAGGGGGGCTCTATAGCGTTATCGCCCTGGCAGGCGGCATTGGCTGGCAGCGCCTAAGATTACGTCGAGAGCGTGAAGCGTTTGCCGAGCGAGAGCGTCAAACGTTGGCCCGGGTGCGCGATGAGCTTGAAGTCAGCGTCGAGCGTCGCACCCGGGATCTGGTCGCCAGTAATCAGCGTCTTTCGGATGAAATCGAAGAGCGGCGGCGAGCAGAGGCCAACTTGCGTCAAACCCAGGATGAACTGATCCAAGCCGCCAAGCTCGCCGTGCTAGGTCAACTGGCGGCGGGCATCAACCATGAGCTCAACCAACCCCTCGCCGCCATTCGCGCCTACGCCGAAAACGCCCGGCGCTTTATCGAGCTGGCACGCATCGAGCGCGCCGACGCCAACTTGGCGCATATCGTCGAACTCACTGAACGTATGGCCGACATTAGCGCTCAACTGCGCCAATTCTCTCGAAAAAGCAGCGATCGTCAAGAAACGATTTCGGTTCAAGCATGCATCGAGTACGCCCTGCGCCTGTTTCATAGTCGCCTGCGCGATGACGCTATCCACGTAGTTCACCAGTGGCCCGAAGAGACCCTCTGGGTAGAGGGCGACTTAGTGCGCCTTGAGCAGGTACTGGTGAACCTGATTGGCAACGCGGTTCAGGCAATGAAGGAGGTCGAGGCGCCTGTGCTAACGCTGAGTGCCCAAATAGACGACGCGCACATCGTCATCAGCGTGGCAGATAATGGCCCAGGCATTGCGACGGATCATCTAGGCCATATTTTCGAGCCCTTTTTTACCACCAAAGCGCCGGGCAGCGGACTAGGGCTAGGACTCTCGATCTCCTCGCGTATTATGGAGGACCTGGGAGGCAAGCTACAGGCCCGCAATCTTGTCGATGGCGGCGCCTGCTTTACGGTAACTCTGCCACGTTCGCCAGCGCCTTCCGCCTCCCGCCATGAACAGGAGAACCCTTCCCATGCATGAGCCGTCGACACTGCCGGTCATGGTGATCGACGACGAGCCGCATCTTCGTATCACCGCTAGTCAAACCTTAGAACTCGCCGGCTATACGCCCCACTGCTTCGAGTCGGCCGAGCAGGCACTGGCCGCACTGCCAGCCAATTTCCCCGGCGTCATCGTCAGCGATATTCGAATGCCAGGCATGGACGGCATGTCCCTGTTGCATGAACTGCATAGCCGCGACGCCACGCTGCCGATCATTCTGATTACCGGCCACGGCGATATCTCCACCGCCGTGGAGGCAATGCGGGCAGGCGCTTGGGACTTCCTGGAAAAGCCTTTCGCAGGCGACCAGCTGCTGGATGTGGTGAGGCGTGGCATCGAAAAACGCCAGCTCAGCCTCGAAAACCTGCGTTTGAAAGCCGAGCTAGAGGTACAGCAAGCCGCTCTAGGGCCACGTCTGGTCGGGAGAACGCCAGTAATCTCACGTCTCGCCGCGATGATTCAGCGCATCAGCCAAGTGGAGGCCGACGTGCTGTTGTTTGGCGAGACCGGCACCGGCAAAGACTTGGTTGCCCGGGCGATTCATGAGCGTAGCGCCCGGCGTAACAGCCCCTTCATGGCCATCAACTGCGGCGCGGTGCCAGAAAACACGATCGAATCCGAACTGTTTGGTCATGAGAAAGGGGCATTTACTGGCGCAGTGGAACGGCGCATTGGCAAATTCGAGCATGCCAACGGTGGCACGGTCTTTTTGGATGAGATCGAATCGATGCCGCTGGCGCTGCAGGTGAAACTGCTACGCGTATTGCAAGAGCGTAGCGTAGAGCGCCTCGGCGCCAACGAAGCAGTGCCGCTCGATATTCGTGTGATCGCTGCCACCAAAGTGGATCTAAAAATGGCCGCGGAGGAAGGACGCTTTCGTGAAGACCTCTACTACCGACTCAACGTGGTCACGCTACCCCTTCCCGCTCTGCGTGAGCGGCGCGAAGATATTCCCCTGCTGTTCCAGCACTTTGCCGTCGTCGCCGCCAACCGCAGCGGCTTGGAAGCGCCTACCCTGGATAGCCATGCGGTTGCGGCCCTGTTGGCCCACGATTGGCCTGGCAACGTTCGCGAGCTGCGCAATTTAGCAGAGCGTTACGTGCTGTTAGGCGCGGCGTTCGACTACCGTCTGGATGTCTTGCTCGAGGGGGTCACCGCCGATACGCAAGAGCCCACGCTGCCACGCCAAGTAGAGTTGTTCGAAAAAAGTCTGATCAGCCAATCCCTGGCACGTCATCATGGCCGAGTGACCGATGTGTGTCGTCATTTAGGGATTCCGCGTAAAACGTTTTACGACAAGCTAAAGAAACATGGCCTCAGCGCCGATGACTATCGCCACAGCAGCGAGCCTTGATGAAATAACTCCAGCAGCACGCTCCAGGGGGGTACCCAAGGCATCAGCACCAACAGGGCGATCAGCATCAATAGGTTGGATAGCGGACGGCGGCTATCCCCCAGCTTCAGCGCTGTCCCGAACGAGCGCTTGAGCCGTGCACCTTCCAAATCGACACTAAACAGCTCGTCCAGGCCCAAGTGGATGATAAAACCCAACAACACCGCCGCTCCATGGGACCACGCCAGCCAGGCAGGCTGCGCCAATACGTGGTAACTGATAGCGGCGGTGGCCAGCGCACAGAGCCCTGCCGCCATCAGCGAGTGCCAGATACCACGATGCACGGTCAGGCGCGAAAATAGCACCGCCGCTAAATAGCGCACCGAAAAATAGATGCCCCCGCAGGCCACCAGCAGCAACCCAGGCGTCAGCCAGGGCTGCAGCAGCAGCACGCCCAACACCAGCGAAGGAACGGATAATAGATTGAAAATCAGTCGAATAGAGCGAGAGCGGTCGGCATCGATGTCAGGCAGGATCCCGCCAAACGCCACCAGCGCAATGACCAGCAGTGCTTGAGGCGCTCCCCACCACTGGGCTTGCCAGCCAACGTAAGTCATTAGCGTGCCGCCCGCTGCTGCTACCGTAATATGCGTGCGAAAATTAGCCATGTCGCGGCACCCTAGAAAACTGGATAAATTACCAGATTTTTAGAGAGCGCAACATGGCTATTTTAGAAAAAAGAGTGGTTAGGCAAGCGCTTAGCGTCCGCTGTCGGTATCACTGAGAAACCGGTCTTTTAACTTGACATAATTACCCGCCGTGTAAGGAAAGAAGGCGCGCTCTTTCTCTTTCAGCGGGCGCAGCGCTTTTGCCGGGTTGCCTGCATAAACGAAGCCGCTCTCCAGCCGTTTCCCGGGTGTCACCACGGCGCCAGCGGCTATGATGACCTCATCTTCGACGACGGCCCCATCCATGACGATTGCCCCCATTCCCACCAGGATACGGTTACCCAGCGTGCAGCCATGCAGAATGGCTTTATGGCCGATGGTCACGTCGTCACCAATGGTCAGCGGAAAACCCTCCGGATTGAAGTCGCTCGCATGGGTGATGTGCAGCACGCTGCCATCCTGAACGCTGGTCCGCGCGCCAATGGTGATACGGTGCATATCACCACGAATCACGGTCATCGGCCATACAGAACAGTCGTCGCCTAGCGTGACATTGCCGATCACCACGCTAGCGGGGTCGATATAGACACGCTCACCCAACTGCGGCGAGACGCCTTGATAGGTCCTTAAGGCACTGCTCATGGCACACTCCTCTGAAGCATTTCGCGTTTCGTAACGACACATGATGAGGGAACTATAACAACCCACCCAGTAGAACGATAAACGTCAGTGGAATCGATACCCAGCGGACGATAGTGCGCCACAGGACATAACCACCATCGCCCACGCCCAGCGCTTTCACGACCAGCGCTTGCGGCATCACCCAGGCGGCAAAGGTGGCAATCAGCAAACCGCCCAAGGGTAGAAAGATGTCAGGCGGAATACTGCTCACTAGCTCGAACACGTTACGGCCAAGCAGTGGCCGGAACTCGGCCAGCGTGGAAAATGAAAACGCCGACAGCAGGCCGAGAAGCCAAACGCTGATGGC
Organism: Vreelandella piezotolerans; assembly: GCF_012427705.1. Lineage (NCBI taxonomy): Bacteria > Pseudomonadati > Pseudomonadota > Gammaproteobacteria > Oceanospirillales > Halomonadaceae > Vreelandella > Vreelandella piezotolerans. Next base: position 84,700 of record NZ_CP048602.1, on the reverse strand, counting down.
CACCACGGCGGTGGAAACACTGCGTCGCCAACCCAGCCCTTGCAGCGTTGCCACCATTGGCTCGGCCAAGTTGATCGCCGAGGTCCACGTGGCGAGCAGCAGCAGTAAGAAAAAAACGCTGAGCCAGAGCGAGCCCCACGGCAGCTCGGAAAACGCGATCGGCAGCGTCACGAACATCAGTCCTGGGCCATCGGCAGGGTCCATGCCTTGCGCAAACACCACCGAGAAAATCGCGATGCCCGCCAACAGCGCCACACTGATATCCAGCACTGCCACAGCGAAAGCCGCTTTGGGCAGGCTCTGCTCATCGGGCATATAAGCACCGTATGCCATCAACGCGCAGGCCCCGACAGCCAGGGTAAAGAACGCGTGACCCATGGCGTGCAATACAACCGCGGGCGTCACGTCGGTAAAGGAGGGTAGAAAGAGCCAGGACAGCGCCGTGCCAAAACCTGTGGTGGTAGTGGCGTAAACGGCCAATAGCAGCAGCAAGCCGTAAAGCAGCGGCATCAGCAGGTTGTTGAGACGCTCGAGTCCCTTGGCGACGCCCGCGGCCACCACCGTCATGGTCATGAACAGAAACAGCGAGTGATTGAAGATCAGCAGCCCTGGATTCGCTAGAAAGGCTTCGAACCCCGCGCCGATCTCGGCAGCGCTGGCGCCGTGGAAATTGCCGTTCACCGAGGCGACCAGAAACTCGATCGACCAGCCGGACACCACCGAATAAAACGACAAAATACAGAACACGGTGAACGCACCAAACAGCCCCAGCCAACGCCAGTACCGTGACGCCCCGGCTTCGGATGCCAACACGCCGAGCGCCTGCATCGGCCCGCGCCGCCCGGCACGCCCGATGAGAATTTCCGCCATCATCACGGGAATCCCAAGTAGCAACACGAACGCCACATAAATCAGCAAAAAAGCAGCGCCGCCGTTCTCTCCCGCCACATAGGGGAAGCGCCAAATATTACCCAGCCCAACCGCAGCACCTGTTACCGCCAAGATAAAGGCCCGCTTCGACCCCCAGCGCTCTAGCGTTTCACTCATTACTTGCTCCTGCCATGGGTGGCATTGTTTGGTGACACTTGCAAATTAAGGATATGGAAAGGCGGCAAGACTAGCAGGCACCCGCCCCCAGGCCAAACGCTTGCAGCGGGCCGAGCATTGAAACAGCGCCCTACTGCCCGCACTGTGTCATCATCAGTGCATGCATTGTGTGCACCTTCACTTGATGACTGCCGAGGTACTTATGTCCCGCAACCCGTTGCTAGAGAGTCACGAGCTTCCCCCTTTCGCCGACATTCGTGCCAACCACGTAGTGCCCGCCGTAGAAACGCTGCTCGATGAAAGCCGCGAGGCGATTGATCGACTCGCCCAACAGGCCGCTACGACGCCACCCACATGGGAGAATTTTGCCGCCCCACTGGAAGGCGTGAATGACCGTCTTTCCCAAGCCTGGTCGCCGGTATCGCACCTCAACGGCACCATGAACACGCCAGAGCTGCGCGACGCGTACCAAGCCTGTCTGGAAAAACTCTCTGCGTTTGGCACCTGGGTTGGCCAGCACGAAGGGCTGTTCAAAGGCTGGCAGGCGCTAAAAGAGAGCGAGAGTTGGTCAACGCTGACGGCCGCCCAACAGCGTACGGTGGATAACGCCCTGCGCGATTTTCGCCTGGCCGGGGTCGATCTCCCTGCGGATAAGAAGGTTCGCTACGGCGAGATTCAATCCCGCCTCTCGACGCTGTCTAATCAGTTCTCCAACAACGTGCTGGATGCCACTCAGGCGTGGCACAAAGACATTCAGGATCGTGCGTCGTTGGCTGGCGTTCCTGAGAGCGCCCTGGAAACCCTCAAAGCCCTGGCAGATGCCAAAGGCGTGGAGGGCTACCGTATTACGCTGGATTTCCCGAGTTTCTTCCCCATCGTCAGCTACGCCGACAGCCGTGAACTGCGCGAGGAGGTGTATACCGCCTTCGTGACCCGAGCCTCCGACCAGGGTCCCAACGCGGGTAAGTTCGACAACGCGCCCATTTTGGAAGAGATTCTAGCCCTGCGTCAGGAGTTGGCGCAGCTGCTGGGCTTCGCGACCTACGCCGACTACTCGCTGACCACCAAAATGGCGGACTCCCCCACGCAGGTGTTGGACTTTCTGGAAGATCTCGCCCGTCGCGCCAAGCCTCAAGCGCAAGAGGAGTTTGCCGAGCTCAGCGCTTACGCCCGCGACGAGCTCGGCATCGAGACGCTCAAACCCTGGGATGTCGCCTACGTCAGTGAAAAGCTTCGCGAAGCGCGTTACGCTATCTCCCAAGAGCAGCTGCGTCCCTACTTCCCCGCGCCACGGGTCGTCGATGGCTTGTTCCAGGTCGTCGAGCGTCTTTATAACGTGCATATCGAAGCGTATGACAGCGCCCCGAGCTACCACGACGATGTCCGCTTTTACCGCATCAGCGAGCACGGCAAGCCGATTGCCGGTTTCTATCTAGATCTCTACGCCCGTGAAGGGAAACGTGGCGGCGCGTGGATGGCCGACTGCCGGGTACGCCGCAAAACCGATAACGGCGTGCAGCTCCCCGTGGCCTTTTTGACCTGCAACTTCACCGCGCCGGTGGGCGGCAAACCTGCGCTCCTCACCCATGACGAAGTGACCACGCTGTTCCACGAATTCGGCCATGGCCTGCATCACATGCTGACCAAGCAGGAGGTGGCCGACGTCTCAGGCATCAATGGCGTCGCCTGGGATGCGGTAGAACTGCCCAGCCAGTTCATGGAGAACTACTGCTGGGAGCGAGAAGGCCTCGACCTGCTAGCCAAACACGTAGACACCGGCGAACCGCTGCCAGACGTTCTGTTCGAGCGTCTGCAAGCGGCCAAAAACTTCCAGTCTGCCATGGGCATGGTGCGACAGATCGAGTTTTCACTGTTCGACCTGCGCCTCCACCATGAGCTGGAAGCACCTTCGGCCAGCGATGTACAAGCGCTGCTCGACGACGTGCGTCGCCAAACCTCCGTCGTGCCGGTAGTCGACTTCAACCGCTTCCAAAATAGCTTCAGCCACATCTTTGCAGGCGGCTACGCCGCTGGCTACTACAGCTATAAGTGGGCGGAAGTCCTCTCTGCCGACGCCTGGAGTGCCTTTGAAGAGGTGGGTATCTTTGATCCCACCACTGGCCAGCGCTTCCGCGAGGAAATTCTTGAGCAAGGCGGCGCTCGGGATGCCGCCGAGCTATTCCGTGCTTTCCGGGGCCGTGAACCCAGCGTCGAGCCGCTGCTACGCCATAGCGGTATCCGCGCGGCCTAAACCGACCGTTTCGATACGGTGCGGCGGCTCAGCCGTCGCACCTTGGGAGCCAAACCGATGTCGAGTGTTAAACGTTTTATCGCGGGGGTGACTTGCCCACGCTGCGCCGCCATGGACCGTATTCGCGCTTGGGAGCAAAACGGTATTCGCTACCGGGAGTGCGTCAGCTGCGATTTTTTCGAACAGTTGCCCATTGAGGACGACGCAGCCCCTGAACTCACCACTCGTGTGAATCAAGTGCGCGATGAGCAAAAAGTCCAGGACGTACAGCCTGTGCGTATTCTGGATCCTGGCAAAAAGAAGTAACGCCCTCACCGACCCATCGAGCAACCCCGGGTAGCGACTAAGGCGCTGCCCACTCAAGGTGTGCGGAATTCCGCACATCACCCCGCTTACCCCGTGCGAAAAGCCAGACACTTACCGCGTTTTGCATTTCAACCAAAGTTGAAGACCATTTTCTCAATCTATTGATTTAAAAATAAAAATACATACATGGCACGAGTATCGCTCTGTATAAGCTGCTTAATGATGAAGCACTGGCGGTGTCCCACACGCGCCAGACGATAATCCCAATAACAGCTTAGGAAAACTCGCCATGCGCAATACGATGCCCAAAACGATTGCCCTGCTCGCTGGTGGCGCGCTACTCGCCGCCGGTACTGCCCACGCGGACCGCTCCGAGTGGCCAACCAACTTCACGGTGGGTACGGCCAGTCAAGGCGGCACCTACTTCGTTTACGGCTCTGGCTGGGCAAACTTCATCGCCGATGAGCTCGGTGTTTCAGGCGGCGGCGAAGTGACTGGTGGCCCTACCCAAAACCTGGCGCTAGTACATAGCGGCGATATGGCGTTCGGCCTAACCACCATGGGACCGGCTTCCGATGCCATGAAAGGCGAAAGCCCGCTGGCCCCAGGCCTAGTAATGGACAACGTGTGCGCGCTGTTCCCGATGTACGAGACTCCGTTCTCCATCGCAGCGCTCTCGAGCTCTGGCATAACTTCCATCTCTGAGATTCCTGACGGTGCGCGCATCGGCTTCGGCCCGGCGGCATCGACGTCTGACACCTACTTCCCAGCCATGCTGGAAACACTGGGCGTCAACTTCGAGCGCCGTAACGGCGGCTGGTCGGATCTGGGCGGTCAGCTTCAGGATGGCTTGCTGGACGTCGTCGCGTTTGCTGCAGGTATCCCGATTCCGGCGGTTAGCCAGTTAGAAGTACAAACCGACGTGAACATCATCGAATTTACCGAAGAAGAGCTGGCCACCGTGCTGGAAAACTATCCGGTTGCTGAATTCACCATTCCGGCAAGCACCTACACCACACTGGAAGAAGATGCGCGCGCTGTCTCCATGTGGAACTTCGCCATTGCCGGTTGTGACCTGCCGGAAGACTTCATCTACGAAGTCACCAAGGCGACCATGGAAAACAACGATCGGATGCGTGACGTTCACCGCAGCGCTGAAACCAGCATCCCGGAGAACATCGTTCATAACAACGTACTGCCCTTCCACCCGGGTGCAGCACGTTGGTACGAAGAGAACGGTTACGACATCTCTGACGATATGATCAAGTAAGTACGCCGCACCATCGCGCTGCCCCGTCACCGACCCTGTCGGGCGGGGCAGCGTTCGCTACTGCCCCTTTCTCTGCTTTTGCTGTGAGGGTGACCTCTGATGAGTCACAATACCGACCAAGACCCCAACGGCCTCAAGGATGACGCCCTAGCTGGTTCATCAACACCCGAATCGATTGCCGATGGCGTCGATGAGGAAGTCGTTGAGCCCAACCGCCGCCTATTCGTCGGCTGGCAGTTTCTACTATTTGCAGCACTGGCGATTGCCTACTCGGGTTTCCACCTGTTTTCACTCAACGTGTATCCCATGGAGACCTGGTCGTTTCGCATCGTTCACATCGCCGGTGCGTTGATTTTGGGTTACGGCCTGTTTGCCGGCGCCCGCTTTGCCGAAGATGCGCAGCAAGCGTCACCTGCTTGGTTGAAATGGGTGAGCTACGCGCTGCTGGTGCCTGCGGTTTACGCTCTGGTGCAGGTCTTTTTGATGCAGCAGACCATTAACGGCGGTGCCATGCGCATCGACCCGACCATCGAGACGCTGCACTTTGGCTACCCGCTGATGGCGACTACCGCCGTCGCGATCGTACTCTCCTGGTTCTATCGTCAGGAGCGCCACCGCTTCAACGCCGCTGATCTCGTGCTCATGGTGTGTGCACTGGCCAGCGCAGGCTACCTGCTGATGGCGTTCAACACCACCATGCGGATGTCTACCGGCACCTCGTTTGCGCCTCCCGGCATTTCGTGGGCGGCCATTGCAGGTTCGCTACTGATTCTCGAACTGACCCGCCGCGTCGCTGGCTTGGCGCTGGTCGTCATTTCCGCCGTCTTCCTGACCTACGTGTTTGCTGGCCCTTATCTGCCGGGTTTCCTAGGCTACCCGGGGCTGTCGATTCAGCGTTTCTTTAGCCAGGTCTACACCGATGCGGGCATTCTCGGCCCGACCACGGCTGTCTCTTCTACCTATATCATTCTCTTCATCATTTTTGCCGCCTTCCTACAGGCCTCCAAAGTAGGTGATTACTTCGTCAACTTCGCCTTTGCCGCGGCAGGCCGTGCCCGCGGCGGCCCGGCGAAAGTCGCCATCTTTGCCTCTGGCTTGATGGGCATGATCAACGGCACGTCGGCCGGTAACGTGGTCTCCACGGGTTCTCTAACCATTCCGCTCATGAAAAAAGTGGGCTACCCCGCACGTAGTGCAGGGGCCATCGAGGCCGCCGCGTCTACCGGTGGTCAGATCATGCCGCCCATCATGGGTGCAGGTGCGTTCATCATGGCGGAAGTGACCGGTATCCCTTATACCGAAATCGCCATTGCCGCTGTCATCCCGGCCATTCTCTACTTTGCCTCGATCTACTTCATGGTGGATTTCGAAGCCGCCCGTAAAGGCATGCGCGGCATGCGCAAAGACGAGATTCCGCTGTTCTCCAAGCTGGTAAAACAGGTCTATCTGTTCGCGCCGATCATCATTTTGATCGTAGCGCTATTCATGGGCTACTCGGTGATTCGTGCAGGTACGCTGGCCACCGCCTCTGCGGCCGTGGTGAGCTGGATTTCGCCCAACAAGATGGGCCTGCGCGCCATTTTGAGAGCGCTGCAGCTAGCGGGCACCATGTCGATTCAGATCATTGCCGTGTGTGCCTGCGCGGGTTTGATCGTTGGCGTCATCTCGCTGACCGGTGTGGGTGCGCGCTTCTCTTCTCTGCTGCTGGGCTTGGCGGGCGTTAGCCAGCTGCTGGCGCTGTTCTTCGCCATGCTGATCAGCATTCTGCTAGGCATGGGCATGCCGACCACGGCGGCTTACGCGGTGGCGGCCTCGGTCGTGGCACCGGGGTTGATCAACATCGGCATCGAGCCGCTGATTGCTCACTTCTTCGTGTTCTACTTCGCCGTGGTCTCGGCCATAACGCCGCCGGTGGCGCTGGCCTCTTACGCGGCGGCGGGTATCTCTGGGGACAACCCCATGGGCACGTCGGTGGCGTCGTTCAAGATTGGCTTGGCCGCATTTATCGTGCCGTTCATGTTCTTCTACAGCCCGGCGATGCTGATGGAAGGCTCTGCCATGCAAATCCTGCGCGTTGGCCTCACCGCTACGCTGGGTATCGTGCTGCTCTCAGGCATGGTGCAGAAGTGGTTCTTCGGCCCGGTGAACGTCATCCAGCGTGTGGTCATGCTGGTGGGCGCACTTTTCTTGATCTACGGCGGTATCTATACCGATATTGCAGGCCTCGCCATTGGTACAGTGCTATTTGTCATGCAGCGCAAGCAGCACGGTGGCAAAGGCAAGATTGCCAACGCAACCTAAGCAATAACGACTCCTCCTCGAGCAACAGCCGGAACCCTTGGGTTCCGGCTGTTTTGTCTCCAGCGTAGCGTACCTCGCTGCGCAATGCCGGTCAGCGCAGCGTGAACCAAAGCGCCGCCGCCAGCATCGATAGCAACGTTACCGGCACGCCAACTTTAGCAAACGCCACGAATCCTAGATGAACCCCATGGCGTTTCGCGCCCTCTGCCACGATTAAGTTCACCACGCTGCCGATCAGCAGCAGGTTCCCCGCCAAGGTCGACATCACCGCCAACATGACGAGGGTGGACTCCGGCAACCCAGGAAACAGCCCCAACAGCAGCACTACAAAGGGCACGTTGCCAATCACGTTACTGGCCATCAACGCGATGCCCGTCATACTCCACGCACCGCTAGGCAGCCCGTCTTCGCCTAACAGACGATTCACCACCGCGCTGGCCTCGGGCAGCGATGCCACGCTCCCCGTAACGATGAAGAGGCCCACGAACAGCAGTAGCAGGTTCCAATCGACGGCTTGGGTATAACGGTGGCTGGCCACCCGGCGCGACATCATCAGCACCAGGGCCACGGCCAGCGCCGACCACTCGCGGGGGAGCGGCGTCGAGAACAGTACCAACAAGGCAACGGCAGCCAACAGCGGCTTATAGCGAAGGCTTTCTGTCATAGGCGCCGTTGCCAATGGCGCCGAAGCGGGGCCACTGAGCCACCAGCACCGCCGCCAGACGAGCCAGATGACGCTGTAGGTAGCCATCAGCGCGACCAGCGCAGGGACGGCGGCTTGCAGGCTGTAATCCCAAAACGCTAAGTCGCCCGCCTGACCAATCAGAATATTTTGCGGGTTGCCAATTAGGCTCGCCGCCGAGCCTGCATTGCAGGACATCGCCAGGGCCAGCAGGAACGGCCGAGGGTCCAGCCCTCGAGCCAGCAGCGCCTGGCATAGCAGCGGCGTCAGCGCGAAGGCGACGATATCATTGACCAACAACGCCGATAGCACGCCGCCTAACAGCACCACCCCCAATAGTAGCTTGCTCGGTTGCTCGGCATGCCCCGCCATCCGTTCGGATAGGCGGTGGTACACCCCTGAAAAACCGAACTGAGCCGAGACCAGCATAAGCGCCATCAACAGGACCAGGGCGCCGATATCGATATGCTCGGCGATGTCTTCCAACCGGACCGTGCCGGACACCAGCAAGACACACGCCGCCGTGAGCGCCATCCATGAGCGGTCGACCTGAACGCCCGGCAGCCGACCGACCGCCATACCCAGGTAAGTGAAGGCAAACATGACCGTGATCAGCCACATCGTGTGGTGCTCCTATTCAATGTACCGAACGAGCCGCCATCATACGGGGCCTGCCCATCGACCCATAGCGCCTACCCTCGGTCAGCAAGCCAAAAAAAACCGGCCTGCATCCAACGATGCAGGCCGGCTTTGGAGGCATACGGGCGCGCTAGCGCAGATTGTCCACCACTTTAAGCACCGGTGCCGCTTGGTTCAGCGTGTAGAAGTGTAGGCCTGGCGCACCGCCGTCAAGCAGGCGTTCGCACAGGCGCGTCACCACATCGGTGCCGAAGGCGGCAATCGCATCGCTGTCATCGCCATAGGCTTCCAACTGCTTACGGATCCAGCGAGGGATTTCGGCACCGCAAGCGTCGGAGAAGCGCGCCAACTTGGTGTAATTAGTAATCGGCATGATGCCGGGAATGATCGGCTGCTCGACGCCCAGCGCCCGCGCTTTATCGACGAAGTGGAAGTAAGCATCGGCGGTAAAGAAGTACTGGGTGATCGCCATATTGGCGCCCGCCTTCATTTTACGGGCGAAGTTTTCCACATCCTTGTCGAGGTTAGGCGCCTGTGGATGAGATTCCGGATAGGCTGCGACGGCGATATCGAAGTGATCCCCCGTCTCCTCACGAATGAATTCCACTAGCTCGTTGGCGTAGCGCAGCTCGCCGATACTGCCCATACCAGAAGGCATGTCACCGCGCAGCGCTACGAGGCTATCGACCCCTTCTTCGCGGTACTTGGCAAGCAAATCACGAAGCTGGGCTTTCTCGCTGCCAATACAGGAGAGATGCGGAGCCGTGGTAATGCCGCTTTGGCTGACGGTCCGGACGATATCTCTCGTGCGCGCCTGGGTGGAGCCCCCTGCACCGTAGGTCACCGAGAAGAAACGCGGATGACGTGCGGCCAACTCATCGCGTACATGAATTAGCTTCTCCCGGCCAGCATCGGTGTTGGGCGGAAAGAATTCGAAGCTAATACCTAGCGGATGCTCTTGGCTGCTCATGGTTTATCCTCGCAGGACGGTAACGTGATCATTATTTGAGGTATTCTCGCTGCTTCACCGCGCAGCGGCTAATGAAAGATTTCACGGTCGACCTTCAATTCGGCTCATGTTAGCTCTACCGCGTCTATCAAGGAGGAGAAATGGACTTAGCACCCAGTGCTTTAATGGGCCCGCTGCTCATGCTGTTGGCGTATGTGGGACTAGGCTTTATTGCCGCTCAACGGTTGCAAATAGACCCGCGCCCCATCGCCACCCTATTGGTCTACTTGATTGCACCGCTCACGATATTTCGTGCACTCATGAACGGGGGCCCCACCGCTGAGTATTTGGTGCTGACCTTCGCGATGTTCCTGTTAGTCAGTAGTATGGCGCTGGCCGTACGCTGGGCAACACAGCACCGCTTTGGCCCCCAAGAGGGAGCGCTGCTGGCGTTCTCCTCCGGCACCGGCAACACCGGCTACTTCGGCCTGCCGGTGGCGCTGATCTTGCTGCCCCCCGAAGGTGTGACGCTGTACCTGTTTTGTATGCTAGGCATCAATTTATACGAGTTTACGGTGGGGTTTTACTTAAGTGCCCGCGGCCACTTCTCGGTGCGCCAGAGCCTCGCCAAAATTGCCCGCCTGCCGCTGGTGTATGCCTTTTTATCGGCACTGCTATTAAACGCGCTCAACGCCACCCTTCCGGCGTCACTGATGAGTTCATTAGCGGTCTTTCCAGCCACTTATACGCTGCTGGGTATGATGATCATCGGTATGACGTTGAGCCAAGTCACGCTCGCCGCGTGGGATACGCGCTTTGTCGCCACCTGCGTGGGGCTGCGCTATGTACTCTGGCCGCTGGCGATGCTGGGGGCGGTGCTGATACTCCAGCAGTTCACGCCGCTCGCCCCGGAGCTGGCGATGGCGCTGCTGCTACTGGGCGTGGTGCCCATGGCCTCGAACGTTGTCGTGGTGGCCATGGAGTTGGGCATTCAGCCACAGAAAGGCGCGCTGGCAGTGCTCACCACCACACTGCTGGCACCGCTGCTGATCCCTCTCTATTTGGGCCTGATGCTGCGGCTCACTGGCCTGGGTTAGAACCCGTCGACGCCAGCCTGCTGTAGCTGGCGGGCCATGCGCGCTACGTCTGGATGGTGGAAGAAGGCGACGAGCGCTTCGCCGCGTACCGGGCCTACGCTGGGAACGGCTTGCCAATCCGCTCGAGAGTAACTCGCTAGGGTGTACCAATCACCCAGTCGTGCGTCGCCCCCAGGCGGCATGCCCAGCGCCGACAGCCAAGCCGCATAGGGCGCTTGTCGCGCTGCATCGAACTGTGCCGCCAGCGAGTCGGCGGTGGTCGCGCCAATACCGTGGGCCTGCTGCAGTTGCTCTGGCGTCAGCGCTAGCCAACCCAGTAATTCCGTGACCACCCCGGCATCCATTAGCGCCTGCCACGTGCCTTCGCCGACCCCTCGCATGCCCAGCTGTTCGCCAAGGTAGGTTAATCGCGCCAGCAGCTGGGCGCTGCATTCTGACGTTAGTGTAAAACAGCTCAATAGATGATAGCGCTCGGGCGGCGGAGCGCTAAGCGCGGCTCTTTCGCGCGTGTGCCACACCACGCTGGCTACCTGGGGAATCGTCAGACCTGCCAGCGTCACCGCCACCTGGTCGCCTGGGCGCACGTCCCACGCTTCCCAGCGTTCCAGCGAGCCCAACGACACGCGGCTGATGCGTCGTCCTTCCAAGGTAACCGGATAGAGCCACAACAGCGGCGTTACGCGCCCGGTGCGCCCCACGCGGAACTCGACCCCGCGGACCTGGGCCAGCACCTGCTGGGCAGGATACTTCCAGGCCACCGCCCACTCAGGGGGTGATGACGACCAGCGCCGCAGGCCGGGGCGCTCTGCTTGCTTCAACACCACGCCGTCGGTAGCAAACGGCAGCGGGCCGTTGAACCACCGCTCACGCCACTCGGCGGCCGCCTCTCGCCCGCTGATCGGATGGGTGTAGTCGGCCGTATCGAACCCCAGCGCCGTCAGTTGCGCCAGCCGTTCGGTCATCTGTGTCGGGCCATCCGGCCAGTCCCACACGAATAAACCAATGCGACTCAGCGTCTCTTGGCTCGGTTCGCGCTGTGCCATGGCGCCGGCCACGGCGCCACGAGCGCCTGAATCCGGCTGGCGCGCCTGTACGTGGTTATCCAACTGCCAATAGAGCTCGCCTTGCAGCACTGCAGAGACAGCGTCAGGAAGCGAGTCGGGCACACCGGGCAACTGCTGAACGCGCGTCGTCCAATCCTGCCCACGCTCGCCGTCTCCTCGACTGACGGCTTCTACTAGCTCCCCATTCCGATAACGCAGCGTCACCGCCACACCATCTACCTTGGGTTGAATCCACAGATCGTCACGGCGGCTGGTAAAGCGTCGAACGCCTTCGTCGTCGACTTTATTGAGCCCGGTTTGAACGGCCGGATGCATGCGGGTGCCATCGCTACGGGTCACTCGGGTAAGCGGCCGGTGGGGTGTCGTATCACCCTGGCAGGCTTGCCAACTTGCCAGGCGTGCCAGCGCCTGATCGTACAGCTCATCAGCAATCAGCGATTCGCCGCCATCATGGTAAGCGCGGTCCCAGACCTCGATGTGTTCGGCTAGCGCCTGGGTTTCCAGCGCCAGCCGCTCAGCAGGCCAGTCGGGGCAGCTATCCGCCTGTGCAGAAAAGGTGACACCCATACACCAAGCGGCCACTAAACCCGCCATTGTGATCGTTCGGCAACCCGGCATACGCATCCTCTCGTGGGGAACGGAAGATCTTTCAATCCTTATTAAAGTTAACTTATAGCAAACAGATAGAGATGCAATGCGCATCTAGCCACTCGCACAGTGTTTCGATACATAAAAAAGCGCCCCCTGGCATAAACCAGGAGGCGCTTTTGGCTAACCCGTGGCGCTCGTCGCGCTCGCGAAAAGCTTATAGACCGGCGGCCTGACGCAGCGCGTCCGCTTTATCGGTTTTTTCCCATGGAAACGCAGTGAAGGTCTCTTTATGCTCTTCGCCTTTGTCGTCCACCCAAGTGTAGCTGTGTTCGAACGGCGCGCGGCCGAAGTGGCCATACGCAGACGTGAGGCGATACATCGGATGCAGCAGGTCGAGCATGGTGGTGATCGCGTAGGGGCGCAGATCGAAATGCTCGCGCACCAACTCGACGATCTTGGCGTCGTCGATTTTGCCGGTACCGAAGGTGTCGATGGACACAGAGGTCGGCTCTGCCACGCCAATGGCATAGGAGACCTGAATCTCACACTTGTCTGCCAGGCCCGCGGCCACGACGTTTTTCGCCACATAACGGCCAGCGTATGCGGCGCTACGGTCTACTTTCGACGGATCCTTGCCCGAGAACGCGCCGCCACCGTGGCGCGCCATACCACCATAGGTATCGACGATGATCTTACGGCCGGTCAGGCCGCAGTCGCCCACCGGGCCACCAATCACGAACTTGCCGGTCGGGTTGATGTGATATTGGGTATCGGCGTCCAACCACTCCGCAGGAATCACTTGTTCGATGATCTCGCGCTTGACCATCTTACGCAGGTCTTCTTGATCGATCTCCGGATCGTGCTGAGTCGACAGCACTACCGCATCGACGCCACAAGGCTGCCCGTCTGCATTGTAGCGGAACGTCACCTGGCTCTTGGCATCCGGGCGCAACCACGGCAGCAGGCCGTTTTTACGCAGCTCCGCCTGACGCTCGACCAAGCGGTGCGAGTAGTGGATCGGGGCCGGCATGAACGAGTCGGTTTCGTTGGTGGCGTAGCCGAACATCAGGCCCTGGTCGCCCGCGCCTTGATCTTCCGGCTTGGTACGATCGACACCCTGCGCAATATCGACACTCTGCTTGCCAATCAGGTTGATGACGCCGCATGTGGCACCGTCGAAGCCCACTTGAGACGAGGTGTAGCCAATATCGGTAATCACATCACGCACCAGCGTCTCGAGATCCACCCACGCGGACGTGGTGATCTCACCGGCAATAATGGCTACACCGGTTTTCACCATCGTTTCACAGGCAACACGGGCCTGTTTATCCCGGGCGATAATGGCATCTAGCACCGCGTCTGAAATCTGGTCGGCAATCTTATCGGGATGGCCCTCGGAAACGGACTCGGAGGTAAACAGGGAATATTCGCTCATCGCGCACTCGACCCTCTGTATGACGGCTGCTTCGTTATGACCGCAGCATCAGCAGGAAATCATGGCAGGAGGTTCCCTGCCCGTATAAAGAAGCGGCACCGTGACGTTCACCACCACTTCGGGAGGCAGAGTCTACACGCTGTTGGGGGTTCTTCCCACAACGTACCCCTGAGAATTTGCCGCCGCCGGGGAAGTCAGCGACAATAGCGCCTTTATTCTTTCCGTTTTCAGGCGAGGAGCACCCCCATGCCGTCCCGTTTTGAGCTGGCCAATGCCATTCGCGCCCTTTCCATGGATGCCGTTCAGAAGGCCAAATCCGGCCACCCTGGCGCCCCCATGGGTATGGCTGATATTGCCGAGGTGCTGTGGAATGACTACCTCAAGCACAACCCCGAAGACCCCAAGTGGGCCGATCGCGACCGGTTCGTGCTGTCGAATGGCCACGGCTCCATGCTGCTCTACTCGCTGCTGCACTTGAGCGGCTACGAACTCAGCCTGGAACAGCTGCAAAACTTCCGCCAGCTGCACTCGCCCACCGCTGGCCACCCGGAGTTCGGCTACGCTCCTGGCATCGAAACCACCACTGGCCCGCTGGGCCAAGGCTTTGCCAACGCGGTCGGTTTCGCCATTGCCGAGAAAACGCTGGCCGCGCAGTTCAATCGCCCCGGCCACACCATCGTCGACCACCACACCTGGTGTTTCCTGGGTGATGGCTGCTTGATGGAGGGTATCTCCCACGAAGCGGCGTCTCTTGCGGGCACTCAGCAGCTAGGCAAGCTCATTGCGCTATACGACGACAACGGCATCTCCATCGATGGCGAAGTCGACGGCTGGTTCACCGACGATACTGCCAAGCGCTTCGAGTCCTATGGCTGGCACGTGGTGCCCAACGTCGATGGCCACAAGCCTGACGAGATCAAAGCAGCCATCGAACTGGCGAAGAGCCACGACGACAAGCCGACTCTGATCATCTGTAAAACCATCATTGGTTTTGGGGCGCCCAACAAGCAAGGCAAAGAAGAAGCCCACGGCGCACCGCTGGGTGATGACGAAGTAGCCCTGGCGCGCCAACAGCTGGGCTGGGAGCACGCGCCGTTCCATATCCCCGAGCCGATCTACTCTGCCTGGGATGCTCGCGACGCTGGCAAACAGCGTCAGCAAGAGTGGGACGCCCGCTTTGCTCGCTATGCGGAAGCCTTCCCGACCGAGGCGCGAGAGTTCGAGCGCCGCATGAAGGCACAGCTGCCCGCCGAGCTCTCCTCGACGGCATTGATCGAGCAGGCGCAAGAAAAAGGGGACAGCATTGCCTCGCGTAAAGCATCGTTCGAAGCACTGAACGTGATTGGCCCGCAAATGCCGGAACTGCTCGGTGGCAGCGCTGACTTGGCGCCCTCCAACCTGACGTTCTGGAAGGGCGCCAAAGCAATCACTCCAGACGATGCCAGCGGCAACTATCTCCACTACGGCGTGCGTGAATTCGGCATGGGCGCAGTGATGAACGGTATCGCTCTACACGGCGGTTTCGTGCCTTATGGCGCAACCTTCTTGATTTTCATGGAGTACATGCGCAATGCCGTGCGCATGGCGGCATTGATGGGCAAGCAGGCTATCTACGTATTTACCCACGACTCCATCGGCCTGGGTGAAGATGGCCCGACCCACCAACCGATCGAGCAGCTCACCAGCCTTCGTACTACGCCGAATTTGAATACCTGGCGCCCCTGTGACGCAGTGGAAACCGCTGCCGCCTGGGATGCCGCAATCAAGCGCCACTCCGGCCCGACGGCGCTGGTGCTCTCACGTCAGAACCTACCGCATCAGGCGCGCACCAAGGCGCAGTTGGCGTCCATTCAGCGCGGCGCTTACGTACTCAAAGAGTGCAACGGCACGCCGGACCTCATCCTGATCGCGACCGGCTCCGAAGTCGCCTTGGCGATGGATGCCGCGGCCGAGCTGGAGCAGCAAGGTAAAGCCGTGCGCGTGGTCTCCATGCCGTCCGCTTACCGCTTCAACGGCCAAGATGCCGACTACCGTGAAAGCGTGTTGCCCAAAGCCGTGACCAAGCGTATCGCCATCGAAGCGGGCCACGCCGACTACTGGTACAAGTACGTGGGCCTCGACGGCCGCGTGATTGGCATGACCACCTACGGTGAGTCGGCACCCGCGGGCGAGCTGTTCAAGCACTTCGGCTTTACCGTTGAGAACATCGTCAAACAAGCCAATGAGCTGCTGGGTTAACTCCTCGCTCAAACGGCGCCTGGTGCGGGCATTACGATGCCCGCGCTAAACGGCCTTTTATGGCTAATTAGCTACTGGTTAATCGGAGAAGTCGTGATCCACTTCTCCGGTTTACCTATTTCTTCTGGAGTGGTGGGCATGCTATTGCTGTGCATCACTCTTGCCGTTATCGGTAGAGTACCTGCTAGCCTTGCCGCCGCCGCCCAACCGCTGATTGCACTTTTGGCCATGCTGATCATGCCAGGCGTGGTAGGCGTGTTCTTCATTCTCGATGAACTGGCCAGCCAGTGGCTAGCCATCGTGGCGGCCCTGCTGCTGGGGACGCTGCTGAGTGTGCTCACGACACTGTGGCTGCTCAAGCGATTGATGGGGCACCGCCATGCCGACTAGCTTGCTGCCCACTTTGACCGCCACGCCGTTATTGGCCGTTGGGCTTACCTTGGCCGCATACCTTGTGGGCAGCGCCCTTTTCACGCGCTTGGGTAAACCTTCCTGGCTCCCGGCGATTTTGATCGCTGCTCTGCTGCTGGCCGCGACGCTGGCCTTGTTGGGCTTGTCGTATGCCACCTATCAGCAAGGCGCAACCTGGCTGACGGTCCTGCTAGGTCCAGCCACCGTGGCGTTGGGCATGCCGCTTTACCAACAGCTACCGCGCATTCGTGCGCTGTGGCAGCCGTTGGCGGCTTGCCTGCCTATCGCTGCCACTCTGGCCGCTTGTTACGCTCTTGGCATTGCTTGGCTTCTCGGCGCGGGTCCGGAGATCTTGGCCTCGATCGCGGCCAAATCGGTGACGGCGCCCATCGCCATCGGCATCACGGAACAACTTGGCGGCAGCGTGGCACTCCTCATGGGCGCGCTTCTGGTGACGGGGGTGCTGACCATTCCTTTCGTGAGTCTATTGGCGAGGCTACTGCACATTCATGACGAACGTATCATCGGCTTTGCGCTGGGGCTCAATGGTCACGCCATCGGCACCGTGCGCGCGTTCGATATCAGTCCGACCGCCGGAGCGTTCGCCTCGCTCGGAATGAGCCTCACCGGGATTTTTACCGCTCTGCTGCTACCGCTTGCTTGGCAACTGGTGGGGCTAGGGGCGGGATAAGCAACCCCCGATGAAATGCGTTATCATCGGGCCACTTTGTTCAAGAGCTGCATCGCATCATGGCGAACGCTTCCGCTAAATATCGCATTGCCATCAATGGTTATGGGCGCATTGGCCAATGCGTGCTGAGAGCCTTGGTGGAGCGCCAGCACCCGGCGCTTGAAGTCGTCGCGATCAACGAGCTGTCCGACCTTGCCACCATCACCTATCTCACCCGTTACGACACGACTCATGGTCGTTTCCCGGGGGAGGTGGACAACGATGGTAGCGCCCTGTTCGTCAACGGCCAGCGCATCCAGGTATTGTGCGAACGCGACCCTCGCGCACTGCCCTGGGAAGCACTAGGGATCGACCTAGTGCTCGAGTGCTCGGGCAGCTTCAAGGACCGCGCTACCGCTGAGCAGCACTTGGCGGCAGGGGCCAAGCGGCTGCTGTTCTCCCAGCCCGCGGAAAACGATGTGGATGCCACCATCGTATGGGGCATCAACGAGCATGAGCTCGCTCCCACGCAGCGCATCGTCTCTGCGGCGTCCTGCACCACTAATTGCTTGGTGCCGCTGCTCACCGTACTGGATGAAGCGCTCGGCTTGGAGCATGGTGTTACCACCACGATTCACTCGGCCATGAACGACCAGCCGGTGATCGATGCGTACCATCGCACCGATCTGCGCCTGACGCGCTCCGCCATGCAGTCGATCGTACCGGTGGATACCGGCTTGGCGGTCGGCATCAGTCGCCTGATGCCCAGCCTGACTGGACGTTTCGAGTGCCTGCACGTGCGGGTGCCTACCATCAACGTCTCGGCCATGGATGCCGCGCTGACCGTGCGACGCGATACCAGCGCCGCGCAAGTCAACGCGCTGCTGCAACGCGCTAGTCAGCAGCGCTTGCATGGCGTGCTAGGCTATACCGAAGCGCCCATGGCATCGATCGATTTCAATCATGATCCCCGCTCTGGCATCCTAGACGCCACCCAAACCCGCGTGGCCGGCATGCGCCTGATCAAACTGCTGTGCTGGTTCGATAACGAGTGGGGCTTTGCCAACCGCATGCTGGACATCAGCCAGCGCTTGGCAACGTTTCGCTAAGAATGGGTCCCCCCATTAGCGCACTGACATTCGCTTGAACACGAGGAAACCGCTCACATGAACGTGCAAAAAATGACCGACCTGCCCCTGGAAGGGCAGCGTGTGCTGATTCGTGAAGACCTGAACGTGCCAATCAAAAACGGCCGTGTTTCCAGCGATGCCCGCCTTCGCGCCGCGCTGCCGACCATTCAAGCAGCGGCCAGAGCCAGCGCCAAAGTGCTGCTCATGAGCCATCTCGGCCGCCCCACGGAAGGCGAACCCGCCGATGAGTTTTCGCTCGCCCCTGTGGCCGAGCATCTGAGCGAGCTGCTGGGCAGCCCCGTCAAACTGATCACCGACTACCTCGACACCGCCCCTACGCTCGACAACGGCGATGTCGTACTGCTCGAGAACGTACGCTTCAACAGCGGTGAAAAGAAAGACGACGAATCTCTCGCCAAGCAGTACGCCGCGCTCTGCGACATATTCGTGATGGATGCCTTCGGCACCGCCCACCGTGCGCAAGCCTCCACCCACGGCGTCGCCCGCTTTGCACCCACCGCCTGTGCAGGACCGCTACTGGCCCAAGAGCTGGACGCGCTGGAGAAAGCACTGGCAACCCCAGCACGCCCAATGGCGGCTATCGTGGGCGGCTCCAAGGTCTCCACCAAGCTCGACGTGCTGACCGCCCTCTCTGACAAGTGCGACCAGCTCATCGTCGGCGGCGGGATCGCCAACACCTTTATCGCAGCGGCGGGCTATAATGTGGGCAAATCGCTCTACGAAGCCGACCTGATCGGTCAAGCCAAAGCGCTGATGGAGAAAGTCTCCATTCCGCTGCCCACGGACGTCGTCGTGGCAACGGAGTTCTCGGAATCCGCCGATGCAGTGGTCAAGCCGGTGGACCAAGTGGCCGATAACGAGATGATTCTGGATATCGGCCCAGACACCGCCGCCCACTTGGCCAGCCTGCTGAAAGACGCCGGCACGATCTTGTGGAACGGCCCCGTGGGCGTTTTCGAAATCGATCAATTTGGCAAAGGCACCGAGGTGCTCTCGCATGCCATTGCCGAGAGCAGCGCGTTTTCGATTGCCGGCGGTGGCGACACCCTGGCCGCTATCGACAAGTACGCTATTGCCGAACGTGTTTCCTATATCTCCACCGGCGGCGGCGCGTTCCTAGAGTACGTCGAAGGCAAACAGCTACCGGCGGTAGCCGCATTAGAAGCCGCAGCAAAGCGCGGCTGAAGCGACACGATAACACTACACGCTCACTGCACCCGTTCACACCGACAACCGACAAGGTGACCCCATGGCTTTAATTAGCATGCGCCAGATGCTCGACCACGCCGCCGAATACGGCTACGGCATCCCTGCATTCAACGTCAACAACCTCGAACAGATGCGGGCGATCATGGAAGCCGCCGATGCCACCGACTCTCCGGTGATCGTGCAGGCTTCCGCTGGCGCACGCAAATATGCAGGTGCGCCTTTCCTGCGCCACCTGATTCTGGCGGCGGTGGAAGAGTTTCCGCACATCCCGGTGGTCATGCACCAGGATCACGGCACCAGCCCCGCTGTCTGCCAGCGCTCGATCCAGCTGGGCTTCTCCTCCGTGATGATGGACGGTTCGCTAGGCGAAGATGGCAAGACGCCGATGGATTACGACTACAACGTCGATGTTACCCGTCGCGCGGTCGAGATGGCCCACGCCTGTGGCGTATCGGTCGAGGGCGAGCTGGGCTGCTTGGGTAGCCTGGAAACCGGCATGGCCGGTGAAGAGGACGGCATTGGTGCCGAAGGTAAGCTGGACATGGAACAGCTACTGACCGACCCCGAAGAAGCCGCCGCCTTCGTCAAGGCGACTCAGGTCGACGCGCTGGCGATTGCCATTGGTACCAGCCACGGCGCTTACAAATTCACCAAGCCGCCGACCGGCGACACCCTCTCCATCCAGCGTATCAAAGAGATCCATGCGCGCATTCCGGATACCCACCTGGTCATGCATGGCTCCTCCTCCGTTCCGCAAGAGTGGCTGGAAGTGATCAACCGCTACGGCGGCCAGATCCCAGAAACTTACGGCGTCCCGGTCGAGGAAATCGTCGAAGGCATCAAGCACGGCGTTCGCAAGGTCAACATCGATACCGACCTGCGCTTAGCCTCCACCGGTGCCGTGCGTCGCTTCATGGCGGAGAATCCGTCGGAATTCGATCCGCGCAAATTCTTGAAAGAGACCGTCAGCGCCATGCGCGATCTTTGTATCGCCCGCTACGAAGCGTTTGGCACGGCGGGCAACGCAAGCAAAATCAAACCGATCAGCCTGGAAGCAATGTTCCAGCGCTACGAGCGCGGCGAGTTGGCACCCAAAATCAAATAAACGGTACACCCTTTATATAAAGGCGGCCTGCAGGCCGCCTTTTTTATTGCAATGCAGCAAAAATAGACTATGACTAAAGACAGTCAGCCATCATTTCTCATCAGATAGGTCTCACCATGAAGCACTCTCCACCCTCTTTTTACACTACGACAGCCCTATTCGACCTGTGGAAAGCCAGCATGATGGGGATGGAGCTGTGGAGCTCGTCATTGTCCACCATCGCCAGACGCCAACAGCTTTGGCAAACACAGCCCTTTTTTAGCCCTTCCATGATGCGAGAAAATCAGCGCATGGTGACTGAAAAAATGGAGGCCAGCATGGAAGCTGGCCTTGTGGTGCAAAAAGCGTTGCTCAACGCCATGAGCGGGCGCTATGCGCCCTGGTGGATTACCAGCCAAAAAGCCATGCAACCTTACCATCGACGCAGCAGCGCCAACTCACGACGCCTTTCTCGCTAAGCGCGGTCACTCGTTATCGTCGTTACTCTGCTCATCCTCGCCGTTCTCGATGGCATCCTCGGCGCTTCCGGTACCGCCGGTACCACCCTCGGTGTTGTCACGCTCTTCACTACCGTTGTCAGCAGTGTCTTCCGACTCTTCCGTTGCCGCCGTTTCGGTGGCTTCATCACGCTGAACGGCACCGGCCTTGATACCGTATTTCTCTTCCAGAGCCGCATCATCCAGCGCCTGGTGCTGCTCGCTACTGGCGTCGGTTTCCGGCTCTGCCAATACGCTGCCCGCAGAGGTCATGAGCACAGTGCCCACCACTAATGATAGGAACCAAGGGGTAAGTCGCATATATATCTCCATTTTATGGTTATTGCGGCGTCGCCTACCTACTATAGCCGGTCTCATAGCGATTCACATGGAGTGCCTGAAAACTGAAGCGTTGCCATCATATCCGTAGCGGGCAGCGCTTCCCTTGAGCAGACACACTGTAAAAAATTATAAAACAGTGTTCACAAAGCTCGAAAAATCTCGTTCAATAGTGGCCTAGTCGGCTTAAACTAACGTGAGTAGCGCTTGTCACGCTGCAAGGAACTCTCATGCCGCTTCCACTTCTGCTGTTTGATTGTGATGGCACTCTCGTCGATAGCGAACCCTTGTTGGCCGAAGAGATGGCTCGTGGCCTCAACACGGTGGGCCTGCCATTTGCCTCTTCCGATTATTTAGGGGAGTTTCGAGGTGCCCGCTTCCGACGCATCGTGGCAGAACTGCAAACGCGTCATGGCGAAGTCGATGGCGAACGCTTGGACCGCATGGAGCGAACCATGCGCGCCAACTTGGCTGAGCGTCTTGCCCGCGAACTCACCACCATACCCGGCGCCCGGGAGTCGCTCGACGCCTTGGCACATTACCCCAGCGCCGTCGTCTCCAACGGACCTGAAACCAAGATCCGCACTGCGTTGAACGCCACCGGCCTCAGCGCGTATTTCGGTCACAGGCTGTTTAGCGGCTACACCGCCAACTGTTGGAAGCCAGAGCCCTGTTTACATCTTCACGCAGCCAGTATCATGGGCTTTGCGGCACACGACTGCATTGCCATTGATGATGCGCTCGTTGGCGTACAGGCAGCCCTGCAGGCAGGTATGACCGTCATTCATCTGAATCGCTTTCCCGATGCCGAGGCAACGCCGGAAGGCGCTATTATGATTAGCAACATGTATCAGCTACCTGCGGTCGTTGAACAACTGACTCACGAGCGATGGCAGGCGGCAATGCCCCATCACTCAACAGAGAAATAGTATGGCCTCATTACGTGATCAGCTCGGTGGCCTCGTTTACTCCACTGAGCATGGCAAGACGTGTCCCGACTGCCGGGCCCCGATCGATGACTGTCGCTGTGAAGACACCAGCGAACAAGCGCGCCTGGCCGAACTGGACGGTATCGTGCGCATCCGCCGTGAAACCAGCGGCCGAAAAGGCAAGGGCGTCACGACCATCCGCGGCGTGCCTCTGACTCAGGCAGAACTCAAAGTACTCGCCAAAACCCTCAAGCAGCGCTGCGGTACCGGTGGAGCTGTCAAAGAGGGCGTCATAGAAATCCAGGGTGACCATCGCGAAACTCTGCGCGATGCCTTAACCTCAATGGGTTATCAAGTGAAATTGGCTGGCGGTTGACGCGTCCAACGCATACTCTCAGCTCCTGGCGAAAGGGCAAGGCACGACAATGGTTTGGTTGGAATACCTGCTACCGCTGATCTTTTTGTTTCCCATGGCAGCCATGGGCGGCATCGTATTAGCCCTGCGTAGCCTTCACGATGCCCGCGTTCACTCCCCTTTCGATGCACCGCTGCGCGAACCGGGCCAAGCGCTGCGTCACAGGCTCGATCAAGCCTTTTCCAGCTTGTTTCTTAACGGTACATTGGGGCCCTTGGTCAGCCTTGCACCGCTCGTCTATGGTATGGGACGGATGCTCTTCGTCGATAAACAGGACTGGGTCGAATGGGCGCTATATGGGCTGCTGAGCACGCTCTTGGTGCTGGCATTTTCACTGCTGCTAGTGCGTGACTATCAGCGCATTCGCCGCTTGAAGCTCGGTCTTGCCTGCGAACTTGCCGTGGGTCAAGAGCTGGAGCGTTTAGTACGTCCCGAGGCGCATCCCTATTACGTCTTTCACGACGTTCCCACGGATAGCTTTACCATCGACCATGTCGTGGTCACGCCCCATGGCGTGTTCGTCGTGGAAACTCGCGCAAGGGCACTGGCCATTGGCAGCGATGGCAAAGAGCTGAACTGCGTCGCAGTCGAGCGTGAGCGACTGCGCTTCCCCCATTGGCAGGAGCGGCGACCCCTACATAAAACGCGCCAGGGCGTTAGCTGGCTCAGCCAGTGGCTCGAACGGCGTTGCGGCGTGCCCGTACCGGTAAAAGGCGTTCTGGTGCTGCCGGGCTGGGAGATCGACACCAGCGAGGCCTCACCGGACATTCTGGTCGTTAGCGGAGAACAGCTGGCACGCCAGCTGACGGAGCTCACGCCTGGGCAAATGAGCGATGCCATTCATGACAAGGTTATCCATATTTTGCTAGAGCGGGCACGGCTGATGGAACTCAAACACCTTCGCCAGCCATCCGTGTGAGGGCCGGGCTCAATCGCCGCGCAGCCGCCCGCCCATCTCCTGAGCAAGATCGACTGCATAGTGGTCGGTCATCCCCCCAATGAAGTCCAGCATGCGACGGTAGCTGTCATAGAGCGTCCATGACGGCAGTGGCGTGTTCTCACCGATCAGTGCCAGTACCCGCTGGTGTTTGAAAGAGCTGTGGCCCGTGTGATGCAACTCATGAGCCGCGCCGATAAAGGCTTCCAACAAAATTCCCAGCGTGGTGTAGGCACCAATTTCCAGCTTTGCCTTACGCTCATTTTGAAATATCCGCTCACGAGCCAGCTGCTTGGCCGACTGCACCCCCCAGCCCAAATCCGGGTGACACAGCTCTAACAGATCTTCGCTGAGGGTACCGCTGAGTAGCGCCTGCTCATGCTGCACGAATACCGCACCTACATCATTCACAGCCCGCTCCATGGCAGCGCCCCTGAGCAAGGCAATACGGCGGCGTTGCGAGACATTTTTACGCTGCATCTCGGCATACTCCGGCGGGAACTCACCGGCAATTTGGCGCAGAATCTCGACCACTTCCTCGTAACGCAAAATGCCCATCTCCAGACCGTCTTCCAGGTCTAGCAAGGCGTAGCAAATATCATCTGCCGCTTCGACAAGCCAAGCCAACGGGTGGCGACACCAGCGCTGCTCCCCTTGAGGAAGTAACCCAACCGCATCTGCTACCTCGGTTAACAGCGCCTGTTCGGACTGATAGCAGCCAAACTTACCCGCTCGCCCGCCATAGCGCACCGTCCATGGATACTTCAGCAGTGTGCCCAAGGTGGCGGCCGATAGGCGCATGCCACCGTTGAACTGGTTGTACTCGATCTGGGTAATCACCCGAAAGCCTTGTGCATTGCCTTCATAGGTCAACAGGTCTTCACGCTCGGCCTCGGACAGACCATCCAGAAGCCCGCTTCCTTGGGCGCGACGGAACCAGTCGCGGATAGCGTACTCACCGGCGTGACCAAAGGGCGGGTTACCAATGTCGTGCCCAAGGCACGCGGTTTGCACGATGACACCAAGATCGGCAGGCGTTATCCAGTCGGGGAGACGGTCACGCAGTAGTTCACCGACGATCATCCCCAGCGAACGGCCAACGCAGCCAACTTCGAGGGAGTGAGTCAAACGCGTGTGGATATGATCATTTTCCGTCAGAGGATGAACCTGGGTTTTACGGCCCAAGCGTCGGAAAGAGCCGGAAAAAACAATGCGATCATGATCTTTATGAAAGGGGCTGCGCCCAATTTCTCGGGTGCTGTCTGTTCGTTTATCGTGAAGGCGTCGAGGGGAAAGTAATTGATCCCATTGCATTTGTGTCATAGCGCTCCTCCTTGGAGTGCACATTCTGACATAAAAAGGCTGACATAAAACGACGGGATCGATGGACAAACAAAAAACCCAGCCGGTTGGCTGGGTTCTTTGCGGTATAAGTGCCTGACGATGACCTACTCTCGCATGGGGAGACCCCACACTACCATCGGCGCTAAGCGGTTTCACTTCTGAGTTCGGCATGGGATCAGGTGGTTCACGCGTGCTATGGTCGTCAGGCGTAACGGGTCATGCATATCATGCTGAGTGCGTCGTTGACGCGGTAAGTGATCGTCTCTTGTCCGCCAGCGTCTTGGCGGGCGGATGCGTATCCGGTTTTTCGAGTGGCTGTCCACTCGGTCGTTATCACGGCGACCAGACCCCTTGGGTGTTATAGGGTCAAGCCTCACGGGCCATTAGTACACGTTAGCTCAACGCCTTGCAGCGCTTCCACACCGTGCCTATCCACCAGCTGGTCTCGCTGGGCCCTTTAGGAGGCTCTAGGCCTCGGGGATGTCTCATCTTGAAGGGGGCTTCCCGCTTAGATGCTTTCAGCGGTTATCCCGTCCGACCATAGCTACCCGGCAATGCCACTGGCGTGACAACCGGAACACCAGAGGGTCGTCCACTCCGGTCCTCTCGTACTAGGAGCAGCTCTTCTCAAACATCCAACGCCCACGGCAGATAGGGACCGAACTGTCTCACGACGTTCTAAACCCAGCTCGCGTACCACTTTAAATGGCGAACAGCCATACCCTTGGGACCGACTTCAGCCCCAGGATGTGATGAGCCGACATCGAGGTGCCAAACACCGCCGTCGATGTGAACTCTTGGGCGGTATCAGCCTGTTATCCCCGGAGTACCTTTTATCCGTTGAGCGATGGCCCTTCCATACAGAACCACCGGATCACTAGAACCTGCTTTCGCACCTGCTCGACGTGTCTGTCTCGCAGTCAAGCACCCTTATGCTCTTGCACTCATTGCACGATGTCCGACCGTGCTGAGGGTACCTTCGTGCTCCTCCGTTACGCTTTGGGAGGAGACCGCCCCAGTCAAACTACCCACCACACACTGTCCTCGATCCGGATCACGGACCTGAGTGAGAACGCCAATGATGCCAGGCTGGTATTTCAAGGTTGGCTCCACCCGAACTGGCGTCCGGGTTTCAAAGCCTCCCAGCTATCCTACACAGGCAACATCAGCGTCCAGTGTGAAGCTATAGTAAAGGTTCACGGGGTCTTTCCGTCTAGCCGCGGGTACACCGCATCTTCACGGCGATTTCAATTTCACTGAGTCTCGGGTGGAGACAGCGTGGCCATCATTACGCCATTCGTGCAGGTCGGAACTTACCCGACAAGGAATTTCGCTACCTTAGGACCGTTATAGTTACGGCCGCCGTTTACCGGGGCTTCGATCAAGAGCGTCGGCCGAGGCCTAACACCATCACTTAACCTTCCGGCACCGGGCAGGCGTCACACCCTATACGTCCGCTTGCGCGTTAGCAGAGTGCTGTGTTTTTACTAAACAGTTGCAGCCACCTGGTATCTTCGACCGGTTCGGGCTGAAGGAGCAAGTCCTCTCACCCTACGCCGGCGTGCCTTCTCCCGAAGTTACGGCACCATTTTGCCTAGTTCCTTCACCCGAGTTCTCTCAAGCGCCTTGGGATTCTCACCCTGACCACCTGTGTCGGTTTGGGGTACGGTCGCACATGATCTGAAGCTTAGAGGCTTTTCCTGGAAGCGTGGCATCAATGACTTCGACACCGTAGTGTCTTCGTTTCGTGTCTCGGCCTTGAGCGCCCGGATTTACCTAAGCGCTCAGCCTACTCACTTTCACCAGGACAACCAACGCCTGGCTCACCTAGCCTTCTCCGTCCCCCCATCGCAATCATGTCCGGTACGGGAATATTGACCCGTTTCCCATCGACTACGCCTTTCGGCCTCGCCTTAGGGGCCGACTCACTCTGCTCCGATTAGCGTCGAACAGAAACCCTTGGTCTTCCGGCGAGGGAGTTTTTCACTCCCTTTATCGTTACTCATGTCAGCATTCGCACTCGTGATACCTCCAGCATGCTTCTCAACACACCTTCATCGGCTTACACGACGCTCCTCTACCGCTCACACATCGTGTGAACCCGTAGCTTCGGTACCTGGTTTAGCCCCGTTACATCTTCCGCGCAGGCCGACTCGACTAGTGAGCTATTACGCTTTCTTTAAAGGATGGCTGCTTCTAAGCCAACCTCCTAGCTGTCTGAGCCTTCCCACATCGTTTCCCACTTAACCAGGATTTGGGGACCTTAGCTGACGGTCTGGGTTGTTTCCCTTTTCACGACGGACGTTAGCACCCGCCGTGTGTCTCCCACGCTGGCACTCACCGGTATTCGGAGTTTGCCTCGGGTTGGTAAGTCGGGATGACCCCCTAGCCGAAACAGTGCTCTACCCCCGGCGGTGATACGTGAGGCGCTACCTAAATAGCTTTCGAGGAGAACCAGCTATCTCCGAGCTTGATTAGCCTTTCACTCCGATCCACAAGTCATCCAAATCTTTTTCAACAGATCCTGGTTCGGGCCTCCAGTTGATGTTACTCAACCTTCACCCTGCTCATGGATAGATCGCTCGGTTTCGGGTCTATATCCAGCGACTGTGTCGCCCAGTTAAGACTCGGTTTCCCTACGGCTCCCCTATACGGTTAACCTCGCCACTGAATATAAGTCGCTGACCCATTATACAAAAGGTACGCAGTCACGGAACAAGTCCGCTCCTACTGCTTGTACGCACACGGTTTCAGGATCTATTTCACTCCCCTCTCCGGGGTTCTTTTCGCCTTTCCCTCACGGTACTGGTTCACTATCGGTCAGCCAGGAGTATTTAGCCTTGGAGGATGGTCCCCCCGTCTTCAGTCAAGGTTTCTCGTGCCCCGACCTACTCGATTTCACGTGATCAGATTTTCGACTACGGGGCTATCACCCGCTATGGCCAGACTTCCCAGTCTGTTCGCCTAATCATTCACACGCTTAAGGGCTGGTCCCCGTTCGCTCGCCGCTACTAGGGGAATCTCGGTTGATTTCTTTTCCTCAGGGTACTTAGATGTTTCAGTTCCCCTGGTTCGCCTCTTACGCCTATGGATTCAGCGCAAGATACTCATCTTGTGATGAGTGGGTTTCCCCATTCAGAGATGTCCGGGTCACAGGTCGTTTGCCACCTCACCGAACCTTATCGCAGGCTACCACGTCTTTCATCGCCTCTGGCTGCCTAGGCATCCACCGTGTGCGCTTCATTGCTTGACCCTATAACCCGAAGGGGTCTGGTGTCTCGCAATGATAACGATTGCCGGATACGCTTGAGACGTATCACTTAACAATTACGTATGAACGTTATAAAACGTTCATGTCAGCATGATATACATTGTTAAAGAGCGACTGCTATGCGCAGTGATAAGCGGATGCTTTTTTTCACTTCAAAAGAAAAAGAAAGACCTTTTTTCTTTTTTTAATGTGAAGAAAACGCTTATCACTGCGTAACAACAGTATTCTGATCAGGTAATTCATTGTGAGCGCTTACCGCGAGGATGAGTCATCGGTTAAGGAGGTGATCCAGCCGCAGGTTCCCCTACGGCTACCTTGTTACGACTTCACCCCAGTCATGAACCACACCGTGGTGATCGCCCTCTTGCGTTAGGCTAACCACTTCTGGTGCAGTCCACTCCCATGGTGTGACGGGCGGTGTGTACAAGGCCCGGGAACGTATTCACCGTAGCATTCTGATCTACGATTACTAGCGATTCCGACTTCACGGAGTCGAGTTGCAGACTCCGATCCGGACTGAGATCGGCTTTTCGGGATTGGCTCACTCTCGCGAGTTGGCAACCCTTTGTACCGACCATTGTAGCACGTGTGTAGCCCTACTCGTAAGGGCCATGATGACTTGACGTCGTCCCCACCTTCCTCCGGTTTGTCACCGGCAGTCTCCTTAGAGTTCCCGCCATTACGCGCTGGCAAATAAGGACAAGGGTTGCGCTCGTTACGGGACTTAACCCAACATTTCACAACACGAGCTGACGACAGCCATGCAGCACCTGTCTCTGCGTTCCCGAAGGCACTAAGGTATCTCTACCGAATTCGCAGGATGTCAAGAGTAGGTAAGGTTCTTCGCGTTGCATCGAATTAAACCACATGCTCCACCGCTTGTGCGGGCCCCCGTCAATTCATTTGAGTTTTAACCTTGCGGCCGTACTCCCCAGGCGGTCGACTTATCGCGTTAACTTCGCCACAAAGTGCGCTAGGCACCCAACGGCTGGTCGACATCGTTTACGGCGTGGACTACCAGGGTATCTAATCCTGTTTGCTACCCACGCTTTCGCACCTCAGTGTCAGTGTCAGTCCAGAAGGCCGCCTTCGCCACTGGTATTCCTCCCGATCTCTACGCATTTCACCGCTACACCGGGAATTCTACCTTCCTCTCCTGCACTCTAGCTTGACAGTTCCGGATGCCGTTCCCAGGTTGAGCCCGGGGCTTTCACAACCGGCTTATCAAGCCACCTACGCGCGCTTTACGCCCAGTAATTCCGATTAACGCTTGCACCCTCCGTATTACCGCGGCTGCTGGCACGGAGTTAGCCGGTGCTTCTTCTGCGAGTGATGTCTTTCCTAGCGGGTATTAACCGCTAGGCGTTCTTCCTCGCTGAAAGTGCTTTACAACCCGAGGGCCTTCTTCACACACGCGGCATGGCTGGATCAGGGTTCCCCCCATTGTCCAATATTCCCCACTGCTGCCTCCCGTAGGAGTTCGGGCCGTGTCTCAGTCCCGATGTGGCTGATCATCCTCTCAGACCAGCTACGGATCGTGGCCTTGGTGAGCCGTTACCTCACCAACTAGCTAATCCGACATAGGCTCATCCGATAGCGGGAGCCGAAGCCCCCTTTCTCCCGTAGGACGTATGCGGTATTAGCCTGGGTTTCCCCAGGTTATCCCCCACTATCGGGCAGATTCCTATGCATTACTCACCCGTCCGCCGCTCGTCAGCATCCAGCAAGCTGGATCTGTTACCGCTCGACTTGCATGTGTTAGGCCTGCCGCCAGCGTTCAATCTGAGCCATGATCAAACTCTTCAGTTTAAGATCAATGCGGTTCTTACCTGTCACCGAAGCAACAGAAGCGAACCAAACTTGGCTCAAGGGTCAAACGAATTCATTCATTAGGCCGAAGCCTGTTTGACGAGTCGCTTGCCTTGATAATAGGTGATTTATCACCCTCATCGGCAAGCGCCCACATGAATTACCTGATCGAATTGTTAAAGAGCAACTTTCTCAATGCCGCTGCGGCGGGCTCGATGACCTGACCCGTGTTGCCTCAGCGAGGAAGGCGTATTCTACGCATTCCGTGGTGTTTGTCAACCGCTGTTTTCAGCGGGCGAAGCGAGCGATCTGATCAACCTACTACAGAGCTCTAACTTCCTGACAAACAAGAGGTTTTTCAATCTCATCACCGCTGGTAACGCTGGGCGTCCCCGGCAGCGGATGCGTACTTTACGGATTCAATGCCGGGTTGGCAAGGGCTAATTATCTAATAGTCGAAAAAAGTCTCGGCTAGATCATCTGTTCTCTCATATCAGGGGGCGGAAACCGCTTCGGCACGTCTGGTTTGGCGGTTACACTTAGCGCTTTATAATGCGGCCACCTTCACCCACGCCCAATAATGATGAGGTCCATGATGAGCCAGCACCTATTAACTGTCGATTCATTAAACCGCGATAGCGTCGATCACCTATTGCGCGTAGCAGCTCGCATGGAGCCGATTGCGAGTCGCCGTCAGGTGACGCGGGTGCTGGAAGGAGCGGTTCTGGGCAATTTGTTTTTCGAGGCGAGCACCCGTACGCGGGTGAGCTTCAATGCCGCCTTCTGCCGACTGGGGGGAAGCGTATGCGACACCACGGGCTTTACCTTCTCGTCCATGGCGAAAGGCGAGTCGCTGTACGACACCAGCCGCGTCATGAGCGGTTACTGCGATGCCATCGTCATGCGTCACCCTGACCAAGGGTCGGTCGCCGAATTTGCTGCGGCAACTCACGTTCCGGTCATCAACGGTGGCGACGGCCCAGGCGAACATCCCAGTCAGGCACTGTTGGATCTCTATACGATCGATAAGGAGTTTCAGCGGTTGGGCAAGCGCTTGAGCGGGGCACACATTCTGTTGACCGGTGATTTGAAGTACGGGCGTACGGTGCATTCGCTCATCAAGCTGCTGTCGCTCTATGACCCGCTGCGCATAACGCTGGTGTCCCCACCGGGGTTGGAGATGCCCACCCATCTGATCGATCTAGTGACGTCGCGCGGTCACCGCGTCGAACAGCGGGACTCGCTGGCCAGCGATTTCAGCGACCTGGACGTGGTGTACACCACACGTATTCAGAAGGAGCGTTTTACCGATGAGATGAACGAGAGCTTCCAGGGGCTCTCCGATGACTTCATGGTCAATCGTGATTTTCTTGACCAGCGTTGCAGCCAAAGCACGATCGTGATGCACCCGTTGCCCCGTGATAGCCGCCCGGGCGCCAACGACTTGAACGTCGATTTGAACGGCGACCCTCGGCTGGCGATTTTCCGCCAAACCGATAACGGTATTCCCATGCGGATGGCGATCTTTGCCACGCTGCTAAAAGTAGACGAGTTGATTGAAAAGGATCTGCGGCCCGTGCGTTGGTTTGTGCCATCACAAACCGGCACGCTGGACCGCTAATCGCGTTAATGTGTCGTGCGCCCGCCGGGAAGGCCTTCCTGGTGGGCGAACCAGCCTTCCAAAATCAGCACCGCCGCAATGCCATCCACGCTCTCTTCTCGGTAATTCCCTCGGTGCCCCGCCCCGTGGGCAATTCGCTTGGCTTCTTGGGTGGAACCACGCTCATCGACCATTTCGCATGGTTTGCCGTAGCGACCATGCAAACGGTTGCCGAACTTGCGCGCCCGCGTGCTCATGAGCGACTCGCTGCCATCCATATTGAGCGGCAAGCCGACGACGAACAGATCGGGCTGCCACTCGTCGATGAGGCGCGTGACCACGTTCCAGTCGGGTATACCGTCACGCGCAGGCAGCGGCGCCAGCTCCCGCGCACTGTGAAGCAGCTCGTTGCCCACGGCCACGCCGATGCGCCGCGTTCCAAAATCAAATGCCAAGATCAGACGCTGCCCGTTACTTGCCATGCGTCTTACGCCTCATCCAGCCACACGCTCACGCGTGCCCTGCATTGCGTGTCATGAGGTTTAGGTCGACCCCAAGGATACCTGCAGCGGCCGCAAGACGTTCAGCCGGTGGCGTATCAAAAAGCACGTTGCTGTGGCCCTCTACGGTGAGCCAGGCGTTCTCTTTCAACTCATCCTCTAATTGACCCACATCCCAACCGGCACAGCCCAAGCATACTAAGAAGTGCTCAGGTCCGTTACCATCGGCAAGCGCTTGGAGGATATCCATGGAGGTCGTCAGGGCAATGCCGTCTTCCACCTGAACGCTGGAGTCCCACGCCTGACTGTCGCCAACATGGAGAATGAAGCCGCGATCTTTATGCATCGGGCCACCGTAGTAGACCGGCGCATTGCGGTAGGGGCTGTCGTCGCCTCCCAATGAAAGCTGCTCGAACAGCGCATCCAGGGTGATTTCCATCGGGCGATTGACGATCACGCCCATGCAGCCGTTGTGGTCGTGATCACATAGATAAATCAGGCTGCCCGCGAAGTTGGGGTCTTCCAAGTGGGGCATCGCCATCAAAAAGTGGTGTTTTAAACTTTGCATGCGTCTCCTGCGGCTTGCCAATCGCTCGGCAAGCCTTGCGTCATAGGGCGGGTTGAGCCGTCACCGGTTAAGCCAAGCGACGCTCGATCGCGTCCAGCAGCATTCCGGCAATGTCGGTGCCGCGCTGGTCGTCGATTTCACGAACACAGGTAGGGCTCGTCACGTTGATTTCGGTGATATAGTCGCCAATCACGTCCAAACCGACGAACATCAGTCCTTTCTCGC
This sequence comes from Vreelandella piezotolerans, assembly GCF_012427705.1. Classification (NCBI taxonomy): domain Bacteria; kingdom Pseudomonadati; phylum Pseudomonadota; class Gammaproteobacteria; order Oceanospirillales; family Halomonadaceae; genus Vreelandella; species Vreelandella piezotolerans. The sequence continues at coordinate 51,871 of NZ_CP048602.1, read as the reverse complement.
GAATCATCGGCTGCACCTGCTGAATCAACCAGTGGTCGCGTTCGGTCAGTTCGCGACTCACGCCGCGCCCGCCGGCAGCCAGGTTGCCGCGGGTTTCGCCCGCCGAGGGAATGCGCGCAAGGCCAAACGGCACCGGTTCCCCATCGACCAAGAGAATCCGCGTATCGCCATCCTTTATGGCCGGCAGATAGCGCTGGGCCATGATTTGACGCTGACCGCGCAGCGTCAGCTGCTCGATCACCGCGCCAATGTTGCGGCCCTCGGGGCCGATATGAAAAATTCCTGTACCCCCCATGCCATCGAGCGGCTTGAAGATCACATCGCCATGCTCGGCATGGAAAGCGCGCAGCACGTCATCGCGGCTGGCGACGACCGTCGGCGCGCAGCACTGGGGAAACTGCTGGGCAAAGAGCTTCTCGTTACACTGTAGCAGGGCTGCCGTGGGATTGACGATCAACACGCCCTCACGCTCGGCAAAGCCCAGCAGATGCACCGCGTTGATGAATTCGGCATCCACCGGCGGGTCTTTCCGCATCAGCACTACGTCCAGTTCGGCCAGCGGGCGTTGAGTCGCCTCGCCTAGGTCGTACCAGTGTTCGGGGTTTCGGTGCACTGTGAGAGGGCGCATCCGCGCATAGGCCTGGCCCGCTTGCAAGAAAAGATCCTCCTGCTCCATATAGTGAAGCGTGTAGCCACGCTCTTGGGCAGCCCACAGCATGGCCAAGGTAGTGTCTTTCTTGTACGCGATGTCGCTGATGGGATCCATCACCACACCGAGGTGCAACGTTGATTGGCTCATCGAAATACAGTCCATGCAGGATCAATAAGTCATCAGTATGCCGCACTGCAGGCACGGCTCCAACCGCGGCTATTGATCCGACGTATCGGAGAGCGCACCGGGTACCAGGCGGATCGCATCCGGCGCCAGGGTGATCAACTGCTGTTTATAGAGTCGGCCAATCGCCTGTTTATACGCGCTTTTGCTCACGCCCAGTCGCGTTTTGATATCGTGCGCCGAACTTTTATCACCTAACGGTAAATAGCCGCCGCTTTCGCGCAGCGCCTTCAGCACTTTATCCCCCACGACGTCCAGGCGTGCCGCGCCGGGCGGTAGCAGCGAGATATCCACGCGACCATCCTCGCGGCGCTGTTTCACAAAGCCTTTTAGCGACTGCCCACGACGCAGCGGCTGGGTAATGTCGTCCTGATAGATCAAACCCCAATAGCGGTGATTGACCACCACTTTCATGCCTAGGTCCGTGCGGTCGGCCACTACCAAATCGACTTCGTCGCCCTTCTCTAACGCCCAGGCGTCATCCGTCAGAAAACGATCGAGGCGCATGGTAGCGACCGGGCGCCCCTGATCGTCACTGTACAGCATCACCAACACCCGCTTGCCAGGGTCGGGGCGAAAACGCTGTTCGCTGTAAGGCAGCAGCACGTCTTTGGGCTGCCCCCAGCGCAAAAAGGCTCCGGTACTATTCACCGCCGTCACGGTTAAATAGGCCACATCGCCCAGCTGGGCCGACGCATCGCTGACAGATCGAGGGGTGGCGTGTGATTCACGGACCATGGGTGCTGTCCTTACAGGAAGTAGAACGTCATTATGGTACCTTGCCAAAGCTAGGCAAAGCGGCGTCGGATGAAGAGAGCGCCAGGTACAAAAAACCGCTGCCGAAGCAAACACGGCAGCGGCTTGATAGTAAGCGCTTACATATCGCCGAAGTGATGCTGTAGAAGCGTTAGCGCAACGACAGGGGCCGTTTCCGTACGCAGCACACGCGGGCCCAGCGTCAGAGGCATAAAGTGGCTGGCGGTCGCGGCCTGAATATCTGCCTCGCTCAAGCCGCCCTCCGGGCCGATCAGCAGCGCGGCAGACGCCGGGCACTCTGACTGAGCAAAGCCATTACCCGTCGCTAGGTGCAGCATCAAGCGCAGGGGCTCCTGGCGCTCGGCCAGCCACTCGCCTAACGTCTGCGGGGGGTGCACGGGTGGCACTACCGCCCGGCCGCTCTGCTCGCAGGCGCTGGCCGCCACGGCCTGCCAATGCGCCAGCTTCTTTTCTTCACGGTCGCCTTTCAAACGTACATCGCCCCGCTCGGTATAGAGCGGGGTAATCGCCGCCACGCCGAGTTCGACGGCTTTTTGAATGGCGTAATCCATGCGATCGCCCTTGGAAATCGCTTGCCCAAGATGCACCGCCAGCGGTGACTCGCCGCTACCCGCCCATACCGCTTCCACGGTCACGGTCGTCTGCTTGCGGCTCACCTCGGCTAACCGCACGCCTGCTTCTTGGCCACGGCCGTCGAATACGATCAGCGGCGCGCCTTCGCCCATACGCAGCACGCGAGTCACGTGCTTGGCCGGGCCGTCGGGCAGCGCTAGCGTCGTGCCCGCCAACAGCTCGGCAGGCACATAGAGACGGGGCATTTTACCGTGTCGGGCCTGCCAGTCGGCGGCGGTCAGCGTGTCCGACATGGCTTAGTGCGTGTTCTCAGCCGCTTGGCTAGCCTGCTGCGCTTCGCGCTGCTTGCGCTGGGCATACATGGCTTCGAAGTTGACCGGTGCCAGCATCAGCGGCGGGAAACCGCCACGGTTGACCAGGTTATCGACGCACTCACGGGCATACGGGAACAGCAGATTGGGGCAGAACGCACCCAATGTCTGATCGAGCTGCGCGCCTTCGATACCCGCAATACGGAACAGGCCCGCCTGCTCGACTTCCGCCAAGAACGAGGTCGTGCCGGTTTCGCTGTCGTTGACCTGCGCGGTCACTTTCACCACGACTTCGTACTGGTCGTCGGCCACTTTCTGGCTGGTGGTGTTGAGGTCCAGGTTGACCTTGGGCTTGAACGCTTGCTTGAACACGGAGGGAGAGTTCGGCGCTTCGAAAGAGATGTCTTTCACATAGATACGCTGTAACGAGAATTTCAGCTGAGGTTTTTCGCCTTCTGCGGCGCCTGCCTGCGGGGTGTTGTTATCTTCCGCCATGGGATACTCCTAATCGTTCTTCCATTAAAAAAGGTGCGGCGTTACCGCGACGTATGCTCTCGTTTACTTCTTGACCACCGGGAGGCCATCCGCCTGCCACTGCGCCATGCCACCACGCAGCTTCATCGCCCGCTCGAATCCGGCTTTGGCGAGCTTCGCTTGGGCAGCGCCAGAGCTTTGGCCATGCTTGCACACCACGATGATTGGCTGGCTTTTCACTTTATCCAGCTCGCTCATGCGGCTGTCGAGGCTGCTTTGGGGAATATTGCGAGCGCCAGCGATATGCCCGGCTTTGAAGTCTTTGCTCTCACGAATGTCCAGCACTACCGCATCTTCACGGTTGATGAGCTGAGTGGCCTGCGTGGAGGACACCGCATTCGAAGCGGCGCTGCGCGTTTCATAAACGATCCACGCTATGAGCACCAGCAAAAATGCCCCCACGAGGAGGGGGTGGTTCATTACGAATTCGAACAGCTGATCGATCATCGCGAACACAATCTCTTGGTCTATGCAGAAAAAAGCGGCCTAGCCGCCCTCAGAAACACGACGAGTATACACGTCACAGGGCATACCGCGCAGGCCATGACGCCCGACGGCTGCCTGCGTTATGATGCCCCAAGCGCGCGCCTGTCGCGACCCCGATTATCAGGTGCTGTCTGAAAACTGGTAGAGCCGCCCTCGCCAGGCTTTCAAACCGTACCTCACGTCGCTTGGCTGACCCACAAAAGAGGGATTCTTTCATGGCATCATCTGCACCGCGCCCCGTGGCGCTGATCATCCTAGACGGCTACGGCCACAACCCCGATAGCGCTCATAACGCCGTGGCAGCGGCCAACACACCGGTGATGGACGCACTGTGGGCCAACCGTCCCCACGCCTTCGTGCATACCGATGGCCGCCATGTCGGGCTCCCCGACGGGCAGATGGGTAATTCCGAAGTCGGCCATATGAACTTGGGGGCCGGACGCATCGTTTACCAGGACTTCACCCGCATCACCAAAGCCATCGAAGAGGGCGACCTGGACACCAACGAGGTGCTCACCAAGCCGATCGACGACGCCGTTGCCAATGGCCGCGCCGTGCATCTGCTCGGCTTGCTCTCACCAGGCGGCGTGCACAGCCACGAAGATCACTTCATCGCCCTGGCCGAGCTGGCAGCGCGGCGCGGTGCCCAGCGCATCTACGTGCACGCCTTTCTAGACGGTCGCGACATGCCCCCACAGAGCGCGTTGGCGTCCATCGAGCGCGCCAACGCACGGTTATCCGAACTCGTCGGCGCCGATAACGGTTTTGTCGCCTCCATCATTGGACGCTTCTTCGCCATGGACCGCGACAACCGCTGGGAGCGCGTCGAGCAAGCCTACCGGTTGCTCACCGACGGCCACGCGGAGTACACGGCCACCAGCGCGGAAAGCGGCTTGCGTGATGCTTACGAGCGCGGTGAAACCGACGAATTCGTGGCCGCAACCAGCGTGCCGGTCAACGGTCATGCCGTGACGTTACACGATGGCGACGCGGCGATCTTTATGAATTTTCGCTCCGACCGCGCCCGCGAACTCACGCGCGCCTTTACCGAATCGGGGTTTACCGGCTTCGAACGTCAGGCACGCCCAACGCTGGCAGGCGATGGTTTGGTGATGATGACCCAGTATGCCGCCGACATCGATGCGCCTGCCGCGTTTCCGCCCACCGATCTCACCGATACGCTGGGTGAGGTAGTGGCCAAGCGCGGCCTCACTCAGTTACGCATTGCGGAAACGGAGAAGTACCCCCACGTAACGTTCTTCTTCTCTGGCGGTAACGAGGCCGAGTACGAAGGGGAAGAGCGCATTTTGGTGCCCTCCCCTCGCGACGTCAAAACCTACGACGAAAAGCCCGAAATGAGTGCGTTCGAGATCACCGACAAGCTCGTTGAAGCGATCGATAGCGGCCGTTTCGATCTCATGGTGTGTAACTACGCCAACGGCGACATGGTCGGCCACACCGGGGATTTCGATGCCGCCGTGAAAGCGATCGAGACCGTCGACATTTGCGTTGGTCGCGTGGTGGAGGCCATCGAGCGCGCAGGCGGTGCCTGCCTGATTACCGCCGATCACGGCAATGCCGAACAGATGGTCCACCCGGACACCGGCGCCCCACAAACCGCACACACCACCTTCGTGGTGCCTCTGGTATACGTGGGTGAGCGGGCGGCAGAGCTCGACGACGGCCGCCTGTGCGACCTGGCCCCCACGCTGCTGACCATGATGGACCAGCCGCAGCCTGAGGCGATGACGGGCAAGCCGCTGCTGCGTTTTACCTAATGCCCATGTGGCGACCACTCGCCCTCGCCGCTCTGCTGCTGGCCTTGAGCCAGCAGCCCGCCTTGGCGCAGCAGAACGAACGCGCCGCCCGGGAGCAACTCGACGCGCTCGGGCAGGAGATCGACGCCATGGCCGAGCGGCTCAGCGCGACCGGTCAAGCCCGCGATAGCGCTCAACGCGAGCTGCAGGCCGTGGAAACCGAGCTCGCCGAGACGCACCAGCGGCTGGATCAACTTCAGGCCGAGCGGCGTCAACTCAACGATGAAACTACTCAATTACGCCAACATCGCGAACGCTTGCAGAGCGAACGGGAGTCTCAGTATCAGGCGCTCGGTCAGCAGCTCGCCGCGCTCTACCGGTTAGGGCCGACGCCCCAACTCAAGCTGCTGCTCAATCAAAGCGACCCTGCCGAACTGGACCGCATGCAGGCCTACTTGAATCGGCTGACGCAGGCGCGCCAGCAGCGTCTCACCGATATTGCGCGGCTGGACACGGCGCTTGCCGATACCGAACGGGCACTGGCGGAGCGCCAAGCGCGTTTGGATACGTTGGCGAACGAGCTGGAAACCCAAAGCGCTCTGCTCGCCGAGCGCACCGAAGCGCGCCGTGGCGTGGTGGAGACGCTGGATGACCGCTACGGGAGCGAGGCGGACCGACTGGCCGACCTGAACCAGAGTCGCGAACAGGCCGAGCAACAGCTCCGCGCGATTCAGGCCGAACTGGCCCGCATGGCAGAGCCCACGCCCACCACGCACATCACCCGCACGCAAGGGGATTTGCCTTGGCCCGTGCAAGGCAGCATCACCGCCAGCTTTCAGCGGCGGAACGGGGTTCACTACAACGGCATCGTGATTCAGGCCAGCGAAGGCACGGCGGTCACGGCGGTTCATTCGGGCCGTGTGGTGTTTGCCGACTGGATGCGAGGGTTCGGTAACTTATTGATCATCGACCACGGCGATCAGATCATGACGCTGTATGCGCACCTGCAACAGTTCAGCGCCCGTCCCGGTCAACAGGTGAGTCGTGGCGATGCCATAGGCCGAGTGGGCAATAGTGGAGGACAATCCCGACCCGCCCTCTATTTCGAAGTGCGACGAGGCGGAGAACCTATTAATCCGCAACGTTGGATTGCGCGCCGTTGACGGGATAAGCTGGTGCTACTCTCTTTATAGTCACGTTCTTTATTGTCGCTCTCTTTACCATGAACCTCACAACCCGTGCAGTGCCACTGGCACTGCCTTTCGCCTAGCGGAGTCCGCATGACGCTATCTGTTACCGAGGTATCGGCCCCTGCCAAGCGCTTATTGGCCACCCTGCTACCGCTCGCGCTGCTGGCGGCCCCGCTCCCTCTGGCAGCCCAGCCGTCGAACAGCGCCGCTGATGATCTGCCGTTGGAAGAGATTCAAACGTTCGCCGAGGTCTTCGAGCGTATCAAGCGCGGCTACGTCGAAGAGGTCGACGACCGTACGCTGCTGCGTAACGCCATGCGGGGCATGCTCAGCGAGCTCGACCCTCATTCGGCCTACTTGGATGAAGAGGAGTACCAAAGCCTGCGGGAGTCTACCCAAGGCGAGTTTGGCGGCATCGGTATCGAAGTCGGCACCCAAAATGGCCAACTGATGGTCGTCACGCCCATCGATGACACGCCCGCCTCCCGGGCAGGCCTGCTGTCTCAGGACATCATCGTGGCCATCGATGGCACCCCCACCGACAGCCTCTCACTTCAGGAAGCCGTCAACCTGATGCGCGGTGAGCCAGGCACCACGCTGCGCCTGACGATTTTGCGTTCTGGCGAAGAGGCACCACGGGAGTTTACCCTCACCCGTGAAGTGATCCGCAGTGAGAGCGTCAAACAGGAGACGCTGGAACCCGGCTACGGCTATTTACGCATTAGCCAATTCCAGTCCCGCACGCCCGAGCAGGCTCGCCGAGCCTTGGAGCGCATGGCGCGAGAGCAGCCTCTGGAAGGGTTGATTCTCGATTTGCGCAATAATCCTGGCGGCGTCTTGCAGGCCGCGGTCGGCGTGGCCGATCTGTTCCTCGATGACGGGCTCATCGTCTATACCGAAGGACGTCTTTCGGACACCGAGATGTCGTTTTCGGCGTCTCCCGACACCCCCGCCGGTGATGTGCCGCTCGTGGTCCTCATCAACAGCGGTAGCGCATCGGCTGCGGAAATCGTCGCGGGCGCCCTGCAAGACCAGCGCCGGGGTGTCATCATGGGAACAGAAAGCTTCGGTAAAGGCTCCGTGCAGCAGATCATGCCGCTGGGCAATGGCGAAGGCTTAAAGCTGACGACCGCGCTGTACTACACCCCCAATGGCCGCTCGATCCAGGCGCAAGGTATCGAACCCGACGTAGAAGTGGTGCGTGGCCGCCTGGAAGTGGCGGAGGCGCGACGCGCCATTCGTGAGGCGGACTTGGACGGACACCTCGGTAGCCAAAGCGACATGCCTCCCGAGCGTGCCGCCATGTCTCAGCGGTTACGCGACGACTACCAGCTTAGCGAGGCGCTTAATTTGCTGAAAGCGCTGAACGTCGTGGATCGCCGCCGCGGCTAACGGCAGGAGATCGGCAGGCGACCCCGCTCTCCGGTCGCCTGCCGCATCACCAAGCGCTTAAGCGGTACGAACTTGTTCATGCCGCTCATCCCGACATTGCGCGCCAGCGTCAGCACCGGCTGCTGGCTACCAAACAGCTGCTTGAAGCCTTTCATCAGCCCCAGCATGGTGGCGTTATCCAAACGCCTTCGACGCTCGAAACGGCTGAGTGTCGTCACGCTGCCCCAGGGCGCGCCGCGCCGCCACGCTCCGACCACTTCTTCCGCCAATACCGCAGCGTCCATCAAGCCCAAATTAACGCCCTGCCCGGCCAGCGGATGCAGACTGTGGGCGGCATCACCTACCAACGCGAAGTTGGGCTGCACATAATGCTGGGCGTGGCGCTGGACCAGCGGGAAACGGTAGGCACGATCCACAGGCACGACCTCCCCCAAACGATGCTCGAACGCCTCGCCGAGCGCCTTCCCCAGCCCTTCTGGCGAGTGCTCGGTCAGCCCTTGGGCATGCTCGAGCGTGGTGGACCAGACAATGGAACAGTAGCGGTCGTCTCCGCGCACGGTGAGCGGTAAGAACGCCAGCGGACGACCGCCCAGGAAAGATTGTCGTGCGGTGCCGCCGTGGGGATGAGTACAGCGCACCGTGGTGACCACCGCCTCTTGCGCCATCGACTCCTCGGCCACCGGGATGCCCGCTAGCGCTCGTAGCGCAGAGCGCGCGCCATCGGCGGCGACAAGCAGCGGCGTCTGTAGCTGCCTGCCATCGTCGAGCACCAGCCAGCGGCCACGCGCCGTGGTTTGCAGCGCCTCCACCCGCACACCATCCAACCGCGTCAACGTCGGCTGCTTGGCCACTTGCTCGTTAAGCGCCGCCAGCGTCACCTCGTTCTCGACGATGTGCCCCAGCGTGGCGGTGCCTGCCTCGTCGGCCGAAAAACGAATACGACCGCTGCCCTCGGCATCCCACACCTCCATGTACCGGTAAGGCGTGACGCGCGCCGCCTCCATGGCGGGCCAAGCCCCCAAATGGGTGAGCAGCCGCTGTGACACCGGCGTCAGTGCGCTAACGCGTGGGGCGGGAACTCCGTCGGCCACATCCTGCAAGCGCAGCGGTGACGGCTTGGCTTCTACTAGCGCCACCTGCATACCCGCCTCGGCCAATAGCCCGGCCAGCGCCGTGCCCACCATGCCCGCTCCTACGATCACGGCATCGAAAGGGATGATGGAAGGCTTAGCCGCGTCTGCTGACGTAGTCATAACACTCCTTGGCTTGGGTAGATGAGAGCCATCGTTGAGGGATTCGTGCGCTGTCGCCGCGCATCAGCGTTCTAGCCCCATAGCTCGGCGTGCCAAACGGCGGCGCAGCGGGCCGATCAAATTGAGGCCTATCAGCCCTGCTCCCCGCGCGTGCGGGAGCAGCGGCAGCGAGTAGCCAAACAGGCGCACCAAGCCATCGCTAAAACGAATCACGTTGACGCGGTCTTGAGCTCGGCGTCGCTCGAACGCCTGCAGCGTCGCCATATCTCCCAGGGCGCGCTGCTGCTCGGCACCTTGGGCAAGGGCTTCGACCAAATCCATCACCGAGCGCAGCGCCAGGTTGAAGCCTTGGCCAGCCACAGGATGCAGCGCATGGGCGGCATTGCCTAACACAGCCAAGCCGGGCCGCACGGGCTCCTCCGCGGTCACTAGCGAGAGCGGATAGCTAAACCGCTGACCCACCTTGGTAAATCGGCCGACCCGGTCGCCGAACGCCCGCTGAAGCGCTCTCAAGAACGCCGCGTCAGCCAGCGCCATTCGAGCGGTTTCGCTACCGCTGGCGTGCGTCCAGACCAGCTCCATGGCTTGACCTGGCAACGGCAGTAGTGCAATGGGTCCTTCCGAGGTAAAGCGCTCGTAGGCAATGCCCTGGTGGGGCTGACTAATGCCCACATGGGCAATCACGGCGGTTTGTTCATAAGAGTGGCGGCGACTGGCGATACCGAGCTGCTCTTTCAACCCAGAACGGCCGCCATCGGCCAAAATGGTCAACGCCGCCGTCAGCTCACTGCCATCGGAAAGCCGTAAATGGTGGCCGCTGGCCGTGGGCGTTAACCGTGCCACCGTGGCCGGACAGTGCCACTCGATAGGCAGTTGCTGCAGCTTCTGATGCAGCACTCGCCCCATCCAGGCATTGGGAATCACGTGCCCCAAGGCAGCAACGCCTAGCTCTTGTGCATTGAGGCGCGTCGCACCCAACCGGCCCCGCTCGCTGATATGGATACGCTGAATCGGCGTGGCCTCGGCCTGCATCGCTTCCCACACCCCTAGCTGACGAAAGCGCTGGGCCGAGCCTTCGGCGATGGCACTCGCCCGGGCATCGAAGCTCGGTTGCCACGTCGCGCCTTCCGTACTTTGCGATAGCGCATTGGCTTCGATGATGGCGACCCGCCAGCCATAGCGCTCGATGAGCGGTGCCAATGCACAGCCCAAACTGGCCCCCACCAACCCACCGCCCACGATCACGACGTCATGGGTGGGCGACGGCGCTTGTGGACGTGATTCCTGCTCAGCCCCATACATTGGCCTCTCCTCCTTCATACAGCGCGACCACAGCGATTCGTAATTCCGTAATGTAGATTACATAAACGTCCAGGCGTCTAACGAAGCTGGTTATTTATTAGCCATTAGTTTCTCGATATCTTCCACCTGCTTCGGTACGTCGGCGGTCAAAATGTCATGGCCCCGTTCGGTGACCACTACGTTATCCTCGATACGAATGCCGATACCGCGATAAGCTTCTGGAATATCGTCGTCGCAGGGAATGTAAAGACCGGGTTCGACGGTCAGCACCATGCCCGGTGCCAGCGGGCGTGGCGTGGTTTCGTCGAGGCGATAGGTACCTACGTCGTGCACATCCAGTCCTAACCAGTGAGACGTGGAGTGAAGGTAGAAGCGCCGATAGCTCTCGTCATCGATGCGAGCTTGCACCTCCCCCGTCAGCAGGCCTACCTCGATGAGGCCAGCGGTCAGATCCTCCACAACGCCTTGGTGGATATCTGCTAGCGTAGCGCCTGGAGCAATGGCTTTCACCGCCCGCTCCTGTGCGCCTAACACCACTTGGTAGAGTTCCCGCTGGGCGTCGTTGAAGCGCCCACCGACCGGAAAGGTGCGTGTGATGTCGCCTGCGTAGAGATCGAATTCCGCCCCAGCATCGATCAGTACGAGCGTGTTCTCTTCCAGCACATCGCTGTTTTCAATATAGTGCAGCACGCAGGCATTGGCCCCGCCGCCCACGATAGTGCTGTAGGCTGGCCCGCTAGCCCCGTGCCAAACAAAGGTGTGTTCCAGCTCGGCCTGGAGCTGATACTCATACACTCCTGCCTGACAGGTGCGCATGGCGCGAACATGGGCCTGAGCGGAAATCGCCGCCGCATGGCGCAAAAGCGCAATTTCGGCGGGGCTTTTGATCAGGCGCATTTCGTGAATCAGCGGGCGGCTATCCAACCAACCCTTCAACGGCGGTTTGCCCCGACGCATACCCGACTGAGCCTGAGCCAGCGCTTCTTTGGCAATGCCCAGCGCGTCGGGGTTATCCAGCGGCGCATAGAGCAGCTCACGACCTTCGAGCAGCGAGGGTAGCCGTGCGTCGCGCTCGGCATTTTCGAATGCCTGGTCGAGACCATGCTGGCTGACAACGCCCTGAGCCCCTAGCCGACGGCCGGTCCAAGCTTCCAGATGGGGGTCGCGATCTTGGCAGAACACCACGCTTTGCCCTTCGCCACGGCCCGGCAACAGCACCAGTAGCGCGTCCGGCTCCTGAAAGCCGGTCAAATAGTAAAAGTCGCTCTGCTGGCGGAACGGGTACTCGCTGTCGTGGGAGCGAGTCACCAAGGACGCCCCAGGCACCAGCAGCGCCGCATGGCTTGGCAGCTTGGCCAGCAGCGACGCTCGGCGCTGACGGTACTCTTCAGGCGAAATGGCAGCAGGGCGAGGCAATGGCGTGGGCATAACGGCTCCTATCGCGTGGTGGCTCAATGAACGGGGGCGTCGGTTTGCTCTACTTGGGGCTGACCGGGATGCTGTTCGGTGTAGAGCAACATGGCCGCCATTCGCGCGTGTTCCGTCAGCGCAAACAGGTCGTTCTCGTTCTCCGGGCTATCGTCGATGTCGGTCTCGATCTGGCCGAGGCCTTCCAGATCATCGATCGCTTCTTTCAAGGTCTGCGACCAGCGCTCCCGAAGCGCGTCGTCGACGACGTCCTCGATGACTTCCATGAAGCCCAACGTCCACTCTTTCAGCCCTTGCGCCTGCTCGGCAAGAGAGAACAGCTCGTCGGGCAGCAGCGGTGCGTAATTCATGTCGCTCGCGCTCAGCGCTTCCAACGTCTGGCGGCGCCAGCCCAACAGGCGCTCGGCGCTAGCCTGATCACGGGGTTGCTCGACCCCCAGGCTTAGACACACTTCTTCCAGCCATGCGTCGGCAGTGACATCCCGCAGTGCCAACAAGCCGCACAGCCGTCCGTCCAGAAAGGCAGGAGACTGCATACTGCCGTGGAGTAAAAATACATCCGCTACGTCAGAAAAATCCTGCCGTTCGTCAATCAATGACATGATTCTTGCTCGCTTTACCAAAGATAAGGGTATGACCAAAGGGATAGGGCGGGAAGCCTTCGCGTTGACCCCGCACAAGCGGCTCTCTTATAGTGAACGCCGTCTATCCTTCCTATGTAGTGATGTTAACGCATCGGGACCCTTGCTGGCCCGTGCTGGAGTCTTTGATGAGTCACGCAAAGCGGCCAACGAAAGAGATTACCCTACTGGGTCGCAGCTATATGATTGCTTGCGACACCGGCGAAGAAGCCCAGCTCGAACGTGCTGCTCGCTATTTGGACCGCGCGATGCACGGCATACACGCCCAAAGCAGCGTCCTGGGAAGTGAGCGCATCGCCATCATGGCCGCGCTCAATATTACCCATGAATTGCTAGAAGCGCTGGATGAGCACCGGGCCGGTGAAGCCAATCTGAATCGTTTGAGCGAGCGGCTCGAGCGTGCTCTAGCGGGCACTCGGCGCAATGCGCCTTGAACCACGCCTTCTTGCAACCGAGACTTTGGCATTAGCTGCGGCTCTGTTAGGATAGCGGTGTTCTCTGGGATGTACGCCAGTCGTTATAGTCCCTCGAGCCTATGCGCAGTACCCAGGGGGCCAAATGCTAGCCAGACCCGTGTGCATGTCCGTGCGTCGGAAAGCCTGACGGTTTGGCTGCGGCCACCCACCTGAACCAGTAGGTTCAGGGCCAGAACGACAGCGGCATTCTGGGGAACACTTTGCCATGACGTCTTATGAGATGAGCCTTACCTCACCTAATGACAAGCCAGCCCTCCGGCGCGAGCTGAAACGTCGTCGTCGCGCGCTCTCCGCCGAACAGCAGCGGCAAGCCGCCTTGGCGCTATGCCAGCGCTTGAAGCAGCTCCCTGAAATCCGTCGCGCCAAGCGCATCAGCCTCTACCTGCCGGTCAATAGCGAGATTGACCCTACGCCACTCATTCCTTGGCTACGCAAACGGCGTGTGGCCATCTACTTGCCCGTGCTTCGCCCGTTTAGCGCCAACAGCCTTTGGTTCGTGGCGTACGACGCCAACACCCCCATGATCCACAATCGCTTCGGTATTGCCGAACCTTGTCCGCGATTTGCCGTTCAGCGCCGCCATCGACTGCCCGCCTGGGCACTGGACACGCTCATCGTGCCGCTAGTGGGTTTCGATCGTCAGGCGAATCGAATGGGCATGGGCGGTGGATTTTACGACCGCAGCTTGTCGTTCATGCGTCATCCCGGGCCAGCCCCTGCGCTGATTGGCGTGGCTCATGCCTGTCAGCAAGTAGCATCGCTGCCCGTTGAACCTTGGGATATTCCTCTCACTGCGGTCGCCAGCGATACCGGCGTGGTACGCCCAATAAAAACGGGCTGATCACAAGGATCAGCCCGTTTTTATTGTCTATTCACCCAGTAGGTGCAGCATGGTTGCCAAGGACGCTCACATTAACCGTTGGTTAACTTCCTGATAGCGCCTGTGCATATCCAGTGGCTAATACGCCGAGTAAAAACACCACTGTTAACGCCATCACCATATCAGGCTTTCTACGCCGCATGCCTCTTCTCCAACGTCTTTCGCAGTTGCCAAATACCCTTAAGTGCGCCACCAAACTTTTCATGTCGAGAAGATGACACACCTCATTAATTTCGTTCACGACTATAGGGCCATAAGGGGCTCGATGACAACTGCTAAAAGCACTATTTTAAGCCCTCAATTAAACGTTTCAGTCACTCTCACCTGCCTAGCAGCTCTAGCCCATACTGTTAGCGCTTACTTACATTAGGTTACGCCATAAAGAGTCGATAGGCGGGGTTATCGCTCTCTTGCCAATAGCGGTAGCCAATGGCATCCAAGTACTCGGTGACGTGCGTGCGATCCTCGCTCGGCACTTGCATACCCACTAATACACGCCCATAAGCAGCACCGTGATTACGATAGTGAAATAGAGAGATATTCCAATCGTGTGGCAGTTGAGTTAAAAAATTCATCAGTGCACCAGGACGCTCTGGAAACTCAAAGCGATAAAGTTCCTCTTCAAAACGCTCGCTGGGGCGTCCGCCACTTAAATGGCGAATATGCAGCTTTGCTAATTCATTATCGGTTAAATCTTCCACCTGATAACCACCTTCGCGCAATTTATCGATCACCGCCTGTCGATCCTCCCCGCCCGGCTTGATTTGAACGCCCACGAAGATATGCGCGTCGCTATCATCGGCGTAGCGGTAGCTGAATTCGGTCACCATCCGTTTCCCCAGCGTGCGGCAGAACTTCTTGAAGCTGCCGGGTTTTTCGGCGATGGTGACGGCCAAGATGGCTTCGCGCTGCTCGCCTAGCTCGGTACGTTCGGCAATGTGCTGCAGGCGGTCGAAGTTGGTATTGGCCCCCGAATTGATACACAGCAGCGTCTCGCCTTCAGCCCCCGTCTGCTGAACGTACTTTTTGAGACCTGCCAACGAGAGTGCGCCAGAGGTTTCAGCAACGGCGCGAGTATCTTCGAAAATATCCTTTACCGCGGCACACATCTCATCGGTATTCACGGTAATCACGTCGTCGACGAGGTCGCGCACCAGCGAGAACGGCACTTCACCAATTTGCGCTACCGCAACGCCTTCGGCAAAGACACCGACCTGATCCAACACCACGCGCTCGCCGGCCTCCATAGCGGCTTTGAGACAGGCGCTATCCTCGGCTTCCACGCCGATGATTTTGATGTCTGGACGCAGGTACTTTACGTAGGCTGCCACGCCAGCAATCAGGCCACCGCCGCCGACGGGGATGAAAATCGCGTCCAAACGCCCCCCGTGCTGGCGCAGAATTTCGACACCAATGGTGCCTTGCCCGGCCACCACGTCGATGTCGTCAAACGGTGGAATATAGGTGTAACCGTGCTCGTTGATCAGTTCCTGAGCATGCTCGGCAGCCGCCGCGAAGGCATCGCCTTTGAGGACTACCTTGGCGCCACGAGCACGCACCGCTTGAACCTTGATATCCGGCGTGATACGCGGCATGACGATGACTGCTTTCACGCCCATCAGCTTGGCGGCCATAGCCAACCCCTGAGCGTGGTTGCCCGCCGACGCCGCGATGACCCCTTTGGCCTTCTGCTCATCGGTCAACTGGGCCATTTTGTTGTAGGCTCCACGAATTTTGAACGAAAAGACCGGCTGTAAATCCTCGCGTTTGATCAAAATCTGGTTATTGAAGCGACGCGACAAAAAGGGAGCGGGCGAAATGGGCGTCTCACAAGCGGCTTCATAAACGCGGGCTTGGAGGATCTTTTTGACGGTGGCTTCGAGCATGCTGACATCCCAGAAAAATGACGTGCCCCTGGCGGGCGCGAGAAAAGCCTTTATTGGTAGCAGATGACAATGGGCAACGTCCAGCGGCGTTTCCATCGGCACTGGACGCTTGGCCCGTTATACTAAGGGCGACTGCCTCTCCGACTATTGGACCCATCATGACACAAGATGAATTGAAAGCGGCGGTAGCCGACGCTGCTATCGACGAGATTACGCCTCACTTGGAAAAAGAGACCGTACTGGGTATTGGTACCGGCTCGACGGCCAACCTGTTTATCGACCGCCTAGGCCCCTTACGCGACCGTTTCAAAGGCGCCGTGGCCAGCTCAGAAGCCAGCGCCGAACGACTAAAAGGTCTCGGCATCGAGGTGTTCGAGCTCAATCATGTGGGCGACGTGCCTTTTTATATCGATGGCGCAGACGAAGTAAATGCACACTTACATATGATCAAAGGCGGTGGTGCAGCGCTCACGAGAGAAAAAATCGTCGCTGCCTGCGCCAAGCGTTTCATCTGTATTGCCGATGGTTCGAAATACGTGGCACAGCTAGGCCAGTTTCCGCTGCCGGTGGAAGTCATTCCCATGGCGCGCTCCTACGTCGCCCGTGAGCTGGTCAAGCTAGGGGCAGAGCCGGTGTATCGCCAAGGCGTGGTGACGGATAACGGTAACCATATTATTGACTGCTTCAACTTTATGATTGAGGACCCGGTGGCAATGGAAGCGCGTATCAACGCTATCGTCGGTGTCGTGACCAACGGTCTATTTGCCGCGCGTGGCGCCGATGTGCTGCTACTGGGTAAGACGTATGGCGTAGAGCGCAAGGCGTTACGCTAACCTTGAGTCACCCATCTCATTAAGGGGCCAGCCCAGTGCTGGCCCTTTCTTTTATTCAAAGGGGCTTGCCACTCATTCAATGAGACTTAGAAGAAGCCTCTTTTATTGAGGAGAAATATCAGCCTTTCTCTCCTTGTATCTCAATGTAAATCAATTAAACATTAAGATACATTCTGTTTCAAAGCACGAATCCTTAGTGTCACACTATCGGGTGTTTTGGGCCTCACGGGAGAAAGACCATGCTAACGTACCCACATCATGTATTGGTGACTGGCGGCGCAGGATTCATCGGCTCCCATACCGTCGAGCGACTGTTGCAAGACAACCATCGCGTCAGGGTATTAGATAACTTCTCCACAGGGCGTTTAAGCAACCTCCCTACACACCCTTTACTAGACGTCGTCGTCGGCGATATTCGCAGCGTAGAGGATGTTCAAACCGCCATGAAGGGGGTGACACATTGTTTGCATCTAGCTGCCCAAGTCTCCGTGGCAAGCTCCGTTGCCGATCCCGTGGGCTCTGCCACCCATAATATTTTAGGTGCCCTCAACGTCATGCATGCGGCGTCTATGGCCCATGTGAGTAAACTCGTCTACGCCTCCTCGGCTGCGGTGTACGGTATTCCTGCACAACTGCCATTGCCAGAAGAGGCCGAACTGCAGCCCTTATCACCGTATGGACTAGAGAAGTGGGTCGATGAGCGCTATGCGGCCCTATTAGGTAGTCTGCATGGCCTACCCAGCCTAGGGCTTCGCTATTTCAATGTGTATGGTCCCCGCCAAGACCCTAACTCCCCGTATGCGGGCGTCATTGCACGCTTCCTCGACCGTCTTCTCAGCCATCAGCCCCCCCTAGTGTTCGGGGATGGCTTGCAGTCGCGAGATTTTATTTATGTGGGCGATATTGCCCGGGCAAACGTGGCCGCCTTATTTAGCCCCCAGTGCGGCATCTGCAACGTAGCCACTGGTCAGCAGATTGATTTGCTTACGTTAATTGATCTGTTGGGACAACTGACCCACTGCCATTTGACCCCGCAGCACCTGCCCGCCAAAGCCGAGGATATTCGGGACTCGTGCGGCAACAACCGACGTTTATCCGAGTGGTTAATGATCGAGCCAACGTGGACCTTGACAGAAGGCTTAAGCGAGCTGATTAGTTATGTAAGCCCTGCGCACGGCTATCTTGATGAGCCCTCGCGCATAAACGCTTAGCCCCTTCTTCACCGACTTTTGACACGACAGGTGGCACCGATGGCGAAGCTTTTTATGCGCACGCTGACATGGCTGCTTCTCGGGCTTGTCGGCTCTGCTGTTTACGCAAACTCCCCCGTCCAACAGCCTAGCGTTGCGTTTTACTACGGTAACGAGCCCCCGGTTGAACTGCTCTCTCAGTTTGACTGGATCGTGGTGGAGGCCGCCAATGTCGACAGCGCCGAGCAGCGCCTGCTGGCCCAGCATGGAGGCCAGCCGTTTGCCTATGTCAGCATCGGTGAGCTCGACGCCTGGCGGGGGGCTGCCACCTCGCTGCCCGCTGATGCACTCGTCACCTCTAACACCGCCTGGAATAGCCAAGTGGCCGATCTCACCCACTCGGCGTGGCGTACTTACCTAATTGAGGAGCACATTCGTCCGCTCTGGGAGTCAGGCTATCGCGGCCTGTTTCTAGATACCTTAGACAGCTATCGCTTATTTGCACCTGATGGTCCGGCCGCCGAGCGTCAGCAGGCCGCACTGGTGGACATCATTCATTCCATCAAGCAGCAGTTTCCCGACATGCAGCTGCTCCTCAACCGTGGGTTTGAAGTGCTGAACCAGGTGCAAGGGCAGATCGTTGGCGTCGCGGCGGAATCGCTTTATCGCGGCTGGAACCCGGCCACCCAAGTGTATGGTGCCGTCCCCGACAACGATCAAGCCTGGCTGTACACGCAGCTCGCCCGCGTGCGCGACCACTATGGCCTACCGGCCATTGCCATTGATTATGTTCCCGCCAATAACCGTACGCTTGCCCGAGAAACCGCCCAACGGATTCATGTTGAAGGGTTTATTCCCTGGGTCAGCGTGCCGCAGCTCAATCAAATGGGTGTGGGACTCATTGAGCCCATCCCACGCAGAGTGCTGATCTTTTTCGATAAGGCTAAAACGGAAGCTGGGGAGCTGGCCTACACCAACGCGCATCGCTACTTGGCGATGCCACTGGAATACCTGGGTTATGGAGCAGAGTATCTGGACGTCAATGGGCCACTACCCAGCGATCTGCTACATGGCCGTTACGCCGGTGTCGTGACTTGGTTCAACGAACCTATTGCGAACGCTCCCCGCTACAGCGCCTGGTTACAGCACCAGATGGAGCACGGCTTGCGAGCCGCGATAGTGGGTATACCGGGGATCCCGATTTCCGGTACGCTAGGCCGCTTGATGGGGCTGCGTGAGGTGTACGGCATCAACCCTCAAGGCCTCACCCTGGCCAGTCATGATGACGTCGCCAATTTCGAGGGCATGCCATTGCCGCCGCCCGTGCCACAAACCAGCTACGAAATTGTGGGCAGTGGGCTCACCGCCCACCTCACCATTCGCGACAGCACGGGCCGCCAATTTTCGCCCATTGTGACCGGCGCCTGGGGAGGCTTGGCCAGCCACCCATGGGTGGTCGAAGAGGCGAACGAGTACCAAAAACGCTGGAACATCAACCCATTCAAATTTTTGCAGCGCGCCCTGGCACTTCCCGATATGCCAGTGCCCGACGCCACCACAGAGAACGGCGCACGTTATTGGATGACCCAGATCGATGGCGACGCCTTTGTCAGCCGAGCCGATCTGCCGGGCACGCCCTTTACCGGCGAATTGATGCTGTCCGATATTCTGATGCGCTACCAAGTCCCTACGACGGTATCGATCATTGAGGGTGAAATAGGCCCAGACGGCCTGTACCCGCAGTACCGCTCGGTACTCGAGCCCTTGGCACGTCGTATCTTCGCGCTGCCTTGGGTAGAGGTGGCGACCCATACCTTCAGCCACCCCTTCGAATGGGAAAGCCTCAACGAAAATGATTTAGCGGGTCAGGGAACCACCACCGCAGGCTTCAACTACAACCTGCCGATACCCAACTACCGGTTTTCATTACGTCGAGAAATTGAAGGTTCTGCCCGCTACATCAACCGCGCGCTCGCACCCACTGACAAGCCGGTCAGCGTCGTGCTCTGGACAGGCAACGCGCTGCCGCCGGAAGAAGCCTTGGCCATTGCCGATGAGCTGGGGCTTCGCAATATCAATGGCGGCAACACCAGTGTTACCCATAGCAACCCCACTATGACCCGGGTGTCTCCGATGCTGCGCCCCGTGGGCCACTACCTGCAGGTCTACGCGCCGCAAATCAATGAAAACGTCTACACCAACAATATGCTTGGCCCGCTCTGGGGCTATCGGCGCGCCATTGAAACCTACCAGATCACCGATCAGCCTCGCCGCTTAAAGCCCATCGATATCTATTACCACTTTTATTCGGCCGCCAGTCCCGGCGCGCTACGGGCACTGCACCAAGTGTACGAGTACGTGCTCACCCAAGAGACACTGCCGGTCTACACCAGCACCTGGAGCGATGTGGCCTCCCAGTGGTACCACACGGGTGTTGCACGCCACCTGGACGGCGGCTGGGTGATTCAGGGTACCCAACACATGCGTACCCTGCGCCTGCCGACATCGCTTGGCTGGCCCGATCTGCAGCGCTCAACGAATGTGGCGGGTGTTCGCGAGATTGAGTCAGGTCGCTATGTGGCACTCTCAGGTACAAACGACGCCCAGCTATATCTCACCCCTCATGCCCCGCAAACACCGCACTTGCGCTATGCCAACGGCCGTATTGATACATGGCAGCGCTTCTCTCCAGGCAACATCACCCTCTCCTTGGCAGCTGAGCAAGTGCCTCTGCAGGTGGAGCTTGCGGCCACCCAGGGCTGCCAGGTCTCAGCACCGAATGCGCGCCTAGAACAGCGTGGTACCAGTACCGTCTTACACTATGGCAGCGCTCGGGGTGAGCGTATCGAGGTGCGCTGTGCTGACCGATAAGCCTGCTACCACCGCGCGTAAGGGGGTGGCGCTACCCTCGCGGCGGCTCATTCGACCGCTCACGCTACGGCTCATTGCTGCCGTCGTGGCCTTGATACTGGTACTGCTTTTTCCGGCGCATCATCTGCTCACGCTGGAAAATAACGACAGTATGCCAAGCCGGATATCAATCCTTTACGCCCAGGCGCTGCTCAACGCTAACCCTGGCAATAGCGAGCTGCGTATCAGCCTCGCCAACAAACTGTTTCAGGTGGGCGAGTTTGCGCTCGCAAACGCAACCCTAGAACCGCTGCATGAGAGCCCTGATACAGCAGTGCAGTGGTTGCGACTCAGCATCGAGTGGCAGTTGTTGGCGGCTATTGCTCCCGACCATCCAGACCGGTTGAACGCCGTTCAGCACTTTCAGCACTTGCTGCTGGCCTTTCAACGTCATGCGGCTCTGTCCTCGGATTATTTGGAAACCATGGCTACGTACTGGTTGGCCACGGAGCATCCAGCCCATGCAGCGGCCCTGTATGAGCGGCTAGGAGAACAGGACCGGGAACGTCAATACCACTGGCTTTCACTGGCAGGCCACTGGTGGCTGCGTGCGGGACACCCTGATCGTTCCGCTGCGGCTTGGCACCGCGCTTACCAAGTGGCGGAAACATCCGTGATGACACTCGGCTGGCTAGGCTGGCTGGTGAGCCCTGCCTACGCTCAAGCTGGCGAAGCATCGCCCGAGTCACCGAGACGGGCCGCTGCGCTTGAAGCGCTGCGCTCAGCACAGCAAAGCCAGGACGACGACGGCGTTGGTTACGCCCGCGAATACCTTAGTGTGTTTCCCAACGATCCTGAGCTGCTGGACCTGGGCATTCGTTTGGCCCTTGCCCACGGCCAGCCTCAACAGGCGCTAGCGTGGTCGCAGCGGCTCATCGACGTACGGCCCGGCACTGCAACGCTGGAGCGTCATGTCACCATCGCGCTGGGGCTTAACGAGCTCGCCGTTGCGCTTGAAGCGCTGACTTTTCTCCGCCAACGCCACCCAGAGCAGCCGCGCTATTTAGAGCAGTTTGCGCAAACGCAGCAGTGGGCGGGCGATGCGGCGGGGGCCATGCAGAGTGCACAAACATTAGCGAGACTGACAGGTGAAGAGCGGCATGATCGATGGGTCGTGGCGCTGGCTCTCAGCGTGCGTGATCGCAACGCCGCCCTGCAGGCGCTCACCCGCCTGGAGAGCAATGGCACCATCACGCTAAAGGATCGCCGTCTCTGGGCAGACCTGCTGGAACAGCTGGGCGATCCAGATACCGCTATCGCCCGCATTCAATCCTGGCAAGCCGCCGGCATTCGCGACCAGGCGCTGGCCATCCGCGCCGCTACCTGGCTAGAGCAAACTGGACGCTTGGACGAAGCAGACGAGGCCTGGACCGCCATCACTGCGCAATACGGCGCTCAGCCTGCGTTTGTTCAAGCACAAAGCAACGTATTGGCACAAAACTGGCAGCTGGATAGCGCATTCGACGTGCTTGCCAACGCGCCATCCACTCCCCAAGACGCCGCCACCGGCTACTGGCAACAGCGGGCCGCCTTGGCGTGGCAGTTAGGTGACAGTGCGGCCAGCTTAGAAGCCTATACCGCCCTGTTTGAGCAAGGTGCCCTTGATGCAGACGGCACCTCACGCCTTATCCAGACCGCCGCCGATCAGCAACAGTTAGACCTCGCCATGCGCGTATCGGAAAAGCGCTGGACACAAGCGAAAGATGGCGATGCCTTAATCCAAATGCTGTACCTCGCCCAGCGTGAGCGCCAGCCTGCGCTGACACAAACGCTATTGGC
Organism: Vreelandella piezotolerans; assembly: GCF_012427705.1. NCBI lineage: Bacteria > Pseudomonadati > Pseudomonadota > Gammaproteobacteria > Oceanospirillales > Halomonadaceae > Vreelandella > Vreelandella piezotolerans. The sequence goes on along the minus strand of NZ_CP048602.1, from coordinate 29,438 downwards.
CATGGCCGATCAAGCCCCAGAACAGTTTGCGCAGTCGCCCGATTACTGGGGAGCCGTCGCGCAGCAAGCCTTGTTGCAGCGAGCTCCAGGCGAGGCCATGGCGGCTTATCAACGCGCCTTGGAGCTCTCAACCGATAACCCAAGCCTACAAGCGGGCATGCTTTACGCCCTGGCCGCAGCAGGCGAGTCGGACGTGCTGCGCCAACGCCTCGTAGAGTGGCAGCCCACCGCTGCCAATACGCCCGCCATGATGAGCGCCATGGCGGAGGGCCATCGCTATTTAGGCAATTTGGACCACGCATTGACGTGGTACGCCATGGCCAGCGATGCCCGCGTGCTGGATGACTGGCAGCAGCTTTATTACGCCGACGCGCTAGACCAAAGCGGCCAGCATAACGTTGCCTTTACCCGCCGTATCGCCGCCCTTAACCAACTCTCCCCTGGGCTGATGAAAGATCTCGACGCACCGCTGAGCAGTGAGCAACGCCGTGAACAGATACAAGTGATGGCACTGGTCGCCCAGCGCCAGGGGCCAGACAGCGTACACGGCTGGTATCGTCATATCGTGGCCGACGCGTTTGCGACCACCCCCGCCCAAGCCCGTGAGAGCGAGTGGTTATTCGACGCCAACATCGCCCTGCAGCGTCCACTCCATGCCCGCTATGTGCTGCTGCGCTCCCAGGCTCTGGGCTTCCCCAGCCCGCCATGGCAAGTGCTCGCCGTGGCGATGGAAAAAAATGATCGCGATACGCTAAAACAGCTGCTGGAGAGTGATCTAGGCCGCACGCTTTCTGCCACCGACCGGCTGGCCATCATGCGCCAGCTTGACCGCCGCCAGGATGCCCGTGCACTGGCAGAAACGCTGACCCAGGCAGGGGAAGACCATCGCCAAGACCTTGTGGAGCTCGCCCAGGACATGCCCCATCGGCTATCCAGCAGCGCTTCCTATCAACGCCTGGGAGAGCTGGAGATTGCCGAACAAGAAGCCGTTTACCAACTCAGCGGCGAACGCTTCTGGGGCCAGCTAACGCTGGTACAACGCCAGTTGGATGCTCCTTCTAATGACGTTGATAGCAGCGGTATCACCGATGAGCGCGGAGGCGAATTAACCCTGGGCTGGAATGGCCCCAGGCTCGATACCCAGCTCAACGTTGGCCAACTACAAACGGACCGGGTCAATCGCACCTATGGCAGCGCGACGCAGCGCTGGCAAGCTACGTCACGCCTTGCCGGTACGCTCTATGGCGAGATTAGCCAAACCTCAGAGATCAATGAGCGCCTACGGTTGCTGGCCATTGAGGATCGCGTGGGAGCCCAGCTGGAGTGGACACCCACCGCCCGCGATACCCTGACCCTCAACGCCAGTCATATCGACCTGCGTAGCCGGGAAACCCGCGCAAGCCTGGGAGAGGGTTACCGCGTCGATGCCGCCTGGCGACATGCGCTGATCAAAGGGGCAACGCGGCAGCTAGAGATAAGCCTGCTCGCTAACCACGCCGACTACCGTGTCAACGACGCTCTGCCTGACGATATTCAGCGGCGGCTCGCAGCAGACACCCAAGCCACCGATTTACTCACCGACACCAGCAGCTTTATGGGGGTGGGCGTCACACTGCGCCGCGGCAACCCGTACGCCACATCGCCAACGCTGGCCTCCCCCATGCTGGAAGTCGGGTTAGAGGCCGGCTACCGGCTGCCCGATAACGATATTGGGCTAAACGCTCGCCTGGCTGTCGGTAGTCGCCTATTTGGCAACGACGCGCTCAGCCTGCAGTTAGAAGCGGATCAAGGGTCTGGCAGCGAGGGTGACACTAGCCTGGGCGTGTCACTGACCTATCACTACTTTCTGGGGCACTAACCATGTCACAGGTAAACCAGCGGCCATGCCGTTACTCCACCCACTGCTTGCAGCGCCGCTCGAGCGCCCTCGGAGATACCGCTATGCATACCTACCTATCAAAGCCTCTTTTGTGGCTTGTGCTGCTGAGCCTTTGGTTGAGCGGCTGCGCTGTTACCGATGTGCATCGCTCTGACCCCGTCAGCCGACAAGCCAGCTGGGCCCTGCTGCCCCTCGCCAATCACTCTGAAACACCGCTTGCGGGACACAAAGCGGAAGCTAGCCTGATGACCCTGTTACAGCAACGCGGCATTCACTCGCTCCGCCAAGCGCCACGGCCAGACGCCATGGACTTACTCAGCCTGCCCAGCGACCAGGATTACCAGGCAGCGCTTGCCTGGGCGCAGCAGCAAGGCGTGCGCTACGGCGTCACCGGCTCGGTGGATGAGTGGCAATACAAAGCAGGATTAGATGGCGAACCGGCGATTGGTATGAGCCTGCGAGTGGTGGATGTGAATAGCGGCGACATCGTGTGGAGCGCCAGCGGCGCGCGCACTGGCTGGGGGTTTAGTACCACTAGCGGCGTCGCGCAGAAACTCATGGCGGATCTCCTAGACACGCTGCCTTTGCAATAGAGGGGTCTGCCATGGCCACCCATATAGACGAACTGCAACCCGCGCTTGCTCCCCGCTGGCTGCGCTATCTGGAAACCCTCATCATCACCCTAGCGCTGCCAGTGATTGGCTGGATCATTAATCCAAACGATCCGCTGCTTTTGGGTAGTGGCCTGACGTGGCTGCTGGCCATTGCCCCCCTGCTCGTCGGGATGCGCTACGGTTTCGCCCTGGGCTTTGTCAGTGCCTTGCTCAGCGTCACCATCATGGGGTTGGAAGGTGTTTGGTATCACGGCGACTTGTTCGTCGAGCGTGCCCAGCGGCTGCCGATTGCCATCGCGCTCATTTTGGTGGGCATGGTGGCAGGTGAAATGGCGGATGTGTGGCGGCGGCGTCTTCAGCAAATGGCCATTCTGCACCGTGCGCAATCAACACGCCTGGAGGAGTTCGTGCGCCACTATCAGCTGCTGCGTGTCTCCCACGATCAGCTGGCAGAGCGACTGGCTGCCAACCCGTTTACCTTGCGTGATGCGCTGCGAGCACTGGAAGAGAAGTTCCTATCACTTGCCTCACACCAGGATCCACTGGCTCAGCATGGTGATGAACTGCTGGGTTTTTTAGCGCTTCACGCGCGCATTCAGCAAGCCGTGCTGTTGCCCGTGGATCAGCAGCAACGGCTTATGCCTCAGGCCGCAATGTGGTTCGGAGGGGAAACAGCCCTGGATTGGCATGACCCCATGCTAATGGCCTGCCTTGAACAGCGCCGTATGATCTGCCTGAAAAGCGCCATGGCCCAGGGCATCAATATTGATAACGCTCCCCTGCTTGCCGTCGTACCGCTCATGGACGTTGAAGAGCAAATTCACGCCGTGGTGGCGGTGACGGCGATGCCGTTCATTGATTTTCATCGCGGTCATTTACACCTCCTGGCGGTATTAGGTGCCCAGCTAGGTGACATGCTTCGACACACCCAGCGCTCTAGCCAAGGCAGCGGGGGCCATCAGCGCTCGCTGGTGGCGCAGTGGGTGCGGCATGCCCGAGAGCATCAGCTCACCTCACTGCTCGTAGCCATCGATTTTGCGGAGTCATTAAGCGACGCCCAGCTGCACCAGGCCGTTGATAACGTCGCTCAGCAGCAGCGCGGTCTGGATCGCAGCTGGATGGTGTGTCAGGCAGGTCTCCCAAGGCGCCTGTATGTGCTGCTCCCCTTAACCCAGCCACGCGCATTTACCATATACGCAGAGCGCCTGCAGGAACGCTTGGCCTCTGAACCTGGTCTTGGCGAAGCCTGTCAGGCCATTCGCCTCAGCTACCAAGTGATTGACGGACGACTATCGGCCAAAAAGCTTCTCTCGCGTCACGATCACGCCGAGGTGTCCCATGTACCGTCCTAATGCGCGCCCCCATATCGGTTGGCGCGTGCTGACAAGCCTGTGCTGGCTGTTAGCGGGCTTGGGGGTAGAAGGGTGGGTAGTCAATCGCTGGGTAATGGATAACGGGATAGTGGATAGCTGGGGCGCAAGCGTTGGGGCACCCTCGCTAACGCATCTGGCCGGGCACGCGGCGGGAAGCGTGTTACTGGCCGAAGGCCTTCGGCGGGCGCTCCCCCTCAACTATCAGCAACCCGTACTGGGCGCTCTAGTGGTGCTGTTCTTGCTGCTGTTTCTGCTGCCTGGCATTGCCTTTATCGGCTTACTGCTAGCCGTCGTGCCCGCGCTCTATTTATCCGCCCCGGCACGCCCTAGCGCTTGGCAACCGCTAGATTTACCCTCCCTTCCCTATCGGCCGCTGACACCCCCGAATGCTGATTCGATGGCTATGCGCGAAGGGCTCACTAGCGTCCTGAACGTCTCCGATAGCCCGGTGGCACGCCAAGAAGCAATTCTAGCTTGCCGCCATTTACCACCCAGGCAGGCCATTGGCCTACTGCGCTTAGGGCTGGCAGACCCAACCGATGATGTGCGTTTGCTGGCTTACTCCATGCTAAGCAACATTGAGCGCGATTTAGACGAGCGTATTCAGCGGCTGACGGCCACCCGTGACCAACATGGTGACCCTCACGGCCATCATGCCGAAGCGCTCGCCATGCTGAACTGGGAGTACGACTATCTGCATCTCGCCCAAGGCAGCACCGCACACTTTTATTTGACCCAAGCACTGAGTGAGATCGATACCGCCATTCGGCTTGCCAACTCCGCCCATCGCCAGCTGTTACGCGGTCGCTTGTGCTTGGCACTGAAAGCGTTCGATGACGCAGACGCCGCGTTTACACAGTGCGCATTGCTAGGCATGGAGGACGATGACCTAGCCGCTTACCGCGCGGAGCTGGCCTTCCAAACCCGGCGTTACCACGCCATGCAAGAGCAGCTTGCCCGGCTGAGCCCCAGCGCCGCGCAGCACCCTGTACTACACCCCTTGATGGAGTATTGGCGATGACATGGCCCACCCTGGGTAAACGCGATACACCGGCAGATGTCATTTTACTGCTCGAGGGCACCTACCCCATGGTACGAGGCGGCGTGAGCGCTTGGGTGGATCAGCTCATTCGAGGGCTGCCCCAACTGCGCTTTGCATTGGTTTTCTTGGGCGGTCGACCGGATCACTACCAGGGTATTTTGTTCGAGCGGCCCGCGAACGTGGTGCATCTGGAGTGCCACTATCTAATGGACGACCTGCCCTCGTTATCGGCCATCAAAGCGCGTCGAGGCAATCTCAGTACGTTCGACACCGTGCAGGAGCTGCACGAAAACCTGCGCAACCCTGAGCAGCAGGACCCGCTACGCGCCCTGTGTGATGTGGCGCGAATGATTGGCCAACGGGGCGGCTTGAGCCGCGAGGATTTTCTACATAGCCAGGCGGCTTGGAAGCAAATCGTTGACCACTACCTCACCCACGTCACCGAGCCCTCGTTCATCGACTACTTTTGGTCGGTGCGCAATATTCATGCGCCGCTCTTTTTGCTGGCCAGCATTGCGCAAAAACTGCCTAAAGGGCGCTGCCTACATGCCATTTCCACCGGTTACGCGGGATTTCTCGGTGCGCTGGCGCACCATATTCACCACCTCCCCTTCGCGATTACCGAACATGGCATTTATACCAAGGAGCGGCAGATTGACCTGTTAGAGGCAAAGTGGATCAAAACCTCCACCGATGCGCTATCCCACGGTTTTCAGATCCATACGGGCTACCTGCGCCAGATGTGGATTCGCTTTTTCCAGGGCCTTGGCCGCATGACCTATGCCAGCGCTTCGCACATTACCACGCTACACGAAGGCAACCGCCTACGGCAGATACAAGACGGTGCCGAGAAGGCGCGCACGCGGATTATTCCCAACGGGATTCAGATCGAGCGCTTTGCCCCGTTGCGCAGCGCGACCGCCCACAACCAGCAACCGATCGTGGCGCTGCTGGGCCGCGTGACCCCCATCAAAGATATCAAGACCTTCATTCGCGCGATGCGCCAGCTTATCAGCCAAGTCCCTGACGCTCAGGGCTGGATTGTCGGACCCGACAGTGAAGATCCTGCCTACGCCCAAGAGTGCCGCGATTTAGTCCAGCAGCTAGGCGTTGAAAAGCAGGTGCGGTTTCTCGGCTTCCAACGTACCGAGGAGATACTGGCCCAGGTGCGCTTAGTGGTGCTGACCTCTATTAGCGAGGCTCAGCCGCTGGTGGTACTGGAAGCCATGGCGGCGGGTATACCGGTGGTGTGCAGCGATGTCGGTGCCTGCCGCGAGCTAGTGACCGGCGACGCGACACGCCAACAGGCCGCGGGTCAGATCGTGCCCATCGCCAACCCCATGGCCACTGCCCATGCCATGGAGCAGCTGCTAACGCAGCCCGCTAGATGGCTGGACGCTCGCGCAGCAGGCATCGCCCGCGTAGAGGCCGACTATACCGAGGCCTTAATGATGGCGCGCTATCTGCAGCTGTATGACGAGGTCATGTACCCCGACGCCCTCCCGATGACGGCAGCAGCTCGCCTGTTCACCGCGCTTGGCAGGCGCTAATACCTAGTTGAGGAGGGGGTTATGGCAGGCATTGGTTTTGAGCTTCGGCGATTACTGCGCCAGGACAGCTACGTCAGCCTGCTGCGTGCCTATGGCTACGCAGGCTTGATCAGTTCCGGGCCCTGGGTGCTGTCGATACTGGCAGTCATGGCGCTTGGGGTGTTGTCGGCAGCGGCAAGCCCCAGTGGCAGTGCCCATGTAACGGAGTTTTTGGTCTCGGTGACTTGGCTGGTGGCTAGTTCACTGCTGCTAACGTCACTGGTGCAGCTGCTGTTTACCCGATTTGTGGCCGACCGCCTGTTTGAAAAGCGCGACAGTGCGATTCTGCCGAACCTGTTTGGTCTGCTCACGCTGGTGGTGCTCGTCGCGGCCAGCGTCGGCGTGAGCCTTCTATGGTTTACCTTTCAAGGCACGTCATGGCTTTATCAGCTTGAAATGCTGATGAGCTTTATCGTGCTGAGCATGATCTGGTGCGTCACGGTGTTCGTTGCCGGTGTTAAGGCCTATCGCCAAGTCCTGTGGGCCTTTGCGTTTGGCTATGGCGCCACCTTCGTGGGTGGCATGCTGCTGAGCAGCTACGGATTGATAGGGTTACTGGGGGGCTTTGTGCTGGGCCAGAGCCTGCTGCTCTTTACGCTGCTGGCGATGGTGATTCGCCACTACCCAAGCGATCGGCTATGGGCCTTTGACCTGCACCGCGCAGGGCAGTGTCAGCGGGCGCTGATGGCCATTGGCTTGTTTTATCAGCTCGGTATCTGGGCAGACAAGCTCGTCTTTTGGTTTCACCCTGGCACCTCGGAGACCATTATTGGCCCGCTGCGCGCCTCACCCATTTACGACCTGCCGATCTTCTTGGCGTACCTCTCCATCGTACCGGGCATGGCCGTATTCATCATGCGTATGGAGACGGATTTCGCAGAGCGCTGCCAAGCGTATTACGACGCCATACGCCAAGGCGATACGCTGCTGCATATTGAGGACCTGCGCGGTGAGATGATGGCCAGCGTGCGGCACGGCATTTATGACATCTTTAAAGTGCAGGGCATAACGGTCGTGGCCTTACTGCTCAGCGGACCGATGCTTTTTTCCTGGCTCGGTTTTTCCCACTGGTATCTGCCGCTATTTAATATCGACATCGTGGCAGTCGCCATACAAGTACTGTTTATGGCAATCCTCAACGTGCTATTTTATCTCGACCGCCTAAAACCCGCGCTGTGGCTATGCCTGCTATTTTTCATCGCCAATGTGCTTCTCACCCTGCTCAGCCAGATGCTAGGGCCAGTGTTTTACGGCTATGGCTATGCGCTGTCACTGCTGTTTACGTCGCTGGTGGGGCTTGCGGTACTCAATCATGAGTTTGAGCAGCTCACGTTCCAAACGTTCATGCTGCAGCCCCATAAGTAGGCCGCCAGGGCAAGAAGGGAGTGAATGCTTACTATCAAGACGGCATCGAGATCATCTGCTCAATACCCGTTAAGGTACGCGCGAGCGCCCCGCGCTGGGCTTTAATGACCGCCTTACCCGCTTGGCCCGCCTGCAGGGCGCGGGCCGGGTGGGCAAAGGCATCTACCAGCGCACTGGCGAGCGCATCGTGGGAAGCTACCACCGTCAGTGCCTTGGCCGCCAAGAGCGGCTCGGCAACATCACTGAAGTTCTCCAGCGACGGCCCGCACAGTACGGGCTTACCCAGTGCGGCAGGCTCCAATACGTTATGCCCGCCCAGTGGCACCAAGCTTCCGCCTACGTAAGCCACGCTCCCCGCGCCGTACAGCATCGCCAGCTCGCCCAGCGTATCTCCCAGGTAGACCTGGGTGGTGGGCGTGACGGGCTGTTGCTGGCTTCGACGACTCACCTTGAACTCTTCACGCTCACACAGGGCCGCCACCTCGTCAAAGCGCTGAGGATGGCGAGGCACCAGCACCAGCAGTGCGTCTGGAAAGCGTTCAAGCAGTTGGCGGTGGGCCGTGAGCAGCAGCGCTTCTTCACCATCGCGTGTTGAGCCCGCGACCCAGACGGGACGCTGACCCCACGCATGAAGTAAGCGCTCACTCTCTTCCAGCGCCCTTTCAGGTAAGGCTTGCTCGAATTTCAGCGATCCCACCACGGAGATCGATTCAGCGGCACAGCCCAGCGCTTGAAAACGCTCGGCGTCTTCTGGTGATTTAGCGGCCAGCCACGTCACGTTGGCCAAGGCCCCCTGCATCAGCGGGCGCAAACGCTGGTAGCGGCCAAACGCGCGGGGTGATAGTCGGCCGTTCACTACGACAACGGGCACCGCCTGCCGATGGCAAGCGTGAAGCAGGTTCGGCCACAGCTCGGTTTCAAACAGGATGGCAAGGTCCGGCTGTACGCAAGCCACAAAACGCCTGGCCGCGCCGGGAAAATCCAACGGCAGAAAACGGTGGGCAAGACGCGTCTGGTCGGCAGTACCCTGCTCTGCTATCAACGCCTGTGCCTGTCTGGCGCCGGTAGCCGTCATGGTGGTCAGTAGCAGGCTGTGGTGAGTAAAGCGCGCCAGTAGCCCTTCGATCAGCGGGCGGGCAGCGCGTACCTCGCCTACCGAGGCACAGTGCAGCCAAAGGCGCGGTTCGGGTGGCAGTGGTTCAAGGCGCAGCCCCAACCGCTGGAGCCGTGAGTAAGTGGGCACTTGCTCACGCCAGATGCGCCAGCCAATCAGCGGCGCTAAGCCATACAGCGCCGCTGAGTAGGCCAGCCGTGGCCAGCGGGCCATTAGCTTTCGCGATCCAGGATCGAGCTGATCATTGCCGTGGTGGACACGCCATCTTCGAAGCCCAGCACCTTGACCTCGCCACCGTTGGCGATCACGGCGCTGCCGCCAGCAATGTCCTCGGGGCGGTAGTCACCGCCTTTGACCAGGATATCCGGCAGTACCTGCTCGATCAGGGCGGCAGGCGTGTCGTCACTGAACGGCACCACCCAATCCACCGCGCCAAGCCCGGCCAGCACCTGCATTCGCCGGTTCAACGGGTTGATAGGGCGCTTCGGCCCTTTCAACCGGCCGATGGAGGCATCGTCGTTCACCGCGACGATCAGCCGGTCGCCCAGGCGTTTGGCCTGTTCCAAGTAGGCCACATGGCCAGCGTGGAGAATGTCGAAGCACCCGTTGGTCATCACCACCCGCTCGCCACGCAGCTGCGCAGCGCGAACGGCATCGACCAGCGGCGCTGGTTCGATCACGCCGAACTCGGCCAGTTTGTCACCATGCAGCGCCGTGTAAAGCTCGGCAATCGAGAGCGTGGCGGTACCCGGCTTCGCCACCACTAGGCCCGCCCCCAGGTTCGCCAACATCATCGCTTCCGGCAGCGCATGGTGAGCGGCCAAGGCCAGGCCCATCAGACCAATCACGGTATCGCCTGCGCCGGTCACATCGAAGACCTCTTGAGCACGGGTGGGCAGATGCAGCGGCGCATGGCCTTCACGGATCAGCGTCATCCCTTTTTCGCTGCGGGTAATCAACAGCGCTTCGAGTTCGAGTTCGGCACGCAGCGCTTCGCCACGCTCGGCAAGAATGGCGTCCGTGGCGCAAGGCCCCACCACGGCCTCGAATTCGGTGAGGTTGGGGGTAATCAGGCTAGCCCCTCGGTACTTGGTGAAATCCTGCCCCTTGGGATCGATCAGCACCCGCTTGCCGTGCTGACGCGCCATGTCGATTAAATGCTCCACTTGATTGAGCGTGCCCTTACCGTAATCGGACAGGATCACCACGTCGCATTCGGGCAGTGCCTGTTCCACTTGTGCCAGCAGGGCGCTGGTATCCACGCTGTCGAGACGCTGCTCGAAATCCAGGCGCAGCAGCTGCTGGTTACGGCTCATCACGCGTAGCTTGGTAATCGTGGGTATATCAGGGCTGCGTTGGAAGTAAGTGCTTACATTGGCTGCCGCCAAGCGCTTTGAGAGCAGCTCGGCATTGTCATCCTCGCCCACCAGACCCGCCAGCGCGGCGTGCCCGCCCAAGGACGCCACGTTGAGCGCCACGTTGGCGGCGCCGCCGGGCCGGTCATCGGCATCTTCCACGCGTACCACGGGCACCGGCGCTTCCGGGGAGATCCGCGAGGTGCCGCCGTGCCAGTAGCGGTCGAGCATGACATCCCCGACCACCAGTACGCGGGCATGTTCCAGGGCGGTTAGATCAACTTTCATCCGAGAGTCCTGTTGTGGTGTGTGCTGCGCTGTGCGCCAGCAGCGCGTCTAACTTGGCAATGACGTCGTCCGCTTTGATCAAGTCCATCGCATCGGCATGGCGCACCCGCTGCCCCCAGCTCACTTCGTCCACCGATTTATGCAGATAAGTGCGTACCGCATCGGGGTAGGCATCGACGGCAAAATCGCGCCACAGATAGGGCGCAGCCCGTTGAGGGTTAGTGGTGGCATAGAGGCCAAGCGTCGGCGTGCCCATGGCATTACCCATATGGGCAGGGCCGGTATCCGGAGCAATCACTGCGCGGGCGTTATCGATCAGCGCCAGGACACCTTTCAATGAGGTGCCGCCGATGGCGTTGATGACGCTACCCGACTGGCAGAGCGCTTCGATCTGGTCGCCCATTTCGCGCTCCAAGGGGCTGCCGCCCCCCGTGAGTACGCTCTTCAGACCGTGCTGTACCCAGGCGTGTTCAATCACGCTCGCATACCCTTCCACCGACCAGTTGCGAAAATTACGTAGCCGCGCATTACTACAGGGGTTGATCACCAAGTAAGGCGTGTCACCACTGATCCCTCTGGCTTCTTCGTAGGCGATGGCAGGCACCGCAAGATTCCACTCCAAGCGGTCGTCTTCGACGCCCAGCAGACGGGCAAAATCCATGAACGACTCCAGCACATGGGCATTCGCATGGGGAGCCAACTGGTGCTGGGTGAACCAGTGCTGAGCGTCCTTGGCACGGGCCTTGTCATACCCTACCCGGACGTTGGCTTTGAGACCAAGCGAGAGCACGCTGGCGCGAATGGCCTGTTGCATATGCAGCAGTACGTCGAAGCGGGTATCGGCCAGCTCACGCCAGATGGCCCGCATGCCGGTAAGCCCGGTCGCTTTGTCGTACACGACGAACTCGACCCCGGAAAGCCCGGCCAGTAAACTGTGCTCCCCCTTGCCGATAATCCAGGTAATGCGCGCATGCGGCCACTGGCGCTGCAACGCTCGCACCGTTGGCACGAGATTGCACACGTCTCCCAACGCGGAGAGGCGCAAAATGGCAATATGGTTTGGTTGAACAGGCAGAGAGGGCTTCATGCGCTTAGCGGCACTCCGGCAGAAAAATGGGCTGATTCTACACGATGCAGACAGTTTAAGTGACGCCTGCGCAACACACCAACTCTCCTCCCCGGTTCACCCCCTAAGCGCGGCGCTGTTCGAGGCAGCGTACTGGCGAACGCGGGGTCTGGTGGTCGGCGAAGCGCCGGGCCGAGGTAGCAGCCTGTTCCTGAAGGCGCGCGACGACGAGCAGTGGGTGCTGCGCCCTTACCAGCGCGGCGGGCTCATCGCCAAGCTCAGCCAGCAGCGCTATGTGTGGCTGGGGGCCGAGCGAACCCGGGCGTTTCGTGAAATGCGTTTGACCGCCGCACTGTATGAGCAAGGCCTGCCCGTCCCGCGTCCGGTGGCCTGCTGTGTCACCCGGTTTGGGCTGACTTATGAGGCGGCACTGCTGACCGTGCGCATCCCCGGCGCTCGGGCGCTCGCCTCACTCCTCACCAATGAAGAGGCTGACGAGGCGCTATTAAAGCGCGTTGGCGCAATGATCAAGCGATTTCATCAAGCGGGCTTGGACCATGTCGACCTCAACGCCCGCAACATTCTGATGGATGAGGCTGGCAAGCCCTGGCTGATCGATCTCGACCGCTGCCGACTGCGCCCGCCTGGCAAGTGGCAGGCACGTAACCTACAGCGGCTGGAGCGCTCGGTGGCGAAGTTTGCCCCTGGCCAAGAGAAGCGTCTGATGGCGCCGCTTTACTCAGGCTATGCCGACGCCGAGTAGATCTCGATCAAGCGCTTTACGTGCTGCTTGTTGCTGAAGCGCTCTTCGACTCGTCGCCGAGCGGCCAGTCCCATGGCCTTGCGTGTGTCGGCATCGCGAATCAACGTGGTCATGGCATCGCGCCAGGCGGGCACGTCAAACGGGCCTACCAACACCCCGGAATCAGCATCTACTAGCTCCGGCAACGACCCGGTATTCGAGCCTATGATCGGCATACCGCAGGCCATGGACTCGATGATCGTCAGACCGAACGCTTCGTTTTCCGAAGGAATACACACCACGTCCAGCACGGGTAGAATCTCCGTCAGGTCACTGCGATGCCCTAGAAAGGCGATCTTATCCGCCAGCGGCGTGCCCGCGATGGTGCGCTGCAACTCGGCATAAAATGTCTCCACACCCCCCGAGGCATAGTCCGTGCCTCCGATCGAGAGCGCATAGAAATGGAGCGAGGGGTCTAATTCCAGCAGCGCTTTTACCCATATGTCTTGGCCTTTACCCGGCGTCACGCGGCCAGGCAGACCGATCAATACAGCATCGGCCGGAACATTCAGTGCTTCGCGCTTAGCCGTGATGGCTGCGGGGTCACGATTGGGCTGGTACTTATCGATATCGACGCCGTGGGGCAAACACACCACCCGCTCCTGGGGAAGCGGCAAATTACGGATATTGCGCTGGTATGTTGCCTGGCTGATAGACAGCACGCGGTCCACGCAGCCATAAGCCATGCGATGATAGGGGCTTTTTTTCGGCCGCTGCCCGCCCACGTGGTCCGTGTAGATGATCCTTAGTGTCGGCAGCAGTGCTTTCAACAAGGTGGTGAGGCGCAGATCACTCGATTTATGGCAGTGAATGACGGAAATGCCCTCCTTGATGAGCCAGCGGCGGATCGAGAATAGCTGGGACAGCGCCTGGCCGTTGCTCGAAAAGGCTTTATAGGGCACTTCGTTACGCTGCATATAGCTCTCTACCTTGGTATCTTTCAGGCAGATGCCCCTGACCTCCCAGCCTTCAGACACTAGGTCTTCAATCACCCGATCGACATACAGCTCCATTCCGCCTTTGCCATCAGAAAGACACAGTTGCAGTACCTTCTTCGCCATCGCATGCCCTACCTAGCCGCGCACCGTTAAACAATCCTTACAATCTCTTGTAGTATACAGGCTGCTTTTAACGGGGCCTAAATCATGGCGCAGAAACTGCTTGTCGTCCGTAACGACAAAATCGGCGATTTTATGCTGGCGTGGCCAGCGCTAGCGTGCTTGAAACAGGCCTCGCCTATGCCCCACGTGACCGTGCTGGTGCCTGCCTATACAGCCCCCTTAGCCAAGGCGTGCCCATGGGTCGATGACGTCATCATCGACCCCGGTAGCCAGGCTGATAAAGCGACGCAGCAGGCGCTATTGTTTCACGTGAAACAATCGAAATTCGATGCACTGCTAACGCTGTTTTCGACACCGCGTATCGGTTGGCTAGGCATGAAAGCAGGCATTCCGCTGCGCGTTGCCCCTGCAACCAAGTGGGCACAGGTGTTTTATAACGTGCGAATACGCCAACGCCGCTCCCATTCCGCCAAACCCGAGTACCAGTACAACGTCGACTTGGCCTGTGAACTGTTGGCTCGACTGTCGTTAACGCTGACCACCCTGCCTTCGCCCCCGTTCTGGCCGATGGATGGCGCGCAGCGTCTTGTCCAACGCCAAACGTTGGCCAACGACACCTCAGAACGCGTGGTGGTGGTTCATCCTGGCAGCGGCGGCTCGGCGGTCAATCTATCGGTTGCGCAGTACGCCGAGCTGATCGCTCACGTTCACCGACAGTGCCAGCCTCTGCCACTACGCTGGCTCATCAGCGCTGGCCCCAGTGAACAGCCACAGGCACAAGACTTGAGGAAACAACTAGCCGAAAAAGGCGTCGAGGCAGACCACTTTCCAGCAACTCCCAGCGTGGATGCCTTTGCACTGCAGCTTGGCGGAGCGGATATGCTGATTGCCGGCTCGACCGGGCCGCTGCATATTGCAGGCTGTCTCGATATCGCCACGGCGGGTTTTTATCCCGCCAAACGCTCCGCTACGCCGCTGCGCTGGCAAACCTGCAACCGAGCGGAAAAGCGTCTGGCGTTTAGCCCCCCTGCTGATGCCGACCAACAGGATATGACCACGATCGACCTCGGCAACGCCGCCGAACGGATTTCAGCGCTGCTTGTCGGCAGTGCGGGTACGCACCCAGAGATCGGCGTACTTGGCGAAAGTGGAATGTGCGGAGAGCAGCGCCAGCAATAGCCCCTGCTTGCCATCTTTAAAGCCTGCTTTCAGCACGTACATCTTGAGGAAGCAAGCCAACCCGTGACCCATGCCCTGCCCTAGCGTGGCCGTTTTCCCCTGGGCGGCGCGCTGCTCTGCCCAAGCCTGGGCATAGTGGGCGGATTTCTCCAGATAGTGGCGCAGGTCGCGATAGGTGTAGTGCAGCAGGTCACCGGATAGCGGCTTTTCGGCCAAGCCTTCGTTGAGTACTAGCTTTTCATGCACCAGCGCGGCGTTATAGCCCGCCTGACCTCTTGGGTAGAGACGCAGCACGCGGTCTGGGTACCAGCCCGAGTGGCGGATGAAGCGGCCGAAGCACCACGATAGGCGGCTCACGCTATAGGCAGCGGGAGGCTGCTGAATGGCCGCCTCAATGCTGTCACGCAATTCAGGCGTCACGCGCTCGTCGGCATCGACCATCAAAATCCACTCACCGTTTGCCAGGGCTTCTGCCCGCTGGCGCTGAATGCCAAACCCCTGCCAGTCGGCGTTGACGTTCACATTCTGGGTGAACTCTCGCGCAATCTCGCACGTGGCATCCTGGCTGCCCGCATCCAGCACGACGATTTCATCAGCCCACGTCAGCGTTTCCAGACACTCACGTAAGTGGTGCGCTTCGTTTTTGACAATCAACACAGCGGAAATAGACACGTCTCACCTTTACCCACTCAGTTTGAGGCATACACGGCTCGTCCGTGATCCTGCCCATTTTAGTGACATGCTAACACGGCCACGGGGCGCGACTTTTGATAAGCTGACGCTTCATTTAGCACGTTCTGAAAAGGGATACAGGATGTTCGCTTCACGGTCACTCAAACTCACCCCTTGGCTACCGCTCGTCGTCATGGGTCTTAGCCTTGGCTATGCCGTCACCGTACTCACGCGTCTGCCCTGGTGGACGCTCTTTTTGATAGCAGCGGCATGGATTGGGGTGGGGCTCAAGCTGCGCTGGGGCGCGCCGATCAACGCACGCTACCGTCCAATGTGGCCATGGTCGCTGCTGCCACTTAGCCTATTCAGCGTCTATGTTTATTTGGCCGACAGCTTCGGAAACGTCGACCTCGGGGCGGTGTTTTTTCATTTACAGGCGGGCATGGCGGAGCATGGCGGGGCAGGTAAAATGCTGCTGGCACTGACCTACACGCTCACCGTGTTGGCGGTGCTGGTATCGGTGACGTGGTTGTCGCGCCACGATCAGCGCTGGCGTTTGACCGAGCGCTTCTTTGCCATCGCGCTATTGGCGGCCAACCCACTGCTCTACGGCATTGGTCAACGCAGCGCCGCGATAGTGACGGACGATGGCGCTTGGCTAGATCGACGCTATGTTGCGCCACCCACCGGCGACCAACCCAATGCACCCAACCTACTGCTGATGTACCTGGAGAGCATGGAGCGCACCTATAGCAACGAGCTATTTGGCGACGCCTACGCAGATTTAGCGGCACTGGGCGAGCGCGGGTTGGTGTTCGAGGGCATTCAGCAGATGGAGAATACGGGCTGGACCATGGCTGGGATGATCGCCAGCCAGTGCGGCGTCCCCCTCATGCCCGCCGGCCTGCTGCACGATAGTCAGTTCGAACCGCTCAGCCAAGTCGTACCCGGCGTTGAGTGTCTGGGAGACGTGCTGGCCGGTCAGGGCTACCGGCTCAGTTTTTTGGGAGGCGCCAGCACGCAGTTTGCTGGTAAAGGGCTTTTCTATCGTGGTCACCAGTTCGATACCGTCAAAGGTAAAGAAGAACTGCTACCGGATCTCGAGGATCCTGAGTATGTGAACAGTTGGGGTCTTTATGACGATACACTATACGATGTGACCGTCGACGAAATACGTCGACTGAGCGAGGAGGACGACGGTCCTTGGGCCGTGGTGAACCTGAGCATTGCGGGCCATGCGCCCAGCGGTTTTCCCTCGCAAACCTGTCTGGACCGCCAGGGCGAATTCGATGGTCAGGATATTCTCTACTCGGTAGAGTGCTCTGCGCGCCAAGCCCGAGACCTCGTTGAACGGTTAGAGCAAGAAGGACTGCTGGAAAACACGCTAGTGGTGGTACTCAGTGATCATCTCACCATGCGCGTGTCGGTGTGGGATCAGCTCACCACCTTGGATCGCGACAATACGCTCATCATGCTGGGCGAGGATATCCGTCCGCAGCGAGTAAGGCGAGGCGCCACCATGCTAGACGTTTTCCCCACGATCCTCGACGCTATGGGCCTCACATTGAACGATCACCGCGCGGGCCTTGGCGCTTCACTACTTGGCAGCCAACCCACGCTGGTCGAGATTCATGGGCTGGAGGCGCTGAATGAACGTCTACGGGAGGAGACCGCGCTGCAGCATCGCCTTTGGGACGGGCTAACCCCTCAGCGGCGTGCGCCTGAAGAGAGCGCCACCGATCAGATCATCGAAACACCCGCCGATCAAGCTGACGAAATGGAGATCATGCGCTAGGTGCGCATGGCCTGATACACCCGTTCTACGCCTAGCTCGTTCAAGCAGTTCGTATGGCCTAACGGGCAGGTACGCTGAAAGCACGGCGAACAGGAGAGCCCAAGGTAGTGGATGTCCGCGTTATCCGTTAGCGGTGGCGTATAGGCGGGCGATGACGAGCCATATAGCGCTTGGATGCGTACCCCTACCGCCGCCGCGACATGCATGAGCCCTGAATCGTTGGTAACGACCTGGCGACAGTCGGCCAAAAGGTCCACGGCATCGGCCAGCTGTGTTTTTCCGCATAAATTATGCGCATGCGGCAAGCCATTCACGATGCTCTGCCCTGCAGGGTGATCTTTCGCTCCGCCTAGCACGCGAATCTCGAAACCGTCGTCGATCAGTCTCGCAGCCAATTGATGAAAATACGCCAACGGCCACTGCTTGGCAGGACCATACTCCGCGCCGGGCATCATGCCGATGGCGGGACGAGAGGACAGCGTATGGCTCAGGCGCAAATTCACCAAGTTATCACGGTCAATGGTGAGCCGTGGCTTGGGAATCGAGAACTGCCCGCTTTGTGCCTCTTCCAATGGCAGCCCCAGCGAGACGAACCGTTTGACGGTTTGATCCAGCACCTGCTTGTCGAGCTTGCGACGCTCTTTTAGCAAGCCGTAGCGGTGCTCTCCCAAAAAACCCACGCGCTCAGGAATGCGGGCCATGAAGGGCACCAAGGCGGCCTTCCAAGAGCGCGGCAGAACGATGGCGCGATCGAAGCGACCGCGTAGCCGTGCCGCCAGCTCGCGACGGCTGGCAAGGCCAAACTCTCCGTGGCCTACCGCCAGCGGTAGCACTTCGTCCACTTGAGGCATGCGCTCTAAGATCGGCTGGGACCATCCCGGGGCGACCACACCTAGCGTGGCGCCTGGATAGCGCGCCTTCAACGTCATGAACAGACTCTGCGCCATGACCATATCGCCGACCCAGGAAGGACCGACGACCAGCAGCCGCTTGGCCGAGTTAGCCATTCAACCACTCCAAGTACGCCTTGACGCCCTGGGCGACGGTTTTGAATTCCACGTCACAACCTGCCGCACGCAGTTGGCTAATATCAGCACGCGTGTAGCTTTGGTAGCGCCCTTTCAACTCTTGGGGGAAGGGAATGTAATCGATCTCGCCCTGACCGTAAAAATCGATGACCGCTTCGCCAATCGCCTTGAACGGCTCGGCACGCCCGGTGCCCAAATTGAAGATGCCTGATGCGTGAGGGTTATCCAAAAACCAGAGATTCACATCGACCACATCGCCCACGTAGACGAAGTCGCGGCTCTGCATGCCCGCCTCATAGCCACCGTAAGCACCGAACAGCTTCAGCGTTTCGCCGTTACGGATCTGCAGATGGTTGTGATAGGCAACGCTGGCCATCTTGCCTTTGTGCTGCTCTCGCGGCCCGTAAACGTTGAAGTAGCGGAAACCTACCACTTGAGTCGTCAACTCGTTCCAGCGCGAGCGAACGTGCTGATCGAACAGTAGCTTGGAGTAGCCGTAGACGTTGAGCGGCTTCTCATGCTCCGGCGCTTCCTTGAACACCTCGCTGCCACCGTAGGTCGCCGCCGACGATGCGTACAGAAAAGGGATGCCCAGTTTTTCACAGTAGTTGAGCAGCACTTTGGAGTACTCGAAGTTATTCTCCATCATATAGTGCCCGTCCCACTCGGTGGTGTCCGAACAGGCCCCTTCATGGAAAATCGCATCGATGGTGGGCAAGTCCACCGTTTCACCACGTAGCGCGGCTTTCACGCGGGCGATGAAATCGTCTTTATCCAAGTAGTCAGCCAGCGTGCAGTCCGCCAAATTGACGAATTTGGTGCCATCGCGCAGGTCGTCGACCACCATCACATCGTCACGGCCGCGAGCATTTAGCGCTTTGACAATATTGGCGCCGATGAACCCGGCCCCGCCTGTTACCACGATCATCTCGTTCTCCTTACCAAAAGCGGCTCTTTGGCTAACGTGCCTATAACCCATCTGCCTGTGATTGTATACTTGACGGCTTATGAATTCATGGCCAACGGTGCTTTCCGCGATGAGTGTTTCGACAAACCAATCGACACCCGATGTGTCGACCTTTCAAGGCTTGATCCTTGCTCTGCAACAGTATTGGGCAGAACAGGGCTGCGTCATCCTTCAGCCCCTCGATATGGAAGTCGGCGCGGGCACCTTCCACCCCGCCACGTTCCTGCGGGCGATTGGTCCAGAAACCTGGAATGCTGCCTACGTTCAGCCTTCCCGCCGCCCAACCGACGGCCGCTATGGCGAGAACCCCAATCGCCTGCAGCACTACTACCAGTTTCAGGTGGTAATGAAGCCTTCGCCCAGCAACTTGCAGGATCTGTATCTGGGTTCGCTGAAGCGTTTAGGACTTGATCCGCTGATTCACGACGTGCGCTTCGTAGAAGATAACTGGGAATCCCCGACGCTCGGCGCTTGGGGATTGGGCTGGGAAGTATGGCTCAACGGCATGGAAGTAACCCAGTTCACCTACTTCCAGCAGGCGGGCGGTATCGAGTGCTACCCCGTCACCGGCGAGTTGACCTACGGACTCGAGCGTATCGCCATGTACCTGCAAAACGTGGAGAGCGTTTACGACCTGGTATGGGCCATCGCGCCGGACGGCAGCAAAGTCAGCTACGGCGATGTCTACCTGCAAAACGAGCGCGAGCAGTCGGCGTATAACTTCGAGCACGCCGACGTCGACCAGCTCTTTGCTGCCTTCGACCATCAGGAAAAAGAGTGCAGCAAGCTGCTGGCCGCGAGCCTCCCGCTGCCCGCCTACGAGCAGGTGCTCAAAGCGTCGCATACCTTCAACCTGCTGGATGCGCGCCACGCCATTTCCGTGACCGAGCGTCAGCGCTTCATTTTACGCGTGCGCACCATGGCGCGTGATGTTGCCACTGCCTACTTCGAGTCTCGTAAAGCAGCAGGATTCCCCATGGCCTCGGAGGAATTGCGCCGTGAACTGTTACAAGATGAGCTCGCCGAGCAGGGAGACGCATAATGGCCGTTGATACGCTTTTATTAGAACTTGGCGCAGAAGAGCTTCCGCCGACCGCGCTAGACACGCTCTCAGACGCCTTTGCCTCGGGTATCGAAAAAGGCTTACAGGACGCCGAGATTCCCTTCGAGGCGGTGACCGCCTACGCCACCCCGCGGCGCCTAGCCGTGAAGGTTACCGGACTCGCCGACAAACAGCCGGATCGCGAAGTAGAGCGTCGCGGACCCGCGCTGGCCGCCGCTTTCAAAGACGGCGTCCCCACAAAGGCGGCGGAAGGCTTTGCTCGCTCCTGCGGTGTCAGCGTGGAGGATCTGATCCATCTGGACACCGATAAAGGCACCTGGCTTGGCTACCGCGAGCAGCAGCAAGGTGACAGCGTTCAAGCGCTGCTACCGGAGATGGTGCGCAAGACGCTACACTCGCTTCCAGTGCCCAAGAATATGCGCTGGGGCGCGTCCCGCGTCGAGTTCTCGCGCCCCGTGCACTGGCTCGTGGCCCTGTATGGCAAAGACGTCATTGCAGCAGAAGCGCTGGGGCTGGAAGCCAGCCGTACCACCTACGGCCACCGTTTCCACGCGCCGGATGCCATCCAGCTCGAGCACGCCGATGACTATCTAGCGGCACTCGAGAATGCCTACGTTCTGGCCGACCGCCAGCAGCGCCGCGAGCGTATTCGTGAGCAGGTGCTCGCCGAGGCCGAGGTTCAGGAAGCCAACGCCGTCATCGATGAAGACCTGCTGGTCGAGGTGAGCGGTTTGGTGGAGTGGCCCGTGGCGCTCACCGGCAGCTTCGACGAGCGCTTCCTGGAAGTACCTGCCGAGTGCCTGATTTCCTCGATGAAGGCCAATCAAAAATACTTCCACCTGCTGGATGATCAGGGCAAGTTGAAGCCGCTGTTCATCACCATCTCGAACATCGAGAGCCAGGATCCCGACCAGGTGATCTCCGGTAATGAAAAGGTCATTCGTCCGCGCTTGGCGGATGCCGCCTTCTTCTACGATACCGACCGGAAGCAAACGCTGGGCTCACGCATACCGCAACTGGAAAGCGTAGTCTTCCAGCAGCAGTTGGGCACGTTGGCGGACAAGGCCCGCCGCAGCACGGCCATCGCCACTTTCATCGCTGAGCGCATCCAGGGTGACGTGGCTCATGCGCAACGCGCTGTGGCCCTGGCCAAATGTGATCTCGTTACCGAAATGGTGCTCGAATTCCCCGAGCTG
Source organism: Vreelandella piezotolerans (assembly GCF_012427705.1). Taxonomy (NCBI): domain Bacteria; kingdom Pseudomonadati; phylum Pseudomonadota; class Gammaproteobacteria; order Oceanospirillales; family Halomonadaceae; genus Vreelandella; species Vreelandella piezotolerans. Next base: position 7,990 of record NZ_CP048602.1, on the reverse strand, counting down.
CAGGGCATTATGGGCCGCTACTACGCCGAGCAGGATGGCGAACCGGCGGAGGTTGCCCAGGCGCTGGAGGAGCAGTATCTACCTCGCTTTGCCAGCGACGCGATTCCGCACAGTTTGACCGGCCAAGCGCTGGCTCTGGCCGACCGCCTGGATACGCTGGTAGGCATTTTCGGTATTGGTCAACGCCCCACCGGCGCCAAGGACCCCTTCGCCCTGCGCCGCGCGTCCATTGGCGTATTGAACATCCTGGTCAAAGGCGAGTTGAACCTCGACCTGCGCGAGCTGCTGCAGATCACTGCTGACCAGCACCAGAATCTCCCGAAAGCCGAGGGCCTCGTAGAAGACGTGTTGACCTATATGCTCGACCGCTTCCGCGCCTGGGGCCAGGAGGAGGGTATCTCTGCTGAGATGTATCTCGCCGTTCGTGCTCGCCCGGTGACCAAACCGCTGGATTTTGCGCGCCGCTTACGTGCCGTGAAAGCCTTCGCCCAGCGTGAAGAAGCCGCGGCATTGGCCGCTGCCAACAAGCGTGTTTCCAATATCTTGAGCAAGCAGGAGCACGACGGCAGCACCCAGGTCGACGCCTCGCTACTTCAAGAAGCGGCGGAAAAATCGCTTTTCGAAGCGGTCACGGCCAGCCAACAGCAGGTGTCGCCGCTGTTTGCCGCAGGCAATTACCAGCAGGCACTGGACGCGCTCGCCACCCTCCGCGAGCCGGTCGATGCATTCTTCGATCAAGTCATGGTCATGGCGGACGACGATGCCATTCGCCGTAACCGCCTTGCCTTGCTGGCCAGCCTGCAAGCGCTGTTCCTGGAAGTAGCCGATATCTCTCAGCTACCCCAGTAAGACGGTGAAGGATTGAGCGCATCGACTGCTCTAGAGGCACAACCGACAGCCCGGCTTTTGACAAGCCGGGCTTTCTATTGAGTAATGGAGTGTTTCACGTGAAACACTCGTTCATTGCCTCGTCAGCGCTTACGCTAAGCAGAGACGTTTTCTTGAAGGGAGCCTTATGATCACCGCTCAGCAACTCGTGATACTGGACCGCGATGGCGTGATTAATCACGACTCGGATGCCTATATCAAATCTTTGGACGAGTGGATCCCCTACCCGTCTGCCATTCGCGCGATTGCGCGGTTAACCCAGGCAGGCTTTACCGTGGCAGTGGCCACCAATCAATCCGGCATCGCTCGTGGTTACTACGATGACGCCACGCTCAGTGCCATGCACGAGCGTTTGCATACTCTGGTGCAGGCGGAAGGTGGTCATATAGCGCATATCGCTTACTGCCCTCATGGGCCAGATGATCAGTGCGGCTGCCGTAAACCACTGCCCGGGCTGTTGACCGACATACGTGACAAGCTGACGCTTCCCAGCCTGACAGGCAGTTGGATGGTGGGTGACAGCCTTCGCGACCTGCAAGCGGGTGAAGTGATGGGCTGCCGTAGCGTTCTCGTGAAGACAGGTAAAGGCGAAAAGACCCTCGCAAATGGGAACGGGCTGGAGCACGCCTTGGTCTACGCTGACTTGGCTGCATTTGTTGACGACTTATTAGCAGAGGCCTTGGATTAATCTTTCGATACGGTTTTCACGCTGGCCTTGATACTACCCATAAAAAAACCGCAGGCACTTTGCCTGCGGTTTTTGCTTTTCAATGTTTCACGTGAAACACAGTGAAGAAGCCACTTAGATGTCGAGGTTAGCAACGAGCGCGTTGGTCTCGATAAAGTCGCGACGCGGCTCCACTTCGTCACCCATAAGGGTGTTGAACATCATATCTGCTGCTACCGCATCTTCGATGGTAACCCGCAACATACGACGGCTATCCGGGTCCATGGTGGTTTCCCATAGCTGGTCCGGGTTCATCTCACCTAGCCCTTTATAGCGCTGCACAGAGAGACCACGCTGGCCTTCCTGCATCAGCCACGTCAGCACTTCAGAGAAGTGTCCAACGGGCTTCTGGCGCTCACCACGGGCGATGTAGGCGCCTTCGTCCAGCAAGCCGTTGAGGGTGTCCCCTAACCCTGCCATGGCGCGGTAATCGGCGCTTTCGAAGAAGTCCAGGCCCCACACGTATTCCGTGGTGACGCCGTGGGCAATCAGCGATACCGCCGGTAGATGCAGGCCACGCTCGGTGTCTTCTTGCAGGTAGAACTGATAGCGCGGGCCGCCCTCATAAGCCACCCTGTCGTCCATGGCTTTTTGCAGCTCGGCGATCCAGTTCTCCATGGTGACGCGATCTTTCAAGCTGGTCTCACCCTGCAACGCTGTCGCATTGACGGCTTGCTTGAGCACTTCGATGGGGTACACCCGTGCCAAGCGATCGATACGTTTCATCACGTTGCGGTACTGATTGACCAGTGCTTCCAACTGCGACCCGGTAATGCCAGGCGCGTCTGCATTGACGTGCAGCCCTGCTCCATCCAGTGCGGTGGTGGTCAGGTAATCGATCATCGCCTGCTCATCTTTCAGATAGAGCTCTTGCTTACCGCGCTTGATTTTGTAAAGCGGCGGCTGCGCGATAAAAATGTGGCCACGTTCGATAAGCTCGGGCATCTGACGGAAGAAGAACGTCAGCAGCAGCGTGCGAATGTGGGAACCATCGACATCGGCGTCGGTCATGATGATGACCGAGTGGTAGCGCAGCTTGTCAGGGTTGAACTCTTCGCGTCCAATGCCGCACCCCAGCGCCGTAATCAGCGTCCCTACTTCAGCGGAAGAGAGCATCTTATCGAACCGCGCTTTTTCGACGTTCAGGATTTTACCTTTCAACGGCAGAATGGCCTGGGTACGACGATCACGCCCCTGTTTGGCACTCCCCCCCGCCGAGTCACCCTCCACCAGGTAAAGCTCCGACTGGCTGGGGTCTTTCTCCTGGCAATCGGCTAGTTTGCCCGGCAAACCCGCGATATCCAGAGCGCCTTTGCGGCGGGTCATGTCTCTAGCTTTTCGCGCCGCCTCGCGGGCACGTGCCGCGTCCAGCATCTTGTTGACGATGGCTTTGGCTTCGTTAGGTTTTTCGATCAGGTAGTCGGCAAACAAGCGACCCATCTCCTGCTCCACCGCCGTCTTCACCTCGGACGAGACGAGCTTGTCCTTGGTTTGCGATGAGAACTTCGGATCGGGCACTTTGACGGAGATGATCGCCGTCAGGCCTTCACGGGCGTCGTCGCCCGACGTGTTCACTTTGGCTTTTTTCAGCAGGCCTTCCGCTTCGATATAGTGGTTTAGCGTACGCGTTAGCGCAGCGCGGAACCCTGCCAAGTGGGTACCGCCATCCCGCTGAGGAATGTTGTTGGTGTAACAGAAGATGTTCTCTGTGAAGGCATCGCTCCACTGCATGGCCACTTCGACTTCCACGCCATCATCACGCCCAGCGTTGAAGTGGAATACCGGGTTCAGAACGGTTTTGTTTTTGTTCAAGTGGTCAACGAAGGCTTTCAAACCACCTTCGTAATGGAACAGCTCCTCTTTGCCGCTACGCTCATCCATCAGGCGAATGGCTACACCCGAGTTGAGGAAGGAGAGCTCACGCAGGCGTTTCGCCAGAATATCGTAGTGGAATTCGATGTTGGCAAACGTCGCCGGAGACGGGCGAAAATGCACGCGGGTACCGCTTTTTTCCGTTTTGCCTACGACGCCTAGCGGCGCTTGCGGCACGCCGTGATGATAAATTTGCTCAAACACCTCCCCTTGGCGCCAAATCGTCAGGCGCAGCTCTTCGGAGAGTGCGTTCACCACCGATACACCCACACCGTGCAAGCCGCCCGATACTTTATAAGAGTTATCGTCGAACTTGCCACCCGCGTGGAGCACCGTCATGATGACTTCCGCCGCAGAGACACCCTCGCCCTCGTGTAGCTCGGTCGGAATCCCTCGACCATTATCGCTTACGGTTACCGATTCATCCGGGTGGATCACCACACGAATTTCGCTACAGTGGCCGGCCAGGGCTTCATCGATGGAGTTATCCACCAGCTCGAAAACCATGTGGTGCAGCCCGGTGCCGTCGTCGGTGTCACCGATATACATGCCTGGACGCTTACGTACTGCGTCTAGCCCTTTGAGCACCTTGATGCTTGATGAATCGTAAGCCTGCTCGCTCATTGACCACTCCGTCGTGAAGTCTGTCTCGTTCCGTGTCGTCTACCCATCTGGCTGACATTGGCTAAGCCCTTGCGTGGAGTGTTTCACGTGAAACAACTCCACGGCTGTAGAAGGCTGCCAGACGTCGCTCAGCGCGGTGGGTTCGACGCTGGTAATAAATGCTTGGCACTGCATCTCTTCGAGTAACGTGCAGAACTGGCGGCGGTTATGCTCATCTAGCTCTGCCGGTAAATCGTCAATCAAATAGATACAGTGCCGCTGTGCGGTACTTTCCAGAAGCCTACCTTGAGCAAGCTTCAATGCACTCACCACGAGCTTCTGCTGGCCTCTGGAAAGCACCTCAATGGCAGGCTGTTTATTCAGCCGGATGCGCAAATCCGCACGCTGAGGGCCTTGCTGGGTAAAGCCCATCTGCTGGTCCGTGTTACGGCTATCGTGCAGCACTTCTGCCAACGAGCGCTGTCTATCCCAACCGCGCGCATAGCGCAACGTTAAACCCGGTAGCGGCAATAGTGTCTTCAGGGTCTCATTGAATACGGGAAGAAATTCGTTAAACCATGCTTGGCGAAGCGCATCCATTTGTTCGCCCCAGAGTGCTAACTCTTGCTCCCAAACCGCTATTTCATTGGGCACTATTCTACCACGCCTGAGAAGCGCATTCCGATGTTTCACCGCACGCCGGGTCCGACGCCAAGCATCCAGAAAGTGGTGTTTCACGTGAAACACTCCCCAATCCAAAAACTCGCGACGGCCGGCGGGTGAACCTTCCAGCAAACGAAACGCATCCGGGTTGATGAGCTGTAGCGGCATGGCTTCGACGAGCTCGGCTAACCTTACGCCTTTCTCTCCCCTCAGACGTAGCTCCAGCTCACGCTGAGCACGCATACGCCTGACACCAAGCGTCACCTCAGGATCCCCCGCTAAACGTCCATATAGCGTCATATAAGGGGCGTCCATTTGAATAGCATTCTTGAGCTGACGCGTGCGAAAAGAGCGTCCCATGCCGAGGATGTGAATCCCCTCTAGCAAGCTAGTCTTTCCGCTACCGTTCACGCCATGGATCACGTTGATGCGCGATGAGGGATGAAGCGTGACTGGCGCTAAATTGCGCAGTCCCTGAAAAGTGAGTTGTGTCACGCTCATCCGTCAATGCACCTTGTAAGACCGTTCCAATCGCCAGACGTGCCCTATGCGAAAACGGCGCTTCTGCAACCAGAAGCGCCGTTCTTCATCCCATTCCTTGCGTTATAAGCGCATCGGCATCACGACGTAAAGCGCATCGCCGCCGCCCGGCTCTTCCAGCAGTGCGCTGCTATTGGGGTCGGCTAACGTCATCTGTACGCGGTCTTCATCCAATACGGAAAGCACGTCTACCAGATAACCCACGTTGAAACCGACCTCCATGGCGCTGCCATTGTATTCGACGGCGACATTCTCCTCGGCCTCTTCCTGTTCAGGGTTGTTCGCCATGACTTTGAGGTTGCCCTCCTCCAAATAGAGGCGCACCCCGCGATACTTTTCGTTGGAGAGAATGGCGGTACGTGACAGCACTTGACGAAGCTCGGCACGCTCGGCGATGAGCACTTTATCGCCGTTACGCGGCACCACGCGTTCGTAGTCCGGAAACTTGCCGTCGATCAGCTTCGACGTAAACGTGAAGTCACCCGTGTGGGCACGCACATGGGTCGAACCAAGCGTCAGGCTAACCGGCTCGTCGCTGTCATCCAGAAGACGGGACAGCTCCAAGATACCTTTGCGAGGCACGATGAGTTTTTGGGCTTGGCTCACCGCGACCTCGATAGGACGCGAGCACATCGCCAATCGGTGTCCGTCAGTAGCGACCGTGCGTAGCAGATTGCTCTGAATCTCTAACAGCATACCGTTGAGGTAATAGCGTACGTCCTGCTGAGCCATGGCGAAGGAAGTGGATTCGATCAGATGCTTGAGCGTGCCACGGGGAACGCTAAGCTCCTGACTTCCATCGGCATCTTCGATATTAGGAAACTCTGCCACAGGTAGTGTAGAAAGTGTAAAGCGCGAACGACCACTACGTAATACGGCGCGTCCCTCTTCGACGGCTAATTGAATGTCGGACTGTTCGGGCAGCGACTTACAAATATCCATCAGCTTTCTAGCCGGTACGGTTGCCGCCCCTGCTTGGTCCACTTGGCTGGCCACCGTGCGGCCTACCAGCTCGACTTCCAAGTCGGTGCCGGTCAGCGCGACCTGGTCACCTTCCACTTGAATCAAGACGTTAGAGAGCACAGGCAGCGTTTGGCGCCGTTCCACTACGCCCGCCACCAGAGTCAGCGGGCGAAGCAGCGCCTCTCGGGAAATGGTAAATTTCATCGAAACTCCGGTTTTCTATCCTGAAAGGCCTGCCGCTTGGCAGGCGTAAACGAAAAAAGGTTAACTTGTTAGCAGGCGAAGAAGATTTTTGTAATCCTCGCGAATATCCGCATTCTCTTCTTGCAGCGCTTTTACTTTTCGGCAGGCATGCAGCACGGTGGTGTGATCACGGCCACCAAACGCATCGCCAATTTCCGGCAAGCTATGATTGGTGAGCTCTTTTGCCAGTGCCATCGCCACCTGCCGGGGGCGCGCCACCGAGCGCGAGCGTCGCTTGGAAAGCAGATCCGCCACTTTGATTTTGTAATATTCAGCCACCGTGCGCTGAATATTATCCACCCCGACCTGCTTGTCCTGCAGCGCCAAAAGATCTTTCAACGATTCACGGATGAACTCTTGGGTGATGGTCTTGCCCATGAAATGTGAATCAGCAATGACTTTCTTAAGCGCACCTTCCAATTCACGCACATTAGAACGAATCTTTTGGGCGATAAAGAAAGCCGCATCGTGGGGCAGGTCCACCTTGGCCTGATCGGCTTTCTTCATCAGAATCGCCACGCGCGTCTCGAGCTCTGGCGGTTCGATGGCGACGGTGAGACCCCAGCCAAAGCGCGACTTCAGCCGCTCTTCGACACCACTGATCTCTTTTGGATAGCGATCAGAGGTCAAGATCATCTGCTGACCGCCCTCTAGCAAGGCATTGAACGTATGGAAGAACTCTTCTTGGGAGCGCTCTTTACCGGCAAAGAACTGAATGTCATCGATCAGGAGGGCATCGACACTGCGGTAGAAACGTTTGAAATCGTTGATCGCATTGAGCTGCAGCGCCTTCACCATGTCAGCCACGAAGCGCTCAGAGTGAAGATAAACCACGCGGGCATTTTCCCGACGACCTGCCAACGCATTGCCTACGGCATGCATCAAGTGGGTTTTACCCAAGCCCACGCCACCGTATAAGAACAGTGGATTATAAGCACCGCCAGGATTTTCAGACACTTGGCGAGACGCCGCACGTGCCAACTGGTTAGATTTACCTTCCACAAAGGTATCGAACGTGAAATTAGGGTTTAGGCCGCTATTGTGTTTCAAGCTGCCTTCTACCTGCACCTGACGCTCGTTGCCACGACGATGAGAGGCACTCTCTTCACGCAGCTGATCGATTTCACGCTCGTCGGCAATATCACCCCGGGGCGGGGTATGTACGGCGGGCGACGTCGGCTGAGCCGGGGCGGCTGACACCGGATTACCCAGATCGCGAGGCTGGGGAGCTGGAGCAGCGGTCCGGCGGCTACCTACCGTCAAACTGACCTTAGGGGGCTTGGAGGGTGCAAGCTCGCGCATTAATTCACTAATACGCTTGGCGTACTTATCACTCACCCAGTCGCGCACAAAGCGATTCGGCGCCAACAAGCGCAGCTCATTGGTGTCTCCTTCTTCTGCCTGCAGCGGACGTATCCAGGTATTGAACTGCTGTGAATTCAGTTCGTCCTGCAGGTAGTCCAGGCACTGTTGCCAAAGCGCGAGTGACAC